>JAEXOO010000050.1 GCA_023439305.1 Pseudomonadota bacterium
ATCCGTTCCTTGTCCCTGGACATGGATTTGGAGCGTAAATAATGAAAGCGCTACTCGATCTCTTTAAACAAGTCACTCAGGACGAGCAGTTCGATGCCATCAAGATCGGCATCGCCTCGCCCGAGAAAATCCGGTCCTGGTCTTTCGGCGAAGTCCGCAAGCCCGAGACCATCAACTACCGTACGTTCAAGCCCGAGCGCGACGGCCTGTTCTGCGCCAAGATCTTCGGTCCCATCAAGGACTACGAGTGTTTGTGCGGCAAGTACAAGCGCTTGAAGCACCGTGGCGTCATCTGCGAGAAGTGCGGTGTTGAAGTCACTGTCTCCAAGGTGCGTCGCGAGCGCATGGGCCACATCGAGCTGGCCTGCCCGGTTGCGCACATCTGGTTCCTGAAGAGCCTGCCATCCCGTCTGGGCATGGTGCTGGACATGACGCTGCGCGATATCGAGCGCGTCCTGTACTTCGAAGCCTGGTGCGTGATCGAACCCGGCATGACTCCGCTCAAACGCGGTCAGATCATGTCCGACGACGATTTCCTGGCCAAGACCGAGGAATACGGTGACGACTTCCACGCCCTGATGGGTGCGGAAGCCGTGCGCGAGCTGCTGCGCACCATCGACATCGATCGCGAAGTCGAGCGCCTGCGCGCCGAACTCAAGGCCACCGGTTCCGATGCCAAGATCAAGAAGATCTCCAAGCGCCTGAAGGTGCTGGAAGGCTTCCAGAAGTCTGGCATCAAGCCCGACTGGATGGTTATGGAAGTGCTGCCCGTGCTGCCGCCGGACCTGCGTCCGCTGGTGCCGCTGGACGGCGGCCGCTTCGCGACCTCCGATCTGAACGATCTGTACCGTCGCGTCATCAACCGCAACAACCGCTTGAAGCGTCTGCTGGAACTGAAGGCGCCGGACATCATCCTGCGCAACGAAAAGCGCATGCTGCAAGAGTCCGTGGATTCGCTGCTGGACAACGGTCGTCGCGGCAAGGCCATGACGGGCGCCAATAAGCGCCAGCTCAAGTCCCTGGCCGACATGATCAAGGGCAAGAGCGGTCGTTTCCGTCAGAACCTGCTGGGCAAGCGCGTGGACTACTCCGGTCGTTCCGTGATCGTGGTGGGTCCGCAGCTCAAGCTGCACCAGTGCGGTCTGCCCAAGCTGATGGCGCTGGAACTGTTCAAGCCCTTCATTTTCAATCGTCTGGAACTGATGGGTCTGGCCACGACCATCAAGGCGGCCAAGAAACTGGTGGAAAGCCAGGAACCCGTGGTGTGGGACATCCTCGAAGAGGTGATCCGCGAGCATCCCGTGATGCTGAACCGCGCTCCTACGCTGCACCGTCTGGGCATTCAGGCTTTCGAGCCCGTCCTGATCGAAGGCAAGGCCATCCAACTGCATCCGCTGGTCTGCGCGGCGTTCAACGCCGACTTTGACGGCGACCAGATGGCTGTTCACGTGCCGCTGTCGCTGGAAGCCCAGCTGGAAGCCCGCACCCTGATGCTGGCCTCCAACAACGTGCTGTTCCCGGCCAACGGCGAGCCGTCCATCGTTCCTTCCCAGGATATCGTGCTGGGTCTGTACTATGCGACCCGCGAGCTGATCAACGGCAAGGGCGAAGGTCTGTTCCTGACCGACGTGGCTGAAGTCCAGCGCGCCTACGACAACAAGGAAGTCGAGCTGCAGACGCGTCTGACCGTCCGTATCGAAGAATTCGAGAAGGGCGAGGACGGCGACTGGGTCAAGACCATCAAGCGTTACGAAACGACGGCCGGCCGCGCGCTGCTGTCCGAGATCCTGCCTAAGGGCATGCCCTTCACGGCGCTGAACCGCGCCCTGAAGAAGAAGGAAATCTCGCGCCTGATCAACCAGTCCTTCCGTCGCTGCGGCCTGCGCGCTACCGTGATCTTCGCGGACAAGCTGATGCAGTCCGGTTTCCGCCTGGCTACCCGTGGCGGCATCTCGATCGCCATGAACGACATGGTGGTGCCTACCGTCAAGGAAGACATCCTGTCGCAGGCCAGCAACGAGGTCAAAGAGATCGACAAGCAGTACTCGTCCGGTCTGGTCACGGCCCAGGAACGCTACAACAACGTGGTGGACATCTGGGGCAAGGCCGGCGACCGCGTGGGCAAGGCCATGATGGAGCAACTGGCGACCGAACCGGTCACCAACCGCTTCGGCGAAGAAGTGCGCCAGGAGTCCTTCAACTCCATCTACATGATGGCCGACTCCGGGGCTCGTGGTTCCGCCGCACAGATTCGCCAGCTGGCCGGTATGCGCGGTCTGATGGCCAAGCCTGACGGCTCCATTATCGAAACCCCCATCACGGCGAACTTCCGTGAAGGCCTGAACGTTCTGCAGTACTTCATCTCGACCCACGGTGCTCGTAAGGGTCTGGCTGATACGGCTCTGAAGACCGCCAACTCCGGTTACCTGACCCGCCGTCTGGTGGACGTGACCCAGGATCTGGTGATCACCGAAGACGATTGCGGCACCAAGGGCGGCTACACCATGAAGGCCATCCTGGACGGCGGCGAGGTGATCGAGCCTCTGCGCGACCTGATCCTGGGCCGCGTGGCTGCGTCGGACATCGTCAACCCCGACAATCAGGAACTGGTCATCCCCGCCGGCACGCTGCTGAACGAGGACCTGGTCGATCTGATCGACAATCTGGGCATCGACGAAGTCAAGATCCGCACTCCGCTGACCTGCGAAACCCGTCATGGTCTGTGTGCACACTGCTATGGTCGCGATCTGGGTCGCGGCGTGCTGGTCAACCGCGGCGAAGCCGTGGGTGTGATCGCCGCTCAGTCCATCGGCGAACCCGGCACGCAGCTGACCATGCGTACGTTCCACATCGGTGGCGCGGCATCGCGTGCAGCGCTGGCCAGCTCGGTGGAAACCAAGACGGCCGGTACCGTGGGCTTTGAAATCGGTCTGCGCTACGTCACTAACGCCAAGGGCGAACGTGTGGCCATCTCCCGTTCGGGCGAAATCGTCATTTTCGACGACAGCCGCCGCGAGCGCGAGCGCCACAAGGTTCCTTACGGCGCCACCATCACGGTGGGCGACGGCGAGGTCATCAAGGCCGGCCAGCGTCTGGCCAGCTGGGATCCGCTGACCCGTCCTATCGTGTCCGAGTACACCGGCACCGTCCGCTTCGAGAACATCGAAGAAGGCGTGACCGTGGCTCGCCAGGTGGACGAAGTGACCGGTCTGTCCACGCTGGTGGTCATCACGCCCAAGACTCGTGGTGGCAAGATCACCATGCGTCCACAGATCAAGCTGCTGAACGAACAGGGCCAGGAGATCAAGATCGCCGGTACCGACCATATGGTGAACATCTCGTTCCCGGTCGGCGCTCTGATCACCGTGCGCGACGGCCAGCAAGTGTCGGTGGGTGAAATTCTGGCTCGTATTCCCCAGGAATCGCAGAAGACCCGCGACATTACCGGCGGTCTGCCACGCGTGGCCGAACTGTTCGAAGCCCGTTCGCCCAAGGACGCCGGCCTGCTGGCCGAAGTCACGGGTACGGTTTCCTTCGGCAAGGACACCAAGGGCAAGCAGCGTCTGGTCATTACCGACCTGGACGGCGTCAGCCACGAATTCCTGATTCCCAAGGAAAAGCAGGTTCTGGCTCACGACGGACAAGTGGTGAACAAGGGCGAAATGATCGTGGACGGCCCTGCCGATCCGCACGACATTCTGCGCTTGAAGGGTATCGAGAAACTGGCCAACTACATCGTGAACGAAGTGCAGGACGTGTACCGTCTGCAGGGCGTGAAGATCAACGACAAGCACATTGAAGTGATTGTTCGTCAGATGCTGCGCCGCGTGAACATCGTGGATGCCGGCGATACCAACTTCATCACCGGTGAACAGGTCGAGCGTTCCGAGCTGCTGAACGAGAACGATCGCGTACTGGCTGAAAACGGCATCCCTGCCACCTACGAAAACGTGCTGTTGGGTATTACCAAGGCGTCGCTGTCGACTGACTCGTTCATTTCGGCGGCCTCGTTCCAGGAAACCACCCGCGTGCTGACCGAAGCCGCCATCATGGGCAAGACCGATGATCTGCGCGGCCTGAAGGAAAACGTGATCGTGGGTCGCTTGATCCCTGCAGGTACCGGCATGGCTTTCCACGCCGCCCGCAAGGAAAAAGAAGCCTTCGAAGTGGCCGAGCGCAAGGCCGCCCGCGAACTGGAAAACCCGTTCGCATCGGCGCCCGAGCCTTCGGACGATCCCGTGTTCGCCTCCGGCACGCCCGAGCCCGAACAAGAGCAACCCGAATCGCCCGAAAGCGATACGGAATAAGCGCTCCATGGTGTGTCCGCCCTGGCGACAGGGCGGGCGGATCCATCAAATCCCTACGCGGTTTTGCTGCGTAGGGATTTTTTTTGATTTGCATCCCCAGGCCCGGCTTGCGCCGTTTTGGCGCCGTACGGCTACAGATAGGGACTTGAGAGCGTCTTGTCGTATGATGCTCTTATTGTCCTATGTCAAATTTGGGGAGTTCCGATGCAAAAAAAGATCATTCTGGACGTTCCTCGGGCGCAGGCCGACTATGCTCGCCAACATGGCGCTGAGTACTGTTCGGTCACCAAGCGCTGGTATTGTCTGGAACCCGTGCCGGATTTGTTGCTGGAGTACGTGGTTGGGCGCACTCGCACCCGAGACTACACCCTTGAGTCGACGCCGAGCTGCCCGCTCTGTCACTGCGCTATGGTGCTGCGCGAGGGCCGGCTCAACAAGGAGGACTTCTGGGGATGCAGCCGTTTTCCCGTCTGCCGTGGAACCCGGCGGACGCAATCGGTTGACGTGCTGTCGTTCGCTGATGGACAGAAGGGTCGTACCGCCTCGAAGGCTTCGAATCGCACCCAAACAGCCAGTCAGGAAGCCTTGCAGCCGCACGTTGTTGCGACCTTGCTGATGTGTCGCCATTTTATGCCGTATGGAAACCAATGGAAGAAGTGGCTGGACACGCCAAAATTGTGTTTTGGAGGCACGACTCCCAAGGACATGATGGTCAGCATTCCCGGTTGCGGGCAGGTGCAGGCCTTGCTGAGGGAAACATTTGAACCCTGAGGGCTTGGTCCGGCCTCGGTAAACCGCTCAGTGTTCTGCAGGCGGCGCAATGGCGGGCAAGATGATCGTGAAGGTGCTGCCTTCGCCCGGTGTGCTGTGCAGCGCTATCGTGCCGCCGTGCTTGTTGACCACTGTCTTGACGAAGGCCAGGCCCAGTCCGCTGCCCGACGGCGTATCGGGCTGGTCTTCATGGGCGCGGCGATACGGCTCGAAGATATCCGCTTGCAGTTCAACGGGGATGCCCCAGCCATGATCGCGTACCTGAACAAGGGTGTTCGCGCCTTGCTGGCTCAGGGTGAGTTCGATGTGATTGCCGTCGGGGCCGTATTTTATGGCGTTCTGAATCAGATTGGTGAAGACGCGACGCAGCATGGCGGCATTGCCTAGTACCCACGCCTCGGTAGTCTCGTCCTGGCGCAGGTCGATGCGACGTTTGCTGGCGTTTGCCCAGGCATCGTCAAGGCAGTCCGCCAGCAGGTCAGGCAGATTCAATGGCGAGAGCGCCATCTCCATGGCTTCGGCCCGGGCCAGGCTGATGAAGTTGTCCACCAGTTCCAGGGTCTGGTCGGCGTAGCTTTCCATCTTGTTCAGGAATTCGTCGGGGGCCAGGTGCTTGTCGTCCTGGCGCTGGAGAGCGGCCAGAGCGAGGATGGAGTTCTGGGGAGCCCGCATATCGTGCGAGATGAAGCGCAGCGTCTCTTCGCGTTTGGTCTGGGCCAGTCGCAGCAATTCGATGGATTTGTGCAGCTGGCTGAGCCGGTGGGGAAGATTGCGCGATCCCAGCGCTGGTCGAGGGGCACTGAGCGCGACGCGCACGTCCGGATGGTCCCGCTGCAACTGCTTGAGCTCTTGGGTTACCTGCCGCAAGGCGGCTTCCTGGCTGCGCCAGTGCCAAAGCGGATAGGCCAGCATGATGGTGATCAGACTGGCCATGGGCGGGATCCACAATTCGAACACATGCATGGCTACCCAGTTCACGATCAGGATGCCCAGCATCAGACCCAGCAGGCTGAACACAGTGGCGCGTGGGGACAATGACAGGAGCACGCGGCTAGCCAGTAGCACAGGCAAGCAGCCGGCCAGCGCGATGATCCAGGCGGGCGGGATCAGAATCCAGCGGTCGTCGCGCGCTGCCTGCAGGCTGTTGGCCAGAATTTCCACTCCCGACATGGTGGTCATGCCGGCCTTGGACATGGGGGTGGGAAAGACATCGCCCAAACCGCTGCCCCAGGCTCCAATCAGAACGTACTTGCCCTGGAAGAATGAGGGTTGAATCAGGCCATGCAAGACATCGACGTAGGGCACGGTCTGGACATGGCCGGGGCGGCCCAGAAAGGGGATGTAGTGCGTGGAGCGATGGGCGGGATCGAGCGCCAGCATGGCCTGGGCGATCTCGCCGCCGGCAAGCAGCATGGCCAGGGAAAAGTGAGGCAGGACGCGATCGGAAGGCAAGGTATGGCGCAGCGTGACGCGACGCACCACGCCATCAGGATCGGGGTCGATATTGATGTAGCCTGTCGCATTGACGGCGGCGTTCAGGACGGGCAGAGGGGTGTTGACTTGGCCGCGAGCGGGATCATAGACCAGGGGCAGCACGATCCGGCCGTGCTGGCGTATGGCCTGGGCCAGTCGTTCGTCGTCTTGCGGATAGGCAGGATTGGGTTCTTGAAAGACCACGTCCATGCCGACAGCGCGAGCGCGACCCAGCTTGTCCAGAAGCTGGGCATGGGTGGCGCGCCGCCAGGGCCAGAAGCCCAGTGCGGCGATGCTGCTGTCATCAATGGCAATGATGACGATGTCCGAGGGGGCGGGCTGGGGCAGCGCCGCCGCCATGGTGAAGTCATAGATCAGGTTGTTCAGCCGTCCCAAGGCAAAATCGTCACGCAGGTAGCTGAACAGTAAGGTCAGCAGAAGCAGCAGAACTGAAACCAATCGCCACTCTTTCCGTATCCGATCGGACAGCGGGTGAGGATTCGATGCGGCGGTGTTGGCCATGGCGCCTTGCCTGCGACCTTAGAACTGACTCAACAGGATGGGATCGCCGAAACCGCTGACGATGGGTTCGCCGTTGGAGCTGGTCAGGGCGGCCGCGCCTTCGAAGCTCTGGATGCTGTCCGGCCCCATCAGTCCGTGGCTGTCGATGGCGCGCACCATGACGTAGTACGTGCCTGGACGAGGCGCGCCATACTGGATGGCGGTGTCGGAGGTGGTGGTGCGCGATAGCAGCATGGCGCCGCGCGGATCGAGCGCTGTCTGTACCAGATAGGCTTGCGCGCCGGGCACGGGCTCTATGGTGCTGCCCCAGCGACCGCCCTGGCGTTGGGGCGGCGAGACCTGGGGGGCGGGCAGCAGCGGGGCGACGGCCACTATGCGACCGTCCTGGGCTACGGCGGCGCCCTGGTTCTGCTTCAGCGTGGTCGGAACAGCTTGTTGCTGGGTTCCCAGCTCGGCGCGGCCTTCCAGCACTTCGCTGTGGGCCTGGCCTCCATGGGTGCGTACGCGCAATTCGGTGCCGCGCACCCCCGTGATACTGACCGGGGTGCGGACCTCGAATCGGCCCACGCCGGTGCTTTCGGGGGCGACGCGCGACTCGACATCGCCGCTGTCCAGAGCCATCACCGAATCAATCAATCCGGTGCCTTCGAAGGCGCGCATGCGGGACACATTCAGTGAGGCGGCGGCGGGAATGCTGACCTGGCTGCCGTCCTGCAATTCCAATGTCAGATAACCGTCTGCGCCGGTACGCACCAGATCGCCTTCCTTGAGGTGAGTGGCGCCGCGGCTCAGAACCTGGCCGTTGACTTGAACCTGCCCCGCCTGGTGCACGATGCGGGCCGGGGCATCAACTTCCGGAATCAGGCGAAAAGGAATGTGCAGTTCTTTTCCGATGGGCAGGCGTGCGGGATCGGCCACGGCGTTCAGGCGTTGGATTTCAGACCAGTTGCGGTTTGCACGCGTATATGTGTTGGAGATATCCAGCAGCGTGTCGCCCGCCCGTACCTTGTAGATGAAGTCCTCGCCCCGTGCGCCCGATGGTTGGGCCAGCACGGCGCTGCCCCAGAGCAGGCCGCAGACAAGGGGAGCGGCGTAATGCAGTTTGTTCATAAAATTCAGGAATGGTCGGACAGAAGTTCCAGGCGGTAGCCCAGAGCATAAGAAGCGGTCAGGCGAACGCCGTTTTCGGGGCGCAGCTGCAGTTTGCGGCGGATGTTGGAAAGGTGGGTGTCCAGGGTGCGCGATGTAGCCGGAATTTCCCGGTTCCAGACGGCGGAGCTGAGTACGTCGCGGGAAAACAGGCGGCCTGGATTGCGAAATAGCAACAGGGCCAGCTCGAACTCCTTGGGGGCCAAGGTGACGGCGGCGCCGTTCAGGCTGATGTGGCCTTGTTCGGGGTGGATGTCGTAGCCGCCAAAGGAAAAGCGGTCATCCTGTGCGGGGGCGTTCAGGTGCAGACGCCGGGTCACTGCGTTGACGCGTGCGATCAGCTCGCCCCTGCGCAATGGCTTCTCAATATAGTCATCGGCGCCGGCTTGCAAGCCGGTCACCAGGTCTTCTTCCTGTGTGCGGCTGGTCAGGAACAGAACCGGCAAGGCATGGCCCAGATTGGTGCGCACCCAGCGCAGCACGTCCAGTCCGCTGACATCGGGCAGCTCCCAGTCCAGGAGCAGCAGGTCGAAGTCGTGAGGCTTGGCAAGCGCGGCCAGCAGGGTTTTGCCCTGATTGAAGGTACGGCACTCGTAACCGGCTTCGGTCAGCGTGCGGGCAATCAGTTCAGCCTGAACGAGGTCGTCTTCCAGGGAAGCGATGATCATGGGGCCATTGTCCTTGTCGCAGAAGTGCAATAGTTCAGAAGTATAACTACATGCAGGTAGATAGTGACCAAGTGTGTCCCCCGGTGCAGCTCCACAACGAGAGTAGGGCTTTGCGGCACCCAAATCGTTGACCTATAAGGGTTTACCGTGGTAAATTTCAGAGCTTACTTAAGGATCCTTTGCCGGTACTCCTTGTAGTAATTTGTTCGCCGCTGCTCGGGTTTGCAGTTGCGGGCGCTCCGGATAGGGGCGCAGACTTAAGCCCAAGCCATGTGCAAGACCGCTCTTTTTCGTATTTTAGGGGGAGCGGTATTGTGCAATGCCGCTCCGGCAGCAGGGTTGAAAACCTTGCCAGCTGGAAGGCGTTTTCCAAAAACAGTACGTCAACCAGTACGTAAAATACGTTATAGGATACGTAAAGGTCATGCCAACCATTAGCCAACTCGTGCGCAAGCCGCGCGAAGTCAGTCGCGAAAGCAGCAAGAGCCCTGCGCTCGAGAACTGCCCTCAGCGTCGCGGTGTTTGCACACGTGTCTACACCACGACCCCCAAGAAGCCTAACTCCGCTCTGCGTAAGGTCGCCAAAGTGCGCCTGACCAACGGCTTCGAAGTCATCTCTTACATCGGTGGTGAAGGCCACAACCTGCAGGAACACTCGGTCGTTCTCGTCCGCGGTGGTCGTGTCAAGGACTTGCCTGGTGTTCGTTACCACATCGTCCGCGGCGCACTGGATCTGCAAGGCGTCAAGGATCGTAAGCAGTCCCGCTCGAAGTACGGCGCCAAGCGTCCCAAGTAATTCATGTGTCCGTTGATCAGTATCACTGATCCGGATTCGTGCAACCGTGGCCTTGCGCCATGGTAGGTAAGTGGTCATTTGTCATGAATGGCCGAGGCCGCGAAAAGCGGTTCAACTGAATAGTCACAAGGAAATTAAAATGCCTCGCCGTCGCGAAGTACCCAAACGTGAAATCCTACCTGACCCGAAATTCGGCAGCGTCGAGCTGGCCAAATTCATGAACGTGGTCATGCTGTCCGGCAAGAAAGCTGTTGCCGAACGTATTGTTTATGGCGCGCTCGAACAAATTGCGCAGAAGACCGGCAAAGATCCGCTCGAAGTGTTCAACGCTGCCATCAGCAACGTCAAGCCTGTTGTTGAAGTGAAAAGCCGCCGCGTGGGCGGTGCAAACTACCAGGTCCCTGTCGAAGTTCGCCCTGTCCGTCGTCTGGCCCTGGCCATGCGCTGGTTGCGCGAAGCCGCCAAGAAGCGTGGCGAAAAATCGATGGATCTGCGCCTGGCCGGCGAATTGGCCGATGCGGCTGAAGGTCGTGGCGGCGCAATGAAGAAGCGCGAAGACACGCACAAGATGGCCGATGCCAACAAGGCATTCAGCCATTTCCGTTGGTAATCTGAGGACATATAACCATGGCCCGCAAAACCCCTATCCAGCGCTACCGCAATATTGGTATCTCGGCTCACATCGATGCCGGCAAGACGACCACGACCGAGCGCATCCTGTTCTACACCGGTGTGAACCACAAGCTGGGCGAAACCCACGAAGGTTCGGCCACCATGGACTGGATGGAGCAAGAGCAAGAGCGCGGGATCACCATCACCTCGGCTGCTACGACCGCTTTCTGGCGTGGTATGGCGGGCAACTACCCCGAGCACCGTATCAACATCATTGATACCCCCGGTCACGTTGACTTCACCATTGAAGTGGAACGCTCCATGCGCGTGCTGGACGGCGCCTGCATGGTGTATTGCGCTGTGGGCGGTGTTCAGCCCCAGTCCGAGACCGTGTGGCGTCAAGCCAACAAATACGGCGTGCCTCGTCTGGCGTTCATCAACAAGATGGACCGTACCGGCGCCAACTTCTTCAAGGTCTACGACCAGCTCAAGCTGCGTCTGAAGGCCCACCCTGTGCCCGTCGTTATCCCGATCGGTGCCGAAGAAGATTTCCAAGGCGTGGTCGATCTGATCAAGATGAAAGCAATCATCTGGGATCAGGCCAGCAACGGTGTGAAGTTCGAATACACCGACATTCCAGCCGAGCTGCAAGCTTCGGCCGAAGAATGGCGCGAAAAGATGATCGAGTCGGCTGCTGAAGCCAGCGAAGACCTGATGAACAAGTACCTGGAAAACGGTGACCTCTCCGAAGAGGACATCAACCTGGGTCTGCGTACACGTACCATTGCCTGCGAAATTCAGCCAATGCTGTGCGGTACCGCGTTCAAGAACAAGGGTGTGCAGCGCATGCTGGACGCCGTCATCGACTACCTGCCATCGCCCGTGGATATTCCACCGGTCGAAGGCTCGGACGACGATGGCAACGTGATCCATCGCAAGGCAAACGACGAAGAGCCCATGTCGGCTCTGGCGTTCAAGCTGATGACCGACCCCTTTGTTGGTCAACTGACCTTCGTGCGCGTTTACTCGGGCGTTCTGCGTTCGGGCGACACGGTCTACAACCCCATCAAGGGCAAGAAAGAGCGTATCGGCCGTATTCTGCAGATGCACGCGAACAACCGCGCTGAACTGAAAGAACTGGTCGCTGGCGACATCGCTTCCGTTGTGGGCCTGAAAGACGTGACCACGGGCGAAACCCTGTGCGACGCCTCCGCTCACATCGTTCTGGAGCGCATGGAGTTCCCCGAGCCCGTGATTTCGCAGGCCGTCGAACCCAAGACCAAGTCCGACCAGGAAAAAATGGGCGTGGCTCTGTCGCGTCTGGCCCAGGAGGATCCATCCTTCCGCGTCAGCAGCGACGAAGAATCCGGCCAGACCATCATCTCCGGTATGGGCGAGCTGCACCTGGAAGTGCTGGTGGACCGCATGCGCCGTGAATTCGGTGTGGAAGCCAACGTGGGCAAGCCCCAGGTTGCCTACCGCGAAACCATCCGCAAGACCTGCGACGAAGTCGAAGGCAAGTTCGTCAAGCAATCCGGCGGTCGCGGTCAGTACGGCCACGTGGTGCTCAAGCTCGAGCCCCTGGAAGCCGGCGGCGGTTTCGAATTCGTCGACGCCATCAAGGGCGGTGTGGTTCCTCGCGAATACATCCCTGCGGTGGACAAGGGCATCCAGGAAACGCTGCACGCTGGTGTGGTTGCCGGCTACCCTGTGGTCGACGTCAAGGCAACGCTGTTCTTCGGTTCCTACCACGATGTGGACTCGAACGAAAACGCGTTCCGTATGGCGGCTTCCATGGCCTTCAAGGAAGGTATGCGCCGGGCTTCCCCAGTGCTGCTTGAGCCTACCATGGCAGTTGAAGTGGAAACGCCTGAAGAGTACGCCGGTACAGTGATGGGTGACCTGTCTTCCCGTCGCGGTATGGTTCAGGGCATGGACGACATGGTCGGCGGCGGCAAGGTCATCAAGGCCGAAGTCCCTCTGGCCGAGATGTTCGGTTACTCGACCAGCCTGCGTTCGCAAACGCAAGGTCGCGCTACGTACACGATGGAATTCAAGCAATATGCTGAAGCTCCAAAGAACGTGGCCGACGAAGTCATCAGCGCTCGCGGCAAGTAATAGCAATAACAGCCCGCTTTAAGCGGGCTGCTCAACATTTTTTTGTTTTCCTGTAAAACATAGATTGGGATAAATCATGGCAAAAGGTAAGTTTGAACGGACTAAACCGCACGTCAACGTCGGTACTATCGGTCACGTTGACCACGGTAAAACCACGCTGACCGCAGCAATCTGCACGGTTCTGGCCAAAGCATTCGGCGGCGAAGCTCGCGACT
>JAEXOO010000052.1 GCA_023439305.1 Pseudomonadota bacterium
CGGGCACCAAACTGAAAAACCAGATTCGCTGAGTATTGCCGCTTACCGGGCTTCGATAAGATCGCAACGCAAGGTAGCAGCATGGGCGCGGACGGCTTGTAGCACATCGGCCTGCGGCACGCGGTCCAGATCCGTTACGGCGTAACCCAGTTCGCCCTGCGTCTGCAATTGCTGACGCGTGATGTTCAGGCCATGCTCGGCCAGAATATTATTCAGGCCGCCCATGGCGCCGGGGATGTTGCGATGCACATGCAGCAAACGGCAAGCGCCTTCAATGTCGTGATAGGACACTTCGGGAAAGTTCACCGCCCCCTTGGTCGCTCCGCTGCGCAGATATCCCACCAGTTTCTCGGCGACTTCCCGCCCGATATTCTCTTGTGATTCCTGCGTGCTGCCGCCGATATGCGGGGTCAGGATCACGTTGGGCATGCCGATCAGCGGGCTTTTCAAGGGCTCGTCCACGCTCTTGGGTTCCGTTGGAAACACATCCAGAGCAGCGCCCGCCAGATGGCCCGACACCAGGGCCTGGTGCAACGCGTCTATGTCCACCACCGTGCCGCGCGACGCATTGATCAGGATGGCGCCCAGCTTCATGGCGGCCAGCGTCTGGGCATTGATGATGTTCTTGGTGGATTGGCCGCCAGGCACGTGCAAAGTGACCACATCCGACTCGGCCAGCATCTGCTTCAGGTTGCTGTAGACGCGGGCATTGCTCAAGGGCAGTTTGGACTCCACATCGTGATACAGCACGCGCATGCCCAGGGCCTCGGCCAAAGTCCCCACTTGCGACCCGATATTGCCATAGCCGATCACGCCCAGCGTCTTGCCGCGGATTTCATAGGCGCCGTCGGCGCTCTTGTCCCAGAAGCCCTGATGCACGCGCAAGTTCTTTTCGGGAATGCGGCGCAGCAGCAAAATGGCTTCGCCCAGCACCAGCTCGGCGACTGAGCGTGTATTGGAAAACGGCGCATTGAAGACCGGCACCCCGCGGCCTTGAGCCTGATCGAGATCCACCTGATTGGTGCCTATGCAAAAGCAGCCCAGCACCTTGAGCTGATCCGCCTGTTCCAGCACACGGCTGTCGAACTGGGTGCGCGAGCGTATGCCAACGACCTGCGCGCCCTTGACGGCGTCCAGCAACTCCTGGCCCGACAAAGCGCCCTTGTAGGTCTGGATATCAGTAAACCCGGCGGCCTCGAAGACTTCACGGGCGCTGGGATGGATGTTCTCAAACAGGACAATGCGGCTCATGATGGTTCCACTCATTGATATAGTATCTAAATGGTACTATTTTTAGGCCAAATTCGCAGAGCATCAACAATGCCGTCATGGGCATGTGCAGCGCCATGAAAAACGGCCCGCTCAGCGGGCCGTTGCTCAAGTGCGCCGGAGATCAGGAACCAAAGGGCACTGGACGCGGCGTGTTATCGCGCGAGGGCGGCAAGATAGGCAGCACGATTTCAGGCTGTTTGCCCGTCAGCGTCTTCAGGAAAGCCACGATCTGGGCATTTTCTTCAGCGCTGAAACTGCGGCCCAACTGCAGGCGGCCCATGATGTCCACCGCTTCGGTCAAAGTATTGACCGCACCGTCGTGGAAATAAGGGTAGGTCAATTCGACGTTGCGCAGCGTGGGCACCTTGAAATTGAAGCGGTCAGCATCCTTGCCCGTGACCGCAGCGCGGCCTTCGGCGGGGTTCTTGGTCTGGTAGGGCTCGACCACGCCCATTTTCTGGAACGAGGTGCCGCCGACGTTGGGACCGTTATGGCACGCTACGCAGCCGCTGGCCTTGAACAACTGATAGCCGGCCAGCTCCTGGTCGGTAATGGCCTTCTTGTCGCCCTTGAGCCAAAGATCAAAACGCGAATCCGGCGTGACCAGCGTTTCTTCGAAGGCGGCGATGGCCGACGTGACTTCCTCGATGCCGAACTCGTCCTTGCCAAAGACCTGTTTGAATTCTTGCTTGTACTCGGGAATGGAGCTCAGGAACTCCAGCGCCAGTTCGTGGGTGAAAGCCATTTCCATCGGGTTGGCGATCGGACCGCCTGCTTGTTCGCGCAGGTCGCCGGCTCGGCCATCCCAGAATTGGGCCACGTTCAGACTGGAGTTCAGCACGGTGGGCGAATTGATGGGGCCTTCCTGCCAGCGGTCGCCGATGGAGGTGCGAATATTGTCCGTTCCGCCCATGCTCATGTTGTGGCAGGAGTTACAGGAGATAAAACCGGAGCGCGACAGGCGAGGCTCAAAAAACAGCTTCTTGCCCAGCTCCACGCGCGCGGGATCAGTCACTTTGACTTCGGGAATGACCTGGACCGGCTCGTTGGCTTGTGCGTGCACGGCGGTGCCGACAAACAACGTTGCCGACAGGACAGAAAGGGCAAACAGGCGTGCTTTCATGACGACTTCCTTATGGGATGATAAAAATTCCTGCCAGTTGGATCCGGGTAGGACCCATAACCCTTCCGGCCTTAAGGTTATCGTAAGAAAAGTCGACTCATTACATATTGATACACCGCAAAGAAACTGCAGACAATTCGCGCTATGGGGAACTTTCCAGATTGCCCCTTCTACGCATTCCGCACACAGAACGCCAGGCTGCTGTGCCCGCCTATAAAAAACGCGCTGCGGATCCGACGATCCACAGCGCGCTCCATGCGAAAAAGCGGACAATATCCCGCGTTCTGCCTACACGCCCAGATAGCGCGTCCACAAAGTGCGGTCTACGCCCAGCGCATCCGAGTTCCCCTGCCAGACCAGTTTTCCCCGCTCCAGAATAATGTGGTGATCGGCCAGGGCCATCAATCGCTCCACATACTTGTCGATCAGCAAAATGGTCTGCCCTTCTTCGCGCAGCACAGCCAGGCAATTCCAGATCTCTTCACGGATCTTGGGGGCCAGGCCTTCCGAGGCTTCGTCCAGAATCAGCAGCTTGGGGTTGGTGACCAGCGCCCGGCCGATGGCCAGCATCTGCTGCTCGCCGCCCGAGAGCTGATTGCCCATATTGGAGGCGCGCTCGCGCAGGCGCGGGAAGAAGTCATACACTCGTTCCGGCGTCCAGGCCTTGCTGGCCTTGGGATTGCGATTGCAGGCAAAGGCCGTCAAGTGCTCGGCCACCGTCAGGTTGGGGAAACACTGTCGCCCTTCCGGCACGATGGCGATCCCGGCACGCGCGATGCGATCCGGATTCCAGCCCGAAATGGACTGGCCGTCGAACTTCACATCCCCGCCGCGCACCGGCAGCAGGCCCAGAATGGTGCGCAGCAGCGTGGTCTTGCCCATGCCGTTGCGGCCCAGCACGGTGACCACCTGTCCGGCCTTGATGGACAGATCCACGCCGAACAGCACCTGGCTGGAACCATAGCCGCTTTGTAATTGAGTCGTTTCCAGCATGACGTCCTACCTCGGTGTTACCGGCGTGTCGTCGTCGCCCAGATAGGCTTGACGCACGTCTTCGTTGTCGCGGATCTCGGCGGCCGTACCGGTAGCGATGATATGCCCGGCCACCAGCACGGAAATGCGGTCAGCCAGGCGGAACACCGCTTCCATATCGTGCTCGACCAGCAGCATGGTCGCCTTGCCGCGCATGGATTCAATCAGTTCCGTCAGGCGCAGGGTTTCGTCCGGCCCCATGCCCGCCATGGGCTCATCCAGCAGCAGAACCTGAGGACGGCTGGCCAGCGCCAGGGCGAACTCGACCTTGCGCTGCTCGCCATGCGGCAGCACGCCGGCCTGGGTCTGCAGCAAGTGGGCGTCAATAGCGCACTCGGCCGCCAGCGCGCGAGCCTGCTCGTACAACTGAGACTCGTCCTGGCGCGCCCGCCAGAAGCGAAAGCTGCTGCCGCTGCAGGCCTGCAAGGCCAGCACCAGATTATCCAGAACCGTGTAGTTCTTGAAGATGTTCGTGATCTGGAACGAACGCGCCAGTCCGGCTGCCACGCGCTGATTGCCCGACATCGAGGTCACGTCTCGGCCGCCCAGCAGCAACTGGCCTTCGTCGGGATTCAAGGTGCCCGACAACAGATGGATCAGAGTGGACTTGCCCGCCCCATTGGGGCCGATCAAGCCGTGGATTTCGCCGGGGACCAGGTTCAAGGAGACATCATCGGTGGCCTTCAGGGCACCGAAACGCTTGACCAGGCCGCGCGCCTCCAGGGAGGCGGCATGGCTCGCCATCGTCAGTGTGCTCATGCCTGCTCCTTGGCCAGCTTGGCAGTGGTTGCGGGATCAGCCGCAGAACGGATGCGCACCAGGCCAGCCAGGCCCTTGGGTGCGAAGAACACCACGACCAACAGCAGAATGCCCAAGGGCATGTGCCAGTACTCTGTCCAGTTACGCAGGATTTCTTCCAGCACCAGCATCACGAACGCGCCCAGCGCACCGCCATACAGCAATCCTATGCCCCCCACCAGCACCATGATGATGAGATCGGCGGACTGGGTCCAGTTCATCAGGCTGGGCGACACAAACAGGTTGTGATTGGCCAGGAGCGCGCCGGCCAGCCCCATGACCGCGCCGCTGATGGTGTAGGCCGTCAGGCGAATGCGGTAGACCGGGTAGCCCAGGGACTGCATGCGGCTTTCGTTTTCGCGGGTGCCCATGAGCGCCTGCCCGAAGCGGGCGTTGACCAGCCGCTGAAACAGAAACAGCGCCGCGACCAGGATAGCCAGCACCAGGTAATAGAAAACCAGCTCATTGCTCAGGTCCAGGCCCGGCAATTGGGAAGCGTTGTACAGATTCAGGCCATCCTCGCCGCCGTACTTGCGCAGAGACATGAACACGTAATAGATCATCTGCGCAAACGCCAGCGTGATCATGATGAAGTACACGCCGCGGGTGCGCAGCGACACCGCTCCCGTCAGACACGCCAGCAGCCCCGACACCAGCATGGCAGCAGGCCAGGCGATCAGACCGCTGTCCACGCCTTCGGTCGCCAGAATGCCCACGGTATAGGCGCCCGCTCCAAAGAAGGCGGCATGGCCCAGGGCCACCAGGCCGCCATAACCCAGCACCAGATTCAGGGCACTGGCCGCCAGCGCATAAATGAAGATGCGCCGTACAAAGGATACGTAGAACTCGAGTCCGTACAAGGGCGCCAGCAGCGGGAACGCAATCAGCGCCGCCAGGGCCAGGACGGTAAAAATACGCGAAGTATTCATGTCATCAACCTCGCGCCGGGAATAGACCCGAAGGACGGAAAACCAGAACACCGGCCATCAGCACGTAGATCAGAATGGCAGCCACGGTCGGCCCCACGCTGGAAGCCACGTCCGCCGGGAACACATTGCGCAGCAGCATGGGCAGGAAGGCGCGGCCGGCGGTATCCACCATGCCCACCAGCAAGGCGCCCACAAACGCGCCGCGGATCGAGCCAATGCCCCCGATCACGATACACACCAGCACCAGGATGAGGATGTCCTCGCCCATGCCGATCTGCACGGCGGTAATAGGCCCCAGCAAAGCGCCGGCCAGGGCCGCCAGGGCCGCCCCGAGCGTGAATACGCCCAGGAACAGCACCGGCACCTTGACCCCCATCAATGTCGCCATCTGACGGTTCGATGCACCCGCCCGCACCAGCACCCCGGCGCGTGTCTTGGTCACGAAGGCATACAGCGCCAGCGCCATGACCAGACCGACCGCGATGATCATCAGGCGAAACGCCGGATACAGGAAGTCGGGCAAGAGTTCGACAGGACCGGCCAGAGCGGCCGGCATGTTGAGCATCACGGGCGTGGGTCCCCAGATCATCTTGACCAGGTCATTGGCGATCAGAATGACCGCGTAGCTGCCCAGCACCTGCGCCAGATGGTCGCGGGTGACCAACTTGCGCATGATGAGTACTTCCAGGGCAATGCCCACAAGAGCCGTTACCGCCACCGCCACGATGATGGCGGCGGTGAACGAGCCGGTACGCTGCATGGTTTCGGCGGCCACATAGGCTCCCGCCATATAAAGGGAGCCATGGGCCAGGTTCATGATGTCCATGATGCCGAAGACCAATGTGAGGCCCGCGGCAATCAGGAACAGCATCAAACCGAACTGCAAACCATTCAGCAGTTGCTCGGTTATCAGAATGAGCGACATGCTTCTACCACCTGAATCTTATTTAAGTTTGCAGTCTTTGACGTAAACGTCCTGATAGCTATCGAACACCTTGCTGACCAGACGGTTCACAAGACGTCCGTCGGCGTCTTTCTCCACCTTGCGCAAGTAATACGCCTGGATGGGGAAGTTGTTCGTGCCGTAGGTGAACTTGCCGCGCACAGAGTCGTAGTCAGCGGCCTTCAAGGCCTTGAGCACGGCTTCGCGGTCTTTGACATTGCCATCGACTTGCTTGACGGCGGCATCAATGGCCAGAATCACGTCATAGGCCTGGGCGGCGTAGACGGACGGATAGCGGCCGTTGTATTCCTTGCGGAACGCATCGACAAATGTCTTGTTGGCCGGCACGTCCAGGTCTTGCGACCACTGCGCGGTGTTGTACATGCCCAGGATGGGATCGCCCACGGCAGGAATAATGTCTTCATCACCCGAGAAGGCAGGTCCCAGCAGCACGATGTCCTTGTCCAGGCCGGCGGCCACGAACTGCTTGATGAAGTTGATGCCCATGGCGCCGGGCAGGAAGAAAAACACGGCCTGGGGCTTGGCGGCGCGAATCTGCGCCAGCTCGGCGGCATAGTCGATCTGGCCCAGCTTGGTGTAGATC
>JAEXOO010000011.1 GCA_023439305.1 Pseudomonadota bacterium
TTTAACTCGGGGGGGGCGCGCGCCCCCCTGGCGTGCGACAAGCGCCGCCGTCAAACAGAACGATGCTTGCCTCCCGACGTGGCCCGCCGCCAGCGGCAAGCACTCTGACCCGCCCGCACGGGCCTAACCCGCCTTTGAACAGCTCAGAGCCTTTCTTTGTTGGAAAATTTCGTACCCATCAAGACACATACCCCCGTTACCGCACGGCAGGAAAATCCCTTGCGTCAAAGTGAGGTCATTGGGAGCCGTTCAAGCCTGTCCCCAGGGCCGGCTGGGCGGGTCAGACGGTTTGCCGCCGGCAAGCACGCAGGCCGGGATGCAAGCGGCCTGCTGTTTGAGCGCGACGCTTATGGCTCATCCGGGGGATGAACCATCGCGCGAGTTCAGGCTGCGCCCGGCTTGCGTGCTTGACAAGGGCACCGGTGCAAAGCACCGGCAAGCCGTCAGCCCAGACGGCCCTGGGGACAGGCTTGAACGGCGGCTTCTAACGCTTGCACTTTGCTCATCAATGGATGGCGGCCCCCAGGTCTACCGCAAACATCCCGTTTAAGGCTGCAACGCCTCGATCAGCTTGTCCGTATTCCACTTCATCATGCCCAGATACGTATCCGTACCCGAGCCCGGCTTGCCCAGGGCATCGGAATACAAGATGCCGCCCACCTTGGCGCCGGTTTCTCGAGCGACCTGTTCCACCAATTTCGGACTGACCGTGTTTTCGACAAAGATGGCGCGGATGTGCTCGCGCCGCGCCTGCTCGATGACCTGGGCGATTTCCCGCGCCGAGGGTTCGGCCTGGCTGGACATGCCGACCAGCGAAATGAAAGTGATCCCGTATTCCTTGCCCAGATAAGCGAACGCGTCGTGCGACGTGATGACCTTGCGTTGCTCGGCAGGAACGGCCTGTAGGCGAGACTTGATGCTGTCGTCCAATTGCTGCACGCGCTGCGCATAATCCTGCGCTCGCTGCTGGTAGTAATCGGCATTGGCCGGATCGGCCTGTGACAAGCCCTGGCTGATATTGCGGATATAGACCTGCGCCTGGCTCAGGCTTTGCCAGGCGTGCGGATCCTGACTGCCGTGGCTGTGCTCATGCGCAGGCTCGGCAGCCGGCGCCTCATCGTGAGCAGATCCATGGTCGTGACTGTGATCATGGTCATGATGATCGCCATGCCCCCCGGCACTCTCGTGCGCGTGCTCATCCCCGCCCTCGAACGCCAAAGGCGTCATGCCCTGCGTGGCCACCACCTGCGGCCCTTTGTAACCGGCGGACTGCTGCAGCCGCGGCAGCCAGGCCTCGAAATCCAGGCCGTTGATCACCAACAGCTGAGCCGACGCCAGTGTCTTGGCGTCGCTGGGGCGCGGCTCGAAGGAATGGGCGTCGCCATTGGCGGGAACAATAGAGCTGGCCATGACCTTGTCGCCGCCGATCTCGCGCACCATGTCGTTCAGAATGGAAAAACTGCTGACCACGCGCAAAGGCTCGGCCTGCGCCGGCAAGGCCAGGGACAGCAGGCTCAGCGAAAGCAGCGTACCGACCCTGCGGAATACTCGGACGTTCATGATTCATGCTCCAGAAGTGACGCCATGCGTCGTCGCCGCGCCCGCCAATCCGACCAGGCGCGCACCAGACCGCCATGCGGCCCAAAACTGACAGACAGAAAATAGAACGCTCCGGCCGCCAGGATGATGGCGGGCGATGCCGGCACGTTGTAGTAATACGAGAACAGCAAGCCCAGATAGGAGCTGACCATGCCCAGCGCCGCCGCTACCACCATCTGCCGGCCCACGGAATAGACCCAGAAGCGCGCCGAAGCCGCGGGCAGCATCATGATGCCCACCACCATCAGCGTGCCCAGCACCTGAAAACCCGACACCAGGGTGATGACCAGCATGAACAGGAACGCCATATGCGCCAGCGATCCTCGTCCGCCCTGGGTGCGCAGGAAAATAGGATCCAGACATTCGAGCACCAGCGGCCGGAAAATAAGGGCCAGCAGCATCAAGGTAATGGAGCTGCTGCCCGTGACCAGCAGCAAGGAGGCGTCATCCAGGCCCAGTACCGTGCCAAACAGCACATGGATCAGATCCATATTGGAACCGCGCAAGGACACCAGCAACACCCCCAGGCCCAGCGACACCAGGTAGAAAGCGGCAAAGCTCGCATCCTCGCGCTGAGGCGTCAGCCGGGCGACCAGGCCCGCCAGCAAGGCGACGACGATGCCCGTGATCATGCCGCCCAGGGCCATGGCGCTCAGGGACAGACCGGCAGTGAGAAAACCCACGGCCACGCCGGGCAGGATCGCGTGCGCCATGGCATCGCCCATCAGGCTCATGCGACGCAGCACCAGGAAAATACCCAAGGGGCCGGCCGCAGCGGCCAGGGCGAAAGACCCGGCCAGGGCGCGCTGCATGAAGCCGAAATCGGCAAAGGGGCTGAAAAGAAAATCCCAGAGTGCGCTCACAGGTAGTCTCCGGCGCACAAATGGCGGGCCAAGTGCAGGTGTTCAGGTGTCAACACCGAGGCGGTTTCCCCCCAGGCCACGACCTGCCCGGCCAGCAACACGGCCTGCGGAAAAAAGGCGCGCACCATATCCAAATCGTGCAGCACGGCGATGACGGTGCGCCCCTGCTCGTGCCAGCGGCAGACCAGAGCCATCAGTTCGTCCGATGTGGCTTTGTCCACGGCCGCAAACGGCTCGTCCAGCAACAGCACCTGCGCGTCATGCATGATCATGCGGGCGAACAAGGCGCGTTGCAGCTGCCCCCCGGACAAGGTCCCGATGGAGCGGCGCGCGAAATCTGCCAACCCGACCTGCTCCAGCGCGTGTCCGATACGCTCACGCTCCTGCCGGGAAAAGCCACCAAAGGCGCCGACGCGCTTCCAGGCGCCCATGGCGACCAGATCGTGCACCGTGATGGGAAAAGTCTTGTCCAGGTCTCCCATCTGCGGCAGCAGGGCCAGTTCATCATTGACGGCCGGATCCAGCACAATCCGCCCCTTCAATGGGTTGATCTGTCCGGTCAGTCCCTTGAGCAGCGTAGACTTGCCTGCGCCATTGGGGCCGACCACAGCCGTCAAAGAGCCGCGCGTGAAACGGCCGCTGATGTCGCGCAAGGCAATCTTGTCCTTCCAGCCCAGAGCCACGTGATCCAGTTCTATCAAGGTCTGCGTCATGGGTTTACCACCATCCCAGAGCCCAGGAGGTCAAGGCCCACAGGGCGCTCACCACGCCCAGGACGGCCAGCAGGCGTTGCCAGGCGGAAGCCAGCAGCAGCGAACGGCGCGGCGCCGGAGTGCGGGGCGCAGGGGAAAATTGAGGACAGGACATGAAACAGGGATAATGAGACAAGGGCGCGAATATCATTCTTGCCATAATGTTATAACATAACAATTGTACTGAACAAGCGTCTATGCCCGTGCACATCCTCACCCCCCACGCCATCGAACACCAGTTGGAGACCGCCGAGCAGCTCTGCCTGCAGCGCGGTAAACGGCTGACCTCGATCCGTCGCCAGGTGCTGGAGATCCTGATCCAGGCCCAGCGCAGTTTGAAAGCCTACGAGCTGCTGGACCGCGTGCGCGAGTTCCAGCCCGGCGCCAAGCCCCCCACGGTCTACCGTTCTCTGGATTTTCTGACCGAAGAAGGCCTGATCCACCGGCTGGACGCCGTCAATGCCTGGACGGCCTGCGTGGATGCAGGCGGTCATCCGCACGACCTGCTGATTGTCTGCACCCAATGCGGCACGGTCGTGGAAGTGTGCGCGCCAGCACTCAGCCAGAAGCTGGCCGACTGCGTGCGCGATGCCGGCTTCGCCCTGTCCGGCCACGAGACCGAGTTGCGCGCGCTGTGTCAACGCTGTGCCCAGGCCCCCAGCGCTCGAAAACCCTTATCTCCCGCCTAAAACATAGCGTTTTGCCCCCAATCGGTATATATTTCCCGATCTATTGGCAAACCGCTGCTCTGTCTGGATCACCGCCGTTTGCCGAACGGGCAAGGCTGTGATGTAATCGCACGTTGTTTTTGAGCGGAGCAAACCCAGCACAGGACGTCGCGGCCACACCGTGCCCTGTACTTTTGCTGCCGCCTTTGCGAGGCCTGTTATGAAAGCCGCATTAGATTTGAAGAAAATGGTTCCGGTCACGATCCTGACTGGATTTCTGGGCGCAGGTAAGACCACGCTGCTCAAGCGCATCCTGTCCGAATACCATGGCCGGCGCATCGCCGTCATTGAAAACGAATTCGGACCGGAAGGCATCGACAACGATCTGCTGGTGCAGGACACCGAAGAAGAAATCGTCGAGCTGAGCAACGGTTGCGTCTGCTGCACCGTGCGCGGCGACCTGATGCGCACTCTGAACGACCTGCGCGTACGCCGCCAGGCCGGCGAACTGAACTTCGAACGCGTCATCATCGAAACCACGGGCATGGCCAATCCCGGCCCCGTCTGCCAGACCTTCTTCATGGATGACGACATCGCCGAATACTACCGGCTCGATGCGGTCATCACCATTGTGGACGCCAAGCACGGCATGACCACGCTGGATCAGCAGGAAGAAGCACAGAAACAGGCAGGCTTTGCCGACCGACTGCTGATTTCCAAGAAAGACCTGGTCAGCGACGCGGAGTACGAAGCATTGCGCGCCCGCCTGGTGCGCATCAACCCGCGCGCCACCATCACGCCCGTGAATTTCGGCGAGACCGACATCAAGGAGCTGCTGGACATCAGCGGCTTCAACCTGAATTCCATCCTGGACATCGATCCGGACTTCCTGGCGGCCGAGCATCCCGATGCCGCCCATGAACACGACCACCACCACGATCACGATGGCGACTGCAGCTCGGACTGCGGCCACGACCATCACCACGAGCATGCCGCCCACAACGATGAAATCGGGGCGTTTGTCTTCCGTTCGGATCGTCCCTTCGATCCCGAACGCCTGGAAGACTTCCTGTCGGGCATCGTCCAGGTCTTCGGACCGGACCTGATGCGCTACAAGGGCATTCTGTACCTCAAGGGCATCAACCGTCGCATGCTGTTCCAAGGCGTGCACATGATGATGAGCGCCGAGCCGGGCACCGCCTGGTTGGCCAAAGAAAAGAAAGGCAACAAAATGGTCTTCATTGGCCGCAAGCTGCCGCAGGATATCTTCACTCAAGGCCTGGAGAACTGCCTGGTCTGAAGTTATTTCTCAATCAGTAAATGCGGAGCGATTGCGCGTGACGAGAGTTACAGGCTCCCAGACGTCAACAAGAGGTAAGCATCATGGCAACGAAGTCACATGACAGTACTACGACCCTGCTGACCGAGCAGGAGCTTTTGGCGATGCCTGAGTCGGACTATATGAACCCCGCACAGCTGGAGTTCTTCAAGCATCGCCTGCGCCAGCTGGAGCAGGAAATCCTGGCCAATGCCGGCGCCACCACGGAAAACCTGCGGGAAACCCAGTTCGTTCCGGATCCTGCCGACCGCGCCACGATCGAAGAAGAACATGCGCTGGAACTGCGTACCCGCGACCGCGAGCGCAAGCTGCTCAAGAAAGTGCAGCAGTCCATCGCTCTGATCGATTCCGGCGAATACGGCTGGTGTGAAGAGACGGGCGAGCCCATCGGCATCCCCCGTCTGCTGGCCCGCCCCACTGCCACGCTGTCCCTGGAAGCCCAGGAACGACGCGAAAAACGCCAGAAGATGTTCGGGGACTGATTCCCGCCCATCCTTCGGCAGAAAAGACCCTCCCCGGCCCGCGCCGGTGGAGGGTCTTTTCTTTTTTGTCCCGGCAGCGGACGGCCACCAGCCCCGTCATGCGGTCATTATGATTTACCCTACTCGTCATAATAAGTCCTAAAAACCAGATTAAGATATTTTTTAATATCCCACCCCTCTGGAGACCTTCATGACGAATACCGTCGCCCTGCAAGCCTGTGAACGCCTGATACTGGATCTGGCACACTTCAACGATACGGGGCAATGGGGGCGCTTGGCGGACTTGTTCATCGAAGACGGGATCTTGCGCCATCCGCTGGACGAGGGCCGTGCGACACAAGGCCGCCAGGCCATACAAGAACGCATGGCCCTGCGGCCGGATCATCTCCAGTCGGTTCATGTCTGCACCAATATGCGCCTGAGCCCGCTGTCCCCGCAAACGCTGGAAGGCACCACGTACTACACCGTCTACCTGTACGACCTGGGTCATCCCCGACAAACGCCCCAGGCGCATGTCGGCGTATACGAAGACCGGTTCCAGCTCGACCACGGCACATGGCGCCTGGCCGAACGGCGCGGGCAGACCCGCCTGCACATACCTGTCCAGGAAGGAGTATGCCCATGAGCCTAGCCGACGCCCTATGTCGACGTCTGATCCTGGACTTCGCCTGCTTCAATGACCAACGCGAATTCCAGCGCCTGGGCGCGCTGTTCCATGAAGACGGAGAATTCCAGCGCCCGCTGACGCCCGACATCACCCTGAGCGGCCGCACGGCCATCGTCCAGGCCATGCAGGCCAAACCGCCCGACCAACGCTCGCTACATGTGTGCACCAATATCGTGCTGCTGCGCGACAGCGCGCAGCGCATGACGGCCCGCACCCGCTTTACGGTCTATGGGTATCAAGCTGCAGAATCGGCTCCCGACGCACACAGCCTGCACCTGGGCTGGTATCACGATCTGTTCACTCTGCGCGCCGGGCAATGGCGCATACAGCACCGACGCGGCCATTTGCAGGCCGCTCTGCTCTAGACGAGCGGCGGCGCCGGGTCGGGCAAGCTGAAAAGCTGAGCGCGCAGCCACTGATGCGCCGGAGCCTTGTGATAGCGCGCGTGCCAGAAAACATTGACGCAAAAGGGCGGCAAATCCACAGGCAGCGCACAGAAAGCCAGACCGAACTGAGCGGCATGGGCGAGCGCGAAAATGCGCGGCACTGTCGCGATCAAGTCCGAGGACAGCAGCAGATAAGGGATGCTGCCGAAGTGCGACACTCGCACCTGCGCCTGACGTCGCACCTGCTGCTTTTGCAGCAATTCCTCCAGCTTGCCGTGGCCGGGGTCGGGCGACTCGATCGCGATGTGCCGCGCCTGCAAATAGGCCTCCTGTGTCATAGCCTGCGCGCCGAACACCGGATGATCGCGCCGATACAGGCAGACGTAATCGTGCTCGAACAAGCGGCGCTGAAAATAGCCGGCCTCCAGGTGCGGCAACAGTCCCACCGCGACATCCACGCGCCCCGACTCCATCTGCTCCTTGAGCGACTGCGGCGTATAACGCACCGACTGCAGCATGACGTTGGGCGCTTGTTCACGCAAGCGCGTCAGCAGGCGCGGCAGCAGATACGCCTCGCCGAAGTCTGTGGTCGCCAGCGTGAACGTGCACGAGGCCCGGGCCGCATCGAACTCGACTTTCTGGCTCAAGGCCTGCCGCAAGGTCTCCAGGGCGCTGATCACGGGACCGGCCAGCTCCTGGGCATAGGCCGTAGGCTGCATGCCCTTGGATGTGCGCTGAAAGAGGTCGTCATCCAGCACAGTGCGCAGACGATTCAAAGCGCTGCTGATGGTGGGTTGGCTGACGTTCAGATTCTCGGCCGCCTGGGACACATTGCCCGTCTTGAGCAATTCATTGAAGACCACCAGCAAGTTCAGATCGACGTTCTCCAGTTCCATGGACGGCCCTTATTGACGCGCTTAATAGTAGGTATTGACCAGACTGCGTTGCGACACTTCCCGCTCGAAAGGATGATCAAACCATCGCAAGACATCCAGAGCAAGCCATGAATCTCACTATATCAGCGGGTCAGCACGATGTGCATTTCCAGGCAGGCGAGCGCTTGCTGGACGTGCTGCAAGCGAACCGAATCCCCGTGTCCTACAGCTGCATGGCCGGGCGCTGCGGCACATGCCGTTGCAAACTGGTGGCCGGACAGGTTCGCGAACTGGACGAACAGGGCCGGCCCCTGGCCGCCCCGCAACCCGGCTCCTACGTGCTGGCCTGTCAGAGTTTCCTGGAGTCCGACTGTCAGATCGACATTCCCGACGCACAGGACATTGTCGTCTTTCCCGCACGCACGCTCAAAGGCACGGTGCAGGCTCTGGACCGGGTCAGCCACGACATCTGTCGCCTGCAACTGCGCGTCAACCAACCGTTGGACTACGCCCCCGGCCAGTATGCCCTGCTGCAATTTCCCGATGGCGTGCGCCGCCCCTATTCCATGGCCACGACGGCCGGCGGGGACACGCTGGAATTCCACATCCGGCTGGTGCCGGGCGGCGCCGCCTCGGACTGGGTAGGCCGACAACTGAAGGTGGGCGACAAGCTGAAGGTCAGCGGCCCGCTGGGCACTTCCTACTTGCGCGCCAGTCACCGCGGACCTGTGATCTGCGTCGCCGGCGGCACGGGCCTGGCGCCTGTGCTGTGCATACTGCGCGCCATCCGCGAACGCGGTCTGGACAACCCTTTGCACGTCTACGTCGGCGCCCGCAGCCAGCGCGACCTGTACGGGCTGGACTGGCTGCAGGATCTGGCCGCCCAATTGCCGTCCATGACGCTGCATGTAGTCCTGGACGAAGGCGGGCCGGCCCCCTTGCGCACCGGACGCGTGACCGACGCTCTGCTCCAGGACTGCGCCGCCGCAGACTTGACGGACTGGCGCGCCTACCTGTGCGGCGCTCCCGCCATGGTGGAGTCCGCCACCCGCTTGCTGCAGCAGCGCCGTCTGAATCCCGAGCGCATCCACCTGGACGCTTTTTATCCCCAGACGGCCTGAGCGCCGCAGGAGCCAAAATGACTGACTGGAATGATGTAGCCGCCGACGCGGACCTGCTGGAAGACGAAACGCTGGCCTGTACCGGCCCGGACGGCGACATCACGCTGTACCGCGTTCAAGGCCAGGTCTATGCCACCCAGGCCATGTGCACCCATGGCAACGCCCGTCTGTGCGACGGCTATCTGGAGGGCCACGAAATCGAATGCCCGCTGCACCAGGGCCGCTTTGACGTACGCAGCGGCGCCATTGTCTGCGGACCCATGACCCAGCCCCTGCAGATCTACGAAACCCGCATTCAAGACGGACGCATATGGCTGCGCCAGATGGCCAGCGTCAACGAATAAAACCCCACCGACAGGAGACAAAACCATGTCCGCCCCCCACCACGACTACACCGACCGGCAATGGCCGTCGGCAGATTACACCCGTACTCCGTACTGGGTCTTCACCGACCAGGATGTCTTTGACCGTGAAATGGAACGTGTCTTCCGCGGCCCGCATTGGAACTTCCTGGCGCTGGATTGCGAGATCCCCCATTCAGGCGATTTCGTGACCCGATTCGTGGGCACCACGCCTGTGGTCGTACAGCGCCAGGAAGACGGCAGCGTGAACTCCTACGTGAACCGCTGCTCGCACAAGGGCATGCAAGTAGTGCGCGAACTGAAAGGCAACAGCCCCACACACACCTGTCCCTACCACCAATGGTGCTACAAGAGTGACGGCAGCCTGACCGGCGTGCCCTTGCAGCGCGGCGACAAAGGCCATGGCGGCATGCCGGCGGATTTCGACAAAAAGAACCATGGCATGCGCCCCCTGCGGGTCGAGAGCCTGTCGGGCGTGATCTTCGGCACCCTGAGCGAGGACGCCCCTGCCCTGGCGGATTACCTGGGCGAGTCCGTCGTGCGACGCATACGCCAGACCGTGCCGCGCGCGCTGCGGGTCAGCGGCTACAACCGCCACACCCTGAAGGCCAACTGGAAATTGTTCGCGGAAAACTCCCGCGATGCCTACCACGCCCCCATGCTGCACCCGTTCCTGCCCACCTTCGGCCTGATGAACCCGTCGGACCGGGGCTCGTGCGAAATCAGCCCCAACCACTTCCATTCCATCATCAGCATCTTCAACGATGCCGATGACTCGCGCACCCAGCGCGGCAAGCAGGCCCATCACGGCCCCCAGCTGGAAGACCCTACGCTGGTGGCCGGCTTCAAGGAAAACGACGACGGCCTGAGCCTGAATGTCATTTCCATCTTTCCCAGCACCCTGTTCACCTGCGTGGGCAACACCTTATCCGTTCGCCAGATACGGCCCAAGAGCCCCGATACGGTGGAACTGCTTTATACCCATTTTGGCTTCGAGGACGACAGTGACGAGCAGCGCGCCATGCGCCGCAAGCAATCCAATCTGTTCGGGCCGGCGGGCTATGTGGCCATCGAGGACGTGGAAGCGCTGGAGCTGGTGCAATCGGCCATAGGCCGGGGCGAGCACCGCGAACATTCCCTGATCGAAATGGGCGGACGCAGCGTGGACAACCAGCAGCACGTCGTCACCGAATTGCCCATACGGGGTTTCTGGAAAGGCTACAGCACCGTCATGGGCTACCTGCCCGCCGAATCGACTCAAGGAGCATGAAGATGGAACAGATGATGGAGATGGACCTGGACGTGCTCGAGCGCGAAGTGAACCGTCTAAACCAGCACTACGCGCGCATTCTGGATGACGACAGGCTGGAAGAATGGCCCGGGCTGTTCACCCAGGATTGCCTGTACGCCATCCACCCGCGCGAGAACCGACAAGCCGGCCTGGAGGGCTACTGGCTGTATTTCGACAATAACGCCATGTTGCGCGACCGGGTGACTTCCCTGCGCCAGGCCAATCTATACAACATTCACCAGGACCGGCGTATCGTGACCGGCGTACTGGTGGACGAAGTACGGGACGGCGTCATCCATGCCCGCGCCTCCTATCTGATTCTGCAATCGGACGTGGAAGGACGCGGCCGCCTCTTTAGCACCGGCGAATACCTGGACCGTCTGGTGGAAACCGACCAGGGCCTGCGTTTTGCGCAGCGCATCGTCGTGCCCGACAGTTTCAACCTGGAAGGCCTGGTCGCTATTCCTTTCTGACAACCAGCGGGGCGGTCCGCCCCGCGCCTGCCTGCGGACACCCTTCCGCAGGTTCCGGAGACCGACATGCTGAGACGACGCTTTACCCCCTTCCTGCGCCGCTGCCTGGCTCTGGCGCTGCTGGGCCTGCTGCTGACAGCACGGCCCGCCTGGTCCCAGCCGCTGCGCCTGCAGGTGCTGCCCGGCAATATCGCCAGCCTTTACCCCTTCCTGAGCGTAGAGCAGGGCTTTTACAAACAAGTCGGCCTGGACGTGCAGATCGTCGCCATGAACAGCGGCGTGCAAGCCAGTTCGGCCATGGCCTCCAAGAGCATTGATGTGATCATGAACATGCCTGACAACATGATTCTGCTCAAGCAGCGCGGCTTCAACAGTGTGGTGGTCATGGGCAACGCCGTGCAATTTCCCTTCTTTCTGATTGCCGCCGACCAACCCGACCTGAAGATAGCCCAGAAAAGCTATACCGAAATCCTGCCGCAGCTCAAGGACCGGACTGTCGGAGTCTACGGCCTGGGTACCTCCACGGACCGTTTCGTACAGCAGCTCGTGCGCGGTGCAGGACTGCCGGACAACTACCTGAAGCGCACTGCGACCGGCGGTCCGGCACAGACACTGGCCATGCTCAAGACCGGCAAGATGAGCCTGTTCTCGGACGTCTATGCCTCCGGACTGCTGGCCGAGCAGATGGGACTGGGCAGGATTATCCTGGATTGCGCGCAGGCCGCCTGTCCAGACACCATCGAGAAAGGCAGCAAGATGGCGCTGGCTTATTTCACCCGCGACGACTATCTGGCCCAGAACCCGGATCAGATCCGTCGCCTGGTCCAGGCGCACGCCCTGGCAGATGCCTGGATGCGCCGGCCTGAAAACCAGCCTGCTCTGCTGGCCGCCCTGAAAAAACTGCTGCCTGTCCCCGACATTGCCCAACCGGAACGCTACTACGAGCAGGTCGCCCAACGCGTGCCTGAGTTCTTCGGGCTGAAAGTCAGCCTGTCCGCCCTGCAGGCCATCCAGCAGGGCCTGCTCGATGCGGGCGAAATTCCTGCGCCCATGGACATGAGCCAGATGATCTGGGCCCAGGCCGATCGCGCCGATTGAACCTCGCCGGGCGGCTCGGCCGCCCCGCATGACCCGATCCGGCTTCACAAGTCCGATACAAATCCAGCCTTGAAATTCCTTCCGCCATCCCCAGATGGAAGTCTTACAGGAAGGAACTCATGGAACAATTTCACGCCACTACCATTGTCTGCGTACGCCGCGGCGACCAGGTCGCCATAGGCGGCGACGGCCAGGTTACCCTGGGCAATATCGTCATCAAGGGCACGGCCCGGAAAATCCGCCGACTCTACAACGACAGCATCCTGGCAGGCTTTGCCGGCGCCACCGCCGACGCCTTCACGCTGCAAGAGCGCTTCGAGGCCAAACTGGAAAAACACCAGGGCAACCTGCTGCGCGCCGCCGTGGAACTGACCCGCGACTGGCGCACCGACCGCGTGCTGCGTCGCCTGGAAGCCATGCTGCTGGTAGCCGACAAAGAACACACGCTGGTGCTGACCGGCAACGGCGACGTGCTGGAGCCCGAGCACGGCCTGGCGGCCATCGGCTCGGGCGGCGCCTATGCCCAATCGGCCGCGCTGGCCCTGCTGCACAACACTGACATGGCGCCGGCCGACATCGTCAAGAAGTCGCTCGAAATCGCCGGGGATCTGTGTATCTACACCAACCAGAACCACATCATCGAAACACTCTGACCGCCGGATACCGCACCATGTCTACCACCAATATGACTCCCGGAGAAATCGTCTCCGAACTGGACAAGCACATCGTGGGCCAGGGCAAGGCCAAGCGCTCCGTGGCCGTGGCGCTGCGCAACCGCTGGCGCCGCCAGCAGGTGGCCGAGCCCCTGCGCAGCGAGATCGTGCCCAAGAACATCCTCATGATCGGGCCTACCGGCGTGGGCAAGACCGAAATCGCCCGCCGCCTGGCCAAGCTGGCCAACGCCCCCTTCATCAAAGTCGAGGCCACCAAGTTCACCGAAGTGGGCTACGTGGGCCGCGATGTGGAAACCATCATCCGCGATCTGGTGGACATCTCCGTCAAACAGACGCGCGAACTGGAAATGCGCCGCGTGCGCACCCAGGCCGAAGAAGCCGCCGAGGACCGCATCCTGGACGTGCTGGTGCCGCCTTCGCGCGATGCCCACGGCCTGCCCCAGCGCGAGGACAACTCCGCCCGCCAGGTGTTTCGCAAACGCCTGCGCGAAGGCAAGCTGGACGACACCGAGATCGAAATCGAAATGGCCCAGACCATGCCCCGCATGGAAATCATGGCCCCTCCCGGCATGGAAGAAATGACCGAGCAACTGCGCGGCATGTTCTCCGGCCTGGGTCAGGACAAGACCAAGGCGCGCAAGCTGACCGTCAAGGAAGCCTTCAAGCAACTGACCGAGGAAGAAGCCGCCCGTCGCGTCAATGAAGACGAATTGCGTGCCGCCGCCGTGGCCAACGCCGAACAAAACGGCATCGTGTTCCTGGACGAGATCGACAAGATCACGGCGCGCAGCGAAAACCAGGGAAGCAGCGGCGACGTATCCCGTCAGGGCGTGCAGCGCGATCTGCTGCCGCTGGTCGAAGGCACGACCGTCACCACCAAGTACGGCGTGGTGCGCACCGACCACATTCTGTTCATCGCTTCGGGCGCCTTCCACCTGTCCCGTCCTTCGGACCTGATCCCCGAACTGCAGGGCCGCTTCCCGATCCGCGTCGAACTGGAATCGCTCAGCGCGGAAGACTTCGTGCAGATCCTGTCGGCCACGGACTCGTCCCTGACCAAGCAATACACGGCGCTGCTGGGCACCGAAGACGTGCACCTGGACTTCCGCCCCGATGGCATCCGGCGCATGGCCGAGCTCGCCTTCGACGTCAACGAACGCACGGAAAACATCGGTGCACGCCGTCTGTACACCGTCATGGAAAAGCTGCTCGAAGAGCTATCCTACAGCGCCGGTAGCCACGGGCAGCAATCGGTGGTCATCGACGCCGAATACGTCAATCGCCAGTTGCAGGAAACCGCCGCGAGCCAGGACCTGGCGCGCTACGTGCTGTAAAACACGGTTTCAACCCCGTAAAAAGCCCCAAGGAAAATGCCAGTCAGTTGTTAAGCGCTGACTGGCATTTTTTTGCATCTTCATCGTATGTGCGGATACCGATGTTCAATGTTTAATACAGAGCGGATTTCTATAGACGCCGGTCAAGGCTCTGTCTGTACGGGGCAGGCGGGTCAGACAGCTTGCCGCAGGCGGGACGCGTGGACGGGAGGCAAGTGTCGTGCTGTCTGACGGCGGCGCTTGTCGCTCGCCTGGGGGG
>JAEXOO010000012.1 GCA_023439305.1 Pseudomonadota bacterium
ATTCGTGTCCAGGAACACAGGCGCTGCCTGAACGGCGGCGGCCTTGAACTGACGCAATTCCAGCATCATGCTCTCCTTTACTTAGTTTTGGGGGGTCACGTCCACGATGGGGTGACGCAATTCGCCGATACCTTCAACCACAGCGTGCACCACGTCGCCAGGCCACATCCACTCTTGAGGAGTACGGCCGGCGCCCACGCCTTCTGGAGTACCGGTAGCGATGATGTCACCGGGTTCCAGCGTGATGCCGGCGCTGATGTCGGCGATCAGATCGTTCACATTGAACAGCATGTGCTTGGTGTTCGAGCTTTGCTTGGTCACGCCGTTCAGGGTCAGGCTCAGGTTCAGGTTGTGCGGATCGGTCAGCTCGTCGGCGGTCACGATGACGGGGCCGAAGGGAGCGTAGGTGTCCTGGCCCTTGGAGTAGATCCACTGGCCGGCACGGCGGCAGTCACGGGCGCTGACGTCGATCATCACGGAATAGCCGAACACGTAGTTCAGTGCATCTTCCTTGGCCACGCGCTGGGCGCGGGTGCCCATGATCACGGCCAGCTCGACTTCCCAGTCCATTTGCTGCGTGATGTTCTTGTTGTGCTCGATGGCATCGCCAGGGCCCACGACCGTGGTTGGCGGCTTGGAGAAAATCACAGGCTGCTTGGGCAGCTCTTTGGACGTATCCAGGGTGCGGCTGGATTCGGCAACGTGCTCGACGTAGTTCAGGCCGATACCGAAGATGTTCTTGCGCGGACGTGGAATAGGAGCCAGCAGCTTGACGTTGGCCAGAGGCAGGGCCACGCCGAAAGGCATGTCGTCAGCGTAGGTTTCCAACAGACGGGCCGTGGACTTGACCGCGGCAGGACCCAGGTCGATGAAATCGAGCATGTTGTCGGGCAGCATGTGGCCGGTGGCATCACCCAGGTAACCCAGGTCCACCACCAGATCGCCAACGATGGCACCCAGGCGGCCGGCAGCAGCAACTTCACTACGGTACGTTACAAGACGCATTTCTATCTCCAGATTGGGCCATCTATGCGGATGGCTTGAATAACAAGGTAGGGAGCCCGACACGGCGGGCCGTCCGATTAAGCGTAAAAGATCAGTCTTCCAGGATGCGCTGGTAGCCGCCGTTTTCGGCCAAGGCCTCTTCGCGGTACAGATTCAGGGCGCGCATCACGGGCAGGTCATGGAAGGTGAACAGGCAGGCATCATCCGAGGACGAGGCGTTGACGTGCTCGTGGAACATCCAGGAGGGCACGCAGAAGATATCGCGCTCGCGCCAGTCAAAGCGCTTGCCGTTGATGATGGAATAGCCTTCGCCCTTGGCGCATTGGTAAATGATGCTGCCAGTGTGACGGTGAGCCTTGGTGTGCTCGCCGGGACGCAGCATCTGCATGCTGGCGCCGATCGTGGACATCACCGGGCCGCCGGTCAGCGGGTTGATGTAGTCCATGATCACGCCGTCGAACGGGCTGCCGTCGGTCACTTTCGCGTAGGCCGACAAGGCTTCGTAGGTCGGCTCCCACTCATACTTGAGCAGGGGCGAGTACGGTTTTTGCCAGTCGTGCAGCGTGGGCTTCAAGCCGCGGCCGCCCCAGATCCCCACGGCGTCGTTGACCGGATGGGTCACCGCCTGGGACAGCTCGGGGTGGACCACATAGAAGCCGGCCTCCAGCGCGTTCACCAGCGGAATATCCAGGCCGTCCTGCCAGATGCAGGGCGTACCGTCGGCTTCGACGCCGTGCTCGTGCCAGCAGCCGTTGGGCGTCAGCACGAAGTCGTTCGCGCCCAGCGTCATCTTGTGGCCGTCCACGATGGTGTAGGCGCCGCGCCCTTCCATGATGAAGCGCAGGGCCGAGGACGAGTGGGCGTGAGCCGAGGCGGCTTCGCCCGGATTCATGACCTGCAGTCCCGAGTAGAGCCAGCCCACGGCGGCCGATACGTCCTGGCGGCCGGGGTTGTTCAGGTAGATCACGCGGCGGCCCGCCTTTTCAGGCGTGACCAGATCCACCGAACGCAGCACGTAATCGCGCAGATCGCGGTAGCGCCAGACCACGGGCACGGAGTCGGACTTGGGCTCCCAAGGCTCGATCTTGTTGGCCACGGTCCACAGGGCGCCGGCCTCGAACTGAGTCAGGTCCTGGTAGTACTTCACCAATTCGGGCGTGTCTTCAACATCCGCACGGCCCAGCACGCTTTCGCGGTAGGTGTCAAAACGTTCTTCCGACATGATGTCTCCTTCTGTTCTTAGTTGGTTGCAGGGCCTTCCTGGCCTGCCACCACGCGTTTGCTCTGACGCTGCAGCCAGTCCTTGCCCAGCTCGTACTGGACAGGCCATTGCACGCCGGTATAGCCCAGCTGGACCGCTTCGCGCTGCGGCCAGTTGGCGTCGGCCATGAAACCGCGCGACAGGGCGCACAGGTCCGCACGTCCGGCGGCGATGATGCTGTTGGCGTGGTCTGCTTCCATGATAGAGCCGACTGCCATGGTGGCGATACCCGCTTCGTTACGGATGCGGTCCGCAAACGGCGTCTGGTACATGCGGCCATACACCGGCTTCTGGTCGGGCACGACTTCACCCGAGGACACGTCGATCAGGTCGGCGCCGGCCTGCTTGAACAGACGGGCGATTTCCACGCCGTCGTCCGCCGTGATGCCGCCTTCGGCCCAGTCGGTGGCGGAAATGCGCACCAGCACGGGCTTGCCCTGCGGCCAAGCAGCGCGCACCGCCTTGAACACTTCCAGTGGGTAGGCCATGCGGTTTTCCAGGCTGCCGCCGAACTCATCGCTGCGTTGATTGGTCAGCGGCGAGATGAAGCTGGACAGCAGATAGCCGTGGCCGGCCTGCAGCTCGATGCAGTCAAAACCGGCCTGATCGGCCCGGCGCGCAGCAGCCACAAAGGCGTCGCGGATCTCGTCCATCTGGGCGCGGGTGATCTCGGCGGGCACGGCGGACACGCCGGGCTGGTAGGCCAGGGCGGAGGCCGACACCAGCGGCCAGTTGTCCTGGGCCAGCGGCTGGTTGGGTTTCTCCCAGCCCAATTGCGTAGAACCGCGGCGACCGGCATGGCCCAGCTGCACGCCTATCTTGGCGCCCTGTTCGTGGGCGAACTGCACCACGGGCGCCCAGGCGGCGGCCTGCTCGTCATTCCAGAGGCCCGTGCAGCCGGGGGTCACGCGGCCCTCAGGCGTTACAGCAGTCATTTCGGCCATGATCAGGCCGGCGCCGCCCATGGCGCGGCTGCCATAGTGAACCTGATGCGTGGCGCCCGGCACGCCGTTCACGGCGCTGTACAGCAGCGTGGGCGACAACACAATGCGGTTCTTGAGCTGCATATCGCGCAGCGCGAAAGGAGTGAACATCGGCGGCGGGGCTTTTTCGCCCTCGGCCAGCGTCAGGCCCGACTCGGTCGCCAGCCAGCGCTCGTACTGGTCGATCCAGGCCGCATCGCGCAGGCGCAGGTTCTCGTGCGAGATGCGCTGCGAGCGGGTCAGCATGGAATAGGTGAACTGCTCGGGCTTCATGTTGGCGTAGCGGGCCACGTTCTCGAACCATTCAGTCGAGTTGCGGGCGGCATTCTGGATGCGCAACACGTCCACGCTGCGGGCCGCTTCGTAATCTTTCAGCGCCTCTTCAAGCGACTCGTGGTCCATGTGCTGGGCCAGGGTGATCGCGTCTTCCAAGGCCAGCTTGGTGCCCGAGCCGATCGAGAAGTGGGCCGTGTGGGCGGCGTCGCCCATCAGCACCACGGGAATCTTCTTGCCGGTGCCGTAATCCTGCCAATGCACCCACTTGTTGCAGATGACACGCGGGAAGCGAATCCAGATGGCCGAACCGCGCAAGTGCGTGGCGTTGCTGATCAGCTTGTTGCCGTCCAGGTGGTCGGCGAACAGATTTTCGCAGTAGGCAATGGCCTCTTCCTGCGACATTTCGCCGATGCCGGCCTTCTGCCAGGTTTCTTCGGGTGTTTCCACAATGAAAGTGGACAGGCCGTCCTGGAAACGATAAGCGTGCGCCTGGAACCAGCCGTGCTCGGTTTCAACAAAGATGAAGTTGAAGGCGTCGAAGACTTTTTCCGTGCCCAGCCACACAAAGCGGCAGTTACGCGTATCGATGTCGGGCTGGTAGACGTCCTGATGGCGGGTACGAATGGCACTGTTGATGCCGTCCGAGGCGATCAGCAGGTCAGCGTTGTACTTGCGGGCAATCTCGGCCTCGTCGGTGACGACGGTCTCGAAAACCAGGTGTACGCCGACTTCTTCGCAGCGTGCCTGCAGGATGTTGAGCAGTTTCTTGCGGCCGATGCCGATGAAGCCGTGGCCGCTGGAACGCACCGCGCTGCCCTTGAAATGGCACTCGATATCGTCCCAATGGTTGAACGCGTCACCAATGGTCTGCGCAGACACGGGGTCGGCTTCGCGCAGATTCTCCATGGTGGCGTCCGAAAACACCACGCCCCATCCAAAGGTGTCGTACGGTCGGTTGCGCTCGACCACATAGACCTCGTTCTGAGGGTTCTGCAGCTTCATCAGCAAACCAAAATACAACCCGGCTGGGCCTCCGCCAATACATACGATATTCATAATATGTCCGTATGGTCTAAATACCGCTCATGTGCCTGAGCATAGTATATTTATTAATAAATATTATACAAGTCAACTATTCAGGTCAAAAAAAACAGGATAGTTCAACCCGCACAATACCTGCCGCTTCATCAAAAAATCTTCAGGCGCTGGCCTGTTCCTGCGCAGCGATCACGTAGTCCTGCATGGGGACACGCAGAAACTCTGGGACCGGAATGCCCAGGTGCGTTTCCAGCGAGGTCGTCACCACGGTCTGGCGCACCTGCATGCGCAGCACGCCATCCTTGCCGGTGCAACGCAACAGCAACTTGAGCGAGCTGTTACCGATGCGCTCGATGCCCAGGCTCATCACCACATCATCACCCATACGGCTGATGGCTTTGAAATCGGCCTCCAGATGCACCGAGGGCATGCCCACGCGCTGACTGGTGATCATGTTGTGAAAACCCTCGGGGACCATGGAATCGATCCATGCTTCCAGCAGGTCGTTGAACAGCACAAAATACTGCGGGTAGAAAACGATGCCCGCCGGATCGCATTCCGAAAAACGGATGCGATGTTCTTGTTCGTACAGCTTGGAACCCATTTTGTAGACACCTTTTTAGCAAGTGTTTTATGTGCGCCTTGCGGGGCGCTCCCAATGCCCGGCCCGGCCTTGCGGCCCGGCGCAGACACATCCTGTTCTAACCGGCCGCACTTTGCAGATGAACACGCAGAAAACCCAGATCCTGGTGGATCTGCACGACTTGGTCTGTCCCCAGTCCTTCGAACATTTCCGCGATCCAGTCGCTATGTGCTTTGGCCATGGCCTCGAAACTGCTTTTGCCCTTGGGCGTCAGGCGCAACACCCAGGCACGTCGATCGGTCGGACTGCTCTCGCGCGAGACCATGCCCTCGCGGGCCAGCTCGTCGGTCAATCCGGTGATATTGCCGCCGGTCACCATCAGGTAGCGGGACAGCTCGCCCATCTTCAGCCCTTGCGGGTAGCGGTAGAGCTGGGCCATATAGTCGAAACGGGCCAGCGAAATATCAAAATTCTGGCGCAGACGACGACGAATTTCGTCTTCGATCTGCTTGGTACACGTGAGCATGCGCAACCACAATTTCAGGCTGGCGGGGTCCTTGGGCCCCACCCGGCCTTCGTAGCCGGCTTCGGCCGGTTCTGGCATGAATTGGAGTGCTGCTTCGCTCTGGTTCATTTGTTTTTTTCCCAAACTTCGGCTATTTCAGGTTGGCCGGCAGGGTGCATTTTCTTGCTCGTATACCCGCCGCGTTAATCGGTCCGGCACGCCGCAAAGGCACGCCCGCCGCACTGTACACCTTAATTTATATTCTACTATAAATATTTTAGAAATAAAGTATTTGGGTAGGCTCCAGCCGTCACTCCAGGGTTTTCACTGAGGCCGCCAAAGGCGGCCCCGTTGCGGCTTACACCAGCGCGTGCTGGCGCAGCGCCGCCTCCAGCTTCTTGCCGTGCTCATCGGCCAGCGCCGCATCGCGCAGCGTGCCCAGCAAAGCAGGCGACATGGTGCTTTCGTTGCGCGCCAGGGCCTCCATCACGGTCTGATAGTTGCGCAGGCCGCGGGCATGCGTATCGCCGTAGCCCTTGACCAGACGCTGGCACTGCGCAATTTCCAGCGCCAAGGCCGGATGCGCGTCAGCCGAGTCCTGAATGTGCTTGAGCCAGGTTTCAATGCGCTGCTGTTCGGCCTGATAACGCAGCGTGCGACGACGCCAACGCTTGAAGCCCGACAGCAGGTACAGAGGAATGAAACCGCGCACCGAGCTGGTCTGGATGACACGTCCCGACTTGGTCTGCGACTTGACCAGCTTGTTGCCCCAGGTCGGGCGCATCAGCCAACGGCCTACGCCGGCGAACGGCAGGATTTCGCTGATTTCCTCGACACGCGGGTGCATGTATTCGTTGATGGCCACGATCTGGCCGTCGGCAGCGCGCACTTCCTTGCGCACACGGTCGAAACGCGTGGCGCGGGTCTTGAGCTCGGCCACGCGAATGGCGTCCTCATAGGACATCCACAGCGCCAGGTAACGGCCGGTTTCGCGCATCAGCGCCACATCATCGGGGCGAGCGTACTGGCGGATCTGCTTCAGGCGATCCAGATACAGATTGGCGTAGGCCACGTCCTGGTAATCCAGCGTGCGACGCACGCCTTCCACCACGATCTGCTGGGCGCCTTCGGGGATCTCGGCACGCACGCGCTCGACCAACTTGGCCACGGCCGGATCGCGAGGCTTCAACTGGGCCACGGGCACGGCGGGTTCGGCTTGCTCATCCTTGCCGGCGTCGCCTTCGGCCACACGGGCATAGGCCGCCGAAAAGGCCTTCAGGCTGGGCTTGACGCCCACACCGCCGCGCTCGATGGTCTGCTCGAACTGCGAGCGGCTGAACGGCAGCACGCCGGTGGAGGCCAAGGCGCCGAACATGACGGCGCTGATCACGCTGCCCGAATCCTCGGCGGCCTTTTCCATATTGAAATGCACGAAGCGCTTGGAGGCCTGGGTGGCATGCGCGATCAGGGCGTCATTGTCCACACGGCCATCGCCCATGGCCGACTTCTCGGCAATGGAGTACACGCGGTGCGTGGAGGCGATCAGCGTGGTGCGCTCGTCGGTCACCAGGCCGCGCTGCACAGCGCGCCCGGCTTCCATCAGCTCGGAAGCCAGCACCACGTCCACGTCGCCGGGCATGGGCATCAGGGCCAGCACAGGCGCCTTGCCGGCCGGAGCGGATGCGTGCGGAAACAGCTCCACGTAATAAATCGTCGCACCGGTACGCTGGGCCACGCCAGGAACCGAGGTGGTCTGCGCGAAATAGCCGTTATGCTCGCCCAGGTTGACGATCCAGTCGGCCAGCACGCCGCCGCCTTCGCCACCCATGGCGAGAATTGCAATCTTGATTGGTTTCATCTGCATGATAGAACTCACTTCGGGTGATCAGAATGCCAGGCGGTCACGGCGGGCAGCGTCACGACGCTGCAGCCAGCCGATGAAGCCGCGACGGGTCTTTTCACGGAACTTGTCCCAGCCCGTGGGGTTGCTGACCACTTGGGCGCGGTAGAAGGACGGGCACAGGATGGCGGCATGCGAGACTTCGCCGCACAGGCCGCAGCCCACACAGCTGTTCATGACGTTGGCCACCGGATCGGTGCGCAGCGTGTCGGGATTGGGTCGGATAGACAGCGACGGGCAGCCGGACAAGCGGATGCAGGAGTGATCGCCCGTGCAGGTGTCCGGATCCACGCCAAAGCGCTCGCGCACCACACGCTCGCCCGCCGCTACAGCCTTGCGCACCTGGCCTTTTTCGCGGCGCTGGCGATTCAGCATGCATTCGCTCTGCGCCACCAGCACCTTGGGACCTTTTTCCTTGGTGGTCAGCGCTTCGCGCAGTGTCGCCGTCATGGTCTTCAGGTCGTACGTGCGGCGGATAGTGCGCAGCCATTCCACACCCACGCCGCGGGCGGCCTTTTCAATGATATGGCCGGTGCTGCGCGTCAGGTTCTTGGCACGGGACGACAGGATGTCCTGGCCGCCCGTCGCCGCCGTGTAGTTGTTGTCGATGACGATGGTCAGGTTGTCGCTGCGGTTGAACACTGAGTTCGCAATACCGCTGGTCAGACCGTTGTGCCAGAAGCCGCCGTCGCCCATCACCGAAATGGCGCGCTTGTCGGACGCCGCATTCAGAGCGGACGAGCCGGCTCCGCCCAGGCCGTAACCCATGGTGGTATTGCCCAGATTGAACGGAGGCAGAATGGAGAACAGGTGGCAACCGATATCGGCCGACACGTGGTGTTCGCCCAGTTCGCGTTCGACCAGTTTCAAGGCCGTGAAAATGGGGCGCTCGGGGCAGCCAGTGCAGAATCCGGGCGGACGCGCATGCACGTTCTCGTCCAGGCTGCTCAGCGGCTTGACCTCGGCGGCCAGCACTTCGGTCTGCGCTTCGGCCTTGGGACGCGCAGCTGTCTCCACTTTCATGGGGATCACGCGTGGCTTGGGTGCAGGCAAAGGCTCGATGCGACCATACTTTTCCATGAAAGCGCGCATGCCCTTGAGCATGGTGGCCGTGTTGTATTCACCGGCCAGCGGCAGCAGGTCCTTGCCATGCAAGGTCACGTCGCATTCATGGCGGCGCACGATGTCGGAAATGTTCTGCTCAACGAAATTGGGCTGACCTTCTTCCAGCACCAGCACCGCGCGCTTGCCTTGGCAGAAACGCACGATTTCAGTTTCGATCAGCGGGTAGGCCACGTTCATGACATACATGGGAACCGTGGATTCGCCGAACACATCGGCCAGACCCAGGTGCTCCAGAGCGCGGATGGCGGTGTTGTAGCCGCCGCCCTGCACAATCAGGCCGACATCGTCAGTGCCGTCGGCAAAGAACTCATTGAGCTGACGCTCTTCGATGAACTTGACCGCATTGGGCCAGCGCTGCTCGATCTTTTCTTTTTCATGCAGGAAGCTGGCAGGCGGCAGCACGATGCGATTGATATCGCGCGTGGGCTGCTCCATGGCTTCTTTGATAGTGAACTTGGCGCGGCGGTTGTCGGAGGCCACGAACTGCCCGTGCACGTGACAGGCGCGAATGCGCAATTGCAGCATCACGGGGGTGTTGGACGCCTCGGACAAGTCAAAGCCGTCTTTGACCGCCTGCACGATACAGGGCAGGTTGGGGCGCGGATCCAGCATCCACATCTGCGACTTCATGGCAAAGGCGTGGCTGCGCTCCTGCATGATAGAGGAGCCTTCACCGTAGTCTTCACCCACGATGATCAGCGCACCGCCCTTCACGCCGCCCGAGGCCAGATTGGCCAGGGCGTCGGAGGCCACGTTGGTGCCTACTGTCGCCTTGAAGGTGATGGCGCCGCGCAAGGGGTAGTTGACCGATGCGGCCAGGGTGGCCGCCGCCGTCGCCTCGCTGGCGCTGTTTTCAAAACGGATGCCGTTTTTCTGCAGGATGTCCTGGGCATCGGCCAGCACGTCCATCAGGTGCGAGATGGGCGCGCCCTGGTAACCGGCCACGTAGGACACGCCGGACTCCAGCAGCGCCTTGGTCACGGCCAGGATGCCCTCGCCGCTGAATACGTCCCCATCGCCCAATCGCAGCTTTTTGACTTCTTCGACAAAAGATCGCTCAGCCATTTTCTTTCCTCAGTAACCGCTTATTTTGAACATGGTATTTATTTTCATCGGAATATGTTTATATCTCAACATATCCATCCTCATGGTTTTCCCTAGTAAGGTGATTCCATGCATTTGCGACACGCACGGTTCCGGGTTCGGTATAGTGGGCGCTGCTGCCCAAAGCGGCATGGCAACTGTGGCCAGCGGCCGACACCTGCACTGCGGGATCCTGCCGTCCTTATGACCAGAAACGACAACAACGCATCATGAGCCCCACCGAACACGACACGGTCTTCGTCGAAAACTACCTGCCCGCCTTGCTGGCCCAGGCCAGCCAGCTCATTTCCGCCGAATTTCACCAAGTGGTGTTGAGCAACGGACTGTCCATCTCCGAATGGCGCGTGCTCTCCACGCTGTCGGGCGCCGGCGAAGTCAGCATCGGGCACCTGGCGCGCATCGCCACCACCAAGCAGCCCACCGTCACACGCCTGCTGGACCGGCTGGAAAAACAAGGCCTGCTGCGCCGTGTGGCCCACGACGTGGACCGCCGCATCACGCTGGTGCGCATCACCGACGAAGGCCAGACCCTGATCTCAGGCCTGATCGCCAAAGCACGCCTGCACGAAGAAGAAGTCGTGCGCCGTCTGCAGCCCCTGGACGTGGGCTCGCTGAAAACCACCCTGCGCCGCCTGATCGCCGAACAGCATGACTACAACGAACAGTGAAACGCAGCGCGCCCCCGCGCGCCATTCGTTGAAACCCTGCGCCAAGGTACGTGACCGGCGATCGCACAAAAAAAACCGCGCCCATTCAGGCGCGGTTTTTCATTAACGCAAGAACGCTGCCTTATTCAGGCTGGATGCCCAGGGTAGGGATCAGCTGGGAATAGGTCTTGGAATCGTTCTGCACGCGCTCCAGGGTCTGGGCCGGAGTGGTGTAGAACTGGGCCAGGCCGCGTGTCTTGAAAGCGGTCTGCATTTCGGGCGTGCGCAGAGCGGCGTCCACTTTTTCCTGGATTTCCTTGACCGTGTCGTCCGGCGTCGTGCCGGGCGCAAACAAGGCGAAAGTGGTCGTGGGAATGCTGTTGGCATGGCCGCCGGCTTCCTGCACGGTGGGCACATTGGGCAGTAGCTCGGTGCGCTTGTCGGCGCCTACGGCCAGCACGCGCACCTTGCCGCCATTCACATGCTGAGAGGCCAGAATGCCGCCCACCAGCATGGCGTCGGTCTCGCCACCCAGAATCGCATTGGTGGCCGGCGCCATGCCTTTGTAGGGCACGTAAGTGAAGTTCAGACCTTCCTCGCGTCCCAGCAGGCCCATGCCAAGATGCGTGACGTGGCCGCGGCCGCCCGTACCCACGTTGACGTCGCCGTTGGCTTTCTTGGCCGCCGCCACGAATTCCTTGTAGTCCTTGGCGGGGAAGTCATTTTTCACCAGCAGATACAGGTTCACGCCCGCCACGGTGGTCACGGGCTTCAAATCCTTTTCCCATGTGTAGGGCAGACTCTTGTACAGCAGCGGATTGGTGGACACGGCCAGGCTGTCCACCATCAGCAGCGCGGAACCATCGCCCTTGGCCTTGGCAATGTTGTCCGTACCGATGATGGCATTGGCGCCTGGACGGTTTTCAATGACGAAAACCTTGCCCGTGGCCTTGTTCAGATGCACGCCCAGGTCGCGCGCCAGAATGTCGGGCTCGGTGCCGGGAGGATAGGGCACCACGATACGCACTTGCTCCGTGGTGGGCCAGGCGGCCTGGGCCATCATGGGAGCCAGAGCGCCCACACCTGCCAGCAGCAGGGCCAGAGTCGTGTTCTTGAGCTGCTTCATTGTCATCCACTCCTTGTGTTTTTATGGATTTGCCGCAGTCATGCGGCGATTCAACCAGCCCCTACCACCGGCCGATCAGAATATTCATCATGCGCTCGTGCGCGTTGGTTCGGTCTTCCACATCCGGCCAGCTTTCGCTGGCCCGTCCCTTGAGCCCGTCCTTCCAGTCGAACAGGCCTTCCTGCATGCGACGGCGCACCGAATCAAGGCCGCGATCCGCACCCAGGTCGTGCAGTTCGTCCGGATCCTGGCGCAGATCGAACAGTTGCGGCCGATAGCCCTGCCAATGGATGTACTTGTAGTCGCTGTCGCGCAGCATCAGGCCATGGCATTCATTGACGCCACGCCCCAGCAATTGGCGCGCCTCGCGGTAGGCGTAGTCCAGGCTGCCCACTGTAAAGTCGCGCACCCAGCCGGTCGAACCGTGCAGCAAGGGCAACAGGGAATGGCCTTCCACCCGGTGCGGACGGGCGGGCAGACCCAGCGCATCCAGGATGGTGGGCGTCACGTCCACGCACTCCACGAATTCCTGGCTGGCCTGACCGCGCGTAGCGTTGGCTTGCGCGCGTGGATCCACGACGATCAAGGGCACGCGGATGGCGTTCTCGAAGAAGTATTCTTTTTCTCCCAGCCAATGGTCGCCTTGCAGGTCGCCATGGTCGGAACTGAAGATGATCAGGGTATCGTCCAGCCGGCCCTGCTGCTCCAGCATGTCCAGCAAGCGCCCGATCTCGTCGTCGATCTGCTTGACCAGACCCATGTAGACGGGCTTGATGGACTGCCAGACCTCATCCTGGGCGAAGGACCGGGACTCTTCATGCTGCTGGTACGCGGCATGCACCGGGTGAGCGTTCTCGCGCTCGTGCTCGGCGCGCACCGGAGCGCTGATGTCTTCGGGCCCGAACATCTCGTGATAGGGCGCCGGCGCCTTGTAGGGCCAATGCGGTTTGATGAAGGACAGATGCAGCACCCAGGGCTCATCCCCCTTGTCGGTGATGAAATCCATGGCGCGCTGGGTGAAATAGGCGGTTTCCGAATCCTGAGCGGCCACGCGCGCCGGCAAGCGCGCATTGCGCATGTACCAACCCGATGCGAACTGCCCTTGCTCGTCCAGCCCCCCGATCACATAATCTTCCCAAGGCCGGTCGCTGTCGTAGCCGCGGGCCTGGAGATACTCGCGGTATTCGCTGTCCTTGCCCATTTCAAAGTGACCGTCGTAGCGCTCGATGGGCATAAAGCCCCCTTGCCAGAAGCGGTCCGCGCCTTCGGTCTGGACCTGGAAGCGACGCGCATTGGCGCCGGCCGGATCCGGCACATGGTGGGTCTTGCCCAGCAACCAGCAACCCAGTCCGGCCTGGGCCAGGTAATCGCCCAGGTATTGCTCATCGATTGGATGAGGCACGCGATTCCAGGTCACCCGATGGGACAGCGGATGCCGGCCCGTATAGTACGACGCCCGCGACGGGCCACAGACCGCAGAATTGACATAGGCGCGGTCAAAACGCAGGCCCATTCTCGCCAGCCTGTCGATATGAGGAGTGTGCAATGCGCTGTTCGCTGCATAACAGGACAGGTGATCCGCGCGAAGCTGATCACACATGATGAAAAGCACATTCTTGACGGCTTTGGGCGCCGTGTTCCGTACTGCGTCGTCCATGTCTACCTCGGAGGCCAACCCGACATCGCGCCGGTTCGCCTGACTGCATTGTGATGATTTGAGTATGCTGCCTGCACGCTCTGACGGCGGCTTGATGACCTTCATTATTACCGCAGTCTGAGAATTTTTGATTAAGAACTTTAATGTTTAGGTGTAAACCATTACGACGGCGCCACGCCTGCTGTTGCGCGCCGTCTGCGCCTCGCAGACCCTGTCCTCAAAGCGGACAAGCTCGTCCAAACACCGGAACTCACTCTAGAATGATGCTACGCCAACCCTGTTGCCTTGAGGGCTCATGAACAGTCTCAGACGCATGTTGCAGATTCTCGACCTGTACGGTCCCGACACGCCGGTGCTGGACGTGGAGACCATAGGCCAACGCCTGCAATATCCGCCCGCCACCATCTACCGTTACCTGAAGGAGTTGTGCGCTTGCGGCCTGCTGATCCGCTCGTCCGGCGGCTATGCGCCCGGACCGCGTTTCATCGAAATGGATCTGCTGATCCGCGAATTCGATCCGCTCATCAGCCGCTGCCGGCCCTTGCTGCGTTCATTGGTCGAACAGACCGGCCTGGACGTGCTGATCGGCCAGCTCTATGGCGACCGCATTCTGAGCACCCACCAGGAAACCGGCCCCGACCGTTTCAAGCTGCTGTTCGGGCGGGGCCGCACCATGGACATGTTCCGCAGCTCCACGGCACGCATCGTCACCGCGCATCTGCCCTCGCGACAACTCAAACGCCTCTACGAACAGCACCAGGACCTGGACTACGTACAGAAACTAGGCGCCCAGTGGCCCGCGTTTTCCGCCCATATGCAAGAGCTGCGGCGCGCCGGCTACTGCATTTCAAAGGAACAGATCAACCCGGGCATTGCCGGAATTTCCGCGCCGATCTTTGATGATGCCAAGCGCATCTTCGGCAGCCTGACCTTGCTGGGCAGCGTGGAGCGCTTCGAGGCCGCCAGCCAGGAAGGGCTGATCACCCTGATACAACCGGCGGCGCGCGCCGTCAGCCGGGCGCTGCTGCCCTCACCCTAGGCCTAGGACGGCGTATTGACCACGCCGAACGGAATGTGAACCGACGGCAGCGATTGCGCCGTAGGAATCAGGTGCGTGGTCTGGTCGTCGAAGAAAATATGCGGCTGCAGCACTTCCAGCACGCGCCGCTTTTCGATGCCGCCCAGGAAAAAGGCTTCGTTGACTTCAATGCCCCAACTGCGCATGGTGTAGATGACGCGCTCGTGCGCCGGCGCATTGCGCGCCGTGACAATGGATATCTTCAGACGCGGCATATACGCTGGATCCGCCTGATGGCGCGCCTGCTCCAGCGACTGGATCTTGGCCAGCTTTAACAGGAAAGCCTGCAGCAGACCCGGATTGTGCGGCGTCTGCACCAGACGCGTTTCGTGTTCGAAAAAGGCCGGCAGCCCGCCTTGCTGCTGATAAATGCGCTCAGATTCGTCATCGGCAATGACCCCGTCGAAATCGAAGGCCACACGAATAGGCTGATCATCGAACGCATCTTCATAGCCCGTGTTCAGCACCCGGCCCGCCGGATACCCCTGCTGTACGGCTCGGTGCACGTCGTCTTCGTTGGCGGACAGAAACAGGCTGATGGACAGGGGCTGGATATAACGGCTCGGGTCGCCCCCTTGAAGAAACACGGCGCGGCTGATGGCCAGCCCATGATGGCGGATGGAGTTCATGACCCGCAGCCCGGTATTAGGGTCGTTGCGCGACAGCAGTACGACCTCGACCAGAGGATCTTCGGGAGACAGGTCATTGAGCGCCAGCAAACGCTTGATGAAGGAAAAGGCCACGCCCGGGCGCAAAGGCTCCTGCTCGCGCGCTAGTTGATAGTCCCGATAGGCGGCCTCGCCACGGTCCTGAAAGACCTGATGCGATTCGCTCAGGTCGAACAGGGCGCTGGAAGCCAGCCCAATCACCAAACGCTTGTCCAGATCGTATGCCATCACCGTCTCCGCCATCATGCACAACACAGCATACCAATGGCGGCCGCCGCCTGGCACTACCCAAGCAGAACAAAGCCCTCTAAAGTGCAATAATTCCTTCCTCACTGATACCGGGATTTCCATGGACTCCGCTGCTGGCTATACCCTCGTTCTGGCCAACCCTCATTATTCGTCCTGGTCGCTGCGTCCGTGGCTGCTGATGACCCAGCAGCACATTCCCTTCGACATCCAGTGGTTCAACTTCGGGCCCCCGTTCAGCAGCCTGGCCTTCCATAACGTCGCCCCCACCGGACTGGTTCCGGTACTGCATCACCAGGGTGAAATCATCTGGGACAGTCTGGCCATCATGGAATACCTGGCCGAACGCCACCCTGGAGTCTGGCCCATACAGCCCCAGGCCCGCGCCTGGGCCCGCTGCGCCTGTGCAGAAATACACTCGGGCTTCCAGGTCCTGCGCACGCTCTGCCCCTTCGGCGCCGCCGTGCGCGCCCAGCACCATCAACACGACACACGCCTGCAAGGCGAGCTGGAGCGACTGCAAACGCTGTGGCAGGAAGGGCTGGAACGGTTCGGCGGCCCCTATCTGGCCGGCCCGCACTTCAGCGCCGTGGACGCGTTCTACGCGCCGGTCGCCTTTCGCCTGCAGACCTATGGCCTGACGCTGGAAGGCCCGGCACAAGCCTATGTGCAGCGCCTGCTGGCGTTGCCGGCCATGAAGTCCTGGCACGACATGGCCTGCCAGGACAGCTGGCGCGACCCCGTGCACGACGCCGAAGTACTGCGTGTTGCCGTTGTGCGCCAGGACCTGCGTCCAAACCTGTAGCAGGACGCATTTAAGATGTAGGCCCCCGATCGAAAGAGTATCCTTGATGGTCTGCTTCAACACCGCCGTCAAGGATCCGCCTCATGGGCGACATGCACTTCCAAGAAACGACAAGCCCCGAACCCGCCCCGGCTCCCCGCCCCAAACGCTGGCAGCCCTATCTGTGGGTCTGCCTGGCGATGTGCGTGGGCGTCATGGGCACCGCCCTGGCCAGCCCGCTCTATCCGCTGTACCAGGAGCGCTGGAACCTGAGCGCCAGCCACATCACCCAGTTATATGTGGCCTACATGGCCGCGGCCCTGATCGGCTTGCTGTTCCTGGGGCGCCTGAGCGACCGCAAGGGCTTCATGCCGGTCCTGCGCACCGGACTCATCCTGGTCACCAGCGGCGTCGCGTTGTCGGCCTTCGCCTGGGATGTCTATAGCTTTCTGTTCAGCCGCATCCTGATAGGTCTGGCCTCCAGCATGATCGTGACATCCGCCTCCATGGGCCTGACCCAGCTGAACCGCGGCGGCGACATGCAGCGCGCCGCCGCCACGACCTCGCTGATGCTGGCATTCGGCTTCGGCCTGGGGCCGGTCACAGGCGGGCTGATCGCGCAGTGGATCCCCAATCCGCTGTTCTCCAGCTATATCCCCTCTATGTTGCTGGGCGTGCTGGCCATCTACGCCCTGTTCCAGATCACGCCGCCCCCCGCAGGCATGACGCCGCGCAAGGACAAAGGGGGCTGGCGGGCCTGGATGCCGCGCATCATACTGCCGGCCGCGCCGCTCAAGCGTCCCTTCATGCTGGGTTGCCTGTCAGCCTGCTGCGCCTTTGCCATGTTCAGCCTGTTCGCCTCGCTGGCGCCCAGTTTCATGGCCCAGATGGTGCCCTGGCACGGCCCGGCCACCAGCGGGCTGTCCATCGGCATCATCCTGTTCCTGTCCTCAGGCTTTCAACTGATGGTGCGCCGCTGGCCCGCCAAACGCAGCGTGCTGACCGGCCTGTCGGCCTTTGCAATTGCCAATCTGGCCCTGCTGATCAATCTGTGGGCGGCCTCGTCGTGGCTATTCGTGCTGTGCGTGCTGGTCACCTCCTTCGGCCATGGCCTGTGCATGGTGGGCGGCATGTCGGTGGTCAACAAGGTGGCCCCCCCGCATCAGCGTGCCGGCATGACCTCCACTTACCTGGTCATCGCCTACCTGGGCGCCATTCTGCCCATTTTGGGCCTAGGCTGGTTGGCCGATCACCTGGGCCTGGACCAGGGACTGATGATCTTCTGCGGCATGATGATCGCAGCCACCCTCACCGTGGCCGCCGTGGCGCGCCGCACACCCGCCATCGCTCAGCCCGCACCGACGACGCAAGCCTGAACCACGCCGGGCCGACCGCCGCGTCGGCCCGATCTGCGTGTATTCCCCTAGGCCATTTGGCGCCTTTCCTAGGGTTAGACCTGAAAAAGAAAAACAGTGCAGCTGGGTAGAATACCGTTCACACGATACAGCTTGGCAACACCCGGCCACTGGGGCGAATCGCCCCAAGCCACACCATAAAAAGCAATCCTTACCAAGGAGACATCATGACTGTTGCAGTCAAAAAGCTGGCATTGGGCCTGACCGCGGCCCTGGCAACCATGGGCGCCGCCCACGCGGCCGACTACCCCGAGCACTCCATCAATATGGTTGTTCCATTCGCGGCCGGCGGCCCGACCGACAACGTGGCGCGCGCGCTGGGCGAGGCCATGCGGCCCGTCCTGGGGCAACCCATCGTAATCGAGAACAAGGGCGGGGCGGGCGGCTCCATCGGCACGTCCCAAGTAGCCCGCGCCAAGCCGGACGGCTACAACATTCTGCTGATGCACATCGGCTTTTCGACTGCACCCTCGCTGTACAAGAAACCCGGCTACGACGCCATCAACGGCATGGCCCCCATCGGCCTGGTGGTGGACGTGCCCATGACCATCATCGCCCGCGAAGACTTTCCGCCCAACAATATCCAGGAACTGGTCCAGTACCTGAAAGACAACAAAGACAAGGTATCGCTGGCCAATGCCGGCATAGGCGCGGCCAGCCATCTGTGCGGCACCATGCTGACCGAGGCCCTGGGCGTGGACCTGCTGACCGTGCCCTACAAGGGAACCGCACCGGCCATCGCCGACCTGATGGGCAAGCAGGTGGATGTGATGTGCGACCAGACCACCAACACCACGCAACAGATTCAATCAGGCAAGGTCAAGGTGTATGCGGTCACCAGCAAGCAGCGCGTGCCCACGCTGCCCAACGTCCCCACCATGCAGGAATCGGGTTTCAAGGACTTTGAAGTGGGCATCTGGCATGGCATGTGGGCGCCCAAGGGCACGCCGCAGCCTGTGATCGACACGCTGGTGAAGGCCCTGCAGGCCGGCCTGGCCAATGAAGACTTCAAGAAACGCATGGCGACACTGGGCGCCACCGTGCTGGAGCAAGATGCCAATCCCGCCGCGCTGCAGGCCAAGGTGGAACAACAAGTGCCGCAGTGGGGCGCACTGTTCAAGAAAGTGGGCGTAGAGCCCCAATAAATCCAGCCGGAAGGCTTTGAGAAGGACGCTGCGGCGTCCTTTTTTTGCGCCCCTGCTCGGCAGGCGCGACAGAATCACTCGCCAACAGATTCGCTCACACAAAGCGGACCGATGCATCCAGCGTACGCAGCCGGGCCCGGACATCGGCCGGATCCAGATCGCGGGTGATCAGCACCAGCCGGCCTTCGCGCTGAGGCCAGGGCCATTGCGGCAGCTCCTGCACCGGATAGACCCGGTGCTGCACGGCATGGACCACCTGCGGCCGTTCGCGCCCTTGCACCGCCAGTACGCCTTTCAGGCGCAGCAGGCGCTCGCCTGCCCAAGCGCATACGCCCGACAGCCAGTCATCCAGCCGTTCAGCAGGCAGATCAGCAGACAGCATCATACTGATCGCCCGTATGTCATCACCATGCCGGTTCACGTCCACATCGTGATCGTGATCGTGATCGTGATCGTGATCGTGATCGTGATCGCCAACATGATGCTCACTCTTGAACGCCTGCGCGCTCCAGGCCTGCCACTGTCCCTGCTGTCCGCCCAGGCCCAGCAACCAGGGCGCCACGGCCTCGTCCGCCGCCAGGATATGCCGCTGCGCCCGTGGGTTGAGTCCGTCCAGACGGGCGCGCACGGCCAGCTCCTGAGCCGCATCCACGCAATCACGCTTGCTGAGCAGCACCAGGTCCGCCACCGCCACCTGTCGGCGCGCCTCGGCATGCTGATCCAGAGCGCTCAGGCCATGCTCCAGATCCACGACCGTCACCAGCCCGTCCAGGTTGTACTTGCCCGCCAGCTGCGGCTCGCTGAGCAAGGTATGGATGATGGGCGCCGGATCCGCCAGGCCGGTTGTCTCGATCAGCACGCGGCCGAATTGCCGCCGGCCCTGCCGCGAGAAGCGCCAGGTGATATCGCGCAAGGTCTGCACCAGATCGCGCCGGATCGTGCAGCACAGGCAGCCATTGCCCATTTCCTGAATGATGTTTTCCTGACTGTGCGCCACCAGCATGTGGTCCAGCGCAGTCTGGCCGAACTCATTGATGATGACCAGCGTATCGGCCATCGCCGCTTCCTGCAGGCAGCGATTGAGCAGGGTGGTCTTGCCGCTGCCCAGAAAGCCGGTCAGCAAAGTGACCGGCACGGGCGCAGGGGAGGGAGCAGAAGTCATGAAGCCGTCGTCCAATAGGCGCGAAAAGGCGCCGCCCGAACATTATACGAAGCCCCTCAGCCACGCCGGTCCAGATACAGCTTCAGCCAGCTGTAGGTGCTGACCAGCGTGATGCCGGCCAGCACCAGCGCCGCCCCCATCACAAAGCGCGGTTCGATGGTCTCGTTCAGCAGCCAGGCGCCCAGCAGCACCCCGAACAAGGGCGTGGCAAAGGAAAACACGCCCAGGCGCGAGGCCTGATAATGACGCAGCAGCCAGAACCACACCAGAAAGCTCAGAAAGGCGACGACAATGGACTGAAACAACAAGCTGCCCGCCAAGGCGCCAGTCCAGTTCACCTGCGCCTGGCCGGACAGAAAGGCAGCCGCCAGCAACAGTACAAAGGCGCTGAGCAGCTGATACAACAAGGCCTCGGAAGGCGGCACGCTGGACAGGCACGAACCGCGTATCACGACGGTAGTCAGTCCCCACAAAGCGCCCGCGCCCAGGGCCAGCAGATCGCCCAGCAGCATGCGGCCCAAGTCAGCCCCCGCCAGTTCGCCAGGCCGCAAAAATGTCACGGCGATGCCGCTTGCCGCCAGGCCTATGCCCAGCCATTGCCCCCAGGCCAGACGCTCGGACGGCAGCAGCAGGTGCAGCCCCAAGGCGGCGAAGACGGGCGCGGTGTACAGAAAAACCACCACATGGGCGGCCGAAGTCAGGCGCAGGCTCTCGCCCACCAGCAGGTATTCCACCGCAAACAGCAGCCCGGCCAACAGGCCCGGCCTCCAGGCGCCGGGCGTAAACGCCAGGCGGCGCGTGCGCGCCAGCACCAGCAAAGCCACCAACACCGCCGCCGCTCCCGAGCGCAGTCCGATCTGCAGAATGGGTGCCATGTCCCCGCCTGTGGCCTTGAGCACAATCTGCTGCATACTCCAGATCAGGCACAGCACCAGCATGGCACTGACCGCCAGCGCATCCAGGGGCTTACGTTCATCGTTCATGGCTACCCATCATAAAAAGAGCCCTATCGGCCCGGAGCAAGACTGCATTATCCGCGCAATCTTACCGCGCCGGCAGGGCCCGGGCACCGGCAGCACACCCCCCAGGGAAGCGTCAATTGATATATCAACAACCCCTCCCTAAAATATTTTCATACTTGAAAAAAGCAGGGCACGCCGTAGGAGACAGGCATGGCATTGAGCAACACTGACCGAGTCCGGGTTGAACTGGAACACCGCATCGCCAGCGGCGATCTGCCGCCGGGCAGCGCCATTGACGAAGCGCTGCTGTGCACGTTCTTTCGCGTCTCGCGCACGCCGGTACGTGAAGCCTTGCTGCAACTGGCGGCCACCGGCCAGGTGCGCATCGCCCCGCGCGCCGGCATTTTCGTCACCCAGCACACTATCGCCGAACTGGAGGAAATGCTGGAGACCCTGGCTCTGCTGGAAGGCGCGTGCACCCAGTTGGCCGCGCACCGCATCAGCAACGCCCAGATCCGAGAGCTGGGCCGACTGCAAAAGCGCGGCGCCGCCGCCTTGCACAGACAGGACCTGCCCGACTACGCCGCCTACAACGCCGAGTTCCACGCCCTGGTGCACAGCATCGCCGGCAACACCTTCATGGTGCAGCAGATCGAACACCTGCGCCGACTCACCAACCCCTACCGGCACCGCCATCTGGATCAGGAAAACCGCATGGAGCAATCCTGGCATGAACACCAGGCGCTGACCCAGGCGCTGGCCGAACGCGATGGCCCCGCCGCCCTGCAGGCCGCCGCCAGCCATGTGCTGTCGGGCGCCGAATCCCTGCGCCGGGTCGCCCAGGCGCACCCGGACAAATGGGAGTTCGACAAACGCGAGCGCTACAGCTGGCTGAACGCTCACCTCAACCCTTTGTCCGCCTTATTCATGCGGCATTGAATACCCGTACAAAAAACCCATAATCAGGAGACTTTTCATGACGACACGCCGTTTCACGCGGCGGGTGCTGGCTGCGCTCGCCCTTTCCATCGCTCCCCTGGCCTTGCACGCGGCCGAACCCCTGCGCCTGGTCGTGGGCTTTGCACCCGGCGGCGGGGTGGATACCCTGGCCCGGGTGACTGCACAAGCGCTCAGCAAGGAGCTGGATCGCACCGTGATCGTGGAAAACAAATCCGGCGCAGGCGGCACCATTGCCGCCGACTACGTGGCCAAGGCCCAGCCCGACGGCAACACCGTGCTGTTCGCCGACACCTCGCTGCTGGTGGCGCCCTACATCTACCCGGCGCTGCGCTATGACCTGCAACGCGACTTCGCCAGCGCCGGAATGGTCGGCCAGTCCGACCTGGCGCTGGCCGTGCCCGGCAACAGCCCCATCAAGACGGTCGCCGAGCTGGTCGAAGCCATTCGCAAGGCGCCGCCTCAGACAGAAACCTTCGCCTCCGTAGGCGTGGGCTCGCTGCACCACCTGGGCGGCGAGTTGTTCGCCTTGAAAACCCAATCCGAACTGGTGCATGTCCCTTATCGCGGCGGCGCGCCCGCCAGCCAGGCTCTGGCGGCCGGCGAGGTCTCCATGTCCTTCGCCAGCCTGGCCTCATCCGTCGGCCTGGCCAATTCGGGCCGCATCCGCCTGCTGGCCACACTGTCCGAGCGCCGCTTTCCGGGCATGCCCGATCTGCCGGCCGTCGCCGAGACCATTCCCGGCTACAGCGTGACGCCCTCGCTCTTCCTGCTGGCGCCCAAAAGCGTAGATCCGGCCTTCATCCAGACGCTGAGCTCGGCGCTGGAAAAAAGCATGAACCAAAAAGAGGTGCAGGACGCCTTCCTGGCGCAGGGCTCGGTGGCCGGCTACCAGAGCGCCCAAGCGACCCAGCAATGGCTGGGCGAGGAAACCGTCCGTTGGGCCGGTGTCATTAAAGACGCCAAGCTGACCTTCAAACAATGAACCACAGTGACACAATCATGAGCACACGCATCACATCGTCCGAACGCCCGCTGCTGGGCCTGATCGTCCCACCGGCCGCCGGCCTGGTGCCGCCCGAAGGCCCGCAGATGTATCCACAGGTGGACTTCATCGCCCAGGGCCTGGCCCTGGCCTCGGTGGACAAGGAAGGGTATGACGGCGTCATCGACCAGGTCGTGGCGGCCGCCCGCACGCTGGCGCAGCAGGGCGCCCAGGCTGTTTCCCTGATGGGCACTTCCTTGAGCTTTTACCGCGGCTCGGCCTTCAACAACAACCTGGCGGACCATATGCGTCAAGCCACGGGCCTGCCCTGCACCACCATGAGCCACGCCATCCTGCGCGGCCTGCGCGCCAGCGGCATAGAGCGCGTAGCGGTCGCCTCGTCCTATATCGACGACGTCAACCAGCGCCTGGTACGCTTCCTGGACGAGAACGGCATCCAGGCCGCCTGCGCCCATGGGCTGGGCGTGACCGAGGTCAGCGCCATGGCGAAGATCAGCACACAGGAGCTGGTGGAGCTGTGCCTGAAGACCTGGGATATGGCGCAAGGGCAGGCGCAAGGCCTGCTGCTGTCCTGCGGCGGCCTGGTGTCGCTGGACGCCGTGCGCCAGGTGGAAGACAAGCTGGGCGTCACCGTCGTCTCCAGCTCGCCCGCCGGCTTCTGGGACCTGGTGGCTACCGCCGGCCTGGACCTGTACCCCCAGGATGCGGGCCGGCTGGCACGTGAGCGCCAGACTGTCTAGCGGCTGGCCCGATCAGGCGCGCCCCAGGAAACCGGCGCGCGCCTGAGCTCCTTCCACGCTGTCGCGGCATACCAGCGCCTGATCCGCATCCATATAGATGCCCAGCCTGTTCAGGGCATGGGCCACCTGATTCACCGATTCCTTGGTCATGCGCACAATGGCCGCCGGCGACTCGGATGCCTTGCCGGCCAGCACTTGTGCCGCCGCCACGGCCTGACCCGGCTCGCAGACCTCGTCCAGCAGTCCCCAATCCAGCGCCTGCTGCGCGCCCAGCCGTTCCGCCAGCAAAATTGCACGCTTGGCGCGCGGCGCGCCGATCAGATTTACCATGCGCGGGATGGCTCCCCAGCCCATGTTCAGGCCCACTTTGGCTTCCGGCAGATACACGAACGCTTCCCGAGACGCGACGCGCCAATCGCAGGCCAGCGCCAGGGCCACGGAGCCGCCGACCGCCGCTCCCTCGATAGCGGCAATAGTCAACTGCGGAAGCTCTTCCCACAAACGGCACAGACGGGCGCCGCGCTGGGCGACATCGCGGCGCTCCAGCAGACCAGCCTGCTCGTCATTCCACTTCTGCGGATCCTTCAGATCGATGCCGGCCGAAAAAATGTCCTTGGCCCCTGTCAGCACCACGGTATGGATGGACAAGGACTGCGCCAGGTCCAGTGCCACCTGGGTCAGCGCCAGCAAGGTGTCCTGATCAATGGCATTGCGGTTCACGCCACGATCAAAGCGCACCAGCGCATGGTCGCCCGTCACCCTGACCGTCACGCTGCGGCCATATTTACGTTTCATGAATGTCTCCCCAAAGGTTCGGAAAAATCAGCTCTGCGAGCGGTGGCTGCCGTCACCGCGCGACAGGCGCGTGACGTAGCGGAATTCATAAGGCGGATAGAAGCTGACCGCCACTTCCATGACCTTGCCGGCCGGATTGCGGAAGCTGCGGATGATGAGCAGGGCGGGATCCGATTCTTCGTAACCCAGGAAGCGCGCGATGTGCGGCGGAAAGCGCGAGGCCGAGATTTCCATCTCGATTGTCTCGACCACTTCGCCGCAATGCTCCTCCAGCAAGGGGTAGACGCCCCCCGGCTGGGTGGAGATCAGATCGGCCACCTGCTGATACTCCTTGCGCAGGTAAATATCCGTCCAGGAAATACCGCGCTTGCTGCCCGGCACGCTGCGATAGGTCTCCACCTTGACCCAGTCCGCCGGGTCGCCGTCCAACGCGGTCTCGGGCGGCTGCTTGTCCAGACAGGACGCCGTCTTGTGCACATGCAGGTCGGTGAACTCCAGATAGCGCTGCAATTGGTCCGTGGTGTCCAGTTCCAGGCCGAACTGCGGCTTGGGATGCTGGCGTATCACGGTCGTACCGGCGCGCCGGCGCCGCTCGATCAGGCCCAGGTCGGTCAGCTTGCGTATGGCTTCGCGCGCCGTATGCCGGCCCACGCCGTAGATCTCGCACAGCTCCATCTCGGTCGGCAGCTTTGAGCCGACCGGATAATGCCCCGAACGGATCAGCTCCAGCAGGCGATCGCTCATGCTCTGATACAGGGTAGGCTTGGCGCAGGACGCAGATTCGTTGTTTGCCATACGGTGGGTGCTTCAGCTTAAAGAGACAGGCGGTGCAGGGCCGCCAGGGTGTCGCGGGTGAACTGCTCGGGGCATTCACTTTGGGGAAAATGCCCGATGCCCGGCCATTCTATATATTCCACCGGAACTTTGCCTTCCCGCAGCCTGCGCTCCACTTCGCGCGCCGACTCCGGCGGCACGGACCAGTCTTCGCTTCCCTCCACGATCAGGACCGGGCACTGAATGGCATCCAGAATCTGCTCCATGCGAAAACCGCCGAAGGCGCAGATATCGGCAAAAGCCACTGCCGGAATGCAGCGCCGTGCATCGGTCACCACCTCCAGCGCCCGCTTGGGATCGGACAGGGTGCCCATCAGGGTGCGGAAGGTCACCTCGAACCAATCGCCCGGATTGATGCGCGCCATCTCCAGAATGCGCGGGTTATAGCCCGAGGATTTCACGACGTTGACCGAGGCCCCGTCCACCAGCACCAAGCCTCGCACACGCGTAGGCTCCAGAGCCGCCGCCTGGGCGACCACGCCCCCGCCCATGGAATGCCCCATCAAAACGGGCTGCCGGATGCCGGCGGCCTCCAGGAACTGCAACAGGTAATGCGCATTTTGCGGCGTGCTCGAATGCGGCCCCCCTTCGGGCATGCCGCTCTTGCCATGGCCAGGCAGATCCAGCGCATAGACCGTGTACTGCGAGGCAAAGCGCTCGATCACGTACTGCCAGGACAAGCTGTCCTGGCTGGCGCCATGCACCATCACCAGCGCAGGCCCCGAGCCGGCCAGATCATAGTAGGCGCGGATGCCATCCGCGGTCGTCACATAGGGCATGGTCAGATCTCCAGCTCGGCCGTCAGCCGGGTCAGGGCATACAACAGCATCCAATTCTGCACGCAGGCGCGCAAATCGCCGCCCACGACCAAGCGGTGCTGGCGCACCAGACGATTGAAGGGAAAGCCCCGGGCCAGGTCGGCAAAAGCATCGCTGTCGCCTTCCAGCCAGAAAGGCGCCGCGCGCTCGCCTACGCCGGCCTGCACGCCCTGCTCGCGCACGGCCAGCCAGGCCTGTTCGCCGGTCTGCGTGTTGCGCAAGGCCAGGCACAGATCCGCCAGCACACGATGCTGGCGCACGAATTCGTCCGCATCCGCCCGGCGCGCCCAGGCGGCCAGCACGGCGGGGTCAAACAGCGAAAAGTCAGTCACCATCACACATACCTTTGACGAAGCAGGAACTTCTGCACTTTGCCAGAAGACGACTGGGGCAGGGAATCCACAATGAAGATACGCTTGGGCACCTTGAAGCCGGATAGTTTTTGCCGACAGAACTCGCGCAGATCTTCCACATCCAGCTCGCGGCCATAGGCCGGTACAACAGCCGCCACCAGCTCTTCGCCCCAGTACTCGTGAGGCAGGCCGAAGGCGGCCGCCTCGCGCACATCTGTGTGGCTGGCCAGACAGTTTTCTACTTCCAAGGCGGCGACATTCTCGCCGCCGGTCTTGATCATGTCCTTGCTGCGCCCCATGAAATAGGCGAAGCCATCGTCGTCCACCCGGATCAGGTCGCCGGTGTGCAGCCAACCCTCGGCATCCAGCACCTGGGCGGTCAGCTCGGGCTGGCGCCAATAGCCTTTGAACACGGTGGGGCCGCGCACCTGCATTTCGCCGGGGCCGCGCTGGTCGGCCAGCACCTGTCCCTGCGCGTCGACCAGGCGGTACTGCACATGCCGCCACAAATAGCCGATGGAGCCGGGATGCTCCAGGATTTCCTGGGTGTAGCGGTTCTTGATCGTCGTCACACAGCTTTCGGTCATGCCGAAGCCCCAACTGAACTGCGCCGAAGGAAACACAGCACGAATCAGCTCCTGGCGCCACTGGCCCAGCGGAGCTGCCGCCGTCTGCACGAACTGCGCGCTGGGCAAGGACAGCTCGCGAAAATCCGGGTGGTCTGTCAGGCCGACCCACATGGCCGACAACAGGAATACATGCGTAGGCTGATACAGGCGCAAGGCGTCCATCACGGCATCAGTCTCGAAGCGCGGCACCACGTGAAGACTGCCGCCCGCATACAGAATGGGGCCATTGACCACGCCGAAGCCGCCGATATGGAACAGGGGAGTCGCCAGCAGAGAACGACTGTTGGCGTCTATGCCCAACTCCATGATGTAGTTCACCGCATTGGCCGAAAGATTGCCATGCGTCAGCATGGCGCCCTTGGGGGCCGACGTCGTTCCCGAGGTATACATGATGATGGCCACATCATCGTCCAGCACCCGTCCGAAACGATGCTGCACCGGATCATCGGCACGATGATCGGGCAAGGATTCGGGCAGCTGCTCCAGCCACCGCACGGGGCTGGACAAGCCGCCTTCCCGTTCGATCTGATCACGCAGCGGCCGGTACGATGGATCCACTATGCAGACGGCGGGCTGCGCATCATCCAGCAGGTAGCGCAGCTCGGCCGCGCCATAACGGGTATTGACCGGCACCAGCGCAAAACCACCGACTGCCGTGGCATGCAACAAGGCCAGGTAATCAATGGAATTGGGTGTCATGATCGCCACGCGGTCGCCCGGCTGCACGCCCAGCCCCGTCAGATAACCCGACAAAGCGCGGGCACGGGCGCAGAACTGGCCGAAAGACAGGGCCTGTCGCTCGTCCGAGACCGCGACCTTGTCGGGGTAGCGCTCGGCGTTGAACATGGCGACCTGATAAATATTAGGCATGATGCTGTGATTCTCCGGCGTGGCCCAGGTAGGCCGCCGCTATCTGTGGATTGTTCATGATGTCTAGGCTGTCGCCGGCCAGAGTCAGGCGGCCGGTCTCCAGCACCACGGCGCGGCCCGACAGCTTCAAGGCCAGGCGGGCGTTCTGCTCGACCAGCACGATCGTGGTGCCGTCCTGACTGATCTGGCGGATGGCGCGAGCCACCTCCAGCGTGACAGCGGGCGCCAGGCCCAACGAGGGTTCATCGAGCAGGAGCAGGCTGGGCCGGGACATCAGCGCACGCCCGATGGCGCACATCTGCTGCTCGCCACCCGACAAATGTCGGCCCTGGCTGCGCTCACGCTCCAGCAAGCGAGGAAAATACGCGTAGATGCGCTCAAGATCAGCAGCAATAGCGGCTCGATCGCGCCGCAGATAGGCGCCCATCAGCAAGTTCTCGCGCACGCTCAGCTCGGGGAACAAGCGCCGGCCTTCGGGCGACAGCGCGATGCCCAGGGCGACGCGTCGCTCGGCGCTCAAGGCCTGGATAGGCTGACCGCGCAGGCGTATCTGTCCCGCCGCCGCTGGCACCAGCCCGCTGATGGCTTTCATCAAGGTGGACTTGCCTGCGCCGTTGGCGCCTATCACCGCGCACACGCTGGCCTGCTCCACCGAGAAACTGACCGAATCCAAGGCCCGGACCGCACCGTAAAAAACGCTCAGGCCGTCAATTTCAAGCATCGTCAAGATCCGCTCCCAGATAGGCCTCAATCACACGCGGATCCTGCCGCACCTGAGCGGTCGGGCCTTCGGCCAGCAGCCGACCATTGACCAGCACCACCAGTTTCTGGCACAGGCGCATCACCAAGCCCATGTCATGCTCCACCACCACCACGTCGATGCCACTGGCATGGATACGCTCGATCAGATCGGCCATGGCCACGGTTTCCACCGGGTTCAGCCCGGCGGCCGGCTCATCCATCAGCAGCAGGCGCGGCATGGCCGTCAGCGCCATGCCCACGCCCAAAATCTTCTGCAGCCCGTAAGCCAGGGAATCGGCCTGCGCATGCGCCACCGACTCCAGGTCTATCATGGCCAGCGCCTGCTCCGCCTGACGGGCGGCAGCCTGTCGGCCACACCGCACCCCCACAGGATTGAACAGCGACCAGGGCGAGGGAAACTGGCGGAACAAAGCGGCTCGATAGAGATTCTCGATGACCGTCTGGCCGGCAAAGACATGCGTCATCTGGAACGTGCGCACCAGGCCCTGGCGCGCCAGATAGGCGGCGGGCCGCCCCGTAATGGCGGCGCCATCCATGGAGACAGCGCCCGAACTGGGCCGGGTCGTGCCCGCGATCAGGTTAAAGAGGGTGGTCTTGCCCGCGCCGTTGGGACCGATCACGCCGGTGATCTGACCAGGCGCCGTGCTGAAGGATACCTGCTCCACCGCCCGGATCCCGCCAAAGTGGCGGCTCAGTCCCTGCACATTCAATTGCACGCTCATGCGGCCTCCTTGCGCGTTGTACGCCATGCCCGCCACAGTCCAGCCAAGCCCTGGGGCATGAACAACAACAAGAGGGTCAGTGTCAGGCCGTAGATGAGGCGCTGGTACTGCTGCAGATCGCGCAGCAGTTCGGGCAGGGGAATCAGAATGGCTGCGCCCACCACTGCACCGGCCAGCACGCCCACACCGCCCAGCACATTCATGATGACGGCGTTCACCGCCGTCCAGAAACCAAAGGAGTCCGGGGAAATATATCCCTGATAATGCGCATACAGGCTGCCGGTCCAACCGGCGATCAAGGCACTCAGTACAAACACGCTGACACGAAAGCGCAGCACGTTCAGGCCGCCCGAACGCACCAACTGCTCGTTCTGGTGCAAGGAATCGGCGATCATGCCCCACTCGCGCCGGTACAGCGCCCGCAACGCAAAATACACCAGCAGCGCAAAGCTGACGACCACGAGATAGACGCCGTAACGTCCTTCGGGAATCGGCAGGCTGGCCTGCAGCGGCGGAATCTGACCAAAGCCGTTGTTGCCGCCGAACAGTTCATGAAACTCGATGAAGCACAAGACCACCGCCTCGCCCAGGGCAAAGGTCAGCAGGGCGAAATGCACGCCCTTGATACGCATAAAAATAGGGCCGGTGATTGCAGCCAGCGCTGCCGTCAGTACTCCGGCACCCAAAAACGCGGCTGGAAAGGACCAGCCATAGTCGCGGCTGAGAATAGCCGACGCGTAGGCTCCCAAGCCGAACAAAGCGCCATGCGCCAGCGACAACTGGCCAATGCGCAAGACCAGGTTCATGCTCATGGCCAGGCAAGCATAGAGCGCCACCATAATGGCCAGGTGCAGGGCAAAGCGCGGCTGTCCAGCCCAGACCGGCCAGCCCAACAGCACCGCGGCCAGCACGGCATGCCACACCCATTGCAGCACGCCGTCGCGCGGGTAGAACGACGCCGTCTTGATGACGCTCATGTGGATCTCCCCATCAAGCCGCTGGGCTTGACCAGCAGCACGGCCATCACGATCAGGAAGGACAGCATGGTCGCCACCGTCGCGTTGTAAAAAGTAGAGGCCACCGCCTCGGTCACACTCAGGATAAAAGCGGCCACCACGGCGCCGGGCAGGCTGCCCAGACCGCCCAGCACCACAATGATGAACGCCTTCACCACGACCGCCTCGCCCATATACGGATGCACCGTATAGACCGGCGCCATCAGCGCGCCCGACAGGCCGGCCAGCCCGCAGCTGAGCGCAAACGTGAAGGCCATAATCTTCCAGGAGCTGACGCCCTGCAGCCGGGCCACCTCGCGGTCCTGGGCCACGGCGCGTATGGTCATGCCCACCCGGGTGCGCTCAATCAGAAAATAGAATCCGGCCAGGGCCAGCACGCTGATGCCCACGATCAGCAACTGATCTTTGGCAAAGAAGGCCTGCCCGACCTGCCAGGCGCCTTCCACGGGGCGGCGCACCGATTGTTCGTCCACCGAAAACAGCAAGGAGATGCCGGCCTGAAGCGTAATGGCAAGCGCCAGGGACATGATCATCCCGCCCATCTCGTCGCCGGCGAAACGCCGGAACAGGCCGCGCTCGGCCAGCAGGCCCAGCACGCCGACCAGGACAGCTGCCGCCGCGATGGACGGCAGATAAGGCCAGCCGAACTGGCCGTAGAAGACATACATGGCGTAGGCGCCCAGCATGTAAAACTCGCCGTGGGCGAAATTGACCACTCGCAGGATGCCGAACACCAGCGTGAATCCCAGGGCGACCAGGGCATACACAAAGGTGGACATCAAGGCGATGATGGCGATCTGCATTGCGATCTGCATGATTGCGAACCGTCGGTAAGACGCTCCCCGCCGACACGGCGAGGAGCGCAGAAACAATAGACAGGAGCGGCGACTAGCGAGCCTCGAACTTGTTGATGACCTTGGCCTTGCCGTCCTCGATCACGCCCAGGTAGGCTGGCGTGGCGATCTGGTGATTCACCCCATAGACGTCCTTGCCGCCCCACACGATGGCGCCCTGGATGCCGTCAAAACTGGGGCTGGCCTCGATGCGTGCGCGCACAGCGTCGGTATCGTCCACCGTTCCCGCCTCGTTGATAGCCTTAAACAGCAGGCGGGTGGCATCGTAGAAATAAAAAACGAAGTCATCCATGCTGTTGCTGTGCACCTTGGCGTAGGCCTGAGACAGCTTCTGGTAGGGCTCGCTGGACGGATCGGCCGACAGGTACACCAGAGTGCCCTGGGCATTGTCAGCGCCGGCAGATTTCACCGTTTCGGCCACGTTGTTGCCGCCGAACTTGGTGAACTGGCCCTTGAAGCCCATTTCGCGCGCCTGGCGGATCACGATGCCGGCCGGGCCGGGCGGCACAGTGTCCAGCTCGATGAAATCCACATTCTTTGCCAGAATGCCGGTCAGCAGGGTGCGGAAATCATTCTGCGAGCGCTCGAAGAACTTGGTTTCGGCCACATCGTACCCAGCATCTTCATAGGCCTGTTTCTGGATTTTCTGTGTGCTCCAGCCCGTCGCGTCATTGGGTGACAGAATGGCCAGGCGCTTGAGCTCAGGGCGCTCCTGTTTCAGCCAGCCTATCAATTGGCGGTTGTATTCGTACTGCGTGGGCAATACGCGGAACATGTACCGGGTATTGGCATCCAGCACCTCGGTCGAATAGCTGTTGGACAGCATGATGACCTTATTGCGTTCCGTAATGGGCTTCATCGCCATGACCGAGGCCGAGCCGATAGGGCCGATGATGTATTTCACCTCGTCCTGATCGATCAGGCGATTCGTCGCGGTAACGGCATCGGCGGCTTTGTAATGATCGTCATACGTGACCACGTCCACCTTGTACTTCTTGTCTCCGACCGCCAGACCGCCGGCCTGGTTGATCTCGTCCACGGCAATCTTCACGCCGCCGTCGATCGCCAGGCCCCAAGGCGCGCCCGGGCCCGTCATGCCTCCCACCACTCCCAGCTTGAGTGTCTGCGCCTGCGCTGTCAGCGCCGCCAGCATGCCTGCGGCCGCCAGTACACCCCGAATCCCTTTTTTCATGGACCTGCTCCTATTAATTGACCGGACATATTGTTGTTTGTTACGAACAATATAATAAGGAGCCAGACCTTGTCTATGGAAATATGAATTGATAATGACCTTATTACTGACATCCCCAGGAGAAATCCTGCTTTGTTAAGGGAAAACACCGAGCAAGCAAAAATAATTTTGTACGGACAAAGGGAGCGTAAATGAACAAAAAAAAGAGCGGCCCACAGGCCGCCTTTTTCTGTCGCACGCCCCTCTACAAGGTGACCGACTGCATATACTGGTCAAAACGCGCCTCCGCAAAGCGGAACCAAAGCAACTCATCTTTCTGAAAAGCCCGATAGTCGGCGTATATAGTGCGCCATTGCGGGTTGCTCTCATTCAATTCCGCATACAGCTCCTGACTGGCCTTGAACGAAGCATCCAGCACTTCTTTGGAGAACGGCAGCACCTTGGCACCCTGGCCGACCAGCTCCTTCAAGGCACCGGGGTTGCGGGCGTCATACTTGGCCTGCATGTCCAGGTGCGCATAGGTGCTGGCCGCTGCAACAATGTCCTTGTAGTGCTGGGAGAGACCGTCGTAAGCCTTCTTGTTGACCAGCAGATCCAGCCCGACGGAACCTTCCCACCAGCCCGGATAGTAGTAGTACGGCGCTACCTTATGAAACCCCAGCCGCAGATCATCGTAAGGCCCAACCCATTCCGCCGCGTCGATCACACCTTTTTCCAGCGCTTGGTAAACTTCGCCACCCGCAATGTTCTGCGGAATACCGCCCAGCTTCTCGATCACCTTGCCCGGCAGACCGCCGATGCGGATCTTCAGGCCGCGCACATCGTCGGGCGTATTGATCTGCTTGCGGAACCAGCCGCCCATCTGCACGCCGCTGTTTCCACAGGGGAAGTTGACGATGTTGTAATAGGCGTAGAAATCCCGCGTCAGCTTCAGTCCGTTGCCGTGATACATCCAGGCCGTCAGCTGGCGCGAGTTCATGCCGAACGGGATGGCGCAGCTCAGCGCGAAGGCTTCGTTCTTGCCGAAGAAATAGTAGGGCGCCGTATGGGCGGCCTCCACGGAATTCTGCTCCAGGGCGTCCACCACGCCCATGGCCGGCATCAACTCGCCGCCCGCATGCACGGAGATATTGAATTTGCCATCGCTCAGCTCGCGCACCTTCTGGGCGAACACTTCACCGCCACCATAAATCGTATCCAGATGCTTGGGAAAACTGGAGGCCAGGCGCCAGCGCAGGTTCTCCTGCGCCTTGACCACGGCCGGCGCCATTCCGGCGGCCACGATGCCGGCCAGGCCGGTCAGCTTCAGCATTGCTCGTCGTTCCACGGTCTTGTCTCCTCGTTCTGATTATGTGGATGGACGGCCCGCCCCAACGGATCGGACCGCCGGTGGGACGGTTCAGTCAAACATGTCGGGCTGGGTGCGCAACAGGTTGTCCCAAATGGGCTGGAAATGCAGCCAGCCTATATATTCGCTGCCCACATGCTCGCGACTGTAGCGGGCGCGTTCGGGCGTCACCAGTGTGGGCGTGATGCCGGAAGCGGCCACCATCAGCTGCTGCTGGCAGCAGCGCTCCAGGGCAATGAACCAGAAAGCCGCCGCCTCGATGCTGTGCCGGCTGGCTGTCAGCAAGCCATGATTCTGGTGGATGGCCGCCTTGACGCCGGCAAAGGCATTGGCGACCTTGTGCCCGGCCTTGGTCTCCACCGCCACCTGGCCTGCCTCTTCGCGGATCACCACATGGTCCTCGAAGAACGCGGCAGCGTCCTGCGTGATCGGCAGGATCTCCTGGCCCAGCGAGGCAAAGGCCGTACCGTAAACCGTATGCGCATGGCACATGGCCACGATATCCGGGTGCTCCTCGTGCACGGCGGCGTGCAGCACAAAACCGGCGCGATTGATGGCGTAGTCGCCCTCGACCACCTTGCCTTCGTGATCAGCCAGGATCAGGTTGGACACTTTCACATCTGCAAAATGTACGGCCATGGGATTGGTCCAATACAGGTTCGGATGCTCGGGGTCGCGCACAGTCAGGTGGCCGGCAAAGCCATAGTCCAGGCCATGCAAAGCAAAAGCCCGGCACGCGGCAACCAGGCGCTGCTTCAAATGGGCACGAGCCTGCTCGACTGAGTCGAACTGAGGCTCTTCAGGGTAGATCAAGCCTTCCTGTTCGGGCTGATAAATAGATTTGCGGCCCGTCATGGCCAGGATTTCATTGATGCTGAGTTTTGCGTTCATGGGAGGTCTCCTTCGGGTTCGGCACGATGCTGCGTTGCCCGTACACCAGCCCATCCAGCGCAGCGTACGGGTAAAACGACGATTCATGGTAGAGGCCGAAAACCATGAATGACAAACGAAGGTTTTTCAGCTATTGATTAAAAATATTCATCTGACTGGAATCCGACTATGCGTGCCATCCCCAACTTCGCCTGGCTGCGCGCCTTCGAATCCGCCGCGCGCCTGGAGAGCTTCAGCCTGGCGGCGGACGAACTGCACCTGACGCCGTCAGCAATCAGCCATCAGGTCAAGAGCCTGGAAAGCCATCTGGGTCGACGTCTTTTCGTACGGCACAACCGACGCGTCAGCCTGAACAGCCAGGGCCAGGAGTTCTACCGCGAACTGGCGCCCTTGCTGGACAGGCTGGCACGGTTGTGCGAAGACACCCAGGGCGAAAACAACGCCGCACCTGCGCTGACTGTGCACTGCGCGCCCAGCCTGGCGGTGAAATGGCTGGGCCCTCGCCTGCACGCCTTCATGCGTGAGCATCCCGGCCTGGCCATCCATCTGCGTACGGACGCCACCCCGCCAGACCTGCATCAAACCGCCGACATCGATTGCGTCATCAGCTACGCCCACGCGCCACGCCACGATCCGCGCCTGGTCGTCGAATCTTTGCACCCGGAGCCGCTGCTGCCCTTATGTTCGCCCAAGCTCTATGCCGGCCTGGCGCTGCACCAGCCTTGGTACTTGAATCTGCCGCTGATCGATTCGGCCATCAGCCCGGTAAGCTGGGCCGACTGGTTCGGCAGTAACGGCATGGCACCGCCCCCGGGCCCGCGACTGTCTTTCGATCGGGGCGCGATGGCCGTGGCCGCCGCCGTCGACCAGCTTGGCGTGACGTTGGAGACCGTGCGCTTTGCCGAACGAGAACTGAACAGCCGCGAGCTGATCACCTTGCCGGCGCCTAACGGACGCACGCTGCAGCGCGAGATGCATTTCTTCTACTACCGCAACCAACGCGATACGCTCAAACGTGTCGAACACCTGCGCGAGTGGTTGCTGCGCGAAGCCAGCCTGGCGCCATTGCGCTGAACAACGGCGACCACTCCTAGGGATTTCCCCCGCTCATCCGATTTTTGCTTGACACCTCGAATACCGCACCTCAATACTGAACTCTGTATACAGAACTCAGAAACCACGAATAAGGAGACGGTATGAAGGTGTTTTATGACAAGGACGGCGACCTGGGCCTGGTGCAGCAACGTCGGGTCGCCATCATCGGCTATGGCTCCCAGGGCCATGCCCATGCCTTGAATCTGCGCGATTCCGGTGTGGATGTGGTGGTGGGCCTGCGCCCGCACAGCCCCTCGCGGCAGAAAGCCGCCGTCGCCCGCCTGGCCGTGGCCGACATTCCCACCGCGGTCCAGCACGCCGACGTGGTGATGCTGCTGTTGCCTGACGAAGACATCGCCCGCGTCTATGCCCAGGACGTTGCGCCCCACATCCGGCCTGGCGCCGCCTTGGGCTTTGCCCATGGGTTCAACATCCACTACGGGCAAGTCCAGCCCCGCGAAGATCTGGACGTGATCATGGTCGCCCCCAAGGCGCCGGGCCATACCGTGCGCTCCACCTATGCCGAAGGCGGCGGCGTGCCGCACCTGATCGCCGTGCATGCCGATCATTCCGGCCAGGCGCGCGAGCTGGCCCTGTCCTATGCCATGGCCAACGGCGGCGGGCGCTCAGGCATTATCGAAACCGACTTTCGCGAAGAAACCGAAACAGACCTGTTCGGCGAGCAGGCCGTGCTGTGCGGCGGCATGGTGGATCTGGTCAAGTGCGGTTTCGAGACTCTGGTCGAGGCCGGCTACGCCGAGGAGATGGCCTACTTTGAATGCCTGCATGAACTCAAGCTGATCGTGGATTTGCTCTACGAAGGCGGCATCGCCAACCTGAACTACAGCATCTCCAACAATGCCGAGTTCGGCGAATACCAGGCCGGTCCGCGCATCGTGACCGATGCCACGCGGCAAGCCATGAAGACACTGCTGCGCGATATCCAGGACGGCACCTACGCCAAGAACTTCATCCTGGAAAGCCGAGCCGGCCAGCCCGCTCTGAATGCCCATCGTCGCCTGAACCAGCGCCACCGCCTGGAAATCGTCGGCGAGCAACTGCGCGCCATGATGCCCTGGATCAGCGCCCAGGCGCTGGTCGATCGCAAAGTCGCCTGACCCATCCCCTTACCGAACTGAACACGAGGAAGACATGACCGAGAAAAAACTGATCCCCTACGGCGGCTATTACACCAACCGCATTCCCGATCACGACCCCGAACTGACCGAAGTCGGCCCCGGCACGCCCATGGGCGAATACATGCGCCGCTTCTGGCATCCCGTCTGCATGGCGGCCGAGCTGACCGATACGCCGCGCTTTCTGAAAATCCTGGGCGAGGAATTGGTGGCCTTCCGCGACAAGAGCGGCCAGATCGGCGTGCTGCACGCCCACTGCGCGCACCGCGGCGCCTCGCTGGAATACGGCGCCATCCAGGAAAAAGGCATCATGTGCTGCTATCACGGCATGGTGTTCGACGTCGACGGCACCTGTCTGCATGTCCCGTACCCCAAAGGCGAAGAGGCCGAAGGCGAAAAGTACGCCTGCTCCATACGCCAGGGCGCCTACAAAGCATTCGAACGACACGGTCTGGTCTTCGCCTACATGGGGCCGCCCGACGCCGAACCGCCGTTCCCCGAATGGGAAGAAAACTTCACGGTGGTGCCGGGTGACGAGCTGGTGGCCTTCAGCAACTTCCAACACTGCAACTGGCTGCAGGTACAGGACAACTCCGCCGACAACTTCCACCCCACCGCCCTGCATGCAGCCAAGAACGTGGTGGGCGGAAACTACCAGGGAACCACCTTCGACGAAGTCGGGGCCGCCTCCATGGAAGTCGCGCCCGACATGCAATTCATACCCGTGCACAATGGCCGCAGCCTGGCCTGCGCGGGCGCGCGCCGCGCCAGCAAGGACAATCTGTTCATCCGCGTGCAGCATCAAGTGCTGCCCAACCTGAGCCTGCATGCCTACACATCGGAAGACGGCTCCGAACAGAAATTCTTCAGCCGCTTCCATATCGTGCGCTGGACCGTGCCGGTGGATGACCAGAACAGCAAGATGATAGGCTGGCGCGTCATGGGCCCGGGCATCGACACGCGCGGAGTAGGCAACAAAGACATGGTGGGCTATGAGACCATCGACTTCCTGGAAGGGCAGGTAGCCATGCGCCGTCCCGAGCGCTTTGGCCAGTACACACTGGCGGACCTGCCGCCCATTCCTGACGATCACCGCGCGCGCCACAATTACAAGGAATGCCAGCAGGCGCCCGGCGACTATGAAGCCATCATCAGCCAGCGCCCGATCGCCGTCCACGCGCTGGAGAATCCGACCAAATTCGACGCCGGCCTGTACATGTTCCGCAAGATGCTGCGCGATGCCCTGCGTGGCAGCAATCCCGCCGCCACGCCCGAAGGCTTCGCCCAGTGGCTGCGAGACTGCGGCGGCGCCCCCAACAGCTACTGCTCGGGCAATGTGCTGGAGATCCCCGAGTCCGACGACCTGGCTCAGGAAGTCAGCCGCCGCCGTCATGCCACGCGTGAAATCGTACGCATACTGACCAGCGCCGACGGCCTGAAAGGCGTCGAGCGCGAAGCCTTCGTCAAAAACAGCATGCAGGAGCTGCAGCAATCGCTCAGCGCCTCGGCCGTCGAATCCTGATCGCCCGCCGCGCCCGCCCCGGCAGGGCGGGCGCCATCCCTACGGAGAGCGCCATGAACGCCATTGCAGAACCCGCCGCCCCCGTCCAGGCAATCGGCACGGACGGCCTGCTGTCATTGCGGATCCGGCAGATCCGCTACGAAGCACACAACATCAACTCCTATGAACTGAGCTGTCCGCAAGGCGGGGAGCTGCCCGCCTTTGAGGCCGGCGCGCACATCGACGTGCATATTCAGCCCGGACTGGTGCGTCAGTACTCTCTGTGCAACCCCCCGCACGAACGTCATCGCTATGTCATCGCCGTGTTGCGCGATGTCAAAGGGCGGGGCGGTTCGCGTGCGCTGCATGACTCGCTGCACGTCCAGCAGCAAGTCACAGTCAGCACTCCCCGCAATCACTTCCCGCTGCATTCCCAGGCTCGCCGCTCCATTTTGCTGGCTGGAGGCATCGGCATCACGCCCATCAAGGCAATGGCTCATGCCTTGGAGTCCCTGGGACAAGACTTTGAGCTGCATTACTGCAGCCGCAACGCCGACACCGCCGCCTTCGGGGCGGAGCTGGCCGCCTGGCAGGAACAGGGCCGACTGCATCTGCACCTGGACCAAGGCAATCCCGATCAGGGCCTGGACCTGAACGCCTTGCTGGCGCACGCGCCCGACGGCGCCCACCTGTACTACTGCGGCCCGTCCGGCTTCATGCAGGCCTGCGCCCAGGCCAGCGCTCATTGGCCCGCCGGTTCGGTTCATTGCGAACACTTCAAGGCACCCGAACCCGCCGCCGACGCAAACAGCCTGCCGCCCGGCGCCTTTACGGCGCAGATCGCCAGCACAGGGCAGTGCATAGCCGTGGCGCCCGACCAGCCGCTGAGCGAAGCGCTGGCTCAGGCCGGGATACCCATCGCCACCTCCTGCGTATCCGGCCTGTGCGGCACCTGCCGCGTCAACTACCTGGCCGGCGAGGTCGACCATCAGGACTACATCCTGAGCCCCGACGAGCAAAGCCGCTGCCTGACCGCCTGCGTATCGCGCGCGCGCTCCGGCGTGCTGGTGCTCGACCTCTGATCGCCGCATCCGGTCCTGGTTCGGCCAGGACTCGCCACGTCCACTCACGCTTCTCTTGTTGAAGGAATAACGCCACCCGTCTTGCGGCCTGTACGCCGCCACTGAGCATCACCCTCCCTGCAGCACGACGACGATCACAACAATATTCGCGGAGACAAACATGACTGCATTGAAAACCATGGTGGGGGGAATAGACCACCTGAACCGCTGTATCGGCTTTCTCATCAAGTGGCTGCTACTGGCCACCACACTCCTGAGCGCCAGCAACGCCATCACCCGCAAGGCCTTTGACCTGAGCTCCAACGGTATGCTGGAAGCGCAATGGTATCTGTATGCCGCTGTTTTCCTATTGGGCGGCGGCTACTGCTTCCTGAACAACAGCCACGTGCGCATCGACTTCCTGTCCACCCGTCTGGGCGCGCGCGGACGCAATCTGGTGGATGTGGCCGGCATCGTCTTGGTCCTGATCCCCTTCTGTATTTTCGTCATCAACCTGAGCTGGGGCTTTTTCACCGCCGCCTGGCATTCGGGCGAAATGTCCGGCAACGCCGGTGGCCTGGTGCGCTGGCCCGCCTATCTGCTGATCCCCGCCGGTTTCAGCCTGTTGCTGCTTCAGGCGCTGGCCGAACTGGTCAAGCGCGGTCTGTTCCTGACCGGCCACGGGCCTGATCCCATCGCCGAAGACGGGACGCAGGAAACACCCATTGACGTACCTGCACTGCCTCAGACTGCGGCTCTTGCAACGGAGGTGACGCGATGATCGCCGCTTTCATCACGGACAATTTCGTCCCTATCATGTTCCTGAGCCTGATCGTGCTCTTGCTGACCGGCTTTCCCGTGGCCTTCGGTCTGGCCGCGACCGGACTCGTCTTCGGCATGCTGGGCATTGCCTTGGAGCTGTTCCCCACCAATCTGTTCCAGGTCTTGCCGCTGCGCATCTTCGGCATCATGCAGAACGAGACCATGCTGGCCATCCCCTTCTTCACCTTGATGGGCATTATTCTGGAGCGCTCGGGCATGGCCGAGGACCTGCTCGAGACCATGGGACAGTTGTTCGGCGCTGTGCGCGGTGGCCTGGCCGTCTCGGTCGTACTGGTTGGCGCCTTACTGGCCGCCTCTACCGGCGTCACCTCGGCGGTCGTCATTTCCATGGGCCTGATCTCTCTGCCTGTCATGCTGCGCTATGGCTACAAGCGCGAAATCGCCACCGGCGTGATCACCGCTTCGGGAGCCTTGGTGCAGGCGCTGCCGCCCTCCCTCGTGCTGATTGTCATGGCCGACCAGTTGGGACGTTCCGTAGGCGATATGTACGCCGCTGCCTTGGGGCCGGGCCTATTGCTGCTGGTCATCTACATCGCTTTCATCATCATCCTGGCGTTGGTACGTCCCACCTGGATGCCTGCGCTGCCTGAACAAGCACGCAGCCAGGCCACCGCCAGCGGTGCCAGCGGACGGCGCTCGCTGGGCATGCTGATCCTGCTCTGTACCTTTATCGGCTTCACCTGGGCAGGCTTACATAACGAGGTCATGGCGCAGGTCTTCTCCACGCCCGCGCAAGCGCCGGGCGATCAAGTCGCCATCACGGCACTGATCGTCGCATCGCTGAGCGCGCTGGCTTTTGCATCGGTGAACCGGGTCACCGGCTGGGGGCTGCTATCACAACTGGCCGAGCGCTTTGTCTTTGCCCTGATTCCCCCGGTCATCCTGATCTTCCTGGTGCTGGGCACCATCTTCCTGGGTATTGCCACACCGACGGAAGGAGGCGCAATGGGGGCGCTGGGCGCGCTGGTGCTGGCTCTGGTGCGCAAGCGCCTGAGCTGGACTCTGCTGAATCAGGCACTGGAGAACACCGCCAAACTGGCGATCTTCGTCATGTTCATCCTGATCGGCTCCACGGTGTTCAGCTTCACCTTCAGCGCCGCCGACGGTCATCTGTGGGTGGAGCATCTGTTCGACGCCATCCCCGGCGGTGAACTGGGTTTTGTGATTGCCGTCAGCGCCATCATCTTCGTGCTGGGCATGTTCCTGGATTTCTTCGAAATCGCCTTCATTGTCGTGCCCTTGCTGGCCCCCGTCGCCAACAGCCTGGGCATAGACTTGATCTGGTTCGGCATCGTCATCGCCCTGGTGCTGCAGACCTCGTTCCTGACGCCGCCTTTCGGCTTTGCCTTGCTCTATCTGCGCAGCGTAGCCCCGCGCTCGGACTACGTCGATCCCGTCAGCGGGCAAACGATTCCCCGGGTTCGCACCCAGCAGATCTGGAAAGGCTCTGCCTACTTCGTCGTACTACAATTGCTGGTAGTGGGTATTGTCATTGCCTATCCGCAATTGGTCACGGGCGGTCTGCACAAGACGGCCAGCCTGAGCGACGAGGAAATCATGCTGCAGCTGAACCGCCCGACGCCGGCCCTGGGCAGTGATGCCGATCTGGCGGACGATCCGCTGCGCAATCCGTTCGACCAGCAAGTCTCACCTGGCGATCAAGACCCCATGGCCATGCTGCTTCAATCCATGCAGCCCAAGCCTTGATGTAAAACCAACGCCGCGGCCTTGCCGCGGCCCCAACCTGTTTTGTTTGTATCGGAGTCCCAGTTCCCATGCGCGCCAAGCTTTCCGGTAAGTTGCAGGCCCGTCCCCACTATGTCGACGAGGTCTACCGCATCCTGCTCGATGCCATCAGCGACGGCTCCCTGGCCCCTGGCTCGCGGATCACCCAGGAAGACATCGCCGAGCAGCTCAAGGTTTCTCGTTCGCCCGTGCTGCAGGCCATACAGCTGCTCAAGAAAGACGGCCTGCTGCAAGATGCCGAAGGGCGGGGCGTCATGGTGGCGCCGCTGGACCTGGAGCACATCGGCCACTTGTACCAGGTGCGCGGCGCCTTGGAAGCGCTGGCCACCAAGCTGGCGGCACGCCAGGGCGCAGCCCTGGATCCGGACCTGATCCGCCTAGGGCGCAAAGTGGCGCGCGGACATGATGTGCGCGCCATGATCGAAGCCGACGAGGCCTTCCACAAGGCCATCTACGAAGCTTCCGGCAACCCCATGATTGCTGAAAGCGCGCAGGTCCACTGGGTGCACCTGCGCCGCGTCATGGGCGCCGTGCTGCAATCCGCCGAGCAGCGCATGTCCATCTGGGACGAGCACGAAGAACTGGCCCGGGCTATCGCTTCCGGCGACGAGGCCGGCGCCGTTGCCATCTGCGAGCGCCACATGAACAACGCCAGTGACAAACTCCTGCATCGGCTGCAGGAAATCCTGGATCAGCCGGCGTGAAACTACCGGCATGAAAAAGCCCCCTTATGGGGGCTTTTTTTTGGACAAAAAAAACAGCTTCGCCTGATCCCTGCACGTACTCTTCGCTTCGATAGCCCATCGCTCCATCGCCGCTGCACCTTTGCTGCACAAGTTTTCCGCGTTCGGCACAGCAGAGCATCAAGCCCTCGAATATGGGCCTATTCCACCCTTACCCCGTTGCGAAAGCAGTCACAATTAGTTTTTCCAAAATACATCAATTATTTAACCAGAAAGCATCATTTGCGCTCTAGGTAGGAGAAACACAATGTGGTCCAAGATGAGCCTGCGCACCCGCATGTTGTCTGTTGTCGTTGCCACGGTGGCCCTGGGATTCCTCATAACCGTTTTTATCATGGTGCGCCAAGCATCCTCTGCCCAAACAGAAGCGGCCTACAACTATGTCGAGGCGCTGGCAATCGGTGAAGCGGAATCTGTGGCTCGCGAAGCGGAACGCGCCCGAGATGCCGCACACACGCTAGCCCAAAGCTTTCTGACTCTGAGCACTTCCCCCATCGCCGACCGCAACCTGGGTATCGCCATGCTGCGGGATGTCCTGGCCACCAACCCTTCTTTTTTCAGCACCTGGTCAGGCTGGGAGCCCAACGCGTTCGACGGCAAGGATGCCCAGTTCGCCAATCAGACCGGATACGACGCAACGGGCCGATTCATCCCTTTCTGGAACAATATGCGGGGCAAACTGGAATACGCCCCGTTGGCCGACTACGACAAGCCCGGCGCCGGCGATTTCTACCTGATGGCCCGCAACAGCGGCAAAGAGGTTGTCATCGAGCCCTTTGTCTATAAGCTGAATGGCCAGGACGTGCAGATGACGAGTCTGGTCACGCCGATTATTCGCGACGACAAGGTACTGGGCGTAGTGGGTGTGGATATCACCTTGGACCAGCTCCAGAAACGCATCGCCGAAATCAAACCCTATGACATCGGCTACGCCCGGCTGCTGACTCGCCAGGGCAACTTTATAAGCCACCCGGACAACGCTCTAGTCGGCACTAAAGAAGACCCAAAGTCCTTACTGGGGCAACTGCTTCAGTACGAAGACGTGCGCAGCTACAGCTTGGAGCATGACCGATTCCTGGGTGAAAAGTCCTATACCGTCGCTGTGCCCATCAGCATCGGCGAGTCGCACAATGTCTGGACACTGGCAGTCACCGTACCGCTGAGCCGAGTATTAGCGCATGTCGATGCCATCCGCAACACCTCGCTGGCGCTAGGACTGGTCAGCATTCTGATCGTTTCGCTTCTTCTTGCCTGGGCGCTGAATCGATTGGTGATTCGCCCGCTGGGTGGCGAGCCCGCACACGCAGCCGACGTCGCATTGCAAATTTCCAAGGGCGACCTAACAACCGATATTGCGGTGCGCCCCCACGATAAATCCAGCCTGCTCAATGCGATCAAAAACATGCAGACGCAACTGCTGGGTGTGATTTCGGGCATTCGCGCCAATAGCGAATCCGTATCCTCGGCGGCGACACAGATCGCGAAGGGCAATATTGATTTGTCATCACGCACCGAACAGCAGGCGGCATCCTTGCAGGAAACAGCCGCCAGCCTGGAGGAGTTGTCCGTCACGGTGCGCCAGAACGCGGACAATGCAGAACGCGTCAATGCTCTTGCGTCCAGAGCGGTGGGCATGGCCAGTGAAGGCAACACCGCTATCACCGCGATCGTAGAGTCCATGGAAGAGATGACGGAGAGCTCACAAAAAATGAGCGAAATCATTGCCATGATTGAAGGTGTCGCGTTTCAGACCAATATCCTGGCACTCAATGCGGCGGTGGAGGCCGCCCGGGCTGGCGAGGAAGGCCGAGGATTCGCCGTCGTGGCCGGAGAGGTGCGCACACTAGCAGGACGCAGTTCGGCTGCGGCGCTCGAAATCAAGGACCTGATCGAGAACTCCGTCAATCTGGCGCAGGCGAGCACCGCTAAGGTACAACATGCCAACCAGATCATCAGCCGCACGTCCACGGCCATTGGCGAAGTCGCAACCATCATTAAAGAAATCACGACTGCATCGATGCAGCAAAGCGCAGGCTTGGGTCAGATCAATATTGCCGTCAACGAAATGGACAGCGTAACGCAACAAAATGCGGCCCTGGTGGAAGAGGCTGCAGCGGCTTCCGCCTCGCTGCAGGATCAAGCACAGCAATTGGCGAAAGCGGTATCAGTCTTCAAGACCAGGCAATAGCTGCGTCAGCCCTGACCCGCCAGATCCTGCACTTCAGCTGGAGTCAGATAACGTGACTCGCCTGGCTCCAGACTGTCGTCCAACACCAAAAAGCCAACGCGCTCGCGATGCAAGGTCAGAACCAGATTCCCCAACGAGGCGAACATGCGTTTGACCTGATGGTATTTCCCTTCCTGAATGGTGAGCCGCGCGGTGCGCTCATCAATGCGTTCCAGCACCGCCGGCAAGGTCGGCTTGTCTTCGCCATTCAGCAAGATGCCCGCTTGAAAGACCGCTTCCGCATTGTCGGGCAAAGGCTCTGCCAAGGTCGCCACATAGACCTTGTCGCATTGGTGGCGGGGTGAAATGATGCGATGCGTCCATTGGCCGTCATCAGTAATCAAAATCAAGCCCGTGGTATCGACATCCAATCGGCCAACGGTATGCAGGCGCTCACGCTTGTCGACATCCAGCAGCATCATGACCGACGGATAGGCGCTGTTCTTGAGGCTGCACTCGTAGCCGGCAGGCTTGTTCAGCATGATGTAGCGCAAGCCGATCAAGGCAAGAGGCTCGTCCTCCCACAGCACGACGTCGCCCTCTTGTACGACGTAGGTGCCCTTATCAACGACCGCTCCGTTAACCGTGATTTCGCCGCTTTTGAGCACTTTACGCGCTTCTGTGCGGCTCAGGTCCGTGCTTTCACCAAGAAACTTGTCCAGGCGCATTCCATTTCCAAACAAAGAGTTGTTGAGTAATTTTTTGTTCTTTGAGCGACGTCCATTTTAACAATCAAATACACGCAGCCCAGTACAACGAAAAAGCGGACCACTTTTTAGTAGTCCGCTTTTTTCAAACTTCCTGGCCGATTATTTCAACCACAACCGGCCAGCTGATGCAGCAAGCAATAGCGCATCAAACGTCCAGATTGCCCGCCTGCAAGGCATGTGCCTCAATGAAGGCGCGGCGCGGTTCGACGTTGTCGCCCATCAAGGTGGTGAAGACTTCGTCGGCATGAATGGCATCGGCGATCTGAACACGCAGCAGGCGGCGCACAGCCGGATCCATGGTGGTTTCCCACAGCTGCGACGGATTCATTTCGCCCAGGCCCTTGTAGCGTTGCTTGCTCAAACCGCGCTCGGCTTCGGTCAGCAGCCATTGCATGACTTCACGGAAGTCGTCCACGCGGGATTCGCGGCGCTTGTCGCCTTCGCCGCGGGCAATGACCGCGCCATCGCCAATCAGGCCGGCGAAGGTCTCGCCGGCGCGCGCCAGCGTCTGGTGATCGCCGCCGCGCACGAAGTTGCGGTCAAAGACCGTGACGCGGATGTTGCCGTGATGCATGCGCTGCACGACGACGCGCCAGGCGTCGCTGGCTTCGTCAAAGGCGGCAAACACCTTGACCGCGTTCGGGGTGGCCTCGTCGAACAGGGCCTGTTGCAGATCCTGCGCGCTTTGCTCGGCCTGCTCCTGGCTGTCCAGGTTCAGTTTGACGCCTTCAGCCAGGGCCGACAGGGCATCACCGTCCATGTGACGCGACAGGCGCTCGATCACGGCCTTGGCCTTGACGTAACGGTGCGCATAATCGGACAGCGGCTCACCGGTAATGGGCGTACCGCCGGAGGACGGCGTCAGCACTGCATCGCGCAGCGCCAGCTTAAGCATGAATTCCGCTTCCTCGGCGTCGTCCTTCAGGTACATTTCCTCGCGGCCGACCTTGACCTTGTACAGCGGCGGCTGGGCGATGTAGACGTAGCCGCGCTCGATCAGCTCGGGCATCTGGCGGTACAGCAAGGTCAGCAGCAGGGTGCGGATGTGCGCGCCGTCCACGTCCGCGTCGGTCATGATGATGATGCGGTGGTAACGCAGCTTCTCGACGTTGAAATCCGGACCGATGCTGGTGCCCAGCGCCGTGATCAGGGTGGTGATCTGTTCGCTGGAGATCAGGCGGTCGAAGCGCGCCTTTTCCACGTTCAGCACCTTGCCGCGCAGCGGCAAAATAGCCTGGAACTTGCGGTCACGGCCTTGCTTGGCGGAGCCGCCGGCCGAGTCGCCCTCCACGATGTAGAGTTCGCACAGCGCGGGATCTTTTTCCTGGCAGTCGGCCAGCTTGCCGGGCAGGCCGGCGCCTTCCAGCACGCTCTTGCGGCGGGTCATCTCGCGCGCCTTGCGGGCGGCTTCGCGGGCACGGGCCGCTTCGATGATCTTGCCGCACAGCGCCTTGGCGTCGTTCGGATTTTCCAGCAGCCAGGTTTCCAGGGTACGGGCCACGGCGTCTTCGACGGCAGGGCGCACTTCGCTGGACACCAGCTTGTCTTTGGTCTGGCTGCTGAACTTGGGTTCAGGCACCTTGACCGACAGCACGCAGGCCAGGCCTTCGCGCATGTCGTCGCCGGACGTGTCGACCTTGGCCTTCTTGGCCAGTTCGTTGTCGGCAATATACTTGTTCAGCACCCGCGTCATGGCCGCACGCAGCCCGGTCAGGTGCGAGCCGCCGTCGCGCTGCGGAATATTGTTGGTGAAGCACAGCACGGTTTCCGCGTAGCTGTCGTTCCACTGCATGGCCACTTCGACCGTGACCGGCGTGCCGCCAGCATTCGATTCGGTCGTCACGTTAAAGACATTGGGGTGCAGCGGCGTCTTGTTGCGGTTGATGTATTCGACAAAGCCTTTGACCCCGCCCAGGAAGGCGAAGTCTTCTTCCTTGCCCTGGATTTCATCGACCAGGCGGATCTTCACGCCATTGTTCAGGAACGACAGCTCGCGCAGGCGCTTGGCCAGAATTTCGTGGTGGTATTCGATCTGGGTGAAGATTTCCAGGTCGGCCAGATAGCGCACGCACGTGCCGGTGCGCCCGCCCGCTTCACCCGTCACACTCAGGGGAGCCGTGCGCTCGCCGCGACGGAATTCCAGTTCGTGAACCTTGCCGTTGCGCCAGATCGTCAGGCGCAGCCATTCAGACAAGGCGTTCACGCAGGATACGCCTACCCCGTGCAGGCCGCCCGACACTTTGTACGAGTTCTGGTCGAACTTGCCGCCGGCATGCAGCTCGGTCATGACGATTTCAGCGGCGCTGCGCTGGAGTTCGTCGTCTTTGTGGATGTCGGTCGGGATGCCCCGGCCGTTGTCGCACACCGAAATGCTGTTGTCCGAGTGGATGGTGACCACGATGTCGTCGCAGTGACCCGCCAGGGCCTCGTCGATCGCGTTGTCCACCACCTCGAACACCATATGATGCAGGCCCGTGCCGTCGGATGTGTCGCCGATGTACATGCCCGGACGCTTGCGAACGGCCTCCAGGCCCTTGAGCATCTTGATGGAGTCAGCGCCGTAATCGGCTGGCTGGGTGGTCGTGGTTTGATCGGTCATAGCGTAAAACCTTGTAGTTGCCTGTTTGTTTCAAGCCGGCGCAGCCCGACGGGCCGCACCTGTGGGAGCAAGCGCATCAGATGCGCATCGGCATGACCACGTACTTGAAGGCTTCTTCTTCGGGCAGCGTCATGAGTACCGACGCGTTGGCGTCCGGCTGCACCGACCAGCGGACGGTTTCGTCCTTGATGCTGGCCAGCACGTCCAGCAGGTAGCTGACGTTGAAGCCCACATCCAGGCTTTCGTGTTCGTAATCGATGTCCAGCTCCTCGACCGCCTCTTCCTGCTCGGCGTTGGAAGCCGAGATCTTGAGCTGGTTCTGGGACAGCTGCAGGCGTACGCCACGCAACTTGTCGGTGGTCAGGATGGCGGCGCGTTGCAGGCTACCCTGCAGAACATCGCGGCTGACATCGAAATGTCGGGTGTAGTTGGAAGGAATGACCCGTGCGAAGTCGGGGAACTTGCCCTCGACCAGCTTGGAGATCAGTTCCACGTCGCCGAAGCGGAAACGGATCTGGCCGCTGGCCACGTCGATCTGGACGGGGTCGTCGGTTTCGGCCAGCAGGCGCTGCATTTCCAGCACGGTCTTGCGCGGCACGATGACATCATGACGAGCTTCTACGCCTTCAATGGCGGCCGCATTGTGAGCCAGACGGTGGCCGTCGGTCGTGACGGTACGCACGAAGCCGGGCTCGAACACGAACAGCATGCCGTTCAGGTAGTAACGGATGTCCTGCTGCGCCATCGCGAAATGCACCGTGTTGAACAGGTGCTTGAGCGTGCGCTGCGGCAGGCTGAGGGATACGTCCCACTGCTCGGGCTGGTTCAGTGTGGGGAAGTCGGCGGCTTCCAAGGTCTGCAACTGGAACCGGCTCTTGCCGGACTGGATGGTCAGCTTGCCGCTGTCCAGGCCCAACTTGACCTCGCCGAAATCGGGCAGCGCCTTGAGGATATCCAGCAGCTTACGCGCCGCCACCGTCGTGCCGACCGCGTCCTCGCCCACGCCGAAATCGGCGCTGGTGGTGATCTGCACTTCCAGGTCGGTTGCCAGGAAGGAGACGTCCGGGCCATTCTTGCGCACCAGGATGTTGGCCAGAATGGGCAGGGTATGGCGGCGCTCGACAATGCCGACAACAGTGGACAAGGGCTTGAGCAATGCGTCACGGGTCGCTTGAACGAGTTGCATGGTCATCCTTTGAGAGTTTGTTCCAGTACGTGTAATGCGTGATTCAGTTCGGCTTGCTTGGTGCGCGCATCAGAAATCTTGCGCACGGCATGCAGCACCGTGGTGTGGTCCCGGCCCCCGAAAAGATCGCCGATTTCCGGCAGGCTCTTCTGGGTCAGTTCCTTGGCCAGATACATGGCTACCTGGCGCGGCATGGCGATATTGGCCGGCCGACGCTTGGAATACATGTCGGCGACCTTGATTTTATAAAAGTCGGCCACGGTCTTCTGGATGTTCTCCACCGTGATCTGTCCGTTCGATACCGACAACAGGTCCTTCAGGGCGTCCTTGCAGACTTCCACGGTCAGCACTTCGCGGCCATGGAAGCGCGCATAGGCCGATACCTTGCGCAACGCGCCTTCCAGCTCGCGCACGTTGCTGCGCAAGTGCTTGGCGATGAAGAAAGCGACTTCCTCGGGCATGGCGATGCCCTCGTTGTGAGCCTTGCGCAGCAAAATGGCCACGCGCATCTCCAGCTCCGGCGGCTCGATCGCCACCGTCAGGCCGGAGTCAAAACGCGAGATCAAGCGGCTGTCGATATTGGCCAGTTCCTTCGGATAGGTATCCGAGGTGATGATGATCTGCTTGCGCTGCGCCACCATGGCCTCAAAGGCGTAGAAGAACTCTTCCTGGGTGCGGTTCTTGCCGGCGAAGAACTGGATATCGTCGATCAGCAGCAGGTCCAGCGAATGGTAATACCGCTTGAATTCGTCGAAGGCCTTGCGCTGGTAGGCCTTCACCACGTCAGACACGTACTGGTCCGCATGGACATACCGTACCCGCACGCCATTGCCGTTGGCCACCAGCGCATTGCCGATGGCATGAATCAAGTGCGTCTTGCCCAGTCCCACGCCGCCGTAAAGAAACAGCGGGTTATAGGACACACCGGGATTTTCAGCGACCTGCAGGGCCGCAGCGCGCGCGAGCTGGTTAGCTTTACCCGTGACGAAGTTGTCGAAGGTCAGGTCGGCATTCAGTCGAGAGCGGTCCTGCACCGCTTCGGCTGCTGCCGCCAGAACCGGGTGAGCGGACGCGGGCGTCGCTGCCGAGGCGGATTCTCCAGGTTCGGGAATAGGCGCTGCACGATCGGCCAGGGCGCGACGAGGCGCCGCGCTGGCCGAGGGCAGCTCGAACTGGATGGTCAGGGGGCGTTCGTAGAAATCCGAGGCCAGCTCTTCTATACGGGTGGCGAAATTCTTGCGGACCCAGTCCAATTTGAAACGGTTGGGAGCAGAAATACGCAACACCCCGGCTTCGTCGTCGAAGTCGAGAGGAACCAGTGGACGTATCCACGCGCTTATCTGTTGGGGGGGAAGCTCCTGCTCCAGTTTCTGGACGCAGGACTGCCAGAATTCATTCATCGGTCTTCACTTCAGTAAACCTCGATTCTACCCTGTCCGGCCCCTAGTTATCCACAGGCGACGCAAATAATGTTTGGGGGTACATCGCTAAACAATTGACATGACACAAAAAATTTGCTGAAATGGTGGGCTTAACACGAATTTCTGTTGCCAGATCCCTGCGGCCAATGCCTTGGGGGTGGAAAGATTTCTGCGATTTCTGGCGGCTCTTTTTCTTTGGACACACCATGAAACGCACCTACCAACCCTCTGTTACCCGTCGCAAGCGTACCCACGGTTTTCGCGTTCGCATGAAAACCCGCGGTGGCCGCGCTGTTCTGAACGCACGTCGCGCCAAGGGTCGCAAACGCCTGGCTGTATAAGCCATGTCGGGATGCGTGGCTAGCGTCCCGTTTACTGCGTTGCGCATCATGCGTGCCTCCTTTCCAGCCACGGCTCGCTTACATAGCCCCACCGAATACGCTCAGTCCCTCAAGGGCCAGCGCGTAGGTCGCGGGGCTTTGTTCGTGGTCACACGCTCGCGCAGCAATGCTGGCGAGCGCGCTGTCGAGGGCGCGCGCCTGGGGCTCATCATCCCCAAGCGTTTTGCCAACCGTGCGGTCACCCGCAACACGATCAAGCGCATCATCCGCGAAACGTTCCGCCACAAGCGCGAACAACTGCCCGCTGCCGACTATGTCTTTCGGCTGCACGGCAAAGTGCCCCTGGTCTCGCTGACCGTCTTGAAGCAAATGGTGCGCAGCGAAGCCGATACACTGCTGTCGAGAGCCCGGCCATGATGCGCCGGCTGGTATCCGCGCCCATACGCTTCTACCAGTTCTTCCTGAGCCCCTGGATAGGCAGAAACTGCCGCTTCGTCCCGAGCTGCTCCAATTACACGCTGCAAGCCATCGACACCCACGGCCCCCTGAAAGGGCTATGGCTAGGCGGGCGGCGCATCTGCCGCTGCAATCCCTGGTGTCAGGGCGGCCACGACCCCGTGCCGCCACGCGACCCGGACAACCGCAACACACCCTGACCCGTCCTGGCCGGCACCTTGTTTTTACAGACAAATCCCCTGTTAGCCGGCCAGCTACGTTAAACTGCTAAGCTTTTGCTCAGCTTTATAAATGTGATACAGGCGCTATGGATATCCGACGCACCATCCTTTGGATGATCTTCTCGTTTTCACTGCTGCTGCTGTGGAACAACTGGCAGGAATACAACGGCAAGCCTTCGCTGTTCGCCTCCGCTCCCGCCACCACACAGACGCAGGCGGCTTCCGAGCCCGCCGCCGACGGCAGTGTGCCTGTCGGCCAGCAGCCGGCTGCTCCCGCCGCACTGCCATCGACCAACAGCGCCGTGTCCTCCTCGGCCCAGACCATAGACATCACCACCGACGTCTACAAGCTCAGCTTCAGCACCGAAGGCGCGCAGCTGATCAAGGCCGAACTGCTCAAGTACGGCTCGCCCGAAGCACCTGATCAACCTATGGTGCTGCTGGACAACTCCGCCGGTTCGACCTACCTGGCGCAGTCCGGCGTGGTGGGCGCTGCAGGCCAGAGCCTGCCCAACCACCTGACGCCATTCACCCTGGTGTCCACGCAGCACGCCCTGACCGGCGATACGCTGGATGTGGTGTTCGAAGCCACCTCCGGGGACGTCAAGGTCGTCAAGACCTACACCCTGCACAAGGGCCGCTACGACATCCAGGTGCGTCACGACATCCAGAACCAGAGCGGCGCCGCCATTACGCCCACGCTGTATCTGCAGCTGACCCGCGACGGCAACAACCCGCCTGACTCCTCGCGTCTGTACAGTACCTTCACCGGTCCTGTGGTCTACTCCAGCAACGACAAGTTCCAGAAGATCACCTTCTCGGACATCGACAAGAACAAAGCCAGCTATGCCCGTGACGTGGACAATGGCTGGATCGGCATGGTGCAGCATTACTTCGCCACCGCCTGGGTGCCAGCCCAGGACGTCAAGCGCACCAACGAAATCCTGAAACTGGGCAACAACCTGTACGCCGTGCGCACGCTGGAACCCGTGGGTTCCATCGATGCAGGCCAGAGCAAAGCCGTGGACGCCTCCTTGTGGGTCGGCCCCCAGGACCAGAAAGCCATGGCCCAACTGGCTACCGGGCTGGACCTGGTCGTGGACTACGGCTGGCTGACCATCATCTCCAAGCCGCTGTTCAAACTGCTCACCTGGTTGCACGCGCTGCTGGGCAACTGGGGCTGGGCCATTGTCGCCCTGACCGTGCTGATCAAGCTGGTGTTCTTCCCCCTGTCCGCCGCCAGCTACCGCTCCATGGCCAAGATGAAGCAATTCGCGCCGCGCATGCAGGCCCTGCGCGAGAAGTTCGGCGACGACAAGGCCAAGCTGAACGCCGCCATGATGGAAATGTACCGTACGGAAAAGATCAACCCGCTGGGCGGCTGTCTGCCCATGCTGGTGCAGATCCCCGTGTTCATCGCCTTGTACTGGGTACTGCTGGGTAGCGTCGAAATGCGCGGCGCACCATGGATTTTGTGGATCCACGACCTGGCCGCGCGCGATCCCTGGATGATTCTGCCCGCCATCATGATGGGCACCATGTTCCTGCAGATCAAGCTCAACCCCACCCCACCTGATCCAATGCAGGCCAAGGTCATGATGCTGATGCCCCTGGTGTTCGGCGGCATGATGTTCTTCTTCCCGGCCGGCCTGGTGCTGTACTGGTGTGTGAACAACATCCTGTCCATCGCCCAGCAGCGCTACATCACCGTCCAGATCGAAAAGAAGAGCGCCAAGGCAGCCAACAGCTGATCGAGCCCGCTCCGACACGAAAAAAACCCCGCCCCACGGACGGGGTTTTTTTTCGTCCTGGCCTGACCCATCGACAGGGCATGGCTTGAAATAGACCAAGGACAAATACAAAGCTTGCCGCTATGATCAGGATGAAAACCCGACCCAATAGCAAAAAACTATTTGATCGCTTAAATCATTCGATTTAACTATTTCGAGCAAGGCCAGTAGACTGATCTCAACTTCTTAAAAACGACCCGCCCTGCTGGATCCGGGTCAGCTTCCACGGAGAATCACAATGAGCAACAAAACCCTGACGACCGCCGCCGGCCGCCCGGTTGAGGAAAACCAGAACTCCATGACGGCCGGTCCGCGCGGACCGGTCCTGATGCAGGACTTCTGGCTGCTGGAGAAGCTGGCCCACTTCGACCGAGAGCGCATTCCGGAGCGGGTCGTACATGCCAAAGGTTCGGGCGCTTTCGGCACCTTCACCGTCACCCACGACATCAGCCAGTACAGCATGGCCAAGGTGTTCAAGCCCGGCAGCAGCACCCCCGTTTTCTTACGTTTTTCCACCGTAGCCGGTGAAGCAGGAGCCGCAGATGCAGAACGCGACGTACGAGGATTTGCCATCAAGTTCTACACCGAGGACGGAAACTGGGACCTCGTGGGCAATAACACTCCTGTCTTCTTTATACGGGATCCACTGAAGTTCCCCGACTTCATCCATACCCAGAAGCGCGATCCACGCAACCACATGCGCAATGCGACGGCTGTCTGGGACTTCTGGTCCCTGTCGCCCGAATCCCTGCACCAGGTCACCATCCTCATGAGCGACCGCGGTCTGCCCCGTAACCTGCGCCAGATGCATGGTTTCGGCTCGCACACCTACAGCCTGATCAACGATAAAGGCGAGCGCCACTGGGTCAAGTTCCACTTCAAGTCGCAGCAAGGCATTGCCAACTACACCAACGCCGAAGCGGCCACCGTCGTGGGACAGGACCGCGAAAGCTCGCAGCGCGATCTGTACGAAAACATCGAACAAGGCAATTTCCCGCGTTGGGCGTTGCGCATCCAGATCATGAGCGAAGAACAGGCGCGCAGCTACCACATCAATCCCTTCGACGTGACCAAGGTATGGCCGCACGGCGATTTCCCCCTGATCGACGTGGGCACGCTGGAGCTGAACGAAAATCCCAGCAACTATTTCGCCCAGGTAGAGCAGGCCGCCTTCACGCCCGCCAACCTGGTGCCCGGCATCGGCCACTCGCCCGACCGCATGTTGCAAGGCCGCATCTTCTCCTATGGCGACACCCAGCGTTATCGCCTGGGCGTGAACCATGGGCTGCTGCCGGTCAACGCGCCGCGATGTCCGTTCCACCACAGCTACCATCGCGACGGCGCGATGCGGGCTGACGACAACCAGGGCGGCACCATCAATTACGAACCCAACAGCCAGGGGCAATGGCAGCAAGCGCCTCGCAGCGAACCCCCGCTGGCGCTGGACGGCCAGCCCGCAGACCACTGGGATCACCGCGTGGACGACGACTACTACACGCAGCCCGGCAATCTGTTCCGCCTGTTCAATGATGAGGAAAAACAACGCCTGTTCAGCAATATCGCCGATGCCATGGCGGGCGTGCCCACGGAGATCATCGAGCGCCAGATTGCGCACTTCCGCAAGGCAGATCCTGCTTACGGCGATGGGGTCTATGCAGAGCTGAAAAAGCGTGGTACATTTTAAATACAGTTTTAGCGAACTGGCTCCCTAGCGGAGCATTAACCCCCCAACCGCAAGGTTGGGGGGTTTCTCTTTTTCGGGCTCCGGCGATGGCGCCAGGCCCTTATCTCAGCCAGTCTTTTCCCGGAGCGGCTCCGCATGAAATTCGGCTATACCATCATCTACGTGCCCGACGTCAGCCAGGCGCTGGATTACTTCAATCGCGCCTTTGGCCTGACGACCAAGATGCTGCACGACAGCGGCCTGTATGGCGAATTGGACACCGGCCAGACCACGTTGGCCTTTGCGGCCGAAATGCTGGCCTACATGAACTACCCCAAAGGCCACCTGTCCACCCACGCCTCCAGTGTGCCGCTGGGCATCGAAGTCGCCCTGGTATGCGACGACGTGCACACCGCCCACGCCCAGGCCCTGGCGGCCGGGGGCACCGAATTGGCGCCCCCCCAGGACAAGCCCTGGGGCCAGATCGTCTCCTATGTGCAGAGCCCCGAACGTATCGTGGTCGAGCTGTGTACGCCGCTTGCCGGCTAAGGACATAAAAAAACCCGGCCCAGGCCGGGTTTTCCACATTCAGGCGCCATGCATCATTGCTGCAAATAGCCCGACTCTTTGATGATGGGTCCCCAGGTATCCAGATCTTCCTGCACCGTGCGTGCCAGTTCCTGGCCATCGCCGGAGGCAGGGCGAAAGCCGATAGGCACAATGGCCTTCTCGATCTTGGGGTTCTTGGCCACCTCATTGAAGGCTTCCTGGAACTGCTTCACCAGCTCAGGCTCCATGCCCACAGGTGCAAAAATACCCATCCAGCCCGATGCTTCCAGATTGCCGTAACCCATTTCCACGAAAGTCGGCACGTCTTTCAGGATATCCAGGCGCTTGGGGCCGGTAATGCCCAGCACACGCACCGAACCAGTGGCCACATGCTCGGTGATCATGCCCACGGCATCGATACCGGCAGGAATATGGTCGCCCAGCAGATCATTGATCAGCGGCGCTCCGCCCTTGTAGGGCACTGGCGACATCTGGATGTCGTTCTTCTTGGCAATGCTGTAGCCCAGGAACTGGGGTGCGCTGCCCGGCGCAGGAATGCCGTAGTGCCCGTATTTCTCGGGCTGCTTGCGTACCAGCTCCACGTATTCAGCCAGCGTGTTGGCCGGTGTGGTCTTGCCCACCACGAAGATATGTTCGAACTTGGCAATGACAGCGACCGGCAGGAAGTCCTTCATTGGATCGTAAGTCACGGTTTTAACCGTCAGGGGCAGGGTCGTCATCATGTGGTTATTAGCCACCAGCAACACCGAGCCGTCCACCGGCGAGCGCAAAAAGCCCTGAGCCGCGACCTGGCCGCCCGCCCCGGCGCGGTTGTCCACCACCACATTCACACCCAGCTTTTCACGCAACTGTTCGGCATACACCCGCGCCACCGCGTCCGCGGTGCCGCCGGCCGGGTAGCCCACGACCAGGCGGACCGTGTCAGGCAGCTTGGCTGCCATGGACATGCCCGCCGTCAGGGCCAAGGCGGCCCCCACCAAAACCTGCGCCCATTTCCTCTTCATCGCTCAGCTCCCCGGCGTCTTCGTGACGCTTTTAAAGTTCAACCAAACGGCCATGTCCTTCCCGGACATGGCGACTCAACAGTGCGGCGGCCGTCAATACATCTTCGAAAGCCAACCCCAACGACTTGAATATCGTGATTTCCTCGTGGTTCAGGCGGCCCGGCGCCGCTCCGTCCAGCACGGCGCCCAGCTCGGTCAGTTCAGCATCCGGGGACAGCCAGCCCTCGCGACAGGCATCCAGAAACTCGCCTGACTCTGAACGGGTGGATTGGGCCCGATCAACAAACAGGCGGCCTGCCGCCATGGTCGAACCATCCAGCTCGCGGCTGGCCGGCGTGCTGGAGCCCATGGCCGTCACATGCGTGCCCGGCCGCAGCCAATCGCGCTGCAGCACCGGGGTGGCCGAACTGGTGGCCGTCACCACCATGTCGGATTGTGCCACGGCCTGCTCGGCAGCCACATCCACCAATAAGGGACAATCAATATAAGCCTGCGCCTCTTGCACAAAATGACGGGCAGACTGCGACGAACGCGTCACCACAAACACCTTGCTCAACGACCGCACCTGAGCGACGGCACGAAGCTGCCAGAGGGCCTGGTGCCCGCCACCGAACAGGGTCAGCACGCTGGCATCAGGCCGCGCCAGCAGATCCGTCGCCAAGCCGGTCACGGCAGCGGTGCGCAAGGCCGTGACGCTGCTGGCATCCAGGATGGCGCGCGTCTCGCCAGTATGGGCGCTCATCAACAGGACGCAGCCCTGATGAGGATCCTTGCCCAGGCGCACATTGTCCGGGAACAGCGTGCCCATCTTGGCGCCATACAGCGGTTCGGGATAAATCTCGGGCAGGTCGATACAGGCCGGCATCATGCCCAGGAACCCGGAGGCCAGCGGACTGCGCACAATCGTGCGCAGCGGCTGATCGATCCGGCCCTGCTGCAGGGCGCGAAAACCCTGGCCCATCAATTCAATGGCGTCGCCCAGCCCGAGTCCGCCAAACACCTCGTCGGCGTTGGCCACATATACAGAATGCTCCATGACTCACCCCCGCGCCAACGGCGTGGTGATATGGCGCACATAAGTGTCCGTATCCGTGTTGGAGCCGCAGAACAGCACGCCCACGCGCTGACCTGCCAGGCGGTCGCGCAAAGGATGCATCAGGGCCGCAGTAGCGACGGCGCATGCCGGCTCGGTGGCCATCTTGAATTCCTCGAAAAGGAAATGCATGGCCGCGCGGATCTGGTCCTCGGTCACTGTTTCCAGAGCGTCGATATTGTCCTGGCAGATGCGGAAACTGTACTCATCGGTATGCGGCGCCATCAGGCTGTCCGCAATTGATTGCATCGCGCCGATTTTCTGCGGCTGACCGGCAGTACGGCTCAGCGCCATGACATTGGCGCCGACAGGCTCAATGCCATAGACCACGCAGTCAGGCTGCCACAGCTTGACGGCGGCCGACACTCCGGCCGCAAGGCCGCCGCCGCCGATAGGCACGATGACCGCGTCCAGCTTGCCGGCCTGCTGCAGCCATTCGTAGCCCAGCGAGGCCGTACCCATTACGGTGGGATAGGAGCTGAACGGGTGAACGAAGGTCATCTGCTCGTCGCGCTCGATCTGGCGCACCAGCTCGAATGCCTGCTCGCCGTTGTCGGCAAAGACAATATCGGCGCCGAACTGGCGGCACAAGGCCACGCGAGCGGGGCTGGCCGTGCTGATCATGACCGTCTTGGCTTTGACGCCCATTTCATGGGCTGCATAGGCCACGGCCACGGCATGGTTGCCGGCGGACACGCAGGTCACGCCCCGGCGGCGCTGCTCGGGAGACAGGCTGAGCAGATTGTTGAAGGCGCCGCGCACCTTGAAGGTGCCCGAGCGCTGCAGATGCTCGAACTTGAAGTTGACCGAACTGTCCAGACGCCGGCTGTCGTAATCGAACACCGGCGTGTGGCGTACGTAAGGGCGCAGGCGCTCATGCGCCGGCGCCACATTTTCCTGGGTAACTTTTTCTTGTGTCATGGTTGTTTCTCTGAGGCCAGCCTCTGTCGGCTGTCAGGATGCTACGGCTTGGGTGCGGATCAAGGCCCGCAGGAACTGCTCGCACTGCTCGATCTGCTCCAGGTCCACATATTCGTCCGGGCGGTGCGCCTGTTCGATATTGCCTGGGCCGCAAATAATGGAAGGTACGCCGGCGCGCTGGAAAAGACCGGCTTCGGTGCCGTAAGCCACCTTGCGCACGGTATCGTCACGCGTCAGCTCGCGCACCAGCTTGGTGATGGCCGCCTGCTCATCGGGATTCAGCCCCGGTGCGCTGGCCAGTTTTTCCAGTTCGACGGCGGCGTTGGGATGTTCCCGGCGCATGGCCGGCAGGACCTGGCTTTCGATGAACTCGCGAATCTCGTCCAGAATAGGTTCGGGATCCACGCCTGGCAGGTTGCGGTATTCGAATTCAAATTCGCACAGATCGGGCACCGTGTTCAAGGCGATTCCGCCGCGAATCATGCTGGTCTGCAAGGTCGTGAAAGGCACATCGAAATCCCGGTCGTAGGGCCCCAGGCTCTTGTAATCGTCGGCCAGCTCGCGAATGGCGATGATGATGCGCGCCGCGTACTCGATGGCATTCAGGCCCTTGGGTGTCAGCGAGGAGTGGGCGGCATGGCCATGCACCCGGCAGCGGTACGCATTGATGCCTTTATGCGCCACGATGGTGCGCATGCTGGTCGGTTCGCCCACCACGCAGCCGTCGGGATTCACGCCGCGGCGCACCAGTTCATCAATCATGACTGGCGCGCCCACGCAACCGACTTCCTCGTCGTACGAATAAGCCAGGTGAATGGGATGGGCCAGCGACGTGGCCAGCATCTCGGGCACCAGTTGCAGAGTCACCCCGACAAAACCTTTCATATCGCAGGCGCCGCGGCCATAAAGGCGCCCATCGCGCACTTCCGGCTTGAAGGGATCGCTGGTCCAGTTCTGGCCATCGACCGGCACCACATCAGTATGGCCCGACAGCACGATGCCGCCGGTACGGCGCCCGTCCGCAGCGGGGATGGTGGCGAAGAGGTTGGCCTTGCGTCCGCTCTCATCATGCGTCAGCACCGTTTCCAGGCCCTGCAGATGCAAATAGGTCTGCACGTCATGGATGAGGCCAAGATTAGATTCCCGGCTTGTCGTATCATAAGCAATCAGCTTTTTGATCCAATCGACCGAGTTAGAGGGATAAACAGTAGGATCAAACAGCGCAGTCATGCCTTCTATCTCCTGACGTAAACCGCATATCTTACATACGATAGGACAGAGTTTTCGTATAAGAAAATTAATAATATCTATAAAACCAGATTGTTTTATTCTATTAGGTTATGACAAAAGATTTGGCAAGCATCGCACCCAACTTGTTGAGCAAAACGGCGATGGGGGCGCGCATCCGCGATGAGCGCAAACGACAGGGACTGACTCTGTTGATGCTGGCCCGCTTGTCCAACGTCTCTCTGTCGACCTTGTCCAAGGCCGAACGCGGCCTGATCGGACTGAGCTACGAAAAATTCCTGGCGGTCAGCCGCGCCCTGAAAATGGATCTGTCCGATCTGTTCAAGACACCGCGCGACCAGAAGGAATCAGGCCTGGATATCCTGGTGGGACGCGCCTCGCGCAAAGTCACCTACCATGCCCATCGCTACGAGTATGGCATGCTGGCCTCGGAATGGATCAACAAGAAAATGATCCCCATGCACGGCCGGGTGCTGGCAGGCCAGCCCCGCGATGCCGCCGATTTCAGCCAGCACCAGGGCGAGGAATTCATCTTCGTCATCAGCGGCCAGTTGACCATGCAGTTCCAGGACGGGCGGCGCCACGTCCTGAAAACGCACGACAGCATCTACTTTGACAGTAGCCTGGGCCATATCTACCTGTGCGAGCACGGCGAAAGCGTGGAAATCCTGGTGGTCTGCGTCAACGACAACTAAGGCTCAGGCCAAGCTTACAATAGCGCCATCCCGCCATTTTCGTTTTAGCCTTATGTCCAGCTCCTCTCCCATCGTGGCCATTGCCACCGCCCCCGGTCGCGGCGGCATCGGCGTCGTGCGCGTCTCCGGCAAGACGCTCGCGCCCCTCGTGCAGACTTTGTTCGGCCGCCCATTGCAGCCCCGCCATGCACACTTCCTGCCCTTCAAGGACGCCCAGGGCGAGCTGATCGACGAGGGCATCGCGCTGTTTTTCCAAGGCCCGCATTCCTACACAGGCGAAGACGTACTGGAGCTGCAAGGTCATGGCGGTCCGGCCGTGCTGCGCCGCCTGCTGGATCGCTGCCTGCAGGCGGGCAGGGATCTGGACCTGCGCCTGGCCGAACCGGGTGAATTCACCCAGCGCGCCTTCCTCAACGACCGCATGGACCTGGCCCAGGCCGAAGCCGTGGCCGACCTGATCGATGCCTCCTCGGAAGCCGCGGCACGCAGCGCCGTGGCGTCTCTGTCGGGCGTGTTTTCCGACAACATCAATGCCCTGGCCGATCGCATCATCCACTTGCGCATGCTGGTCGAAGCCACGCTGGACTTTCCCGAAGAAGAAATCGATTTCCTGGAAAAATACCAGGCCGCCCAGACACTGGATGGCATACAGGACGAACTGGACCGCATCCTGCAGCAGTCGCGCCAGGGCGCCATCCTGCGCGAAGGCCTGCATGTGGTGCTGGCGGGGCAGCCCAATGTGGGCAAGTCCAGCCTGCTCAACGCCCTGGCCGGCGAAGAGGTCGCCATCGTCACTGACATCGCCGGCACCACGCGCGACCGCGTCATGCAACTGATCCATATCGAAGGCATTCCGCTGCACATCGTGGACACGGCGGGCCTGCGCGACACCGACGACACCGTCGAGCGCATCGGCATCGCCCGCACCTGGGACGAGATCGCCAAGGCCAATGTCATCGTGCATCTGCTGGACGCCCGCCAGCCCCAGGATAGCCTGGACAGCGCGATTACCGAGCGCTTGCCTGCGCACGTGCCCGTGCTGCGCGTGTACAACAAGATCGATCTGCTCAGCCCCGAACAGCAGGCCGCATTGCCGGCCCAGGAAAACGGCGCCACCGTGCTGCCCATCTCCGCCCGGCGCAAGCAGGGCCTGGACGAACTGCGCCGCACCCTGCTGGACATCGCCGGCTGGAACCCCGGCAGCGAATCCCCCTGGCTGGCCCGCGAGCGCCATCTGCGCGCCCTGGAACGCGCCGACCACCACCTGGCGCTGGCTGCCGAACACGCCACCCACAGCGACCAGGTCCTGGACCTGTTCGCCGAAGAACTGCGCCTGGCCCACCTGGACCTGTGCTCCATCACCGGTGAATTCAGCAGCGATGACCTGCTGGGCGAGATTTTCTCCAGTTTCTGTATCGGGAAATAAAGGGTTAACCCCAAAAATAAACCTGAATTGCTCAGCATCCGTGAACAGTCCGGCATAGCGGCGCTATGCTGGGACTTCCATCCTCTCCGACAGGAGGCGGTCATGCTGAAACTGCACAATTGGGTGATGCTCACGGCCTTGGCGGGCGCCATGCCGGGGTCCTGGGCACAGAGTGCGGGACCTGAGGCCCTGCAGACGGAACAGCGTTCGATTTCCACCTTGTCGGTAGCGCAATGCCTGGAGGCAGTGCGCCGCACGGCGGCCGAACAAGGGTATCTGCAGCATACCGAACTGAATGAGCCCGAGCGCCTGGGCATCTATATCGGCAGCTCCCCGCTGGATGGCGGCTCGCTGGTGGTCTATTGCATCGGCATGGACAAGGCAACGGCCTACATCATTCAGGCCCGAGCCGACGATAGGGCCTTCGTAGCGACTCCCCAACAATTAAGCGACAGAATTGCCCACGCCTTGACGGTAAGCGCCCTGTATTGAACTGACGTACCGTGGCTCAGGAACGCTGCGTTTACTTCATCAGCAACTGAGCCACTTCCATGCGTGCATCGCCCCCCAGCTCGGCATCGTCCATGGCCTTGAGCAACATGGCATTGGCTTTGACCAAAGCGCCGTTCAGGCTGCTCAGCTCGGCTTGCACCCGCTCCAGCGCCTGCGCTCGCGCTTGTTCGCTCAAGCGCTGATTCGCCTGAATCTGCCGCAGTTCAATCATTTTCTGCTGGATCTGCTCGTTCAGATCACGAATCCGCTTGAGCAGTTCCTTGACGCCGCCCGGCAAGGAGCTGTTGTCAATGTCGTCGTCGTTTCGAGCCTTGCCGGCTTTCCCATTGGCCAGAGAGAGCGCCTTGCCCATGGGGGAAATATCGACATGCTGGCGCATCGTGCCCGATTTAACGCTTCCCGTACGATCAACGGCCAAAGCCGACAGTACGTCATCCGATGGGGGCGCACTGTCCTGCATCAGCAGGGTGCGATTCAATGCCGAAGCCAGCGCATCCAATGACATGATTGTTCCTCGTTGCCAATCCAAAACCTAGTTACGTCTTCGAGTCTCTATTTCTTTAATGGGAGCCAAGACAGGCAATGTTGCGCCATTTCATCAAAACATAGTTAGACGAAAGAAATAACTGGCATCAAAAGTCACTTTTAATTACTTTTAGTGTGCAACATTCTTGTCAACCGCTGCAATTCGGAACCCGTTCCCATGCACCTCAAGATCAACGCTCTGCTCAGCGCCACCATCCTGGCCATGGCGTCGACTGGCGCCCACGCCTATCAAACCGAAATCATCTACAACAAAAAAGGAGAGGCGGCCTTCGAGCTGCGCGTCTTCAATACCCAGGACGGCCCCTACGACCTGGGCGATCCGAGCGAGAGCCGCGTCTCCAACTTCGACATCGATGACAACGGCCGCCAGAAAATCCGCGCCGCCCTGGAGCGCTGGGCCGAAATCCTGACCTTGCAGCCCGGTTACCGCCCTGCCATCGTCAATCTGGGCAGCATGACCGACTTCAATGCGAACGCCTACAGCCCCACTGGCAACAGCCCACGGGATCCCGACGGCCTGCAGTTGACAGCCTTGCAGGCCGCCCTGCTGAACGAACTGGATCCCGAAGACTTCGACCATGCACATGCCGTCATCGGCGTGGGCACGCTGCCCTTCGACACGGCGGCCATCACGCCCAGCCAGTTGCCGTTGAACAGCAAGGTGGATTACACCGCCACCATGTTCCACGAGCTGGCCCATGCGCTGGGTATCAGCACCTCCGTCGATAACAAAGACGGCGTCGACGATACACCTCATTTTTCATCGAAGCTGAATCGCTGGGATGCCGGACTGCGGGACGACAACGGCAATCCCGCCCGCCCCGATCAGGCTGTGCTCTGCATTCCCTGCGTCAACGCCTACGATCCCGAAGGCTTTGATCTGCGTAAGGATCAAGGCTACTTCACCGGCGAGCACGTGCAGGAAGTGCTGAACGGCGCCATGCCCGGAATCCCGGTCAGCATTCTGCGAGACCACAATGACCCCATGGAGGGGGTCGACGACTATATGAGCCACACCGAGCTGCGCAACAGCCTGATGAGCCACCAGTCCTACCGCAACTACACCAACTTGATGGAAGCGGAAATCGCATCACTGCAAGACATGGGCCTGCAGATCGACCGGCGCAATTTCTTCGGCTATTCGGTCTACGGCGACGATGTCACCCAAACCAACACGAACGGCTTTTTTGCGCGCAACGCCGAGGGCACCGCCTACTTGCCCGGGCAATACAACCAGGCCACGCAAGGCCTGGGTCTGCACATCTACGGCGAGCGCAACACGATTACCCAGGCGGCTGATCTGCTCAGCGCCGGCCCCGGCGGGGTGGGCGTGCGCGTGGACGGCAGTGAAAACACGCTGATCATTCCGGCCGGCACGCGCATCCATGCCCAAGGCTGGTATGGCCGCGGGCTGCAATTCAGCTACGGCCGTCATCACACCATCGTGCAGCAAGGCGAAGTGCGCGCCGAGGGCGAGGACGGCGTGGGCGCGTTGTTCGACTTCGGCAACAACGCCATGGGCAATGATGGCGTCTGGGGCGACTATCGCGGGTCCTGGCTGCATCGTGTCGGCGACAATACCTACCTGACGCCCCCCGAGATCCTGCAAGGCGCGCTGATCAGCGACTACCACCTGTCGGGCCTGCTGTCGGGCAAGAAAGCCGCCATCCAGATCTCCCGCAACGCGCAGGTGCAGAACATCAACATCTTGCAGGGCGCCC
>JAEXOO010000026.1 GCA_023439305.1 Pseudomonadota bacterium
CGCCCCCGCCCCCCTGCTCGGTGGCGTTTTTGTTTCGCTCAACGGACGAGCATTGCGCCGGAGAGCGGGTTTTTGAGTTTTTTTGCCAACGCGAATTCAGGCCTCGCTGTCCAGCCCCGGCCAATCCCCCCCCAGCACGTCAGCGCAGACCTGCAGCCAGGCCTTGGCCGCCTGAGACAGATAGCGGCCATTCCATAGCAACGCCACGTCCCAGTTCAAGGCCGGCTCCACGACTTCGGCCGCCATCCAGTCGCCGGGTTCGAGACGCGATAGAAAGGGTTGCGGCAGTAGGGCGATGCCCATGCCCGCCTGCGCCATGGAGGCCACCCAGTCCCACTGGCCGCTTTGCGCCGCGATGTGCGGTTGCAGCCCGGCGTGTGCGAAGGCGCGCCGCAGCATGCGCGTCAGGGCGAAATCATCGCTCAGGAAAATCAGGGGGTGGCGCTCCAGTTCCTGCAACTTGACCTTGCCCTGCGCGCTGCGAAAGCTGTCCTTGCGCCCGATGGCCCAGACGCCGTGCCGCGCCACGGGGGCGGCGGACAGGTTCAGCTCGGGACCCAGGGGCAGGATGCTCAGCCCCATTTCCACTGTGCCGGCGGCCACCAGCCGCTCTATGCCCATGCCGGTCTCTTCATGCAGGGTCAGTTCGATCTGCGGATGACGGGCCTTGAAGGTCTTGAGTACCTCAGTGAACAGCACATTGATCATGGGCGGCATGCCCAGCTCCAGCTTGCCGCGCTGCAAGGCCTGGACCTCATGGACTTCGCGCAGCAGGCGCTGCACATTCTGCAGAACTTCCTGGCCGCGCTCCAGCACGACCTTGCCGCAGTCGGTCAGCTGCAGATGGCGGTGATCCCGGATTAGCAAGGGCTCGCCCAGCTCATCCTCCAGTTGCCGGACCATCTTGCTGACGGTGGACTGCGTTACGTTCAGGCTTTGTGCGGCTTGCGTAAAGCTTTGATGTTTAACGGTTTCTATAAAGTATCGCAATGATCGGACATCCATGGCCGGCTTCCTTTTTAGTCATGAATTTTACGACTTATCATCAGTTATTTTATTCATTATGGCGATGCTATGCTGGCGCTGTTCAAAAAACATAAACGCCAGTTGCCAGGGCGTGGAGATCCTGCCCGGCGCTTTCGGACCCAGGCTCCCCCGACTGCAATCGCTGGCAGATCATGATACCGAGACAGGAGCATACGATGTTCAAGGATCGCATCCGTTACCCCGGGCTGGAAGACAAGGTCATGACCGCGCAAGAGGCTGCCGCCTTTTTTGCCGATGGCATGAATGTGGGCATGAGCGGTTTCACGCGCGCCGGCGACTGCAAAGCCATGCCGCGCGCACTGGCGCAGCGCGCCCAGAACGAGCCTTTGCAGCTGAATGTGATTACCGGCGCATCGCTGGGCAATGACAGCGACGGTCTGATGGCGGAGGCCGGCGTGCTGGCCAAGCGCATGCCGTTCCAGGTGGATGCAGTGTTGCGCCGTCATATCAACCAGGGCAAAGTCCTGTTCGCCGATCAGCATCTGTCCCAGACCGTGGAGCAACTGCGCAGCGGCAATCTGCCCGCCATCGACATCGCCGTGATCGAAGCGGTCGCCATTACCGAGACCGGCGCCATCGTGCCGACCACGTCGGTAGGCAATTCGGCCAGCTTTGCTCAGCAGGCGCAGCAGATCATCATCGAGCTGAATCTGAGCATGCCGGTGGAGTTGGAAGGCTTGCACGACATCTACGTGCCTCAGGCGCGTCCGCAGCGCGAACCCATTGCCTTGACCTCGGTGGATCAACGCATCGGCGCGACCGCCATCCAGGTGGATCCGGCGCGCATTGTGGGCATTGTCGTCACGGATGCGCTGGACAGCCCTTCCAGCGCCTTGCCGCCGGACGCCGAGACACAGGCCATTGCCGGTCACATCATCGAGTTCCTGAAGGGCGAAGTGTCCGCGGGCCGCCTGAGCAATTCCTTGCTGCCGCTGCAGGTGGGCATAGGCACGATTGCCAATGCCGTCACCCATGGTCTGGTGGATTCGCCATTCCATGACCTGACTATGTATTCGGAAGTGCTGCAGGACAGCGCCATCGCGCTGCTGGATTCCGGTCAACTGAGCTTTGCCTCGGCATCGTCGGTCACGCTTTCTGCGGCCAAGACGACGCAGTTCCTGGAAGGCCTGGAGCGCTATCGCGACAAAGTGGTGCTGCGTCCGCAGGAAATCAGCAATCATCCCGAACTCGTGCGCCGCCTGGGCATCATCGCCATCAATACCGCCATGGAATACGACATTTACGGCAATGTGAACTCGACCCATGTCTGCGGCACGCACATGATGAACGGCATCGGCGGCTCGGGCGACTTCGCCCGCAATGCGCATCTGTCCATTTTTGTGAGCAAGTCCGTGGCCAAGGGCGGTGATATCTCCAGTGTCGTTCCTATGGTTTCGCACGTTGATCACACTGAACACGACGTGGCCGTGCTGGTCTCCGAATGGGGCCTGGCGGATCTGCGCGGCCTGGCGCCGCGCGAGCGCACCCGCGTCATCATCCAGAACTGCGCTCACCCCGACTACCGTCCGGCCTTGTTGGATTACGTGGAGCGGGCCGAGCAGCGCGGAGGCCACACGCCGCACATTCTGGAAGAAGCTTTGTCCTGGCATGCCCGCTATCAGCAACACGGCACCATGCGTCAGGAGCAGTTCCAGGCCCAGGAGGCCGCTACTGCGTAGTAATCAGGCCTGACGTTGCGAACCGAGTCAGTCCGGGTCGCAACGAGCATCTGACAGACCTGATCGCCCCTGGCATGCCACCCGTGCCAGGGGCATTTTCTTGCGCTGCTCAGCCGTCCGAGCGTATGCCCGCTTCGCGCACCACATTTTCCCAGCGCTGGCTGCGCTGTTCGATCCATTGCGCCTCGCTGACCTTGGATGCGTCGTAAGGATGGATGTCCAGAGTGCGCAGCATTTGAGCGGTGGAGGGGCGCTTCATGATGTCGGCCAACAGGGTGTTCCAAGCTTGCACCTTGTCGGCAGGCGTGCCTTTGGGCGTGAAGACCAGGTAGGAGAAGCTTTCGTTGAAGTTCTCCAGGCCGGGCAGTTTGGTTTCGGCCACGGTGGGCACATCCGGAATCAAGGAGTTGCGCGCGCTGCCCGACACGGCCAGCGGCGTGAGCTTGCCTTCCTGGATGGCGCCCAGTACGCCCGAGATCACCAGAAAGCCGCTGTCGATGCGCCCGCCGTACATGTCGTTGACCACGGCAGGGTTGCTTTTGTAGGGAATGTGATCCAGTTTTACGCCGCTGTCCTGGGTCAGGGCCGACATCATCAGGTGACCGGGCGAACCGATGCCGGCCGAGCCGTAGTTCATGGCGCTGGCACGGGCTTTGTCCAGAAACTGCGCTGCGCTCTTGATGCCGGAGCCGGACGGCACGACCAGAACCTGGTCGAAGGTGCCCAGCAGGGCCACCAGTTCCAGCGAGTCCTTCAGGCGAAAGCGGTTGTTCACATAGACATGCGGGTTGGCTGTGGCGACTGTGTCCAGGGTCAGCAGCAGGGTGTTGCCGTCGGGTTTGCTGCGGCCCACCGTCTCGGCCGCGATGGTGCCCGAGGCGCCGGCGCGGTTCTCCACCACAATGGTCCTGCCGGTGGTGGCCGAGGCTTCGCGCGCCAGCATCCGGCCCAGCACGTCCAGTGGGCCGCCGGCGGCGGAGCTGACCACCAGGGTCACGGTTTCAGATTCCTGTGCCGTAGTGGCCAGGGGCAGCAGCAAGGCACAGGCGGCCAGGCTGCGGACGAGGTTGGTGAGCGTCATGCTTGTCTCCAGATGGATATTGGTTTTATGGATGCTGCAAGGACTCAGGCCAGTGCCAGGGGCAGAGGGCTGGATTCGCTGTGGGCCATCAGGGTGTCCACCAGTTGGCCCAGCAGGCGGGTCTTCAGTTCGCGGGACGAAGGATCGTCCCACAGGTTGATCTGCTCGCCGGGGTCGGAGCGCAGATCGTACAGCTCGCCCCAGGCAGTTCCCTGGTAGACGCTGATTCTATGGGTGTCGGTCAACAGGGAGCGCAACTTGCAGCGTTGCGGCATGTTGAACAACTGACGCTGATTTTCTTCTTCCACCAGCAGGGCGCTGCGCCATTCGGACGGGGCCTGTTTCATCAAGGGCAGCAGCGAGCGGCCTTGGATGCCGTTGTAGGGCAGCAGGCCGGCGCGTTCCAGCACGGTGGGCGCGATATCGATGGTCGAGCACAGCGCCGAGCTGGCCGCTGTCTGTGCCGGAACCGTTGGGTCGTGCCAGATGAAGGGGGTGCGGATAATGCTTTGATAGTGCACGGGGCCTTTGAGCAGCAATTGATGATCGCCCATGAAGTCGCCATGGTCGCTGACGAACATGACAATGGTGTTGTCGGCCAGGCCCGATTCCTGCAGGTGGTCCAGCACCCGCCCGATTTCCGTGTCGATGTGCGTGATGGAACCATAGTTCAGGGCGATGGCCTCGCGGGCTTCGCGCTCGGTGCAGGCGAACAAGGCGGGCGTGTGCTTCACGGACTTGCCCTGGTCGCGCTGCTGATGCAGCCACTGAATGTGCGGGGGCGCTTCCTGCGGGCCGGGCTGGAATGAGGCGGGTAGCGTCACCTGTTCCGGGTCGTACATGTCCCAGTACTGGCCGTGCGGCGTGAAGGGGTGGTGAGGATCAGGAAAGGAACATTGGATGAAGAAGGGCTGCTCGCCCTGGGCGTAATTATCCAGCAGCGCACGGGTGCGCGCGCCTATCCAGGCCGTGGTGCTGTATTCTTCAGGCACACGGGTGCGCCAGGCCTGGCCGAAACGGCTTAATTCGTAGTCGGGGCTGGGCAGCGCCTGGTCGGGACCTGCCAGGGCGGCGATCTCGGGATGCTCGTCCTGCAGCCAGCGGCCATAGTCGCCCCATACCTGATCGCCGTGATCCACGGCCAGGTCGACATGCTCGAAACCGTAAAACGGCAGAGTCATGGCATGGTCGGCCCGGTCGCGCCACAGTGCGCCGCACTCTTGGTCGTAGTCGTTGGTGGCGGCCTGGCGCCGCGCCTCGCCTTGGGTCGGGGGCGCGTCGGGGCGCGGGTACAGCGGAGGATCATCCGTGATGTTCTGCAGATGCGCCTTGCCCACCAGCGCCGTGCGCCAGCCGGCCTGACGCAGCACATCCACGAAAGTGGTCGATTCCAGCGGCAGCGGCACGCCGTTGTGGCGGGCGCCATGTACAGATGGCATGCGGCCCGTCATCAGCGAAGCACGGTTGGGCATGCAGATCGGGGTGGCGACATAAAAACGGTCCGCGCGCCAGCCGTCGCGGGCCAAGGCATCCAGACGAGGCGTGCGTACTTCTGGGTTGCCGTAGCAGCCCAGATGATCGGCGCGGTGCTGGTCAGTGACGAACAACAGGAAATTGGGTGCTGCGGTGGACATGTGCTTCCTTTTCTGATGACAGGGTTTATGTCCATTATGGAAGGGTGAGCCATAATGTTAAATTGAATAATTGCTAGCTATATATACTTTTTATTTATAGGTGGTGGGTCATGAGCTGGAGCGATCGCATACGACTGAAGCACCTGCAGGTCCTCATTCGTCTGTGCGAACTGAAAAGCATGAGCGATGTGGCGCGGCAATCCAATATGACGCAGCCGGCCCTGTCCAAATGGCTCAAGGAGCTGGAGGACAATGTGGGCATGCCACTGTTCGAGCGCCATGCGCGCGGTATCGAACCGCTGCCGCCGGCTCTGGAGCTGGCGCGCCAGGCGCAGGGCGTGCTCAGCCGTCTGGACCGTATGGGCGTCACGCTGGAGCAGTACCGCCAGGGTTTCCGGCAGAACTTCGCTCTGGGCGTCTCGCCCATGGTGGCGGTGGTCTATTTGCCGGATCTGCTGCGCGATGTGCACCGGGGGCACCCCCATTGCCACTTGCGCATTCAGGAAGGCACATTGGACATATTGGGTCGCAACCTGGAGCAGGGCGAACTGGATCTGGTCATCGGCCGCATCGACGAGACCGGGCGCAATCCGACGATGGCGTTCATGCCGCTGGGCATGGTGCCGCTGTGTGTGGCGGTGGGCCAGACCCACCCCTTGGCCAACCGGGACGATCTGGGCTGGGACGAGGCCCTGGGGCATCCATGGATATTGCCGCCCAAGGGCAGCCCTATGCGACGCCGCTTCGAGCTTGCTCTGGACGCCCAAGGCTTACGGCATCCGCACTGTGCTATTGAATCGGCCTACGCGCATACCAGCGCCCGGCTGGCGGTGAACAGCCCGTTCCTGGTCCCCATGGCGCGCAGCATGGCGCAGGTCTATCCCGACCTGCGCGTGCTGGAGCTGGACTGGGGCGATGCGAATCTGCACGGTCAGCTCGGCTTGCTGTGGCGTCCCGAAGACACCGGGCAACCCATGCTGGAGGAAATCACCCGCTGGATGCGCAGCAAGCACGCTTAAGCATCAAGTTTCGTCACTTGAATGTTGTTCTCTTGAGCGATCTCAAACGGCGGTGAAACTTCTGTGTAACCATGTGTGGCTAGCGTGTTATTTTGTTTCTTCTGGGCGGATTATTGATATGGGAACGCTCCTGTCAGGTTGGAAGAATTTGCAAGCGATTAGCATCAGCTCCGTTCGCGATACGCTGAGCGGAAAATACCATTCCCGTGACTTCATCCATGCGCGCATGGAATACTTGCGCACGCGGGTCATGCTGGTGGGGTTGATCTTCGCCATCCTCACTCCCTTCTGGACGCTGATGGATTGGCTGGTTCTTCCCAGTTGGCCGGCTCACTTCCTGACGGCCCGGATCATCAGTTTCGTGGGGCTGGCGGCCTGCGTGTGGCTGGCGCTGCGCGGGCATCAGCGTATCCGGCTCATCTATGTACTTAGCGGGCTGGTGTTCATCCTGCCGGCCTCGTTTTACGCCTACATGCTGCTGATGTCGGCCAGCGCAGGCCATTATGTGGTGCTGGGATATGGGTTTATCCCGTTCCTGCTGGTGGCCACGCTCAGCATTTTTCCGTTCACCTTGCTGGAATCGGCGCTGGTCGGCAGCGCTTTGCTCAGTCTGCAAGTCCTGGCCTCGGTCCGTTCTGACACCTGGATGACGGTGCAAGGCATGCAGGACCTCTGGCTGCTAGCCGCTTTGCTGGTGGTCGCGCTGACAGCCAACTACTTTCATCTGGGGTTGTTGCTGCGGCTGTACCGGCAGGCAACGCACGATGCCCTGACCGGTCTGTTGAACCGGGGGGCCTTGAATCAGCAGCTGGGATCGCAAGCTCGTGCCGATGTTCTGCATGTGCTGATGGTGGACCTGGATCATTTCAAGCAGATCAACGACACACACGGCCATTCAGTGGGTGACGATGTGCTGGTGCGCACGGCGGCTTTGCTTAAAGCCCATATCGGCGAACGGGATCTGGCCGCCCGTTATGGCGGCGAAGAATTCACCTTGATCTTGTCTGGCCGTACCGATGAGCAGGCCCTGGCCGTGGCCCGGCAGTTGCTGCGCGAGATCCAGGCGCAGGTCCTGTACAACCATGACCGGGTGGCGTTTCAGATAACGGCCAGCATGGGCATGGCCGTATGCTTGCCTGGTCAGGATATCGAACCTGTGCTGCGCCGAGCCGACGAGCGACTCTACTTGGCCAAGCAGCGTGGCCGCAATCAGGTGGTGGCGGACGACTGAGTCCGCCACCGGCCGGGTCAGTAGTGCAGGGTCTGGGTGCTTGCCGCAGCGGCCTCGATTTCCTGCGCCGTGACGGCATCAGGCTTGCAGCCAAAACGGGTAAACAGATCCAGTTGGTCAGAATGGTGCGGATCGGCCTTGCCCTGCGGATCGACAAAGCCGCTCTGGCCGGGCGCTGCCACCGAGCACATGCGTATGCCTTGCGGGTCCAGCACCACCTGGAAGCTCTCGCTGCCAGTGTTCAGATACGGCCAGACGCGGCGCTGATGCGCCGCATCGCCCCAGGGCACGCCGATCGCGTTGCGGGCGGCAAACAACATGGAGACAGCCGGCGCGCGCCATTGCGACGGTTGACGGCCCTGGTCGGCCTGGAGCTGACGCGCCGCCTGTTCCAATGCATCCAATACCCATTCCTGCGCCGGTCGGCCCTGCAGGAAGTCGATGGTCTGGGGCACGCCCGAGCGCGGCCCCTGGATGGCGTTCCAGATCAGCTTGGACGCGGCGGCTGGCTGCGCGCTGCGCGGATCGTCCATTCCCGGGTACAAGCCTTTTTCATAGCCGGCATAGACGCTTTCAGGCAGTCGGCCTTTCAGGAAGACCGGTACGGCGGCTTTCATCCAGGCTTGCATGACGGCGGGCGCGCTGCCGCGATAGTGCTTGCCGTCCTCGTCCATGTGCAGTTTGTAGTCCCAGCCGCGAAGCTGCGCGGCTGCCTCCCGGGCCAGAGCGCTGGCCCGCGGCAAGGCGGCGGCTTGTTGGATCAGCGGCGCGAAATAGCGGGCGTTCAGGTCCGAGCGCGCGCCGAGCTGGTCCACTGCCCAGATTTCGTCATCGCTCAGGCGCTGCTTGGCCTGCAGGGGCGCCAGCAGTTCCTGGACACGATCCACATAGGAAAAATTCGAGTTGTCCGCCAGCAGGTCGGCGAAGGCCTTGTTGTTCCAGCTTGCGACAAAGCCCTGACGGGGGTTCAGGACCTTGGGGTTGTGTTCGAAAGAAAGAAACCCTTGCCACTCCATGCTGCCGTCGCCACGGGCGGGAAATTGCACAGGCTGTCCGCTCGGACGCTGAGGCAACAGGCCCAGGGCGGCGGAACCTATGTTGCGCTCGGTATCGGCATAGAACCAGGTGATGGACGCACTGACTCGGGCGGCCTGCGCCATGAACTCATTCCAGTTCTGCGCCTTGGCGGCGTGCGCCCAACCCAGCAGGGTTTCGATTTCACGGCCTTCCCAACTGCGGCGGTTGGCATAGGCCGTGTTGTTCTTGGCATCCCAGGTGCTGACAAAGCCCTGGGCCGAGCGGTAGACATCTAACATCACGTCGTCCTGGCCACGCACTTTGATACGAACTTGCTTGTGCTCCATGGGACGCCAGGCATTTTGATACCAGTAACGATGAGGGTCCTGGCTGTCCAGGCGCAATTGGTAGACATCGTTGGTGTCCAGCGAACCTACGGTGGAGCCCCAGGCGATACGTCCGTTGGTGCCGAACAGAATGGCGGGCAGGGCGACGGCGGTGCTGCCCGTCAGGTCGTAGCCTGCGCCGTGCAGGCCAACGCTGTAGGTAATGGATGGGGTATACCAGCCTTGCTGGGGGCCGTTGTACAGCACGGCATGGCCATGCGTGGTCTTGCCGGGCCCCAGCACCCAGGCGTTGCTGGCGGTGGGTGTGCCATTGGCGACCGCCGGCCCCAGGGCGACGGACTGACGATGCAGGTAGTCGCGCGCGGCCTGAGGGGAGAGCGCCCGCAGCGGTGCGGACGATTGCGTTTGTGGCTGAGTTGCGGCCTGCTGCGGGATGATGGTGGGGGCGGTGGGGTCATTCAGCCAGCGCAGCTGCTGGTAGAGCTGCTGTCCTCGCTCCGGGCCTTCGGCGGCGCGCAGGGTCTCCAGCAGATTCAGATTGGCCATCTCCGCTGTGCCGGCAAAAAAACGGTTCAGGATCAGGCCTACCCAGACCATGGCAATGTCCTCGGGCTGCCATTCCGAGGGCTCGAAGCCATTGTCCAGGAATTCTTTGGGCATCAGCGTGGCGGCCTGGGCTTTGACTTCACGCACCCGCTGCGTGAAGCCGGCGGCATAGCCGTCGAACATGGCACGGTCGTCTCCCGATAGGGCGGCGAGCTGGCGGCGGATGGAGTCGGGGTCGAAGCTGCCGTGGGTGACCTTGTCCAATTCTAGGTAGTCAGGGCCCAGCACTTCGGCCACGGTACCCCAGCCCGAACGCTTGGCGATCTCCATTTGGTACAGCCTGTCGGTGGCGACGGCATACCCGTAGCCGTAGAACAGACCATAGGCGCTCTGGGCATAGACATGGGGGACGCCGAAGCTGTCACGCTTGATGGTGACGGAGCGGTCGGCAGGCGGGGTTGCGGCGCAGGCGGCCAGCAGCAGGCTGGCGCTCAATACGCTCAGGGCCAGGCGTGGGGTGGAAGCCATGGTTCAGTCTCCTAGTTCATGGCGCACGCAAAAAGCGGCGCTGTTTTTTGTCCTCTGAATATACCGTCAAAATTGTTTATACATATATATATTCAGACGAATGTTTATAAAGGATTTCCCCAGGCCTGATGGCGGCTGCACGCAATATGCAAAGGCCGACACGTACCATATGGCTTGCCATGATGTTCGAGACGGCATTGCCGGATATGATGGTGCGGTTTGTTGGATTTCCTGATTCGTCGCATGCACACAGCCAGTAAGACGGCAGTGCGTTAATAGTCTGGCTTATTAAGCGTAGTCACTTAATATTTTTAATGCCTTCTCTTTGTCGGCCATGTCCTTTTTCTGCTGAATCCGTTTTTCTTTCTTGCTTTTCCGGCATTGTGCACCGTCTGTCATGTTTCAAGCTTGAAGAGTTCAAGGGTATATCCCTACCCCATAGCCGATTTACTCGCAAAATCTCTATGTGTACACTTCAAATCACTAAAACACGGCAGGTAGTCGAATCTTATTTTCGCTTCACGAGCCCACGGAGAAGACAATGAAGAAAATGGTAGCAGGTGCACAACTGGCTGGCATGCTGGTGTTCAACACCCTGGCCGGCACGGCCGTCGCAGACGACGTAATCAAGATCGGCGAACTCAACAGCTACAAGACCCAGCCCGCTTTTCTGGGGCCGTACAAGAACGGCATGGAACTGGCGGTCGAACAGATTAATCAGGCCGGCGGCATCAACGGCAAGCAGCTTCAACTGATCGTCAAGGACGACAACTCCAATCCGGGCGATGCCGTGCGCGCCGCCGAAGAATTGATTTCCCGCGATAAGGTGGATGTGCTGACCGGCACATTCCTGTCCAATATCGGACTGGCCATCACTGACTTCGCCAAACACAAGAAAGTCTTTTTCCTGGCCAGTGAACCGCTGACCGACAAAATCGTGTGGGCGGATGGCAATCGCTATACCTTCCGTTTGCGCAACTCCACCTATATGCAGGTGGCCATGCTGGTGCCCGAGGCCGTCAAACTGAACAAGAAGCGTTGGGCCATCGTGTACCCCAACTACGAGTATGGTCAGTCCGCCGTTGCCACTTTCAAGACGTTGATGAAAGAAGCCCAGCCCGACATCGAGTTCGTGGCCGAGCAGGCGACCCCATTGGGCAAGGTGGATGCCGGCGCTGTGGTGCAGGCCTTGTCCGAAGCCAAGCCGGATGCGGTCTTCAACGTGCTCTTCGCCTCGGATCTGGCGCGATTGGTGCGCGCCGGCAGCCAGCGCAATTTCTTCAACAAGGATCTGCCCGTGGTCAGCATGCTGACCGGCGAACCGGAATATTTGGATCCGCTGGGCAACGAAACACCTGAAGGCTGGATTGTGACGGGCTACCCCTGGTATGCCATCGATACGCCCGAGCATCAGAAATTCCTGAAAGCCTACCAGGACAAGTACCAGGACTACCCGCGTCTGGGCACCATCATCGGCTACAGCGCCATCCTGTCTCTGGCCGCCGGCATCGAAAAAGCGGGTTCCACCGACACTGAAGCCATGATCAAGGCCTTTCGCGGCCTGGAACTGATGACTCCCTTCGGTCCCATCACCTATCGCACCCAGGATCAGCAGTCCACCCAGGGCGCCTACGTGGGCGTGCTGGCCAAGAAAGACGGCAAGGGCATCATGACCGACATCCGCTATGCCGACGGCAAGGATGTGCAGCCTACGGACGAGCAAGTGCGCCAGTGGCGCCCTGAAGCCGCCAATCAATAATGCAAGAGGCCTCTTGATATCTCAGGCATTCTTGTAGACCGGTGCGCCCGGGGGGCGCGCCATTTCTGACGCGAGGCAATATGGCCTTATCGGGTTTGTGGGTGCAGTTCCTGAACGGACTGGCTGAAGCATCATCGCTGTTTCTGGTGGCTGCCGGCCTGTCCCTGATTTTCGGGGTGACGCGCATCGTCAATTTCGCGCATGGCTCCTTGTACATGCTGGGCATTTATGTCGCCTATTCCGCCGTGCAGTTTCTGGGCGGCTCGGCGCTGGGCTTCTGGGTCGGCCTGATCGTGGCCGCCCTGTTGGTGGGCGTTCTGGGGGCGTTGCTGGAAATCGTGCTGCTGCGGCGCATCTACAAAGCGCCCGAGCTGTTCCAGTTGCTGGCCACGTTTGCGCTGGTGCTGGTCATCAATGATGCGGCGCTGGCGATCTGGGGGCCGGAGGATTTGTTGGGGCCGCTGGCGCCGGGCCTGAACGGCTCGATTTCCATCGCCGGGCGTTTCTTTCCTGTGTATGACCTGGCTCTGATCGTGATCGGTCCCGTGGTTCTGGGCCTGCTCTGGCTGTTGCTGACGCGTACTCGCTGGGGCGTACTGGTGCGCGCGGCCACGCACGATCGTGAAATGCTGGGTGCACTGGGTGTGAACCAGGCCTGGTTGTTCACCGGCGTGTTTGCCCTGGGCGCCTTTCTGGCCGGCCTGGGCGGGGCCGTGCAATTGCCGCGCCAGCCAGCCAATTTATTGCTGGACCTGAGCGTGATCGGCGATGCCTTCGTGATCGTGGTGGTGGGCGGCATGGGATCCATTCCCGGAGCCTATGTTGCCGCACTGATCGTGGCCGAACTGAAGGCCCTGTGTATCGCTCTGGGCACGGTGACCTTGTTCGGCATCGACTTCGCCTTTCCCAAGCTGACCTTGGTGGTGGAATTCATTTTCATGGCGATCGTGCTGGTGTTCCGTCCCTGGGGGTTGTTCGGCCGGCCGCAGGCGGTCAGCCGCAATTCTGCGCCGATCGAAGCGCCGCTGCGTCCCAGCAGCGGACCGTTCCGGGCATTGGTGCTGGCCGTGTTGGCCGTCATGGTGGCTTTGCCTCTGCTGACCGACTGGTTTCCGTACGCGCCCGTCCTGGCGCTGGACATCATGGTGGTCGCGCTGTTCGCCATCAGTTTGCATTTCATGATGGGACCCGGTGGCATGAATTCGTTCGGTCATGCGGCTTACTTCGGCCTGGGCGCCTATGCGGCGGCTCTGCTGCTCAAGGCCGGAGCCCTGTCCATGGGCTGGTCCATCGCCTTGGCGCCCCTGGTCGCCGGCATAGGGGCGCTGGTGTTCGGTTGGTTCTGCGTGCGTCTGTCGGGCGTATACCTGGCCATGCTGACGCTGGCCTTCGCCCAGATCGTCTGGTCCATTGTGTATCAGTGGGATAGTTTCACCGGCGGTTCCAACGGCGTGGTGGGCATCTGGCCGGCCGACTGGCTCTCGGGCGACCGCTATTATTATTTTTCGCTGGCGGTGGTGGCCCTGGCGGCCTGGATTCTGCGGCGGGTGCTGTTTTCGCCTTTCGGTTATGCCATGCGCGCCAGCCGGGATTCGGCGTTGCGTGCGGAGGCCATCGGCATCCCGGTCAAGCACGTTCAGTGGCTGACTTTTATTCTGGCCGGCACGTTCGCCGGTCTGGCCGGCGCCTTGTTTGTGTTTTCCAAGGGCAGCGTCTCGCCCGAGGTCATTGCGGTGAACAAATCCGTAGATGGGCTGGTCATGGTGCTACTGGGTGGTCTGCAGACCCTGGTCGGGCCGGTAGTGGGCGCGGTGGTGTTCACCTTGTTGCAGGATTTTTTCCTGGGTATCACCCAGTATTGGCGGGCGCTGTTCGGCGGAGTGATCCTGCTGCTGGTGCTGGCTTTCCCGCAAGGCATCGCCGGGTTTTTCAAGCAATTGGTGGACCGCCGGGCGCGGCCCGCCGCCCAGGAGGCGCAGCCATGAGCCTGCTTCAAGTACGCGACCTGAAAAAGGCATTCGGCGGCAATCTGGCCGTGGACGGCATCCAGTTCGACCTGCACGCAGGCGAGTTCCTGGCGCTGATCGGGCCCAATGGGGCCGGCAAGACCACGACCTTCAATATGGTGGGCGGGCAGTTGACGCCTACGGCAGGCTCGGTCCGTCTGGAAGGCCAGGAGCTGGTGGGGCTGGCGCCGCGCCGGATCGCCGCGCTGGGGGTGGGCCGCACGTTTCAGATCGCCGCCACCTTTGCATCCCTGACGGTGGTGGAGAATGTGCAGATGGCCTTGTTGGCGCATCAGAAAAAGGTCTTTTCGTTCTGGAGCCCGGCGGCGCGCTTTCAGCGTGAACGCGCCCTGGACCTGCTGACGCAGGTAGGCATGCAGGCCCAGGCCGATCGACCCTGCAGCGAGCTGGCCTATGGTGATGTCAAGCGCGTGGAGCTGGCCATTGCGCTGGCCAATGATCCGCGCCTGCTGCTGATGGATGAGCCCACAGCGGGCATGGCACCGCGCGAGCGCAACGAACTGATGCGCCTGACCAAGAAACTGGTCATTGAGCGCAATATGGGTGTTCTTTTCACCGAGCACAGCATGGATGTGGTGTTCGAGCATTCCGATCGCATGATTGTGCTGGCGCGGGGGCGTCTGGTGGCCGAAGGCGACGCCGATCATATCCGCAACCATCCTAAAGTGCAGGAAGTGTATTTCGGCACCGGCAAGACCTTCGAGAAAAAGGAAATGGCATGAGCACACGTCAAAGCGCAGATTCCGTTCTGGCCGGGCAGGCTGCCGGCCAGGCCCAGCCGCTCTTGACGGTGGAAGGCCTGAATGCCTGGTATGGCGCCGCGCATATCCTGTTCGATCTGTCCCTGAACGTGCAGCGCGGCGAAGTGGTGGCCCTCATGGGCCGCAACGGCGCTGGCAAGTCGACCACCCTCAAGTCCATCATGGGGCTGATGGGCCGCTGCAAGGGCGAGATGCATTTCATGGGCCAGCCCATTCACGGTCGCCCGCCTTTCGAGATCGCGCGCGCCGGCCTGGGCTTTGTGCCCGAGGACAGGCGGGTGTTCGCTGATCTGACCGTCACTGAAAACCTGGAGGTCGGGCGGCAAGCCGAGCGCCGCTGGCCCGACGGCTCGGCTGCGCCGCATTGGAGGCCCGAGCGCCTGTACGAACTGTTCCCCAATCTGGGGCGCATGCAGGACAGACCGGGCGGCCAGATGAGCGGCGGGGAGCAGCAGATGTTGACGGTGGCTCGCACGCTGATGGGCAATCCCTATCTGGTGCTGCTGGATGAACCGTCCGAAGGGGTGGCGCCCGTTATCGTTGAACAGATGGCGCAGATGATTCTGGAACTCAAGCAGCAGGGGGTCAGCATTTTGCTGTCCGAGCAGAACCTGCATTTCGCGGAATTGGTGTCGGATCGGGCCTATGTCCTGGAAAAGGGGCAGATAAGGTACAGTGGCGCCATGCAGGAATTGGCGGCCAACGAGGAAATCCGGCGCGCCTACCTGACCGTTTGATCCGGGCCGTCTCTTGGATGGCCCTACTTGTCCCGGAGACACGCATGCAAGAGACGACCCCCCATCCCCAGGCAGTCATTGATTTCTGGGTACAGGCTGGCCCCGAGAGCTGGTTCAAGAAGTCCGATCTGTTCGACCAGCAGTTCCGAGGCCGCTTTTTGGATTGGCACGAACGTGCCGCCCGGGGCGAGTTCGACGACTGGGCCGTCACTCCCGACGGCGCTTTCGCCCTTCTGATTCTGCTGGACCAGTTCCCACGCAACTCGTTTCGCAATACGCCGCGCATGTATGCGACAGACGCCAAGGCGTTGGATCTGGCCAAGGCCATGGTGGCGCAGGGGCAGGACAAGCAGATCCCGGCCGACCGGCGGGTGTTCTGCTATCTGCCGTATTCGCATTCGGAAAGCCTGGCCGATCAGCAAGAGGCTGTGCGCCTGAATCAGGAAATCGGTCAGCCCTGGCTGCATCATGCCGTCGAGCACCTGGATGTGGTCGAGCGTTTCGGGCGTTTTCCCCACCGCAATACCATTCTGGGCCGCCAGACCACGGAGCAGGAAATGCAGTTCCTGCAGGCAGGCGGCTTCGCGGGCTGACCGCTTTTTTTCGCTTCGTAAAAAGTATTGATTCGCCGGCCATTTAGGCGTACTTGTGAAAAATCCCCGTCATGGACGAGGGCCTTTCAGGAGACTGCCGATGGCCAGCAAGAATACGATCTGCCTGTGGTATGACGATGGCGCCCTGGACGCGGCGCATTTCTATGCCCGCACCTTTCCCGACAGTTCTGTGGGCGCCGTGCTCCGCGCACCGGGCGATTATCCGTCCGGCAAGCAAGGCGATATCCTGACGGTGGAGTTCACCGTCATGGGGGTTGCCTGTCTGGGTTTGAACGGCGGCCCGGCTTTCAAGCACAACGAAGCATTTTCGTTTCAGGTCGCTACCGAAGACCAGGCGGAAACCGACCGGCTTTGGACCGCCATTGTGGACAATGGCGGTCAGGAAAGCGCCTGCGGCTGGTGCAAGGATCGATGGGGTCTGTCCTGGCAGATCACTCCGCGCGTTCTGATCGAGGCGATTTCCGATCCCGACCCTCAGGCGGCCAAGCGTGCTTTCGAGGCGATGATGGACATGCGCAAGATCGACGTTGCGACCATTCAGGCGGCGCTGCGCGGGTGAGCGGGGGCGTGCCGTCGTCTTGCTCGGACTACAGATGCCCCTTCTGTTCGCGTATGGCGGCGATCTTGCCCTTCAGTCCGGTCCAGGCCGGCTTGTCGGGTGCAAAGCGCGCCCGCATATACGCCAGCAGGTCTTCCATCTGCCTGTCGTTCATGCTGTCTTTGAAGCCGGGCATGGAGCCGAGTGTGGGCTGGGCAGGGCGGGTGATGCCGTGCATCAGCACCTGGATGGCGTTATCGGGATGATCGCTGTGCAGATTGCTGTTCAGCGCGAGCGAGGGCCGGGCGCCGAACAGGACCGGGCCGCCGCGCGGATCGTGGCAGACGGCGCAGGCGCCATTGAATAGCTGCTCTCCCGGCATCAGCATGACGGCCTGGTTGCTGCGACTGTCCTCTTCCAGACGAGCGGCCTGGGCGGCGTGCTCTTTTTCCTGTTGCGGGTCGACCGGGTTCAGGCTGGCCAGGTAATGAGCCATGGCGCGTACATCCGATTCGGGCAGTTGCGCCAGACCGGCCACGACCGGACCCATGGGCCCGGCCGCCACGCCGTGGCGCGGCGAATAACCGGTGCGCAGGTATTGGAACAGTTCCTGCTCAGTCCAGGGAATGGGCGATCTGGACAGGCCGTTCAGGGCGGGCGCCTCCCAGTTGTCGGCAAAGCCGCCAGCCAGATAGTTGGCCTTTCCGCCTTTCTCCGCGCCCAGCGCGTTGCGCGGGGTATGGCAGGCGGCGCAGTGCCCGCTGCTGTTGACCAGGTAGGCGCCGCGGTTCCACAGCGTGCTCTGGCTTTCGTCAGGCGCATAGGCTTGCTTGTCGCGATGAAACAGCAGGTTCCAGCCGGCGACCAGGGGGCGCAGGTTCATGGGGAAGGGCAGCTCGGTCTTGGGCGGTTGCGACTTCACGGGTTCCTGCGTCATCAGGTAGGCATACAGCGATTGCAGATCCTCGTCGCTGATCTTGGCGAAGGCCGTATAGGGGAAGGCGGGATAGAGATGCCGCCCGTCCTGGTGGATGCCTTCGCGCATGGCGCGCTCGAACGCCTTGTAGCTCCAGGCGCCTATACCGGTTTCCTTGTCCGGTGTGATATTGGTGGTGTAGATGGTGCCAAAGGGAGTGTCCAGGCCTAGGCCGCCGGCATTGGGCTGACCCCCTTCCGCGGTATGGCAGACCATGCAGTCGCCGGCAATGGCCACCAGCCGGCCTCGCTCGATGGCTTGGTCGGAAAAGATGGACGTATCCACATGCGCGACCGGAGCGATGGCCGCGCGCCAGGGCATGGCGCTGACCACGGCGCCGGCGGCCACGGCCAGCAGCCCGCTCAGCCAGGGCTTGCGCCGGCGCGCTGCGGATCGGCTGCTTTCATGGCCCAGGGCCAGGTTGTTCAGGGTGAAGGGGGCGCTGTTCAGTCGCACGCCCGTGGCATTGAAGACCGCGTTGGCGATGGCGGCGGCGGCCGGCAGTTCCACGCCTTGGCTCCAGGCCAATGGGCGCTCCAGCGCCTGTTCGCGTTTGACCAGCTGTACGGCTGGGCTGGCCGTCTCGGGTCTGGCCGGCGCCTGCCCAGGTTCGCCGCGGGCGGCGGCGGGCGCCAGTAATTGTTGCGCCCAACGGCCCAAGCGGTCAGCCAGGGCGGGGGGGGATTCGACCATATCGGATGGTGCAGCCAACTGGGTGCTGTCGTGGCCGATGGTCAGCTTGTCGATGCTGAGCTGGCCGCTGTGTGTATCGACGCTGACATCCACGGCCCAGGCCGCCCATTGCTCGCGCGCGGGTTCGCCGGGCTGTCGTTCTACGATGTGGCTGTACGCCAGGCCGCGTCCCTTGCGTATGACGCCCTGCGCAGCAGGTGTCTCTGCGCCCCAGTCGGATTGTTGCGCGACGCGCTCCAGAAGCTCACGTCCGGGCGCGCTGCTCACCACGTCCAGACGCGCCTGCAGCGGATCCAGGCCACGGTCATGACAGTACTGATCGAACTGTGATTCCTGAGCGAATATTGTGGCGTGGGCCACGCTGTCGGGATCGCCGATCGCCGCGTGCCCGTCCTGCTCCGCCAGCGGAGTGGAAAAATAGTCGCTGATGGCTTGCGGGCCGTTGGCCGGCAGACCATCCTGTCCGCACAGGACGGCCGCCAGTGACGGGCGCGCGCCGCCCAGGGTGTTCAGATGCCAATGCGTGGCCTGCAGCTGTTCCTGCAGGCTCTGCCCGGACACTGCATCGGTATAGACGCTCAAGCGCACGGCGGGTTCGATTTGCGTGGCGCGCACCTGCACGGCCTGGGCGCGGCCAAACGCCAGCACGGCCGCGTCCATGGCGCAGTCGTATGCCTCGGCGGCGCCTTGGCCGGGATCGCGCAGCGTGATGCGCGCTGTCGGCAGGCCGCTCAAGGCCTGCAATTCCGCCAGCAGCGCAGCCGGCCGACGGGTGCGAGCCCAGACACGCAGCATGTCTCCATCGTGCCAGGCCACGGCCCACGCGGGCTCCTGCTCCGGCTCGGCGCCTTGCCATTCATAGAGCTGTGCCGGCGGATTGGCCGACGCCGCGCTCATGTCGCTTTCCAGCGCGACATGCACACCTGAAACGGGGGTGGCCCAGCGGGCGTCCAGCAGCGCCGCGCCTTGCTGAGCCTGCTCCTGCTGCGCCGCCAGAATGCCGACAAAGTTGCCTTTGCGCACACAAGCGACGACACCGGGCACTTGCAGGGCAGCGTGCTCGTCCAAGGATTGCAGTTGTGCGCCCTGGTACGTGCCCTGGGCGTAATACCAGAAGGGCGGGCGCAGGACGGCGCCGTGCAGACAGGGAGTCGCGGCGGGCAGGCCAGGCAGTTCAGGGCGGGCCGAGGTTGGTACAGCGTGGCTCATCGCAGAGCCTTTGCGGCTTGCAAGGCGGCCTGCATGATTTCCACGTGCGTGCCGCAGCGGCATAGGTTATAGCGCAGCTCGTCCCGGATCTGCTCTTCGGTGGCGTCGGGATTGCGGTTCAGCAGCGCCTGCACGGTCATGATCATGCCGTTCAGGCAGTAACCGCATTGGGCGGCCTGGCAATCGATAAAGGCCTGCTGGACCGCATTGGGTCGGCCATCGCGCGCCAAGCCTTCCAGCGTGGTGACCTGGCGGTGCTCCACGAGACTGACCGGTACGACGCAAGAGCGCGCAGCGACACCGTCCACCAGCACCGTACAGGCCCCGCACTCACCCAGGCCGCAGCCGAACTTGGGGCCGTTCAGCTCCAGGTCGTTGCGCAGCACGTACAGCAGCGGGGTATCGGGTTCCACGTCGATGACGTGCGTCTGTTGATTGACCCGCAAAGAGTGCGGGCGGGAGCGAGAGGTCATGGGACTTCACCTTAAATTCGTCGGGTACGCCCGCATCGCGTGGGCAAGGCGTTCCGTTTTTCTTTGCAAACCCAACTATAAGAGCTGGCCGGACGCAGGGAAATGGCTTTTCCCCTGGTGTTCCCCCGACGGTCTGCGTTTGCAGCGTACGGTCCGGTTGCAGCGTCTTGATGGATTCGGTGTTGATACACTTAAATTAAGTGTATACACTTTAAATTATTGAGTAAATAGAGACTCGCCCCTAATCCGCCGTAATTAGTAACATGGAATGATCGGAGCCGGTAAGATCCGTATATTTAGTAAATTAACTAGGGTTTACACTGATTATTGAGTGCTTGATTTTCTATTTATAGTGATGAATGAAAACGAGCGATTGTTCGTGGGTTCAAAATTTTATAGGGTGTGTACGCTGATGATGGGCGTTTTTGAGCAAGTCTGGATGCGGGCGCAGTTCCTCTGCGACGGCCTGGGCGTCCGAGCGGCTCATGACGACTCTCCAGCGAACCTGGGAGAAAGCAATGGGCTATGATGCGCCGCGTCGCCAGCAGCAGGACTTGCTGCAGTCCGCAGGGACCCTGCTCATCCTGCGCGCGCCCGCGCGCCCGCCTCTCCCTTCGCCCGGCCAGCCGGGCGTGGTGTCCGACTATTTGCAGGCTCATGACGATGTATTCGTCGCCGTGTCTGAACAGGGCTGGGTGAGAGCGTTTCACGGACATGTGGATCTGGGCACAGGCATACAGACGGCCTTGACGCAAATCGTGGCTGATGAGCTTGACCTTCCTATGGAACGCATCCAGATGGTGTTGGGCCATACGGACGCATCGCCCAATCAGGGCCCCACCATTGCCAGCGCGTCCATTCAGATTCATGCCGTGCCCTTGCGCAAGGCGGCGGCGCAGGCGCGTCAATTGCTGTTGCAGCAAGCGGCGCAGGCATGGTCGCTGGATGCCGCCTTGCTGCGCGTGCAGGACGGCGAGGTTTTCGCGCCCGATGGCCGATGTACGACGTATTGGGCATTGCTGCGCGGCGCGCGGTTGCGTGCCCATCTGGATAACGACATTGCCACCAAGCCAGCCGAGCAACTGCGGGTCGTGGGAACGCCGCAGCCGCGGGTGGACATTCCCGGCAAGGCGATAGGGCAGTGGGTCTATGTGCATGATGTGCGGGTGCCGGGTATGTTGCATGGTCGCGTGGTGCGGCCCCCTTATGTCGGTCAGGACAGCGGCGATTTCGTGGGCCGCAGCCTGGAATCTGTCGACGAATCTTCCATTCGCCATATCGCGCCGGACATACGTGTGGTGGTGGACGGCGACTTCATCGGCGTGGTGGCGCACCGTGAGGAACACGCCATGCGCGCCGCCAGAGAATTGAAAGTACGCTGGAAGCCGATTCCCGCTTTACCCGACCTGAGCGATGTCGAGCAGGCCATACGGCGTCAACCCATGACCGAGCGCGTGTTGCACGATACGCGAGCCGATCATCCTGATCTGCCGCCGGAAGGCAAGCGCCTGAAGCGCACCTATGTCTGGCCTTATCAATTGCATGCATCTATTGGCCCGTCGTGCGCCGTGGCGGACTACCAGCCAGGTCACAGCCGTGTGTGGTCGGGCACTCAGAACCCGCACATGCTGCGCGTGCACCTGAGTCAATTGCTGGCCGAAGACGAGGGGCGGATCGAGATCATCCGCCACGAGGCCGCTGGATGCTACGGGCGCAACTGTGCTGATGATGTCTGCGCCGATGCTTTGCTGTTGTCACGCGCCGTGGGCGCGCCGGTTCGCGTGCAGCTCACCCGCGAGCAGGAGCACGGCTGGGAGCCCAAAGGCGCAGCCCAGCTGATGGATGTGGAGGGCTCGATCGATACGCAAGGACGGCTGCGTCATTACGACTTTGCCACGCATTACCCGTCCAACGACGCTCCCAATCTGGCGTTGTTGCTGACGGGCCGCGAGAGCGCTGCGCCGCGGCAATTGGAGATGGGCGACCGTACGGCGGTGCCGCCTTACAGCTACCCCAGCCAGCACGTAGTCTGCAATGACATGCCAGCCATTGTGCGCGCGTCCTGGCTGCGCGGCGTATCCGCCATGCCGAATTCGTTTGCTCATGATTGCTTTCTGGATGAACTGGCCTTCGAGGCCAAGGTCGATCCGCTGGTGTTCCGCCTGCGTTATCTGGACCGGGACGAGCGCGCGAGCGAGCTCCTGCAGGCGGTGGCCGACAAGGGGCAATGGCAGTCTGATCAGACTGGGTCTCGAGGTGCGGTTGACGATCAGGGCTGGCTGCATGGACGCGGCCTGTCTTACGCGCGTTATGTGCACAGCAAGTTCCCCGGTTTTGGCGCCGCGTGGTCGGCGTGGCTGGTGGACCTGAGCGTGCATGTCCAATCCGGTGTCATTCGTGTAGACCAGGTGTATGTGGGCCAGGATACGGGGCAGATGGTCAATCCTGCCGGCGTGCGCCATCAGATTCATGGCAATGTCATCCAGTCGCTCAGCCGTACGCTGTATGAGCAGGTGTCGTTCAATGAGCGCGGCGTGGTCAGCGCCGAATGGGGGGCTTATCCCATTGTCGATTTTCCGCGCATTCCGCCTATCGAAGTCATCTTGATGGACAGGCAGTCGGAGGCGCCCATGGGCTCGGGCGAATCGGCCTCCGTGCCTTGCGCCTCGGCTATCGCCAATGCTCTTTTCGATGCTACCGGCCGGCGCTTCCGGCGGGTGCCTTTTACCCCGGACGTGGTCCGGGCCACGCTGGCCGCTGTCGACGAAGCGGCTCTGGCGTAAACGTTTCCGTGTCGTGGGGCGACTTTGCCGGCCAGCTCGGCAAGGCGCTTCATTGTTTCAACCCAAGGACAGTTTAATGAGTACTTATCTTTATGGGGGCCAGGTGCATGCGAATGGCATCCGTCAGCATTACCTGCGTTTTGGCGGATCCACCGGTGAGCGTGCTGGCCGCGATGCGGTCATCATCATTCCCGGTATTACCAGCCCTGCCGTGACCTGGGGTTTTGTCGGCGAGCAGTTCGGCCAGCATTTCGATACCTACGTGCTGGACGTGCGGGGCCGCGGGCTCAGCTCCGCCGCCGAAGGCATGGACTACAGTCTGGACGCGCAGGCGGCCGACGTTGTCGAATTCGCCAAGGCGCTGGGCTTGAGCCGCTACGCCATTGTCGGCCACTCCATGGGCGGACGCATCGGCGCCCGCGCGGCGCGCTCGCATCCGCAAGGGCTGACGCGCCTGGTCATGGTGGATCCGCCCGTGTCGGGTCCGGGTCGCCGTGCCTACCCGTCCAAGCTGCCTTGGTACGTGGACTCCATGGCTATGGCCCGCCAGGGCTGCAGCGCCGAGGACATGCGCGCCTTCTGCCCGACCTGGACCGAAGAGCAGCTGCAACTGCGGGCCCAATGGCTGCATACCTGCCACGAGCCGGCCATTCTGGCTAGCTTCGAAGGCTTCCATACCGATGATGTACACGTCGACTTCCCCAAGATCCAGGTTCCCGTCATGTTGATGGTGGCCGAGCGCGGCGATGTGATCCGCGCCGAGGATATCGCAGAGATCGAAGGCCTGATCGCAGACGTGACGGTGGCGCATGTAGCCGATGCCGGTCACATGATCCCTTGGGACAATGAAGCCGGCTTCTATGCCGCCTTCGGCGACTTCCTGGGCGCCCGAGTCGCTTGATTGACACTTAAGAAACAGCCGTGCCGCGCACGGCTTGATGACGAGGAAAACTATGGCAGTCAGTGATTATCAACTTATCGAAGCCTGGCAGGAAGTGCTGCGCCTGTCCAAGCTGGAAGCGGGTCAGACGGTGACGCTGCTGACCAGCTCGAGCACGCACCCGCAGACGATGCAGTGCG
>JAEXOO010000023.1 GCA_023439305.1 Pseudomonadota bacterium
CCCCCCCCCCCCCCCCCCCCCCCCCCCCCCCCCCCCCCCCCCCCCCCCCCCCCCCCCCCCCCCCCCCCCCCCCGCCCCCGCGCCGGCGGGCGAACAGGCGCAGGCCTTTCACCGCCATAACAGCATGGTAGCCAGAGGCCATCCGCCACAAACCCGGGAACAAAACGCAATTTCTGCGCCAGTTCTTCTCTTGACCGCAGCCGCGACTCCTTAAAATGCATTCATGATGTCTCCTCGTCTGCCCGTCGCCCTGTGTCTGTCCGCCGCCTGCCTGGCTTTCCCGGCAGGTGCTGAAGCGCCGCCGCAAGCGGCACGCCAAAGCGTGCAAGAGCTGCAAGCCATGGCACACGACTATCTGCTCTCGCAAGCGCAGATCCTGCCAGGCCAGGCTGAAATCACCCTGGATGCGACCCGATTGCAGGCCATGCCGGCCTGCCAGCAGGCCCAGGCCTTTCTGCCCAGCGGCCAGCGCCTGCGAGCCCGCATGAGCATCGGCATACGCTGCCTGGCGCCACAGCCCTGGACCAGCTCCGTCTCCGCCACCTTGTCCGTGCAAGGCCACTATTACATCGCCAATCGCCGCATCAACCCAGGTGAAACCGTCAGCCTGGACGACCTGGTGGCCCGCGAAGGAGACCTGCTGCAGCTTGCGTCGGGCGTCGTCTTCGATCCCAGCCAGATTGTCGGATACGTAGCCAGCCAACGGATCCCCCTGGGCAGCCCCATACGCAGCACGGCGTTGCGCGATCCCCAAGCTGTCATGCGCGGCCAGACTGTTCGCACCATCGCGCGCGGCGCCGGTTTCGTAGCCACCGGAGAAGGCCAGGCCCTGCAGAGCGGTCCCCCGGGCACCCAGATACAGATCAAGGCCAGTTCGGGCCAAATCATCTCCGCCACCGTGCTGGACGCCGCCACTGTTCAGGTCATGATGTAGCGCCGGGATGCTCATGCTAAAGTTCCAGTCCGACAAGCCGTTACAAGATCAACGCAAAGAACAGGCCCCACGGAGAAACACGTGAAGATCACCTCCTCCCCTCTTAAAGCACACGTAGCTGAACGCAGCAGCGCCGTATCGAGCCAGGCACGCAACGCCTATGGCTCCGGAAGCTCGGCCGCCAGCCAGGAAGTGGATTTCAGCACCGCCGCCCGGCAGCTCAATTCCTTGCAGGACAGCTCGGGCGATGTAGACATGCAGAAAGTCAGCGCCCTGCGCGATGCCATCGCATCGGGCCAACTGAAAATCGATACCAGCCGCATCGCGGACTCGCTCATCGCCACCGCGCGCGATCTTCTCAAGTAACACAGCTCCTGTACGGCCATGTCTTTGCAAACCTGCCTCACCGATCACCTCCAGACGCTTCAATCGCTGGAATCCCTGCTGCACGAGGAAAACTCGCTCCTGCTGCGCCACTTCGAACCCGACGAACTGGCGCAGATCACCCTGCGCAAATACCAGACCCTGGAAAAAGTCGAACAACTGGACCAATGGCGTGCCGAAATCCTGCAAGGCCGCAATCTGGGGACACAAGCACAAGACCTGCGTGCAGCGGTCGAAGAAGATCATCTGCAAACGGAACTGGACCAGATCTTTGACCTGACCGAACAGCTGCGTTCGCTCGGCGAAAACAACGCTATTCTGGTGGATGCCTTCCTGGCCGAAAACCAGCACGCGCTCGATGCTCTGGCCGCCTTCAGCGGACGCAATAACTTTTACGATGCATCAGGCAAGTCGCAAGCCAGCAACTCCACCCTGAGCCTGAAAGCCTAGCCAGGCTTCTCCGCATAGAAAAAGCCCCTGTTTTAACAGGGGCTTTTTCTATGCGGGAGTACAGGGAAAGCCGGGGCACTCGTCAAAGGATCAGAATCGGGCCTCAAGCCCGACCCCGCCGTCACGCCATGGCTTCCTTGAGCACCAACATCTTGACCAGCGCATCCACCGACTGCGGCGCCGTCAAGGCGCTCTTGCCCAGCAGCCGTCCAGCCAACTGGCGCACACCCAGATTCTCCGGCGCCTGCAACAGATCCCAGGCCGCCAGACTCATTTGCCCAGCCGCCAGCAAACGCACTTCATCCTGCGCGACCGATTCGGCCGCCGGCAAGACCTGCAGCACCGGCGCCAGCAAACGCGCCATTTCCTGCGCTTCCGCGCGCAGCATCATGTAGCAGGCCAGGCTTGCCGGAGCGATGGGCTCCACGCCTTCGCGCATGTGCACCAACGCGAAACGCGTCTTGAGCACCTTGCCGTCATGGCGGCGTACGGTACGCAAAAGCACCAACTCGAAGGGGATAGAGGGCCCATTGCGCTGTCGCAGATGCACACGTGTATGGGCATACCACAAAGCGATCTCTCCCAGCTTCATCCGACCCAAGGACTGCATGTGCAAGCGAGCCGGCAGATCGGAGATCGCATGGAACACCAATTGTTTGCTTAAGGCATTAGGGCTGGTCTGCCCATCCTTGTGCCACAAGGAGGTTGCGCCGGGTATCAGGGCCAGCCAATCGGCGGGCATATCCGCCCATTGCCGCCACATCGTGGGGGAGCCGCCCTCGAAAATATGCAACAGACTCAAGGGCTCGGCCTGGCTGTTGAGCACCTCCATGGCCTGATTCAGCGCCTGGGCGGGACTGGGGCGTTGCAAGGTACGCACGCCCCGCGCATCCGACCAGTCCGCCGGAGACTGGCGCTGATAGTAAGGAACGCTCAAGGCCTGGCCATGCGGGCTGAACAGATAGCTCAGCGACAATTGCTCCTGACTGCCAGGCGGGGTATGCTCGGCGTGGATCACCAGCAAACGCTTCGTGTCCTCGTCCGCCATCTCCTGGCGGGCGGCGCGCATCAGCGCTCCGCCGCGCTGCGAGACATCGGCCTGCCCGGCCTGCTCATCGGTCGCATGCAGGTCGCGCCAGAAGTCGTACGCTTCTGCGCAAGCCAAACGCTCGTCCAGCACTGCCGCCGCACGGCGCGCCTGTTCGACGGAAACGGGTCCGCCCGCCGATGCCGCTGCCAACAGGCGCGGCAACACACGCGCACGACGTTCCTGCTCCTGTTCTTGCTCCTGGATGCTTGATCCACCCGACTGCAGCAAGGCCGCCAGGTCGCCTTGGGTCGGCGCATATAAAGGTCGCTGGCTCTCGCGCACCTGCAAGGCGGAATCCACCAGCTCGGCTGCGCTCATGAAGCGTAGATCCTCAGGCACCTTTTGCCCTGTAGACACATAATGAATAGGCAGCTTGAACCGAATCGCCGTATCCAGCGGAGCTCCCAACTTGATCGCTTCGTCGACTTTGGAGATGATGCAGCCGCTCAAGGGCGTGCCGCCATCCTGGGTGTAGCTGCGCGCCACTTCGTCCAGGGTATCTCCCTGGCTGGCGGCATTAAGCACCAGCAGGCGCTGCACGCGACGGCCCGCACCGGCCAGCAAGGCGGCCTGCTCGCGCACGTAGCGATCACGCTGGCTTATACCGACGTTATCGATCAGGATCAGTTGATCAGGACGCACGCCCAGCACCAGACTGCGCAACTGCTGCACGTCCTGCACGATATGCACCGGCACCCGCATCAGGTCGCCATAGATCTTCAATTGCTCATGGGCGCCGATCCGGTAGGTATCCGTGGTCAGCAGCACCACACGATCAGGACCAAACCGGCGCACTGCCCGCGCCGCCAGTTTGGCCAGAGTGGTCGTCTTGCCGACCCCGGTCGGACCGACGAGCGCCAAAGCCAGCCCCGGCTGCCACAAGGCATCCTCGGATCGCAGCACCGGCAAATGCGCCTCCAGTTCGGCCCGAGCCCATTGCAAGGCCGCGCGGGCGTTCAGGTTCTCCGGCAGACGCTTGAGCATGGCCCGCAGCAAAGCGGTGCTGAACCCCTGCGCCAGCAAGGACTGAAACAAATTGACGGCAACAGGAGAACGCCGCATCTGGTGGCTCCAGACCAGGTCGTCCATACGGCCCTCGAGCGCGCCGCGCAAGGCGCCGATCGCGCCCATGACGTTGTCGGCGCCGCTTGCCGGTGACATTTCCTGGCGTATGCCGGCAGCCTGGTTGGGGGCGGCAGCCGACGCCTGCGGCGCGACAGCAGGCGTATCGCGAATGGCGGACTCGGGCACCGAGGTCGCATCCGTGGCCAGGATTTCAACACCGCCATTGACGCGGCGATTCGACACGATCAAGGCGTCCGGCCCAAGGGCGATACGCACCTGGCGCATGGCTTCACGGCTGGTACTGCCAAAAAAACGACTTATATTCATGCGGACTGACCAATTATTGTTGTAACCCTGAGCATGCGCTCTTCAGGAATTTCGGCATTCGACAACACGCCTAACTGAGGAATGTGGTGGCGCAGGAAACGCGCCAGAGAGGCTCGCAGCACCGGAGGCACGACCAGCACAGGCGGATCCCCATGCTCCTCCTGGAACTGGGACGCGCGCATGGCTTCGGTCAGGACAGACTCGGCCAGACCCGGCTCCAAGGCCCCGCTGCTGGTCAAGGCCTGCGTCAACACGCGCTCCAGCCGGGCGTCCAGCCCGATGACGCGCAGCTCGCCCTCGCCCGGGAACCACTGCTGCACAATGGCTCGTCCCAGGGCCACGCGCAGAACTGCCAGCAGCTCGCCGGCCTCGTTGCCGCTGGCCGCCGCCCCATTCTGGGGCAACAGCCTGGGCGCGTGCTCGGCCAGCGTCTCGACAATCGTACGCATATCGCGGATAGGGACGTCCTCGGCCAACAGTCCGCGCAGCACCTTCAGCAACAGGCTGAGGGACAAGGTCTGGGGCACCAGATCCTCCACCAGCTTGGGCGCTTCGCGGCCCACGTGATCGAGCAGTTGCTGAACCTCCTGACGACCCAGCAGATCAGCCCCATGACGATGCAGCAAGTGATTGATGTGCGTCGCAATCACCGTACTGGCGTCCACCACGGTATAACCGGCGATCTGCGCCTGCTCTCGCATGGATACGTCCACCCAGACCGCGGGCAGACCGAAGGCAGGATCTGTGGTCGACGTACCCGGCAGCTTCATGGTGACCCCGCCAGGGTCGATCGCCAGCCATTGACCTGGAGTCGCCGTGCCCTTCCCTATCTCCACACCCGACAGCAGGATCCGATAGTCGTTGGGCTTGAGCTCAAGATTGTCACGGATATGGACCACGGGGGGCAGAAAACCCACATCCTGGGCGAATTTCTTGCGCAGGCTGCGGATGCGGTGCAGCAGCTCGCCATTCTGGGCGTGGTCCACCAGGGAGATCAGCCTATAGCCGACCTCCAGCCCCAGAGGGTCTACCATAGACACATCGCCCCAGCTGGCTTCTGCGGCAGCCGCATCCGCCGTCGCCTGGACCAGCTCGGTCGGCTCGCTGGCCTGCACGGCCTGTTCGGCCTGGTTTTTTTGCATCAACCAGGCTCCTCCGGCCAGAATGGCGGCCAGGAGCAAAAACACCAGATTGGGCATGCCTGGAATCAGACCCATCAGTCCCAAGATGCCAGCGGTGATATACAGCACCACCGGATTGCGGAACAATTGGCTGACCATCTGCTCCCCGACATCCTCGTCCGTGGCGACGCGCGAGACCACGACGCCGGCGGCCGTGGAAATGATCAAGGCGGGAATCTGGGCGACCAGGCCGTCACCGATGGTCAGCAGCGTATAGACGCGTCCAGCTTCGGAGAAGGAAAGATCGTGCTGCAGCACGCCGATGACCAAACCGCCCACCACGTTGATGACCATGATGAGCAAGCCCGCCACCGCATCGCCACGCACGAACTTGCTGGCGCCGTCCATGGAGCCATAGAACTCGGCCTCCTGAGACACTTCGCTGCGGCGGCGGCGCGCTTCATCCTCGCCGATCAGGCCGGCATTGAGGTCGGCGTCGATGGCCATCTGCTTGCCCGGCAAGGCATCCAAGGTAAAACGCGCGCCCACCTCGGCAATGCGACCGGCACCTTTGGTGATCACCACGAAGTTGATGATGACCAGAATAACGAACACGATCAGGCCGACGGCAAAGTTTCCACCCACCAGGAAATGGCCAAACGCCTCGATGACCTGCCCCGCTGCATCGGGCCCCTTGTGACCGTGCATCAACACGACCCGGGTGGAGGCCACGTTCAAGGCCAGCCGCAACAGCGTGGCGAACAGCAGAACGGCGGGAAAAGCGGCAAAGTCCAGCGGCTTCTTGGTGAACATGGCCACCAGCAGGATCATGACCGCCAGAGCGATATTGAAGGTGAACAACAAGTCCAGGATGAATGGCGGCAGCGGCAGAATCATCATGGCCATAACCATGAGAATCAGCACCGGGCCGGCCATCATGCGAGCATGTTGCCCGCCGTTCTGCTTGAGTAAGGCAAAAAAATTGTTCATTGCGTCAATGTGTGCGCGGCCGCTGGCGACCGGTATCCATACCAGCCGGGACATTCAGCCGGGTGGGCATGACGGGCTTGTCGCCCTGCCCCTTGTTCCAATTGCGGAGCTGATACACCCAGGCCAGAACCTCCGCTACGGCGGCGTACAGGTCCACGGGGATTTCCCGCTCCAATTCGACATTAAAGTACAAAGCCCGTGCCAAGGCGGGCGCCTGCAGCAAGGCTACCTGATGCTGCTGCGCGGCCTCGCGGATGCGCGCCGCGACCAGACCCGTGCCTTTGGCCACGACGCGCGGGGCCGAGCCATTTCCTTCCTGATACCGCAAGGCCACCGCATAGTGCGTAGGATTGGTGACCACCACATCGGCCGCCGGCACCTGGGACATCATGCGCGAGCGCGCCATGGCGCGCTGTTGCTGGCGTATACGCCCCTTCACATGGGGGTCGCCTTCGCTTTCCTTATGCTCTTCCTTCACGTCCTGGCGCGACATGCGCATTTTCTTGTAGAAGCTCCAAAGCTGCCAGGGAGCGTCAATCAGGACGATGATCAGCAAGCTGGCCGTGATCAAGGCGCAGCACTTGATGATCAATGCCATTCCCGAAGCGATGGCCTCGGTGGGATTCGCATACATCAGTGCCGTCATCTGGTCGCGATGGGTCCAGATCACATAAACCGCCACCGAGCCCACCAGGCCGGCCTTGGCCAGGGTCTTGATCAGCTCCACGACGGTCTGAGCCGAAAACATGCGCTGCACGCCCTTGAGCGGATTCATGCGCTCGAACTTCGGCGCCAGCGCCTTGCCGCTGAACACCATGCCGCCCAAAGCCATGGACGCACCGATCGCCACTACCACCAGCAACAGGAACAAGGGCGCCAGGCCGAGCAGGGTCTCGAAAGCCAGGGTCGCAGCCTGCGTGACCATCACGGCGGGATCGCGGCCGATGCGCGGATCGAACCAGACGCTGCGCCGCACAATGCCATTGAGGGTTTCATACAGATGCGCCGACCCGATCCAGATACCCCCTATACCTGCGGACAGCATCAGGAACGTCGTCAGCTCCCGAGACCGCGCAATCTGGCCCTCTTCCCGCGCCTTTTCCAGGCGCCGGGGCGAGGCTGCTTCGGTTTTTTCGAGATCGCTGTCTTCTGCCATTGACTGCCGAGACGCATGGAAGGGGGTGAATCAACGGGTGAGTGGCGCCCAGCGCGCAACCCACGTCCGCACTGCCGCCGTCCGTCATTCTAAGAGAGGCCTGCCGCCCTGATAGCTGAAAGCTAAGGCAATAAACCCAGGCTGTTCCTCTTCAAGATGCGTTTTCCATCTTGTCCGCCCCTACGTTCCGGCTACCGGAAGAAAAAAAAGCGTTGCACAGGCAACGCTTTCAAGTTCGGACGGCGCTCTGCCGCCTAGAAGCCCAGATTGGCCAGCAGGTCATCGACCTGGTCCTGGCTGGTGACCACTTCGGACGCGGTTGGCGAGACCACCGGCCCGTTGATCAAGCTTTGGGTTTCTTCGCGCTTTTCGGTGGGCACGTTGTCCACCAGCACCTGCACCAGCTCGGTTTCAATCGTCCCGACCACGCCCAGCATGCGGGTGATCACCTGACCTGTCAGATCCTGGAAGTCCTGGGCCATGATGATTTCCAGCAGATTGTCCTGGGTCTGCTGCGTCTTGACGGGAACATCGCTCAGAAATGCGCGGGTGCGCTGGACCAGAGCACGGGCATCCTGCTGATCCAACGGCTGCTCGAACCATTGCTCCCACTGTGCGTCCAGCTCCTGGGCGTCGGCCTGCAGGGTTTCCTGCAAGGGGCGCACCTGCTCGGCGGCGTTCAACACGCGATTGGCGGCCTGCTCGGTCATGCGCGCCACGTAATGCAGGCGGTCGCGTGCATCCGGGATGGCATGTGCGGCATCTTTGATCGCCTGGTCCAGACCCAGCTCGCGCATGCTTTCGCGCAGCATGCGGGTCAGGTTGGCGATCCGGTAGACCAGGTCGACCGGCACGCCTTGCGCGTCCGGGTGAGGGGGTGTTTGCTGTGGATCCATGACGTCCTCCGTATCAGCTGCCCATTTTCTCGAATATCTTGTTCAGCTTTTCTTCGAGCGTCGCAGCGGTAAAAGGTTTGACCACATAGCCATTCGCGCCGGCCTGGGCCGCCGCAATGATGTTTTCTTTCTTGGCCTCGGCCGTCACCATCAGCACCGGCAAGGACGCCAGGCTGGCATCGGCACGGATCTGCTTGAGCATTTCCAGACCATCCAGATTAGGCATATTCCAGTCCGAGACCACGAACTCGAAATTGCCGTTGCGCAGTTTTTCCAGCCCCATCTGGCCGTCTTCGGCCTCGTCCACATTTTCGTAGCCCAGATCCTTGAGCAAGTTCTTGATAATCCGGCGCATGGTCGGAAAATCATCGACGACGAGAATTTTTATATTTTTTTGAACCATGTACATTCTCCAATTAAGTAGCTGCCCGTGCGCCTCGTCTCGCTTAGACGCGATGTCCGAAGGCCCCCACACTGGCTAGAATTCGTTCACTGATCTGCCCCAGAGGCAGTGCGGTTTCGGCGGCCCCGATCTGCAGGGCTTCGCGCGGCATGCCGAACACCACGCTGGTCGCCTCGTCCTGGGCAAAGGTCTGCGCGCCCGCCTGCTTCATCGCCAGCAGCCCCTGCGCGCCGTCCTTGCCCATGCCCGTCAGGATGACTCCCACGGCATTGCGGCCAGCGACTTCAGCGGCGGAATGAAACAGAACATCTACGGAAGGACGGTGCCGGTTGACGGGCTCGCTGTCCACCAGCTTGACCACGTAATTGGCGCCCGAGCGTGCCAGTTTCATGTGCGCCACACCACCCGGAGCCAGGTACACGTGACCGGGTAGAACACGCTGCCCATCCTCTGCCTCGTGCACCTGCATGGCGCACAGGCCGTCCAGCCGGTTCACGAAAGAACGCGTAAAACCGGCCGGCATATGCTGAGTGATCATGATGGCCGGGCAATTGGCGGGCAAAGGTTCCAGCACCTGACGTATGGCTTCGGTCCCCCCCGTGGAGGCGCCGATCATGATGAGCTTTTCGGTGGTGGAGAAGGCATGGGTCAGCTTGCGCGCCGGCGCTGCACCGACAGCCGCCGGAGCCGCTCGACGCGGACGCGCGATCGAAGCGGCGCGGATTTTTTCAGCGATCAGGTCGGAATAGTCCAGCAGGCCGTCGCGCAGGCCCAGCTTGGGCTTGGTCACGAAATCGACCGCGCCCAGCTCCAGCGCCCGCAAAGTGACATCGGAGTTGCGCTCGGTCAGGGACGACACCATGACCACGGGCATGGGCCGCAGGCGCATCAGCCGCTCCAGGAAATCCAGACCATCCATGCGCGGCATTTCCACATCCAGCGTCAGGACGTCTGGGTTGTGCTCCTTGATGAGCTCGCGCGCGATCAGCGGATCAGGCGCCACAGCCACCACTTCCATATCGGCGTGACTGTTGATGATCTCCACCATGAGGCTGCGCACCAAGGCGGAGTCGTCTACACATAAAACTCGAATTTTCTTCATGAAGCTAAAATCCCGATTCCGAACGCAAACAGCGATCAATTCCGGACATAGACCGTCTGGCCGAGCAAACGGAAGTCCTTGGTCAGGTAAGAGAAGTTTTCAGAATGTCCGACGAACAGCAGCCCACCCGGTTTGATGACGGCGGCAAAGCGCTCCAGAATGCGCGTCTGGTCTTCGCGGTCGAAGTAAATCATGGTGTTGCGACAGAAAATCGCATCAAAGCTGTTGTTGGCCGGCCAGGACGTCCCCACCAGATTGAACTCATCGAACTCCACCATTCGGCGCAGCGCGGGCTTGACCCGCGCCAGCCCCTTGCGCGCGCCGACGCCGCGCTGAAAATAGCGCGGCAGCCACGCCTCGGGGACCGGCTCAATGCGCTCCAGGGTATAGACACCCTCGCGGGCTTTGTCCAAGGCATCGGAGTCGATGTCCGTCGCCAGAATGGAGACGCCCATATCAGGCGAGGGACAATGTTCCCGCACCGTCATGGCAATCGAGTATGCCTCTTCGCCCGTGGAGGCTGCGCTGCACCAGATGTCCAACGGCTTGGAACGGGTGCTGACGAACTTGCCCAGGATGTCGAAATGGTGCTGCTCGCGAAAAAATGCCGTGTGATTGATGGTGAACGCATTGACGAAATCCTGCCACTGCAGGCTGTGGGTATCGCGCTCCAGCAGATCCAGATACTGGCGCACCTCGGTCAGACCCACTTTCTGCGTGCGCATGCCCAGGGTGCGAGCCACCATATCCTCTTTGTGGGTACCCAGAATGATGCCTGCATACGACTTCAGCAGACGCGCAGCCCGATCGCAATCGCCATGGGAGGCTTGCGGGACGGACGGCAAGGTGTAGACGAAAGGTTCCACAGGTGTACTCATAAACTACAGGCTGGCCAACGCCCCTCCAAAAGGCCTCGCCGACAAGGCGGGATCCGAGCCGGAACGGCCCAGCTCGGACGCATCGAAAGGCACGTCAATGACATCCTGTGCGCTGATCTTGAACGCCGACACGGCATCTGACAGACGTGTGGCCTGGTCCTGAAGCGATCCGGCTGCCGCTGTGGCCTGCTCGACCAAGGCCGCATTCTGCTGCACGACCGTATCCATCTGGGTGACGGCCCGATTCACTTGCTCAATCCCTTCAGACTGTTCATTCGAGGCCGAGGAGATCTCGGCCATGATGGTAGTGACGCTCTGCACGGACGCCACCACTTCCTTGACAACCTCGCCGGCCTCATCAACCTGGCGCGTACCGGCCTCGACCTTGGCCAGCGATTCTTCAATCAAGCCTTTGATTTCGCGAGCGGCTTGCGCACTGCGCTGAGCCAGGCTGCGCACCTCGCCGGCCACCACGGCAAAGCCCTTGCCCTGTTCACCGGCGCGGGCGGCTTCCACCGCCGCATTCAAGGCCAGGATATTGGTCTGGAATGCAATGCCATCGATCACATTGACAATATGGGCGATCTGCCCCGAACTGGCCGAGAGTTCTTCCATGGTCTGCACCACGGTTGCCACGGCGGCGCCGCCGCGCTGAGCCACTGCCGATGCCCCCTTGGCGACACGGTCAGCCTGCTGGGCATTGTCCGAGTTCTGGCGCACGGTGCTGGCGAGTTCTTCCATGCTGGCGGCCGTTTCTTGCAAGGAGGACGCCTGGTCCTCGGTACGGCTGCTCAGGTCCGTATTGCCCATATAGATTTCACGCGAACTGAAGGTGATTTCCTCCACCCCTTCGCGCACCGTCATCACCATGCGTTGCAGACTGCCCTGCATGCGGCGCACCGCATCGTAGAGCACGCCGATTTCATTGGTGGAGTCCATTTCGACGCGCTGGGTGAGATCGCCGCCCGCAATGCGGTCGAAATGCTCGCCGGCCTGGCGCAGCGGACGCAGCACCATGCGATTCAGAAATACATAAACCGCCAGGGCGATCAACAGACACAGCACCATGGCCACGCCCACCAGCCGGATCACCAGGTTGTATTGGTCCACTTCCCGCTGATACTGCGCATCAATGGATGCCTGCTGATTCTGATGCAGAGTGCCCAATGCACTGTACAGGTCCTCTTCGAGCAGCTTGGTCGTGGTGGTGACGTAACTGCGGAAATCACTGATCTCGCCCCGGTCAAGATACGACAACAGAGGCAATACGCCGCCCTGCATCAGGGACACGAACGCCGCATCGACGCGCGAATAATAGCCGTCGCTGTCCTTGAGCGTCTTGGCCTCGTCCTGGTAATGCGTAAAGGCGGCCTGGGTCTGATCGAACTGCTTGCGCGCCGCATCGATGATTTCACGCGTCGAGGAGCTGATCGCATTGGCCGTATCGCCGTCGCCCCACTGGGCCATCAGTTCCTGATTCTGCAGATCGCTGTTGACCACATAACTGATGGCGGCGCGTCCGAGCAGAGTCTGGGTATCCTTATAGCGCTCGATGGCCTGATACATGGCCGAGCCCACACGCTGATTGGTGACGATGCTTTGCAGCGCCTGGTTGTTGGCGCGCAAGGACAGGATGCCCAGCGCTGCGCCAGCGACCAACATCAGTAAAAAGAATACCAGCACCAGAATCAGACTGGTACGCACCTTCAGATTGGCCAAACGTAATCTACCCAGCATTACAAGCACCTTGTCCAGAGCAAACCCGAAACGTGGAGGCGCTTCTAGCGCCTCCCCCGACCTGCGCGCGACGCGGCGATCAAGCCACTGCGCTGTCCACCAGCGCCATTTCCTCGCTGGTCATGAGCTTTTCGATATCCACCAGAATCAGCATGCGCTCGCCCAGCGTGCCGATGCCGGTCAAGTACTCGGTCGAGAACGCTGTGCCGAAGCTGGGCGCCGCGCTGATCTGCGAGGACTGCAGCACCAGCATATCCGATACGCCATCGACCACGACGCCGACGACGCGCTCCTTCAGATTCAGGATCACGACCACGGTCTGGTGGTCGTACTCCACCTTTTCCATGTTGAAGCGCAAGCGCAGATCGACAATAGGCACAATCACCCCGCGCAGATTGGTGACCCCTTTGATGAAACCGGGCACATTGGCAATGCGCGTGACGGTCTGGGTGTCGTAGCCACGGATTTCCTGCACCTTCAGGATATCGATGCCGTATTCCTGGTCGCCCAGAGTGAAAACCAGGTATTCCTTGCCGCCGACTTCGGCCGCTTCGGAATGGGAATTAAAATCGTTGGACATTCATGTCTCCGGATAGATCAGACCAGCGCCGCGGCGCGATCGCGGGCCAAGCGCTGTAGGGCAAATACATCAACAATAAGGGCCACGCTGCCGTCACCAAGAATCGTTGCCGCGGAGATACCCGGGATCTTGCGGTAATTGGCCTCCAGGTTCTTGACCACGACCTGGTGCTGGCCGATAAGGTGATCCACCAGCAAGGCGAACCGCATGTCCTCGGCCTGCAGGATGACGGCGATGGCGCGGGTGACATCGACTTCGGCATCGGAGACCGAGAAGATGTCGCGCAGCGAAATCAAAGGCAGATACTCGCCGCGCACGAACATGACATGATCAGTTTCCGATACGCGCCGCAACTGCTCGTGCGTGGGCTGCATGGACTCGGTCACGTGCGCCAGCGGCAAAATGAAGACTTCCTGGCCCACCTGCACCGACATGCCATCCAGGATGGCCAGCGTCAAAGGCAACACAATGCGCGTCGTCGTGCCTACGCCTGCGCGCGAATACAGCTGCACATGACCGCCCATGCTCTGGATATTGCGTCGCACCACGTCCATACCCACGCCGCGGCCCGAAATCTCGGTGACCTTGTCGGCGGTGGAAAAGCCAGGAGCAAAAATAAGCTGCCAGACTTCATCGTCGGGCATGGTTTCAGTGACGGGCAATCCCGAGGACATGGCTTTCTTGAGAATTCGTTCGCGATTCAAGCCCGCGCCGTCGTCCACGACTTCGATGATGATGTGCCCGCCCTGATGTTGGGCGGAAAGGGTCAGCACGCCTTCGGCATCTTTGCCGGCGGCCAGGCGATCTTCGGGCATTTCGATGCCGTGGTCGATACTGTTACGCACCAGATGGGTCAGCGGATCGATGATGCGTTCAATCAGGCTCTTATCCAGTTCCGTGGCCTGACCCTTGGTGACCAGACGGATCTGCTTGTTCATGCGGGCGGCGCTTTCGCGCACCACGCGCGGGAAGCGGCTGAACACGTAGTCCATGGGCATCATGCGAATGGACATGACCGATTCCTGCAGGTCGCGCGCATTGCGTTCCAGTTGTTCGATGCCGTTGAGCAGGCGGTCGTGCACGACGGGATCCAGCGTCGATGCCGTCTGCACCAGCATGGCCTGGGTAATGACCAATTCGCCCACCAGGTTGATGATCTGATCCACTTTTTCAACGCCGACCCGTATGGTGCCCGACTCCTTGGCAGCGGCGGGCTTGGCGGCTTTTTCAGCCGGCTTGGCCGCAGGCTTGGAATCGGCAGGCACAGCTTCAGGAAGATCCGCCGCGGGTTGAGCAGCGGCAGGCGCTGCCGGGACCGGAACCGATTCAACGACGGGCGCCGCCGGCGCAGCAGTGGCAGCGGCAGGAGCCGAACCGGGCACTGCGCTGGGTTTGACGCTTACCTGATCGGCATTGACCACGAAGCAGCACACGGCTTCGATATCGTCCGCCGATGCGCTGGTTTCCAGCCAGATATCCAGCCCCTGACCTTCGCGCACCTGGTGCAGGATGGAGCCCATCAATTCCATTTCCTGCTGCAGGGCTTCGGCATCCTTGTCGGACACAGGCCCCAAGGACACCCAGAGCGGCAGCCCCCCCGCATCCGGCGCAGCGACTGGCTCGGGTTCGGGCTCGGGCTCGATCAAGGCGGCGGGCGCCTGGGCTTGAGTGGTCAATATGCCCTTCTGTTCCAGGGCCAACTGCCGCAATTGCTCGCAAATACGGCGGTAGGCGTCCTCGTCGGGTTCTTCGCCGTCGCGATAGGCGGTGACTTGTCCGGTTAACACGTCCTTGGTTTCCAGAAAAAGGTCGATCATGTCCTTGCGCAGCTGCATCTCGCCATTGCGCACCAGATCCAGCAAGTTCTCGAGCAAGTGCGTGGTTTCGGCCAATTGGGTAAAGCAGCCGAACGTGCCGGCCCCGCCCTTGATGGAATGGGCGGCACGGAAGATGGCGTTCAGTTGGTCTCGATCGGGCTCGTCCAGATCCAGCTCCAACAGCAAGCGCTCCATGTCGGCCAGCAGCTCATCGGCTTCATCGAAAAAGGTTTCGTAAAACTGACTCAGATCTACGCCGGAGCTCATGAACACTTCCTTCTTGGTAATGGCTTAGAACATCGTAAATAAAAGGGCTTGGCCCATCATGCGGGCGTCACGGCGTAGCGGGCAAGGCGCTGGGCAATTCCGGCAAGCCGGGAATGCGAACACTGACGGGCCCCTCGGGATCCTGCATGGCTTCGCGCAGATCGAACTCCTCCGAGCCCAGATTATTCTGATCATCAATGCGCCGTTCCGCGCGACTGTTCAGCACGAGAAGACTGATGCGCCGATTTACGGCGGCGGCAGGGTTATCTTTAACAAGGCTGACCGTGTCGGCCAGACCCAGCACCTGCTTGACCTTGGCTTCCGCCAGCCCGCCCGCAACCAACTCCTGCCGCGCTGCATTGGCGCGATCAGCGGACAGCTCCCAGTTGCTGTACAGCCGCTCGCCGCTGGCATATTGCATGGAGTCCGTGTGGCCGGTGACCTGAATGCGGTTGGGCATTTCATTCAAGGGCTGGCTCAAAGAGCGCAGAATGGCCCGCATGTAGGACTGCACAAACGCACTGCCGGTCGCGAACATGGGCCGGCTCTGACGGTCGATGATCTGGATGCGCAAACCGTCCTGCGTCATGTCCAGCAGCAACTGCGGCCTGAACTCCTTCAGCACCGGGTCAACCCGGATCAGTTCTTCCAGGGCGGACTTCAGATCTTCCAGGCGCTCGGCATCTTGCCGGTCACGGATGGCGTCGCTGCTGGATGCACCCGAGTGAGGATGCGGGATCAGGCTGGGCTGCCCTCCCGGAATGACGCTGCGCGACTGATCGGCCTGCTGGCCGCCGCTGATGGCGTCAATCAGGGGCATACGAAAGTAGTCGGCGATTTCCTTCAGATCCTGCTTGGGCACCAAGGTCAGGATCCACATCACCAGAAAAAAAGCCATCATGGCCGTCATGAAGTCGGCGTAGGCAATCTTCCAGCTGCCGCCGTGGTGCTCGCCGTGCACCACCTTCTTGCGGCGAATGATGACTCGGTCCTTGTGGTTGCTCATGGCGGTTTCCGATCAGGCTTTACGACCGCCGCCCGAGGAGCGGGCCTGACGCACATGCTCTTCCAGTTCCTGGAACGAAGGACGCTCAGTAGAGAACAGAACCTTGCGACCGAACTCCACTGCCAACTGCGGAGGATAGCCGTTCATGTTGGCCAGCAACGTGACCTTGATACACTCCAGCACCTTGACCGAATCGGCGGTACGACGCTCGATCGTGGCCGCCAAGGGAGCCACAAAGCCATAGGCCAGCAAAATACCCAGAAAAGTGCCCACCATGGCCTTGGAAATCAGGTCGGCCAGCACCGCCGGCGGCTGGTCCACCGAGCCCAGCGCTTTGACCACCCCCAGCACGGCCGCCACGATCCCGAAGGCAGGCAAGGCATCCGCCACTTCGCGCAGGGCGCGCGCAGGCACGTTGCGTTCGTGGTGGTAGGTTTCGATATCCTGATCCATCAGGGTTTCGATTTCGAAGGAGCTCATGTTGCCGCTGATCATCAGCCGCAGGTAATCCGCGATGAAGTTCATCAGGGCGGGATCCTTCACGACATTGGGATAGTCGGCGAAGATGGCGCTTTGCTCCGGATTCTCGATGTCGCCCTCGATGGACATCATGCCGTCGCGGCGCGCTTTATTGAGCAGGACATACATCATGCCCATGAGCTGCATGTACAGCTCTTTGTTGTACGGGCTGCTGCGAAAGGCGATCGGCAAGGCTCTGGCCAGCAGCTTGATGGATTTGCCACTATTGGAAGCGAAGTAGGCGCCCAGTGCTGCGCCTCCGATCAGCAGCAATTCAAATGGCTGATACAGGGCGCCCAAATGACCGCCCAAGGCCACGAAACTGCCAAACACAGAGACAAATACAACGATATATCCAATCAGAATAAGCACGGATACGCCTTCTTCAAGTACACGCAACTAATAATGGCGGCAAGCAGCCCGGACAAAACGCCGCTTCAACGGGCTTTTTCCCGCATAGATCGACGCTTCCGGTTTGCTTCGCACATCGGGAGAACAACAGAAACCGCGCAAGCGAGCCGTTTTCCAACTGCTCGCCTAGTCCTTTAGTTCATTTGCACGGACACATCGGGCTGCAACTGGCGCTTGGAGGCCGCCGGCTCGCGTCGCGCCGAGCGCGGCTCCTGAACAGCCTCTTGCACTTCAGCCTTCTTGACCGCAGCGGGCTTGCGTGTGCTGCGAGCCTTGCTGGCCCGCGTTTTCCCTGCTCTGGGCGGAGGCCGGCAAATGGCACAGATGAAACCGGACTCGGGATCATGGGCATGAGCCACAAAGCCCCCCTTGCATCGTTCGCACTGCGACAATTGCAGCAGGCCGCTGTCAAAAAAACGCAGCAGCATCCAGGCTCGGGTAAAGCTGAGAACGGGTTCGTCGTCGGGCACGGCTTCCACGCGACCGGCAGACGATTGCTCCAGGTACAGCCGGTAGGCCTCCACCAGGGCCTGGCTCTTGCCGCAAGGCGTTTGGGCGACCATAAACTGATAAATGCTGTAGAACAGGCTGGAATGGATATTGGGCAGCCAGGTCATGAACCAGTCCACCGAGAACGGCAGCATGCCCTTGGGCGGTGAACACCCCTTGACTTCCCGATACAAACGGGCCAGCCGGTCGTAACTGAGCGAGGTTTCGGCCTGCAGAACCTGCAAACGCGCCCCCAATTCGATCATTTCTGACGCCAGGCCGATTTCCTGCGCCTCTTTGGCGACGCTTTTTGTAGCCATAATGCTTTGATGAGCCCCTACCCTCAGCCTGCCTGGTCGGCCGTGGCTCTTTGGGACAGGAGGATGGTGGAATGAGCCTGTTGCAGCACGCCGCCCAATACGTTCTGGGTCAGGGTCGTGAGCAGGTCGTAATCGTTGAAGCGAAAGCCGCAGATCAAGGAGCTGGAGCTGGCCAGCTTGACCAGTTGCGCAGGAGAGAGACGCAGCAAGGTTTCCGCTACGTCTGCATCGAACCCCAGCCGGAACATTCCCGCGGAAAAATTCTCGCGTAGCAGGCGTTGCGCGAGCAGCAAGTACGACAAATTGACTTCCTGAATATCATTCAGCAGCGAATTTTCCGATACGGGCATGTCAGCCTTCCTTGATAAAACTGGTTAACCAGCCATTTTTTTGTAACAAACAACATTTAACACGGGGATTGTTACAAAGATGCGTATCGTGTTTTTATGAAACAGTTCACTAACATCTTGCCATACCGCGATTTCCCCTAGACATGCCCCCAAGAAACAATACGACATCAGCATGAATGAGGTGGAAAATATGCATTAAATGTATCAATTGCAGACTGAATCTTATCAGATGCTCACTTAATGTTGTAGATATAAAACTGGATGTTACGTGATGAAGATCAATACCCTTGTCATAAAAGTATGTTTTATTACATCGGATATACGGCCTAAACCCTTATGCCCATGGGATTTTTTTTATCTCCAAGCCTAAAAGAACGAAAAATCGGCATAATCCTGACTGTTGCTGATGAATCCCGCTTCGACGCACTACTTTGTAACGACCTATGAACCTTGCTGCTTTTATGCAACGGCTGTTCGCTTTCGCCCTGATGGCACTGCTGGCGGCCTGCGCCAGTACGCCGCCTTCATCGTCTGGCGCACGCTCCAGCGTGACGGTGCAGGCAGAACGCCGGCCGGCCGTGGTCCTGTCGGCCATGACCTTGCTGGACTCCCCCTACCGCTACGGTGGGCGGGAACCCTCCACCGGATTTGACTGCAGCGGCCTGGTCCACTATGTATTCAGCCAGGAACGTGCCAGTTCGCCGATCCCGCGCAACACCGCTGCGCAGGCCAGCGCCAGCCGCCGCGTCAGCCGCTCCCAGTTGCGTCCCGGCGATCTGGTCTTTTTCAATACCCTGGGCAAGCCCAATTCTCATGTGGGCATTTATATAGGCAATGATCAATTCATCAACGCACCCTCCAGCGGCGGGCGGGTGCGCATCGACTCCCTGAACAACCCCTATTTCGCCAAGCGCTTCGAAACCGCCCGGACTTTCTTCGACTAATGGGATGTATGGGGAATTGAGCCAATCAGACAGCGGCCCGCCCGATTCGAGATGGGCGGCGCAAGCAGAGCTCAAGCAAGCGGCCTAGGCCGCGGGAAGCGTAGCGTATTGCTGCGCTAGTTCCAGGAAAGCGGAGAGCTGGGGATCCTGCCCGGTTTCGGCCTGCATCAACACGGCCACCTGCGGCGCGATCTGCTGCGCCAGCGCAGCATCCAGAAACAGAAGACGCGAACGGCGCGCCAGCATATCTTCGACGGTACGGGCGTACTCGTAGCGGCAGGCAAAACGCACCATAGCCTCGGTCAGGCCAGGCGTCAGAACCGCCTCTGCACCGGGCAGGGCCTTGACCCAGTCCGATTCGCTGCCGTACACATCCAGCCCGGGCGGCGCCCCCAAGGACCGGCGCCCCAAGGCATGGGGCGCGCCGACCAGGCGCTGTTCCAACGTACTGCAGGCGGCCAGCTTGCCCAGCAGCCCTGCCCGCTCGCAATGCTCCAGCACATCCTGCGCCATGGCCCGATACGTCGTCCATTTCCCGCCAGTCACCGTCACGAGATTGCTGGGGCTGACCAGCACCGTGTGTTCGCGGCTGATGGACTGGGTCTTGCCGCTGCCCGACTCGTCCACAGGACGCACCAGGGGCCGCAACCCTACCCATACGCTGCGCACATCCTGGGCGCGCGGCGCCTTCTGCAGATAATGCGCCGATTCGGACAGGATGAAATCAACCTCGTGGTGCAGAGGACGCGGCTCGAGCGGCACGTCCTCGCGCGGTGTATCGGTGGTGCCTAAGATAAGCTTGCCCAGCCAGGGCACCGCAAACAAAACGCGGCCGTCTCGGGTGCGGGGCACCAGCAAGGCATGATCTCCGGGCAGGAAGTCCTGATCCACGACCAGATGCACCCCTTGACTGGGCGCCACCATGGGGCGAGCCTGCCGACCGCCTTCCTGGCCGTCCAGCTCGCGCAGACGATCCACCCAGACGCCGGCGGCATTCACCACGCAGGCGGTCTGAATGGTGTGGATCTCACCGGTTTCACGGTCCTGACACTGCACTCCGGACACGCGGCCGTTCTGGTGCTGAATATTGGTGACGGGACAATAATTGACGAGCAAGGCGCCATGCAGCGCGGCCGTGCGCGCCAAGGCCAGCGCCAGACGGGCGTCATCAAACTGGCCATCCCAATATTTGACCCCACCTTTCAGGCCGCTCTGGCGAGCGCCGGGCAGCAGCTGTCTCACACGCGACGCGCCCAGGAATTCGGTACTGCCCAGGCCTTCTCGCCCTGCCAGTGCGTCGTAGGCCATCAGGCCCAGACCATAGAACGGCGTTTCCCAACATTTGTAGCTGGGCATGACAAAGGGCAGCGACTGAGCCAGATGCGGCGCGTTGTGCAGCAGATGGGTGCGCTCGTGCAGTGCTTCGCGCACCAGGGAAATATTGCCCTGCGCCAGATAACGCACGCCTCCGTGCACCAGCTTGGTGGCCCGGGACGAGGTGCCCTTGGCGAAGTCCCAGGCTTCCAGCACGACCACCTTGAGGCCGCGCAAGGCGGCATCCAGGGCAATGCCCAATCCGGTGGCTCCGCCGCCCACCACGACGAGATCCGCCTGGGTCGTACGCCTGAGCGCGCCCAGCATTTGCGTCCTATCGGTCAGCAGTGGAGAGTTTCGTGTGGTCATGGAGATGGTCATCAGGACTGGGAACGGCTGCAAGACAGTACAAGGCCGCCGGCTCAGGATTTACCCTTATTTTAACCACTTGATCCGCACCTTGCAGCGAAACTTGGCCGGCATAGGATCAGGGGACGCATAATCGCAGAAACCCGCAGCCCCTCCGGTGCCGGTACACTGTGGTCTGCTTGGCTTTCAACGTCAGACCCGCATGACATTTCTTCTTGCTCTCGACCAAGGCACTTCCAGCTCGCGCAGCCTCGTTGTGGCAGCCGACGGCCGCATCCTCGCTCAGGCCCAGCAGGAAACCCGCCAATACTATCCGCGCAACGACTGGGTCGAGCACGACCCGCAGGAAATTCTGGACACCCAGCTGGCCACGGCGCGCCAGGCCATTGAACAGGCAGGACTGACCGCGGCCGACATCACCGCCATCGGCATCACCAATCAACGCGAAACCACCTTGCTCTGGGACCGGCTCACCGGCCGCCCTCTCCACCCGGCCATTGTCTGGCAGGACAGGCGTGCCGAAGAGGCCTGTGCTCGTCTGCGGGAGCAAGGCCACGAAGCATCGATCACCGCCAGAACCGGACTGCCGATCGACGCCTACTTCTCGGCCAGCAAGCTGGGTTGGCTTCTGAACTCCCTCCCCGGCGCACGCGAGCGGGCTGAGCGCGGCGAACTGGCTTTCGGCACCGTGGATAGCTGGCTGATCTGGCATCTGACCGGCGGCGCCGTCCATGCCACCGACATCAGCAATGCCTCTCGCACCCTGCTGTTCAACATTCATACAGGGCAATGGGACAGTGAGCTGCTGGCTCTGTTCGGTATTCCCGCTGCATTGCTGCCCGATGTACGTCCATCGGCCGGCCACTTTGGTGATTGCGAACCCGCCCGTCTGGGCCGCGCAATCCCGATCTGCGGCGTGGCGGGCGACCAGCAAAGCGCACTGTTCGGCCAGGCCTGCTTTACATCGGGCATGGCCAAGAACACGTATGGAACAGGCTGTTTCCTCTTGATGCACAGCGGTGGGCAAGTCCCCAAGTCGCACAATGGCCTGATAGGCACCTGCGCCGCACAGCATGGCCCGCGCCGCGCCTATGCGTTGGAAGGCAGCGTGTTCATCGGCGGAGCCGTAGTGCAGTGGCTGCGCGACGGATTGGGCGCGTTCGAGCACAGCGCACAGGTGGAAGCCCTGGCGCGCAGCGTGCCACATTCCCAGGGAGTGCACCTGGTCCCCGCCTTTACCGGACTGGGCGCACCGTACTGGGACGCCCAGGCGCGCGGCACCATTACCGGCCTGACCCGGGCGACCACCATGGCGCATATCGCCCGGGCGGCCCTGGACAGCATCGCCTACCAAAGCGCTGCCGTTCTGTTGGCCATGAACCGCGACATGCAGGCTATGGGCGCCCCCCCCTTGCAGCAGTTGCGTGTGGACGGCGGCGCCAGCGCCAACAATCTGCTGATGCAGTTCCAGGCCGACCTTCTGGGCTTGCCGGTCGTGCGGCCCGCCCATATCGAAACCACGGCGCTGGGCGCCGCCTATCTGGCGGGGTTGGGCTGCGGGCTGTATAAAGACGTGAATGAAATCAGTGCGCTCTGGCGCAGTGAGCGAACCTTCGAGCCGGTCATGCCGCGCGACCAGGCGCAGGAATTGATGCAGGGCTGGGAACACGCCGTACGTCAGGCCCGCGTTCAGTAATCTTCTCTATTTTTGATGGAATCACCATGCTGCAGAAAATCATCTTGGGCATTGCCATTTTCCTGCTGGTGCTGCTGGGACTGACCTTCGGGGAAACCGTGCTGCGCGAGCTGCTGTCCTATTTAGGCTTCATCATCGACGATTTCGCCGACCTGATGCTGCAAGTACGAAACTACCTGTCCGAACACTGGGGCAAGGCCCTGCTGGCGCTGCTTATCACCATTCCCCTGGTGCTGTGGATCGCCAGCGCCAAGAAAGACGAGCTGGAGCGTCCGACCAACCATCGCAAGATCGCCATTGTTCTGGCCATCTTTCTGGGCTGGATCGGTGCACACCGTTTCTACCTGGGCCAGATCGGCTGGGGCCTGTTGTTCGTCGTGCTGTTCATTCTCTGGTCGCCGCTGGCCTATTTCCTGGCCCTGATCGATGCCATTCGCTATGCCTTCATGGGCAATGACGAATTCAAGCTGATCCGCTGAGGCCTCATGGAAAACAAAACCGCCCGCCTGACCATCCTGATCGATCCGGCCAAGAAGAAAGCGTTCGAGACGCTGTGCCATCAACAGGACCTGACCCCGTCGCAAGTAGTGCGTCAGCTTATACGCGAGTACCTGGCGCGCCATGACGTGGACTATCCTGGCGCCACACACAATCCACGCATCGACCCGCCCGCTTAAGTCCCGGCGCGCTGATCCAGATCGGCAGTCACGCTCAACCAGGCATCGGTCGCCGTATCGTAGATGCGACGACCATGCAGCGCGTCCAGCAAGCCCATGCGTCGAATCTTGCGCGCCACCCGTTCATTGGCCTCGCACAGCGCCGCCCGGATGCCGCGCTGCTCCAGTTCAGCCAAGGCCGACTCCAAAGCCTGCAGGGCTGTGGCATCCACGAAAGGCACGTAATTCAGGCGCAGCACCAGCGCCCGGACCGTATCGGGCGCGCCCAGCAAAGCATGGTTGACCGCATCGACACTGGCAAAGAAATAAGGACCTTCCAGCGCCAGCACGCGCACATCCTCGCGTGGCGCCACACCGGCCTCCACATCTAGCACTCGCAGCAGATCCCGGCCTTCCAACGGCCTTACGCGCACGCCGTCGGACGTACGCTTGAGCACATACAGCATGGCCAACACTACGCCGATATTGACCGCCACGACCAGATCGGCAAATACCGTCAGTGCAAAGGTCACCCACAGAATAAGCAGGTCGGCGGCCGGCAGGCGGCGCTGCAGACGCAGCACCACCCCGGCCTGGCTCATGTTCCAGGCCACCACGAACAAGATGGCGGCCAGCACGGTCAGCGGAATATAAGAAGCCAGAGGCGCAAGCAAGAGCAGAACCAATACCAGGACAAGGGCATGCACGATGCCGGCCAAAGGACTGTTGCCGCCATTGCGGATATTAGTGGCGGTACGGGCGATGGCCCCGGTGGCTGCAATGCCCCCGAACAAGGGCGCCAGCATATTGGCCACCCCCTGCCCCACCAGTTCCTGGTTGGAGTCGTGACGGGCACCGGTCATGGAATCGGCCACCACGGCCGACAACAAGGATTCGATTGCCCCCAGCATGGCGATGGCAAAGGCTGGACCGATCAGCTCGACTACGCGCGTCAGTGTGATGTCGGGCCACTGAAACGAAGGCAACCCAGCGGGTAGAGCGCCAAAAGCCGAGCCTATAGTGGCCACGGAATCGAACCGGAACAGCGCCTGTACCAGCGTGGCCAGCACCAGAGCAAACAAAGGAGCGGGAATGCGCGAGAGGCCGCGCACCTTGGGCACAATCAGCAAGACCAGCAAGGACAGCAGCCCCAAGCCCGTCGTCGCCGGGTCCAGAGAAGGCAGATTCTGTACCAGAAACCAGAGTTTTTCATGGAAGTGCTGCCCCTGCACTACGGGCAGCCCGAAAAAGTCACGCCATTGGCCCACCCAGATAATGACGCCTATACCAGCAGTGAAACCGACGATGACGGGATCGGGAATAAAGCGAATCACCGCCCCCAGCCGCAACAGTCCCAACAACAACAGAATCACGCCCGCCATCAGGGTGGCGATCTGCAGGCCGGCCACTCCATGCTGGGCGACCACGCCGGACAGAATGACGATGAAAGCCCCGGTCGGGCCGGCGATCTGCACCCGGCTGCCGCCGAAAATGGACACCGCCAGTCCGGCCACGATAGCGGTGTACAGACCCTGCTCCGGCTTGACCCCCGAAGCAATGGCAAACGCCATGGCGAGCGGCAGCGCCACCACTCCCACGACCAGACCCGCCAGTCCATTGTTCAACCAGTGTCGCCGGCCCAGCAATCCGGCCCGGCCCGCTTCCAGCAGTGCAATCATCGCCTGTCCTTGCGAGGCCCGGTCGGCCTGCACATTCTGGCAGGCGCACGGTAGGCCGGGCCTCAAAAGTTATCATCACATGATAATACTATTGTCATTGCTGACAATATAAAAGACGAGACAATCGAACACTCAGCCGCCCGAGCCCATATAGTAGAAAGAGCGTCGGGCTGCGCTGACTCAGGAGCGAGCGCGCAACAGTCGCAAGCTGTTCAGCACCACCAGCAAGCTGGCCCCTACATCGGCAAACACCGCCATCCACATGGTGGCCTGCCCGGTCAGGGCCAGCGCCAGGAACACGGCTTTGATGCCGAGCGCCAGGCTGATGTTCTGCCACAACACGCGATGCAACGCCTGCGACTGTCGCATCAGCAGCGCAATCTTGCCCAGATCATCATCCATCAAGGCCACATCCGCCGTTTCGATGGCGATATCCGACCCCAGCGCGCCCATGGCGATACCTACATCGGCTCGCGCCAGCGCAGGCGCGTCGTTGATGCCGTCGCCCACCATGCCCACCAGCCCCTGCCCCAGGCGCTGCTCGATCCGCTCCAGCTTGTCTTGCGGCAGCAAGCCGGCCCGATAGTCCGCAATGCCGGCCTGCTGCGCCACGTGGCGCACGGCCAGCTCATGATCGCCCGACAGGATTTCCACCTGCACGCCTTGCTGCTGCAAAGCGGCGATAGCCTGTACGGTTGTGGGCCGCAGCGTATCCATGACAGCGAACCAGGCAAGCAAGCCCTGGCCGTCAGCCAGATACACCATGCTGGCGCCGCTTTCCAGAGCCCGCTGCTCTGCCTGGCCGACAGGCGCGGAGGCGCTCGTCTCCAGCACCCAGCTGCGTTTGCCCAGACGCAACACTCCCTGCTGACTATCTGCTTGTACACCATGCCCGGCGATCGCCTCGAACTGGCTCAACCCCGCTGCGCCCGAAGCCTGACGACCACGGGCGATGGCTTGCGAGGCAGGGTGGTCAGAGCGCTCGGCCAAGGCCACAGCCATGTCCAGAGCCTGCTCATCAGACACACCCTCACGCAGGCTGCCGTAATGACTCAATGAAGGCTGGCCCAGGGTCAGCGTACCGGTCTTGTCCACGGCCAGATAGCGCAACTGGCGGGCGCGCTCAAGATAGACGCCGCCTTTGACCAGGATGCCGGTACGCGCCGTGCTGGCCAGGGCGCTGACCACTGCGACCGGCGTGGAGATGACCAGGGCGCAAGGGCAGGCGATCACCAGCAGCACCAGGGCGCGATACACGGACTCCGACCAGCTCAGCCCCCACACCAGGGGCAGCGCTACCGCCATGAGCACGGCGGCCACTACCACCAGAGGGGTGTAGATGCGGGAAAACTGGTCCACAAAGCGCTGGATGGGCGCTTTATTGGCCTGGGCCTCCTGCACCGAGCGCGTAATGCGCGCGAGCAGGGTGTCATCGTGGCTGGCCGACACCTGGTACACCAGTTCGCCCATGCCATTGATGGTGCCGGCGAAGACCTCGTCGCCCTTGGCCTTGTCCACCGGCGCACTCTCGCCGGTGATAGGCGCCTGGTTGACCGCGCTGACGCCTTCCAGCACGGTGCCGTCCAGCCCGAAGCGCTCGCCAGGCGCCACTCGCACCGACCAGCCGGACTGCACTTGGCTGGCCGGCATACGGTTCCAACTGACGCCGTCGGCGCTGGCCTGCACATCGTCGGGCACCAGCTTGAGCAGGCTGTCCACCGCATGGCGGGCGCGATCCAGGGAACGAGCCTCGATCCACTCCGCGAGGCTGAACAAGGACATGACCATGGCCGCTTCCGGCCATTGAGCCAACAGCACGGCACCGGTCACCGCGATACTCATCAATGCATTGATATTCAACTGGCCATTGCGCAGGGCAATCCAGCCTTTTTTATAGACCTGCACCCCGCCGGACACAATGGCCGCCAGAGACAGCAGAATGACCAGCCACTCAGGCGCGGCCAGCCAATGGCTGAGCTCCGCGCCCAGGGCCAGCACGACAGCCGCCGCAATACGCGTCAATCCTTGGCGGGCAGGCGCGGCGGCCATGGGCGCCTCGTCCGCCATGCGTGGTTTAAAGCCCAGTCCGCGCAACGCCTGCAAGACCGTATCGCGCGCGCCATCGGCGTGATCCACCGTCAGCACCCGTTGCATCAAGTCAAAACCCAGGCTTTGCACCTGCGGCACTCGCTTCAAGCCTGAGCGGATCATGTTCTCTTCCGCAGGACAGTCCATATCGGCGATATGCACGACTAATCGAGTCGGCGTACTGGCCGCCAACGCCGCCGCCGATGCAACAGCCGGCGCCGCGCAGCAGGCGGCGGCCGCCTCCGCCCCCGAGGCGTGGTGATGATCATGGCTGTGATCATGACCATGATCATGGGAGTGGTGGTGCTCGTCAGACGGCATGCCATCCAGGGCGGACAGGGTTCGGGTCTTATCGTGGGACGTCATTGCAGTTCCTCGTTTTCTTGCATACCGCCAGTAGAAAGCCTAAAGTAACTACAGGGTCAAGCCCACAGGAGCCTGGACATGAAAATCGGCGAATTGGCGCAAAAAAGCCACTGCAACCCCGAAACCATACGCTACTACGAAAAAGTCGGATTATTGCCGGAGCCTGATCGCACCGACAGCAACTATCGGCAGTACCGGACCGTGCACCTGGAACGGCTGCGTTTTATCCGCAACTGTCGCAGCCTGGATATGACGCATGAAGAGATCCGGGCCCTGCTGGCGTTCATGGATGGGCCGGCCCAGGACTGCGAGCCCGTAAACTGCCTGCTGGACGAGCACATCGAACACGTGTCGGTGCGCATACGCGAACTGGAGCATTTGCAAGAACAGTTGAAAGAGCTGCGCCACCGCTGCGGCCAGGCGGGGGGGCTGGAGCAATGCGGGATTCTGCAAGGTCTGGTGGACATGGAGCCGGATCGCGTGCCGGCCCCCAGCACCCACCTGGGCTGAGCGGCGGCGCCTCAGCGGCGCACGCGTCCGGCCAACCACATTCCCGCCAGCATGGCGACAAAGAACAGCAGTGCCGACGAAGCGCCGGAGGCGGCCAGCACGATGGCCGGGCCCGGACAAAAGCCCGCCAGGCCCCAGCCCGCGCCAAAGATCAATGCCCCCAGCACCAAAGGCTTGTCGATCTGCCGGCTGGAGGGCAACTGCATGGCTTGATTGGTCAGATAGGTGCGGGTACGGCGACGCGCCAAGGTAAACGGTACGATGGCTACGGCAATGGCCGCCGCCATCACCAGCGCCAGGGAAGGATCCCAGGCTCCCGCCAGATCCAGAAAACCCAGGACCTTGGACGGATTGGCCAATCCGGAAATCAGCAGGCCCAAGCCGAAGACCAAGCCGCTGAGCAAGGCGATGAGGTAATTCATGATGGTTCTCTCAGAGCAGGTGACGGACAATAAAGACGGTCAGAAAGCCGCTGGCCATGAAGGCCAGGGTGGCGACCAACGACCGCGGCGACAGGCGCGACAGCCCGCAGACCCCATGCCCGCTGGTACATCCCGAACCCAGCCGCGTGCCAAAGCCGACCAGCAACCCGGCAAGAATCACCCAAAACCAGGACGGCGCCTGAGGCAAGGCAATGTCCTGACCGGCCAGGCGGTAGAGCCAAGGCGACGCCGCCAGGCCCAGCAACGCCATCCAGCGCCAACCCCGATCGCCTGCAGCCGCGCTCCAGGTGCCCGACAGCAAGCCGGAAATGCCAAATACGCGTCCGTTGAACAGAACCAGCGCCGCCGCCGCGATCCCCACCAAAGCCCCGCCCAGCAAGGCGCTCCATGGTGTGAACGAAACCCAGTCAATCTGAATCATGTGTGCCTCCTTGGGCGCAGAAAATGCCATACAGGGTCTGCATCACGGCCAGCACATCCGGATGCTCCAGGCGGTAATACACAAACTTGCCCTCTTTACGGCTGGCTATCAGCCCTTCGCGCCGCAGCACCGTCAGCTGCTGAGACAAGGTGGGCTGTTCGATTCCACTGCGCTGCGCCAGCTCGCCCACATTGCACTCCCCTTGCACCAGCGTGCATAAAATAAGGAGGCGATCGGGATTGGCCAGCGAACGCAGCAATTGACTGGCCTGGCCGGCCACCAGGCGCAAGGCCTGAAGATCAGTTTGAGTCATATCAATTAACACAATTACAATATATATTATTATATATTATATATTCAGAATTTAAAGAGGACTGCCATGCCCCACGCTCAGGTCGCCCCTTTCTTTGACCCGGACACGTCCACGTACTCATACGTCGTCCATGCCGACGGCCAGGCCGAATGCGCCATCATCGATTCAGTCCTGGACTACGATCCTGCCTCTGGCCGAAGCGCCACGGAATCAGCCCAGAAAATCGTGGATTTCGTCCGCAGTCGCCAGTTGCAGGTGCAATGGATTCTGGAAACCCACGCGCATGCGGATCACCTGTCCGCCGCGGTATGGCTGCAACAGCAGTTAGGCGGCAAGATCGCCATCGGCGGACATATACGCCACGTGCAATCCACCTTCAGTCGTATTTTCAATATCGAGGCTGAAATCAAGGCCGACGGCACCCCCTTCGATGCTCTGTTCAGCGACCAGGAAACATTTCACATCGGCGCCCTGTCCGTCCAGGCCCTGCATGTGCCCGGCCACACGCCGGCCGACATGGCCTATCACGTGCACGGCCTGGGCGTATTCGTCGGCGACACTTTGTTTTTGCCCGATGTAGGCACGGCCCGCTGCGACTTCCCCGGCGGCAGCGCAGGCCAGCTCTACCAATCCATTCAGCGCCTGCTGGCTCTGCCGACGGACACGGCCCTGTTCATGTGCCACGACTATCCGCCTCAAGGCAGGCAAGCTCAATACAGCTGCACGGTCGCCGACCAGAAGGCCAACAATATTCACGTGCGCGACGGCATCACCGAATCCCAGTTCCGCGAACTACGGGAAAGCCGCGACCGCACACTGGGCATGCCCCGCCTGATCCTGCCCGCCATTCAAGTCAATATACGCGCCGGCCATTTCCCGCCTGCAGAAGACAACGGACAGGTCTACTTGAAGCTGCCGCTGAACCGTTTCTGAGCCGCCTCAGGGGAACCCTGGCGGGCGAAGGCACTCTGAACACAGACAATCCCAAGGGCGGGCTTGCGTATACTGCACCCAGCCCTTTCTTTTTCACACGACTGTTCAGAGGAAATCCAGGCATGACTTACATGGCCATCAAGCACTTGCACATGACCGCAGCGGGATTGAGCATCCTGTTCTTCATCATACGGGCCTTCTGGTCGGTCAGCGGCTCCGCTCTTTTGCAAAACCGCTTCGTACGCATCGCCCCCCATATCATCGACACCGTGCTGTTGCTCTGTGGCCTGGCACTGGCCGGCATGCTGGGCGCTGCGGCCGGCCAACCCTGGCTGATCACCAAGATCGTGCTGCTGGTGGCCTACATCGGGGTAGGCACCTACGCCATCAAGCGCGGCAAAACGGCGCAGAGCCGCGCCTGGGCGGCTCTGCTGGCTGTGGCTATCTTTATCTATATTGTGGGCGTGGCCGTACGCCACAGCCCGGGCTCCTGGTTTTTCTGATTGTCCACGGGGCGAGCATGTCCCTATGTAGCGTGCGTTCGTTGAGCCGGCGCAGAAACGACACCGAGGAAGGTGAGTCCGACGCCCATTGACGACCCCTACGACACAGGAGGTCTATGGATCGCCCCCAGTCTTGCTATCAGTGAATCCTCAAGAGGCTGACACTATGACGGTTGCGATCAGTGCAATCAGGGCTTCGCGCCTTGGCCGGCGTCTATAGAAACCGGTTCTGCAATGAACAGCGGTCATCCGAACGCAATGCAAAAAATGCCAGCCCACACTTAAGGGGCTGGCATGACACTTGTACGCAAGGGTTTGTCAGCAGTCTGAGCGGGGCTTGCACCCCGCTTTTTTTACCAGATGCCGAACCAGCGCTGCACGACCAGGCTGCTGATCGCCACCGCCGCCCAGACCCCCAGCCCCAGCAAGGCTGGCCGCACGCCCGCACGGGCCATGACTTTCAGGTCGGAAGACAAGCCGATGGCAGCCAGCGCGAGCACCATCAGGAATTGAGCCGCCCAACGCAGAGGCTCCAGCCACTCCACCGGTACCAATCCCAGGGAGCGCAGCGCCGAAGCCACGATGAACCACAGAATAAACCAGGGGAAGACGCGCATCAGGTCGAAGTCGCGCCCATCCTGACGCGAGCGCCAGATTTCCAGGCCGGTCAGAATCAGGCAGATGGGGATGATCAGCGTTGCGCGGGTCAACTTCACAATCGTGGCGTGGTCACCGGCCTGATTGCTGTAACTGTAGCCCGCAGCCACCACGGAAGACGTATCGTTGATGGCGGTACCCGCCCAGACGCCAAACCCGGCGTCGGACATGCCCATCATGTGGCCGGCCACCGGGAAAATCAGCACGGCCAGGATATTGAAGATGAAGATGGTCGAAATAGCCAGCGCCGTTTCATGCTCTTCCGGGCGTATGATGGGCGTGACCGCCGCAATCGCCGAGCCGCCGCAAATGGCCGTTCCCACCCCGATCAGCGTGCGCAATTTGGAGGGTATGCCCAGCATGCGCCCCAGCACATAGGCGGCCACGAACGCGACGGACAGCGTCACGAGCGTGACGGCCAGGGAATCCATGCCGGTGCGCATCACCTGGGGCAGACTCAAGCCGAAGCCCAGGCCTATGATGGACCACTGCAACAGGATCTTGGACGAAAACTGCAGGCCAGGACGAAACACCGTTGCCACACCGATAACATTGCGCAGCACCATGCCCAGCACAATGGCGAATACCGGACCTCCAATCAAAGGCCAGTAATTACCCAGCCATAGCGCAACGACGCCCACCGCCAGAGCCAACAGGAAGCCCCACCAGCGAGACGGTTTCAAGGGCATGCCCGAACGAGCGTCGGAGGCCGGCGCCGCACGGCCCGACAAGGAGTTGGCTGAGCTGATCATTGTGGTAGATCCTGTTTTTTAATAATTGAAAGTAATTTTAAGTTGACCCCTTCTATAAAAAAATTCATTATTACTTATCGTAAGTATCAATTTTTTTGATCATGAACGCCATCAGCATCAGACAGCTCGAAGTCTTCGTCGGCATCGCCAACCTGGGCACCGTGCGCGCCTGCGCCGAGAGCATCCACCTGTCGCAACCCGCCGCCAGCATGGCGCTGGCCGAGCTGGAAAAGCAACTGGACAGCCCGCTGTTCGAACGCACGCCGGGCCGCATGCTGCTGACCAGCCGCGGCAAACAGCTGCTGCCGCAAGCACGCGAGATTCTGGAGCGCTTGCGTGAAATGCAGACCCAGCAAGAAGACAGTGAATTGCGCGGCGAAATCCGCATCGGCGCGAGCAATACAGTGGGCAATTACCTGATCGGCGACCTGGTGGGCGACTTTGTGCGCGAGCATCCTCGGGTGTCTTTGCATGTTTCGGTGGAAAATACGGCCGAGATCGTAAACCGCCTGCTCGTGCACAGCTGTGACATTGCCTGCGTAGAAGGCCCCGTGAACCATCCTCAGCTGGAGACCTGGCACTGGCGCGACGATGCATTGGTGGTGTGCGCTGCGCCCGACCATCCTCTGGCCCAGCTCAGCCAATTGGTCCATGCCGATTTCGCTGGCGTCAGCTGGATCATGCGCGAACGCGGGTCAGCATCGCGGGCACTGACCGAACAGGCCCTGAACGTTCTGCCGACCGGGCGCATTCTAATGGAGCTGGGCCAGGTAGAGGCCATCAAGCAAGCCGTCATCGCCGGCTTGGGCCTGGCCTGCCTGCCCCAGGCCGCCACCGTGGACGCCGTGGCCAACGGACGCCTGCGCATTCTGGACACGCCCTTTCTGGACCTGAAACGCCGACTGTCCCTGGTGCTGCACAAAGAGCGCTACCGCAGCGGCCTGCTAGCCGCTTTTGTGCAACACCTGCAGGCGCCACACTGACCCGCTTCACCCATCTTTGCAGTTCCCGCCCTGGCCTACTGCCCGGGCGGTGCTATGCTTGCTGCAGTGCAACCCGATCCACGCCGCAGGGATGCCGACAGCCGTGCGCCCCTCTTTTTTCATAGAGTTACGCCATGAATGCCGAAACCAAGCCCGACCTGCTGGAACAAGCCGCCGCGCCTTTTGCTCGGCCTGCCTATTTGCCCCCCTACGAAACCGTCGCCCTGGTCTTGCAAGGAGGCGGCGCCCTGGGCGCCTACCAGGCTGGCGTCTATCAGGGCTTGCAGGAAGCTGGCATCGAACCCGACTGCCTGTCCGGTATCTCCATCGGCGCGCTGAACACCGCCATCATCGCCGGCAATCCGCCCGAAACGCGGGTCGAGCGCCTGCACGAATTCTGGGACATCATCTGCCAGCCCTACTACGGCCTTCCCGCCCCCACCTGCCTGGAAAAAACCTTGTTCGGCATCAACGATGTCATGCGCGAGGCAATCAGCGCCTTCAATGCCAGCAGTGCGCTGTTCATGGGCCAGAACGGTTTTTTCCGGCCGCGCTTTCCGCCTCCGCCCCAAACCACGCCCGGCATACCCGAGGCTGCGAGCTACTACGATACGTCCGCCTTGAAAACAACACTGGAGCGTCTGTGCGACTTTGATCGCATCAACGACACCCGCCAGCGCATCTCGGTCGGCGCGGTCAATGTGGGCACAGGCAATTTCGTGTACTTTGACAATCACCGCACGACGCTGCGCGCCGAACACTTCATGGCCTCGGGGGCGCTGCCTCCTGCCTTCGCTCCGGTGGAAATCGACGGTCAATATTATTGGGACGGCGGCCTGGTCTCCAATACACCGCTGTCGTACGTACTGGATCAATCGCCGCGCCGCGACACACTGGTGTTCCAGGTCGATCTCTGGAGCGCACGCGGCCCGGTGCCCAACAACATGAGCGAAGTCAGCGACCGTATCAACGAAATCCGCTATTCAAGCCGTACACGCATGGTCACCGAGGAAATGCGCCGGTCGCAGTACATGCGCCACGTCATGAACCGGCTGCTGGAAACCATACCCGAAGAACAACGCAAGGACTTCCTTCCCTGCCGCCTGGCCGAGGAAATGGGCAACAACAAACGCTACAACGTGATCCACCTGATCTACCGCAATCAGCCCTACGAGCAACACTATAAAGACTATCAGTTCGGTCGCCAGACCATGAAAGAGCATTGGCGCAGCGGCCTGGACGACATACGCCAGACGCTCAAGCACAAGGACCGTCTCAGCATGCCGGACAATCTGGCTGGCTTCGCCACCTATGACGTGCACCGAGACGAGATCGAAGAGCGCATCTCCAACGGCAAATAAGACCGGCTGCGCTCAGGTCTTGCGGCGGCTCAGCACCATGGCGCCACCCAGCACAAAGACGGTGCCCAGCAACTGCATGCCGGTAATGGGCTCGTCCAGGAACCAATTGGCCAGGAACAGCACCGACACCGGCCCCACCAGCCCCATTTGCGCGCTCATGGGCGCGCCTACCCGCTCTACCGCCCACATGGTCATGAAAGTCGGCAGGACGGTATTGAAAACCGCGTGGATCAAGGACAGGCCATACACGCCCGAAGGTTGGATCAGCCCCTGCCAGCCGAATACGCCAAAAAAATGCAGCAGCGTGTAGACGGCCGAATACGACATGGCATAGGCCACCAAGCGAGTGGAGCCGATGGACTTGAGCAATTCCCCCGATCCGATCAGGTAGGCCGCATAGGAAATGGCCGAACCCAGCACGCACAAGGCGCCCAGCAGCACATTGTCGCCCGACAGGCTCAGGTCCTGGACAAAAACCAAGCTGACGCCCAGATAAGACAGGGCCAGTGCCAGCCACTGCTTGGGCAGGATGGCGCGCTTCAGGAATACGGCCGAAAACAACAGCACAAAGGTGGGCGACAGAAAGAGAATCAATCGCTCCAGGCCGGCCGAAATATATTCCAGGCCAATAAAGTCCAGCAAACTGGCCAGGTAATAACCGATAAAACCCAGCCCTATCAGTTCAAGCCTCTGGCGTCCGGTCAGGGCCTTGAGTTCGCCGCGGCGCACCTTGCGCACCTGCCAGAGGGCAATCGCCAGGAAAAAAGGCAATGACAACAGCATCCGAAAGCCGATCACTGTCAGGGCCGTAACGTCATACTGGTACGTCAGCTTGGCCACCACAGCTTTGGCCGAAAACAGAATGGATCCGCAACCGGCCAGCGCCAGGCCAATCAGAAAAGAATGTCGCTGCGCGCCCGCACGCTGACTTGCTTGCATGTCGATGTAATCGCTTCGCCTGCACACTGACGGCAAATTGCCTTGCGCATCAGTTATTGCCTAGGCAATAAAAAAGGATTTAAAATATTCGCTGGAAATGATTCTACTCTTGCCCCACGCGGATGCCCATGCCTGAGACGGCCCAACCCTACTATCGACACGGTACCGACGTCCTGAACGCCGCTACCAATCTTGGTCTGCTGATCAAGAACGTGTCGGCTTCGCTGCATCTGGCCATCAATCAACGGGTTGCTCCCCTGGGCTTGACTGCCATGCAATGGCGTCCCCTGATCATGTTGCGCTACCACAACGCCCGTACCCCGGCCGAAATCGCGCGCCTGATGAATATCGACACCGGCGCCATGACGCGCACCCTGGATCGCCTCGAAGCCAAAGGTTTCCTGCTGCGCCAGCGCTGCGACGAAGATCGTCGCCTGGTCTTGTTGGAGCTGACGCCAGAAGGTCACGAAGTCTCCGGCAAGATCCTGCCGGAGATCGCCCAATCCATGAATGAACACCTGGACGGTTTTTCCGCCGCCGAAATCAACACCCTGTTTTCGATGCTGCACCGAGTGATCGATAATGGCCGCAAGGCGACGGAAATCAAGAACGAACCTGATTGATTTTTTTCAACCAATCACTGCTTAGGCAGACACAGGCCAGGCAGTGTTTTTAAGCTAATTGTAAGCATGAAGCGCCTCACACCCGTACTGCTGTTCGCCCTCCTGTCCGGATGCGCCGCCCTGGATACCCAGACCACGCCTGTCGTTGCCTTGGATGGACCGGCACTCGCGCTGCAGGATCAACAAATCCAGTGGCCGCAGGAGCAATGGTGGCGACGATACCAGGATCCGCAACTGAACAGCGCGCTGGAACTGGCCCTGCGCAATCATCCCAGCCTGCAACTGGCCCAGGCTCGCATACATCAGGCGCAAGCCGCTCTGAAAGGAGCACGCGCCGTGCAATGGCCCACCCTGGACGCGGGCTACAGCCTGACGCGCCAGCGGTTTTCAGAAAACTACATTTATCCTGCGCCTTACGCCGGCTCCATGCTGACCGACAACAATCTGCAGCTGAAGCTGGGATTCGATCTGGATCTGTGGGGCAAGCAGCGCTCTCTGGCCCAGGCGGCCTTGTCGCGTGAACAAGCGGCCCAGGCCGACTATGCCGCCGCCCGCAATGCTCTGGTCAGCGCCATTGTGCAGACCTACTTCCATTTGCAGAACGCCTTGGCCCAGGAACAGACGCTGGACAAGCTGAGCAGCCAGTTCCAGTCGGTGCTGGATATCACCCGCCAGCGACAGGCTGCGGGCCTGGACACGGAAGTCGAGGTCAGCCAGGCGCAATCCGCATTGGCCTCCGCCCGCGTGCAACAACGTCAGGCGCAAGGTAATGCCGCTTTGCTGCGCAACCAGCTGGCCAGCCTGTGCGGCCAGTCGCCTGAACAAGCCGGCACGATTGCGCTGAGCACGCTGCCCCAGCCCGACACCCTGCTGCCCGCCTCTCTGCCGCTGGACTTGCTGGGCCGACGCCCCGACTTGCGCTCGGCCCGGCTCGCCGTCGAGGCCGGCAGCCACAACGTCGCGGCCGCACGCGCCGACTTCTATCCCAACATCAACCTGAACGCCTTCGCCGGATTCATGTCCCTGGGTCTGGACAAACTGGTGCGCGACTCCAGCCAGATCTACGGCGTAGGGCCGGCCATCAGCCTGCCCATCTTTCATGGCGGCGCCTTGAACGCCCAACTGGCCTCACGTCAAGCCGAGCAGGACATGGCTGTGGCGCACTACAACCAGACGCTTCTGGACAGCCTGCGCGAAGTGGCGGACGCCTTGACGCGCATCCAGTCCTTGCGGGAAACCCGCCAGGAACAAGCCAAGGCCTATGCCGCCATCCAGCATGCGTATGACATCGCGCAGCAGCGCTACAAATCGGGCCTGGGAAACTACCTGCAAGTGCTGCTGGCACAGAACGATGTGCTGCGCCAGGCCCTGCTGGACACCGACCTGCGCGTGCAAGCCTTCAATCTGGATGCTGAGCTGGCTACCGCACTGGGCGGCGGCTATCAGGAACCACAGACCGTCTCCAAACCATAACGACCGCAACCTGCCTTCACCATCATGTCTGCACAAACACCCGCTTCCTCATCCCGCAAACGCCTGTTGGTCGGCTTCACCCTGCTGATCATCCTGCTCGCCGTTCTTTACGGCGTCTGGATGATGCTCTCGGGCCGGACCGAAGTCACCGATGACGCTTATGTCCATGGCAATATGGTCCAGGTGTCGGCCCAGATTCCCGGCACCGTCGTGGACATCGCTGTCGACGATACACAGATGGTCAGCCCCGGCCAGCCTTTGCTGAGCCTGGATCGCGCCGACGTGGACATCGCCCTGGCGCAGGCCGAAGCCTCGCTGGCCCAGGCCGTGCGCGAGACGCGCAGCCTGTTCGCCCAGAACGAGGCCCTGAAAGCCGATATACTCGCCCGCCAAGCCGATACCCAGCAGGCCAAGGTCAATCTGGACAAGGCACGTACCGACCTGCAGCGTCGCCAGGCGCTGGGCAAGATCGGCGGGGTCAGCGGCGAAGAGCTGCGCCACGCCCAGACCGCCGTACAGGCAGCGCAAAGCGCTCTGGCCCTGGCGCAAGCCGGCGTAGAGTCGGCCCGCGCCCGGTTGGAAACCAATAAGGCCTTGACCGATGGCACCGACGTGGCCGGCCACCCCGATGTGCAGCAGGCCGCCGAGCACTACCGCCAGGCCTGGCTGGCTCAGCAACGCGCCGCTCTGGTCTCGCCCGTATCCGGCATGGTGGCGCAGCGTTCAGTCCAGGTGGGCCAGCATATTGCCGCCGGCGCGCCGCTGATGAGCATCGTGCCACTGGATCAGTTGTGGGTCGAAGCCAACTTCAAGGAAAACCAGCTGCAGGATATGCTGCCCGGCCAGAAAGTCACGCTGATGGCCGACTTCTACGGCAAATCGGCCCAATACCGGGGCGAAATCGTTGGCCTTTCGGCTGGCACAGGCGGGGCATTCGCCCTGCTGCCGGCCCAGAATGCCAGCGGCAACTGGATCAAGGTCGTGCAGCGCCTGCCCGTGCGCATCCGCCTGAATCCGGAAGACCTGCGCGCCCACCCCTTGCGCATCGGTCTGTCCATGCATGTCACCGTCGATCTGGACAGCACGCCCGAGCAAGCCCCCGCCGCCCCCGAGCACGGCCTGAAGACCAATATTTATGAACACAGTGTCCAAGGCGCACAAGCTCAGGTGGAGCGCATCATCCAAGCCAATCTCGCATCATGAGCGATACGCAAGCCCCTGCTGAACAAACGGCGGCGAACCAACCTCAAGGTCCGCTGATCTACCCTCCGCTCGAAGGCCGTGCGCGGGTCATGGGCACCATCGCCCTGTCCGCTGCCGTCTTCATGAACGTGCTGGACTCGTCGATTGCCAACGTTTCCATTCCGACCATTGCCGGCAATCTGGGCGTCAGCAGCACCCAGGGCACTTGGGTCATCACCTCGTTTGCCGTCGCCAATGCCATCACCGTGCCGCTGACCGGCTGGCTGACTCAGCGTTTCGGCCAGGTACGATTGTTCGTTCTGTCTGTCATGCTGTTCGTGCTGACCTCCTGGCTGTGCGGTTTCGCCTGGTCGCTGGAGTCGCTGGTGTTGTTCCGGGTGCTGCAAGGCGCAGTGGCGGGCCCCATGATCCCGCTGTCCCAGGCCTTGATGCTGGGCAGCTATCCGCGTAACAAGACCGGCTTTGCCCTGGCCATGTGGTCCATGACCATTCTGGTCGGCCCCATCGCCGGCCCCTTGCTGGGCGGGTGGATTTCGGACAACTACAGTTGGCCTTGGATTTTCTACATCAATGTTCCTATCGGGCTGCTGGCCGGCTGGGCATCGTGGCAGATCTACCGCGAACGTGAATCACGGCGCATGAGCCTGCCTATCGACACCCTAGGCCTGGTGCTCTTGGTGATCTGGGTCGGTGCACTGCAGATCCTGCTGGACAAAGGCAAGGAACTGGACTGGTTCGCCAGTCCCACGATTATCGTGCTGGCCATCGTCAGCATCGTCGCCTTTGTTTATTTCCTGATCTGGGAACTGACGGCGCGCCACCCGATCGTCGACCTGACACTGTTCAAGGAGCGTAATTTCACGGCCGGGGTGATATCGGTATCGATCGCCTATGGCGTGTTCTTCGGCGCTGTGGTGCTGATGCCCCTGTGGCTGCAAAGTACCATGGGCTACACGGCCACCTCGGCTGGGATCGCCCTGGCGCCGGTCGGCATTCTGGCCATTGTGCTCTCGCCGGTAGTGGGCAAGCTGCTGGGCCGCTACGATCCGCGCCTGCTCGCCACTTTTGCCTTCCTGGTGTTCGCCCTGACCAGCTATATGCGCTCGCGCTTCAATACCGATGTAGACATTCTATCGGTCATGCTGCCGACTTTCCTGCAAGGCGCGGCCATGGCCACCTTCTTCATTCCGCTGACCACCATCACGCTGTCGGGCCTGCCGCCCGAACGCGTGCCGGCCGCAGCAGGCCTCTCCAACTTCGCCCGTCTGCTGGCAGGGGCCTTCGGCACCTCCATCACCACCACGCTGTGGGACAACCGGGCCAGCATGCACCATGCCCACCTGACAGAACTGGCACGTCCCGGCGAACCGGCATTCGACGCCATGATGCATGGCCTGCGCCAAACGGGGCTGGATCCGCAACAGTCGGCCGCCGTACTGAATCAGATTATTGAACAACAAGCGCGCACTCTGTCTGTAACCGATATTTTCCTGGCCTCAGCCATTATTTTCCTCCTGTTGCTGAGCCTGGTCTGGATCGCCCGTCCGCGCAAAGCCTCTGCGGGCAACGCTGACGCAGCCGCAGGGGCGCACTGATAAGGCTCCCCCCGGACTCTGCGCCCTAAGGGTAAAGCCAGAGAATTCGGGGACAGAGCTGCTCTTTTGCTTGCGCACCTCCAAAAAAACATGCTATATTTGTTTTTCTCTGGTCCCCGATAGCTCAGTCGGTAGAGCGACGGACTGTTAATCCGCAGGTCCCAGGTTCGAGCCCTGGTCGGGGAGCCAAGAAAAACACAAAAGCAGCCTATTGAAAAATAGGCTGCTTTTTTTCGTCCAGCACTTTGTTTGTCGCCTTAGTTGACACGCACACGCGCCAAGACACTAAAAAAAACCTTGGGCCGCCTGTCCGGCGGCCCAAGGGGGCGGGCTACGCTACGGTTCGCCCCCGCCCTTCACTGCTCACAGCCGCCTCCCATCCGAAGCGGCTGCGCCTGACTGCTTAGAAGCGATGCGTCACGCCCGCCGTCACGACCGTGCTCTTCAGGTCATTGTAAAAACCGATATTACGGGCGTAAGAACCGATTGCATACAAGTTGGTGCGCTTGGACAGGTTATACAAATAACCGGCGCTGAACACGTGCTGGCTCTTTTCGTCATCCGTAGCGCGAGGCACCGAACGAGGATCAGCCATCGTCCATGAGGCCAGAACCGAACCTGCCTTGCCGGCGGGGATAGTCGCGCCCAAGGTGTAGGAATTGATTTTCAGGCCCTTGTGCAGGCCGGCACCGAACTGCTCGATCTGCAGCGACTCGCCAATGAAGCCGTCCCGGCTTTGGCCAAAACCAGCGTGCAACTTGGCCATGCCGAAGTCATAGCTGGCGGCAATATTCCAGGCGCTGACATTGCCGCTTTCGGCCGCCACGATCACTCCATTGCGGTCCCGCGCATCGCCATAGCGAGCCTGATCGAACGACGCTACGGCCTTGAACGGACCCTGGTTGTAGCGCAGTGCGATGCTATAGGCGCGTACATTGGCCTCATCGCTGTTGATCACGCCGGTAGGCGCGTCGCTACGATTCCATTTCTGGGGACCATTGGCATTGAAGGAGTAGCCAGCGCCCAATTGAAAGCCCGAGAACTCGGGTGTCTGATACGCCACCATATTGTCGTAGCGAACCGTATTGGCCGACGAGAACCCGGCACCTACGCCGTACTGGTAACCGTTGCCACCGAAAGGACTGGCTACGCCGGCGACGTACTGCGAGGTCACCGTGACCTGACGACCCATGTCCACCCGGCCCCAGCTTTCACCTTGCAGACCCAGCGTGGCCTGGCGGCCGAACAGACGAGCCTGACGCTGCGTACCCTGGCCCAGATCGAAACCACTTTCCAGCATGAAATTGGCTTTCAAGCCATTACCCAGGTCCTCGCTGCCCATCAAGCCCCAGCGATTGCCCAGCCAACCCTGATCGTACAAGCCGAAGCGGCTTTGCTTTTCCACGCCTCCTGCCAGGTTCTTGCCCTTCCACTGCTCGTAACCCAGCCCCGTGTCCACGACGCCGTACAGGGTCACGCTGGATTGCGCATGAGCCGCAGCGGCCAGTACCGGCATGGCCAAGGCGGCCAACACAAATTTTTTCATGTCTCTATTCTCTTGTTGAAGTTAGGTCAGCCTGGCTAATCCGCACCTGCCCAGGCAGATACGGCCCAGTCCCCGCACATCGCGGCGCCCGTCTGATTTCTCCCCAGACCCATGTCCGCAACGCCACCTTGATTTCGAGAGATACGCCGCAACAAGATCGAATAACCGCTCTTTAAGTCTTTTGAAACGGGAACACGTTCTGCGATGCGATCCATTCTCATAGAAAAATTCAAGTTTTTATATTTGAGGTTTAAATAATATTTATGTCAATAAACTGTGAAAACGGCAAACGACAAGCGCTGTCAGCATTTTCCCTAGTCCGGCCTCTACCCGTCCCTCCAAGCAGAAATAAGTATTTTTGCCTCTAGCTCAAGGCAGACAAGCCTTGTAACCATTTATTGCTTAGGCAGTGAATTTACGCTTTCAACCGCTCAGTACGCTCTAGTCAAGCGCATCAGGACTTTTTCCTATTGCCAAGCTCAAGATAACGATGCAAGCGCCTTAAAACGGTTTTTTGAAAATGTTTCTTTACAAAACACAAAAAACACGTATATAATCTTTTTCTTTGCTGTTCCCCGATAGCTCAGTCGGTAGAGCGACGGACTGTTAATCCGCAGGTCCCAGGTTCGAGCCCTGGTCGGGGAGCCACTTATACCGAAACGCCCGCTTGGCATGCCAAGCGGGCGTTTTGCATTGCGCACCCATCTCGTGCTGCCTGCACCGGTTCGGCCTTATACTGCCGGCTTTGCACCTGCCACTTTGTGCCACCATGCTTGATACCCTCTTCCCCTTTTTCGGGGGGCTCGGACTTTTCCTGATCGGCATGATGCTGCTGTCCGAAGGGTTGGTCGCCTTTGCCGGCGGTTCACTGCAACGAATTCTGCTGGCTTTCACGGGGCGGCCCATCAAGGCATTTGCCTCCGGTGCTCTGATCACGGCTCTGGCACAATCGTCCACCGCCACTACGGTCACCCTTATCGGCTTTGTCAGCGCCGGATTGATCACATTCTCCCAAGCCATCGGCGTGGTCATAGGCGCCAGTCTGGGCAATACCGCGACCGGCTGGATCGTTTCGGGCTTGGGCCTGAAAGTGAATCTGGGTTTCTATACCCTGCCCCTGATCGGCATCGGCGCCTTGATCAAGCTGCTAGGCAAAGGTCGCAGCAAAGAACTGGGCCGAGCCCTGGCCGGCTTCGGCATTCTGTTCCTGGGCCTGAGCACCCTGCAACAAGGCATGCAAGGCCTGTCCGACTCCTTCAGCATGGCGCACCTGCCGACCGGCGGTTACGGCGCCTATCTGATTATCATGCTGATCGGTCTGGCCCTGACGGCCGTGCTGCAATCGTCCACGGCCGCTATTGCCATGACGCTGACGGCGCTGGACGCCGGTGCCATCAGCTTCGATCAGGCGGCGGCGGTCGTCGTCGGCGCCTCCATCGGCACTACCTTGACGGGCGCTCTGGTAGCCATCGGCGGCACTGTCTACGCCAAGCGTACGGCAGCGGCCTACATTCTGTTCAATGTTATTTCGGGGCTGATCGCCCTGCTGTTGCTGCCGCTGTTTTTGAAAGGGCTGCATGCGGCCAGCGCCTACATCGACGTTGCTCCTGGCGCCGTCGCCCTGGCCGCCTTTCACAGCCTGTTCATCGGTCTGGGCGCTGTGCTGTTTCTGCCATTTACCGGATTGTTCGCGCGCTGGGTGCAGCGACTGGTTCCCGAGCGCGCAGCCCAAGCCCAGCACTACCTGGATGACAGCCTGTTAAGCGTCCCGTCCGTGGCTGCCGAAACAGCTCAACGCACGCTCGAAGAAACCGCCACACGTCTGCTGAACATGTATCAGCAAAGTCTGGAGATGGCTTTGCCCGAGTCCGCCCCCGCCGACCTGCAACAGATCAGCACCGTGCTGGAGCAGGCCTACGACTTCGTGGTGCGCATACAAAGCCCGGCTGACGACGAAACCATGGCGGCGCGCCTAAGCGCGCAACTGCACGCCATCGATCATCTTCTGCGACTGCAGAGCCGTATTCAGCATCGGCCGGATACCGACCTGCGAGACGCCCGCTACCAAGAAACCAGTACGTGCGCCGCGCGGATGGCTGGTCTGGCCCTGAGCGGCCTGCACGGCCAGGCTCAGAGCCATTGGCTGAGCAAGGTCGAAGCTGATGCCGCGCTGCTGGCGCAATCCCTGCGCACCCTACGCAGTGATCTGCTCGCCGGCCCCCTGGCCGCGAATGATGCCTCGCGCACTCTGCGCATCACCGACACCTATCGCTGGTTCGAGCGCAGCGGCGCCCATATCTGGCGCGCCAGCCACTATTTATCGCTGGCGCGCCCCAATCCCGCCTAGCGTCTACATCAAGCTCCGACCACGCCGCCATCTTTGCGCCAGATCACGACAGTAGCGGGACGCGGCCGGCTGGCCTTGTCGCCATCCGGCCACGTGGAGACAGCCGTCGGCGTCTTCTGGGACGGCTCCACCTCCATGCCTTCGCCCGGGTGCTGGATATTGATAAAGACATAGCGCTGGTCCGGTGTCCAGGTAATGCCAGTGACCTCACAGCCTTTGGGGCCAACCAGGAAACGATGCACCTGCTTGCTGACAGGGTCGGCGATCAGCATCTGGTTATTGCCGTGCCCTTCGTACTTGCCCTTGTTGGTATAGTTGCCGTCCGTTTGGATCCACAGGCGCCCGTGAGTGTCGAAAGCCAGGCCGTCAGGACTATTGAACGCATTGTCCTTGGTGACATTGACCGAACCGCTCAAGAGATCTCCCTCGGGATGAATATGCGGATTGCCAGCCAGCAGAAAGATGTCCCACTCGAACGTGTCCTGAGCCGGATCGCCTCCCTTTTCACGCCAGCGCACAATCTGCCCGTACGGATTTTCCGCCCGGGGATTGGCGGCATCGACGCCGGGATGCTTGGGGCCGCCGGGCCAGCGGGCCTTGTCCTTGCCCCTGTCGCTATTATTGGTCAGGGTGACATAGGCTTCGCGCGTCACCGGGTGCACCGCCACCCACTCGGGGCGGTCCATGGACGTCGCGCCCACGGCATCGGCCGCCTGACGGGTCTTGACCAACAGTTCGCCCATATCCGCGAACAAATCGCCCAGTTTCCGGCCATCCGTAGTCGGGGTGTCCAGCACCAGGGGAATCCAACGCCCCGCACCGGCCCCGTCAGACGCGGCACCTTCCGAGCTGAAGTGCGCCACATACAACACGCCGCTGTCCAGCAGCAAGCGGTTGCGGGCCGGCTGAGCCGGATCGAAACGCCCGTCAGACACGAACTTATAGATGTATTCGCTGCGCTGATCGTCGCCCATATAAACGACTACGCGCTTGTCGTCAGCCAACGTCATGGCCGCATTCTCGTGCTTGAAACGGCCCAGTGCGGTCAGCTTCTTGGGTATGGAGTGCGGATCGAAAGGATCGATCTCCACAATCCAGCCGAAGCGGTTGCTTTCATTGGGCTCGCTGGTCCAGTCAAAACGTTCGTCGTGCGTATCCCAGCGATAATCGCCGTCCGCCGCCTTGCCGGATCCTTTGTAGCGCTGCAGATGCGCCTGCTGGGCCGCATCATGGTAATCCGCGGCCTTTTCCTCCTGAGTGCCCACGCCGAAATAATCCGTGAAGTTTTCCTCACAGGTCAGGTAGGTATTCCAGAGCGTATAGCCATTGCCGCAGTTGCCGAAGGTGCCCAGTACCAATCGGCCCGAGGCGTCGGCGCCGGTCTTGAGCAAGGCATGGCCGGCGGCCGGACCGACCATGGCCATAGGCGTATTGCCATTGATGCTGCGATTGAAAGGGGAGTCCAGCACGGGCTCCCAGCCCTTGTCCCCGTTCAGGCGAATATGCACGACCGACGCGCCCTGCGCATGTTGGGACTTGCGCACCCAATCCGCACTCCATTGCGCATTGGCCGGCACAACGCCATCCGGGAAGAAAAAATGAGGGGTGATGTATTCATGATTGGTCACCAGCAAGCCTTCGGTGCTGTTGCTGCCAATCTGGCTGCCGCTGGCATCAATCGGGAAGAAATGCATGCCGTCGTGGTTGTAACCGATCTGCTGCGCCTGGGCGTCGCCGCCCTCCGACGCGTCGCCCTTGAACTGCGCCGAATGGGTGAACAAAGGGTCGCCCCAGCGATTGATGACTTGATGCTCATAACCTTGCGGCAGCGCGATGGTGTCTTCGGTGCTGGCCTTCACAGGGGAAAAGCCCAGGCTGGGCGCGCCCGCGCCACCCGTCGCCGCCTTGGCGGGAGCCGCCGGCTGCGCAGTGGCGGGCAGGCCCGCGCCTAAGCCCAGAAAACCCAGCGCGCCGGCGCCAAGGCCGCTTTTCAGAAAACGGCGACGCGCCGACACACGGGCCACGACGCTGTCGAAGCTCTCACCTGCGCCCGGGTTGGCAGCGATGTCGTCCAGATCCAGCTCTTTCATGATGCAGTCCTTTGAAGTTGTAGGCTCAGGGATGCCTTGTGCCAGGCTTTCCCGCCGTCCTCAAGGATGCGAAACCCATATGACACAGATGTGAAACGCCTGTGCCGCACCCGATACCAACAATCACGCCCGCCAGCGCAATTCCCCCTTACAATCGGCTCAATCCACGACTCTGGAAAACTTCATGTCCACACGGCCCGTCCTGCAATTTCGCACATTCCTGCTGCTGCTGACGGCGGTCTCAGCCGCCTTCGTCTGGATCCTGCTGCCGTTCTACGGCGCGGTGTTCTGGAGCGCCGTGCTGGCCATTCTGTTCGCTCCCGTGCAGCGCAAGCTGCTGGCGCGCACCCGTGGCCGGCGCTCCCTGTCCGCGCTGCTGAGTCTGCTTATCATTGTGCTTATCGTCATTATCCCGGTCATCCTGATCTCGATCTCGCTGGTGCAGCAGATCGCCACACTGTACGACTTGATGAACAGCGGCCAGCTCAATCCAGGCTCCTATCTGCAAAAAATCCTGAACGCCCTGCCGCCTAGCGCGCACGACCTGGCGGCCCGACTGGGCTTGGACAATTTCGCCACCCTGCAAGAAAAATTCTCCCAGTTCGCCGTCCAGGGAGGCCAGTTCCTGACCAAGCAAGCGCTGAACGTCGGACAGAACACGTTCCAGTTCCTGGTCAGCATGGGCATCATGCTGTACATGCTGTTCTTTCTGCTACGCGACGGCGTAGAACTGGGCCGCCACTGCCGCCAGCTCATTCCCTTGGGCGAAGACCAGAAAACCCATCTGTTCCGCAAGTTCACCACCGTCGTGCGCGCCACCGTCAAAGGCAATATTGCCGTGGCCGCCACGCAAGGCGCGCTGGGCGGCATCATGTTCTGGTTTCTGGACATCCAGGGAGCCCTGTTCTGGGGCGTTCTGATGGCGCTGCTGTCTCTGCTGCCCGCCGTCGGCGCCTCCTTGATCTGGGCCCCCGTCGCAATTTACTTCTTTGTGTCGGGCAGCTACTTTGAAGGCACCGTCCTGACAGCCTTCGGCATTTTCGTGATCGGTCTGGTGGACAATCTGCTGCGCCCATTGCTGGTCGGCAAGGACACCAAGATCCCGGACTACATCATCCTGATTTCCACCCTGGGCGGCCTGTCCGTCTTTGGCCTGAACGGCTTTGTGATCGGACCTTTGATCGCGGCCATGTTCATCGCCTGCTGGGACTTGTTCCCCTCCGCCATCCGCATTCGCGAAGAAGCTGAAGACCCGCAGGACGGTGCACGCTGACCTCTCTTCTTTTCGGTCATGACGCAAAAATCGCCCCGGAAATCGGCTTTCGCCTTGATTTCCGGGGCGATTTGCATACCACTGCTGCTCTGCCGCCTTGCCACATCAGACTAAGTGGAGCCCCTGAACCTGCCCTCGATCGATCAGGTGATGAGCACCGGCAAAAACAGAATCCACACATTGACCGCCAGGGCCAGAAACCACACCAGCGAACGCAGTGCGCCCTTGCCCGACAGATACATCAGCAGGTACACCACCCGTAGCACCAGCCAAGCCATCACCAAGCTTTCCACTCGCTGGGCATCTGCTCCCGACCACAAGGAAATCAGCACAGCAGCATAGAAAAACGGCAGGGCTTCAAAGGCATTGGCCTGGGCCGCATTCGCGCGCGCACGCCAGCCCGTCAGGCCCGCGAGCCATGGCCGGGGGTTATTGTTGTCAAAACCTTTGCCGCCGGCCTTGGCGCAGATCGCTGCAAGCCATGGCAAAAACGCTGCCACCAGAAAACCGATCTTGATCCCAAGCATTGTCGCCCCCTGTCCCTGAACATAAAACGCCAACATAGCACGCGCAGCTTCAAGACGGCTGACAGCATTTACAAAACCAAAAAAATCAGGCTATACTTCATGTCTTCGGTTAGCCGGTGTAGCTCAGTCGGTAGAGCAGCTCATTCGTAATGAGAAGGTCGAGGGTTCGATTCCTTTCACCGGCACCATCGAAACGCAGTATACAAACAGCAGCAATGCAAGCACTTGCGCCAATCCTTATGGGTTGGCGTTTTTGTTTTAAGTGCGCTGGAAGTCAGAGCGTATTTATTAAACGCCCCCATCTTTTGAAGATCGCTACTCTCTTTATTCCTACTACTGGCCGCTAAGCGGCAGCATGAGAGAGACGATGGCGAAAACCACAATAAAACAGCAGGACCGTACACTGCCAGCTATAAAGCGCGCAGGCAGGATTTTTCGTTTAAACGCCCTGACTGGCCTGTTAATCGGTTTATCCTCCGGCCCGCTAATGGCGCAGCAAAGCATCAGCCCCGAATCGTTTATCACACCCGAATTTCTAGGCGCCCATACCCTGCTGGATGTTCGTGCCCAATACGCCTACGCCAAAGGCTACACCGGCAAGGGCGTGCTGATCGCCGTGGTGGACGACGGGCTGGATATTGATCACCCAAAATTCGATGGCCGTGTCTCATCCCTGAGGGGCAACTACCTGACCTGGGGCGATCCTTCCTATGTCGGCCGCGCGCCTGGGCAGACTGACTTTGCCCACGGCACGCACGTCGCCGGTATCGCCGCAGCGGCTCGCGACGGCTACAACATGCACGGCGTTGCTTACGATGCCCATATTCTGCCGCTGCGCATCCTGGGGCCGACAGCGCTTCGAAGCGACACGGCAGAGGCAGACGCCTTCGCCCGCGCGATCGCCAGCGGAGCAGGCGTCTTAAATGGCAGCTACGGCCCGTCTGCGACGCCGACTCCCACTATTACGGATCCCGTGACCGGTCAGAAAGTGCCCAACCCGCACTATCAGGTCATGAATTTCCAGGCCATCGCCTCGGATGTTGAAAGCGAGTACAACCTACTTCTGAATGCAGCAAATGCCGATATCGTGATGGTATTTGCAGCCAACAATGAGTATCTCGTGCAGCCCATCGCCAGCAAATCCCCCATGGGACTCGCGATGCTGCCCGCGATAACGCCCGAGAACACCGGCAAGGGCTGGTATCGCTTCTTGCTCAACGACGACGGTGATGTCGACACCAACAATCCGGCCACCTGGAAACTGAACGATGTCGATGACCCCGAGCTGCTCGAAGCCGACTTCTCCGATCTGCAGGGCAGCCTGATCGCCGTCGTGGCGGTCGACAGAAACGGTGAAATCAGCAGCTACAGCAATCGCTGCGGCTATGCCCAGCTCTGGTGCATTGCCGCGCCGGGCGGAGACGCGCCTACGGCCGGCTATGAGCGTCAGGACTCGCCGATCTATTCCACCATGCCGGACGGCACCTACGGACTGATGGCCGGCACCTCCATGGCCGCCCCCGTCGTCAGCGGCGCAGCGGCTGTCTTGCGTCAGGCCTTTCCCTACATGACTGCGCGCCAGATCATCGAAGTGCTGCTGACCTCCGCCAACAACACAGACAAAGACTGGGGCAACAAAGACATTTACGGCTGGGGAATGCTGGATCTGGGCCGCGCCATCGACGGCCCCGTGCAATTCGGGGCCGAGGGCTTTCCCAGCACCTTCCGGGTCGACACCCAGGGATTCAACTCCATCTGGAGTAATGACATCAGCGGCACCGGCGGGCTGAACAAAAGCGGACTGGGCCATATCGTCATGACGGGCGCTAATACCTACCAGGGCCAGACACGCATTCAACAGGGCAAACTGACGGTCAACGGATCTCTGCGCAACTCGGACCTGACCATCGAACGCGAGGGTGCCCTGGGCGGTTCGGGTACCGTGGGAAATGTGGTGGCGGCGGGCGCCGTCCAGCCCGGCAATTCGATCGGCACCCTGACGGTGGCGGGCGACTATACGCAATTGGCCGGCTCCCGGCTGGAGATTGAAATGGCGCCGGACGGACGCGCCGACCTGCTGCAGGTGCAGGGTTCCGCCGACATCCAGGGCGGCGAATTACAAATTAACGGGCTGACTCCTGATCTGTTGGGACGAGATATCACATTTCTGAATGCCGCCCGGATCACCGCGAACAGCCGCTTCGACAATGCCGACGAGCTGAGCCTGCCCTATGTGGCCATGAAGGTACAGCAGGACAATGCGAATGCCGCCCAGCCTGGTCTGCGTCTGTCGGTCCGGCGCAACGACCTGCCCTTCGCCGCACTGGCGGCTACCGGCAACCAGTCCGCCGTCGCGCAAGCCATCGACCAGCAAACGGTTACTGACCAGGAATACCGCGCCGCCGTCATGCTGCCCGACGCCCAGAGCGCTCACCAGCTTTACAGCCAGCTCTCCGGGGAAATCCACGCCTCCGCCCTGTCAGCGCTGATCGACACCAGTGGTCTGCTGCGCCAGGCCTCGCTAGGGCGGATGGCGCACGCCGATGTAGGCTTCAGCAATGGGCAAACAGGCGACTCTGAACCTCATGGCGCCTGGGCTCGCGTGTTGGGCAGTTGGGGTACGTTGGGAGCCAGCGACGATGCCGCGCGCCTGACCCGATCCATCGGCGGATTCATGTTCGGCGCCGACACGCGCCTGGGCGCAAACACACGCGCCGGCCTGGCGGGAGCGCTGACCAGTTCATCTTACGGCACCGATGCCATGGGCTCGGCCAAAGCGGACGGCTATCACCTGATGGCCTATGCCGGCGCGTCGCAAGGCCCATGGGTCCTGCGCGGGGGGGCTTCCTACTCGTGGTACGACATCGATACGAGACGCCATATTGCCTACCAGGGCATGGGGGAGCAAAAAGCTGATTACCGGGTAGGGTCTGCCCAGATCTTCGCAGAGGCCGCCTACACCCAGCAGTGGCTTAACGCAGCGCTGGAGCCGTATCTCAATATGGCCCAGGTCTGGACACGCCGAGGCGCTTTTTCAGAAAACGGGGCAGCCGGTGCCTTGCAGGGCGACAGCCAAAGCTACAGCACCGCATTCGCTACGCTGGGATTGCGAGGCCGATATGATTTTGCCCAGTCCAAGGAAGGGCGGTTGAGCGCCACGGCGGGGCTGGGATGGCGGCACCTGATCGGCAAGACCTCGCCTGCCAGCGACATGCGGTTTGCCGCCGGCCCCTCCTTCAGCATCAGCGGCGCGCCCATGGCCCGCAACGCCATGCTGGCCGAAGCAGGCCTGGAATGGGCAAGCAGCCGCAATAGCCGTCTGAGCCTGGTCTACTCCGGCCAGTTGGCCGGCGGCACCCGGGATCATGGCATCCAGGCGCGAGCCAGCTGGGTGTTCTAAACCTTCCCTCCAGCAAGACACGAATCCGTGTCTTGCTGGACAGGAACAGCATCAGTCCGTAAACGTGATGCTGCTTTCCTTACACACATTGAAGTTTTCCTGGATGGCCTTGCTGCCGTCCTGGTAGTCGGCGCGCAGATCGAAGCGACAGGCGCCCGTGCCATCGTCGATATCCACATCCAGGCTGTCGCCCGACGCCAGCACGTCAGCGCCCAGGATATCTTCTTCCCAGCTGCTGCTACCGGTATTGGATGCATAGAAGGCGACCATGACGTCCTTGCTTTTATTGTACACAGTGACCGTACGCACACTGGCCATGCTGGGAGCCACCAGGGCCAGGCCGAGAACAGCGCCCACCATTGCTTTCAAATAGTTCATTCGGAATATCTCCAAGAGTTATGGTTCAAACGCGTTGCTCCCTGGCCTTGAGACGCCTGGTTCACAACGGTCGCTCATCGTATCCAGAAGATTCCTGGCCCTCCGTTTAGCGCCGCTCTATTTGATTCGAAACGGCGCCAGGAAGACAGAACACGCTGCCAAGGGCGCTGCCAAACCACGAAAAAAAAGAAGAAAACAGATTGAAAACAACAGCTTGAAAATACAAAAACCGTTTAATCAGAAAATAGAGTCTCAACAGGCGCCCATATACCGGCCGCTTCGCCCGCTTCTCTATGAAAAAAGCCCATCTTGATCAAGATGGGCCTCGGGTTGATCACAGCAGGGAACTGCGATCGCCGACTCAGTCCGCCTGGCTTTGGAGGTAGTCATCCACGAGTTCAATCCAATGTCGAACTGGCGTGCGGCCCGCGCTGTTCAAGTGATTGCCGCAGGCCATATTGGCGGTGACAATAAGATCAGGACGACTGCTTTCCAGCGCATCGAGCTTGCGATCCCGCAGGCGGCCGGCGATCTCGGGCTCAGTCAGGGAGTAAGTCCCTGCCGAACCGCAACACAGATGGCTGTCCGGCACAGCGCCCAATTCGAACCCCAGTCGCGTCAATACCGATTCCACCCGTCCCCCCAGCTTCTGGGCGTGCTGCAAGGTGCAGGGGCAATGGAAAGCCAGCCGTGGCCGCGCCTGCTGATTCAGACAGTCCTCCAAAGGCTGCTGCTCCAGGACCTCGACCAGATCCAGGGCCAGTTCGCTCACCCGCCGCGCACGTTCGGCATAAACTGGGTCGTTCCTGAACAGATCGGCGTATTCCTTGACGAATGCCCCGCAGCCGCTGGACGTCTGCACGATGGCCAGCGCGCCCTGTTCGATCTGCGGCCACCAGGCATCGATATTGCGCCGCGCCTGCTCCAGACCTTGCTTCTGTGCTCCCAGGTGATAGGACGAAGCGCCGCAACAGCCCGCCTGGGCGATGGGCGTGACGCTGATGCCCAGCCTGTCCAGCACGCGGGCCGTAGCGGCATTGATGCCCGGTGCCATGGCCGGCTGTACGCACCCCTCCAGCATCAGCACCCGCTTGGGATGGCGGATGGAGGGTCGGTGAAGGTTACCGGTATCCTTCTGCGGAATTTTCCCTTTCAGGGAGTCGGGCAGCAAAGGACGCACGAGGCGTGCCGCACCCAGCAAGGCTTGCACTCGATCGGGCTCAGGCAGAATCTTGGTCAGCGCTACACGCATGGCGCGCGCTTTCAAGGGCCGTTGCACCCGAGGCTCCAGCGCCGAACGGCCGATATCCAACAAGGCATGGTACTTGACGCCCGACGGACAGGTCGTCTCACAATTGCGGCAGCTCAGACAGCGATCCAGATGGCGCTGCGTGAGCTCGGAAGTCGCCTCCCCTTCCAGAAACATCTTGATCAGGTAGATCCGACCGCGCGGGCCGTCCAGCTCATTGCCCTGATCCAGGTATGTGGGACAGGTGGCATTGCAGAATCCGCAGTGCACGCAGGAGCGCAAAATGGACTGCGCCTCTTGCGCCCTTGGCAGCTCCCGTGCCCAGTCGGTCAAATGTGTTTGCATGTGGACTCCGATGCGGATGCGGCAAACAGCCGGCCTGGATTAAAAATATGGGAAGGATCCAACTGATCCTTGAGCCGGCGGTGCCAGATAAGCAAAGGTTCAGGCAAGGCATCCCGGCCAGCCTGCGGGCCCGACCAGCAACGGGCATGCCCCTGGAGTTCCCGAGCCTGCTCATGGATGCGAGCCGGCTTGGCATCGGACTTCAACCAGATCTGCCCTCCACCCCAGTCCACCAGCGTATCGCCCGGCCAGCCTTGAGCCGGAGCATCGACCGGCAGGGCAATACGCCACAAGGGGCCCGGCTGCCGGAAGAACCCCAATCCATGCTCGCGCAGCTCATCCCAGTACGCTGCTTCCAGCGCTTCTCCGCCCAGTTCCTCGCGCGCCAAACGCACCGAGCTCTCCCCTCCCTCCAGGCGTACATGCAGCCGGCCATCTTGCCAGCTCATGCCGCTGACGGGGCGGCTATCGTCGCGCCATCGTCGCCACAGCCCCGCCATATCGGCCTGCTTGGCCTCCAGAACCAGGCTATGCGTGCTGCGAGGGCGCGGCAACACCTTGAACGACACTTCGGTGATCATGCCCAGACTGCCCTGCGCCCCGACCATCAAACGGGAAACATCGTAGCCGGCTACATTTTTCATAACCTGTCCACCAAACCGCAGATGCGAGCCCAGCCCGCTGATTACACGACATCCCAGCACATAGTCCCGCAAGGAACCTGCCCAGGGGCGACGGGGCCCCGACAGGCCGCAAGCCATCGCTCCTCCTACCGTCGCCTGTCCACTGAACTGCGGCGGCTCGAACGGCAGCCATTGCCCTTGCTCCCGCAGCACTGCGTCCAGATCCGCCAGAGACGTACCAGCACGCACGGTCACGACCAGCTCGGCGGGATCATAATCCACAACCCCTTGATGCCCGGACAGACTGATGTCCTGCCCTTGTACCTGGGCGCCCATAAAATCCTTGCTGCCCCCGCCCCGTATGCGCAGCGGTGTTTTGGCCGCCAAAGCGACACGCACCTGATCGAGCAACAGCTCGCTGCAGTCCTGACTCTTCATGTCGGATGAGCTCATCAGAAACGCTCCAATTCAGGAAAAGGCAATTCCCCATGATGAATATGCATGCCGCCGAATTCGGCGCAGCGATTCAAGGTCGGAATATTCTTGCCGGGATTGAGCAAGGTCTGCGGGTCGAACGCCGCTTTGACCGCGTGGAAGAACTGCAACTCGTCTTCGTTGAACTGCACGCACATCTGATTGATCTTCTCGCGCCCCACGCCGTGCTCGCCGGTAATGGTGCCGCCGACTGCCACGCACAGTTCCAGGATTTTTCCGCCCAGCGCCTCGGCGCGCTCCAGCTCGCCCGGCTCATTGGCATCAAACAGGATCAGAGGATGCATATTGCCGTCGCCGGCATGAAACACATTGGCCACGCGCAAGCCGTACTCCTCGGACAACTCAGCCGTCTTTTTGAGCACATGGGCCAGTTGGCGTCGCGGAATGGTGCCGTCCATGCAGTAATAATCGGGCGAGATGCGGCCTACGGCCGGAAACGCATTCTTGCGTCCCGCCCAAAAGCGCTGGCGTTCCAGTTCATCATGCGCCACTCGCACATCTTGAGCGCCTGAATCGAACAAGACCTGCTCAACCCGCGCCACGTCATCCTGCACATCAGCCTGTGCTCCATCGATTTCGCACAGCAGGATAGCCTGGGCATCCACTGGATAGCCTGCTTTGATGAAGTCTTCGGCGGCCCGGATGGACATCTGATCCATCATTTCCAGACCGGCAGGCACAATACCTTGCCCGATAATGCGCGCCACCGCATCGGCTGCCTTTTCCACGTCGTCGAAGCTGGCCAGCAGCACCACCGTACAGGGAGGCCGCGCCAGCAAGCGCACCGTGATCTCGGTCACTATGCCCAACATGCCCTCGGATCCCGTGAACAAGGCCATGAGATCGAAGCCAGGACTGTCCAGGGCCTCGGACCCAAGAATCAGCCGTTCTCCTGTCACGGTGATCACTTCCAGACGCATGATGTTATGCACCGTCAGGCCGTATTTCAGGCAATGCACCCCACCGGCGTTCTCGGCTACATTGCCGCCGATCGAGCAAGCGATCTGCGATGAGGGATCGGGCGCATAGTACAGCCCATAAGGCTGGGCCGCCTGGGAAATGGCAATATTGCGCACCCCCGGCTGCACCCGGGCGATGCCGGCCTGTGGATCCAGATCCAGAATGCGGTTCAAGCGCGCCATCACCAGCAAAATGCCCTGTTCCAGCGGCAAGGCGCCGCCCGACAAACCCGTCCCCGCACCGCGGGCCACCACCGGCACGCCCATCTCGTTCGCCAGCCGCATCACAGCCTGAATTTGAGCGGCATCGCGCGGCAGCACCACGAGCAAGGGGCGAGCACGATACGCGCTCAAGCCATCGCATTCATAGGGGCGAAGCTGCTCATCGGTATGCAGCACTTCCAGCTCGGGGATGTCGTCGCGCATGCGGCTGAGCAATGCCACCCTGTCGATGCGCGGCAGCACGCCATCCAGTTGTTCATCGTAACGCAGGCTCATGTCGCCTCCTGTCAATAAAGTCTCCCAAGGGCCGCTTCCTGCTTTTGTCTCGCTACGCTAGCCCTACCAAGCGCATGGTCAATGATGCGAACCGGCTTGTCCAGCGCAGCCCCAAGAGGTCAGACCAGTTTTTACCCTAGGTGATTTTATATTCTTATTTTTTATACTTTAAATCAATATCTTGAAGAGATAAAAAGGTATGATTGAAACCACCCCCCTACTGGTCTGACCACCATGAACTTCTACACTGAAGCCCGTACCGAACCGACTGCCGACATGGTCGCACGCCGGATCCAGACCCTCATCATGGACAGTGTGCTCAAGCCCGGACAGGCTCTGCCTTCTGAACGGCAACTGACTCAACGCCTGGCAGTGTCGCGCTCGGCGCTGCGCGAAGGTCTGCAGCTGTTGCGCGCTCGTGGACTGATCGAAACCCGGCACGGCAAAGGCTCTTATGTCGCCAACCTGGTGCAATCGGCCGCCAGCCTGCCGCTGGAGCATCTGCTGCTGCATCAAGAGCGAACCTTGTATGACCTGCTGGAAGTGCGCGAGCTGCTGGAAAGCGAAGCGGCCCGGCTGGCCGCAGCACGCGGCACCGAGGCCGACCACATCCTCATCCGGCGGCGCTTTCAGGAACTGGAAGACCTTCACGCCCGGGACAGCGCACCCGAAAACATCGCGCGCGCCGACCACGCCTTTCATCTGGCGATCTGCGAAGCCTCCCACAACCCCGTACTGGTCCACATGATCAGCCTGTTCAATGAGCTGATGCTGTCCACCGTACGGGTTTCCGTACAGCATCTGTACCCGAACCAGACCTCAAAACGCCAACTGGACCGACAGCATGCCCGCTTGTGCGCTGCCGTGACACAAGGCCAGCCCGATCAAGCACGCCGCGCCGCGCGTGAACACATCGAGGGCATACGCAAGCAGTTGCGTGAAGTGGAGGCCAGGCAGGAGCGACTGGAACATGCGCGCTTGCGCCTGAATGGTCTATAGGCTGTCAGGCACAGAACGTGAAAATCGGCTGGGCTATCCTCCGCTTCCCTCTCCCCCGCGACAGCCTGGTCTGCAGGACAGTCAAGCGGCCAGCATGCTCGCCAGCATGAATCCCGAGCCGGCGCCCGTGCCGGCGCCCGGCCATGTCGCCGCGCCGCACAAATACAAGCCCTTGATCGGCGTGCTGTACCGGGAGTAGCCGGCCACCGGCCGGAAAAAGAAGTTCTGATCCAGATGATGGCTGCCAGACAGATTGTCACCGCCGATCAGGCTGGGGTTGAACTGCTCTAGATCCTGGGGAGACATCACATGACTGGCCAGGATCTTGCCGCGCAGGCCGGGCGCATAGCCCTCCAATACGTCCAGAACGCGTTCGGCATAGTCCTGCTTGATCTGAGACCAGTCGCCTGCAGGAATGCAGCCCAGCGCATCGCCGCGCACCTGCGCCGGCAGAACGCGCACCTGCACCCACAGCACATGTTTGCCATCGGGCGCACGCTGAGGATCCAGGGCTGTAGGCTGTCCTACGACCAGAACAGGCTCAGCAGGCAGCAGACCGGCAGCGGCTTGCGCATAGACCTGGCTCATCATGGCCAGATCGGGCGCCAGATGCACGTAGGAAAAGCCTTGCAACGGTGCTCCCGCCGTCCAGTCCGGCAGGCTGTCCAGAGCCAGGTGCACCATCATAGTGCCCAGTCCAGGGCGAAACTCATCCACTTTCTTCTGATACGTAGCCGGCACCGAATGGACGTCCACCAGGCGCCCGAACACCAGTTGGGGATTCAAATTGGCAATGACAGCCTTGCGAGCGTTCAAACGCCGGCCATCGGCCAGGACGACGGCGCTGGCTCGACCATTCTCTTGCTCGATCTTGCACACCGGCGCATCCAACAGCAGCTCTCCGCCCAGCTCATGCAGCAAACCTGTCATGGCTTTGATGATGGTGTCCGCTCCACCTTTGCCTATCACCATGCCAAACGCTTGGTTGGCCATGGACTCCAGATAAGGAAACAAGGCTCCTCCGGCCGTGTCGGGCGTAAAGTCCACATGCAAGCCCCACGCCGCCATCATCGCCTTCAATGAGTCGCTTTCAAAATGACGGTCCAGAAAGTCTCGCGGCGTCGCCAAGAGCAACTGCATCAATTCAGCGACACCCTCTTTGCCCAGCTCCCGCCAGCTTCGCCAAGCACTCTTGACCAGCCCCCAAGAGGGCATGGGATTACCTAATACGCCAAAAAGATGCGGCGCCTTGCGCTGAAAGTCATCCAGCATGACTTGCCAGGCCTGCGCGTCCTCTTCGGAGACGGCGCGAATCCGAGCCAAGGTGGCTTGCAGATCGGTGCTTACGCCTAGCCAGGTCTGATCCCGGAATATGCTGGCAAAACAATGCTGGGCCGGCGCAAACTCCAAGCCATGCCGCGCCAGCGCATCTTTGTGCCTGGCATGAAACGCCGAGCCCGCGAACGACGACAGGTTCATGGCGCATACATCGTGCCGGAATCCCGGCAGCGTCAGCTCTTGGGTGCTGACCGCACCGCCCGCCGAGCTTTTGGCCTCTATGACTTGTACTTTCCAGCCGCGGCTGGCCAATTCGACGGCGGCCGCCAGCCCATTGTGCCCCGCCCCGATCACGATCGCATCCACTACACCTTCTGCTGCCATCGCCAACTCCTTTAGCTCTAAACTATTTATTGCGTATTCTACGCGCAGGATAGAAAAAAGAAGAAGGGAAAAGTGGATGTCCAAGCCGCACAAGAAGAAGACTGGCTGGACTGGGCAGCGGGGCATGGGCGGCGCCCGGAGGGGGCGCACACAAAGCGTTCGCGCAAAAGCAAAACCCCCGCAAGGGTGAGCTTGCGGGGGTTTTGGCGGATAAGAGCTTGACGATGACCTACTTTCACAGACGTCCGTCCACTATCATCGGCGCGAAGGCGTTTCACAATCCTGTTCGGG
>JAEXOO010000008.1 GCA_023439305.1 Pseudomonadota bacterium
AGAAACACACTGAGCCATTCGCAGGTGTGCAGGTCTCGTGCGGGCGGGTCAGAGGGCTTGCCGCAGGCGCAAGAGCGATCCGGGAGGCAAGCGCCGTTCTGTTCGAGTCCGGCTCTTGTTGTTCGCCTGGGGGGCGAACAACCGGACGAGTTAACGGCACGCCCGGATCGCTCTTGCGACCAGGGAACCGGTGCACAGCACCGGCAAGCCCTCAGCCCGAACGAGACCTGTCTACCTGCGCATGGCGGCTTCAGTCGCACTTCTTCTGTCCGGCGACACGCCATCCCGGAAATCTGCGAAGAATCAAAAAATCCAGCCAGCGTTGAGTGCTGGCTGGATTTTTTTGTATCGAACCGGTTCGAGCGTCTTTCAGTCCCGGCCGCTTCGGCCCAGCCGCCCCGCCAGCCAGGCGCAGACCAGCAGTTGCCATTGGTGAAACAGCATGATGGGCAGGATGATGGCCCCTACGGCGCCGCCCGCGAACAGCACGTTGGCAATGGGAATGCCGCTGCTCAGGCTTTTGTTGGAGCCGCACATCAACAGGCTGATGCGATCGGGCCTGGAAAAGCCCAGCCATCCCCCCAGTAACCACGCCAGAGCCTGCGCTGCGGCGAGCAGTACGGCGTTGCCCAGCAGAATCACCAGCAGCGCGCTGATCGGGGTGGACGACCACAGGCCGCCTACCACGGCGCCAGAAAAAGCGGTGTAGACCACCAGCAGAATGGAACCCTGATCCACGACTTTCAGCAGTTGGTTGCGCTTGCCGACCCAGCCGCCTATCCATGGGCGCAGCAGGTGGCCGAATACAAAGGGAAAGAAAAGCTGCAGCATGATCTTGCCGACCGCCTCTAGCGAGACGGCGGCTTGCGTGGCTGCGGCGCCGGCCAGCACGATGCTGATCAGCAAAGGCGTCAGAAACACACCCAGCAGGGTAGAGGCCGAAGCGCTGCAGATCGAGGCCGGTACATTGCCGCGCGCTATTGCTGTCAGGGCGACGGCGGATTGCACGGTGCTGGGTAGGCAAGCCAGAAACAACACGCCCAGATACAGGTTCTCCGTTAGCCAGGGGTGGAGTGCAGCCGCCAGGCCGCTGCCCAGCAGGGGAAAGAGCACGAATGTGACCGATAGAATGGCCAGGTGCAGACGCCAGTGAGACAGACCGCCCAGAATGGCGTCGCGCGACAGACGGGCGCCATGCAGGAAAAACAGCAGCGCAATACCGATCTGGGTGGCATGGTGAAACAGGGGCACGCCCCAGCCCTGCGCAGGCAGTATGCTGGCCAGTGCCACGGTGGCGAACAGCTTGAGCAGGAACGGATCTATGGGCAGACGCTTGATCATGCGGCGTGGGCGCTCATGGTCAGCGCCAGATCGTAGGCGCAGCGCAGCGAAGCGGCATCGGCGCGTCCCTGGCCGGCAATGTCATAGGCGGTGCCGTGATCCACGCTGGTGCGTATGAAGGGCAGGCCTATGGTGACATTCACGCCTTCGTCCAGTCCCAGGTACTTGACGGGTATCAGGCCCTGATCGTGGTATTGAGCCACCACAATATCGAATTCCCCCTGGCGTGCGCGCATGAAAATCGTATCGCCCGGCCAGGGGCCGCTGACATCCAGGCCTTCCTGGCGCGCTTGCTCAATAGCCGGAATGATGATGTCGATTTCTTCACGGCCAAACTTGCCTCCTTCGCCGGCATGCGGGTTCAGGCCTGCTACCGCGACCCGGGGCTGCGACACGCCGGCCTGACGACAGGCGCGGTGCGCCAGCCGTATGGTCTGCAGGACGCGCTCCAAGGTGATCAGGGATGGCACCTTGCTGATGGCTTCGTGGATAGTGACCAGAATGACGCGCAACTGCTTGTTGGCCAGCATCATGGCAAAGTGCTCGGTGCCGCTGCGCTGGGCCAGGATTTCCGTGTGGCCGGGAGCATCCACGCCGCCGGCTTGCATGGCCAGTTTGTTCAGAGGAGCGGTCACAATGGCCCGGATGCGGCCCGCCTGGGCGTCATCGATGGCATGGCACAGATATTCATAGGAGCCTCGGCCAGCCAGAGCATTCACCTGGCCGTAAGGCAGGTCTTCGGGCAGGGTCTGCCAGCGGTTCAGCACGGGAATGATGCCAGGCGGAGCGACAACAGGAGCGTCGGTTTCCCGTACCTGCCAGCGCTCCTGCGCGCCGATCAGCGTCAGTGCGCGGCGCAGCGCGCCGGCATCGCCATAAACGACGGCAGGATGAGGAAGGCCTTGTTCGTAAAGTCGCACAATGATCTCGGGTCCGATGCCGGCGGCATCGCCCATGGTCAGTCCGACAGCGTGTTCTAGGCGTGAATGCATGTTCTGTATACGAATAAAAAAACCGGGTCCAGGACCCGGTTTCGTGATGCGGCGGCGGCCGGTCAGAGCGCGTCGCTGGCGTAATCGGCCAGACGGGAGCGTTCGCCGCGCTGCAAAGTGACGTGTCCGGCGTGCGGCCAGCCCTTGAAGCGGTCCACTACGTAGGTCAGGCCTGAACTGCCTTCGGTCAGGTAGGGGGTGTCGATCTGGGCGATATTGCCCAGACAAATGATTTTAGTCCCCGGGCCGGCGCGCGTCACCAGGGTTTTCATTTGTTTGGGGGTCAGGTTCTGGGCTTCGTCGATGATCAGGAATTTGTTCATGAACGTGCGTCCGCGCATGAAGCTCAGCGATTTCACCTTGATCTTGGAGCGGATCAGCTCCATGGTCGAGTTGCGCTGAGGTTCCTGCCCGCCGCCCAGATTGGCTGCAGACTTGCCCGTGCCCAGGTGCAGCACTTCCAGGTTGTCTTCCAGCGCACCCATCCAGGGCTGCATTTTTTCTTCCTCGGTGCCGGGCAGAAAGCCGATGTCGTCGCCCACGGGCACCGTGGCGCGCGTGATGATGATTTCGTTGTAGCGCTTGGTCTCCAGGGTCTGGGTCAGGGCGCTGGCCAGGGCCAGCAGCGTCTTGCCCGTGCCGGCATGGCCCAGCAGCGAGACAAAGTCGAAGTCCGGGTTCATGAGCAGGTTCAGGGCGAAGTTCTGCTCGCGATTGCGCGCCGTGATGCCCCAGACGTTGTTCTTGCCGTGGCTGTAGTCGCGCAAGGTTGCCAGCACGGCGGTGTTGCCCGCTGTTTCGCGCACCTGAGCGTAGAGCGGGTCATCCCCTTCGGTGAAGACGAACTGGTTGACCATGAACTGGCTGCACAGGGGCCCACTGATGCGGTAGTACGTCGTGCCGCCTTGCTGCCAGGATTCCATGTTCTTGCCATGCTTGGACCAGAAGTTGGCCGGCAAGGGCATCACGCCGTCGTACAGCAGATCTGAGTCGTCCAGCACATGGTCGTGCAGATAGTCTTCGGCTTGCAGGCCCAGCGCCTTGGCTTTCAGGCGCATATTGATGTCTTTGGACACCAGGACGACTTCGCGCTTGGGCATGGATTGCTTGAGCGCATGTACGACGGCAAGAATGGCGTTGTCGGCCTTGCCTACCGGCAACTGGATGGGCAGCGTGGTATCCAGCGCGACGGTCTGGAAAATGACCGAACCCAGTGCCTCGGTATTGCCGATGCCGTCCAGATGTATGGGTTTGTCCAGGCCATGGTCGCCTACCAGGCCTTCCAGGGAGCGGCTGACCTGGCGCGCGTTGCGGGCCACTTCGGACAGGCCTTTTTTCTGGTGATCCAGCTCTTCCAGCACCATCATGGGCAGGAAGATGTCGTGCTCTTCAAACTTGAACAGCGAATTGGAGTCGTGCAGCAGCACGTTGGTGTCCAGCACGAACAGCTTGCGCTGCTGCGGCGACAGGCGGGTGCGCTTGGGCGCCGTACGCGCACGGGGGCTGGGCGCTGCCGCAGGCGCGGGCGCCGGGGTGGCGGCAGCCGCCGCTGCTTTAGGGGCAGGGGCTGGAGCTGGAGCTGGAGCAGGCGCCGCCACGGGGGCCGGCTGGACCTTGCGCGCGGGGCTGGCCGGCTTGTTGCGGGCTGGCTTGGCTTTGGCTTGCGGTGCGGCGACCGGCTCGGGCGCCTGGGCGGGGGGTTCGGCAACGACGACGGCGACGTCATCTTCGCTAAGCAGGGTTCCCAGCTTGGTGGGCAACTTGGGTAGCGGCATGTAAGGCGTACTCCTGGTTGTGCGCCGGCTCGATGGCCGGCGCGGTAAGGGTTCAGGCCTGTTGCTGGACAGCCTGCAACACGGCGTCCACATGGCCGGGCACTTTCACGCCGCGCCATTCCTGGACCAGCACGCCTTGGGCGTCGATCAGGAAGGTGCTGCGCTCTATGCCTCGTACCTGTTTACCGTACATGTTTTTCATCTTGATGACGCCAAACAATTGGCACAGGGTTTCGTCGGTATCGGCGGCCAGGGAGAAATTCAGTTCTTGCTTGTCCGTGAAGCGCTCGTGCGAGGCCAGCGAATCGCGTGAAACGCCGATGATCTGCGCGCCCGCAGCCTCGAACTGGGGCAGGGCGTCACGGAAGTTCTGGGACTCGGTCGTGCAGCCTGGGGTGCTGTCCTTAGGGTAGAAATACAGCACGGTCTTTTTGCCCAGCAGGTCCGCCGTGGAAAAAGTGCCACGGGTGGCTGGCACGGAGAACGCGGGAATGGGGGATCCTGTCTGTACGGTGGTCATGCGGTTTCCTGTATCAGTAGGGCGACGACGACCTTGCGGCCCTCGGCCATGAGAATATTGTAGGTTCTGGCGGCGGCCTGGGTATCCATGATTTCCACACCTATTCCCAGGCGCAGGACTTCCTGTGTAATGGCTGGGTTCAGGAAGTGCTGGCGCTGGCCGGTGCCGATCAGGATCAATTCCGGTGCATCGTCCGGCCGGGCCGGTGGCGCATCGTCCAGGAACGCCATGGGATCCTGCTTGATCTGATCCAGCCCTGCGAAAGAGCGCAGGTGCTCGGCCGTCAGGGCCGCAGCTGTCTGCACAGGCAAGTCCCGGATCGGTCCTTCGGGGGCGAAGAAGATGGAATGATCGTGGCGTTGAAAATTGATGGCCACATAGTCATCGCCATAGGCGGTGATGGCATTGAGAGCCGGGTTGTGTTCGCGTTGCAATTGCACGATGAGTATCTCCATTGGAACCTGTCGACGACCTGTCCGAGGCATCCGTAGCCCTATAAAGATCGCGTGCCGGTTCTGTCATCCCTGATGATAGCGCAAAGCCATGCCGGTCATGGGCGAGCCCCTTGTTCGCACAATGATTCTCATGGTGTGAATCATGGATTAAACTCTTTGGTTTAACCCTGCCTGTCCTACTGCGCCAGACATTGCCGTCTTTCCAAGGAATATCATGATTCGCTTTCCGCGCATCGAGCGCTTGCCCCCTTATGTGTTCAACATCACAGGCGAGCTGAAGATGGCCGCGCGCCACCGTGGCGAGGACATCATCGACATGTCGATGGGCAACCCGGACGGCGCGACGCCTGCGCACATCGTGGAAAAACTGGTCGAGGCGGCGACGCGTCCGGACACCCACGGCTATTCCGTGTCCAAGGGGATTCCGCGCCTGCGTCGTGCCATTACGAACTGGTACGAGCGTCGCTACGACTTCAAGCTCAACCCGGACACCGAGGCCATTGTCACGATAGGCTCCAAGGAAGGCCTGGCTCACCTGATGCTGGCTACCCTGGACAAAGGCGACACGGTGCTGGTGCCCAACCCCAGCTATCCCATCCATATTTATGGCGCCGTCATTGCTGGCGCCAATATCCGTTCCGTGCCCATGGCGCCAGGCGTGGACTTTTTCGAAGAAATCGAAAAAGCCGTACGCGAGTCCATTCCTAAACCCAAGATGATGATTCTGGGCTTTCCCAGCAATCCTACGGCCCAGTGCGTGGATCTGTCCTTTTTCGAGCGCATTGTCGCTCTGGCGCGCGAGCACGGCATTCTGGTGGTGCACGATCTGGCCTATGCGGACATTACTTTCGATGGCTATGTCGCCCCTTCCATCATGCAGGTGGAAGGAGCGCGCGATGTCGCTGTTGAATTCTTCACCATGAGTAAAAGCTACAATATGGCCGGATGGCGCATTGGCTTCATGGTGGGCAACGAAACTCTGGTCAACGCCCTGGCGCGGATCAAGAGCTATCACGACTACGGCACGTTCACGCCCATCCAGGTGGCCGCCATAGCGGCGCTGGAAGGTCCGCAGGATTGCGTGTCCGAAGTCGTGGAGCAGTACCGCCGTCGCCGAGACGTGCTGGCCAAGGGCCTGCACGAGGCCGGCTGGATGGTCGATATCCCCAAGGCCTCCATGTATATCTGGGCCAAGATTCCCGAGTTCTACAAGGACATGGGTTCGCTGGAGTTTGCCAAGCGCTTGCTCAGCGACGCCAAGGTCGCCGTATCCCCCGGCATCGGTTTTGGTGAGTATGGCGATAACTACGTGCGCTTCGCATTGATTGAAAACGAGCAACGCACCCGTCAGGCGGTGCGCGGCATCAAAGAAATGTTCCGTAAGGACGGTTTTGCTAAATGAGTCCTATCAAAGTAGGTTTGCTGGGTCTGGGTGTGGTCGGCAGCGGCACCTGGAACGTACTGAAACGCAACGCTGATGAAATCGCCCGCCGAGCGGGCCGTCGCATCGAGATCGTGGCCATTGCCGTGCGCGATCTGGACAAGGCGCACGCCCTGGTGGGCGATCAGGTCACCCTGACCACCGACGGCATGGATATTGTCCGCAATCCCGACATCGAGATCGTGGTCGAGCTGGTCGGGGGCACGACGCTCGCTCGCGACTGGGTGTTGGAAGCCATTGCCCAGGGCAAGCATGTGGTCACGGCCAACAAGGCCTTGCTGGCCAAGCATGGCAACGAAATTTTCGCCGCCGCGCACCAGCGTGGCGTCATGGTGGCTTTCGAGGCCGCCGTGGCCGGTGGTATTCCCATTATTAAGGCGATTCGCGAAGGCCTGACGGCCAACCGCATTCAGTGGCTGGCCGGCATCATCAATGGCACCACCAACTATATTCTGTCCGAAATGCGCAATCGGGGCGTGAGCTTTGCCGAGGCTCTGGCCGACGCGCAGCGCCTGGGCTATGCCGAGGCCGATCCTACCTTCGATATCGAAGGCGTGGACGCCGCGCACAAGCTCAGCCTGCTCGCTTCGCTGGCATTCGGCATTCCCGTGCAGTTCAGCAAGGCCCACATCGAAGGCATTACCAGCCTGACCCTGGAAGATCTGCAGCATGCGCAGCGCCTGGGCTATGGCGTGAAATTGCTGGGTATTACCCGCGCCCGCGAAGAAGGTATCGAGCTGCGCGTGCATCCCACCCTGGTGCCGGCTCAGAGCATGCTGGCCAATGTCCAGGGCGCCATGAATGCTGTTCTGGTGCATGGCGACGCCGTGGGCCAGACGGTGTATTACGGCGCCGGCGCCGGCGACCTGCCCACCGCCTCGGCCGTGGTAGCCGACCTGGTGGATGTCACGCGCCTGCAGAATGCCGAGCCCGAGCACCGCGTGCCCTATCTGGCCTTCCAGCACGATTCCATGGCCGATACGCCTATCCTGCCCATGGACGATGTCATCTCCGCTTACTACCTGCGCTTGCGCGTGGACGATCGTCCTGGCGTGCTGGCCGATGTGGCCCGTATCCTGGCCCAGTCGGATATCTCCATCGGCTCCATGTTCCAGGAGCCGGCCGGCGATCATGCTGACATCATCTTCTTGACGCATGAAGCCCACGAAGGCGCGATCAACGGCGCCATCAGCCAGATCCAGAATCTGCCTTTCGTGCGCTCGGCCGTCACCCGCCTGCGCGTGGAGAACCTGTAATGAAGTATCTATCCACCCGCGGGGGCATGACGCCCCAGCCTTTCTCGGACATCCTGCTCGAAGGTCTGGCTCCTGACGGCGGTCTGGCCATTCCCGAGCAGTATCCCCAGGTCAGCGCCCAGACGCTGGAATCCTGGCGCGCGCTCAGCTATCCCGAACTGGCGGCCGAAGTGCTGGCCCTGTTCGCCACCGACATTCCCAAGGCCGACCTGATCGGGCTGACGCAGCGCGCCTATGCGCCGGGCGTGTTCGACAGCGAGCAGGTCGTGCCGCTCAAGCCGCTGCAGGCTGATTTCGCCCTGTTGGGCCTGTCGCAAGGCCCCACGCTGGCGTTCAAGGACATGGCCATGCAGTTTCTGGGCCAGGCCTTCGAGTATGTGTTGGCCAAGCGCAATAGCACCTTGAACATCGTGGGCGCAACCTCGGGCGATACCGGCTCGGCCGCCGAATACGCCTTGCGCGGCAAACGCGGCGTCAGCGTCTTCATGCTGTCGCCGTTCGGTCGCATGAGCGCTTTCCAACGCGCGCAGATGTACTCCTTGCAGGACGAGAACATCCACAACCTGTCGGTCAAGGGCGTGTTTGACGATTGCCAGGATATCGTCAAGGCTTTGGCCGGCGATCTGGACTTCAAGTCGCGCATGCATCTGGGCGCAGTCAACTCCATCAATTGGGCGCGCATCTCGGCCCAGGTGGTGTATTACTTCTGGGGCTGGCTGCGCGCCACCACGGCTTCGGGCCAGAAAGTGTCTTTCGCGGTTCCTTCGGGCAACTTCGGCAACATTCTGTCGGGCCACATCGCACGCCAGATGGGTCTGCCCATTCATAAGCTGGTTCTGGCCACCAACGAGAACAACGTGCTGGAAGAGTTCTTCCGCACCGGTATTTACCGTCCTCGCGGCTCCGAGCAGACCTACGCGACCTCCAGCCCGTCCATGGACATCTCGCGCGCCTCCAACTTCGAGCGCTTTGTGTTCGATCTGGTTGGCCGTGACGGCGCCAAGGTCAAGGCGCTGTGGGATCAGTTGGCGCGCGAAGGCCAGTTCGACCTGAGCGAGCATCTGCCGCGTTTTGAGGCCGAATTCGGTTTCGTGGGCGGCGCCAGCTCGCACCAGGATCGTCTGGCTACGATCGCCCAGGTGTACGAGCAGCATCAGACCCTGATCGATCCGCACACCGCTGACGGTGTCAAAGTGGCTCTGGCGCATCGCGATCAAGGTATTCCCATGCTGGTGTTGGAAACTGCCTTGCCCGCCAAGTTCTCCGAAACCATCGAAGAGGCCATCGGTCAGCCTGCGCCTGTTCCGGCCCATCTGGCCGGCCTGGCCGACTTGCCGCAGAAGGTCGTGGTCATGGATGCCGATCTGGCTCAGGTGCGTCGTTATATCGAAGAGCACGCGCCGGTTTAGGCTCTGATGTTCTTCTGATCAACCTTATCGGTTTGTCAGCAATGCCAGTCAGTTACGTGCTGACTGGCATTTTTTTGTTCTTGCTGTGTTCACTGACGCGAAACGCAGGTTCGGAATAGGTTCGTGTAGGCGCCGCTCAAGGCGTGGTATGAGCTTCCCAGGCTGACGGCTTGCCGGCGCTGCGCGCCGGTTCCCTGGTCAGGCCACGTTGACGGGCGCATCGTGAACTCCGGCGGGTTGCTTGTCCCCCGGACAAGCAACAAGCGCCGCCGTCAGACAGCACGATGCTTGCCTCCCGTCCCCATGCCCCGCCTGCGGCAAGCCGTCTGACCCGCCTGTCCAGCTCATACCACGCCTTGAGCGGCTCATAGTCCCGATTGCACAGACTCCGATAGATGTCGTGCAGGTTGGAGACATTTAGAATGTTTGGGCCAAGAGCAACGGTGCCGCTCGTGTGAGGCCAGCGCCCCTGATCCGGCGGGCGAGTCAGGGCGTTCGCCGCCGGCGGATGGCCGGGACAGGAGGCAAGCCCCCTTCTGTATGAGCCCGACGCTTGCGGCTTGTACGGGGTACAAGCCGCCGGGCGAGTTAAGGGGGCGCCTGTTCAGGACGGCCGACAAGGGAACCCGCGCGCAGCGCGGGCGAAGGCCCCAGCCCGCGGGATCAGGGGCGCTGGCCTCACAATCATCGGTGTTGCTCTTGCCGCCCCCCAAGATAAACAGTCCCCCTTTTGGGGCGGATATACGTCGTGCGCTTAGGTAGATCCATCAAGAAAATAGATGCTTCTGAACTTCATGGATCAATCGACAGGGTGGAGAATAGCGCTGTCTTGGGTATGATCAGAGCAGGCGGGTCCGTGCCGCCATTTCGTCTCCGGCTCAAGCACTGCGAAGGATAAAAATGATGAGTACCGATATCCACGTCAAACTGCGCCCTCTGGAACGCGAGGACTTGCGCTTTGTGCACTTGCTGGACAATAACGCCATCGTGATGCGCTATTGGTTCGAAGAGCCCTACGAAACCTATGGGGAGCTGGTCGCGCTCTACGACGAGCATATTCACGATCAGCGCGAGCGCCGCTTTATTGTGCAATGGGAAGGGCTGGCGGTGGGCGTGGTGGAATTGGTGGAGATCGACCATGTACATCGACGGGCCGAATTCCAGATCATCATCGCGCCGGAATACCAGGGTAAAGGCATTGCTTCACGGGCGACCATGCAGGCGATCGAATATGGTTTCGGGGTCTTGAACCTGTACAAGATCGTGTTGATCGTGGACAAGGAAAATCACAAGGCCATCCATATCTACAAGAAGTTCGGATTCGAGGTCGAGGGCGTGCTCAAGCACGAGTTCTTCATCAATGGCCAATACCGGGATGTGGTGCGCATGTGCCTGTTTCAGCAGGATTTCTTCGCCCTGCACAAGCCGAGCCAGTCGGCCATGGTGACTCCGCTGGCTCAATAGCCGGCTGACGATTCAGCGTAGGCTGTCTGCGGCCTGCAGGCCACTGCGCACCGCGCCTTCGAGTACGCCGGGGTAGCCGGTGTCGGTCCAGTCTCCGGCCAGGCGCAGCGCGGGCCAGGGCGTGGCGATGGCGGGGCGACGCAGTCCGGGTACGGCAGCAAAGGTGGCGCGCTTTTCGATAATCAACTCAGTGGCGCGTAAGGGGGGCATGGCACCGAAGCGTCGGGTTTGTTCCCGGACTTGCTGCACAATGGCCTCGGTCGCTGTGGAGCGGTCGAGCATTTGCAGACGCACAGCATCGCTGATCACCACGCTGACCAGGGTCTCCCCGCCGCCCGGCTTGAGGGCGCTGTGGTCGAACATCCACTGTCCGGCGCTGCCGGTGCTGTCTTCCAGCATCAGCATGGGATGCGGCAGGTTCCAGGGACGCTCAAGATCCAGATACAAGGTGGCGATGGGGACATACTCCATGGCCAGTAGATCCGCCAGCAGTTGCTGGCTGCCGGGGGCCGAGGGCAGGGCTTGCAGCAGGCGATGGGCCGCCAGAGGCGGGCAGGCCACGACAACCGCGTCAAAGAATTGGCCGTCCATCCGTATGCCCTCCTTGTCCAGTTGCAGTTCGCGAACGCGATGTCCCAGATGGACGGACACATCCCGCAGGGCAGGTTCGCACCAGAGCTGTCCCAGATTTGTCAGGGGGATCAGTGTCTGGCTGGCCGGGCGGGGGCCGCCCAGGCTGTCGCGCAGCACGTGGGCGAAGAGCTGGGCGCAAGCCTGTTCAATCGGTGTGTTCATGGCGGCAACGCACAAGGGTTGCCAGAACAAGCGTATCAGTCCCTCGTCCTGATCGTGCGCTTGCAAAAGCTGCAGCACGGTCAGGCCGGCCGGGGTGCGCCAGTTCGATTTTTCGAGCTGGCGACAGAACCGCGCCAGCCGGATTTTCTGTGTCCAGTTCAGGCCGCGGGCGCTCAGCAAGCCGGCCAGCAGGTGCCAGGGAGCGGGCAGGGCGCGATTGCGCAGCCGGAAGTCGCCGCGGGCGGCGAATACGTCCAGGTCCTGACGCAACAGCCGTGTGGATTCGTCGAGTTCCAGTTCGCGCAGCAGTTGCAGGGTCTGGGAATAGGCGCCCAGCAGGATATGCTGGCCATTGTCCAGCTCACGTCCCAGGCCGGGGCTGTGTATACGGCGCGCGCGTCCGCCGACCTGGCGCGAGGCCTCGAAGACGACAGGGCGGTGGCCCTGGGTCTTCAGGCGCCATGCCGCGGCGCAGCCGGCCCAGCCTGCGCCGATGACGGCAACGTTCATTTGCTCAGCTTGCGCTGCAGGCCGCGCCCGCCCGAGACCCAGGTCTTCCAGGCCAGCCATAGCTTGCGGATAGGAGTGAGCGAGATGCGCTGCTCCAGCACGTGCCAGCGATCGCGCGTGATCTCATCGAGCAGGGCGTGGTAGATGGCGGCCATCAGCAGTCCGGGGCGCTGGGCGCGGCGGTCGGCGGCGGGCAGGACGCGCAGGGCGTCGCGGTACAGTTCCTGCGCCCGTTCGGTCTGGAAAGCCATCAGGGCCTCAAAGCGTTCCGAGTGCTGGTGATCCAGGATTTCGGAAATGCGAACCTCGAAACGATCCAGGTCTTCCTGGGGCAGGTAGATGCGTCCGCGCCGGGCGTCGTCGCCTACATCGCGGATGATGTTGATCATCTGGAAGGCCAGTCCCAGCTTTTCCGCGTAGTCGCTGGTTTGCGCCTGCGTCTGGCCGAAGATGCGCGCCGACAGCAAGCCGACCACGCCGGCGGCGTGCCAGCAGTAGCGCTTCAGGTCGCTCCAGGTTTCGTAACGGGCATGGTCCAGATCCATCTCCATGCCGTCGATGACGGCCAGAAGCTGGTCCTCGGGAAGGCCGAATGCCTGCACGTGCGGCGCCAGCGCCTGCATGACCGGGTGCGTGGCGCGGCCCTGATAGAGTTCGGCCACTTGGCTGCGCCACCAGACCAGTTTCATGCGCGCTACAGACTCTTCGTGAACTTCGTCCACGACATCGTCCACCTCGCGGCAGAAGGCGTACAAGGCGGTGATGGCGCGGCGGCGCTCCGGAGGCAGGAACAAAAAAGCGTAATAGAAGCTGGAGCCGCTCTGGGCCGCCTTGTTCTGACAGTACTCGTCTGGGCTCATGGACGTTCAGGACGCAGAGGTGGATAAGGGGGATCGGCTCAGACCGCGAGCGATCAGGCGCAGCCAGTCCAGGCGGGCGAGGGTAGGACGGCGCGAAAACACATCAAAGCGCACGTCTTCCAGGCGTTCCAGGATGCGCAGTCCGCCCAGAATCATCAGCTTCAGTTCCAGGCCTATGCGTCCTGGCAGGTGCGTGGCCAGTGGCATGCCGGATTGTAAACGCTGGCGCGCATCGGTAGCCAGCAACTGCATCATGTCCTGCCAGCGTTCGTCAGCGCCCGGCTGGCGCTGCAGCAGACAGCGCGCCTCGATGTAGCTGTCGTCCAGATCGTACTTGTGCAGCAGGTCCTGCGGAATGTACACGCGGTTCTTGTGCCAGTCTATGGCCACGTCCTGCCAGAAATTCACCAGCTGCAATCCGGTGCAGATAGCATCGGCCATGTCCAGCAGTTCCGGTTCGTGCGCCTGGTACAGATGCAGCATCAGCCGGCCCACGGGATCGGCCGAGCGTGCGCTGTAATCCAGCAAGGCGGCCATGTCGGCGTAGCGCTGTGTGGTGACGTCCTGGCGAAAAGCCGACAGCAGGTCCAGAAACGGTTTGAGCGGTAACTGAAAGTCACGGATGGTCGTGGCCAGCGGCGTGAAGATATGGCTGTGGGGATCGTCCAGCATCGGAGGTTGGTGATACTGCAGCTGTTCGATGCTGGCCTGGAACTGGTCCAGCAAAGCCAGGCGCTCGCCGGCGCTCAGATCGCCTTCATCGGCGATGTCGTCGGCGCTGCGGGCAAAGCGATAGATGTCGACCACCGGGCGGCGCAGGCGGCGCGGCAACAGGACCGAGGCGACAGGGAAGTTTTCATAGTGCTCGATAGACATAGCCCGCCAGTATACGGCAGACCTTGTTACAGGCGCAGCACCCCCATGGCTTTCGTTTCCACAGGGGCTGGTTTAGACTCTCAAATTCCTTTGGGGAGAGCCATGCCACGTCCTATATCGGCGACTATTCATGTGTCGTCGCTGCGTCATAATCTCGATATCGTCATTCAGAGCCTGAACAGCGCAACATCCTTGTCCGGTGCCCGACGACCGAATATCTGGGCGGTGATCAAGGCTAACGCCTACGGACATGGCATCGAAAATGCGGTGCGCGCCTTTCAGGCGGCCGAAGGGCTGGCCATGCTGGACATCCAGGAAGCGGTGCGATGCCGCGAAGCAGGCTGGACGCGCCCGGTCCTGCTGCTGGAAGGTTTTTTCCAGCCGCGCGATCTGGAGGTGCTGGCGCAGCACGGCATCTCCACGGTCATTCATGGTCACGAACAACTGAAAATGCTGGAGCAGTGGGCCGGCGGCAGCGCCCTGGACGCCATGGTCAAGCTCAACACCGGCATGAACCGGCTGGGTTTCAGCGTGGACGATTATCCGGCTGCGTACGAGCGCGCGCTGCGCCTGCAAAAGGCCGGCAAGCTGGGCAAGGTCGGCAAAATGACGCACTTTGCTCGCGCGGACGACAATATCGACGCCACCCTGGAGCAAATACGCTGCTTTTCGCGCATCACGGACGATTTGCCCGGCCCAGTCAGCATCTGCAATTCGGCCGCCACCTTGAGCCCTGATCTGGGTGCTTATATGCCTGTCGGACCGGAGCAGTGGGTGCGGCCCGGCATCTGCCTGTACGGCAGTTCTCCTTTCATCGACATCAGCGCCCGGGATTTCGGCCTGGAGGCCGGCATGACGCTCGCTGCCGAGCTGATCAGCGTGCGTGGCGTCAAGCAAGGAGAAGGCGTAGGCTACGGACATACCTATGTGGCCGAGCAGGCCATGCGCGTGGGCATTGTGGCCTGCGGCTATGCGGACGGCTATCCGCGCCATGCCGGCACCGGTACGCCCATCGTGGTCAATGGTGTGCGCACGCGTTTGCTGGGGCGCGTGTCGATGGATATGCTGGCCGTGGATCTGACCCCCGTGCCGGCTGCCGGCGTAGGCAGCCAGGTCGTGCTGTTCGGGCAGGGCGGCCCTTGCGTGGACGAAGTCGCTGCGTCCGCCGGCACCTTGGGCTATGAACTGATTTGCGCCGTCGCGCCGCGCGTTCCGCGCATCATCCAGGATTAACACCTCGAAGGCAGGGCCATGAAAAATAAATGTGTATTGATTACCGGCGCCACCAAAGGCATAGGCTGGGCCATCAGCCAGCGTCTGGCGGATGCCGGCGCCCACGTGGTGGGCCTTGCCCGCCACACGGAAAATATCGACTTCCCGGGCTACCTGTATTCCTGTGACCTGAGCAATGCCGGCGAAACCGAGGAAATGCTGCGCATCATCCGCGAAAAATACCCGGTGGACGCGGTGGTGAACAATGTAGGGGCGGTGGTTCCCGAGCCCATAGGTCAGGTGGATCTGGGCAATCTGTACCAGGTCTTCGATCTGAACGTGCGGGTGGCGGTGCAGGTGGCGCAGGCATTCATCCCCTCCATGAAGGCGCGCAAGGAAGGACGTATCGTCAATATCTGCAGCCGGGTCGTGCACGGCGGCAACGAGCGCACCAGCTATTCGGCGGCCAAGAGCGCGCTGCTGGGATGCACGCGCACCTGGGCCCTGGAACTGGCGCCGTACGGCATTACCGTCAATGCCGTCTCTCCCGGTCCCATTGAAACCGAACTGTTCCGCGCCACGCATCCCGTCGGCAGCGAAGCCGAGCAGCGCAGCCTGGCCTCCATCCCGCTGGGGCGTTTCGGGCAGGCGGCTGAAGTGGCGGCAGCAGTCACGTTCTTGCTCAGCGATGAAGCGGCTTTCATTACGGGACAGAATCTGGGCGTCGACGGCGGCGGCAGCGTGGCAGGACGTTAAGGAATCATTATGGCCACAGGCGCACGCGCCGGCCGCAAGGCCAAGATTGTCTTCGTCTGCAATGAGTGCGGGGCCGATACGCCCAAGTGGGCGGGCAAATGTCCGGCCTGCGGGGCCTGGAACAGCTTGCAGGAAACTGTTGAAACGCCTGCGGCGGCCGCATCCCATCGTTTCGCTTCCCTGGCTGGCTCCAGTCCGGTGCAGAGCCTGTCGGATGTTCAGGCGCGCGAATTGCCGCGGGTGCCCACCGGCATCGGCGAGTTCGACCGTGTGCTGGGCGGCGGTCTGGTCGAGGGCGGAGTCATCCTGATCGGCGGCGACCCCGGCGTGGGCAAGTCCACCCTGTTGCTGCAGGCCATGTCGTCCCTCGCGCAGCAGACCAAGGTCTTGTATGTGACGGGTGAAGAGTCCGCCGAGCAGGTGGCTTTGCGGGCCCGTCGCCTGGGCGTGCCGACCGAGGGCGTGGACTTGCTGGCCGAGATCCGGCTGGAGTCCATCAGCCAGGCCCTGCAGACGCATCAACCCAGCATCGTGGTCATCGACTCCATTCAGACCTTGTATTCGGATCAGCTCAGCGCGGCGCCCGGGTCGGTGTCGCAGGTGCGCGAATGCGCCGCCCAATTGACGCGCCTGGCCAAGCAGACCGGCACGGCCATGATCTTCATCGGCCACGTCACCAAGGACGGCACGCTGGCCGGGCCGCGGGTGCTGGAGCACATCGTGGACACGGTGCTGTACTTCGAGGGTGACACCCATTCTTCGTTCCGCATGGTGCGCGCCTTCAAGAACCGCTTTGGCGCGGTCAACGAGCTGGGCGTATTCGCCATGACTGAAAAAGGCCTCAAGGGCGTCAGCAATCCGTCGGCTCTGTTTTTGTCGCAACACTCGCAAAGCGTCGCTGGTTCGTGCGTGATGGCTACTCAGGAAGGCACCCGGCCTTTGCTGGTGGAAATCCAGGCCTTGGTGGATTCGGCCCACGTGCCCAATCCGCGCCGCCTGTCCGTGGGCCTGGAAAGCTCGCGCCTGGCCATGCTCCTGGCGGTCATGCATCGCCATGCCGGCGTCGTCACTTACGACCAGGATGTCTTTGTGAATGCCGTGGGCGGGGTCAAGATCACCGAACCGGCGGCCGACCTGGCCGTTTTGCTGGCCATCCTGTCATCCCTGAACAACCGGCCTCTGCCGCGCGGCCTGGTGGTCTTTGGGGAGATCGGCTTGGCCGGCGAGATCCGACCGGCTCCTCGCGGGCAGGAACGTTTGCGCGAAGCGGCCAAGCTGGGCTTCAGCATCGCCTTGATCCCCAAGAGCAACGCGCCACGCCAGCCTGTCGAAGGGCTGGAGATCTGGGCCGTGGATCGGGTCGAGGACGCGGTCGAGCGTCTGCGCAATCTGTAGATCATGATCAGTCTTCCCTTGATCCTGGCCTGCCTGCTGGGAGGTGCGTTGATCGGCTTCACGGGCGGGGTACTGGGCATAGGCGGCGGCTTGCTGGCCATTCCGCTGCTGGGCCTGATCCTGGGCATGGATCAGCAGACGGCGCAGGGTACGGCGCTGATCATGGTCGTGCCGGCAGTCTTGCTGACGGTACGTCAATACCACCGTCGCAATCACATCGATTTTCGCCGCGCTGCCCTGGGCGCGGCGTCGTCCATCGTGTTTACCTGGCTGGGCGCGCGGCTGGCCCTGGGCATGGACGCCGTGCTGCTGCGCCGTATTTACTCGGTGTTTGTGCTGTCCATCGCCCTGTATTATTTTTATCAGAGTCTGGGGCCTGCGCGCCGCCGGGCCAAGGAAGGCTTAAGTCCCGACCCTGACTCTTTCGGGGCGCTTTGGTATGTGGCGGTGGGCATGATGGCGGGCCTGGCCGGCGGCGTGTTCGGCGTGGGTGGTTCAGTGCTGGTCGTGCCGTTCCTGACCAGCCGTATGGGCTACAGCCAGACCGGTGCGCAAGGCTTGGCCTTGTCCATGATCATTCCTGGCACGCTGGTCGCCCTGTTTACCTATGCCGCGCATGGTCAGGCGAGCTGGCAGGTGGGGCTGCCCATGGCCTTGGGCAGTCTGGCGTTGGTGCCGTACGGCGTGCGCCTGGCGTACCGCCTGCCGGAAACGCGCTTGAAATTCATTTTTGCCTGCATGCTGGTGCTGATCATGGCCTTGCTGCTGGCCCGTGCTTAAGGAATCACCGTGAATACTGCGTCTGAAACTGTGTATTCCTTGCCGGGCGGAGGCGCGCTGTGGGCGCCGGATGAGGCAAGGAAACTGGACCTGGAGCCGTCCGCGCTGCAGCGCTGGTTCGAACCGCAGTTCTATGGCGAACAGGCCGCTAAAGTGGGGCAGGGGGGGCGTCAGGCCGCCTGGTTCGTCCAAGGGCCTTTCGGGCAGGCGGTGCTGCGCCACTACCGGCGAGGCGGCCTGGTGGCGCGATTCAACGAATCGGCCTATCTGTGGCAAGGGGCTGAGCGCACCCGCAGCTGGCGTGAATTCCAGGTGATGTCTTATTTACACCACAGGGGCCTGTCGGTGCCCGAGGTGCTGGCAGCAGCCTGGTGGCGTCATGGCTGGTGGTACAAGGCGGCCCTGATGACCCGTCGTCTGCCGGGCGTCAAACCCTTGTGTCAGGCCTTGGACACTGCCTCGCCCGAGGCAGTGGCGCGCGAGATTGTCCGCATGCACCAATTCGAGGTTTGGCACGCCGACCTTAACGCCTACAATATTTTGCTGGATGCGAATGACAAGGTCTGGCTGATCGATTTCGACCGTGCCCGCCGGGGGCCGCTGAGCCATTCCCAGGCGCTGGACAACCTGCAGCGCCTGCGGCGCTCGCTGGTCAAAGTGCGCGCGCAGGACGGCGATGCCTGGTGGCAGGATATGTTTTCCTCATACCGTCATCAAATGCCGTTTTAATACGACTATCAGCTTCAAAAAAGCTTTATCATCTCGCCTTTTGGGTTTTTCGCTTTCGATAGGAAGGGGACTCGCGATGTCTTTTGGGATGAACAAACCACGGGTACTCGTCGGCCTGCTGGCCGCTGCTGCCATACTGCCTGCCGCGCAGGCTCAAAATGAAGTCGTCAATGTCTACAACTGGGCCGAATATACGGCGCCGGACACGATCTCCGGCTTCCAGAAGGCGACGGGCATCACCGTTCGCTACGACGTTTACGACAATAACGATACCCTGCAGGCCAAGCTGCTGACCGGCAAATCCGGCTATGACGTGGTCGTGCCGTCCACGCACTATGCGGCGCGTCAGATTGAAGGCGGCCTGTTCCAGAAGCTGGACAAGAGCCTGATTCCCAATTGGAAGTATCTGGACCCGGACATCATGGCCGTGCTGTCCGATGTGGACCCCGGCAACGAATACCTGATCCCCTGGGGTTACGGCACCAATGGGCTGGGCTACAACGTCACCAAGGTCAAGGAAATCATGGGCGCGGATGTGGACCTGGGCAACTGGGACATGCTGTTCAAGCCCGAAAATGCCGAAAAGCTCAAGGGCTGCGGCATCTCCATCCTGGACGAAGCCGCGCAGGTCTTTCCGGCCGTGCTGCATTACATGGGCAAGGATCCCAACAGCAGCAACGAAGCGGACTATCGCGAGGCGCTGGACCTGCTCAAGCAGATTCGTCCCTACGTGCGCCAGTTCAGCTCGTCCGGCTACATCGATGAACTGGCTGCCGGCGACCTGTGCATGGTCTACGGCTTTTCCGGCGATGTCATGATTTCCGCCGCCCGCGCCCGCGAGGCCAAGAAGCCGTATGTCATTGACTACTACATCCCCGCGGGCGGTGCGCCGGTGTGGTTCGATACCATGGCCATCCCCAAGAGCGCGGCCAACGTCACGCAGGCGCATGCCTTCATCAACTACATCGAAACCCCCGAGGTGCATGCGGCCATCACCAATACCATGTACTACCCCAACGCCAACAAAGAGGCGCGTCGGTTCGTGGTCAAGGAAGTGGCGGACAACCCCATGATCTACCCCTCGCCCGAGGTCTCCAAGACTCTGTTCATCATCAAGCCGCAGCCCCTGAAGCTGCAGCGCCTGCAGACGCGTCTGTGGGCCGAACTGAAGTCGGGGCGCTAGGCATCATGCAAGATATCCGTACCGGAGCGTCGCCCTGGATGGACGGCGAGGACGCGTTTGTGCGCGTGGACGAGATCGTGAAGATTTTCGGCGATACCGTGGCTGTGCAATCGGTCAGCCTGGATGTGCGTCGTCACGAGTTTTTCGCCCTGCTGGGCAGTTCGGGCTGCGGCAAGTCCACACTGCTGCGCATGCTCGCCGGCTTTGAAGAGCCGACCTCCGGTCGGATCTATCTGGACAACGAAGACATTACCGATCTGCCGCCGTATCGGCGGCCGGTCAACATGATGTTCCAGTCCTATGCCTTGTTTCCGCATATGTCGGTCGAGGCCAATGTGGCCTTTGGCCTGAAGCAGGAGGGCGTGCCGCGCAACGAGATTCACGAGCGCGTGTTCGAGGCCCTGGATCTGGTGCAGATGGCGGGCTTCTCGCGCCGCAAGCCCAGCCAGTTGTCGGGCGGGCAGCAGCAGCGCGTGGCGCTGGCGCGCAGTCTGGTCAAGCGGCCCAAGCTGCTCTTGCTGGACGAACCCATGTCCGCGCTGGACAAGCAGATCCGCCAGAAGACCCAGATCGAGCTGGTCAAGATTCTGGAGCGCGTGGGCGTCACCTGCATCATGGTGACGCACGATCAGGAAGAAGCCATGACCATGGCCGACAGGCTGGCAGTCATGTCGGAAGGGCAGATCATCCAGTACGGCACGCCCTACGATGTGTACGCCTTTCCGAATTCGCGCTTTGTGGCGGGCTTCATCGGTTCGACCAATCTGTTCACGGGCGTGGTTTCCGTGGACGAACCTGATCACGTCCATATCGAATGCGAAGAACTGAACCGCCCGCTGTATGTCAGTCACGGGATCAGCGAGCCGCTGGGCATGGATGTGTCCGTGTCCATCCGGCCCGAACAAATCAAGGTCGGCCGCGACATGCCTGAGCTGGATACCAATTGGGGCCATGGCATCGTCACGCACGTGGCCTGGATGGGCAGCTACACCCGTTATCAGATACGCCTGGACTCGGGCATGCTGGTCGAGGCGCAGATGCCCAGCGGCACCCTGGCCCAGCCGGATGCGCCCGGCGTGGACGAAGAAGTCTATGTGTCCTGGTCCGATGACAGCGCAACGGTGCTGAGCGCATGAAGACCCTGTCCTGGCGCAAACTGCTGCCCACCGGACGGATGCTGGTGGTGGGCCCCACGTTTCTGTGGATGATTCTATTCCTGCTGGTGCCGTTCCTGCTGGTCTTCAAGATCAGCTTTGCGGACCTGGACTTCGGCGTGCCGCCGTACACGCCGTTGGCGCAGTTTGCCGACGAAAGCATTTCGTTCGTATTGAACCTGCGCGGCTATATTCTGCTGTTCAGCGACAGCCTGTACCTGGCCACTTACATCAGCTCCCTGAAAATGGCGGCGGTCACCACGCTATGCTGCGTGCTGATCGGCTATCCCGTGGCCTACTACATCGCCCGGTCCTCGCCCGCCACGCGCAATATTCTGCTGCTGGCGGTCATTCTGCCGTTCTGGACATCCATGTTGTTGCGCGTCTATGCCTGGGTGGGTATTCTGCGCAACGACGGCCTGCTCAACAATGCGCTGCTGTGGCTGGGCGTGATCGACTCGCCTCTGGAAATCTACCGCACCGATCTGGCGGTCTATATCGGCCTGGTGTATGCCTATCTGCCGTTTTTTATTTTGCCGCTGTATGCCAATCTGGTGAAGCTGGACGTACGCCTGCTCGAAGCGGCCTACGATCTGGGCGCGCGTCCCTGGTCGGCATTCCGGCGCATCACCTTGCCGTTGTCCATGCCCGGCGTCATCGCTGGTGCCATGCTGGTGTTCATTCCCTCGGTAGGCGAGTACGTCATCCCTGAAATGCTGGGCGGCGCCGATACGCTGATGATGGGCCGCGTCATGTGGACCGAGTTCTTCAATAACGCCGACTGGCCCATGGCCGCCGCCGTCACCTGCGTGATGGTGCTGTTGCTGATCATCCCCTTGATTCTGTTCCAGTACAGCCAGATGCGCCAGATCGAAGCACAGCGCGGAGGCCGCTCATGACCCGCCCCAATCCCTGGCTGCGCGCCCTGGTCCTGACGATAGGTTTTGGTTTTCTGTACCTGCCCATCCTGTTCCTGATGGTCTTTTCCTTCAACGACTCGGCCATCATGACATCCTGGTCGGGTTTTTCGCTGCGCTGGTACCAGTCGCTGTTTCAGGACCAGGTGCTGCTGTCGGCGGCCTGGCTGTCCTTCATCGTTGCGTTCCTGACGGCCTCCATGTCGCTGGTGCTGGGTACCTGGGCGGGCTATGTGCTGGCGCGCATGGGCCGTTTCAAGGGCTTTGCGCTGTACATCGGGCTGGTCAGCGCGCCGCTCGTCATCCCCGAGGTCGTGCTGGGCATTTCCCTGCTCATGATGTTCGTGGAGCTTAATTCGCTCTTTGGCTGGCCCGAGCAGAACGGCGTGTTCACGATCTGGATCGGACACGTGGTCCTGTGCACGGCGTATGCCACGGTTATTCTGCAATCGCGCATACGCGAGCTGGATCGGTCCCAGGAAGAGGCCGCGCTGGATCTGGGCGCCACGCCGCTCAAGGCCTTTTTCCTGATTGTGCTGCCCTCGATTGCGCCCGCTTTGATGGCGGCCTGGCTGCTGGCCTTCACTCTGTCGCTTGACGATGTGGTGATCGCCTCCTTCCTGTCCGGGCCGGGCTTCACCACCTTGCCGGTGGAAGTGTTCTCGCGCGTGCGCCTGGGCCTGAAGCCCGAGATCAATGCCCTGGCCACGCTGTTTATTCTGGTGGTCGGGATATTTGTCGTGGTCGCCAATCGCCTGCAAGTGCGCCGCGAGCAGCGCGGCTGAACGTCTCACCATTACGGAGTATTGTCATGTTCACGATGTATGGTCTCAAGAACTGCAGCACCTGCCAGAAGGCGCAGGCCTGGTTCAAGCAGCAAGGATTGCCGCTGGAGTTCGTCGACTACCGCGACCATCCCCTTGATCCGGCGCGTCTGCAGAGCTGGGCGCAGGAACTGGGGGGCTGGCCCAAGCTGGTCAATCGGGCCTCCATGACCTGGCGCCAATTGTCCGACGAGCGCAAGGATCCGCAAAGCGATGCACAATGGCTGGCCTTGATCGCCGAGTTTCCGGCGCTGGTGCGCCGTCCTTTGCTGATCACCCCGCAAGGCGAGGCCAGCGTGGGTTTCAACGAAGGCAAGTTCGCCGCCCGGTTTCTTTAAATTTCAATCCAGGGTGCCGGGCCTGAAACCGCTTTTTTTCCAGAAGCGACAGGGCCGGCCCCGATTTTATCTATTGCCATGTACACACAGTCCGAGCTGAAACAGCAGGTGGCCCAGGCCGCCGTCGATTACATTCTGCCCTTGCTGACGCCCGATTCCATCCTGGGCGTGGGCACCGGGTCTACCGTGGATCTGTTCATTGACGCGCTGGCGCCGCACAAGAGCCGCTTCAAGGCGGCCGCTTCCAGCTCCAACCGCTCTACCGAGCGCATGCAGGCGCTGGGTATTGCGGTGCAGGACCTGAACACTATTGCGCGCATGGACTGGTACGTGGACGGCGCTGACGAAATCGATGCCGGCTTGAACATGACCAAGGGCGGCGGCGGCGCGCTGACACGCGAAAAAATCGTGGCGTCAGTGGCGGACAAGTTTCTGTGCATTGTGGACGAGTCCAAGCTGGTGCAGCGACTGGGGGCGTTTGCCTTGCCGGTGGAAGTGATTCCCATGGCCTTGAACGCCGTGGCGCGCCAACTGAGCGAGTTGGGCGGCCAGCCCGTGGAGCGCGCCGGCTTTGTCACCGACAACGGCGGCCTAATCCTGGATGTGGCCGGGCTGTCTATCGCCGATCCAGCGGCGCTGGAGGCGCGCATCAACAATATACCGGGCGTGGTGTGCTGCGGCTTGTTTGCCTTGAAGCCGGCCAGCGTGGCCCTGGTGGCGGGACAAAGCGGCATGCGCACCCTGGTTTCTGAACCTTAATGTCTCTGTCATAATCTGCGCTTAAGCTAAGTGACTGACCCAGCGCTTGGCGAGAGCCACTTCGCCGTTACAGAAGGCCACTATGAACGAACATACCAATAAGCAGTTCCACTCCGATCTGGAGTCCACCCGCTCGCTGTTTCTGCAGATGGGCGGCATTGTGGAGTCTATGGTCAGAAGCGCGACGGACGCGCTGCTGACCGGAGACATGTCGCTGGTCGACCTGGTCCGCGAACGCGAAAAAGAAGTCAATCGCCTGGAAGTCGAGATCGACGAGCGCATCACCAACCTGATCGCCCGCAACCAGCCGACTGCCATCGATCTGCGCCTGCTGCTGTCCATCTCCAAGATGCTGACCGACATGGAACGCTGCGGAGACGAAGCCGAACGCATCGCCAAGATGGCGCGCCGTCTGCACGAAAGCACGGCTGGCTACGAGCCTGTGGTGGAACTTCGCCACATGAGCGCGTCGGTGGCCGGCATGATCCACGACGCCCTGGACGCCTTTGCCCGCCAGGACGCGCTGCATGCCGCCCAGATCGTGCGCAGCGACAAGGAAGTGGATCGCGAATGGAAAGGCTCGCTGCGCCACATCATCACTTACATGATCGAAGACCCGCGCACCATTTCGCACTCCATCGATCTGATCTTCATCGCCCGCGCTCTGGAACGCATTGGCGACCATGCCAAGAACATGGCCGAACGCGTCATCTACATGGTGCGCGGCGACGATGTGCGTCACACCGGCGTCAAGAACACGGAACGCACGGCACGCGGCGAACCCTTGCCTGAAGAAGACGAAGGCCAGCAGTAAAAAGCCGATGCTCAAAAAAAACACCTGCCGAGGCAGGTGTTTTTTTTGCTTCTTGAACCGTATCAGGACTTGGGCGCCACGAAGCCTTGGGCTTCGACGTCGATGTCTTCGAACAGGTATTTTTCCATTTGGTCTTTCAGATACTGGCGCGAGCGCGAATCGGCCAGGTTCAGACGGTTTTCGTTGACCAGGCGGGTCTGCACATCCATCCAGCCGGCCCAGGCCTGCTTGGAGATGTTGTGCCAGATCTTGACGCCCAGGTCGCCCGGGTACGGGGGGAAGTCCAGGCCTTCGGCTTCCTGCTTGAGTTTCACACACTGGACCATGCGAGCCATGTTCTTTCCTTCTTGATCAATTGCTTGGATGAGCACATTGTACTCAATGCCGGACGCGGATCAGAGCTTCTTGATAAACACCATGCTGTTGCGCGAGCGGTTGTAATGCGATTGCTTTTCCTTGGGCAGGTCGGACACGCCGCCTTGCACGAATCCGCGCTTGATGAACCAGTGCGAGGTGCGCGTGGTCAGCACGAACAGGCGCTTGAAACCGGCGGCGCGGGCCTTGGCCTCGGTGTGGCGCAACAGGATTTCGCCCTCGCCGGAGCCTTGCCATTCGGGATGCACAATCAGGCAGGCCATTTCGGCCATGCTGTCTTTGGGATAGGGGATCAGGGCCACGCAGCCGTAGATGATGCCGTCGTGTTCAAGCACGGTAAAGCGCTCGACTTCGCGTTCAATGACCGATCTGCCGCGCGGCACCAGCGTACCGTCGATCTCCAGGGGTTCGATCAGTTGCACGATGGCGCCCACGTCGTCCAGATTGGCCGGGCGCAGATCGTCCAGCGTGTCTTCCACCACCATGGTGCCTACGCCGTCGTGGGTGAAGATTTCCAGGAGAATGCTGCCGTCCTGTTTGTAGGGCACCAGATGGGCGCGGGCGATGCCGCGTTTGACCGCCTGTGAGGCATAGCGCAGGAATGTAGAGCAGTCTTCGTCCAGCTTGCCCGAGGCCAGCAGGGCGTCCGCATCGGCGCGCGCCAGTTCCGAGTCGATCTCCAGATTGTTTGAGTAACCGATATGCTCCGGAGTCAGGAAGATCAGCTTTTCAGCGCGCAGCGCGATGGCGGTGCTGGTGGCCAGATCTTCCATATCCAGGTTGAAGGCTTCGCCGGTTGGAGAAAAACCCAGCGGGGAGAGTAGAATAAGCGCTCCCTGATTGAGTATGACGCGCATGGCGTCCACATCCAGCTTGCGCACCGAGCCGGCATGCTTGTAATCCAGGCCGTCGATCACGCCCACCGGGCGGGCGGTCACGAAGTTGCCGGAAATGATGCGGATCTGGGCGTGGGACATGGGCGTGTTGGGCAAGCCCTGGCTGAACGCCGCCTCGATGTCCAGGCGGATCTCGCCGGCGGCTTCCTTGGCGCATTCCAGCGCGGCGGCGCTGGTGGGCTCGGTGCCGCGACCAAACTGCGTGGTCTCGCCTTTCAGGCGCAGCTGTTCATTGACCTGCGGGCGCGAACCGTGCACCAGTACCAGCTTGATGCCCAGGGCCGATAGCAAGGACAGGTCGGGGATCAGCGTGTAGAGCAGTCCGTCATTGATGAGTTCCCCCCCGAAGGCCACCACGAATGTCTTGCCCCGGAAGTCATGCACGTACGGGGCCACTTCCCTGAACCATCGCACAAATTGCGCCTGGGCTTGATCGGGTGGTTCGAGAGCGGTAAACGAGTCGGGAGTGTCAGTGTTCATTGCGGGGGATCTATGCGTCCAAATACTCAAGGCTTGAAGCCAAAATTATAATGATGTCTGTACCAGAAACTACCTTTCATGCACGAGTCCGTAGAATTGACTGAAAACCCACACATTCTGCCGCCCATTATTTACCCCGAAGACCTGCCCGTCAGTGGCCGTCGGGACGAAATAGCCAGGGCCATCAGGGACCACCAGGTGGTCATCGTGTGTGGCGAGACCGGATCGGGCAAAACGACCCAGTTGCCCAAGATCTGCCTGGAAATGGGACGCGGCCTGAATGGCAAGATCATAGGCCATACCCAGCCTCGCCGTCTGGCGGCGACCTCGGTCGCCAAGCGCATTGCTGAAGAGCTGCAATCGGAAATCGGCGACTGGGTGGGCTATCAGATCCGCTTCAACGACAAGAGCGGTCCGCGTTCGGCCATCAAGTTGATGACCGACGGCATTCTGCTGGCCGAGTCGCAGCGCGACCCTATGCTCAGCCGCTATGACACCATCATTATCGACGAGGCGCACGAACGCAGCCTGAATATCGATTTCCTGCTGGGTTTTCTGAAGCAGCTGCTGCCCCGGCGTCGTGACCTGAAGCTCATCATCACCTCGGCCACCATAGACGCGGATCGTTTTGCCAAGCACTTCGCCTACAAGGGCAAGCCGGCGCCGGTCATCGAAGTGTCGGGTCGGCTGTATCCGGTCGATATCATCTATCGTCCTATTCTGGACGAGTCCCAGGGGGATACGGACGAGCGCCGTTCGGCTTCTGAAGACGAGCGCGACCTCATGGTCGGTATCGTGGATGCGGTGCGGGAGTGCGCGCGTCATGGCAGCGGCGACATATTGGTGTTTCTGCCCGGCGAACGCGAGATCCGGGAAGCCACCGACGCGCTGGAAAAAGACAAACCGTCCAATACCATCATCCTGCCGCTGTTCGCCCGCCTGTCGCAGGCCGAGCAGGAACAGATTTTCCGCCCTAAAGGCAATGCGCGCCGCGTGGTGCTGGCCACCAACGTGGCCGAGACATCGCTGACCGTGCCCGGCATTCGTTATGTGGTGGACAGCGGCCTGGCGCGCATCAAGCGCTATTCCTGGCGCAGCAAGGTCGAACAGTTGCGGATCGAGGCGATCAGCCAGGCCTCGGCCAATCAGCGGGCAGGCCGTTGCGGCCGTATCGGCCCCGGCGTGTGCATACGCTTGTATGACGAACAGGATTTCAAGAGCCGCCCGCCGTTCACGGACCCTGAAATCCTGCGTTCTTCGCTGGCTTCCGTCATCCTGCGCATGAAGGCATTGCGACTGGAAGATGTCGAGACCTTTCCCTTTGTGGAGCCGCCGACAGGGCGGGCCATTGCGGATGGCTATCAGATTCTGCAGGAGCTGGGAGCGTTGGACGAACAGCAGCGCCTGACCGACGTAGGCCGGTCGTTGGCCAAATTGCCGGTGGATCCGCGCGTGGCGCGCATGGTGCTGGCAGGGCACGAGCAGCATTGTCTGACGGAAATGTTGATTATCGCCGCCGCCATGTCGGTACAGGATCCGCGTGACCGGCCTGTGCACGAGCGCGAGGCCGCCAATCAGGCGCATGCGCGCTTCAATGACGACAAGTCCGAGTTTTTGTCTTACGTTAAATTGTGGAACTGGCTGGACGAGCAGTCGACTGAGCAGGGGTCGCAACGCAAGTTCATGAACGCGCTCAAGCAGGCTTTGTTGTCGCCGGTGCGCGTGCGCGAGTGGCGCGATGTCCATGCCCAATTGCGCAGTCTTGTGCACGAGCAGCGTTGGATCGCCAACCCGTCAGCCGCCACGTACGAGCAGGTGCATTTGGCCTTGTTGACCGGCCTGATCGGCAATATAGGGCTCAAGAGCGAAGAAAGCGGTATGTACCAGGGCACGCGCGAGCTGCGCTTTGTCATTCATCCCGGCTCCAAGTTGGTGAAGAAGGCGGGGCGCTGGATTCTGGCGGGCGAGCTGGTCGAAACCACGCGCCTGTTTGCACGTTGCGTGGCCCGTATCGAACCCACCTGGGTTGAAAAAGTAGGGGCGCACTTGCTGCGCAAGACCTGGTCCGACCCGCGCTGGGAAAAGAAGGCCGGGCAGGTGGTCGCCAACGAACGCGCCACGCTGTATGGGCTGATGATCTACAGCGGTCGACGCGTGCATTTCGGCAAAATAGACCCGACGCAGGCGCGGGAGCTGTTTTTGCGTCAGGCCCTGGTGCCGGGCGAAATCGACTCGAACCTGCCTTTCCTGCGGCATAACCGGCAGCAGATTTCCGCCGTGGAACGCCTGGAGCACCAGTCGCGCCGCCCCGACATCCTGATCGACGAAGAACTGATCTACGCCTTTTACGATCAGCGCATCCCGCAGGACGTCTATCAGACGGCGACGCTGGAGAAATGGTACAAGGGCCTGTCCAAGGAGCAGGCCAAAGGTCTGGAGCTGAGTCGTGACGAACTGATGCGTCACGATGCTGCCGGCATTACCACGGAAGTGTTCCCGCGTTCGGTGGAATGGCAGGGCGTGAAAATGGCGCTGGACTACCATTTTGAGCCCGGCTCGGTGCGCGATGGCGTGACCCTCAGCGTGCCGCTGTTCTCCTTGAATCAGATCGATCCGGCGCGTTGCGAATGGCTGGTGCCGGGCATGCTCAAGGAAAAAGTGCTGGCCTTGCTCAAGTCTCTGCCCCAGCGCACGCGTCGGCATTGCGTGCCTTTGCCCGACTATGCCGATGCCTTCCACAAACGCTGGTTCGATCGGGCCGCCGATCCGGGCATGAGCCTGCTGGACGCCATTGCCCAGGATATGTGGGAGCAGGTCAAGCAGCGGCCGCAGCGCAGCGATTTCAAGCCCGAAACGCTGCCGCCCCATTTGTTCATGAATTTCCGCGTCGTCGACGAACACGGGCGCATGCTGTCGGGCGGCCGCAATCTGGATCAGCTCAAGGCTGAGCATGGCCGTCAGGCTCAGGCTTCCTTCCAGCAGATGGCCGCCGCCGACGAGCAGGTCGCCCAGGTGCTGGATCACGAGCAACTGACCTCCTGGTCGTTCGGGCCTTTGCCCGAGCTGATGGAAATCCACCGCAAGGGGCGCAGCTTCATCGGGTATCCGGCGCTGGTGGACCAGAAGACGCATTGCGACCTGGATGTGTTCGACGATCCCGCCGAGGCCCGTCGCCAGCACCGCAAGGGATTGCGGCGTCTGTTCCGACTGGCCTTGCGCGAGCAGGTGCGCTTTCTGGAAAAGAACATCACGGATCTCACGCGGATCAGCATGCTGTACATGACGCTGGGCACGCAGGAGCAGTTGCGCGACCAGATTATCGATGTGGCGCTGGAACAGTCCTGCATGATGGAACCCTGGCCGCAGGATCAGGCGGGGTTTGAAGCGCGCGCGCAGGAAGGCCGCAGCCGACTGGGTCTGGTGGCGCAGGAAGTGGCGCGGCTGGCCGGGCAGATCCTGGTCGAATGGAGCGCAGCGCAGAAAAAACTGGCCCAGGCCAAGGCGCATCCGGAAGCCTTGAAAGATATGCAGCAACAGTTGGCGGCGCTGATGCCGGCACGCTTCCTGGAAGCCAGCGAATATCAGCAACTGGCCCATTTTCCGCGCTACCTGAAAGCGGTGCAGGCCAGGGTGGACAAGCTGCGCGCCGATCCTGCCCGCGATCAGCGCCTGATGCAGGACATGGCCCCGCTGCTGGTCAAGTATCAGCGCGCCGTGGCAGCCCTGAAAGGTGCCGAAGACAGTGGTTTGCGTGATTTCCGCTGGATGCTGGAAGAACTGCGCGTGTCCTTGTTCGCCCAGGAACTGCGTACGCCCATGCCGGTCTCGGTCAAGCGTCTGGAAAAGGCCTGGACCGCGCTGCAGCGCTAGGCGCTCCCCCGTCGTCCCGGCCGGCGTCCGATTGCCGCGCCGGGGCCACCATTCTTAATCGGCTTCAGTACAATTACTGTATATGAGCGAAACTACCTCCTCCTTTGTCCATCTGCGATCCCACTCCGAGTTCTCGGTCGTGGACGGGATCGCCCGCATACCCGACATGATCAAGAAGGCGCTGGCCTATGGACAGCCGGCCTTGGCGCTGACGGATTTATGTAATCTGTTCGGCCAGATCAAGTTCTACAAGTCGGCGCGCAAGGCCGGCTTGAAGGCCATCATGGGTTGCGATATCTGGCTGCAGAACGAGGAAGACCGGGAAAAACCGTCGCGCCTGCTGCTGCTGGTCCAGAATGAGGCCGGTTATCTGGATCTGTGCGACATCATCACCCGCGCCTGGCTGGGCAATCAATACAAGGGCCGCGCCGAAGTGCAGCGCGCCTGGCTTGAAGGCCGCAGTGGCCTGATCGCCCTGTCGGGGGCGCGCATGGGCGATGTGGGTCAGGCCCTGGAGGCCGGCAATATGGAATTGGCGCGCCAGTGCGCGCGCCACTGGGCGGCGTTGTTTCCGGACGCGTTCTTCATCGAATTGCAACGCAGCGGCGCAGACGGCGATGAGCTCTATGTGCAGGCCGCCATGCGGTTGGCTGCGGAACTAGGGCTGCCGGTGGTGGCCACGCATCCGATTCAATTCGTCGAAGCCGACGATTTCCGGGCGCACGAGGTGCGGGTCTGCATTGCCGAGGGCGAGCAGTTGGCCAATCCAAAGCGCATCAAGCGCTTTACGCCCGAGCAGTATTTCCTGGATTCGGACGAAATGGTGCGGCGTTTTGCCGACGTGCCTTCCGCGCTGGAAAACACACTGGAAATTGCCAAGCGCTGCAATCTGGAAATGGAGCTGGGCAAGCCCTACCTGCCCGATTTTCCGACGCCCGATGGCATGACGCTGGACGACTTCCTGGTGCATCAGGCCAAAGAAGGGCTGGACAAGCGCATGGTGCAGCTCTATCCGGACGAAGCCGAGCGCCAGGCGCAATACCCGGTCTACGAAGAGCGTCTGTCCTGGGAGTGCAACACTATTATTTCGATGGGGTTTCCCGGCTACTTCCTGATCGTGGCGGACTTCATTAACTGGGGCAAGCACAACGGGGTTCCGGTCGGGCCGGGCCGGGGGTCGGGGGCCGGTTCGCTGGTGGCCTACAGCCTGGGCATTACCGATCTGGATCCCTTGCGTTATGACTTGCTGTTCGAGCGATTCCTGAATCCTGAGCGGGTTTCCATGCCCGACTTCGACGTGGACTTCTGCCAGGACAACCGCGAACGCGTCATCGATTATGTAAAGGAAAAATACGGGCGTCAGGCCGTGAGCCAGATCGCCACCTTCGGCACACTGGGCGCCAAGGCCGTGGTGCGCGACGTAGGCCGGGTGCTGGAGCTGCCCTACAGCATGTGCGATGGCCTGTCCAAGCTGATTCCGTTCAACCCGGCCGATCCCTGGACGCTGGAACGAGCCTTGGCGGACGAGCCCGCTTTTCGGGAGCGCTACGAAAACGACGAAGAGGTCAAGGCTCTCATCGACCTGGCCAAGCCCCTGGAAGGACTCACGCGTAGCGTGGGCATGCACGCTGGCGGCGTGCTGATCGCCCCGGGCAAGCTGATCGATTTTTGCCCTTTGTATTCCCAACCGGGTCCGGATGCCAACGCCGTGTCGCAGTACGACAAGGATGACGTAGAAGCCGCCGGACTGGTCAAGTTCGACTTTCTGGGCTTGCGCAACCTGACCATTCTGGATTGGGCTGTGCGCTATGTGCAGCAGTTCAATGCGGACAAGCGCGATTTCGACATCATGGCGCTGCCGTTGGACGACGATGCGTCCTACAAGCTCTTGTGCGAGGGCAATACCACGGCGGTATTCCAGCTTGAATCGCGCGGCATGAAAGAGCTGCTGCGCAGTCTGCGTCCGTCCACCTTTGAAGACATCATCGCTATGCTGGCTCTGTACCGTCCGGGGCCGCTGGAGTCGGGCATGGTGGTGGACTTCGTGAACCGCAAGCATGGCCGCGCCGAAGTCGATTATTTCCACCCGGATCTGGAAGGCACCCTGAGCAGCACCTACGGGGTCATTGTCTACCAGGAACAGGTGATGCTGATCTCGCAGATCATCGGCGGCTATTCGCTGGGTGGCGCCGACCTGCTGCGCCGCGCCATGGGCAAGAAAAAGCCTGAGGAAATGGCCAAGCACCGGGTTCTGTTCGAGGAAGGCGCGGTCAAGAAGGGCCACGATCCCGACCTGGCGGTCAAGCTGTTCGACCTGATGGAGAAGTTCGCGGGCTATGGCTTCAACAAGAGTCACTCGGCCGCGTACGCGCTGATCGCCTACCAGACGGCCTGGCTCAAGGCGCACCATCCGGCCGAGTTCCTGGCCGCCACCTTGCTGTCCGACATGGACGACACCGACAAGGTGCAGATCTTCTGGAAGGATGCTGTCGCCAACGGCGTGCAGGTGCTGCCGCCGGACATCAACGCTTCCAATTACCGATTCGAGCCCGTCCAGGACAGTTACACCGCCAAGGGGTTGCCGCCGCGCACCATGCGCTACGGCCTGGGCGCCGTCAAAGGCACCGGCCAGGCGGCGGTCGAGGCTATCGTGCAGGCGCGCCGGGAAGAAGGGGCTTTCAAAAGCCTGTTCGATTTCTGCCGTCGTGTGGATCGCCACCAGGTCAACAAGCGCACCATCGAGGCCTTGGTGCGGGCCGGCGCCTTCGACAGCATCGACGAAAATCGTGCTGCTTTGCTGGCGACCATTGGCGCTGCGGTAGAAGCGGCCGAGCAGGCCGAGCGCAGCGCCAACCAGTCTTCGCTGTTTGCCGATGACTCAGATGACATTGTGGAAGGCGAAGTGGCCAAGGTGGCGCCCTGGAGTCTGCAGGACAGACTGCGCCAGGAAAAGACCGCTCTGGGCTTTTATTTCAGCGGCCACCTGTTCGACGCCTGGCGCGATGAAGTGCGCCGCTTCGCGCCTACGCCGCTGGCCCGGCTGGAAGCGTCCCGCAGCCCGCAATGGTTTGCCGGCGTGCTGTCGGCCGTGCGCGTGCGCATGACGCGCCGCGGCAAAATGCTGTACGCCATGCTGGACGATGGTTCGGCTCAGGTGGAAGTCGCCATTTTCAACGAGCTGTTCGAAGAGCACCGGCAGCGCTTGAAGGAAGATCAGCTCGTCATCATCCAGGGCAAGGTCAGCAACGACGACTACACCGGCGGTCTGCGCGTGACGGCTGACGCTATTTTTGATCTGCAACTGGCCCGCGAGACCCGCGCCAGTTGTCTGAGCATTGTGCTGGGCGACAAGGCGGACGCTATGCGCCTGCAGAACCTGCTGGCTCCCCACCGTGCCGAAGAAGGCGGGGTGGCGGTAGAGGTGCAACTGCACCGTCCGGACTATGAATGTGTGATTCAGTTGGGGCGGGAATGGCGGGTGCGTCTGGCCGATGCCATGCTCGAGCAGCTCGAACAGTGGGATGCGACCCGCGAAGTGGAGATCAGCTACCGATGAGGCCGCTGCGCATCCTGCATTCCGAAGCCGCCACCAGCTTTGGCGGGCAAGAGAATTACATTTTGCGGGTGATGCGCATCTTGCGCGAGCGCGGCCATCTGGTTGAAGCCGCCTGCCAACCGCATGCCCAGTTGACGGCCCGTCTGCGCGACGAAGGCTTCGTGGTGCACACCTTGTACATGGATGGGCCGCGAAACTATGTGCGCGGCGTGCAGCAGTTGCGGCGCGTGCTGCGCCAAGGCCGCTTCGATGTCGTGAACAGCCATAGCCGGCGCGATGCCATGCTGGCCGGCATGGCCGGACGCCTGGCCGGAACGCCCCTGATCGTGCGTACCCGGCATCTGGCCAAAAAGGTCGGTTCGCTGCTGTCCTACACCATTGTGCCCAAGCGCGTCATCACCCCCAGCGAATATGTGCGCGATCATCTGATCCAGCGCGGCGTCAAGCCGGGGGCGGTGGATGTGGTCTATCCCTGCGTGGACCCGGCCCTTCTGGACGCGGCGCCGCCCTTGGATTTGCGCGCCGAGCTCGGGCTGGCCCCGGATACTGTGCTGGTAGGCTGCGTGGCCGTGTTGCGGCGTGAAAAAGGACACCGCGAACTGATTGCCGCTCTGCAGCCCTTGCTGGCGCCGCATCCATCATTACATCTGGTTCTGGTGGGGGGCGGTTCGCCGGGTTTCGAAGAACTTCAGGCCTTGGTGGCTGAACAAGGCCTGACTGGACGCGTGCACCTGCTCGGCGCCCGCTCGGATGTGCCGTCCTTGTTGCCCAATCTGGATATCTTTGCTCTGGCGACGCATATGGAAGCCTCCGGCACGGCCTTTGTGGAGGCCGGCAGTGCGGGCCTGCCCGTGATCGGCACGCGGGTTGGCGGCGTGCCGGAAATGATGCAGGAAGGACGCAGTGGACTGCTGGTGCCTTTGCACGATATTCCCGCTTTGTCGGCGGCTCTGGAAAGCCTGCTGCTGGATCCGGCTCGGCGTCAGGCGATGGGCAGGGCAGGGCGCATATTTTGCCGCAGCGACGAGCGCTTTACGCCCAAGGCGATGGGCGATCGCTTGGAAGGGGCTTACTACCGTTGGCTGAAGGAACTACAAAAATGAGAATAGCCACTACCGTGCCGGTGATGATGTATCACCATGTCACGCCCGAAGGGGGCATGATCAACGCTTCTCCGGAGCATTTCGAGCAGCATTTGAAATGGCTCAGGCGCCATGGCTGGACCAGCCTGACGACCGAGCAGTTTGTCGGCCATCTGCAAGGCCAGGGGGTGCCGCGCAAGTCGGTGCTGATCACCTTTGATGACGGCTATCTGGACAACTGGGTCTATGCTTATCCTTTGCTCAAGAAGTATGGTTTCAATGCCGTTATTTTTCTGGTGACCTCCTGGGTCAAGGACGGTCCGGCGAGGCCTCATCTGGGGCAGGGCGACGTTCCCGAGTGTCCTGGCCACCGCGAGTGTGAGGCCCGCATTGCCGACGGCCGCAGCGACGAGGTCATACTGCGCTGGAGCGAGATTCGCGCCATGCAGCAAGAAGGCGTATTCGAGTTCCACAGCCATACGCATACCCATACGCGGTGGGATCTGGGTGAGCAGCGCGCCCAGAAGAATGACAAGATGCGCTGGGAGCTGGAGCAGTCGCGCCAGACATTGATCGCGCAAATGGGCTCGGTGTCGGATCAGTTCTGCTGGCCGCAAGGCTATTTCGATCCGGATTATGTGCAGATCGCCCAGCAAGCCGGCTTTCGCTATCTGTATACCACCCGTGCGTTCGGCTCGAACCAGCCTGGCACGGATCCGCTGCATATCTACCGCTTCGCAGTGCGCGATACCACCGGTGCATCAGTAGGGCGCCGTCTGAACGTGGCCGTGCATCCTGTCATCGGCCCTATCTTCAACAGGTGGAAAGCATGGCGACGACGTCAACGCCAGAAATAAGCCGCCACGCCGCTCCCCGGCTTTCCGTCATCGTGATCACCAAGAACGAGGAAGCCCATATCCAGGCCTGTCTGGAGTCCGTGGCCTTTGCCGACGAAATCATCGTGGTCGATTCGGGCAGCACCGACCGCACGGTCGAGATCGCGCGTGCCTTGGGGGCCAAGGTGACGGTCACGTCGGACTGGCCGGGTTTCGGGCCGCAGAAGAATCGGGCGCTGGATCTGGCATCGGGGCAGTGGGTGCTGTCCATCGACGCGGACGAGCGGGTGACTCCCGAGCTGGCCAAAACGATCTTGCAGGAGCTGGATCAGCCTCGCGCGACAGCCTATCGCATTGCGCGCCTGTCCGAATTCGCCGGGCGCTGGATCCGCCACAGCGGTTGGTGGCCGGACCGGGTGCTGCGCTTGTTTCAGCGCGGCACGGCGCGTTTCAAGGATGTGAAAGTGCATGAAAGCGTACAGACGGATCGGCCGGTGGCTATCTTGAATGGTCACTTTCTGCATTATCCCTACGCCAGCCTGGAAGCGTTCATCACCAAGATCAACGTTTATTCCACAGAGGCGGCGCTCCAGATGCAGGCGCGTGGCAAGACCACCAGCGTTCCCGGCATCGCCGGTCACGCCATCTGGACCTTCGCGCGCCATTACGTGGTGCGGCGCGGTTTTCTGGATGGCTCGCAGGGCTTTATCTTGGCCTGCATGGCCGCTTCGGGCAGCTTGTTTCGTTACAGCAAGCTCTGGTATTACACGCGCCGGGAGCGCACTTAGCTGCTTATAATGCCGCTATGATTCCGATCCTCATGTACCACCAGATCGGGGTGCCGGCGCCCAAGGGCTCGCCCTATCGGGGCTTGACTGTGCATCCCACCGACTTTCGCCGCCAGATGACCTGGCTGAAGCGGCTGGGCTATCGCGGCCTGTCCATGGCTCAGCTCATGCCCTATCTGCGTGGGGAAAAACAAGGCAAGGTGGTGGGCATCAGCTTTGACGACGGCTATCGCAATGTATTCCAGAACGCCATGCCGGTGCTGGACGAGTTGGGCTTTACCGCTACCAATTACATCGTGGCGCGTCATCTGGATGGTTCCAACTTCTGGGATCAGCCCAAAGGCGTGCCGCACTCCGGCCTGATGTCCTTGCCCGAGCTGCGCGCCTGGGTGGCCGCAGGCCACGAGGCGGGATCGCACACCCTGGATCATGTCCATCTGACCGACGTGTCCTCCGAAATCGCGCAGTATCAGATCGTCCAATCGCGCGTCGAACTGCAGGAACTGCTGCAGGTCGAGGTCAATGCCTTCTGCTACCCCTACGGGGATCAGACCCGGCCTGTGCGCGATTGGGTGCGTCAGGCGGGTTACCTGAACGCCACGACCACGAACCGTGGGCTGGCGCGGCCTGACGACGACCTGTTTGATCTGCCGCGCGTTACGGTGGCCCGCTCTACGAATATTCTCCGTTTTCTGCAAAAGTGCGTCACGCGTCTGGAAGATCGGCGCCGCACAACGTCCTCATGAATGAATCCAGCTCTACGGACGAACTGAATCCGCCGCGTCTGCGCATCGCCTTCGTGGTGGATCGTTTCGGCAACCGTTTTGGCGGGGCGGAAGCCTATGGTGTGGAGCTGATGCGCGAGTTGGCACGGCATCACGATATCACCGTGTTCGCGCGCGATTACGACAAGCGCTGCGATCTGAAGCTGTCTTATGTGCCTATACGCCATTGGTCTCGCTGGCCGGGCTGGATACGCAGCTGGCTGTTTGCGCGCAAGGCGGCGCATGCCACGGCGCGCGGTTTTGATATCGTGCATTCGCACATGAATGGCTGGTGCGGCGATGTTGAAGTCGTGCACGTCACGCCGGTGCGCTACAACTGGCGCGTGCGCGCCTTACCCTGGCTGAAAAAGCTGGGTTCGTACATCAGCCCCCGGGTGGGAATGTATCTGCACCTGGAGCGGCGCCGGCTGCGACCGGGGCCGCAGGCGGTGGTGGCGGTCTCCGGACTGATCGCCGAGCAGTTGCAACAGGCGTACGGCAGCGTGCATCCTTATCCTGTGATTGCTCCGGGCGTTCTGACGCCGCAGCCAGACAGCGGCGGCCAGGAGCGTGAAGAGACCCGCGCCACGCTGGGACTGGGGCAAGAGCAAATTGTCTGCTTGCTGGTGGCGCGCAACCCCTTGCGCAAAGGCCTGGCTACCGCACTGGCGGCCCTGGCCCAGTTGCCAGACTCTTATCGTTTGCTGGTGGTGGGCGGTAAACCCAGCCTGCGCGATGACATGCGGCGCCAACTGACCGAGCAAGGTCTGCAGGATCGCGTCGTGCTGGTGGGCGAAACGTCCAATGTCGAGCCCTACTACCGTGCTGCCGATATTTATGTCCATCCCACCTTGAACGACAGTTTCGGCATGGCTCCGCTGGAGGCCATGTCCTATGGCTTGCCGGTCGTTCTCAGTCCCAGTCCCTGGTGCGGCTTTGCGCAGTATGTTCGCGCGGGACACCATGCCGTGCTGCTGAGTCACCCTGAAGACGCTGAGGAATTGGCCCACGCCGTTCGCCGGCTGGGCGAAGACAAGCAGGCGGCTCTAGCGTTGGCGCAGAACTCCCGCGAACTGCTGGTCGAGTTCAGTTGGCCTGCCGTGGCGCAGCGCTACCAGTCCTTATATCAAGAAATTCTGAAGCGTCGCTGAGTGCAGGTGTTGTATTTAGGTTGCGTTTAAACCCGATTCACCCCATTCAGCTATTGTTCAGTCTACGCTTAGCCAGATACACTCCGTCACGTATAGGCATCTATTCGGGATGCCGCGTGGGTTTAGCAATTGGCGGAGCGATTCTTGAAAGTTCTCATTACCGATATCCATCACGGCAACGGCGGCGGTCACGTGACCTACGTCCTGAGCCTGTTGCGGGAAATGGCGGACCGTTGCGAATTCACGCTGGCTGCGCCACCCACCGGGCGCCTGTTCAAAGAAGCGTCGCGCCTGCCCCATGTGCGCGTCCTGCCCGGTCTGTATACGTCGCGGGTTTTTGCCGCGGTGCCCGAAATCCTGCGACTGCGCCGCTTTCTGAAGGAAGAGCGCTTTGATATCGCCCACTGCAATGGCGGGGCGGATCATCGCCACCTGATGGCGGCCAGCCTGGGCCTGAGCGAAGCGCCGGCTATTGTGTGGACCAAACACAACACCAACAAGGTGGACAGTTTCGGCCATCGGCTGCGCGCTCGTTTCGGCACGCAGTCGGCCATCGCCGTGTGCGAGTTTGTCGAGCGCCAGCTGCAGCAATCAGGTTATGCCCGCGCGCCTATCACCGTGGTGCGCAACGGCATTGATATCTCTTACCTGACGCCACCTTCCCGTTTGCAGCGGGAGCAGGCCCGCAGCGAGTTTTTCCCCGATTTGCCGCAGGACGCTTTGGTGTTCGGCAGCATCGGCGGCACCGATCTCAACAAAGGCTGGCTGCTGCTGGTCGAGGCCGTCAGCCGGCTGGCTCCGGAACTGCGCGGCCGCATACGGATCCTGGTGGCAGGCGATCCGCCCAACGACGCCATGATGGCGCGCGTACGCGAATTAGGCATGCAGGACATGGTCAGCTTTCCCGGTCTGGTGTCGGACGTGCGCCGTATTCTGGCAGCCAGCGACGTGGGCTTTGTGCTGTCCTATCGCGAAGCCGCTTCGTATGCCAGTTGCGAAACCATGGCCGCGGGATTGCCCACGCTGGTATCGGCGGCCGGCGGCTTGCCTGAAAATGTACGTGACGGACTGGATGGCTGGGTAGTTCCGGTCGGGGATGTGCAGGCTTTGCAGCACTATCTGCAGCAATTGCTGGCCGGGCGTTTTTGCTTGCGTACCTTGGGCGGCAATGCACGCCAGCGCGTGGAGCAGGAGTTCTCCATGAGCAAGTTCGCCGCCGACACCGAAGTCGTCTACCGGCGCGCGCGTGCGCAACTGAACGGAGTGAGTCAGGCCGCCTTGGTCTGATCAAGACCTATTGGCGCGTCTCAGCGCCAGGTCGGCTTGGAGCCCAGCCCGCAGGCGCCGTCAGGCTTTCCCTGCATCCTGCAATCGGCCACCCACTGGAAGGTTTAAATGACGAGCAATCTGGCGAGGTTGGTCGTTAATTATTCTGTGCCGCCCTGATAGTGGAGAATTCTGTGCGAGCCTCCATTTCCATCAAGAAATTTCGAGCTGCGGCATTGTCGACAGAATTTCGTTCAATGGTTTCTAGGACTTGCGGTAACCATTTGGGGCGCGAGTCTTTTCGATAGTCCTCATAGGCCACCGCATCTATGCGATGCCTTTCTCGGATCACATATTTTCTGCTTAGCGGGTAAAAATACTTGCTTCCTAAACTGAATATGGCACGCTCGTCCTTGTTTGGGCATCTTTCTTTGGTAAGAAGCAATGCGTAGCCGATTGGTTTGTCGGGTTGTGGTTTCAAGACCATATCTGTGCCAGGTTGCGACTCTTCCCAGTCTCGAGCGTACTCAACCATTATGCCGTCGTAATGGCATAACTTCACCCATAACGGTGCTTGTTGGGTCATGGAAATAGCATAAACCTGTACGCCGGTCTGGTGCTCAATATCGGAGTCGGCATTGGCAACAATGTTGATGCTCTGATTAGTTGCCGTTGCGGCCAGGTGAACAACATCGAGACCAACGCACCCGGAAAGCATGGTTGTGAATCCAAGTGGGAAAAGGATTTTTTTGATGGTTTTGACGCTCATTCTATTTATATTGGAGGCAAGTTCGAGATTAATGGACGCTCATGTCTTTCATTTTTCACAATGAAAATAGATTGTCTAAATACAAACTACGACGTTTTATGAAAAAACTTTAGAGTGCCCAGCGAAACTCGAGGCTTATCGCGACATGCCGGAAGCGAATGAGTCCGTGTCCCGATAGGTATCGGGCACAGAGGAATTATCGGTGGCAACAGAAGTCCCACTTGGCAAAGCAGGGCGTTCGTCAGAACGTCAGATTGACAAGGGCGGGGACGGCGAATCCAAAATCACCTTGCGGGGAGGGTGAGCTCTTCAAGCTTCAGTAGCCACGTTATGGCCTGTTCACGGCTGTCGCAACAAAGCTCGGCGCTTGGCTGGAGTGATGAACAGACATGGGGCCGGTCAGGATGGCCGAAGATCCGACAACGCATGTTGTCGTCCAATTGGACGCACTTGGTGTTGGCCGGTTTGCCGTCCGGCATGCCCGGAATAGGGCTGGAAATGGATGGGGCAATGCAGCAGGCGCCGCAGCGGTCGCGGCAATTCATGTCCAGCCTCGCGACCAATACACCAGAATCCCGACATATTCTTTGATGATGGAACGGCTCGATTGAAGAGCGAGCATGCTGGGCCGCCAGCGAGAAAAGCCGGGCGTGTCGGGCAGGGTGATCTGGGGCGCTGCGCCGGCGGCGATCACATCCACGCCTTGCTTGCGGAATATAGCCATGGCTCTGGGCATATGCAGGGCCGAAGTCACCAGCAGCACCTGCTTGAAATTTCGGCTGTCCAGCAGGCGGGCGGTATATTCGCCATTCTGTTGCGTGGTCTGGCTGTTGTTTTCCATCAGGGCGGCCGAAGCCGGCACATCCAGCGCCTTCAGGGTGTGGGCCATCATTTGCGCTTCGCTGACCCCGCCGTCCAGGGCGGCGCCCGAAAGAACGATATAGGGCGCGCGGTCGGCCTTGTAGAGGTCGGCGGCGCGTTCCACACGGGCCGAGGTCTTGCGTGCGCTGTCCTGCAAAAACCAGTTGCTGCGGTTCTGGGCGGTATAGCCGCCCAGAACGACGATGGCATCGGCTTGCTGCACCTGGGCAGCAGGCTGATAGGGATACATGTTTTCCAGGTAGCCTCCCAACCACAGGCTGGTCGCCGGCAGGGACCAGGCTCCTGCCCATAGCAGACCGCTGAGCGCCAATGCTGCAGCGGTTTTACGGTGGCGAGTGACGAACAAGATGACCGCCAGCAAGAGCAGGGCGGCGAACAGGTTCAGTGGGATGACAAGACTGGTCAGGAGATTGGAGAGATTCATGTGGGCTCCGGTACAGGCTGGAGAGCGGACAGGACTTCCTGCAGTTCGGGCCATAGTCCGTCCCGGCCCAGTGACAGGGCCTGCGGCGACCAAGGGCCGGTATCTTCAGGATTGGTGACGCCGCACAGTGTCAGTTGCCGCGCGCTTACGGCCGCAGCCACGTGCGATACGCCGGAGTCGTTGCACACCACCCATTGGGCCTGTTGACAGAGCCGGGCAAAAGCGCCCAGAGGCAAAGGGGGCAGGCAGCGGGCCGTCGGGGCATTGGCCAGTGCGGCTTCGTGCTCGTTGGGAGGCGGGCACATGATGACGGTCTTGCCTTGCGCCTGAAGCGCACGGGTCAAGGCGTCGAAATGGGGCCAGACTTTCACGCGGCCCTTGTGCAAGCCCGTGGCGGTGGGGGCAATCAGGATGTAGTCGCCTGCACGCAGGGCGGCTTGGCGCAGGCTGTTGTCGCCTTCCTGGCGCTGCAGCGGAGTCAACTGCAGATTCAGCGTGGCGGGCGCAGCTGCCGGGACCGGATTCAGACGCCAGCGCAGCAGGGCCTGGCGCACGATGTGGAACCAGGATTCCACCGCATGCACAGGGGCGGCGGGTTTGCTCAGTGGCCAGCGCAGCAATAGGCTGCGCCCGTCGTCCCGATAGCCGTAGGCGGGCAGGCCAGCGAGCTTGAAGGTCAGGGCGCTGGTCAGCGAGTCGGGCAGCAAGATGCCCGCCGCGCGCTGGTGGCCAGCTTGACGGCGGTAGCGGCGGATGGCCCAGCCGTCGCGGCGCCACTGCCCGCTCATGGGAACAAAGCCGTGCAGGGGATAAGCCGACAGCAGCTCCTTGGCCCAGGGGCGGGCGCAAACAACCACCGGCAGGCCTGTGTCCAGCAAGGCCTGCAGGCACGGCAGGCTCATGCAGACATCACCCAGCCAGTTGGGGAGTCGCAGGTAGAGAGCAGAGGGTTGAGGCATGAACAGGACTGCGTGGAAACACGATCTTCAGCCCGGACGCTCAGCGCCCGGCAATGAACGTTAAAATGAAAACAATTACATAGTATATAGGTGTCCTCGTTGTCCAACGCCATCGATACAAAAATCCAGCCTGCGGGCCATGATCCGGTCAAGTCGGATCTTTGGAAGCGCATCTACGTGCGGCTGCTGCCATACTGGAAGGCGGTGGCCGTCGCCTTGCTGCTGGTCGTGATCGCATCGGCGACCCAACCTGTTCTGGCGGTCATCATGAAGCCCTTGCTCGACGATGGTTTCACGGGCGCCAAACCACACTATATCTGGTCCATACCCTTGGCCGTGATCGGCTTGATCTTTCTGCGCGGCATCACTACTTACGCCAGTACTTATGTGTTCGCCTGGGTTGCCAATAAAATGCTGTTGACCTTGCGCGGCGATATGTTCGCCCGTCTGCTCAGTCTGCCGGACGAAGAATTCAAGCGCGGTGACACGGGTAGGCTGCTCAACCGCTTCACGGTCGATGCCGGCGTCATGACAGGGGTGGCGACCGAGGTCGTCACGGTGATCGTGCGCGAAGTCTTGACGGTCGTGGCCATGCTGGCCGTTCTGCTGTACATGTCCTGGCAATTGACGGTGATCGTCTTTCTGGTCATGCCGGCTTCTGTGTTCGTGGCCAAGCTGGTGTCACGGCGCCTGCGGCGCATCAACCGTGACACGGTCAACATGAATGCCGAACTCACACGCGTGGTGGGGGAGGCCATCGACGCCCAGCGGGTGATCAAGCTGTTCGATGGCTACGAGCGGGAAAATGCCCGTTTCTCCTATGTGAACGGCCGTTTGCGCCGCTTTGCCATGCGCGCCGCCTCGGCCGATGCTGCTTTGTCGCCTATCACGCAGTTCTTTGTGGCGATCGCGGTGGCCGGCGTTATTTTCGTGGCCTTGTACCAGGCCAACTCCGGTGTCCTGACGGTAGGCAGCTTTGCGGCCTTCATGGCCGCCTTGGGGCAGATCTTCGATCCCATCAAGCGCCTGACCAATATTACCGGCACCATGCAGCGCATGCTGGTGGCGGCTGAAAGCGTCTTCAAACTGGTGGATCAAGAATCTGAGCGCGACACGGGTACCCGCGAATTTCCGGAAGAAGTGCGCGGCCACATCGAGTTTGAGGGCGTGCATCATCGTTTTCCGGACGCGCATCGTGACACGGTCTCCAATGTCAGTTTTGCGGCCATGCCGGGGCAGACTATTGCCCTTGTCGGGCGCTCGGGCAGCGGCAAGACCACCTTGGCCAATATGTTGCCTCGGTTCATCGAGCCTACTGGCGGGCAGGTGCGTGTGGACGGCATTCCCTTGCAGGAATTGAAGCTGCGCAGTTTGCGCAGTCATATCTCGCTGGTCAGCCAGGATGTCGTGCTGTTCGAGGGCACCATAGGCCAGAATGTGGCATATGGCGCCGGGCAGGATGTCACGCCAGAACGTATCTGGGCGGCTCTGGACGCGGCCAATCTGCGCGAGTTCGTGGCCGGGCTGCCACAGGGCCTGGATACGCCGGTCGGCGAAAACGCCAACGCCTTGTCGGGCGGTCAGCGTCAGCGCCTGGCGATTGCGCGCGCCTTGATCAAGAATGCTCCCATTCTGGTGCTGGACGAGGCGACCTCGGCCTTGGACAACGAATCCGAACGGCAGGTCCAGGCCTCGCTGGAAACCCTGATGAAGGGGCGCACGACACTGGTCATTGCTCATCGGCTGTCCACCGTGCAGAAAGCAGACCAGATCCTGGTGCTGGATGAGGGCCGCATCATCGAGCAGGGGCGACACGACGAACTCCTGACCCATGATGGTGTGTATGCCAATCTGTACCGCATGCAGTTTCAGTTCAACGAATAAGCGGCCATTGCCGTAAAACCAAGGACGATCATGAAGAAAAGTCTCCTCATCCTGGCCGGTCTGGCTGTGTTGGCCGGATGTGCCACCGAGAACAAACAGTTGCGCGAAGACGATTTGCGCCGCTCCGTCTATCTGAAGAGCGAGCGTCGGATTCGTACAGATTTCGTCGGTATGCAGCGCGCCTTGTTCAAGCACCAGGCCGAGTGCGGCAAGGCGGCTGTCTTCAAGATGGATGAGCGCCAGGCCAGTTATGGCACGCTTGCTTATCCTCTGGTGGAGGGCGCAGGATGGGACAAGACCATCCTGGTGGACGTCACTTTGATGGAAAAGGGCTGGGTCGACGCCAAGGTCTACAGCTATCAGTCGGGTGTCGGACGCCAGATCGACGAGATCTTTACCTCCATCCGCGCCCCTGGCATCTGCAATCCGGATGATGCGCCTAAAGAGGTCGTGCCCGAGGACGATTTCACGCCTATAGCTCAGTAAGCGCGAGGCGTGCTCAGGCTGGCATGGCTCGATTAGCTCCATGCTGAACGATTTTCAATAGTCGGACGGCTGGGGTTCTAAATACCTGAGCCCGGTCACGGACCGGGCTCAGGGGGCTGCTTACAAAATTTCCCGTTCGGACTTGGCTAGTAGGAGTGAGCTGGGGGGACTTTTATGTTTTTGTCGCATACGTCGTTGTCGTGGATTGCAATCTCGGCGCCATTGCGTACGCAATACAGTGTTTCAGCACCTGCTTTCTTGGCTGCCAGTGGTGGCTGCGGATCTTTTCGGCCCCCTGTTTCTTGAGCGTTATTCGTGCGATACGGTACGCGTACCCGGATCAGAGCAAAATGATGTCGTACTGTTCCTGCGAGTAGTGGCCGTCCACTTCCAGGGAAATAGGCTTGCCGATAAAGTCGCCCGCCACTGCCAGATGCTGGCTTTCTTCTTCCAGAAAAAGATCCACGACTTCCTGGGCTGCCAGAATGCGGAATTCCTTCGGGTTGAACTGCTTGGCCTCGCGCAGGACTTCGCGCAGGATTTCGTAGCAGACGGTGCGCGCTGTGCGGACGGAGCCCCGCGATTGGCAGGTGGGGCAGGGTTCGCAAAGCTGGTGCGCGAGCGAGTCCCGCGTTCGTTTACGGGTCATCTCCACCAGTCCAAGTTGGCTGAAACCGTTGATCGTTACGCGGGTGCGATCCTTGCTCAAGGCCTTTTGCAACTCTGCCAGCACGGATTCACGGTGGGTCGGGTCATCCATGTCAATGAAGTCCAGGATGATGATGCCCCCTAGATTGCGCAGTCGCAATTGGCGGGCCAGGGCGACGGCAGCTTCCAGATTAGTTTTGAAAATAGTGTCGTCGAAGTTGCGGCCACCCACGAATCCGCCTGTATTGACGTCGACGGTCGTGAGCGCTTCGGTCTGGTCTATGATCAGGTAGCCCCCTGACTTGAGTTCGACCCGGCGCGACAGCGCGCGTCGGATCTCTTCGTCCACATTGGCGGTGTCGAACAAAGGGCGGCTGCCTTTATGATGATCAATGCGTTCCAGTACTGACGGCGTATAGATCTGCGCCCATTCTTTCATTTCCTGCACGACGGTGCGCGAGTCCACAATAATGGACTGGGTGTTGGGCGTGACCATATCGCGCAGCACCCGTTGGGCCAGGCTCAAGTCTGTGTACAGCACCGAGGGGGCGCCTTGTTCACGGATGCGTTCTTGTATCCGCGTCCACAAGGTGCGCAGATACTGCTGGTCGGCGGCGATTTCCTCGTCGGTCGCGCACTCGGCCTGTGTACGTACGATAAAGCCGCCTTTTTCTTCTTTGCCCATCAAGCGCACGACGCGTTCACGCAGTTCAATGCGGTCGGCATCCGAGCCTATGCGTTGAGACACCCCAATGTGCGGATCGAAAGGCAGATAGACCAGCATGCGTCCGGCAATGCTGATCTGGGTGGATACACGCGCTCCTTTGGTGCCCAGAGGATCTTTGATGACTTGCACCAGCAGCGATTGTCCTTCAAAGAGCAGCTTTTCGATGGGGGTGGGGGCGTTGCCATGATTGCGCTCGACCCGGTTCTGACGCAGATCGGCCACATGAATAAAGGCGGCGCGCTCCAGGCCTATGTCGATGAATGCGCTTTGCATACCAGGCAGTACCCGGGCGACCTTGCCTAGATAGACGTTGCCCACATAGCCGCGCTGTATGCTGCGCTCGATGTGGATCTCTTGAACCGCGCCTTGTTCGACCAGGGCGACCCGGGTTTCAAAAGGAGTAACGTTAATCAGTATGTCTTCATGCATGATGGTGGTTTCGCTTTGAGTATCTTTCCTGGGCTAGTGTAGGGCCAAGTCACGCGAGCTGCCATGCTTATATAGACGACCTCTATATATAGAGGAGGGCGGCTAGGTCGGCCAGCAGCTGACTGGCACAAGCAGCGTGAAGCGAAAGATTGCAATCCCCGGCTGCACCGGCAAGGCTAGTGGGTGTCAGCAGGTGGTCGCTTCTCTATCTCTATATATAAGGAGGTGAGTACGGCAGGCATGGTCTAAGGCACGATATGCGTCGCGGACAGAAGTGGCTTGCCGGTGAAGTCAGCGTGGGAGCCAGGCGTCAGAGCGAAGATAAGCTGTATTTACTGATGCTATAGGTGCTTATTAAAATATTACATTTAGAAATAAATAGCCCTATCTCCATTTGTATCAATGACTTAGGGTAAATGCGCAGTGCGGCGACTGGCTTGTGGCAGGATAATAAGGAATCCAGTGCTTGCTTTATTGGAAATGCCCATGCTATAGTTTCTTTCTTGCCGCAGCGAACAGGGTTTTCCCGAAGCGATACAGCAAGCGGTTAGAGAAGACTTCACCGCCTTGGCCAAGAGGCCTGCACCGAAGACTTTCCCAACCGGCAGAAAATAAAGCTTGCATGATTTCAGTTTTTCATGTTAAAGTTCTAGATTCTGCAAACGAGATTGCAAAGTTAAGTTTCTAAGCCAGTTGTTTGAAGTGCTTG
>JAEXOO010000015.1 GCA_023439305.1 Pseudomonadota bacterium
AGAAACACACTGAGCCATTCGCAGGTGTGCAGGTCTCGTGCGGGCGGGTCAGAGGGCTTGCCGCAGGCGCAAGAGCGATCCGGGAGGCAAGCGCCGTTCTGTTCGAGTCCGGCTCTTGTTGTTCGCCCGGGGGGCGAACAACCGGACGAGTTAACGGCGCGCCCGGATCGTTCCTGCGGCCAGGGCACCGGTGCGCAGCACCGGCAAGCCCTCAGCCCGAACGAGACCCGCACACCTGAGAATGGCGGCTTCAGTCGCATTACTTCTGCCCGACGACAAGCTCATCCCGAAAATCTGCGACAAACCAAAAAAAGGGAGCGAGTCCGCCCCCTTTTTTTCATCGCTGCAATCCCGACATCACGCCGCGTTGGCTCCACCTGACGGAGCCGGCGCCACGGCGGGTTCCTCCTCCTGTGGAACTGGCGCATCCTGCGCGGCCGCATTGTCGATCAGCGGCGTAACCAGATCCACGACCTTGCTGCGCGACAGCAAGCCCAGGAACTCGTCATTCTCGCCCGTGACGGCCATCGGTTCGTTGCTGCGCAGCATATGGCCCAGGATCTCGTCCAGTCCGGTCGTGGCTGGCACCGAGGTCATCTCGTCCACATAGCCCGACACATCTCGGGCTCCGGCCTGAAGAGCCTCCTCAGCGCGCGAGCGCATCAAGACGCCCGCCAGCCGCTTGCCATCCAGGACAGGGGCGTATCGCACACCCCGCTCGCTCATGCGTTCCAGGGCATGGGCGGCCCGGGTACGCATGGTCAACGTCAAGGTCTTGCTGGACTCGCGCACGGCATGGGTGGCGTTCAGCACCTTGCTGCGATTCACATCCTGCAGAAACGCCTGCACATAATCTGTGGCCGGCGACAGCAGGATGTCCTCAGGCGAGCCTTCCTGAATCAGCTCGCCGTCCTTCAGGATGGCGATCCGGTTACCCAGGCGCAGGGCCTCATCCAGATCATGCGTAATGAACACAATGGTCTTGTTCAGGCGCGCCTGCAACTCCAGGAGCTGGTCCTGCATTTCGCGTCGGATCAAAGGATCCAGAGCGGAGAAGGCCTCGTCCATCAACAGGATATCGGCATCCGTGGCCAGGGCGCGGGCCAGGCCCACGCGCTGCTGCATACCGCCTGAGAGCTGGTGCGGATACTGCTTCTCGAAGCCTTGCAGCCCTACCTGCTCCAGCCAATACATGGCTTTTTCCTCGCGCTGGACACGTGACACGCCCTGGACCTGCAAGCCATAGGCCGCATTTTCCAGCACCGTGCGGTGCGGGAACAAACCGAAACGCTGGAACACCATGCTGATCTTCTGCTGGCGAAACTGGGCCAACGCACGCGCATCCAGCGTCATCACATCCACATCATCCACCAGAATCTGACCGGCGGTCGGCTCGATCAGGCGGTTGAAATGACGGATCAAGGTCGACTTGCCCGATCCCGACAAGCCCATGATCACATAGATGCTGCCGTGCTCGATGGACAGGCTGATATCACGCAGGCCCAGCGTATGCCCGCTTTCGGCCAGCAGTTCGTCCTTGCGCACGCCCTGGCGCGCCCGTTCCAGCCAGCGCTCGGGGTTGGAACCGAAGATCTTGTAAATATTGCGGACTTCAATTTTGCTCATGCGGCCTCCCGGGTCTGAAAGCGGCGCCCGAACTCCTGGGTGATCCGGTCAAACAGAATCGCCAGAAGCACAATGCCCAGCCCGGCCATCAGGCCGCGCCCCACCTGCAAGCGGTTGATGCCCTGCAGCACTTCATAGCCCAGGCCGCGCACCCCGATCATGGAAGCGATCACCACCATGGCCAGGGCCATCATCGTCGTCTGGTTGATACCGGCCATGATATTGGGCATGGCCAGGGGCAACTGCACGCCGTAGAGCTGCTGCCAGCGGTTCGAGCCAAACGAGCGCGAAGCCTCCAGCACCTCGCTGTCCACCAGCCGAATGCCCAGATCGGTCAGACGGATGACAGGCGCAATTGCGTAAATCACCGTGGCGATCAACGCCGCGATCTTGCCCAGGTTGAACAACATGACCACGGGGATCAAATAGACAAAGCTAGGCATGGTCTGCATCACGTCCAGCACTGGCAACATGATGCGCCGCAGCCAGTTGAAACTGGCCATCAGCAGGCCCAGCGGAATCCCGATCAGCACGGACAGGAACACGGCCACGATCATCAGAGCCAGTGTCTGCATGGCAGCGTCCCACAGGCCGATCACGCCGATGGCGAACAACATCAGCGCCATGGCCGCTGCAAACAGCACTCGGCGGCTGGCAAGCCAGGCCAGAGCCGCCACGGCCAATACGACGGCCCACCAGGGACTGCTACGCAAGATGGACTCCATGAAGACAAGCATGTCCAGCAACGGCTGCGTCATGGCGCGCAGCACGCTGGAATAATTGGCGACCAGATCGCCCACGAACTGGTCGATGGGCAAGCGCAGGGCGCGCGGATCAATCAGATCAGGAAACATAAAAAACACTCCGTAGAACTCGTGCGGGCGGACCGGCAGACGCCGGCCCCTGTGCCGGACCTGACTCAGGTCCAGGGCCGAACAGGGCGCATCGACGGTCGCCGGCCTGCCCTACAGGCAGAGCCGGACGCCATCCATGCGCCCTGCAAACGGCACGAATACTAAAGAGCGGCTTTTACGCGCTGAGCGACATCTTCAGGCACCCACTGCGACCAGACATCGCCGTGCTCCTTCAGGAACCACTGGGCCACGTCCTCGGGTTCGCCCTCGGTCTTCTCCATGTGCGCCATGGTCTGGTTCATGAGCTCCAGCGGTACGCTGACCTTAGCCAGAAAGGCGGACAGGTTGGGGGCTTTTTCAGAGAAACCGGTATTCACAGCCGTGAAGACCGGATTGTCCGGATAAGCCGTAGGCTTGGGGTCGGCGCAATTCGGATCAGTCAGGCAGGCGTGCTGTTCCTTGTCATAGTCGGGCAACTCGAGCTTGACCAGATCCATGGAACCCACCAGCGGCGTGGGATACCAGTAATAGAAGACGATATTTTCCTTGCGCTGGTAGGCAGAAGTCAGCGCCGCTTTCTGCGTCGCGCCCGTGCCCGGCGAGAACAGCGTATAGGTATCTCCCAGCTTCAAGGCATTGAACAGGTTACCGCTCACCACTTCGCAACCCCAGCCGGCCGGGCAGCCATAAAAACGGCCCTTGCCGGGTTCCTCCGGGTCCTTGAACTCATCCTTGAACTTGGGCAGGTCCTGAGCCGACTTCAGCTCAGGCAGGCGCTCGGCGGTGTAGCGGGGAATGAACCAGGCCTCGCCGCCCATGTAGATGTCGCCGACGCGCTTGACGCGCCCGCTGGCCTCGGCTTTCTGCCAAGGCTCGAACGTGCTGTTCAACCAGATTTCACTGTTGACGTCCAGGTCGCCGCGCTCCAGAGCGGCCAACGCCGGAAGCGTCTCGACCGAGACGACCTCGGTCTTGCAGCCATACCCCTTGTCGGCGATGAAGCGCTCGACCTCGGTCAGGACCAGATTGGACTCCCAGTTCATGCCGCCGAACCGGACGCTGCGATCCAGCTCGCAGGCAGGGGCGTTTGCCGCCTGCGCCAGCCCGGAGACCGCGCTCAGGCCCAGCAGGACGCTGGTCAGCAATGAACGTTGAAAAAGAGAGGAACGGTGCGAGCGCGACTCGGCACCGGCGCGAGGGAAGTATGAAGACATGATGCTCCTCCTTGAGTTACTGTGGACGCGTCCTGCATGATCAGTCGGCGCCAAGGCTAAAGGGGTGTGCGGAAGACGAATTCAATCGCCAATACATACCTGCGTAGCGAGTGCCAGGCACTCGTGGAACCACTCGAAAGCGGCTGGGTGACACCGTGAGCTCACGGTGAAATTCTGCGGTGACAGTCGGTTCATCGGAACCGGCTTCACGAGGATTGAGATGTCATTAGACGCAGGCCATTCTACGAGTCTTTGCCAACGAAAACAATTTTTTACCGCGTTTAAATCAAAATAATCGACAATAAGTCAATTGCAAAAACACAACAAAATCCTTGTGGAACGTAGATTTACGAAGTTTTTGGATTTTTTTTTGTAACTTTATTCATCACATCACTTTTCAGCAGCGAATTCACGCCCTAGCGCGCATAAAAAAGGCAAGGCCGAAGCCTTGCCTTTTGCTTTTCGAAAACCTGCTTCTAGCGCTGATACATATAGTCGCGCCGCCACGGATAGGCCAGGTCCGCCGGGTAGTCGAGCTCGTCGGCGCGCCCGCCTCCCTGGGGATGCGCCAGTACCTGGTGCAAGGCGATCCAGCCATGCTCAAAGCCCATGGCGCAGCCGGCCAGATAGATACGGTAGGCGCGCAGGGACTTCTGCCCCTGCTCCGAGTCCAGCGTTGCCGCCGCCTTGTCCAACCGGGCCTCCAGGGCGTCGCTCCAGGCCCAGAGCGTGCGGGCGTAGTGCGGACGCAGATTCTCCACATCCAGCCCTTCCAGCCCCCCTTCGGCCAGATGGCGCATCACATGGCTGATATGAGTAAGCTCGCCACCGGGGAAAATGTATTTCTCGATGAAATCTCCCATTCCCGCGCCCAACTGGCTGTTGTCCACGCCACCTGCCGTGATGCCGTGATTCAGAATCAGGCCGCCGGGCTTGACCAGGCGTCGCAATTTGTCGAAATAAGCGCTGAGCTGGGCGCGCCCTACATGTTCGAACATGCCCACGGACGCCAGCTTGTCGTAGGGTTTGAGTTCATCCAGCTCGCGATAGTCCAGCAGCATCATGCGCGCCCGCCCGCCCAGGCCTTTTTGCTCGATCAGACCATTGACATAGGCATGCTGATTGCGCGAAAGCGTGATGCCAGTGACATCCACATCGTAGTTCTCCGCCGCCCAGAGCAGCAGTCCGCCCCACCCCGCTCCCACATCCAGCAGGCGCTCGCCGCGCTGCAGGCGCAACTTGCGGCAAATATGATCCAGCTTGGCTTCCTGCGCCTGGGCCAGTGCCATGCCGGGCTCCCGATAGTACGCGCAGGAATAGACTCGGCGCGGATCCAACCACAAGGCATAGAAATCGTCCGACAAGTCGTAATGAAATTGAATCTGCTTGGCATCCCGTTCCAGCGAATGGCGCCAGACCGAGGTCAGATGCTTGATGATGGACGTCAACCAACCCGCTTGCGCGGCATCCACCGGCGAACCTGGCAGGATGTCGGACGCCAGGTGCATCAGGTCGCGCATGGAGCCTTCGAAATCCATGCGCCCTTCCACATAGGCCTCTCCCAACTGTCCCGACTGGCCTGCCGCCAGTTGCGCCAATGTGCCGTTGTCCTTGATGATCAAATGCATAGTGGCATTGGCCGGACCGACCTGATCGCCGCTGGGCAAGGTCAGCCTCACCGGCACGTTCAGTTGTGCCAGCTTGGCCTCGACTGCTGATGAAATAGAACTCAACTCCGCCTCCCTGTATGCAGAACAAACAAAGATGACGATGCGCCGCCTCTTTCAGCTCATCGCCCGTAACCTGCCGATGCCGCTCCAAGCCAGGAACGATGCCGGCAAGGGCGCCGCTGATGCGGGTTTCTTAATAATTTAAGCCTAAACTTAACCCCCGCGGGCCGCCCCTACTGCGTGCTAAACTCGACTCTTCCGCCGTGCGAATAATTTATCACTGAAAACGGCGCCCCGGGTACAGCGCCCCGCCTGAGCGCAGGGACAAGACCCACAGCAACAAGAAGCCGGATGACACGAAACCCCACCCCCGCCTTTCCCCGCTGGCTGATCCTGATGGGTCTGCTCACCGCTCTGGGACCGCTGGCGATCGATATGTACCTCCCGGCCTTCCCGGCCATGGCGCAAGGCCTGCAGACCACACCGGCCATGGTCGAGCGCACACTGGCCGGCTATCTGCTGGGGGTCGGCCTGGCCCAACTGTTCTACGGCCCCATGGCCGACCGCTTCGGACGCAAGCCTCCTTTACTGCTGGGCCTGGTCATTTTCACCGTCGCCTCCGCACTCTGCGCCGTCGCCGACAATATCGAGCACCTGACTCTCTGGCGCATCGTGCAGGCATTTGGCGGCGCTGCTGGCATGGCCATTCCCCGCGCCGTCATCCGAGACCGATTCGAAACCCGCGAAGCCGCCAAGGCCCTGTCCCTGCTGATGCTCATCATGGGGGTGATGCCTATCCTGGCGCCGCTCATCGGCGGCCAGATCCTGATCTTCAGCGACTGGCGCGGCATCTTCAACTTCATGGCCGCATGCGGCGTGGTGCTGGGATTATTCACCCTGTTCACCATGAAGGAATCCCTGCCGGCCGAACGCGCCGTGCCGCTGCAGCCGGGCATCATCGCCCGCAACTACGCCGGATTGCTGCGTCATCGGGAGTTCATGTTCTATTCACTGGCGGGCGGGCTCAGCTCGGCAGGCATGTTCGCGTATATTTCGGGCTCGCCCCGGGTGTTCATCGAGCTGTTCGGCGTGGAGCCCCGCCATTTCGGCTTCTACTTCGGCGCCAATGCCGCTTCATTGATCGTGTTCTCACAGGTCAGTGCACGCCTGCTCAATACCTACAGCCCCCAGAAACTGCTGCGCATCGCACAGAACCTGCAGGCCCTGATCACCGTCAGCGGCGCCGTGCTGGCAGCGCTGGGCATGCTCACGCTGCCATTGCTGATGGCCACGCTCATGGGCTTCATGGCCTGTCAGGGCTTTGTCAATCCGAACTCGGCGGCCTTGGCGCTCTCGGACCAGGGGCGCCGGCTGGGCACCGCTTCGGCGCTGATGGGCGCCATGCAAATGTTGTGCGGCGCGCTGGCCGGACTGGCGGTCAGTTCGTGGGCTGAGGTCAGCGCCCTGCCTTTGACGGCGGTACTGGCCGTTTGTGCGGTTTTGTCGTGGCTGTTTGGCCGCAATGCCCGCGCAAATACGCGGTAATACTTGATCTAACTGTTTTTTCCATATTAGAATAATCCTCTTTACGCCCCATGTCGGGGTTAACACGATCCTAACTTTACAATCGCCTCCACCGCTCGCCCACAGCTTTTTTCTGGAGCGAAGGCTGATTTAGTTCTCAAGGGGTATGACCATGGCACGCGTATGCCAAGTGACCGGAAAAGGCCCGATGTCGGGCAACAATGTTTCGCACGCCAACAATAAGACCAAGCGTCGCTTCCTGCCAAATCTGCAGTCCCGTCGTTTCTGGGTCGAAAGCGAAAACCGCTGGGTGCGCCTGCGCGTATCCGCTAACGCTATTCGCACCATCGACAAGAACGGTATCGACGCCGTTCTGGCCGAAATGCGCTCCCGCGGCGAAAGCGTCTAAGCCGCGCTTCTTAAACATCTCACCAGGAGCTCAACATGGCTAAAGGTATACGCGAGAAAATCAAACTCGAATCGTCGGCTGGCACCGGTCACTTCTACACCACCACCAAAAACAAGCGCAACACGCCTGAAAAAATGGTGATCAAGAAATTCGACCCCGTTGCTCGCAAGCACGTCGAATACAAAGAAACCAAGCTGCGCTAAGCAGCCCGCCCGCCGCAAGGCAGGCCGGTTTCAGTCAAAAAACCCTGCCTGGCAGGGTTTTTTTTCGCCCCGGCCCACCCGCAGGCCGGCGCCGCCAAGCACGCCTTTCGTAGCAGGCCCTTATTGCCCCGCTCCCGCGCCGTCCCAGTCCGGGTCATATTGATGTTTGACCCGTATAATGGCGGATACTCCATCCATCTTGTCTAAAACGGTATTGCCACTCATGCAGGAACGTTACAACCCCCGCGAGGTTGAACAACTCGCGCAGCAGAACTGGTCCGATCGCGACGTCTATCGTGCCACCGAAAACGCCACCACGCCTGACGGCTCCCCAAAGCCCAAGTTCTATGCGTGCTCCATGCTGCCCTACCCCAGCGGCAAGCTGCACATGGGCCATGTGCGCAACTACACCATCAACGACATGATGGCGCGCCAGTTGCGCATGCGCGGATTCAACGTTCTGATGCCCATGGGCTGGGACGCCTTCGGCATGCCGGCCGAAAACGCCGCCATAAAGTCCCAGGTGCCGCCCGCCAAATGGACCTACGACAATATCGCCTACATGAAAAAGCAGATGCAGGCGATGGGCTTGGCCATCGACTGGTCGCGCGAAATGTGCGCCTGCGATCCCAATTACTACAAGTGGAACCAGTGGCTGTTCCTGAAAATGCTGGACAAGGGCATTGCCTACCGCAAGACCCAGACCGTCAACTGGGACCCCGTGGACCAGACCGTGCTGGCCAACGAGCAAGTCATCGACGGGCGCGGCTGGCGCTCGGGAGCGCTGGTTGAGAAACGTGAAATCCCAGGTTATTACCTGCGCATCACCGACTACGCCGAAGAGCTGCTGGATACCGTCAAGAGCGGACTGCCCGGCTGGCCCGAGCGTGTGCGCCTGATGCAGGAAAACTGGATCGGCAAGAGCCAGGGAGTGCGCTTCGCCTTTCCCCACGACATCCGCGACGAACACGGCGCGCTGATTCAGGACGGCCGCCTGTACGTGTTCACCACACGCGCTGACACCATCATGGGCGTCACCTTCTGCGCCGTGGCACCTGAACACCCGCTGGCCCGTCATGCGGCCCGGAACAACCCCGCCCTGTCCGCTTTCATCGAAGAATGCAAAAAAGGCGGCACCACGGAAGCCGACCTGGCCACGCGCGACAAAGAAGGCCTGCCTACCGGCCTGACCGTCAAACACCCCGTGACCGGCGCAGACGTGCCAGTATGGGTCGGCAACTATGTGCTCATGAGCTACGGCGACGGCGCCGTCATGGGCGTTCCCGCTCACGACGAACGTGATTTCGCCTTCGCCCTCAAGTACCAGTTACCCATCCGCCAGGTCATCGCCGTCGACGGCAAATCCTACGACGCCACGCAATGGCAGGACTGGTACGGCGACAAGCAGCAAGGCCAGACCTTCCAGTCCGGCAAGTACGACGGCCTGAGCCACGAACAGGCGGTGGATGCCATCGCCGCCGATCTGTCAGCCGCGGGCCTGGGCGAAAAGCAGACCACCTTCCGCTTGCGCGACTGGGGCATCTCGCGCCAGCGCTACTGGGGCACCCCCATCCCCATCATCCACTGCGATGATTGCGGCCCTGTGCCCGTGCCCGAAAAAGACCTGCCCGTGATCCTGCCCGAAGAGCTCATCCCGGACGGCAGCGGCAATCCACTGAACAAGCACGAAGCATTCCTGAACTGCGCCTGCCCCTCCTGCGGCAAGCCGGCGCGCCGGGAAACCGACACCATGGACACCTTCGTGGACTCGTCCTGGTACTTCCTGCGCTATACCGCACCCGACAACCTGAATGCCATGGTTGACGAGCGCACCGATTACTGGATGCCCATGGACCAGTACATCGGCGGCATCGAGCACGCCGTGCTGCACCTGCTGTACGCCCGCTTCTGGACCAAGGTCATGCGCGACATGGGACTGGTCAAGGTGGACGAACCCTTCACCCGCCTGCTGTGCCAGGGCATGGTGCTGAACCACATCTATTCGCGCCGCACCCCCCAGGGCGGCATCGAGTACTTCTGGCCTGAAGACGTCGACAACGTCTACGACGACAAGGGCGCCATCATCGGCGCGCGCTTGAAGAGCGACGGCTCCGAAATCCAGTACGGCGGCATCGGCACGATGTCCAAGTCCAAGAACAACGGCGTGGATCCGCAATCGCTGATCGACTCCCTGGGCGCCGACACCGCCCGCTTGTTCGTCATGTTCGCCAGCCCGCCCGAACAGACCCTGGAATGGTCTGATTCCGGCGTGGACGGCGCCAACCGCTTCCTGCGTCGCCTCTGGTCCTTCTGCCACAACCACGCCGATGCCCTGCGCGCCGGCAACGCGCAAGCCCAGGACTGGTCCGACCTGGATGCCGAATCCAAGCGCGTGCGCCTGGAAGTTCACGGCTTGCTCAAGCAGGCGGATTACGACTACCAGCGCATTCAGTACAACACCGTGGTGTCGGCCTGCATGAAAATGCTCAACACCCTGGAACAGGCCAAGTGGGCCGATACGCCCGCCGCCCAGCGTGCGCTGGCCGAAACGACCTCCATCGTGCTGCGCGTCCTGTATCCCGTCGTGCCGCACATCACCTGGCAACTGTGGCGCGAGCTGGGCTGGGCCGATACACTGGGCGACATGCTGGACGTCGCCTGGCCCCAGGTGGACGAGCAGGCCCTGGTCGCCGACGAAATCGAACTGATGCTGCAGGTCAATGGCAAGCTGCGCGGATCGGTCGTGGTGCCCCATGGCTCGGACAAGTCCGTCATCGAGCAGGCGGCCGCCGGCCATGAAGCCGTCGCCAAGTACCTGGAAGGCCGTCCTGCCAAACGCATCATCGTGGTGCCCGGCAAACTCGTGAACGTCGTAGGATAAATCCATGCATTCTGCCCGCCTTCCCCTGTCTGCCCGCCTGTCCGCGTTCCGCCCCCGGCAGTGGGGACTGGCGGGCATGCTGGTCCTGCTAGGCCTGTTCCTGACGGCCTGCGGCTTCCATCTGAAAGGAGTGGCGCCGCTGCCGTTCGACACGCTCTACACCAACATCTCGGACAACACAGCCTTTGGCGCCAACCTGCGCCGCAACCTGATGGCCAGTTCGCCCAATACGCGCTTCGTCACACGCCAACAAGATGCCGAAGCCATCTTGCTCGAGCTTGAAAACAGCCGCAGCCAGCGCGAGATCTCCATCAACGCCAAAGGCCAGGTCGAAGAATACGAGCTGCAGCTTAACTTCGTCTTCCAGCTGAACGATGCCAAAGGCCGAGTGATCCTTCCGCCCACCACCCTCAGCGCCATCCGCGAAGTCCCCTACGACGCCGAGGCCGTGCAAGCCAAAGACAGCGAAATCACCATGATCTTCCGCGACATGGAACAGTCGCTGATCAACCGCATCGTACGCCGCCTGAGCTCGCCCGACGTCACCAGCGCATTCCGCTATGCCGCCAGCCAGCCCGAACTGCCTTCGATCGAAGAAAGCGAACTGCTTCCCCAGCCCGAGAACCGCTTCTGACCATGGGCCGCAAAGCCGACCACGACACCCTGCTGCGCGAACTGGGGACGCCTTCCACGGCGCTCCAGCCGCTGTATGTGCTGTGCGGCGACGAGCCCCTGCTGCTGGTCGAAGCGGCGGATGCCGTGCGCGCGCGCGCGCGCCAAGACGGCTTTACAGAACGCAGCAGTTTTACCTTTGACGCCCGCGCGGACTGGTCGCCGCTGTTCGCTGCCGCCCAGAACATCTCTCTGTTTGGCGACCGCAAGCTGGTGGATCTGAACATTCCCAGCGGTAAACCGGGCAAGCCAGGCGCCGACGCCTTGCAACGCCTGTGCCAAATGGTCTCCAACGGCCAAATGGACGGCACGGCCATCCTCATTCAACTGCCCAGGCTGGACAAGGCCACACGGAACGCAAAGTGGTGTCAGGCGCTGGAGCAAGCCGCCTGCTGGGTAGACATACAGGCGGTCAGCCGCTCCGCCCTTCCCGGCTGGATTGCGCAGCGCCTCAAGCGCCAGGACCAGAACCTGGACCGCGACAGCCTGGAATGGATGGCCGACAAAGTAGAAGGCAATCTGCTGGCCGCTTTCCAGGAAATCCAGAAACTAGGCCTTATTTACCCTGCCGGCGCCGTCAGCCAGCAAGAATTGGAAAGCGCCGTGCTGAACGTGGCGCGCTACAGCGTATTCGATCTGCGCGATGCCATGCTGACAGGCCAAAGCCGCCGCGCTCTGACCGTGCTGGACGGCCTGCAGGCCGAGGGCGAAGCCTTGCCCTTGGTGCTCTGGGCCGTCGGCGACGAAGTGCGGACACTGGCGCGCCTGGCCCGGGCCCGTCAGCAAGGCCAGGATATCGGCATGCTGTTTCGTCAGTACCGCATTTTCGGCCCACGTGAAAAATTCGTACGTCAGGCCTTGGATCGCATCCCCGATGCCGTCTGGCCGGCCGCTGTCCTGCATGCCCACGACATCGATCGTCTTATCAAGGGCCTGCACCCCGCCGGTCGACAAAATGATCCCTGGGAAGAAATGCGCCGCCTCACCCTGCGTATCGCCGTGGCGACACGACCGGCCCGCCCATAAGGCCCAATACCCTCAATCTCCCTATTTGTTGCGATAATGCTCTCTTGACCCGGAGAGTTTCACGGCTATGAACGACATCACCCAATCCCGCGCCGACCAACAGGCCGGCGACCTGTCCGCTATCATGCGCGATCTGGGCGTGCGCGCCCAGGCAGCGGCACGCCGTATGCGTGCCGCCACCGGTAAAGCCAAGGCCGATGCCTTGCGCTATATGGCCGACGCCCTGATCGAACACAAGGCCCAATTGCAGGCCGCCAACGAGCTGGATCTGCAAGCCGCGCGCGAACGACAGATCCAGCCCGCCATGATCGAGCGCCTGGCCTTATCGGACAAAGCCTTGAACATCATGACCACAGGCCTGCGCCAGATCGCCGACATGGACGATCCCGTCGGCCAGCTCAGCGCCTCGCGCACTCGCCCCAACGGCATGCGGGTCGCCCAGATGCGCGTGCCGCTGGGCGTCATCGGCATCATCTACGAGTCGCGCCCTAACGTCACCATCGATGCCGCCGCCCTGTGCCTGAAGTCCGGCAACGCCACCATTTTGCGCGGCGGCAGCGAAGCCTTTCATTCCAACCAGGCGCTGGCGCGCATCATCGCCGACAGCCTGGAACGAGCAGGCTTGCCCAAAGATGCCGTGCAAGTGGTGCCCACCACCGACCGCGATGCCGTGGGCCTGCTGGTCACCATGAACGACTACGTGGACGTGATCGTGCCGCGCGGTGGCAAAAGCCTGATCCAGCGCCTGAGCGCCGAGGCCACCGTGCCCCTGATCAAGCATCTGGATGGCAACTGCCACGTCTATGTCGACGAATTCGCGGACCTGGAGAAAGCAGCGCGCATTGTCTTCAACGCCAAGACCTACCGCTACGGCATCTGCGGCACCATGGAAACACTGCTGGTGCATCGCAATATCGCCCCCGCTTTCCTGCCCGGCACCGCGCGCCAGCTTCAGGAAAAAGGGGTAGAACTGCGCGGCTGCGAACAAACTCGCGCCCTGGTCTCGGAAGTGGCTCCGGCCACCGAATCCGACTGGGAAACCGAATTCGCCGCCCCCATCCTGGCCATCCGTATCGTAGACTCCATGGAACAAGCCATGGATCATATCGCCCAGTACAGCTCGGAACACACCGAATCCATCGTTACGGAAAACCTGAGCCAGGCCGAGCGTTTCCAACGCGAAGTCGATTCCAGCTCCGTCATGGTGAACCTGCCTACCTGTTTTGCCGACGGCTTCGAATATGGGCTGGGCGCAGAGATCGGCATTTCCACCAACCGCCTGCATGCCCGCGGCCCCGTCGGTCTGGAAGGGCTGACCACCTACAAGTGGGTGCTGCACGGCGACGGCCAGATGCGCGGATAATCCCATGCTCTGGCTCAAGGCTTTTCATATCCTCTTCGTAACATCCTGGTTTGCGGGCCTGTTCTATCTGCCCCGCATCTATGTCAATCTGGCCCAGGACCACGACGCGGCAAGCCGCGAGACCCTGCTGGGCATGGCCCGGCGGCTGTATCGCTTCATGGCGCCCCTGGCCATCCTGACGTTGCTCACCGGGCTGGGGCTGTTTTTGTACTACGGCATAGGCAAAGGACAAGGCTGGATGCATGCCAAGCTGGCCCTGGTTCTGGCGCTGTTTGCCTTTCACGGTGTGTGCGGCCGCTTTTTGCGGCAGTTCCAGCAAGGACTGAATACCCGCTCACACATCTTCTTCCGCTGGTTCAATGAATTTCCGGTCATCGTTCTGCTGCTGGTCCTCATCCTGGTGGTTGTAAAACCCTTTTAATGCACATTTCATGTCAGACCAACCCGAACGCAAGACACTAAGCCTGGTGCCAGGCAGCAAGAAAAAAAGCACCAGCACGGAACCGCGCATGCGCTCCGGCGCACGCGCGCGCGTTGCCAGCCAGCAGGATCGCCAACAAGGCACCCAAAAACGCGAGACCCGTCCTTACGCGAGCAACCGCGATCAGGATCGCCGCCCGCAGTCCGGCGAACGACGCGAGTTCTCCGGCGAACGCCGTGAGCGTCCCTCCTACAACCGCGATCAGGATCGCCGTCCGCAATCCGGCGAACGACGCGAGTTCTCCGGCGAGCGCCGTGAGCGGCCCGCCTACAACCGCGACCAGGACCGCCGCCCGCAGTCCGGCGAACGACGCGAATTCTCCGGCGAGCGCCGTGAGCGTCCCGCCTTCAACCGCGATCAGGATCGCCGCCCGCAGTCCGGTGAACGACGCGAGTTCTCCGGCGAGCGCCGTGAGCGGCCCGCCTACAACCGCGACCAGGACCGCCGTCCGCAGTCCGGCGAACGGCGCGAGTTCTCCGGCGAACGCCGTGAGCGTCCCGCCTTCAACCGCGACCAGGACCGCCGTCCGCAATCCGGCGAACGGCGCGAGTTCTCCGGCGAGCGCCGTGAGCGGCCCGCCTACAACCGCGACCAGGATCGTCGTCCTCAATCCGGTGAACGGCGCGAATTCTCCGGCGAGCGCCGTGAGCGGCCCGCCTACAACCAGGACCGCCGTCCGCAGTCCGGCGAACGGCGCGAGTTCTCCGGCGAACGCCGTGAGCGCCCCGCCTACAACCGCGATCAGGACCGCCGTCCGCAGTCCGGTGAGCGACGCGAATTCTCCGGCGAACGCCGCGAGCGCCCCGCCTTCAATCGCGATCAGGACCGCCGCCCGCAGTCCGGTGAACGACGCGAATTCTCCAGCGAACGCCGTGAGCGCCCCGCCTTCAACCGCGATCAGGACCGCCGTCCTCAATCCGGTGAACGACGCGAATTCTCCGGCGAACGCCGCGAGCGCCCCGCCTTCAACCGCGATCAGGACCGCCGTCCTCAATCCGGTGAACGACGCGAATTCTCCGGCGAACGCCGCGAGCGCCCCGCCTACAACCGCGATCAGGACCGCCGCCCGCAGTCGGGTGAACGACGCGAGTTCTCCGGCGAACGCCGCGAGCGCCCCGCCTACAACCGCGATCAGGACCGCCGCCCGCAGTCGGGTGAACGACGCGAGTTCTCCAAAGAACAGCGCGAATCAGCCAGCCGCAGCAGCAGCTTGTTCAGCCCCGCACAAAACGCGGACGCTTTTCCAAGCTACGATTCGCCCATCAAGAAAGTGGACAGCCCCCAGGCGCCTCGGCCAGGCCAGCGCCTGAGCGACGCCAGCATCGAGCAGAACGAGCGCGTACAGATCAAAGCCGTGCAGACCGAGCAGTACCGTCTGTTCGCGCCCTGCCCGCAAGGCCTGGAAGAAGCGCTGTCACTGGAGCTGCAGGCCCTGGGTTACGAGCATGTAAAAGCCGGCCGCGCCGGCTGCCACTTTGTCGCTGACTGGATCGGCGTGATGCGCGCCAACCTGTCTTCCCGACTGGCCACCCGCATCCTGCTGGAACTGTCCCACGCTCCCGTCAGCACCGAAGACGACATTCTGGCCCTGGCCCGATTGACGCCTTGGGAACGTTGGTTCGGCCCCGAGCAAACGCTGCGTGTCGATACCTCGGCCGTGCGCAGCCCCATGCAAAGCCTGCAGTATTGCAATCTGCGCGCCAAAGACGGTATCTGCGACCGCCTGCGCGAGCTGGAAGGAGCGCGCCCGTCCATTGACACCGTCCGTCCCGATGCCCGCGTGCATCTGTTCCTGGACGAAACCACGGCCACCTTCTATCTGGACACCAGCGGGGAATCGCTCTTCAAGCGTGGCTGGCGCCACGACAAGGGCGACGCGCCCCTGCGCGAAAATCTGGCCGCCGGCCTGCTGGCCCTGTCGGGCTGGGATCCCTCCAAGCCGCTGCTCGATCCTTTCTGCGGCAGCGGCACCATCCTGATCGAAGCCGCCTGGATGGCTCTGGGCGCGCCTCCCGGCATCTGGCGCCCCTTCCATTTCGAGCGCCTGCGCTGCCACGATTTCCGCCTGTGGCGCGACATCAAGGATGAAGCCCGCTCGCGCATCGCGCCGAACCTGGAAACGCCCCTGATCGGCTATGACATCAATCCTGCCGTGCTGGAAGCTGCCCGCTCCAACCTGGACCGATCCCACCTGGCTCGGGACACCATTCGTTTCGAGCAGGGTGATGCACTGAAAATCCAGCCTAGCACCGAGCCCGGCTGGATCGTCACCAACCCTCCCTACGGCGAACGCCTGGAGCATCAGGACGACGATTTCTGGCGCGACTGGGCCAGCAACCTGAAGCAGAATTTTGCGGGTTGGAGCATCAACATGATCAGCAGCGACCTGGAGCTTCCACGCCACATGCGCCTGAAACCCAAGCGTCGCTATCCGCTGTTCAATGGCTCGCTGGACTGCCGCTTGTTCTGTTTTGACATGGTGGAATCCAGCTATCGCCAGGACGATGCCCCTGGCGAAGACGTCGAGTCGTAAGAGAACGACATCTTCATCAGGAAACTGATGATTTAGTTGCGAAAAATAAGGGTTAACCCTAAAATCAGGGTTAACCCTTATTAATGACCGGAACGGCATCATGAACTACCGCAACGACTTGCGTCTGACCGACGAAATCGAACGCCAGCTCCTTACCCAGGCTCTGGAAGAGCAGTATCGCCTGCGCCCCTTCAAGGCTCTCAAAAACCTGATTCTGCGCCTGTTCAAGCAACAGCGCCGCATCAACGCCTAAGGCGGGCAAGCCTGGCGGCGCATCGTCGCCACGACAGCAAAGCCACCGGTTGCGGTGGCTTTTTTCATGGCATTCCTACCTCACTGGCAGCGCACGCGAAGGGCATCGTTTCACAGACCGCCGATATACGCGATAATGCAATCTTGATCGCCTTTGTTTGCACCATGACATCCTCTTTTTCCACGCCTGGCCGCTGGCGCCGATTCGCCTGCATGATGTATGAATCCATCCTGCTCTTTGGCGTTATTTTCACGACCAGCTATCTGTTCGACACCCTGACGCAAAGCCGCAGCGGCATGGACTTGCGTCATGGGCGCCAGGTCATCTTGTTTGTGGCATTAGGCATTTATTTCGTGCTGTGCTGGCGACGGCTGGGCCAGACCCTGCCCATGAAAACCTGGAATATCCGCCTGATCGATCAACAAGGCCGTATACCCGCATTGCGAACGCTGCTGCTGCGTTATATTCTGATCTGGCCCCTGCCGCTGCTGGGCGCTTTGTTGATCCAGCAGGTCTCTGCCTACACTGGCTATGTGTCCACGGATCTGTTCATTGTATTCACGCCGTTCCTGAACTTCATCTGGACCTGGTTCGACAAGGACCAGCAGTTCCTGCACGACCGCCTTTCAGGGACACGGCTGATCGATGCCCGCGCGCCCCGAACCACGGCAACCGCCGCTTGAGCCGGCTCGCATGCAGATTATTCTTTTTAGTAGCTGATCAAAGTCATGACTGACACCCTCAAAAAATACCTGTTTGCCGACCAGAGCACCCGCGCACAGGTCGTGCACCTGGAACAAGCCTGGCAGACCGGCCTGGAACACCAGCACTACCCCGATTGCATCCGCAACCTGCTGGGCGAGCTGGTCGCCGCATCCGTGCTGCTGGCTGGCAACCTGAAATTCGACGGCTCGCTGATCCTGCAGATTCAGGGAGACGGCCCCATCGCTTTGCTGGTCGTGGAATGCACCTCCGACATGGATATCCGGGCGACGGTCTCTCTGCGCGAAAACCAACCTATTCCGCATAGCGGCACCGTGCAGACTTTACTGAATACGCAGGGGGAAGGCCGTTTCACCGTCGTACTCACCCCACGCCAGAACAATTCGGATTTCCGCCCCTACCAAGGCGTCGTACCCCTCGAAGGCGATACCGTCGCCGAAGTCCTGCAAGCCTATATGCGCGGCTCCGAGCAGCTGGATACCCGCCTGTGGCTGGCTGCCGACGGCTCCCGCTGCGCGGGGCTCTTGCTGCAGCGACTGCCCGCCCAAGGCGGCCAAAGCATCGTCGACAGCCTGGAAACCTGGGAACGCGCCCTGGCGCTGGGATCTACCGTACAAGCTCAGGAATTGCTGCAGGTCGATGCCGACACGCTGATCCATCGACTGTTCTGGGAAGAAGATCTGCTGGCGTTCGACCCTCAGTCAGTGCGCTGGCACTGCCCCTGCTCCCGCCAGCGCGTCAGCAATATGCTGCGCATGCTGGGCCGGGACGAGGTCGAACAGATTCTGTCCGAACGCAGCACCATCCACGTTTCCTGCAATTTCTGCGGCAAACCCTACGAATTCGACGCCATCGACTGTGCCTCCATCTTTGTGGACACAGGTGACAGCCAGCCCGGCGACAGCACACTGCACTAACTCCTTCCCTACGGGCTTGTGCGCACGTACTAGTCCGTCTTTCGGAACACCGCTCTTGCGGGCATGATCTTTCGCATCATGCCCGTTTCTTTTTCTTCCTCGCAATCAGGCATCGCCGGCCCATCTGCTCTGGCCGGCCTGCTGGCCGTCATTCTGCTGAGCGCACTGGCGCTGGACGTGTTGACGGTGTATTCGTTGCGCGTCCGCCTGCAGCATGCCTTGCTGCATGCCGCCCGCCAGGCAAGCCTGCACCATGCGCAACCCGAACGCATCGCCCGCACCTTTGCCCAGGTTCTGCAGGCGGCCAGAACACCCCGTCAGGACCATTGGCAGATCCGCATCCTCTCGCCCTCGAGCGCCGCCTTTCAAAAGCATGGCCAGCTCAAGCCCCCTCATCATCCACGGCGCGTCATCAGCCAGGGCTGGCAAGCGCAACAACACAAACGCAATCCCTCGGCCTCTCCTTCCATCTTCCAGGCCAACACCTTGCATCTGCAGCTGCATTACGTGCATCAACCCGCTCCGTTCTCGGCCTTGCGCCTGCTGCCCGCCTTGGTGCTTGCCGCAGGCTCGCCGCTCGCCCCGCGCGGGCTGCGGATCACGCTGGACATCCAGCACCCCATGCAATCCGATCCCATTCTCTGGGAAGACATGGCCGATGGCCGGGTCGTCTACAGCGCAGGCGCCCCTTCGAACGCCGGCAGCAGCGCTGCCGCTTCGCCCGGTGCACCTGTGCCCCAGCCCTCCCTTCCAACGCCTCACCCCGAATCTGCCCCCCACGCTCTGCCGCCCGCACCAAGCGCAGATACGCCAGACCACGCGCCGTCCGCCCCAACTCCCCAGGCACAGCCCGCGCAGACGCCTCTGCCCGAGCCCTGCACCTGACCCAATTCCTTTGCCCAGGCAAAGACGAGCCTGCAGCAGGCAAAGAGCCTGCCGCAATCTAAAAAAACAGAAAAAGACACGCAGCATCACGCCACATGCCACGACAGTGAAAAGACGGGGAAACGAAAGGCTAGGGCCGCAGGCCTTGATTGAGGGTGCCGCCTGGCGGAACGATCTGCACGAAGATTTCTCCTTCGCGCATCATGCCGAACTCGCTGCGGGCGCGCTCTTCGACGGCATGGGTGCCGGAGCGCAAGTCCTGGACTTCAGCCAGCAAAGCATTGTTGCGGGCGGTCAGGGCTTCGTTGGTTTCTTTCTGAGCCGCTAGATTGGTCTGCATCTGCCGCACGTCCAGCCAGCCGCCTTTGCCCCACCAGAGAGCATAGTGGGTGACCAGGGTCAGACAGAACAACACGAGAGCAAGAAGGCGCATGGCGGCGTATCTGGCCGGGTCTTGCGACCCGGCCCGCTAAACAGGATTAGCGCAGATTATAGAACGCATCGCGACCGGGGAAGGTAGCGACTTCAGCCAGTTCTTCTTCGATGCGCAGCAGCTGGTTGTACTTGGCCATGCGATCGGAGCGGGACAGCGAACCCGTCTTGATCTGCATGGCATTGGTAGCCACGGCGATATCGGCGATGGTGGAGTCTTCGGTTTCGCCCGAACGGTGCGAAATCACGGCCGTGTAACCGGCGCGCTTGGCCATTTCAATGGCAGCGAAGGTTTCGGTCAGGGTGCCGATCTGGTTGATCTTGATCAGGATCGAGTTGGCGATGCCCATGTCGATGCCCTTTTTCAGGATCTTGGTGTTGGTGACGAACAGGTCGTCGCCCACCAGCTGGATCTTGTCGCCCAGCTGCTGGCTCAGCACTTGCCAGCCGTCCCAGTCGTCTTCGGCCATGCCGTCTTCGATGGAAATGATGGGGTACTTGTCGCACCAGTTAGCCAGCAGATTGGCGAAATCCTGGGAGCTCAGGGACACGCCACCTTCGCCGGCCAGGTGGTACTTGCCGTCGCGATAAAACTCGGACGCAGCACAATCCAGGGCCAGAGCGATCTGGGAACCGGCTTCGTAACCGGCATTTTCGATGGCGCGCAGAATCAGCTCGATAGCGGCTTCGTGGTTGGCCACGTTAGGCGCAAAACCGCCTTCGTCGCCCACGGCGGTGGACATGCCCTGGCCATGGATCAGCGACTTCAGGGAATGGAACACCTCGGCGCCCATGCGCAGCGACTCGCGGAAGCTCTTGGCGCCCACGGGCATGATCATGAATTCCTGCAGATCCAGGGTGTTGTTGGCATGCGCGCCGCCGTTGATGACGTTCATCATGGGCACAGGCATGGCCATGGCACCGCTACCGCCGAAATAGCGGTACAGGGACAGGCCCGAGTCATCGGCAGCGGCGCGAGCCACGGCCATACTGGCGGCCAGCAGCGCGTTGGCGCCCAGGCGGCCCTTGTCTTCGGTGCCGTCCAACTCGATCAGGGTGCGGTCGATGAAGGTCTGTTCCTGGGCATCCAGGCCCATCAGGGCTTCGGAAATTTCGGTATTGACGTTTTCAACAGCGCGCAGCACGCCCTTGCCCAGGTAACGGCCTTTGTCGCCATCGCGCAGTTCCAGCGCTTCGCGCGCGCCGGTCGATGCACCGGATGGAACGGCCGCACGGCCCATGGCGCCCGACTCGAGCAACACATCACACTCAACAGTCGGATTACCGCGGGAATCCAGAATCTCGCGTCCGATAATATCTACGATTGCACTCATGATTTTGACAGTCCTGCCTGAAGTAGCATTTAGCTAGATAAGTTAAACAATCCTGTAGCCTGGCCTTTCGGTCAGCCCGGTCTTCGTGGCGCGGCATAAAAAGCGGCGGTAAACACCGCCGTCCTGCCTGCGCTCCGAAGGAGGCTGACGTGCCATCCTCCACTGAACTAGGATTGTACCTGCCCATGACACAGCCGTGCCATGTCTGGCCTCCAAAGCCGGCAAAAAAGCCAGATAGTCAGCTCCCTGGCACTGCCCGAGTGAGGCCTGGACCTGTTTATTATCACAAGAAAATCCGAGACTGCGCGTTGCATCAGTAAATACCAAAAGTACCGATAAGTCTCAAGATGGATCTGGCGATGCGGCTTGCGACAATGACTGCTCCCAGGTCGTCAGCAAGGCGATGAGCTGCTCCAGATCGCCGTCTGAAAAATCCTGGAGCATGGTTTCCACAAGGCAGCGCCGGCGTGGCAGCGTTTCCTGGACCAGATCGCGGCCCGCCGCCGTCAAGCGCACATTGGTCACACGGTTGTCCTGCTCGTCTGTGAAGCGCTCGATCAAGCCCAACGATTCGATACCTTTCAGTTGACGCGTGATGGCCGCCGGATCGACTCGTAAATGGCGTACCAACTGCTTTTGAGACACGCAGCCATCCTGGTGCAGGGTGATCAGGATGCGCCAGCGCGACATGGGCATGCCCAATTGCTGGTCAAAGGCAGCCATCAGGCTGCGATAGGTGCGGCCCAATTGCTGGACAGCTTGCAGTTGTGGAAATTCAGTCATTGCGAAGACTCCGCTTTACGGGCGAACCGGATCGGCGGCACTTTTCGAACCCAATAAAAACACCAGACGATCAACAGCAGCGTGACCGCCATCCCTATATTAACGGCATGGGTGAGCGAATCACGCGCCACCCCCAGCCACATTTGTCCTGCCTGGCCATGTCGGCTGGCCAACTCCAGAAAATCCGCCTGTTGCGCCGTGCTCATCAACAACTGTGGATCCTGCAGCGGTGCGGCCAGCTCCGCGGGCGCGCCGAGCAGGCGTGCGCGCATTCCTTCGCCATACTGATAGGTGACCAACGTGCCGACAATGGCCGTACCCAGCATGCCGCCCACCATGCGCATGGACTGTAGCATGGCCGTAGCAATGCCCAGCATGGAGCGTTCCGCGATCTCCTGAGAAAAAACGGTCAGGTTGGGCATGATGAAGCCAATGCCCGTTCCGCCGGCAATCGCGTACAGCACAAACTGCCAATGCGGAATCGTCTTGTCCATGAAAACCATGCCCACGCAGGCAATGGTCAGCAACACCAGGCCCAGATACAACATGATATTGGGCCGGGAGAGCCTGGTCACGATACGGCCATTGATAATGCTGCCCACCGTAATGAACACCACCAGGGGAGTGATCAACAGTCCTGCCGTTTGCGGACGCAGCCCCAGGCCGCCTTGCAGCAGGAGCGGACCATAGAACAGCAAGGAAAACAAAATGAATCCCAGCCCCACGGATAGCACGAACAGGGCCAGTTGCGCGGGATTGCTGAACAAGGCCACCGGCAGCAAGGGCTCAGGCGCACGGCGCTCCCAATACACCAACAGCCCGAACGCCGCCATGCTGGCGATGCCCAGGACCACCATGAACGAACTGGCGCCATGCTGAGGCAGAAGCTCCACCAACAATTGAATGCACCCCAGCCCCAGTATCAGCAGCAACGCCCCCTGCCAATCCAGGCGTACGCTGTCCTGTCGAAAATGGCGGATCAAGGGTAGATAGCGATACACGAAGTAAAGACTGAGCAGGCCTATAGGCAGATTGACATAGAACACCGAACGCCAGCCGTATTGCTCGGTCAGAAAGCCACCCAGAAAAGGGCCGATGCCGTTGGCAATGCCAAAAGCAGAGCTCATCATGACCTGCCAGCGCAGACGCACCCGAGGGTCTGGGAACAGATCAGGAATACAGGCGAACGCAGTACCGACCAGCATGCCGCCCGCCACCCCTTGCAAGGCGCGCGCCAGTACCAGCTGCATCATGCTCTGGGCCATGCCGCACAGCACCGAGGCCAGCGTGAACAGCACAATAGATACCACCACAAAGCGCCGCCGCCCGTAAAAGTCGCCCAGACGGCCAAAAATAGGCACCGTGATCACCGAGGTCAGCAGATAGGCAGTCGCCACCCACGCATACAGCTCAAAGCCATTGAGCTCGGCCACGATATTGGGCATGGCCGTTCCCACCACCGTCTGATCGATAGCCACCAGCATGACGACAAAGCACAAGCCCATCATGGCCAGGATGGATTGAGTGACGGATAACATGCGTCCCTGGGCCAACTGGGACGGATCGGGAATGCTTGCCATATTTAATTGACCATACAATGATTGCCTTATCAACTATTCTACGAAATCCTCAAAAACCTGACAAGAGCGCAGGCTAATTCGACGACGCCTTGTTGTTCATCGGACAATAGAACCCGGTATCAAACAAAGGCAGCCCGCCACGGAAAACGAGAACACAGAAAATGAACATCATGATCATCGGCGCCAGCGCGGGATTGGGACGAGCCTTCATGGACGGGCTGGGCTATCAAGGCGACCATCTGTTCGGCGTCGCCCGTCGGGTGCCTACAGCACGCACGAGCTCCCCGCTGCACAATGGCACTGTGCAGCACTGGATCTGCGCCGACCTAGCCCAGCCCGATGCGCCCACGCAGATCGCAGCAGCCGGCCCTGAAACGCTGGACGTACTGATCTACAACCTGGGTATCTGGGAAAACACCGCCTTCAGCGATGAATACGACTTTCTGGCTCAGTCGGACCACGCCTTGAAACACTTGGTGGACGTGAACCTGACCGGCGCGCTGCTGGCGTTGCGTCATGTCCTGCCCGCGCTGTTGCGCAGCAATCAACCCCGCTTGATTCTGACGGGCTCCACATCTGGCCTGCGTCAGAGCGGGCGTCCCGAAGCGGCCTTCGGCGCGACCAAGTTCGCCCTGAATGGCCTGGGGGACGCTCTGCGCGAAGGCTATCGTGACCAGGGGCTGGCTGTCACCTGCTTGCAACTGGGATATCTGAACACGGCCGATCCACTGGAAACACCGGTGGAGCAAGCCGCCGCACGCGACAATGGCCACACCATCCCAGTGCATGATGTCGTTGCACTGGTGCGCAGCATGCTCAGCCTGTCCGGCTCCAGCTTCGTGCGTGAACTGGTTCTGCCTGCCATCCGGGATACCCGCTTTTAATCCCCGACGCAGCAAAAAAAAGAGCGCCTCAGGCGCTCTTTCTGCTTCTATGCCTGGCCTGCGCCAGACGGGAAGATCACAACCCTTCGACCACGTACATGGTCATGTTGGCGGCGCCTTCGCGTGCCTGGCGAGCCAGGCGATATTCCTGCGAGTCGTGAAAGGCCTGGGCCTGCTCCAGGGTATCGAATTCCATGACCACGGTACGCAGGGGCGCATCGCCCTCCAGCGTCACGGTCTTGCCGCCGCGCGCCCGCACCTTGACGTTGTGCGCCTGCATGGCAATGGTGGAGAGCTCCTGGTACTGCTTGTACTGCTCGGGATTGGTCACTTCGACGTTGGCGATCAAAAATGCGGACATGCTGTCTCCAAAAACACCTTAATAGCCGTGCTGCAAGGCACCGCTGTTCTTCACGATGGAATCAATCTGCTGCAGGGCCCGAAGCAGGTCGGCCATTTGCGACAAAGGCACGGCATTGGGGCCGTCGGACAAGGCTTGATCCGGGTTCGGATGGGTTTCCATGAACAGGCCGGCCACCCCCGCAGCCACAGCGGCACGCGCCAGCACAGGCACGAATTCGCGCTGGCCGCCCGACGACGTGCCCTGCCCGCCCGGCAACTGCACCGAATGGGTTGCGTCGAACACCACCGGACAGCCTGTTTCGCGCATGATGGCCAACGAGCGCATGTCCGAGACCAGATTGTTGTAGCCGAATGAAGCGCCGCGTTCGCACACCATGATGGTGGAGCCGTCGCCACCCGCATCCAGAGCCGCCGCACGCGCTTTTTCCACGACCTGCACCATGTCGTGCGGCGCCAGAAACTGACCTTTCTTGATGTTCACGGGCTTGAGCGTCGCGGCGCAAGCCTGGATGAAATCCGTCTGGCGGCACAGAAAGGCCGGTGTCTGCAATACGTCCACCACCGCCGCGACGTCATCGACCTGGTCCTTGTCGTGTACATCGGTCAGCACGGGCACCTTGTAGTGCGAGCGCACATCCGCCAGGATCTGCAGACCCTCGGCCATGCCCGGACCACGATAGGACTTGCCCGAGCTGCGGTTGGCCTTATCGAAGGAGCTTTTGTAAATGAATGGAATGCCCAGGGCAGAAGTGATCTCGGTCAATTGACCCGCCGTATCGAACGCCATCTGGCGCGACTCGATCACACAGGGCCCGGCAATCAGGAAAAAGGGCCGATCCAGCCCGACTTCGTAACCGCATAAATCCATAATAGACCTCATTTCAGTATCTCCTCATTCTCCCATATTCCCGCACTCATGGACACTGCGCCCTGAGGAAGAAATGACATCATGCTTCCCCCTTCCTGCACCTGCGACATCCGCTTTTCAAGCCGATAGCACGGGTATCCAGAAAAGCTCCAGGACAAACGCAAACGACTCGAACCATAAAAAAAACCCGCCATGAAACATGGCGGGCTTCTGTGCTGCTGGCCGGATGATCAGGCCGATTTCTTCTGGCGCTCCAGGGCAGCCTTGATGTAGCTGCTGAACAGCGGATGGCCGTCACGGGGCGTGGAAGTGAACTCGGGGTGGAACTGCACGCCCATGAACCAGGGGTGATCCGGCAGCTCCATGATTTCCGGCAAATTTTCCGTTGGCGTACGAGCGCTGATAACCATGCCTTTTTCTTCCAGGCGCGGCACATACTGCGTGTTGACCTCGAAGCGGTGACGATGGCGTTCGTTGACGTCGGTGCCATAAATGGCGGCTGCACGGCTGCCAGGCTTGACCGGGCAGCGTTGCGCGCCCTTGCGCATGGTGCCGCCCAGGTCCGAAGCCCCGTCGCGACGCTCGACCTTGCCTTCGCGGTCTGCCCATTCGGTGATCAGAGCCACCACGGGATGCACGGCGGAAGGGTCGAATTCAGTGGAGTTCGCCCCCACCAGATTGCCCACGTTGCGGGCAAATTCAACCACGGCCAACTGCATGCCCAAGCAGATGCCCAGGAAAGGCACGCCGTTTTCACGGGCATACTGAATGGCGCGGATCTTGCCTTCGGTGCCGCGTTTGCCAAAGCCGCCGGGCACCAGAATGGCATCCAGGCCCTTCAGGCAATCGGTGCCTTCGTTTTCGATGACCTCGGAATCCAGGTATTCGATATTGATGCGCGTGCGGGTGTGAATGCCGGCATGCACCAGGGCTTCGCTGAGCGACTTGTAGGATTCGGTCAGGTCGACGTACTTGCCCACCATGCCGATGCGCACTTCGTGCTCGGGGTGTTCCAGCGCATCCACCAGGCGATCCCACATGGACAGATCGGCCGGCGGCGGCGACAGAGCCAGCGCGTCGCAGACCAGGCTGTCCAGACCTTGCTGGTGCAGCATGGCTGGAATCTTATAGATGGAGTCGGCATCCCAGACCGAGATGACGGCGTCCATAGGTACGTTCGAGAACAAGGAAATCTTGGCGCGCTCGTCGTCGGGAATGACGCGGTCGGCGCGGCACAGCAAGGCATTGGGGTGAATGCCGATTTCACGCAGCTTTTGGACCGAATGCTGCGTAGGCTTGGTCTTGAGCTCGCCGGCGGAGGCAATGAAAGGCACCAGGGTCAGGTGCACGAAAGCGCAATTATTGCGGCCCATGCGCAGGCTCATCTGGCGGGCGGCTTCCAGGAACGGCAGCGACTCGATGTCGCCCACGGTACCGCCGATTTCCACGATGGCCACGTCGGCGGCGCCGTCATAGGCGGCCTTGGCGCCGCGCATGACGAAATCCTGGATTTCGTTGGTGATGTGCGGGATGACCTGCACGGTCTTGCCCAGATAGTCGCCGCGGCGCTCTTTGCGCAGCACGGATTCGTAGATCTGGCCGGTCGTGAAGTTATTGACCTTGTGCATGCGGGCGGAGATGAACCGCTCGTAGTGGCCCAGGTCCAGGTCGGTTTCCGCGCCATCCTCGGTAACGAACACTTCACCATGCTGGAAAGGGCTCATGGTGCCCGGATCCACGTTGATGTAGGGGTCGAGCTTGAGCATGGTCACGCGCAAGCCTCGGGACTCCAGAATGGCAGCCAGGGAAGCGGCGGCAATACCTTTGCCCAGGGAGGACACGACGCCTCCCGTCACGAATACGTATTTGGTGGTCATTATAGAAACGCGCCTGAGGTCAAATCAGGCGATAGCGGGAAATTTGGATTATAACGGCAAGCGCTCGAACGTGGGGCCTTGCCACATGCAGCAAGGCCCCTTCCCTTGCTGCCTTGACAGCACGGGAAGTCGCGTTCAAATGGCCTGAGTCCTTTGTTCAAGCCAATCACGCGCCGCCCCTTGCACGCGGGGCAAGAGACGTTCACGCACCTGGGCATGATATTCGTTAAGCCACAGACGCTCGGCGTGGCTCAACAATGATGCATCAATACAACGTGTGTCGATGGGGCACAGCGTCAGGGTTTCAAAACGCAAAAACTGCCCGTATTCGGTATTCATGGCCGGGATCGCCGCCACCAGGTTCTCGATCCGTATTCCCCATTGGCCCGGGCGGTAAAGGCCCGGCTCGTTGGAGGTGATCATACCGGCCCGCATGGCGGAATGCGGACCGATGCGCCCCCGCCAGGAAATGGACTGCGGACCTTCGTGGACATTCATGAAATACCCGACGCCGTGCCCTGTGCCATGACCGAAGTCCAAGCCCTGCTCCCACAGCGGCTGGCGCGCCAGCACGTCGATCTGCTGTCCGGCGATGCCCTCTGGAAATACCAGCCGCGACAGCGAAATCATGCCCTTGAGCACCAGGGTGAAATCACGGATCTGCTGCGCGGATGCGGTTCCTACCGGCACCACGCGGGTGATGTCCGTGGTGCCGCCCAGGTACTGTCCGCCGGAATCGATCAGCAACAAGCCGTCGCCCTCGATGCGCGCATGAGACTGCTCGGTGGCATGATAGTGCGGCATGGCGCCATTGGCCTGATACGCGGCGATCGTGCCAAAGCTAGGGCTGACGAACTCGGCCTGCCGCGCCCGCGCAGCAGTGATCTGCGTGTCCACGTCCAGCTCCGTGACGCCTTCCTCTTGCGCCTCGAACCAGGCGAAGAACTCGCACAGGGCGGCGCCATCTTTTTCCATGGCCTGGCGCACATGCTCCAGCTCGGCCTCGGTCTTGCAGGACTTGAAAAGCTGCGCCGGATTGATCTGCTCGACCAGCACCAGATGGGCGGCCTGCTGGGCCGCCCAGGCCGTGGTTCGCGCCGGGTCCACCAACAGCCCCAGGGAGGCCGGCAAAGCCTGCAAAAAGGCCGGCAACGAGGCGTAGTCCTGCGTCTCCACTCCTGCTTGCGCCAGGGACGAACGCAGCTGGGCCGACAACTTGCCGGCATCCAAGAACAAATGCGCTTGATCCGGCCCTATCAGCAAATAAGACAAAAACACCGGGTTGTAGGATACATCCTCGCCCCGCAGATTCAGCGTCCAGGCGATGTCATCCAGCGCACTGAGCAGATGCCAGTGCGCCCCCTGCTCACGCATGGACTGGCGCGTGCGCTCCAGGTTTTCCTGGCGCGTGCGGCAGGCATGCGGCGGCAGATGCTCAAACACCTGGCCGCGCGGCGCGGCGGGACGGTCCGTCCAGACAGGGCCAAGCAGATCCGCGTTCAGCACCCATTCAAACCCGCGCTCCTGCGCGGCGTTCTGCCACCCCGCCAGCCCCTGCATGGAGACAGCCTGGCTGTCCAGCGCCACGCGCGACTGAGCCGGCAGATGCTCGGCCAACCAGGCGGCAGGCTCGAGAACGCCGGCATCACCCGCACGCATCAAGGTAATGCCGCTGCCATCCAGTTCATGGGCCGCCTGCTCCCAGTAGCGGCTGTCCGTCCACAGACCGGCCCAGTCCTGCGTGACGACCAGCAGGCCGGCCGAGCCCGTGAACCCGCTGAGCCATTCACGGCTTTGCCAGCGATCCGGCAGATACTCGGACAGGTGCGGGTCGGCGCTGGGCCAGATGCTGGCCTGCACGGACTGGAATGTCATTTGTTCGCGCAGCGCCTGCAGGCGCGCAGCGATAGGGGTATGGGCCATGCCGACTTCCTCTGTAAACATCACACATGCACTACTGAAGACCAATAAAAAAGCTTCGGCCGGAGCCGAAGCTTTTGAGCATCGTCAGGCAATGGCGTTCAGACGACCGCGCTGACGTCCAGCTTCACGCCCGTCTTGGCCTGGATTTCCTCGACACTGACTTCAGGTGCCAACTCCAGCAACTTTAAACCATTTTCCGTGACTTCGATCACGCCCAGATCGGTGATGATCAGATCGACCACGCCCACTCCGGTGAGGGGCAAGGTGCACTCCGGCAGGATCTTGAGGTCTTCGGTGCCGTCCTTCTTGCGGGCCACATGCTCCATCAGGACCACCACATGCTCCACGCCCGCCACCAAATCCATGGCGCCACCCATGCCTTTGATCATTTTGCCGGGAATCATCCAGTTGGCCAGATCGCCCTTTTCGGACACCTGCATGGCGCCCAGGATGGCAATATTGATCTTGCCCCCGCGTATCATGCCAAAGGAATCGGCCGACGAGAAAATCGACGAACCCGGCAAGGTGGTGATGGTCTGCTTGCCGGCATTGATCAGATCCGGATCGATCTGGTCTTCCGTCGGGAAAGGACCGATGCCCAACAGGCCGTTTTCGGATTGCAGCCAGACCTCGATGCCCTCGGGCACGTGATTGGCCACCAGCGTGGGCAGGCCTATGCCCAGGTTGACGTAAAAGCCGTCCTGCAGCTCGCGCGCGGCGCGCGCCGCCATTTCATCTCTGTTCCAAGCCATGTCTTTTGCCTCGCTAATCAGGAAGGACGAACGGTGCGCTGTTCAATGCGCTTCTCGGGATTGGCATTGAGCACGATGCGGTGCACATAAATGCCAGGCAAATGGATCTGGTCCGGGTCCAGTTCGCCGGTCTCGACGATCTGCTCGACCTCCACGATGGTGATCTTGCCCGCCATGGCCGCGTTCGGATTGAAGTTACGAGCCGTTTTGCGAAACACCAGATTGCCGCTGCGGTCGGCGATATGCGCCTTGACCAGCGCCACGTCCGGCACCAGGGCGCGCTCCATGACGTACTGTTTGCCGTCGAACTCGCGCACTTCCTTGCCGTCGGCCACGATGGTGCCTACGCCGGTTGCGGTAAAAAAAGCCGGAATGCCTGCGCCGCCGGCGCGCAGCTTTTCAGCCAGCGTGCCCTGAGGCGTGAACTCCAGCTCCAGCTCGCCGGCCAGGTACTGGCGCTCGAACTCTTTGTTTTCACCGACATAGGAGGAGATCATCTTTCGCACTTGGCGAGTCTCCAGGAGCTGGCCCAGGCCGAAACCGTCCACGCCCGCATTGTTACTGACGCAGGTCAGGTTCTTCACTGCGCTTTCCCTGAGAGCGGTGATCAACATCTCGGGGATTCCGCACAGGCCGAATCCGCCGACTGCAATCATCTGCCCATCGGCGACGACTCCCTGCAACGCCTCTTGGGCGCTTGGATAGACCTTGTTCAATTCAACTCTCCAATGACTCAAAAAGTATCCTGCACAGCAACGCAATCCCTAGAATAATGCAAACATGTCCTGGAACATACCATCCGGCCTTTTACGACTTGATGAATGTCAGGGTTTACGTTTAGGGAAAGCAGAAATCAAGCACCGAAGACCTGCCGGATGCGAGGAATTTCCTCTTCGCTCCACGGCTGCGAACGCCCTTCCGGACTGATGGACACCAGCACATTGCGGCCGCGCGCATAGACGATGTCAGGCTGGCCCGCATCGCGCACACTGACCTCGACCTCAATGCTGCTGCGTCCCATGCGCACCAGCTGATGCACGATGCGCACGGTGGCCGGATACAGCACCGGCCGCACGAAATCCAAGCTGGCATGCGCCAGCACACCCGTACGGGGGGACGGCGGCAACAGGTCCAGTTGAAGCATCAACTGCACCCGCGCTTCCTCGATATAGCGAAAATACACGGTGTTGTTGACGTGGTTCATGGCGTCCAGGTCTCCCCAGCGCACGGGAATATCAAATACAGCGCCCGTGCCCGAGGCGGTGGCTTGCGACATCTCTTGTTCTCCTTGATCTTTGGGCGCGCCCGATAATGACAGAATCGGCGACCCGAACCGGGAAGTCTAAACTCAAAACAAGGCTGGCAGACTGCAATACAATCGACCGTACGCACTGTGCACGAGTTTCACCGCCGAACAAGCAAAAACAGAACGGTTACCCTACAGGAGAGCGACAGCAATGTCAGAACGCGAATCGATGGAATACGACGTAGTGATCGTGGGCGCCGGTCCGGCAGGACTGGCCACGGCCATCCGCCTGAAGCAACTGGCCCAGCAGAAAGAACAGGAGCTCAGCGTCTGTGTCCTCGAAAAAGGCGCCGAGCTCGGCGCCCACATTCTGTCGGGCGCCGTCATGGACACGCATGCCCTGGACGAGCTGATACCCGACTGGAAAGACAAAGGCGCGCCCATCACCGTCTCCGTCACCGAAGACAAATTCCTGTTCCTGACCGAAAAAAGCGCTCGCTCGACGCCGGAATGGCTGTTGCCCGACTGCTTCAAGAACCACGGCAACTACATTGTGCGCCTGGGCAATGTGGTGCAATGGCTGGGCGCACAGGCCGAAGAACTGGGCGTGGATATTTTCCCCGGCTTCGCCGCCGCCCATGTGCTCTACAACGAAGCCGGCGCCGTACGCGGCGTGCTTACCGGCGACATGGGCGTGGCGCGCGACGGCACGCACACAGCCCACTATCAGCCCGGCATGGAGCTGCTGGCGCGCTATACGGTGTTCGCAGAGGGCTCGCGCGGGCACCTGGGACGCCAACTGATCGAACGCTACAAGCTGGACGAAGGCCGCAATGCGCAAAGCTACGGCATCGGCATCAAGGAACTGTGGGAGGTCGATCCCTCCCAGGCCCGCCCGGGCCTGGTCATGCACACGGCCGGCTGGCCGCTGGACTCCGATACCTACGGCGGCTCTTTCCTGTATCACCTGGACGACAATCTGGTCATGGTGGGCATGGTCGTAGGCCTGGATTATGCCAATCCGTGGCTGTCGCCCTTCGAAGAGTTCCAGCGCTACAAGACCCACCCCGCCATCCGCCCCACCTTCGAAGGCGGCAAGCGCATTGCCTACGGCGCCCGCTCGCTGACCGCCGGCGGCCTGCTGGCCTTGCCCAAGCTCAGCTTTCCCGGCGGCGTCATGGTAGGCTGCGAAGCGGGCTTTCTGAATGCCTCGCGCATCAAGGGCAGCCATGCAGCCATCAAATCCGGCGCCCTGGCCGCCGAAGCGGCCTTCGACGCCTTGCAGGCCGGTCGCCAGCATGACGAGCTGACGCAGTACACCCAGCAATTCGAGCAGTCCTGGCTGCACGACGAATTGAACAAGGCGCGCAACTTCAAGCAATGGTTCAAGAAAGGCCGCTCCATCGCCTCGGTCATGACCTTTGTGGAGCAGGGACTGCTCAAGGGCAAGATGCCCTGGACACTGCGCAACAACAAACCCGATCACGCCTGTCTGCAGCCGGCGGCCGAATGCGCCCGCATCGACTATCCCAAGCCCGACGGCAAGATCACCTTCGATCGCCTGAGCTCGGTCTTCATTTCCAACACCAACCATGAAGAAGACGAGCCGGTCCACCTGACACTGAAAGACCCTAACGTACCTGTCGCCATCAATCTGGCGCGCTACGGCGGCCCGGAAGCCCGCTTCTGTCCGGCCGGGGTCTACGAATTCGTCAAGACCGAGACCGGCGACGACAGGCTGCAGATCAACGCGCAGAACTGTGTCCACTGCAAGACGTGCGATATCAAGGATCCTACCCAGAACATTGTCTGGGTTACGCCGCAAGGGGGCGAGGGCCCGGTCTACAACGGCATGTAAGCCTAGCGCGCCGGCCGGCCTGTCTCGGGCCGGCGCCTTTTACGTTCAGTTCAGGCTCGTCGCCCGGGCCAGTTCACAATCAGCAGCCCCAGCAGAATCAGCGCCGTACCGGCCAGCTCGAGCCGGGTCGGCAATTCATCAAGCATCAGCCAGGCCAGCAATACCGTCAGGGCGGGCACGCCCAGGCTGGACATTCCGGCCATGGCCGCACTGACGCGGTTGATGACAGCCATCCACAGCAGCCAGCCCACCCCGGTCGCAATAATGCCCAGGAACAGCACACCCGCCACCATGGGCCATTCCATGGAAGGCTCACGCTGCGGAATCAACCAGGCCAGCGGGGCCACGATCACCATCCCCAGAAAACACTGCCATACCGTGGCATTAAGCAGCTCGACGCGGTGACGCTGAAACAGCATCTTGGACAACACGGCCCCCAACCCCCAACTGACACCGCTGAGCACGGCCAGGCTCGCCCCCAGCACGCCGCCCATGCCTTGCCAGGGTGCGATGATGAGCAGCAAGCCGCTCAATGCGGCCGTCATGCCCAGCACATGGCGAGGTTGGGGACGCTCGCCCAGCAACGGCCAGGAAAACACCACGATCCAGAATGGCATGGTATAGGCCAAAGCGACCATTTTGCCCGCCCCGCCCGCCTGCAGGGAAAACTGGCTGAGCAGTTGAAAACCCACTGTCTGAAACACCGCCACGCCCAGGCTCAACTTCCAGGGAGTTGCGTGCAAGTGCAGACCTTTCAGGCGCATGAATCCCCACAGAAACAAAAAGGCCAGGGCATAGCGCACTGCAATCAAATCCACCGGCCCAATGTGCACGGTCATGGCCTTCATGACCACCCAGCTCATGCCCCAGGCCAATACCACCAAGCCCATCAGGACCAATGCGCCCCTGTCCTGCGTCTGCACCTTGGCCAAGCTTATTCCCCTTTTTATAGCGTATACGCTTTATTGAATCAGACTCTATGCTACGCCAAAGCACCTGGCAAGGAAATGACGCAGATCTGATGCGCCTTATTTCGACTTTGCTCCACTGTGCACGGTGCCTGCGGAGTTTAGGCGATCAGCCACACCGTACGGACAATCGAAAAGGGATAAAAAAACCCTGGTTCGCAAAAAAGGAACCAGGGCAAAACAGGAACTACCAAAAAGAGCGAAAGAAAATAAAGCGTTAGTGGGCTTCGGAAAGCTGGTCCAGAATGGCCGGATTTTCCAGCGTGGACACGTCCTGGGTGATGGGCTCGTTGTTGGCCACGAAACGCAGCAGACGACGCATGATCTTGCCCGAGCGGGTCTTGGGCAGATTCTCGCCGAAACGAATTTCGCGCGGCTTGGCGATGGGGCCGATTTCCTTGCCCACCCAGGCTCTCAGCTCGGCAGCGATCTTGTCGGCCTGCTCGCCCGAGGGCAGATCGCCGTTCAGGACCACAAAAGCCACGATGGCTTCGCCCGTGGTCGAATCGGGCTTGCCGACCACGGCCGCTTCCGCGACCAGCTCATGAGCGACCAAGGCGGATTCCACTTCCATGGTGCCCAGACGGTGGCCGGAAACATTCAGCACATCGTCGATGCGGCCCATGACCCAGAAATACCCGTCGGCGTCGCGCTGCGCGCCGTCACCGGCCAGGTAGTAGCCTTTGAGTTCGGGAGGGAAGTAGCTCTTGATGAAGCGATCAGGATCGCCCCAGATGGTGCGGATCATGTTGGGCCAGGGCTTGCGGATCACCAGGAAACCGCCGTTGCCGCGCTCGGCTTCTTCGCCCACTTCGTCCACGATGGCTACGTCCATGCCAGGGAACGGCATGCCGCACGAGCCCGGCTTCAAGGGAGTAGCGCCCGGCAATGGCGTGATGATGTGGCCTCCGGTTTCGGTCTGCCACCAGGTATCCACGATCGGGCAGCGCTCCTGGCCCACATTCTTGTAATACCACATCCAGGCTTCGGGGTTGATAGGCTCGCCCACCGAGCCGATGATGCGCAGACTGTCCAGGTTGTACTGCTTGGGATGCACGGCCTCGTTGGCTTCAGCGGCCTTGGTCAAGGAACGGATGGCCGTGGGCGCCGTGTAGAAGATCGTGACGCCATGGCGCTGGATCATGTCCCAGAAACGGCCGGCGTCCGGGTAGGTCGGAACACCCTCGAAGACAACCTGGGTGATGCCTGCTGCCAGCGGACCGTAGGTAATGAAGGTATGGCCGGTGACCCAGCCGATATCGGCCGTGCACCAGAACACATCGCTGTCCTTGGCGTCGAATGTCCATTGAACGCTGAGCAGCGCGCCCAGCAGATAGCCGGCGGATGAATGCTGCACGCCCTTGGGCTTGCCCGTGGAACCCGAGGTGTACAGGACAAACAATGGGTGCTCGGCATTGACGGGTACAGGCGCGCATTCGGAACCCTGGCCTTTGATGACATCGTCCCACCACAGGTCGCGATCCTGGTGCCAGACCACTGTGCCGCCCGTGCGCTTGTAGACGATGACATGGCGCACGGCTTCGCAGCCTTCGCCTTCCAGCGCTTCGTCCACGGCGTTCTTAAGAGGAATGGCGCGGCCGCCGCGACACTGTTCGTCGGCGGTGATCACCAGCGAGGCCCCCACGTCCACGGCACGCTCGTGCAGGCTCTTGGCGGAAAAGCCGCCGAACACGACGGAATGGGTGATGCCCAGACGGGCGCAGGCTTGCATGGCGACAATGGCCTGCACCGACATGGGCATGTAGATCAGGGCGCGCTCGCCCGTCTTGTGGCCCAGGGCGGTCAGGCCGTTGGCAAACTGACAGATCTGTTCGTAGAGCTCGCGGAAGGTGACCTTGGTGACGGCGCCATCGTCGGCTTCGAAGATCAGGGCGGTCTTGTGCTCGGTAGGCGTGCCCAGGTGCTTGTCCAGGCAATTGGCCGAGACGTTCAGCTCGCCGTCGTGAAACCAACGGTAGAACGGCGGCTTGCTGTCATCCAGCACCTGCGTGAAGGGTTTGGTCCAGATCAGATGATCGCGGGCCAGGCCCGCCCAGTACCCGGGGTAATCCTGTTCGGCCTGCGCGCACAGGGCCTGATAGGCCTGCATGCCGCCGATACGGGCGTGACGCTCCAGTTCGGGGAAAACGGGAAACACACGGCTTTCCGACAACACGGATTCAATAGCAGTAGCACCGCTCATTTTTTGGCTCCTTTCTTCCAGATTTGGTGTTTTGAACGGCCGGGCATGACAGCCGACCGTCTTGATTTTCTGTAAACGTAACGCGCCAGACTTACTCAAGCCTGACAGGTGGTTCGACCCGCCCCTGATCCCGCGCCTGAATGCCGCGCTCGAAGTTCATACGTGACAATATCAGGAGACCGGCCAGAAAGAACAGCCCCGTGCACGCCAGCGCCAGCCTGTGATTGCCGCCGCTCAGCCAGGTCACCAGACCGTAGGAGATCGGACCGCAGACCGCCGCCAGCTGTATGGCGAAGGTCCACAAGGCGAAGAACTCCGCCAGCCTCCCCTTGGGCGCCAGCAGCCCCACCATGGCGCGGCCCGCGCTCTGACTGCTGCCTATGCACAAGCCCGCCACCGCCGCCGCTGCCCAGAACGTGGCCAATGAGCGCGAGCTGACCGCAATGGCGACCATGACCAGCCAACCGCACAACGTCAGGGCCAGAGCGCGGCGATGACCGATGCGATCCTGAACATGACCAAAGGCCAGCGCGCCCACGGCGGCTGCAATATTGACAGTGAAGATCAATTGCATGGTCTGGGCCATGGTGAAGCCCATGGCTTCCGTGGCATACACCGCCGACAGCGTAATAATGACGGCAATGCCTGCCTGGTAGGCCGCACCGCATAAAAGCAAAGTGCGAAAATCCGGAAAATGAAGAGACACATCGCACCAGGACAATGCCAGGCGGCGCAGCATGCCGGGATCCTGCGCGCCGGACGGCGCACTGCGCTCACGCAGCAACAGAAAGGACGGCAGCGCTGACAAGGCGAAGACGACCGCCGTGATCACGACGATGCCGGGAACATATTCCTGTGCCGTCCAGCCCTTGGACGCCGCCCAGGTCAGAAAGGCCAGCGAAAGCCCCAGCGCCAGCATGCCGCCGAAATACCCGAAGCCCCAGCCCCAGCCTGAAACCCGCCCCAGAGCCTGCGGCCGTGCAATTTCGGGCAGAAACGCCCCCACCACCGATTCGCCGATGCAATAGCAGTAATTCGACAGGGCGATGAAGACCAGCACCCACAGGATGTCGCCCTCCCCCGCCCTGAACAAAAACAGCGTAAACAAGACGCAGCCCACCGTGCTGCTGAAGAGCAACCGGCGTTTGCCGCGCCGGGCATCCGCCCGAGCGCCCAATGTCGGCATGGTGATCATGATGGCCAGATAGGAGACGGAAAGAGCAATTGTCCAGGCCAGTGTGGCCCAACTGCGGCCCTGCGCCACCACGCCCACGAAGTACGCGCTATATACACTGGTCAAGATGACCGTGGTGTACCCGGAGTTTGCAAAATCGTACATGGCCCATGCCCAGAGCTCGCGCAGGCGCACACCCTCGTTCAGGGCTTTCCCTAATCGACCACCCAATGCTCTCGACATGCAAACCACCCTTAATTAACTATAAAAAACAGCAAGAAGCAGGCATCTTTCACAAACCACATGACAACACCATGACAAACCATCCAGACTGCCCCATTCGGCCTATATACATACTTTGAAACAGTATGAATCAATAGCGGATTTAGCCTTTGCAAAGCTTTACGGTGCGTTTTTCATCCGGTACACTGCCTTTCATTCGAAGTACAGCAACGTACGGCAAGGTATGCGCTTTTAGCCATACTTACAGCCCTGATACCCATAAAATGCTGCTAAGTTCAGCAAAAATTGGCATCAAGGTTGTGCTGCTACCCACCAAGTCCTTAAAAAAGCCTCGGTCATGCCGCCACATTACCTTAATACGCCAGCGCTTCTGCAATCCGGTTATCGTAGCGTCAAATACCTGTTGATTGCAGCCGCGCTGACTCTGACGGGCTGCGCCACTACCGGCACGCAGCAGTCCAGCAAGCAGGATCAGCTTGCCCAGTCCGACGATTATTTCGCCGACTACGATTTCCAGACCGAGTCCGACCCTCTGGGTTCCTACCTGGCCAATCGCGCCCGCAACGATATCAATATCGCCTATAGCAGCGAACGCCGCCAGAACCGTGGCGAATCCAGCTCCAGCCGCAATACGGCCGGCACCGCTGCTCCCGGCATGGCCTCCACAGCGCTGTCGTTCCTGGGCGTTAAATACAGCTTTGGCGGCGACGCCCCCAGCACCGGATTCGATTGCAGCGGCCTGGTTTCATATGCCGCCGAAAAGTCCCTGGGCCTGAAGCTCCCTCGTCAATCCAAGGATATCGCCAAGGAAGGCATTTCGGTCAACCGCAACGAACTGCGCAAGGGCGACCTGGTCTTCTTCAATACCCGTGGCGCTCGCTACTCGCACGTCGGCATCTATCTGGGTGATGACAAATTCGTCCACGCTCCCCGCACAGGCGCTGTGGTACGTGTAGAAAACATGCAGGTATCCTACTGGAAGAAACGCTACAACGGCGCTCGCCGCCTGGCTGTAGCTCAGGCCGACACTACCAATCGCCTGCGCAGTGTCAAATAATACCTGACCGCTTCCACCCAAACAGCGCCCCCCGGGCGCTGTTTTTTTTCTCCTTCGCTTCCTATCGCGCCGCGGTCCACCCAACGACAAAAAAGCCGCTGCACAGCAATTCTGTGCAGCGGCTTTTCTTTTTCAGCGCCTGTGGTTCCCCGTTATGCCGCTGCGCACTGCGCGCGGCCGGCATCAGGCTAATGTGCTTTGGACTTATTCAGCGGGCAGGCCTCGCAGTAACCGCATTGAGCCAAGGCCTGCTTCATGCTGCAGACCGAACGGCGACAAGCCACGACCCGTATTCCTGATTTCAACGCGGCCGAACGAAAGGTCTTCATGACATTGTGGCCCAGGAAATCCGTCAACAGGATCAGCAACTCAGTTCCGGAAGGCAACTGCAAGGTTTTCTTCTGATGAGCGGGATCACGCCCGCTGATGTGATGTTTGATGGCGATATTGTGGACCTTGAGCAGATCCGGAATGTTACCCAGGCGATCGGCGCCGACCACCACTGCACTGACGAATTGAGACATGGGAGCTCCATCGGGTGTGAAAGTTGGTTAATGATAATCATTCTTATTATCGTAGTCAATTGCACTGATAGCCTGTTTCAATTCTGACAACAGCCTGCTCAGGCTAGGTTCATCACCAACAACATCGAGGCAGAGCAAAGGAGGAAAAGCAAGACGCCAGATCTTCATCTGGCGCGCAAAAGAGGCGGGAGGCGCGAGCGGCCTCCCTATAGAAAGAACGACGGGGTTCAGGGTGCCACGGATTGGCTTTCGTCGAGCGCATTCTGCACCACATCGCGAGTCAGGGCCGGCGCCAGCATCTCCAGCAGCACGAATATGTAATCGCGCAGAAAGGCCCCTGCCTTGACGGCCACACGGGTGTGATGGGTGCCGAACAGATGGCCGGCCGACAAGCCCACCAGACCTTTGTCGCGGCGCGGATCGAAGGCCACGCCGGCAATAATGCCTATACCCAGTCCCACATCGACATACGTCTTGATGACGTCGGCATCAATGGCTTCCAGAACAATGTCGGGCGTAATGCCTTCAGCCGCAAACGCCTCGTCGATGGAACGCCTGCCCGAGAAAGCATGGTCATACGTGACGATGGGATATTGCCCCAAAGTCTGAATAGACAGCTGCTTGTTGGACGGCAGATCCGCCAGGGGGTGGTCGGGCCGCACGACGACCGTGTGCTCCCAGGAATACACGGGCAAGGCCACCAGCCCAGGAGTCAGCGCCAAGCTTTCGGTGGCAATGGCGACGTCAGCCTGCTCGTGCAGCACCATTTGAGCCAGCGCAGGCGGGTTGCCTTCTGCCAGCGACATGTGCACCTTAGGAAAGCGGCGGCGAAACTCAGGGATGACCTTAGGCAGCAGGTAGCGCGCCTGCGCGTGGGTGCAGGCGATGACCAAGGCGCCCTCGTCGCGGCGAGCAAAATCATCGCTGACTCGCTTGAGATTGTCGACCTCGCGCATGATGCGGTCGATGACTTCGGCCACCGCCTCGCCCGGCCGGGTCAGGCCCTTGATGCGCTTGCCGTGACGTTCGAAAATCTTGATGCCCAGCTCGTCTTCAAACTCGATGATGGCCTTAGAGACGCCTGGCTGGGACGTATAGAGTGACCGGGCCGCTTCAGTCAGGTTGAAGTTGCGCCGTATGGTTTCACGCACAAATCGGAATTGCTGTAGATTCATATAATAGCCCCATGTACGAGGCTATTATATGTAATAAGGCAACCCCTGCTTATTATATAAAGTTATAAGCTTACAGCCATAACTTACTTCATGGCTATCGTGGTGTTGACGGTATTCGCATGCGCTTGCCAGCGCGCCGTCACGGTCTTGGTCTGGGTCCAGAAATGAATCGCCTGCTTGCCATTGGGACCCAGATCGCCCAGCTTGGAGGCGCGCGAGCCGGTAAAGCTGAACCAGGCCACCGGCACCGGAATCGGGATATTGATGCCGATCTGGCCCACGTCGATCATGTTCTGGAAATACCGCGCATGGCCTCCGTCCTGTGTGAAGATCGACACGCCGTTCCCATTGGGATTGCGGTTGATGAACTGCACGGCCTCTTCCAGGGTGTCGACCTGCACCACGCACAACACCGGCCCGAAGATTTCTTCCTGATAGATGCGCATCTGCGGATCCACATCGCTGAAGATGGTAGGCCCGACAAAGTTGCCTTGCTCAAAGCCGGCCACGCGCACACCCCGGCCGTCCAGCATCAGCGTCGCCCCTTCCTGCACGCCGGCCTCAATCAGCGACTCCACCCGCTGGCGAGCACGCGGCGACACCAACGGACCCAGGTCGGCCTGACGATCGGAACCGGCATTTACCTTCAGCTTGGCCGCTCGCTGGGCCAAATCTTCTATCCACTGGCCTGTTTCACCCACCATGACGGCCACGGAAATCGCCATGCAACGCTGGCCAGCCGCACCGAATGCGGCGCCCAGCAATTGGTTCAGAGCAACATCGCGATCGGCATCAGGCATGACGATGCAGTGATTCTTGGCGCCCATCATGGCCTGGCAGCGCTTGCCTGCCTGCGTAGCGCGGTGATGCAGTTCGGTACCGACAGCGGTGGAACCGATGAACGACACCGCCTTGATGTCCGGGTGCGTCACCAAGGCATTGGTGATGTCGGCGCCACCATGAATCACATTCAGGACGCCCGGCGGCAAGCCTGCCTCCAGTGCCATCTCCGCCAACATCAGGCTGGACGTGGGGTCCTGCTCCGATGGTTTGAGCACAAAGGTATTGCCGCAGGCGACCGCCAGCGGGAACATGAAGCACGGCAGCATGACCGGGAAATTGAAAGCCGTAACGCCAGCGCATACGCCTAGTGGCTGGATCAGCGTGTAGACATCAATCCCGCTGGCGGCATTCTCGGCATACTCGCCCAGTTGCAAAGACACGATGGAGCAAGCGTGCTCGATCACCTCCAGGCCGCGCCCGACCTCTCCTTCCGCATCCGGCAAGGTCTTGCCGTGCTCGCGCGAAATGGCCTGAGCCAGTTCGGCGCTGCGCTCGCGCACCAGGCGCTGCAGGTTCAGCATGACGCGCATGCGTGTTCCCTGGCTGGAATGGCGCCAGCTTTCAAAGGCCTGGGCGGCGCTGGCCACCGCCATCTCCAGCTCGGCCTGGGTAGCGAAAGGCACACGCGCCACCACCTCTTGATTGGACGGATCAAGCACGTCCTCCCAATGCTCGCTGATGGACTGCACATGCTTGCCATCGATCAACAAGGGTATGCGAACAGCTTCTGTCATCTCTGGTCTCCTGTCTTATTACGGGTCGGCCCAATACGAAGGCTCCGTCATTATTCATGAGGGTTCTCATCGAGTGTAGAAGCGTCCCACCCGGTTTACCATGATGAAAAATGCACAGGAGCTGGGCATTCATGCACAACCACTACAGGATCCAGCCGCATGAGCATGGACTGGGATAATCTGCGCTATTTTCTGGAAGTGGCCCGCTGCCAGCGCATCAGCCTGGCGGCGCAACGCCTGGGCGTGCAGCACAGCACGGTCGCGCGCCGCATCCAGGCGCTGGAACACGAGTTGGGCGTGCGCCTGTTCCACAAGTCCACTGTCAGCGGCTACAGCCTGACCAGCGAGGGACTAAGTCTGCAACAACGCATGGAGCCCATTGAACAGCGCCTGCTGGCGGCGCGCGAAGCCGTCACCGGCAAGGCTCGTCCTCTGGCAGGCAAGTTGCGACTGGGCTGTACCGAAGCCTTCGGCAGCTATGTGCTGACGCCCTTGCTCAGTCAATTTCAGACACGCTATCCGGACCTGACGCTGGAACTGCTGCCCGTACCCCGGCCTATCAGCCTGTCGCGCCGGGATGCCGATCTGGCCATCGCGCTGGAACGCCCCCTGCGCGGCCCGTACTGGTGCACGCGTCTGGCCGACTACAGCCTGCGCCTGTATGCCCATGTCGACTATCTGGACAGGCATCCGGACATCTCCCACGTACAGGACTTGCCGCAGCACCGTTTCATTGCCTATGTGGATGATCTGTTGTTCAGCGACAGCCTGCGCTACCTGGATGAAATCGTGCGCTCGGCGCCGGTACGCTTTCGCAGCACCAGCGTCATCGCCCAATATCAGGCGGCGCTGCAGGGTCAGGGTCTGGCGGTTCTGCCCTGCTTTCTCGCGCAGACCGATCCGCGCCTGCGCTGCGTGCTGCCCGAGCAGATTCAACTGCGACGTCGCTTCTGGATGTTCTGCCACGAAGAACAGCGGCACAACCCCAACCTGACCAGCCTTTGGCATTTTCTGAAGCAGGCAGTACAAGAGCGACAGGCGCTGCTGGACGGGGCCTGAATAAAAAAGGGGCCGCCCGGCCCCTTTTTCAAACCCGCCCCCTAGACTGCCGCAGGCGGTTTGGGCGCCTTGACACGCAACTTGCGCCACATCATGAAGACCATGATGCCCAGGAACAGAGCATGTACCAGCCACAGGCCTAGTTCGAAGCTGAGCTGACCATGGCCTATCCAGCCGCGCGACAGGTTGATCAGATTCATATAGAGCAAGCCCACCAGCCCGGCCATCAGGATGTTGCCGGAACGTCCCATGCGCGGGTTCACCGCTCCCAGGGGAATGGCCAGCAGGGCCAGGTTCAAGGCCGCCAAAGGCAAGGCAAAGCGCCACATGATCTGCGACAGGGCTTCGTCATTGCCGTCCCCGAACAAGAGGCTGGTCTGGCGCGCCTTGATCTGTTGCTCGGCCCGCGCCCGTATGGTTTCGGCCGTGTTGCCGCTGTCGCGGCTTTCCAGGCGTATGCCGTAATTCTCGAAATCCACCACACGGAACTCGGCCTGCCCGGGTTTAAGATCGTAGCGATGACCGCGTGTCAGCACCAGGAAGCGGTCGCCGTTGGGCTCGTCCTGCAGCCGAGCGCTTTCTGCGGTCACCACGCTCAGCCATTCGGGCTCGATGACCCGCGCAATGACGTTGCCCAGCTCGTCGCCATCCTGCTGGGGCGAATCAGCATAGAACACGCGCGCGCCCTCGTCCGACTCGATGAACTGCCCCGCCGTGACTTTGCTCAGGTCCGAACGTTGCTCAAAGCGTTGACGATACTCGGCAATCTGGCGATAGGCCCACGGTGATGCCTCCAGCGTCAACAAGGCGATCAGCACCGCCACCGGCACCGCACAGCGCAATACCGGCGAGATCCAGTCTTTGAGCGACAGCCCGCTGGCGAACCACACCACCATTTCCGATTCGCGAAAACTGCGTGTCACGGTTGTGAGCACGGCAATGAACAGCGATACCGCCAGAATAATGGGCAGCGCCGTGATGCTGGAAAAAGCCGCCAGACCCAGCACTACGTCCGGTCCGATAGTGCCGTTGGCCGCTTCGCCCAGCAGACGCACCAGCAACACGCTGAGCCAGACGATCAGCAAAGTAGACAGAACCACGCCGCCATGGCTTAGGATTTCAGAGACCGCAGAACGTTTGAATAGAGACATGTGAGAATTTGCGGGATAATCGCTAATCAGATTTGCGACCTTGAGGATAGTTGAATGGAATTTAGCACACAGACATCCGCTTCTTTACACCAGATAAAGACTGCCGCGCTGGGCGTGGGTGTCTTTGCCGAGGGCACCCTGAGCCCCGCAGCGGAAATGATCGACCGCGCCAGCAACGGTGCCGTGAGCGCCGCCGTCAAGGCCGAGTTCAAAGGCAAGCCCAAAACGCACCTGGTGCTGCGCAACCTGGCGGGCGTCAAGGCCGAACGGGTTATTCTAATCGGCTTGGGCGCTCAGGAGGAGTACAAATCCTCGACGCATGCCGATGCGCAAGCCACTCTGGCCGCGTACTGCATCCAGGCCGAACTGACGGAAGCGGTGTCCGCCCTGGCTGTTGTGGACTGCAAAGGCACATCCCTGCGCGCTCGAGCACAAGACGCCGCCTTGTCGGTGACACGCGCTTTGTATCGTTATACCGCCACGTTCAGCAAGCCTGAGCCCGCTCCAAAGCTCAAGAAATTCCTGCTCTGGACGGCGCGCACGCAAGCCGGCGAAGCCCAGGCAGGCCTGGCCCAGGGTCAGGCGGTGGGCAACGGCGTCAATCTGACCCGTCTGCTGGCCGACCTGCCCGGCAACGTCTGCACGCCGACCTACCTGGCGCAGACCGCCAAGCAATTGGCCAAAGAATTCAAGTCCTTGAAGGTCGACGTGCTTGAGCGCAAGCAGATCGAAGCCCTGAAGATGGGCTCCTTCTTGTCGGTGGCTCGCGGCTCGGACGAACCCCCTGCCTTCATCGTGCTGCGCCACAGCCCCAGCGCCAAATCGACGCACGAAGACGGCCCCATCGTATTGGTCGGCAAGGGCCTGACTTTCGACTCGGGCGGCATCTCCATCAAGCCGGCCGCCAATATGGACGAAATGAAGTACGACATGGGCGGCGCCGCCAGCGTGCTGGGCACGATGCGCGCTGTGGCAGAACTGAATCTGGACCGCGAAATCATCGGTGTCGTGGCCAGCTGCGAAAACATGCCCAGCGGCCGCGCCAACAAGCCCGGCGATGTGGTGACAAGCATGTCGGGCCAGACCATCGAAATCCTGAATACGGATGCCGAAGGCCGCCTGGTGCTGTGCGACGCCCTGACCTACGTAGAACGCTTCAAGCCGGCCGCCGTCATTGATATCGCCACCCTGACCGGCGCCTGCGTCGTGGCCTTGGGTCATGTCAACAGCGGCCTGTTCTCGGCCGATGACGAACTGGCCGACCAACTGCTGCAGGCCGGCAAGCAAGCGGGCGACACGGCCTGGCGCATGCCGCTGGAAGACGCCTATCAAGAGCAGTTGCGCTCGAACTTCGCCGACATCGCCAATATCGGCGGCCCGCCGGCAGGCTCTGTAACGGCGGCCTGCTTCCTGGCGCGCTTCACCAAGGCCTACCGCTGGGCGCACCTGGACATCGCCGGCACGGCCTGGCGTGGCGGCAAGGACAAGGGCGCCACCGGCCGCCCTGTTCCGCTGTTGGTCCAGTATCTGCTGAACCAGGACCGTTAGGCATGAGTCGCGTCGATTTTGCCTTCGGCGCGCCGGACCGCTTGCGCATGGCCTGCGAGGTCGTGCGCAAGCACTACGAAGCCGGCCGGCGAGTGGTGGTCTACTTGTCCGACCCCCGCCTGCTGGCCCGTTTCGATCGTCTGCTGTGGGGGTTTGAATCCACCGCCTTCGTGCCCCATGTGGACGCCGACGATCCGCTGGCGGCGCACACTCCCGTGGTGCTGACCTCCAAGGCGCCCGTGCCTGCGCATGAACAAGCCTGGCTTCTGAACCTGGATGCCCAGTGCCCTCCCAGTTTTGAACAGTTTGCGCGCGTGCTTGAAATCGTCTCCGAACGCGAGGCTGATCGCCTGCAGGCCCGCGAACGCTGGCGCGTCTATCAGGCGCAGGGCTGCGATGTGCACGCCCACAAGCTCAATCAGCCCTGAAAAGGGCGATATCTCTCTTGATTGTTCAGGTATTTGTCAGTTATTCTGTGAAACTGATCTCACCTGTATTCTAAGGAATCACCATGAGCGAATTTCGTCAATCCAGCCTGCCTGAGCACAATGGCTCCCTAGGCGCCCAGTCGCTGATTGCTCGCAATCGCGTCCTGCGCAACACCTATTGGCTGCTGGCCCTGTCCATGGTTCCCACTGTGCTGGGCGCCCTGCTGGGCCTGTCCTCCGGCATCAACCGGGTCATGGGCGCCAGTCCCGGCCTGAGCGCCATCGTCTTTCTGGTCGGGGCCTTTGGTCTGATGTTCCTGATCGAACGCAACAAGAACAGCTCACTGGGCGTCGCCCTGCTGATGGCATTCACCTTCTTCATGGGGGTCATGCTGTCCCGTCTGCTGGGCTTTGTGCTGGGCATGGGCAATGGCGCGCAACTGATCATGCTGGCCTTCGGTGGCACGGCCGCTGTCTTCGCCGCCATGGCGACGGTAGCCAGCACCTCCAAGCGCGACTTCTCCGGCATGCAGAAGTTCCTGTTCATCGGCGCCGTCATCATCCTGGTCGCCGCTCTGGCCAATATCTTCCTGCAACTGCCCGCCCTGATGCTGACCATCTCGGTCCTGGCCATCGGTATTTTCTCGGCCTTCCTGCTGGTTGACCTGCAGCGCGTCATCAATGGCGGCGAAACCAACTACGTGTCTGCCACGTTGGCCATCTACCTGGATGTCTACAACATCTTCAGCAATCTGCTGGTGTTGCTGGGCGTGCTGGGCGGCGACCGCGAATAAGTTTTTCCTCTCGATATTTCAGCCCCCTTTCAAGGGGGCTTTTTTTTGCCCGCTGTCGTCGGCAAGGACAGATTCGTCCTGAGCTTCAAACTGGTTTTTCATGTAAGCGGACAGGCGCGGGGGTATAGTTGATTCTGTAAAAAACTTCCGATCCGGAGAAAGCAGGTGGCCGTATTCGAAACACAACACATCGTGGACAACTTGCGTGGCGCGCGCGAAGACTGGCGGCATGCGCAGCAGCGCCTGAAAGAGCCCGACGGACAGGAGTTCCCTTCTGTCCAGGCCCTGACCCGCGTGACCGAGCAGCTCAAGGGCGTGCTCTTTCCCATGCGCCTGGGCAGCCCCGATCTGCGCCGCGAACATGAAGACCATTACGTAGGCTATATCCTGGGCCAGGCCCTGAACGCCTTGCTGGAGCAAGCGCGCATCGAACTGCGCCGTTCCGCCCTGGCCTCGCGCCTGAACATGGACCGCGACGCCATTGAACGCCATGCTCAGGCCGCCATCCAGTCTTTTGCCGACTCCCTGCCCGACATGCGCCGCACGCTCGATCTGGACGTGGTCGCTGCTTACCAGGGCGACCCGGCGGCCCAGAACGTGGATGAAGTGCTGCTGTGCTATCCAGGCGTACTGGCCATGATCCACCATCGCATCGCCCATGCCCTGCACATTCTGGATCTGCCCCTGATCGCACGCATCATCGCCGAACTGGCGCACGGCCAGACAGGCATCGACATCCATCCCGGCGCGCGCATCGACCAAGCCTGTTTCATCGATCACGGCACAGGCGTGGTCATCGGCGAAACCGCCATTATCGGCAAACGCGTGCGTATCTACCAAGCCGTCACTCTGGGCGCCAAACGCTTCAGCAAAGACGAAAAAGGCCTGCTGCTCAAAGGCCAACCCCGCCACCCTATCGTCGAAGACGACGTGGTCATCTATGCGGGTGCCACCATTCTGGGCCGCGTCACCCTGGGCAAGGGCTGCACCATAGGCGGCAATGTCTGGATCACCGACGATGTGGCGGCCGGCGTTTCGGTCACCCAAGCCAGCCTGCTGCGCAGCCAGAACGCAGAAACCAATGGTCAGGCTACGACCTGACCCGCCAACCGCGCAGCAGCAACGCCACAGTCTGCTGCGTAGCGCCGCTTATCGGGCCGCTCGTTCCGTGCGCCACCAGCGCACGCCGCCTTCCAACGCCACCAGCAAAACGGCGGCCCAGATCGGGATATATGTCCACCATTGATCCGGGCTCATGGATTCGCCCAGCAGCAGGAAAGCCACCCAGAACAGCAGAACGGGCTCTACATATCCCAGGATGCCAAACAGGGACAGGGGAAGCTGGCGGCTGGCCGACAGGTAGCTGACCAGCGCAACCGAGCTGATCAAGCCCAGCACCGGCACCTGCCAGAACAGTCGCCCATGCTCGATAAACTGCCCCCACATGCCAGAATCCTGCATGAACAGCAGCCAGCAAGCAAGCGGAAACAGAAAGCACAGATCAAACCACAGGGACGCCAGTGAGCCCAGTCGCAAATAGCGTCGCAACATGAAATACGGCGGATACCCCAGCACGACGACCGCGGTAGCCCAGGATACGCTGCCCACGCGCCAGAGCTCGTGCAACACGCCCATCGCCGCCAGGGCTACAGCCACCCATTGCAAGCGGGTCAACGTGTCCTTGTAGAACAAGCGTCCCACCAGGACCATCATCAAGGGCAACAGAAAATAGCCCAGCGACACATCCAGCGCCATCTGATGCAAAGGCGCCCATACGAAAATCCACAACTGCACGCCCACCAGGGCGGCCGCCAGGCCCAACAAGGCGAAATAGCGCCAATTACCCGGCCACTCACGCAAGACCCAGCGCACTTCGCGCCAGCGCCGCGCCCGCGTGATGACCAAGGCCAGAGCGGGCAAGCCGAGCACGATGCGCCAGGCAAAAATCTGCTCGCCCGTGAGGGGCTGAAGCACGGTGGCATAAAAATAGAGCAGCGCGAACAGCGCCGAGGCAAAGACCGAGAGCAGAACGCCTTGCTTCATGACAGACGCTGCACTGGCGCGCGTTGAAGGTACAGCTGTCCCAGGCGAAACAGACGGTCGCGCTTGAGCAGCGTTTCCGTATCCAGCGCCTGCGCTTCGGGCGTGACCATCAGTTCGGGCAGACGCTCCAGCAGCGCGCCGATCAGCTCCGGCTGCTCGCTCAGGCACTGAGCCAGATACTGGTCCGGCTCCCACAGCGAAATACCCAGACGGCGCAACTCAGAGCGATTGAAATCCTTGATGTTACGCGTCAGTATGCCCACGGCTTGCTCAGGGTAGCGCACCTGCGCGGCGCGCGCCGTGGCAATGACGTGCCAATCCTTGGCATCCGAATGCCGCAGTCCATCTTTGAGGGCGGTGGCATCTCCCAGATCCGCGTGCGGAAAGGCCTGCTGCAACTGCTCCCACTGTTCTTCGATCGACACCGGCAGCACCTTCCACAAGCGTCCCGCATTGCGCCGCCACTCGTCGCCGATGACCGGGCTCCAGGCAGGCTGAAACACGCCGGCATCCGCCATGACCAACAGCAGGCGACGCAGCACGTTCGAGATGAGCACGCAGGTATCGAGCACCAGCACAGAAGGGAGTGAAGCAGCCATATCAGTAGCGTTGTAGTTGCATGAGCACAGTGCGGGTATGCAAAGGGCGGCCCAGCAGACTGTTGAGGCGCTCCCGCAGACGGATGCGCAGTTCGGGCTCGCCCTGGGGATCGTCAAAATCGGGCATCTCGTCCTCGAAACCGTAGCCGGTCTCAGTCAACAGCACCCATTCAAAACGGCGCAGTGCGCCGGCCACAGGCGGGCGCGGCCATTGCGCCAGGTGTTCCAGCGCCGCCTCGTAGGCGTCGTAAAGTACCGGGTGGGGATCTTCACGGGGCAAAAGGCGGATCAGCAGTTCGTTCATGTACCAGGCCGACATCAGCGCCCTGCCCCGCAAGGGGCGGATGCCGGCGCAATCGGCCCGCGTCAGCGTCTTGATTTCGTTCTGGCCGGTCCAGCCGAGCAACAAAGGCTGAAATACCGACAAGGCCGGTCGCAAGACCGAATGCGGCCGCTTCGCGCCCTTGGCCACCAGCGGCACCAGGCCATGATTGCGTGAAAAGGCCTGGCAGATCAGAGACGTTTCACGCCAGGCGCTGGTATGCAATATATAGCCTGGCTCGTCCTGGAAACGCTGCCGGCGATTACTCATACCCCAGTTCGCGCAGGGCGGCTTCGCGATCTGACCAGCCCTTGCGCACCTTGATGTAGACATCCAGGTAAACGGGCTTGTCGATCAGTTTGGCAATGTCCTGGCGAGCCTCGGTGGCAATGCGTTTCATGTGCATGCCGCCGGCGCCCAACAGAATGGGTCTGTGGCTTTCGCGTTCTACGACCACGCAGGCGGCAATGCGCGCGCCGTGATCGTTTTCTTCCCATTGCTCGATGACGACAGTGCAGCCATAGGGCAGCTCGTCGCCCACCAGGCGGAAGATTTTCTCGCGCAGCAGCTCCGATGTAATGAAGCGCACCGAACGGTCAGTTACGGTTTCGGCGTCGAACATGGCCTCGCCTTCGGGCAAGCGCGTGGCGATCTCGTCCAGAAGCTGATCCAACTGAACACGCTTGGCGGCGCTGACCGGAATGACGGCGCCATAGTCAAACTCCTGCGAGAGGCGGGCTATGTAAGGCAGCAGCTCGTTTTTGCTCTTCAAGGCGTCGACCTTGTTGACCACCAGAATGGTCTTGCCGCCCTTGGGCAGCATGGGCAGCAGCTCGGAATCGGCGGCAGACCACTTGCCGGCCTCGACCACATGCACAACCACATCCACGTCGGCCAGGGCCTGGGTGACCACGCGATTCATCATGCGATTCATGGCGCCGCCATGACGGGTCTGAAAGCCGGGGGTGTCCACGAATACGATCTGATCGTGGTCGCGCGTCAGCACACTGTTGATGCGATGACGGGTAGTCTGCGCCTTGCGCGAGACAATGGATATCTTGCTGCCGATCAAGGCATTGGCCAGGGTGGACTTGCCCACATTGGGGCGTCCGACGATGGCGGCAAAGCCGCAGCGAAAAGGCGTGTCTGTCATGAGTTCTCCTGGGACACCGCCACAGGCAGAGTCAATTGGGACGGGCGGCGGTTACGCGTAGCCCGGGTGGTCTTGGCCGGCAACTGGGCTTCCAGCAGAGCGATGGCCTGGGTAGCGGCGGCCTGCTCGGCGGCGCGGCGGCTGCTGCCGCTGGCCTGCACGTGGATATTCAGCTTGGCGATCGTGCATTCTATGTCGAACATCTGGTCGTGCGCTGCACCGTGCGTCGCCACCACGGTATAGACAGGCAGATCCAGTTTGCGCCCCTGCAACATTTCCTGCAGCAGGGTCTTGGGATCCTTGCCCAGTGTCTTGGGGTCTACATTGACCATCATGGGCTCATACAGCCGCGTGATCACGGCTTCGGCCTGGGCAAAGCCCGCATCCAGGAATACGGCGCCGAAAATGGCCTCGACCGCGTCAGCCAAAATGGACGGACGACGGAAACCGCCGCTTTTAAGCTCGCCTTCTCCCAGGCGCAGGTATTCGGACAGATCCAGCTTCTGGGCGATTTCGGCCAACGAGGCCTGCTTGACCAGATTGGCACGCAGACGGGACAGATCGCCCTCGTCAATACGCTCAAAGCGTCGGTACAGCAAGGCCGCCACGGTGAAATTCAGCACCGAATCGCCCAGGAATTCGAGACGCTCGTTGTGGCGGGCGCTGTGACTGCGATGCGTCAGCGCCTGCTCCAGCAAGGCCATGTCCTTGAACGAATAGCCGATGGCGGCTTCAAGCAAAGATAAACGTTTCATTAATGGAAGCGGCCAATGCGCCCCGGTTCGCGGAAATTCATCCAGATGAAGAAAGCCCGTCCAACCACGTTCTCGTCAGGCACAAAGCCCCAGTAACGGCTGTCCAGGCTGTTGTCGCGGTTATCGCCCATGACGAAATAATTGCCGTCCGGCACCACGCAGGATACCCCGTTGACGAAGTACTCGCAGGCGTCGCGATGCGGGAAAGCGACGATGGGCATCAAGCCCTGCGGCAAGGTCTTATTGAGCAGAATGTTGTGCTGGGTCTTGCCCAGCTCTTCCAGGTAGCGGCCGATATACACCGTGCGATCCGGCTCGTAATAGTCGCCGTTGCGCACTTGGTTAACCGGCTCGCCATTGATGGACAAGACCTTGTCGCGATAATCCACACGGTCGCCCGGCAGTCCCACCACCCGCTTGATGTAGTCCACATTGGTGTCCACAGGGTAGCGGAACACGATCACGTCGCCCCGCTCGGGCTGGCCCAGCGGGATCACCTTGGTGCCCGATACCGGCAGGCGGATGCCGTACTCGAACTTGTTGACCAGGATCAGGTCGCCGCTTTTGAGCGTGGGCAGCATGGATCCCGAGGGAATGCGGAACGGTTCGAAAATGAAGGAGCGCAGCACGAACACGAACAAGATCACGGGGAAAAAGCTGACGCCGTATTCGATCCACCAGGGCATGCGGTTTTCGCGATCATAGGCTTCCTGGCGCAGGCGCTGGTTGTCCTCCGGATCCATGCCGGCCGTCAAGGGCACGGCATCCATGGCCGCCTGAGCGCGAGCCTGACGGCGCGGGCGCAGAGAGAAACGGTCCAGAAACCAGATCACGCCGGTAATCACCAGCAGCACGAACAAAATCAGAGCGAAATCCCAGCTCATCGGTTTCCTTTAAAGAAATAAATCCAGCGCAACACGCGGGCGGGCCGTTACGCCCGCCTGCGGCATCACTTGTCTTCGACCTGCAAAATAGCCAGGAAGGCTTCCTGCGGAATCTCGACGTTGCCGACCTGCTTCATGCGTTTCTTGCCGGCCTTCTGCTTTTCAAGCAGTTTTTTCTTGCGTGAAATGTCGCCGCCGTAGCACTTGGCCAGCACGTTCTTGCGCAGCGCCTTGACGTTTTCCCGGGCAATGACTTCGGCGCCGATGGCGGCCTGAATGGCGATATCGAACATCTGGCGCGGAATAAGGGCGCGCATCTTTGAGACGACTTCGCGGCCGCGGTAGCGTGCATTGCTGCGGTGCACGATCATGGACAAGGCATCCACGCGATCGCCGTTGATCAGAACATCGACCTTGACCACATCGGCCGAGCGGTACTCCTTGAATTCATAATCCATGGACGCGTAACCGCGCGACACCGATTTAAGGCGATCGAAGAAGTCGAGCACGATTTCGGCCAGAGGCATTTCGTAAGTCAGGTTAACTTGACGACCGTGATACGTCATATTTAACTGCAAACCGCGCTTGACTGTACACAGCGTCATGACCGGACCCACGTATTCCTGGGGCATTAGCAGCGAAACCACAACAATGGGCTCGCGCACGTCTTCGATATGGGCCACTTCCGGCATGCGCGACGGGCTTTCGATCATCAGCACTTCGCCGTCACGGCGTTCGACTTCGTACACCACCGAGGGCGCGGTGGTGATGATGTCCATGTCGAACTCGCGCTCCAGCCGCTCCTGCACGATTTCCATGTGCAGCAGCCCCAGGAAACCGCAACGAAAGCCAAAGCCCAAGGCCTGAGAGACTTCCGGCTCGAACATCAGCGAAGCATCGTTCAGCTTGAGTTTTTCCAGCGAATCGCGCAGCTGATCGTACTCGCTGCTTTCCACGGGATACAGACCGGCGAACACTTGCGGCTTGACTTCCTTGAAGCCGGGCAGCGCGCTGGCGGCCGGCTTGCCGGCCAGGGTCAGCGTGTCTCCCACCTTGGCGTGCTCCAACTCTTTGATGCCGGCGATGACGAAACCCACTTCGCCGGCCGACAACTGCGCACGATTCTCGGACTTGGGCGTGAACACGCCGATATGCTCGACCAGGTGCGTAGCGCGGGTGGCCATCAGCAGCACCTTGTCCTTGGGACGCAGTACGCCATTGACGATGCGCACCAGCATGACCACGCCGACATAGTTGTCGAACCAGGAGTCGATGATCAGCGCCTGCAGCGGCTCATCGGGGCTGCCCACCGGCGGCGGCACTCGTGCCACGATAGTTTCCAGAATATCGTCGATGCCCAGGCCGGTCTTGGCGCTGGCGGCAATCGCGTCGCTGGCGTCGATGCCAATGACATCTTCGACTTCCTGGCGGGCGGCGTCCGGATCAGCCTGCGGCAGGTCCATCTTGTTCAGCACGGGAATGACTTCCACGCCTTGCTCGATGGCGGTATAGCAGTTGGCCACCGTCTGCGCTTCCACGCCCTGGGATGCATCGACCACCAGCAAAGCGCCTTCGCAAGCGGACAGAGAGCGGCTGACCTCGTAGGAAAAGTCCACGTGACCGGGGGTGTCGATCAGGTTCAGGTTATAGACCTTGCCACTTTTGGACTTGTACTGCAGCGCCGCTGTCTGGGCCTTGATGGTGATGCCCCGCTCTTTCTCGATGTCCATCGAATCCAGGACCTGGGTCGACATCTCGCGGTCGGCCAGGCCCCCACAACGTTGAATCAGGCGATCAGCCAGGGTGGATTTGCCGTGATCGATGTGGGCAATGATGGAGAAATTACGGATGTGATCCATAGACCGTTAAATAAACAAGTAAATGTGGCGGCTTTATTGCCGTGGGAGCGACTCGACGACCGCAAAGCCGTCAAGCTGCGCATGGCCGCAAGCCTAGGCTCGGCGGCGACAAAAAAAGGGGCGTCCAGGACGCCCCCTTCTGACTGACTGCTATTTTAGCCGTTTTGCAGGAATTATTTCGATGGCGTGATCAAGACCCACTGGGACTGGCCCGAACGCAACACCAGCAAGGCAGCTGCTTTGGATTTATCCAGCGAAGCCACAAGTTTAGCGTATTGTTCAGGAGTTCCCACGTCTTTGTCGTTGACACGCAGAATCAGGTCGCCCGGCTGCAGCCCGGCTTCGCTGGCCGGCGCGGCCGCCTCCGACACCTGCACGGCGCTGCTCAGGCCCAGACGCTTGAGCTCCGCTTCCGGTACGGCCGTTACTTTCAGGCCGAAGGCATCGGCGCTGGTGGCAGGAGCGGCCTTCTCGGGCGCCTCGCTGGCAGCCGATGGGCTCGATGGCATTTCCGCCACTTCGATCTTGACCGTCTGCTCTTTGCCCTTGCGCCAGATTTCTACGGAAGAGCTTTCACCCGGCTTGGTGCCACCCACGATACGCGGCAGATCGGACATCTGCGCGATCTGGCGGCCGTTGAACTTCAGTATCACGTCGCCGGACTGGATCCCGGCCTTGGCGGCCGGACCGCCCTCTTCCACGCTGCTGACCAGTGCGCCCTTGCTGTCGGGCAGACCCAGAGCCTTGGCCACGTCATCGGCCACCGGCGTGATCTGCACGCCGATGCGCCCGCGCGTGACCTTGCCATGAGACTTCAGCTGCTCCACCACCTGCATGGCTTCGTCGATCGGGATGGCCAGGGAAATGCCCATGAAGCCACCGCTGCGCGAGATGATCTGGGAATTGACCCCCACCACTTCGCCATTCAGATTGATGAGCGGACCGCCGGAGTTGCCTGGATTCACTGCCACGTCCGTCTGGATGAACGGAAGGTAGTCGCCGGTATCGCGATTGATGGCGCTGACAATGCCGGACGTGACGGTGGATTCCAGACCGAACGGCGAACCGATGGCCAGCACCCATTGCCCTTTCTTGAGTTTGTTGGAATCGCCGATGGCCATCGGCTTGAAATCCTTGGCCTCGATCTTGATCAGGGCCACATCAGTGCGTTCGTCGGTGCCGATGATCTTGGCGGGGTATTCCTTGCCGTTGCTGAGCGTGACGAAAATCCCGTTGGAGTCCGCCACCACGTGATTGTTGGTCAGAATATAGCCGTCATCGGAAATGATGAAGCCCGAGCCTACGCCTCGCGGCACCGTCCGCTCCTGGGGCTGCTGGGGCTGGTTGCCGCCACGCGGCGGACGCTGAGGCGCCATGCCGGGCGGGGTAAAGTCCGGACCGAAGAACCAACGGAACATTTCATAGGGGTCTGAGCCCGGCCCCATGGCTGGCGAGCGCACCTGCACCGCTTCTGTGGTGCGGATGTTTACAACCCCGTCTTCGGTTTTGGCAATCACACCCGTGAAGTCTGGCAGCCCGGCCACGCTGGCTTGCGCCGCCGGCTCGGTCTGCGCCTGAGCGTGCACAACAGCTATAGGAGCCGTCGTCGCCAACAAGGCCGTGGCCAACAGGGCCGACAAAGCATTGAAACGCAGTTTATGGTTCGATTTTTCCATTGAAAAACTCCAGGTGGACGATAGTCAATGTGTCCGGGATGGGGGAACAAACTGGGTGCTTTCAGCCACGGAGCGCAGCGTCTGCATCGGCACTTCGCCTGTGGTGGTCAGTACATAGTCATTGATGCGGGAACGAAACATGTTCATGGAGCCGCGATGGTAGGCTCCCAGGCTGTTCTCCTCAGCCTCGGGAACGCCTATGCGCTCCAGAAAAACAGAAATAGCCGCCAGGCCGTCGGCCATCACCAGGTGGGTGACCTGACGTCCTGCGCGCATGGGGCGCAGCATTTCCGAGCGCAAGGTAAAGCCGGGCGGCATGCCCAGCACCCAGCCTTGCTGATCGATATCGATCTGACGCACCTCGGGCTCGACGACCTCCCATTTGCTGGGGTTCCAGCTCGTGCGCAGATCCTGCAGCGCCACCTGGTCGCCCAGAGCGACCGAAGCGAAAGCGATCTGGTCGATGACGGCCTCGCGGGCATCCAGAGTCTGCATCTTGAGCAGCAGCCGGTGATCCGAATCTGCGCACAGCCTGTAGCCATAGCGCTGATCGTCCTTGGGCACCAACTCAACGACATCGCAGGGGCGACCAGCTACGCGCTCGGGTTCGGGCAAGCGACGCATGTCGTAATGCTGTGGCAACTGACTGACGTCGCCGACGAGAAAACTGGGGAATCGTTCATTCTGGCGGCGTTCGATAACCACCATTTTCTTTTCCGGCATCAGGCATTGGGTCACGTCGTTCTGACGCAGGTACTCGCGCGGCAAACCGTCCAGGATCTCCAGGCGTTCACGCTCGCCCGTGCCATCAACCACGTGCACCAGCTTCATGGACTGGCTGGAGTCGCCCTGGGTATAGATGATGACGCCGGAATAATCCAGATCCCGGGCCGCCTTGTGCACTTGCTGCAGCCAGGGCAGATCCAGCGTTTGTACCGCCTTGGGCTCCTGAGCGGATGCCGGCAGCGCAGCCATGAGCAGCACGGATGCCGCCAGGCCCAAGCGCACGCGGTCCGGCGACAAAAATACACGCATCATTGGCCCAGGACTCCGCTTTCAAAGGATACGTGACGTACCGGGCCGGCGCCGACGAAGTCGCGGTGCAGATCGGCGTAGTCATTCCAGAGCTGTTCGTCCTGGACACTGGCGACCAGCGAGCTTCCCTGAAGGCCGTCGCCGGCGCCCAGATAAGGCAAGCTCATCCATACGGCTGCCGCCACGGCCAATACTGCCAAGCCGGACACTGCATAGCGCTGCGTACGGGACTTCTTGAGCGCATGCGGAGCCAGAATAGTGGGTTCATCGTCCACTGCCTTGGACAAGCGCGCATAGAAGCGGTCCGATGTCCGGATGGCCAGCGCCTCGGTGCGCATGACATCACCGATCAGGTGATAGGTATCCCAGACCTGGCGCCCATAAGGCGAATCCAGTTCTTCGGGACGCATTTCAGCTTCGCCATCCACCCAGGAGGACACAGAGGCCTCCCAGGAGCTGAGCTGTTCTTCATCGGAATGGGATTTCAGGGCGTGCATCATCAATCCTTACCACCGTCGTTCACTATCTTCACCATCAAGTATGGGACGCAATTGCGCAGCAATGGCGTCGCGGGCCCGGAATATGCGCGAACGCACGGTTCCTATTGGGCAATCCATGGTCTGAGCAATGTCTTCATAGCTCATGCCTTCGATTTCACGTAGCACGATCGCAGTCCGCAGTTCCTCAGGCAAAGCCTGGATTGCACTGTTTACAGTTTCGGCAATCTGGCGGCTAACCATGACAGACTCGGGCGTGCTTATGTCAGTTAGGTTGTCGATTTGATCAAAAGTTTCACCATCTTCGTTTTCCATCGTCTGAAAGGCGCTGGGGCGCCGTCCAGCCGAGGCCTGCCAGTTGCGCGCCGTGTTGATGGCGATGCGATACAACCAGGTGTAGAAGGCGCTGTCGCCGCGAAACTGGGGCAGCGCACGATAGGCTTTGATGAAAGTTTCCTGAGCCACGTCCTCGATTTCGGACGGGTCGCGGATCATGCGGCTGAGCAGACGCATGATCTTGCGCTGATACTTCAGGACCAGCAGGTCAAAGGCGCGCTTGTCCCCACGCTGAACACGTGCAACCAGTTCGGCATCGGTATCGCGTTCGCTCATTGAATATCCTTATTCTGAACACGGACCTGCAAGGACAATCTGTTCAGGCCCAAACGCAAGGCCCACCAGGCTCGCCTGGGCTGGGCCGAACGCCACAGCGTGAACATCTGGCCACGCCCGCCCCCTCTCGGCACAGAGCAGTGTATCGTCAACCACCAGGGCGAGCTCCAGACCTGCGCGATCTGGATTGCCTGAGGCGGTCCGCCCTCGCGCTTGAGCCAGTATAGCCCTGCACTATAGCTAAGTGTAAGCACATCTCCCCACCCGCCTCGCACACGTGCCCATAGGAAGACTGCCAGCAGGCTCCCCGTGACGCATGCAAGCGGCCACGACCCTTGCCAGGACTGCAGAACCCAGGCGCTGGCCGCTCCGGCGCAGACACATGCAACAACGCCCAGCCTGCGGACCGAAGCGGGAGCTCCGGTTCGCCAGGACTGGGCGTGACAGATGGGGCTGGCCGTATTAACGAAGACGGCTGACCACCATGGAACCGTTGGTGCCGCCAAACCCAAAGGAGTTGGACAGCGCCACGTCGATCTTCATTTCGCGCGCCTGATTGGCGCAGTAGTCCAGATCGCAGGCCGGATCCTGATTGAAGATATTGATCGTGGGCGGAGAGATCTGGTTGTAGACCGCCAGCGTGGTGAACACGGCTTCGATGCCGCCAGCCGCACCCAGAAGGTGGCCCGTCATGGACTTGGTCGAATTGATCACCAGTTTGCGGGCATGGTCGCCGAACGCCAGTTTCAGGGCTTCGGATTCGTTCACGTCGCCCAGCGGAGTGGACGTGCCATGCGCGTTCACGTAATCCACCTGATCGGGGTTGATGCCGCCGTTGCGCAGGGCATTGAGCACGCCGCGACGAGGGCCATCGCGATCAGGCGAGGTGATGTGGTGCGCATCCGAGCTCATTCCGTATCCGGTGAATTCGCCGTAAATGCGAGCGCCGCGCTTTTTGGCATGCTCATATTCTTCCAGCACCAGCACGCCAGCACCCTCACCCAGCACGAATCCGTCGCGATCGACATCCCAGGGACGCGAGGCGGTTTGAGGATCGTCGTTGCGGGTGGACAAGGCGCGCATGGCGGCGAAACCGCCAATGCCCAATGGCGACACCGTGGACTCGGCGCCACCGGCGATCATGACATCCGCATCGCCGTATTCGATCAGGCGCGCAGCGTCGCCGATCGAGTGCAAACCGGTGGTGCAGGCCGACACAACGGCGTAGCTGGGACCTTTCAGGCCCAGGTTGATGGACAGGTGCCCCGAGATCAGGTTGATCAGGGAAGCGGGAACAAAGAACGGGGAAATGCGGCGCGGCCCCCGGTCGAGATATTCTTTCTGGGTTTCTTCGATACGGGGCAAGCCGCCGATACCGGACCCGACGATGACCCCCATGCGCTCGGCAGTGGTCTCGTTGATTTCCAGGCCGGAATCCTTCCAGGCCTGCATACCGGCCGCCACGCCATAATGGATGAAGGTATCCATCTGCTTGGCTTCTTTGGCCGAAATGTACTGCGTAATATCGAAATCCTTGACCTCACCCGCAATCTGGGCGCTCAGGGCCGAAGGATCGAAACGGGTGATACGCCCGATGCCCGAACGCCCATTGACGATGTTATCCCACGCGGTGGGGATATCGTTGCCGACCGGGGAAACAATTCCCAGACCGGTAATCACGACACGTCGCTTCACGGATGACTCCTAAACACAAAAAAAGCGGTTCGAGGGGAATGACTGCGTCTTGTCAGCCCAAGCTGCAGGGCGCAAGCCATTCTCAGGAAACCGCCTTGGAGCGGGGTCTGCAAAAGCGCAGGCCCACACCCTGGATTGAACTTACTGCTTGCTGTGAGAATTGATGTAGTCCACAGCTTGCTGGACCGTCGTGATTTTCTCAGCTTCTTCGTCTGGGATTTCGGTTTCGAATTCGTCTTCGAGCGCCATCACGAGCTCGACCATGTCGAGCGAGTCGGCACCGAGGTCGTCGAGAAAAGAAGATTCGTTCTTGATCTCGGCTTCGTTGACGCCAAGTTGTTCAGCGACGATCTTCTTGACGCGCTGTTCGATGCTTTCCATGCAGATTCTCCAAGTTCGGGAAAAATTCCCGCGAATTATAGCCAATCCGTACTACTAAAAGGTGTAGGCTATGACAAAAAAACGGCGCTCTTGTATGAGGCCCAGCGTTGCCCGTGCAACGCCGGCCCAAGCAATAGGCCCCAAATAATCCCGCAATTTTACCTCAGCCGGGCGCGATGCCAAGCCCTTACATGTGCATACCACCATTCACATGGATAGTACTGCCCGTAATGTATTGCGCCTGCGGACCAGCCAGGAAGGCCACCGCATTGGCGATATCCTCGGCCGAACCCAGCCGGCCCAGGGGAATTTGCGACAGGATGGCCGCCGACTGTTCAGGCGTCAGCGAACGGGTCATGTCGGTATCGATGAAGCCGGGCGCCACGCAATTGACCGTGATGTTGCGGCTGCCCAGCTCGCGGGCCAGGGCACGGCTCATGCCGGCCACGCCCGCCTTGGCGGCGGCGTAATTGGCCTGTCCGGGGTTGCCGCTTTCGCCGACCACCGACGTGATGCTGATGATGCGGCCCCAGCGCGCCTTCATCATGGGGCGCACGACCGCGCGCGCCAGACGAAAAACCGCGCTCAGGTTCGTCTGGATGACCGCATCCCAGTCTTCGTCCTTCATGCGCATGGCCAGATTGTCACGCGTGATGCCGGCATTATTCACCAGAATATGTGGTCCGCCGTCGTCCTTGCCCAATTCCTGAATCAGGGCTTCGCAGGCTTGGGCGTCATCCACGTTCAGCATTACGCCGCGGCTGCCGTTCTGATCGAGCACAGCGGAAATAGCCTGCGCGCCGGATTCGGACGTGGCGGTTCCGATGACCTTGGCGCCACGCGCCATCAGTTCTTTGGCAATGGCCTGACCGATGCCGCGCGACGCGCCGGTCACCAGTGCAGTCTTGCCGCTAAGATTGAAATCTTGCATTTACGCTACCTTCAGGGATTCCAGAGTCGCCTGCAGCGAGGCGGGATCGGTGATATTAAAGGCGAGCAGGTCGCGATCGATGCGCTTGACCAGGCCGCTGAGCACCTTGCCGGGACCGCACTCAACGATGTGGGTGACCCCCTGGGCCTTCATGGCCTGGATGGTTTCCACCCAGCGCACCGGGTGCCAGGCCTGACGCACCAGCGCATCCTTGATCTGGGCGGAGTCGGCAGGCGCCTGCACATCCACGTTATTGATCACAGGCACGTCGGGCGCCTGCAGTTCAATAGTAGCCAAGGCCTGTTGCAGCACCGTGGCAGCCGGCTCCAGCAGGCTGGAATGGAAAGGAGCGGACACGGGCAGAACCAGCGCGCGCTTGGCGCCCGCTTCCTTGGCCAGCACGCAAGCGCGATCCACGGCATCCACATGACCCGCGATCACGACTTGAGCCGGCGCATTGTAGTTGACGGCCTCTACCACCTGACCTTGGGCGGCTCGGGCGCAGACATCGCGCACCTGATCATCGTCCAGGCCCAGCACAGCGGCCATGGTGCCCAGTCCAACCGGCACGGCGGCCTGCATGGCATCGGCGCGGATGCGCACCAGCGGTACAGCCTGCTCCAGCGACAAGGCGCCCGCAGCGGTCAGGGCAGAATATTCACCCAGGCTATGGCCGGCCATCAGATCAGGCACGGGACCGCCTGCTTCGATCCAGGCACGATACATGGCCACGGCGCTGGCCAGCATGACGGGCTGCGTATTGGTGGTCAGGTTAAGGTCTTCAGCCGGGCCTTGAGCCATCAGGGACGCCAGGTCCTGCCCCAAGGCGGCACTGGACTGGTCGATCACACGGCGCACAACAGCCGATTCAGCCCAGGCATCCAGCATGCCGACGGACTGCGACCCCTGTCCTGGAAAGACAAACGCAATTTTCATGGTAGAGAGACTCGAAGGAGGTGGACGGACGCCCGGAGCGGATCAGCTTAGAAGCGAACCAGCACCGAACCCCAAGTAAAGCCGCCGCCTACGCCTTGCAGCAACGCCAGCTCGCCGGCGCGGATGCGTCCGTCGCGACGGGCAGCGTCCAGAGCGAGCGGGACACTGGCGGCCGAGGTATTGGCATGCTGGTCCACCGTGACGATGACTTTCTCGGACGGGATGCCCAGCTTGCGGCCCAGGAAATTGATAATGCGCAGATTGGCCTGATGCGGGACCAGCCAATCGATATCAGACAGTTGCACGCCGGCCTGTTCACAGACCTGGTGCGCCGATGCCGCCAGCGAAGTGACGGCCAGCTTGAAGACGGCCTGGCCGTCCATGCGCAGGAAGGGATCGCCCACAACCTGGCCATGCGAAACATTGCCGGCGGCGCACAGAATGCCCATCTGGCTGCCGTCTGCATTGAGTTGAGCGGCAAGAATGCCGGGCTCGTCGCTGGCCTGGAGCACGACGGCGCCGGCGCCGTCGCCGAACAGCACGCAGGTACGCCGATCGCTCCAGTCCAGGATGCCGGAGAAGACTTCGGCGCCTATGACCAGCGCGTGGCGGGCGCGGCCGGCGCGAATCATGGCTTCGGCAGTGGTCAGGGCATAGACGAAGCCGCTGCAGACCGCCTGCACGTCGTAGGCGGCGGCCCCTTTATTGCCCAGTTCGGCCTGAACCAGGCAGGCGGTGCTGGGAAAAACATAATCGGGCGTGGACGTCGCTACGACGATCAGGTCCAGATCCTGAGCCTGAATGCCGGCGCTCTCCAGGGCCTGGCGCGCAGCCTGCGTCGCCAGCTGACTGGTGCGCACGCCGGGGTCGGCCAGATGACGCTGCCGTATGCCGGTGCGCTCGACAATCCACTCGTCGGAGGTCTCGATGCCCTTCTGCGCCAGCTCGGCCGCCAGATCATCGTTGGACACGACCCGAGGTGGCAGGTAGCCGCCCGTACCGATAATTTTGGCAAATATCGTCATAGTTTTCTTCCCAGTCGAGCCCTTATTAGTGGGATGAAGGCTCAGATGTGTGGAGTGGTTCCGATTCGCCGGGCGGCGTCTCGAGCGAGGTCAGGCTCTGCCTGATGCGCTCTACCGCCTGGCTGGTGCCATCGAGCAAGCCATTGAGCACGGCGCCTCGGGCACGCTGCAAAGCATACCCGAAAGAATAAGCGTCAGCCGAACCATGGCTCTTGATGACAATGCCGCGCAGCCCCAGGAGGGCCGCGCCATTGTGACGGCGATTATCTACCCGATCGCGGAAACGATTCAAGACGGGACGCGCAAACAAAGCGGATATTTTGCTCAAGGGATCGCGCGTGAACTCCTCGCGCAGCATGCCGCCCACCATCTTGGCCAGGCCCTCAATGGATTTAAGCACGACATTGCCGACGAAACCGTCACAGACCACCACATTGACGGTGCCCTTGCAGATGTCGTCGCCTTCCACGTTGCCGTAGAAATTCAGGCCGCTGGAGCGAAGCAGCTCGGCCGCCTGCTTGACGACCTCGTTGCCCTTGATCACTTCCTCGCCAATATTGAGCAAGCCCACTGTCGGCCGCTCATGGCCGTCCACAATGCTCGCCAGGGCGGTGCCCATGATGGCGAATTGCAGCAGGTGCTCGGCCGTGCAGTCGACGTTCGCGCCCAGATCCAGCATGGTGGTGGCTCCACCTTTCTGGTTGGGAATGGACGTGGCGATGGCTGGCCGGTCTATGCCGTCCAGTGTCTTGAGGACATAGCGCGTGATCGCCATCCAGGCGCCGGTATTGCCGGCGGATACGCATGCATCGGCCGCCCCGTCCTTGACGGCTTGGGCAGCCACACGCATGGAAGAATCTTTTTTGCGGCGCAGGGCCACCTCGACCGAATCGGCCATGGTGACAACTTCAGACGCGTGAAGAATGTCGTACCAGGAGGTATCGACATTGCCTTGCGCTCGCAGAGTTTGCTCGATGGCTTGGGTATCGCCCACCAATAAGCAGTGCACATCCGGAAACCGCTTCGCAAAAAGCAGTGCCGCAGGGACGGTGACCGGCAAACCGACATCGCCGCCCATGCAGTCGATGGCAATACGTATTTTTTTATTAGACATCAAGCACGCAACCTATGTTGCTTGCAAAGACGAAAGAGCGAAATTACTCGTCGTTCTTTGTTTTCAGCACTTTACGGCCACGGTAGATGCCGTTGGGGCTGATGTGGTGGCGCAGGTGCAGTTCGCCGGTCGTTGGCTCGATGGCCGTCGAAGGACCGGTAAGTGCGTCGTGCGAACGACGCATGTTGCGCCGGGACGGGCTCTTTTTATTCTGCTGAACAGCCATGATGACTCCTGTAGATGTACGGCCCCGAATGGGAACAGCCCGAAAAATTAACTAAATAGCAACAAACAATCAAGGTTTTTTAAGCGAACCCAGCACGGCGAACGGGGATTCCCGCTTGGGCGCCGGTTCGTCTTCAGGAGCCGGCTCCGCGTCCGACGCCACTGACTGGCTGCCGGGGCAGACATCGTGGCGCGGCACGTACGGCACGCTGAGGATCAGTTCGTCCTCGACCAGACCAAGGGCATCCAGACGGCCTTCGCAAAAAATGCGATCCGGGCCTTCGACATCGTCGTCATCCAGCTCAAGCTCGGCTTCTGTCGCCACGACTTCCACTTCGTTGGAAATATCGATGGGCCATACAAAGGGTTTCATGCAGCGCTGGCATTGCAACACCACGGCACCCTGAGCCTGAACGCGCACAAAGCGCCGTCCGGACGAATCCGCCCTGCCGGCCATGCTCCAGTCCACGTTCAGATCGCCCTGCGCAGGCAGATCCGACACCAGGCGAGACAGATCCGCAACAGCAGCCTGGCCCGCCAGATGCTGAGGACCGCGACCTAGACTTTGGGTATCTATATATTGTTTCGCCATGAGCGCATCAACGAACGCCCCTTCATGCTCTGCGCGCCCAAAAAAGGACAACGCGCACCAAGGACCATTTCAATAACGAAGAAAACATTAGATAATACAGCGCTTGAAGCAAGACAGTCAAACCAAAGCACAGCAAGAACACACCATGCGTATCATCCTTGCATCAAGCTCGGTCTACCGACGCGACATGTTAACGCGTTTAGGCCTGCCATTCACCTGCCAGTCCCCGGACATCGACGAAACACCCCGGCCCGGGGAGCTTCCGGCCAGGCTCAGCCTGCGGTTGGCGCGTGAAAAAGCAGCCCGCATCAGCTCCCTGAACCCCGGCGCTCTGGTGATAGGTTCGGATCAGGTCGCCACCCTGGGGACGGACGCCATCGGCAAGCCCGGCGATCATGCCGGCGCAGTCCGGCAACTGCGCACCCTCAGCGGACGCAACGTCGATTTCCACAGTGCGCTGTGCGTCACGGACGGACGGCAGTTCCTGTGCAGCGACATCATCACGAGCTGCCAGTTCCGCACTCTGGACGATGCCGAGATCGAGCATTACCTGAACATCGAAAAACCTTACGACACCGCCGGAAGCGCCAAAGCCGAAAGCCTGGGCATAGCGCTGATGCAAAGCATGCGCTCGGACGACCCGACCGCCATCATCGGCCTGCCCCTGATCGAACTATGCTCTATGCTGCGCCATTTCGGCCTTAACCCGCTGCAGCCCGGCCTGCTGACAACACTAGACTAGGAATCCACTCTTCATGTCCCACGCCGCTCCCTTGCACCTGATTCCCGTCGGACTGGGCGAGAGCCCGCCCGACCGCTGGCTACCCGCCGAAGTCCAGGCCCTGACCCGCGGGCTGACGATCTATATTGCCGAGAACGCCAAGACAGCGCGCGCCTTTCTGAAACTGATCGGCACCACCACGCCGCTGCAGGAAATCACGATCCACACCCTGGACAAGCGCGGCAACAAGCCGGGCGAAATCCGCGAGTGGCTGAAACCCGCCCTGGCCGGACAGGCCATCGGACTGGTGTCGGAAGCCGGCTGCCCGGCGGTCGCCGACCCAGGCGCCCTTGTCGTTGCCATGGCCCATGACATGGGCATCCCCGTCCAGCCGCATGTCGGCCCGTCTTCAATTCTGCTCAGTCTGATGGCCAGCGGCCTGGACGGCCAGCAGTTCGTGTTCCACGGCTATGCACCGGTCGACAGCGCCGCCCGCGCAAAACAGCTCAAGCAATGGGAAGGGGCCTCGCAATCCCTGAAACAGACCCAGATCCTGATCGAAACCCCCTACCGCAACCAGGCCATGTTCGCCACGCTGCTGCAGTCCCTGAAACCAGGCACCCGCCTGTGCGTGGCGCGTGGCCTGACCACCCCTCAGGAATGGGTCAATACCGCCACCATCGAGCAATGGCGCGAGCGCCGGGCACCGAATCTGGACAAGATCCCCTGCATCTTTCTGTTTCTGGCCGGCCGCTGAAAGGAAGCGCTATGTCTGCACCACTTCCCATCCTTCGCCGCAGCGCCCGTGCCGGAATTCTGGCTCTGGCCGCCTTGCTGGCCGCCTGCGGCAGCGGCGGCCCGCTCAAGATCGACGACAGCTATACCGCCAAGGGCCAGAACAGCCGCGTGCGTTACCTGGTGGTGCACTACACCGCCGGCAACAATCTGACCTCACTGAAAGTACTGACGCAGCGCGATGTCAGCGCCCACTACCTGATCACCGACGAACGCCGACCGACCGTGTACAGGCTAGTCGACGAAAGCCGGCGCGCCTGGCACGCCGGCCTGGGTTCGTGGTATGGCTTCACGGATCTGAACACAGGCTCCATCGGCATTGAGATCGTCAACCTGGGCCGCCTGGATGACGGCCGCTGGATGCCGTACACCCCGGAACAAATCAAGACCCTGACCATCCTGCTGCAGGACCTGGCACAGCGTCATGGTGTCAGCCCTCGCAACATCATCGGCCACAGCGACGTCGCCCCGCAACGCAAGCTGGATCCCGGCCCCCTGTTTCCCTGGAAAGAGCTGGCCCAGGCCGGCATCGGCCGTTGGTACAACGAGGCGCAGGCCAGCCAGTTGCAGGCGCAGTACGCCTCGCTGCCCCTGCCCGACGCCGCCGAGGTTCAAGCCTTGCTGCGCAAGGCCGGCTACGAAACGCCGGAATCGGGTATCTTCGACAAAGCCACGCAAAATGTCATCGCCGCCTTCCAAATGCACTACCGCCCCGCCCGCTTCGACGGCGTGCTGGATGCCCAGACCCTGGCTATCTTGAAAAGCCTGAACTGACTGCCCTGAAAAAAGGCGGCATTCCATCGGAATGCCGCCAAACGAACAAGAGGGCCGGATTGATTCAGGCCGGACTGGAGCGCTGCGTTGACGCCGGCCACTTGCGCAGCGCCATCAAGGCCAGAAACACAGCCCCGTACACAAAAACATCAAGCACATCATTCTTACCGGCCCGCACCAGATAAAAGTGCACGACCGACAAAGCCGCAATCGCGTACACGCTGCGATGCAAGGTGCTCCAACGGCGGCCCAGGCGTCGCTGCCATCCGTGAGTGGACGTCGCCGCCAGCACCAGCATCAGCACCGTCGCCACGGCACCCAAGGTAATAAAAGGACGCTGGACAATGTCATGCCACATGGACATCCAATCGCCCGAGCGGTCCCACCAAGCCCAGGCCACGGTATGCAGAGCCGTATAAAAAAAGGCAAACAAGCCCAGCATGCGCCGAATCCGCAACAAGGCCGGCTGGCCCAGCAAGCGCCGCGCCGGGGTGACCGCCAAGGTCAGCAGCAGCAATACCCAGGCCCACAGGCCGCTGGAGCGAGTCAGGAACTCGGCCGGATTAGCGGTCAGACCGCCCGAGAAGCCCAGCCAAAGCCAGCGCGCGAGCGGGTATAGCCCCAGCACAAACACCAGGGGTTTGAAGCGGTCAAGCTGAGCAGACTTCCACATGGTTAATAATTCCGCGTCAAATCCAGGCCAGCGTACAGGCCAGCCACATCCTCCGCATAACCATTGAACGGCAAGGTGGGCTTCTTGGCGGCGAAGAAACCCGATCCGATGACACGCTCTGTAGCCTGGCTCCAGCGCGGATGGGGCACGGCCGGATTCACATTGGCATAAAAGCCGTATTCCTGGGGAGCCACCTGCATCCAGCTGGACACCGGCATGGTATCGGTCAGGGTGATGCGCACCAGGGACTTGGCGGACTTGAAGCCGTACTTCCAGGGCACGATCAGCCGCACCGGCGCGCCATTCTGATTAGGCAGCGTCTTGCCGTACAGGCCCGTGGCCAACAGCGTCAAGGGATGCATGGCCTCATCCAGGCGCAGACCTTCGGCATAGGGCCAATCCAGAATGGATGAACGCAGTCCGGGCATGGCTGCTTCGTCTCGCACGGTTTCAAAGCGCACAAAGCGGGCATCACCCAACGGTTCGGCACGCTTGATCAGCTCCGACAAGGAGTAGCCTACCCACGGCACCACCATGGACCAGGCTTCCACGCAGCGCAGACGATAGACCCGCTCTTCCAGGGGCGCCAGCTTCAGGATCTGATCCATGTCCAGCTTCAGGGGCTTGCCCACCAGACCATCGACCACCAGCGTCCAGGGCTCGGTCTTCAAGGCGCCGGCATGGCGGGACGGGTCCTCCTTGCCGGTGCCGAATTCGTAGTAATTATTGTAAGAAGTGACATCCGATTCCTGGGTAGGCGCATCGGGAACCGGCCAACGATCGGAACGGGAAAAAGCCAGGGCGTTGCCGGCTGCGTGCGCCGGCTGCGGCAGAGCCGCCGCCAGCGCGAGGGCGCCGGGAAACTGCAACAGGCGGCGGCGGGATCGCCAGACGGATTCATCTGTGATTTCCGAGGGACGCACGGGGACGGAGCGCGACTTGAACATAAGCATCTCCTGACATTTATCTGCGTGAGACTGGCGGCCGAGCGCAAAGTTCCGGTCTGAAATCAGGTGCGGGGAAGCACCCAGTCCCGCATCTGGGCCACGCTGTCCACCATGACGGTAGGCTGCGCCTGGGCCAGCGTACCGGGATCATGCGCCCCGTAGGTGACAGCCACGCTATCCATGCCTGCATTGGCAGCCATGTGTATATCGTGCGAGGTGTCGCCGACCATGAGCACTTGCTCGGGGTCCAGCATCAATTCGCCCAGCAGTTGATGCAGCATTTCGGGATCGGGCTTGCTGCGCGTCTCGTCTGCGCAGCGGGTCGCATCGAAAAAAGTCGTCAGACTGACCTGTTGCAGCACCCGGTCCAGACCCTGGCGGCTCTTGCCCGTCGCCACGCCCAAGGCGACCTGACGGCCGCGCAACTCACCCAGAAAAGGCAGGATGCCGTCAAACAACTTGATATGCGGATCGCGCTGCAGGAAATGAAAACGATAGCGCTCCAGAAACTGCGGCATCTGCTCCGCCGTCAGATCCGGCACCGCCCGGTAAAGCGCGCTTTCCAGCGACAGGCCGATCACCCAGCTGGCCTGCTGAATGGACGGCACCGGCAACTCAAGGTCGGCGCAGGCAAGTTGAATGGAGCTGGCGATGGAGTGGGTCGAATCCATGACCGTCCCGTCCCAATCGAACAGTACGGCGGCATAACGCTTCATGCTTATTTCTCCAACAGGTCAAGAACCGCCCGACACTCGGGCGGCAGCGGTGCTTCCAGCACCAGGGGTTCGCCCGTGACCGGGTGATTGAACTCCAGGCGCCCGGAGTGCAGGAACATCCGTTTGAAGCCTTGGCGCGCAAACTGCGCGCGCAAGGCGTCGTCGCCGTATTTTTCGTCGCCGACGATGGGAAAACCAGAATGCGCCAGATGAACCCGGATTTGGTGCGTGCGCCCGGTTTTCAATTCGGCCTGCAGCAGGCTGAAACGACCGAAGCGGCGCTGCAAGGTAATGATGGTATGCGCCTGCTTGCCTTCTTCATCGACACGCACCCGCCGCTCACCGTTGGCCGTCAGCCAACGCAGCAGGGGAAAGCGGATATGCTGGCGATCGTTCACCCAATCGCCCTGCACCAGGGCCAGGTAGAACTTGCGGGCGCGGATTTCACGGAACATATCATGTAGTTCGACCAGGGCGGCGCGGCGCTTGGCGATGATCAACAGGCCGGAGGTCTCGCGGTCCAGTCGATGCGCGAGCTCCAGGAAGCGCTCCTGCGGACGGGCGGCGCGCAATTGTTCGATGACTCCGAACGACACGCCGCTGCCGCCATGCACAGCAACGCCCGCAGGCTTGTCGATGACCATCAGGTGCTCATCTTCGAAGACGACGGGAAAGACGGCAGCCGGCACCGGGCGCGGCTGATCACGGTCGGGCAAGCGCAAGGGCGGCACACGCACCAGGTCGCCGTCCTGCAGGCGGTAGTCGCTGCTGATACGGCCTTTATTGACCCGCACTTCGCCGCCGCGAATGGCTTTGTAGATATGGCTTTTGGGAACCCCTTTGCACTCCCGCAGCAAAAAGTTGTCGATACGCTGCCCCGCCCGGGTTTCATCGATGCGTATCATTCGCACCTGGGCAGGAAGTCTTTGTGAATCGTGAGGTTTGCACATAACAAAAAGGGGCATATAATCGCTTCAGCCTAAGGAAGCTGAGACTGGGTCCAGCGTAGAGATGCAAAGGGTGCGTCTCCGTGGGATGGACAAGGTCTTATAATTGTATCCTTGAGTTCCAGCTTCCGGGTCACAAGGTCGCCGGGGTGAGCCCGAAATATAGAAAGTCGAGTCGCGTTACGCCCGCTTTCCAGTAGATGCTTTCCTCCCGCGTGCGGCGCTGAATTCCTGCACAGATTGTCCCGCTCTTTTGCACCAGGCGCGTCATCAACGCGACTGCCGTTCCCAGCAACTTTGTATCCGTCAACCACACACGTGAACCTGACCCCCCTGCTGACTGAACTTCGCACTTTAGTGCGATTCGTGCCTCCCAGACTATAAGCCGGCAGGCCGAACACGCCTGCCTGCTCCTTACTGTTGCAGCAATTGCGCCACACACCGAGTGCCCCAAGGTCGTGCGCCGATAAACGGTGCGCCATGACAATGGAGATCCTCACTCATGAAACGCATGTTGTTCAATGCGACGCATCAAGAAGAACTACGCGTCGCCATTGTCGACGGTCAAAAACTTATTGACCTCGACATCGAAACAGCCGGGCGCGAACAGCGCAAAGGCAATATCTACAAAGGGGTCATCACCCGCATCGAGCCCGGCCTGGAAGCTTGCTTCGTCAGCTACGGCGAAGAGCGCCACGGCTTTCTGCCCTTCAAGGAAGTAGCCCGCAGCTACTTCAAGGAAGGCGTGGATGTGCGCACCGCGCGCATTCAGGACGCTCTCTCCGAAGGCCAGGAACTGATCATCCAGGTCGAAAAAGAAGAACGTGGCAACAAGGGCGCGGCCCTGACCACCTTCATCTCCCTGGCTGGCCGCTATCTGGTTCTGATGCCCAACAACCCCCGCGGGGGTGGTGTATCGCGCCGCGTCGAAGGCGAAGACCGCCAGGAACTGCGCGAGGCCATGGATCAGCTGGACATCCCTCAGGGCATGAGCATCATCGCGCGCACGGCCGGCATCGGCCGCAGCGTCGAAGAGCTGCAGTGGGACCTGAACTACCTGATGCAGCTGTGGACGGCCATCGACGGCGCTGCCCGCGACAATTCCGCGCCCATCCTGATCTACCTGGAATCCAGCCTGGTGATCCGCGCCATCCGCGATTACTTCTCGCCTGAAATCGGCGAGATCCTGATCGACACGGACGAGATTCACGAGCAGGCCGCGGCCTTCATGAGCGTGGTCATGCCGGACAACCTGCACCGGGTCAAGATGTACCGCGACGACATCCCCCTGTTCTCGCGCTTCCAGATCGAACACCAGATCGAAACCGCCTACTCGCGCACCGTACAGCTGCCCTCGGGCGGCGCCGTGGTCATCGACCACACCGAAGCGCTGGTGGCCATCGACGTGAACTCCGCACGGTCCACGCGCGGCGCCGATATCGAAGAAACCGCCCTGCGCACCAACCTGGAAGCCGCCGATGAAGTGGCCCGCCAGCTGCGCCTGCGCGACCTGGGCGGCCTGATCGTCATCGATTTCATCGACATGGAAGACAGCAAGAACCAGCGCGCCGTCGAACAACGACTGCGCGATGCCTTGCACTTTGACCGCGCCCGCGTCCAGATGGGCAAGATCTCGCGCTTCGGCCTGATGGAATTGTCGCGCCAGCGTCTGCGCCCTGCCCTGAATGAAGGCTCGCACGTCACCTGCCCGCGCTGCACCGGCACCGGCGTCGTGCGCGATGCCGAATCCAGCGCCCTGCACGTGCTGCGCCTGCTGCAAGAAGAAGCCATGAAGGAAGGCACGGCCGCCCTGCACGCTCAGGTTCCTGTGGACGTCGCTACCTTCCTGCTGAACGAAAAGCGCAGCGACATCACCAAGATCGAATCGCGCCTGAACATCGCCCTGGTCCTGATTCCCAACAAGAACCTGGAAACGCCGCACCACGTCATCGAACGCCTGCGCCACGATGATCCGCGCCTGGACGAACTGCGCAGCAGCTACGAGCTGGTGCAGCAGCCCGAACAGCAAGACAGTCTGGTGCCGCACCGCAGCCACGACATCAAGCCGCGCCCCGAAGCCCTGGTCAAAGGCATCACGCCCGCCCAACCGGCCCCGATCAGCAAGCCTGCTCCCGCAGTGGCCGCACCTGCCGCCGGATCGCCCAGCCTGATCAAACGCCTGATCGGCTGGTTGACCGGCAGCCCTGCCGAACCCGCTGCCGACACGGCCAAGAACGAAGGCGCCAAGGCCGGAACCCCCCGTCGCCAGGGACGCACCGGCCAGTCCAATGGCACTCGTCATCAGGGCGAACGCACACGCGGCCGCCGCCAAGGCAACCGCAGCGATACCCCTGCAGACGAAAAACCCGTCACAGAAGCCTCTTCCGGCGGCAACGCCAATAGCCGCGGCCGCCGTCGCTCCAATGCAGCGGGATCCGAAGCCGTTCTTGAAACCCGCAACAATGCCGCGGCCGCCGCTCCAGTGGCTGCCACGGCCACCAGCGCCGACGACAGCAGCTCCGGCAGCAACCGCAGCACGCGCAGCCGTCGTGGCCGAGGCCGTCAGCGCCGCGAAGAAGGCAGCGTGGACACGCCCGAGCTGAACAAAGATGTAGCGCTTGAGGAAGCCCAGGAGCAAGCCCCTGTCGCCGCGGCAGCAACGGTCGCGGTGGCCGCCAGCGTGGCCGCCGTCAGTCAGGCCGCGGACGAGCGCGCCGACAACACAGATGACACCGACATCGATCAGGTTGACGGCGAAGACGGCTCCGACGCCAACGCCCTGGATCCCGAGCGCAAGCGCCGTCGCCGTCGCAGCCGCCGTGGCCGCCGTAGTCCGGACGCTAACGCCGCAACGGAAAACGAAGACAGTACGGAAGACGCTTCCGCCGTCGCTTATGTTGCCCACGAGACGCCAGCGTTCAATCCTGCCGCCCTGGAAGACGAGGAGCAGAAAGCTGCCGCGCAAGCCGCTGCCGCCGAAGTAGCCGTCACCTCGCAGACCATGGACACGCCGGTCGAATCCCAAGTTGCCGCTCAGCCTGCCGAATCCGAACAGAATGCGCCTGCCGCCCAACCCGTGCAAGCTGCTCCTGTCGCCATTCAAGAGCCGGCCGTCGCTGCGGAAACAACACAGGAACAGCCTGCCCAGGAAGAAGCCCAGCCCGCAACGCCTGTCCAGGAGACCGCTGCTCAGCCAGAGCGCATCGAGCATGTCGACACCGTGACCGCCGCTCCGCAGGAGTCGGACGCGTCCGCCCCTGCTGCCCAAGAACCTGTCGAAGCAGTGCAGGAACAAGCGGCCCAGGAAGAGGCTCCACAAGAGCCTGTCGCAGCCGAACCCGTCGCTGATCCTGTCGCCGCTGAAGCCCATGTCGTGGAAACGGTGCAAGAAGTCGCCCCTGTGACGCCCCAGTCCCAGCCTGAAGCAGTGGTCGAAGCCCAAGCCCAGCCTGCTGAACTGGATGCCGTCCTGGAAGCGGCCGGCATCGAACTGGTGGAAACCTCCCGCGCCACGGTGCAGGACGACTACCAGCCCGCTCCCGTACGCCGAGGCCGTCCGCGCAAGCAAGTCGCCCAGGCTGAAAGCAGCGAGCCGCTGCAGCAAGTCGAAACGCACTAAGCTGGCGTCTAATAAAAACGCCGCCCTTCGGGGCGGCGTTTTTTTATAGGCATCAATCGGCCCAGTTCCAATCGCTTGACACGGTTCGATCAGACATGAAAAACGCCGCCTTTCAAGGCGGCGTTTTCAATATAGCCCCGAGGGCCGGCCTGAACAGCCGGGAATCAAGACGGCAGGCGCGAGACTGCTTCAGCCGGTTGACGCGTCAGTAGGGCCAGCAATTCGGCCAGTTCGCGCTGCAGCTCGCGGCGATCGATGACCATATCGATGGCCCCTTTCTCCAGCAAGAACTCGGCGCGCTGGAAACCTTCAGGCAGCTTTTCGCGCACGGTCTGTTCGATCACGCGCGGACCGGCAAAACCGATCAGTGCGTTGGGCTCGGCAATAACCACATCGCCCATGAAAGCGAAGCTGGCAGAAACACCACCCATGGTGGGATCGGTCAGGATGCTGACGAAGGGCAGACCCGCTTCAGCCAATTCGGCCAGAATGGCCGTGGTCTTGGCCATCTGCATCAAGGAAAACAGACTTTCCTGCATGCGGGCGCCGCCCGAAGCCGCCACGCACACGAAGGGGCTGCGATTGGCAATGGCCGCTTGCACGCCGCGGGTGAAGCGCTCGCCCACCACAGAGCCCATGGACCCGCCCATATATTCGAATTCAAAGCAGGCCACCACCGCCGGCACCGACAAGATCGTGCCGCTGACCACGACCATGGCTTCGGTCTCGCCGGTCTGCTTGGTCGCCTCGGTCACGCGCTCGGTGTACTTGCGCGAGTCGCGGAACTTCAAGGGATCCATGGGGCGGGTGTTGGAACCGATCTCTACCTGGCCTTCAGCGTCCAGCAGCGACTTGATGCGGCCGCGAGCGCCAATGCGCATGTGATGGCTGCACTTGGGGCAGACATTCAGTGTGGCTTGCAGATCTTCCTTGTAAAGCACTGACTCGCACGACGGGCACTTCACCCACAAGCCTTCGGGCACGCGACGGCTGCTCTCGGGATTGCGGTTGATTCGTGGCGGCAGTATTTTCTCGATCCAGCTCATTGTGAGATCCTGTGTTCGGTCAGCCTGCTTGAAGCCGGCTGACCTCTAGTATTCTGAAAAAAAGCGCCTGCTCGCAGGGAACAGGCACATGATTCTAAACGCTAAAGGCGCTTTTAGGCTAATTATCCAGCGCCTGGCGTATTTGACCCAGCCATTGGCCTGCGGCGGCAATGGCAGCGGCATCGACGTCTTTCTGGTCTTTGCCCGCATGAGCTTGAACGGCTTCTTCCATGGTCTCGATCAGCTTGGAGCCGATCACCACGGCGTCGGCATTGCGCGCAATGGCTTTTGCGCTTTGCGCATCGCGGATGCCGAAACCCACGCCAACCGGAATCTTGACGTGCTTGCGGATACGCTGCAAGTGACGCTCGACATCGGCCACATCAATCTGGCCCGAACCGGTCACACCCTTGAGCGACACATAATACACATAACCCTGGGCCAGCGCGGCCACCTTGGCAATACGCTCGTCCGTGGATGTGGGGGACAGCAGGAAAATAGTGTCTACGCCCTGCTCAGTGAGCAAAGCCGTGAACTCCCGCGACTCTTCCGGGGGGTAATCCACTGTCAGCACCCCGTCCACCCCTGCCTGACCCGCCAATCGGGCGAATTCGGCCTGGCCTATGCATTCGATGGGATTGGCATAGCCCATCAACACCACGGGGGTTTCATCGTCCAGCTGGCGGAACTGGCGCACGATGTCCAACACCTTGCGCAAGCCCATGCCGCGGCTGATGGCGCGCTCAGCGGCCCGCTGAATGACCGGACCGTCGGCGGTCGGATCAGAAAACGGCACGCCCAGCTCGATTACATCCGCCCCCGCCTGACGCAATGCGTGCATCAGGGCGACAGTGGACGGCACCGATGGGTCGCCCGCCGTGACATACGGTACCAGGGCGCAGCGCCCGTTCAAACGCTCAAACGCCGATTTCAGGCGCACGTTACTCGACATAGTGGCTTCCCGATTGATTACAGTGTCAGGCCGCCGTACTCGGCGACCGTATGCATGTCCTTGTCCCCTCGGCCGGACAGGCTGACCAGGATGATCTTGTCCTTGCCCAGTTCAGGCGCCATGCGCGCGGCATGAGCCAGTGCATGCGAGGACTCCAGCGCCGGCAGTATGCCTTCGATACGGCAGCAGTCGTGGAAAGCCTGCAGGGCCTCCTGGTCGGTGATGGTCGCATACTGCGCCCGGCCGCTGTCCTTGAGCCATGCATGCTCGGGGCCCACGCCGGGATAGTCCAGGCCCGCCGATACCGAATGCGTGGGCATCACGTTGCCATTTTCGTCCTGCAGCACATAGGTGCGGTTGCCATGCAGCACGCCAACCTGCCCCTTGTTCAGGGAGGCCGAATGCTCCAGAGTGTCCAGGCCGCGACCGGCGGCTTCGACACCTACCAGAGCGACATCCTTGTGTTCGATGTAGGGATAGAAAATACCCATGGCGTTGGAGCCGCCTCCGACCGAAGCCACCACGTAGTCGGGCTGGCGTCCGGTTTCGGCTGGCATCTGCTGCAGGCATTCCTCGCCGATGACGGACTGGAAGTCTCGCACCAGCATAGGATAAGGATGCGGGCCGGCGACAGTGCCAATGATGTAGAAGGTGTTCTCGATATTGGTGACCCAATCTCGCATGGCTTCGTTCAGCGCGTCCTTCAGCGTGCGCGAACCGGACTCCACCGGCACCACGGTGGCGCCCAGCAGTTTCATGCGGTACACATTGGATGCCTGACGGCGCACATCTTCGCTGCCCATGTAGACCACGCATTCCAGGCCGTAGCGAGCGGCCACCGTAGCCGTGGCCACGCCATGCTGGCCAGCGCCGGTTTCTGCGATGATGCGCGGCTTGCCCATGCGCCGTGCCAGAAGAATCTGCCCGATGCAGTTGTTGATCTTGTGCGCGCCAGTGTGATTGAGGTCTTCACGCTTGAACCAGATTTGAGCGCCGCCCAGTTGCTCCGACCATCGACGGGCATGGTACACAGGGCTGGGACGACCGACAAAATGCTTGAGTTCGTAGTTGAACTCGTGCAGAAAGTCGGGATCGTTCCGATACCGTTCGTAAGCAGCCTTCAGCTCGTCCAGGGCATGAACGAGAGTTTCGGCCACGAACGAACCACCAAACTGACCAAAATGTCCATCCGGGTCGGGCAAGGTATAGGTTTTCAAAGCGGGCTCTCTTGTTGACTAAGAACAGTCGCGGGCACCGCGCCCGCGACGTTCGGATTCCACGATTTTAACAGTTCAGGACGAGTAACGGCGGGCGCTGACGCCCGGCAACTCGTTCAAGGCCGTCAAAGCCTTCTGGATCTGCTCGCCATCGCGCACCTCGATGGTGAAGACCATCTGGGTCAGCGAGCGCCGGCTGTGGGTGTTGATACCGGTCACGTTCAGGCGCAGACGAGCAAAGACTTCGGACAGGTCGCGCAACAGATTGGGATGCTCCTGGGCGTCGATAGCCAGGTCCACCGGATAGAGGGCGTCGCCGGTCTGGCCCCAATCCACGCTGATGGCCCGCTCGGGATGGCGCAATGCCAGCTCCCGGTAGGATTTACAGTCGGCGCGGTGAATGGATACGCCCCGCCCACGAGTCACGAAACCCGAGATCAGATCCGGCGGCGCCGGTCGACAACAACGAGCCAGTTGAGTCATCAGCGAGTCCACGCCGACAACCAGCACCCCGCTCTTGCCCGTTTTGGCCACACTATCATTGGCCGCATCGAAAACCCGGCGGATGGGTTCGTCTTCCTGCGCAGCGCTGCGAAACAAGGCATCGACCTGGCGCAGGCTGAATTCGTCCTTGGCCACCGCCACGTACAGATCGTCCGCGCGGGCAAAACCCAGCTGCTGGGCCATTTGTTCCAGATTGACGGCCGTACGTCCCAGGCGCTGCAGCTCTTTCTCGACCATGGTCTGGCCCTGGGAGATGCGCTGCTGCAACTCAATGGCATTGAACCAGGCGCGCACCTTGGAGCGCGATCGGGGGCTGGCGAGAAAACCCAGTTGCGTATTCAGCCAGTCCCGCGACGGGCCGCCCGATTTGGCGGCTACGATCTCCACGGTCTGCCCGGTCGCCAGACGGGTCGACAAAGGCACCATCTGACCGTCCACGCGCGCGCCCCGGCAGCGATGGCCCAGATCCGTGTGCAGGTAATAGGCGAAATCCACCGGCGTGGCGCCTACCGGCAGTTCGATCACGCGGGCCTGCGGAGTCAGCACATAAATGTGTTCGTCGTCCTGCGCCTTCAAAGGCCGGGCGGCAAGCGGCGGCGTCTGTACGGCTGCGACGGAATCAGGCGTCACGCCGTTGGAGGTGGATGCTTCCCTGTCCCAGGCCAGCAACTGGCGCATCCAGGCGATCTTGCGATCGTCGTCGCCGTCGGCGGATACCTGCCCGCCCTGCGGCCCCGCTTCCTTGTACCGCCAGTGCGCGGCCATGCCGAACTCGGCGTACTGGTGCATCTCACGGGTGCGTATCTGAATCTCGAAGGTACGTCCCTGTGCGTCGGCCACCACCGTATGCAAGGAGCGATAGCCATTAGGCTTGGGCCGCGAGATGTAGTCGTCGAACTCGGCCGGCACGGGGGTCCAAAGCGAGTGCACGACAGCCAGGGTGTTGTAGCAACTGCGTTCGTCCTCGACGATGACACGCAGCGCGCGCAAGTCGAACAGCTCGCTGAAATCCAGATGCTTGTTGCGCATCTTGTTCCAGATACTGTAGATGTGCTTGGGCCGGCCCGAGACTTCCGCGGCGATGTGTTCGCGCTTGAGCGCGGCCAGCAATTGATCTCGTACCTGAGCGATCAGGGTTTCGCGCTCGACGCGCTTGTCATCGAGCTGGCGGGCGATCTGCTTGTATACATCCGGGTTCAGGAAACGGAAAGCCAGGTCTTCCATTTCCCATTTGACTTGCCAGATCCCCAGGCGATTGGCCAGCGGGGTGTACAGCTCCAGCGTCTCGCGCGCAAAGGAGGTCGGGCACGGCGCCTTGGACTGCCTGAACCAGCGCAGCGACTGCAGGCGGGAAGCCAGCCGCATCAGCACGATGCGCAGGTCAGCCGCCATGGCCAACAGCATCTTGCGCTTCATTTCTTTCTGGTCGCCGGCGCCCGGGTGCTCTTTGGCCTGTCCGGTGAGAGAACCCAGCCGATACAAGGCACGTGAGCCCCGCACCAGCGTCATGACTTCGGCGCCGAACGCCTTCTGTACAGGATCCTGCTTGGCGTCCCGGTCCGGACCCGGCATGACAGCCAGCAGGGCGCTGGCGCGTGTCTGCGCATCCGCCCCCAGACCTGCCAGAATAATCGCCACCTGGGCACAATGCTGGTCCAGAGGCTCGCCAGTGCTGCCCAGCAGCCCCGACAAGGCAGGCCCTGCCCATTCAGCCGCGCCTTGCACGAGCTCTCGCCCCGGTTCATCCAGTCCGGCGGCGGCTTGCGCCAGCCATTGCGGGCCAAAAGCCGATTCGGCAAGAGGGGGAGATACGGTTTGATTCATGTCGTCTACGTCGGTGTGTCGGCCGTTCCGGCGGCGGCTTCTATACTATAAGTCGTAGTCTATCACCGCGAGTATGAGCTTATGAGCCTGACTGACCACCGACGCCTGCTGATCGTCTGGCATTCGCGCACAGGCGCCGCCCGCCAGCTTGCCGAACAGGCCCAGCAAGGCGCCCGCCTGATACTGACTGAACTGAATGAGGGCGGACGCATTCACGTCCAGCGAATGGAATGCACCCAGGTGCGCGAAGCCGACCTGCTGCATGCCGACGCCTATCTGTTCTGCGCCCCTGAAAACCTGGGCAGCCTGAGCGGCGCCATGAAAGAGTTCTTCGACCGGCTCTATTACCCCGCCCTGGATCAGCTCAATGGGCGGCCCTATGCAGCATTGATCAGCGCTGGCAGCGACGGGCACGGCGCCTTGGCCCAACTGGAGCGCATCTGCACGGGATGGCGGCTGGAAGCGGCGCGGCCAGCCCAGATATTCAATTTCCAGGCGCAAACGCCCGAAGCCATCTTGCGTCCGAAAATCCTGGATGCCGAGCAGGCGCGGCACGCCCAGGAAGCAGGCGCCCATCTGGCCGCCCTGCTCTGTCTGTAGGCCGTCGTCGTCAGGCCGGCGGCAACTGGAACACCTGGCGCAGATAGGCCAGGTAAGCCGGATCATCACACATGGTCTTTTCTGGCGCATCTGACACTTTGGCTACCGGCTGGCCATTGCAACGGACCATCTTCATGACGATCTGCAGCGGCTCATGCCCCAAGTCGTTGGTAAGGTTGGTACCTATGCCGAATGACACTTTGCAGCGACCTGCAAACCTCAAGGCCAGCTCGATCGCCTTGGGTATGGTCAGCCCGTCGGAGAACACCAAGGTCTTGGTGCGCGGATCCGTGCGGTTGGCGATGTAATGGGCCAGCAGGCGTTCGCCCCAGATAAAGGGATCGCCCGAGTCGTGCCGCGCACCATCGAACAACTTGCAGAAATACATATCAAAGTCGCGCAGGAAGGCATCCATACCGTAGACGTCGGACAAGGCTATGCCCAGGTCGCCACGGTATTCCTTGGCCCACATTTCCAACGCGAAAATCTGCGAGTCACGCAGGCGCGGCCCCAAGGCCTGGCATGCCTGAAGATATTCATGACCCATAGTTCCCAAGGGGGTGACGCCGTGCTTCATGGCCAGGCGCACATTGCTGGTGCCGGCAAAATGAGGCTGCATCTGCTGGATCATGGTGGTGACGACTTCCTCGTGCCACTGCTTGGAGAAGCGGCGGCGGGTGCCATAGTCGGCCACACGAAAATCGGCCAGCGCCGGATCATCCACCACCAGACGCATCTTGGACTGCAGACGCTTGCGTCCTTCCTCCCAAGGGGGATGGGGGCATTCATTGCGAAAATATACTTCGTTGACGATGGCCAGCACAGGAATCTCGAACAGAATGGTGTGCAGCCACGGCCCCTTGACCAGGATCTCGATCTCGCCCGGCAGTTCTCCCGCCTCTACGCTGATGCATCGCTCCGGCAGGTGAAACAATCCGAGAAAATCGACAAAATCGCTCTTGATGAAGCGCAAGGTGCGCAGGTAGTCGAGCTCCTCGTCGGAAAACCGCAATTGGCACAGGCTGTGGATCTCGGCGCGGATCTCATGCAGATACTGGCTCAGATTGATGTGGGGAGTTCGGCATTTGTAGCGGTATTCGACCTGGGCCGCCGGAAACTGATGCAGCACCACCTGCATCATGGAGAACTTGTAGAGATCCGTATCGAGAAGAGAAGTGATGATCATCGAGGGCATACCGGTTTAGTTTGCGCAACCATAGCACGCCCGCCCCGCCTCGCGCATCTGCCCCTTGCACGGACTCAACCGGGACGGCTTGCGCCATCTCAATAAGCATGAACCCGAATATTCGTTAAAATCGAGAGATCAAATCCAGTTTCCGTCGCCCATGCCCGTGCAAGCGCCCGCTCTTGCGTGCGCCGCTTCCGTCGGCCGACAACCTTACCAATCCCGCAGGAGCTTTACTGAAATGACCCACGTCGTCACCGAAAACTGTATCAAGTGCAAATTCACCGATTGCGTGGATGTGTGCCCCGTCGACTGTTTTCGTGAAGGCCCGAACTTTCTGGTGATTGACCCCGACGAGTGCATCGACTGCGCCGTCTGTATTCCCGAATGCCCGGCCAATGCCATTTTTGCCGAAGAAGACGTTCCACAAGATCAGATCCAGTTCATTGAGCTGAACGCCGAGCTCTCCCCCGAATTCGGCAGCATCAATCGCTCCAAGAAACCCCTGGAGGATGCGGACAACTGGAACGGTGTGGAAAACAAACTACAGTACCTGGAACGCTGATCCCTTCTCCCCCGCTGGCATACCCAGCGCCTGGGAAGAGACTTGCCTATATCGTGCTTGCGCGCGCCGTCGCACATTTGATACAAGAAACATTGCTGCAATGCAGCAACGGGATAATCCCAAGTCAAAAGCGGCGGCAAAAGTCGTATTGTTTGAAGCAGGAAATAAGCTTATACATTTAATTGTATAAAACCAGGCAACACCAAGGCGTCTCACTATGCTCTACGATCTGCACGAACTCCAGCGTTCCTTCCTGGCCCCGCTGGCCGCCTTTTCAGGCACCAGTTCGCAACTGTTTTCCCATCCCTATAGTCCTCTGGCCTATACACCGGTGTCACGGCAATTGGCAGCCGCCTACGAGCTGGTGCATCGCCTGGGCAAAGACTACGAGAAGCCCGCCTGGGGCCTGAGCCATACCGAGGTCCAGGGCCGCACAGTCGCCGTCACCGAGCGGGTGCAGATCGCCAAGCCCTTCTGCAACCTGATCCATTTCAGCCGTGACTTCCCCCAGGCCGACCAGGACCCCAAGATCCTGCTGGTCGCGCCTCTGTCGGGCCATCACGCCACCTTGCTGCGCGACACCGTGCGCGCCCTGCTGCCGGAGCACTCGGTCTATGTGACCGACTGGGTGGACGCGCGCATGGTGCCTCAGTCAGCCGGTCCTTTCCACCTGGATGACTACGTCCTGTACATACAGGAATTCATTCGCGCCCTGGGCCCGGACGTGCACGTGATGTCGGTCTGCCAGCCCACCGTGCCTGTCCTGGCGGCTGTGTCGCTCATGGCCAGCCAGCAAGATCCCGCCCTGCCGCGCAGCCTGATCATGATGGGCGGCCCCATAGACACGCGCCAGTCGCCAACGCAAGTCAATCGCCTGGCCACCACCAAGCCGTATTCCTGGTTCGAGAACAATCTGATCCACCGCGTCCCGTCCAGGTACCCCGGCGCCGGGCGCCCCGTGTATCCCGGATTTTTGCAGCATACCGGCTTCATCGCCATGAATCCGGATCGTCATATGCACTCGCATTACGACTTCTATCAACACCTGATCAAGGGTGATGACGACGATGCCGAAGCGCACCGCCGTTTTTATGATGAATACAATGCCGTACTGGATATGCCCGCCGAGTTCTACCTGGACACCATACGCATCGTGTTCCAGGAACAGCAGTTGCCCAAGGGACAATGGCGAGTGCGTGGCGACCTGGTACGCCCACAGGACATCCACGGGGTAGCGCTGTTCACCATCGAAGGCGAACTGGACGATATCTCCGGCCTGGGGCAGACTCATGCGGCCCAAGGTCTGTGCTCGGGCATCGCCGCAGAACTCAAGCAACAGTTCACGGCTCCGCGCTGCGGGCACTACGGGATTTTCTCCGGAAGCCGCTGGCGCACGCAGATCTGTCCTAAAATCAAGGAATTCGTCCGTCAGCACGCCTGACGCCAGTCTGCCGAACGTCCTCACGGGGCCGATCGGCCCCGTTTTTACATTCATGTCCGACTCACTGATACAGCGCATCGACGCCCTGCTCCCCCAAACCCAATGCACGCGCTGCGGCTATGACGCCTGTCTGCCCTACGCACAGGCCATCGCCAACCATGGGGAGGCGATCAACCGCTGCCCTCCAGGCGGCCAGGAAGGCATACAGGCCCTGGCGGCGCTGTTGGGCCGCGCAGACATGACTCTGGATCCGGAATGCGGCGAATTCACCGGCCCCAGCCGCGCCGTCATCATCGAAGACCACTGCATCGGCTGCACGCTGTGCATCCAGGCCTGTCCTGTCGATGCCATTGTCGGTGCGAACAAGCTGATGCATACCGTGCTGGCTGACCGCTGCACCGGGTGCGAGCTGTGTCTGCCCCCCTGTCCGGTGGACTGCATCACCATGGTGCCCACCGACGAATGGACCCAGTCGCAGGCCGATCAAGCTAGGCAGGACACCGAGCAGCGCCGCCTGCGACTGCTTGCCCGTCATGCAGAAAGTTCCGATTTGGCCGCTCGCACGCTGGCCAACAAGCCCATTCTGGCCAACGACGCCGACCAGGCTGACAAGCGCCAGGCCTCGATTGCCGAAGCCCTGGCCCGGGCCCGGGCCCGCCGCGCCGGCCTGGAAGGTAAGGCCAGGTCATGAACACGGCCAAGCGACACGAAATCTTCCGCCGTTTCCAGGCAGCCAATCCCAAGCCCACTACAGAACTGGAATACGCAGACACCTTTCAGTTGCTGATCGCTGTCATTTTGTCTGCCCAGGCTACCGACAAATCGGTCAATCTGGCCACCGCCCGATTTTTCCCCGAGCATGGCACGCCCGCCGGCATCCTGGCCATGGGCGAAGACGGCTTGCGCGAAGCCATCAAGACCATAGGCCTGTACAAGACCAAGGCGGCCAACGTCATCAAGACCTGCCAGATCCTGCTGGATCAGCACCAGGGCCAGGTTCCCTGCGACCGGGCCGCCCTGGAGGCGCTGCCCGGCGTGGGCCGCAAGACCGCCAACGTGGTACTGAACACGGCTTTCGGGCTGCCGACCATCGCGGTCGATACGCATATATTCCGTGTCTCGAACCGCACCGGAATCGCACCGGGCAAGAACGTGGTCGAGGTGGAGAAAAAGCTGGAACGCGTCATCCCCAAGGAATTCCTGCTGGACGCCCATCATTGGCTGATCCTTCACGGCCGCTACATCTGCGTCGCCCGCACGCCCAAATGCCCCCAATGCGGCATCGCCGACCTGTGCGACTTCAAGCCCAAGACCGCGAGCAAATAAAGCCGATGCGGCTACGCACTGTACGCATGGACAAACACCTGTCCGCCTGGCTGTCTTGGAGTCGCTCCTCGGGCATGCTGGTTCCTGGTCTTCACCCCTTCCAGGAACCGCTCCATGTCCCGTCACGACACCTTCTACCGCAGCCTGTTCGACGAACCCCTGGTGCTGCACGACTTCATCGCTCACTGCCTGCCCGACGAGCTGGGCCAGCGCATCCAGCCC
>JAEXOO010000028.1 GCA_023439305.1 Pseudomonadota bacterium
TTGCCTTCTTCGGCATACCACTCGAAATACGAAGCTGCATAGGCGATTTCGCCCTTGGCCTCGGCCAGGGGCTTGCCCTGCTCCAGCGTCATCAGCGTGGCCAGGTCGTCCTGGTGCGCCATCATCAGCTCGAACCAGCGGCGCAGAATCACGCTGCGCTGCTGGGCGGTCTTGGCGCGCCAGCCGGCCCAGGCCTGGCGGGCGGATTCGATGGCCCGGCAGGTCTCGTCCGCGCCCATGCGCGGCACATTGCCCAGGGTCTGGCCGGTGGCCGGGTTCTGCACCTGCAGCGTCTGGCCCGAATCGGCGTCCTGCCATTGGCCGTTCACGAAACACTGTTGGCGAAACAGGTCTTTACGTTGCAATTGTTCCATTCTTGTCTCCAATCAATAGGCTTCAATAGGCAGCGCCGGCCTGTACAGGCGCGCTGCTTATGTCATCGCGAAATTGCGCCAACAGGTCGGTGGCGGCGCGGCGCAGCAAGACGGCATCCACGCCTACTGCCACGAACTGGGCGCCCAGCGACAGATAGTGGCGGGCCGTGGCCACGTCCGATTGCAAAATGCCGGGCGCTTTGCCGGCCTTGCGGATGCGCACAATGGCATCTTCGATGGCGGCGCGCACCTCGGGGTGTCCAGGCTGAGTCAGATAACCCATACTGGCCGCCAGATCGGCCGGGCCGATGAACACACCGTCCACGCCGTCCACCGCCAGTATGTCGTCCAGGTTGGCCAGGGCCTCAGCCGTTTCCACCTGGCACAACACGCAGATCTCATCATTGGCGCGCGCCAGGTAATCCGTTGTGTCACCCCAGCGAGCCGCACGAGCCAGCGCTGTGCCCACGCCCCGGATACCATGGGGCGGATAGCGTACGGCCGCCACGGCTTCACGCGCTTCCTGGCCGTTCTGCACCATGGGAATCAGCAGGTTCTGAGCGCCGATGTCCAGCAGCAGCTTCAATTGCACGGGATCGTTCCAGCTAGGCCGCACGACGGGCGCAACCGGATGCGCAGCCACCGCCTGCAACTGCGCCAGCAAGGTCTGCACTGTGTTGGGCACATGCTCGCCGTCCAGCAGCAACCAGTCGTAGCCCAGCCCGGCGCACAGGTCCGCCGTATAGGGACTGGCCAGGCCCTGCCACAGTCCGATCTGGGACTGTCCCTGACGCAAAGCCTGCTTGAACGTATTAACGGGGTGTTTCATGTTTTATCCTTTCCTGTAGCTATCATTCGAAGCGACAGTTAATGGTACCCAGTACGCCATAATCCGCGCAAAACACATCGCCTTTCTGTGCGAATACCGGACGGGTAAATGAGCCCGACAGGATCACCTGGCCTGCCTTCAGGCCTACGCCCAGAGAACCCAGTTTATTGGCCAGCCAGACCACGCCGTTTCCGGGGTGGTTCAGCACGCCCAGGGCCAGGCCGGTTTCCTCGATGATGCCATTGCGAATCAAGCCCGCACCTACCCAGCGCAGATCCAGCTCATCCACTTTCACCGGGCGACCGCCGGTCACGATCGCAGCATTGGCCGCATTGTCCGAAATCGTGTCGAAGACCTTGCGGGTAACCTTGGTCTGCGGATCGACCTGATGAAAACGCGCATCGATGATTTCCAGCGCGGGCACCACATATTCGGTGGCGCGCAGCACATCCATCAATGTCACGCCCGGCCCCTTCAGGTCCGTACCCAGGACGAAAGCCAGTTCGACCTCGACCCGTGGCACAATGAAACGCTCCATGGGCAAGGCGGCGCCGTCGGCATAGAACATATCGTCCAGCAGCACGCCAAAATCCGGTTCATTGATATTGGAAGCCAACTGCATGGCGCGCGACGTCAGACCCACCTTGTGGCCACGCACCACACGGCCATTGGCCACCTTGCGCTTGACCCAGGCATTCTGGATCGCATAGGCGTCATCCATGGTCATGTCAGGGTATTGCAACGACACCTGCCGGATCTGCTCGCGCGACTGCTCGCTGGCGTCCAGTTGTGCCGCAATCTGTTCAATCACTTTAGAATCCATCACCTTATCCTTTTCGTATCGGTCAGCCTGACGTCATGCCAACCCCATTCAAACATCGCAACCTGCCCCATCTGTTCCTATCCGCCCGGGAAGTGCTGATGCAGCGGTTTCGCCCTGTTCTGAGCGAAGCAGGCATCAGCGAACAGCAATGGCGCGTTCTGCGCACGCTGTACGACATCGACTCTCTGGACGCCGCCACTTTGGCCCAGCAAGCCCAGATTCTGGCGCCCAGTCTGACCCGCATGCTGCGGGTGCTGGAGCAAAGCGATCTGATCCAACGCTGTGCCGATCCCACCGACCTGCGCCGCCAGGTCATCAGCCTGAGCGAACAAGGCCGACGCACCGTGGCCGGCCTGAGTCCGCGCATCGAAACCATCTACCAGGAACTGGAACAGGCCATCGGGCCGGAACTGCTGAGCGCCCTTTACGACAATGTCGATGTCATGATCGAGCGTATCCAGACTCGCTGACACCGTCCCCCCGAGACTAGGCTATAAAGGCATCGTATCAGAATTTAATTAACATGTTAACTTATTGATGCAGGCGACAGAATCCTGCCCCTGCATCAGGCTCAGTTGGCATCCCACCAAGGCTGCAGATCCACACCCAGGCCGGCCTGCTGCGGCACAGTCATGTAGCCATCCACAATCGGCGGCGGCTCGGCTACATCGTTGCTGAAGAACCTGGCCGTCCCCATGCCGCACGGCTCGATGGGCTGCGCCAGCAAGGCAGCCGTATGCAGCGCCACATGCAGACCGATGGATGTTTCCAGGCTGGCTGTGACCACGCAGCGCATGTCCGCCCGACGGGCCTGCGCGATGATCTGCCCCGCCACATCCGGACCGCCTACCCGCGGCGCTTTCAGAATCAATACCTTGGCGGCCTGCATGTCGATGGCCCGCTGCGCATGGAAAGGCGAACGTATGGAATCATCCAGCGCCAAGGGAATGGATGTACGGCTCGAAAATTGTGCGTAGGTCGTCAGATCCGTGCCGCGCGGCAGCGGCTCTTCAATGTAATCGATGTCAAAACGTTCCATGGCCTGTATCTGCTCCAGGGCCCAGTCCAACTCCCAGGACTCGTTGGGATCCAGGCGCATGCGCAAACCCGGGAATGCGCTGCGTATGGCGGCCACCCGTTCCAGATCCAGGCTGCGCTCGGCCGTGCATTTGACTTTGACCGTGTCCTGTCCGCGCTCCAGCGCCTGTCGCGCCCGTTCAACGCAGGCATCCGGCTCGGCATCCCCGATCAGATCATTCACCGGCACCTTCGCGGCTGGCTCAAGCTCGCCGGACAGATAGCGGGCCAGCGATACGCCCTGCGCGCTGGCGCGTGCGGACAGAACGGCCGACACCAGACCACAACGCACGCGGGGAGACACTTCGCGCAGCGCCAACTCGTCAAAAAAACCTTCGTCCGCCGCATTCAGACCATGCAGCAAGGCCGCACCATGAGCGGCGAAACTCCAGCCGTCGTAAATGACATGCGGCGGCAGAGCCGCTTCGCCCCACCCCACGTGCCCATCGATTTCTGCCCGCACCAGAAAGCCCCTGCGCACATACTGCGTTCCTTTGGACCATCGATACGGCACCTGCAAGGCTTGGTTATACGGCTTCAATTGCAAGACGGAATCCATCTTTTCTCCTTGGTAGATTGGCTCAGGCGGCCCGTTCGCTGTCGTGCTCCAGCAGCACGCAACGCTCCGGATGAAGGGACAATTTCACGGACCGCCCCACCGGCAGGTCCAGATAGGCCGAGGCCACGGCCGTCAGCGGATTCTGGCCGCTGACAAAGCTGTAATGGGTCCGGTCGCCCACAAACACCTTGTGGGTAACGACGGCCGGCACCAGATTCTCTCCCTGGGCCGACTCCGGCAAAATCTCCACCGACTCAGGACGAATCATCAGGTAGCCTGCACTGGCTCCCAGACCATGGGGGTCGCTGGCTCGGATACGCCCCAGCGGGGTATCTGCCGCGACGAAGTCGCCGTCGGCCTGCACCGCGGCGCAGGCGAACACCTCCGCCTTGCCGATGAATTGCGCCGTGAAGTGCCGACGCGGCCTCAGGTAAAGATCCGTGGGTGTACCCTGCTCCACGATGCGCCCTTTTTCCATGACCACAATGCGATCGGACATGGCCAAGGCCTCGTCCTGATCGTGGGTGACAAAGATCGTGGTGGTCTTCAGAGTCCGCTGCAGGTCACGCAGCTCATCGCGCATCTGCTCCCGCAGCTTGGCATCCAGATTGGACAAGGGTTCGTCCAGCAGCAGCACCTTGCCGTTGCGCACGATGGCGCGCGCCAAGGCCACGCGCTGTTGCTGGCCGCCCGACAGTTGAGTGGCCGAGCGCTGTGCAAAGTCGCCCAGCCCCACCATGCTCAATGCCGACAACACCTGCTCCTGGCGCTGCGCCCGCGGCACCCCGGCCGTCTCCAGCGGAAAGGCCACATTCTCGAACACCGTCATGTGCGGCCAGATGGCGTAAGACTGGAACACCATGCCCAGATCCCGCTTGTGCGTGGGCACATTCACCCCGACCGCTTCGTTGAAGATGTCCTGCCCGCCCAGTGCAATGCGCCCTCGTGTGGGCTCTTCCAAGCCCGCTATGCATCTCAGCGTGGTGGTCTTGCCGCAGCCGCTGGGCCCCAGAAAAGTGCAGAACTCGCCTTCGCGTATGTCCAGGCTGATGGACTTCACCGCTTCCACCAGACCGTGCTCGGTGGCGTAGTGCACTTGCAAATCCGAAATAGACAACATGACAACCCTCTTATTGCTTGTTCGCAGAGCCGCGCGAGCCCCACATCTGCCAGACCAGCATGGTCACGAACATCAGCACCACCAGCCACAAGCCCACGGCCGCCGCCTTGTTCGGTTCACCGCCTACCCAGAAATTCCACAACACCACCGGCAAGGTCTGATTCCCCCCGCCCTGCAGCAGCAAGGCGGAAGACAGTTCGCGTATGCAGTGCGCAATCACCCAGATCCAGACCCCCATCACAGCCGGCAAGGTCAAGGGCAATACAACCCGGCGCATCACGCGCAGCCAGGAAGCCCCCGAGGCGCGGGCAGCCTCTTCCAACTCGCGATGCAGCTGCATCATCACGCCATTGGTGCTGCGCGTGCCGAACGGGATATACGTCGTCACATAGGCGATGGCAATGATCCAGATGCTGCCGTAGACATTCAGGAAGGACAGGTTCAGGTAGACATAGACCAGGGCAACGCCGATCATCGTGCCCGGAATGGCGATGGGCAAAAACGCCAGAAAATCGACGACCTTGGCGCTCTTGCCGCCGCGCCGCACCACAACCCAGGAAATCAGGACCGAGAACAAGGCCACGGCCGTTGCCGCCAGCACGCCGATGATCAGTGAATTGGCCAAGGCGCCCAAAGTCAGCGGATTGGTAAAGAACGCCAGGTGGTTGCTCCAGTTGACCAGACCCATCGCTTCCATGGACGGCGGCATCAGCCAAGGCATCAGGCTGGTCCACAGCAAGATACCCAGTGGCAGAATGGTGGCCAGGAAGAAATAGACCGTGATAAGTCCGATCACCGGCCATTTCCAGCGCCCCAAGGGCAACAGGCGCGGCCGGAAATTCTTGCCGGTCACGGTGACGAAGCGACTCGCATTACGCGTCAAGCGATGGTAGGCCATGGCCTGCAGCAACAGAATCAGCAGGAAGAACACGGCGATCGTGCTGATCACGTGATAGGCGGACATTCCGCCGGCGCTGTCCGTGGCCAGATAGACGATGCGACTGGACAGCACGAAGATATTGACCGGCATGCCCAAGGTGCCCGGCACATCAAAGACCAGAAAGCCCACCATGAGCATGAAAATGCCTGCTGCCAGCAGGGACGGCGCCAGCAAGGGCAAGAATATGCGCCGGAACAGCAGGTAGCGTCCTGCCCCCGATGTCATGGCGGCCTCTTCCAGACTGGGATCCATGTTGCGAAAAGCTGGACATAGAATCAGGAACGTGGACGGCACCAAGGACAAGGACTGCACGAAAACCATGCCGCCCAGCGTGTAGATGTCAAAACCGATACCCTCGATTCCCGTCCAATCCCGCAGCAAGGTATTCAAGAAACCAATGCGCGGGCTCAACAGCAGAATCCAACCTATCGCCAGCAGAAACGGCGGAATGGCCATGGGCAAGGCGAGAAAAATACGCAGCCCGCGCTTGCCCGGCAAATCCGTGCGCTCCACCACCCAGGCCAGCGCAATCCCCAACACCATGGCGCCCGCCATGGACCCCACGGCAAACTGTACCGTCACCCACACCATGCGCCAGAAGGCCGGGTCGCCATAGACGCTGAAATAATTCGCCAGCGTCCAGCCCGGATCAAAAGGCAGTCCCGAGGGGGTCAGGCTGCTGATCAGCAAGATGCCCAGCGGCACCAGAACCAGATAGGCCAGGATAAAAATCAATACCAGCACGGGCAGGTTGAAACTCCCCGTCCGGCGTCCCATTGCAGCCGCCATGCCGCCGCTCCTTGTTCAACACGCCTGCACGGCGCAGCCCGTCCTGCGCCTCGAACCGTCCGGGCGCAGTCAGGCAGGATGGAAATGTCGTGAACTACCGGCCGGTCATTTGACCTTGGCGCCCTCGGCCAGGATGGCATTGAACTTGTCGTTAAGCTCGGCCAGCTTGTCGTTCTGGTCGAACGGCCACTCCGAGACCTGTACGCCTTTGAGCATCTCGTAGGTCTGTGTGCCCTCCACCACAGGGTTGCCCCGGGCGGTCGCATCTTCATAGACCTTGGCGCCTTCCGGCGTGGTCAGCCACAAGGCCAACAACATGGCCGCATCCGGATTGACCGAGGACTTGGTAATACCGGATGAGATCGTGTGCATAGGCGTAGGATTCAGAAGCCGGTATTTGACCGGTGCGCCCGCCTTCAGGATAGGCTGCAGGGAATGATAGAAACCCAGGGCGATATCCACTTCACCGGATGCCACTCCCTGTGCCAAAGGGAATGTAGACTTGAACAGATAGGGCTTGAGCGTGACGAACTTGCGCAACTGCTGTTCGGCCTTTTCTTCCCCCCAGACATGGGCCAACTGAGCAAAGGCGGCTGCCCGAACCCAATTGCCGATACGTCCTTGCCACTTGTCATTGATCAATTCGTCCCAGGTCGCGGGCACCTCATCATCTTTGACTTTGCGTGTATTCCAGATTTCCACATAGACCGAGGCCGTGGTGGGAATGGAGTAATTCACCGGGAGCAGTTTGGCTGGCAGCTCCAGGTTTTCCGCTCCCAGGTCCTTGAGCAAACCGCGATGGTTCAACTGCCACAGATGATCCGGCCCGCCGGTCAGCACGTCCGCACTCTTGCCGGAGGCCTGCTCCTCCTGGATCACACGCGAGGCAAGCTCATTGCCCCCCACCAGGCGCACATAGCGCACCTTGATGTCCGGATACTGCTTATTGAAACCCACCAGCACCTTGGAAATCTGGTCTTCCGGCGAGCTTTCATACCAGGTGATCTGTTTGCCGTTGGCCGCCGCACCCTGTGCCAGCCTGTCCATCACGGAGGCGCTCTGCGCCTGCGCCGGCCCTGCTCCCAAGGCCGCCGCCCATACCATCGCCGCCCCCAACATCGAATACCGCTTCATCACGCTTTTCATGAATTGTCTCCGTGCCCGTTCCGGGTCAGTTTGTTGTATCAGGCTTATTAGTTAACCTGTTCAGTAATTACATGATGCCGAAAGAATAGGCGCCTCTACAAGCTGGGGTATGTACTGAATCTGAGCCTGGAAAACGCAGCCGGACGTACCACCGTGCAGAACCATCATCTATAAAAAAAGCCGGCATGCGCCGGCTTTCTGGTACGGATCGGACATCAGGCCAGCAGGCCAGCGCCTACCTCTCTGACATAAGCGGCAAACTCGGCCGTGCCCCGGTCGCGCGGACGCGGCAGGTCTATGTCGATACGGGCGCTGACACCCGCCGGACTGCCCCCCAGCACAATGACCGTATCCGCCAGGAAGACGGCTTCGTCGATGTCGTGCGTGACGAACAGAACCGCGGCGGCGCTGCGTTGCCAGACCTGCACCAGCTCATCTTGCAAGGCCTGGCGGGTCAGCGCATCCACGGCTGAAAACGGTTCGTCCATCAACAGCAGATCCGGCTGCACCGCCAGCGCGCGGGCAATGCCGACCCGCTGAGCCTGCCCTCCGGACAATTGATGCGGCCAGCGATCTTTCAAATGGGCCAGACCCACCTGACGCAGAGCGGCATCGATACGTTGCTCGCGCTCGGCGCGCGGCAAACCCAGCCCCTCCAAGCCGTAGGCCACGTTGGCGCCCACACGGCGCCACGGCATCAGACGGCTGTCCTGGAATACAAAGGCATTGGCGCGCCGCCCAGGGCTGTCTTGCAGACTGGAGCGCAGATGGCCGAAACTGGGTTCACTCAAGCCCGCTGCAGCTCGCAGCAGCGTACTCTTGCCTACGCCCGAACCGCCGACAATGGCGACGAAGTGACCCGCCTGCACATCCAGGCTGACATCCCGGATGACGGGAGCCGGCGCACCGGGGTATTGAAAGCCGAACCCCTGGAATTGAATCAAGGCTGCCACTGCAGAATCCATTTGTTGAAGGTCAGAAAAAGCATGTCGCAGACGGTATACACCACGGAAATGATCAGCATATAAACCACCACGGCATCGTAAGCCCCCACGCCGGCGGCAGCATTCATCTCTTGCCCCATGCCGGGCACGCCCAGCAGCTCGGCCGCGATCAGCGTCATCCAGGCCTGTCCTATGCCGGCGCGCACGCCGCTGAGCAGTCCAGGCGCAATGGCCGGCAGCGTCACCGTCCAGGCGCGCGAGAAATACGAGCCATGCCCGAAAGCCGAGGCCAATTCGTAATAGCGGGGATCCACCGAACGCACGGCGCTGTAAGTCGCAAAATAATTCAGCCAGAACACGCCGATGGCAATGACGAAAGCCGCCCCCGCGTGGCTGACCTTGAACCAGGCAATCGCAAATACAACCCAGGCCAGCGGCGGAATCGGACGCAGCAAGCGCACCAGATAGGCCTGCAGCAGATCAAAGCGGCGCAAGGTGGCCGACGCCAGTCCAAAGAGAATGCCCAGCATGGTTCCCAGGCCCAGGCCCCAGAAATAATGAACCAGACTGGACTGTGCCGCCGGCCACAGGCGGCCCGATTCCAGCTCGGCCATCAAGGCCGAAGGCAAGGCCAGCGGATCGGGCAAGGTGCCGCGCGGCGCCCAGTCCAGCACATACGCCAGGCGCCAGACCAGAATGAACAAGGCCAGGCCCGCCAGACCGTACACGACCCGCTCCAACCCGCGGCGCCACAAAGCATCCGCCCAGACCCCCGCAGACGGCGCTGATTGAACAGGCAGGCTCGCTTGCTTGACGACGCTCATTACTGAACCGCCTTTTGGAAGAAGCGGGTATCAAACAAGCCCTGGACATCGTCCAGCTTGGTACCCAAGGTCCCCAGCGACGCCTGGAAATCCTGCAATTCACCCGTTGCCTGGATGATCTTGCCCGGGTCCGCCTGGAACTGGTCGTGCGAGCGCTCGATCGCGCCCTGCACCACATCCTTGGGCAGGCGGCCGCCGCCGACGTATTTCTGCACATAAGGCGTGGCCTTGGCAGGGTCGTCGCGCAGCAAGGCCGTGGAGCGCACCTGCGCATTCACCAGATGCTGCACCAGATCGGGTTTGGATTGGATCAGGGACTCGCGCACCAGCAGCACAGCGCCCGGCTGATTGGGGAACAATTGCGCCCCTTGCGCCAGCACCTTGGCGTCCGGCTGGCGCTTCAGGATCTGGCTGACGGTAGGCTCAAGAATTGCCGCCGCATCCACCGCATGGTTGCTCAAAGCCTGCTGAATCTGCGCCTCGCCTTGATAAATAAGCTCAACGGCGTCAGCCGGCAGCTTGACCACGTTGCGCAGCCAATACTGCAAAGCCGCCTCCGGCACAGCGCCCTTGGGGTAGCTGGCAATCATGGGCTTGCGGCCTTTTTCCTGGGTAAAACGAGCTACGGCCGCAGCAAAATCAGGCTTGTCGGCATCGAAATAGTCCGCCAGCTCGCCGATGGCCAGCACATTGACCTGCTCCACGATATTGGATGCGACCACCTTGATGTCAGCGCCCTTGGCCTTGGCCACCAGGGCCGGCCCAATGCCCACATACGCGACATCCAGTTGGCCTGCGATCAGCGCCTGCGTCAGTGCAGGTCCGCTCTGGAACGACACCAGCTTGGGCGCAGGCTCGCCTTCCGGCAGCAAATCGCCGGACTCCAGCCCCACAAACAACTGAGCGGCTGGCAAAATAGGCAGATAGCCGATCTCCAGGGGCTGCTCGGCAGCATACGCGGGCAGGACAGCGGACAAGGCCAGCACGCTGGCGGCTACATAACGAAAAAGCATGAGGAACTCGAAAAACAGGCCAAAATTGAAGCATAAACCTGTTGGAAAGATGGATCTCTATTTGCATATAACCAAAAGCTATATTGAACTCACCTACCGACCTATGACCCGCGTATGCCGCAGGCCAGCCATATCGCGCTGCCTACGCGTACGCTGGCGTTTATAGATGGGATTTTTTGCGTACAAACCGCAACACCGCCTGAGTGCGGGATGTATACAATACCAACGGGCAAACTCCCGCGGCGGCCTCGCTGGAAGTGGCTACAGCTCCACTTTCGGCCCATACCCAATTACGGGCACCAGACGCAGCGCTATAGTGCAACCAGATGTTCCAGACGTATAATTTCCTTACCATACGGCCGACTCAGCCTAGCACCGTTTCACCTAGACCAACAGCGCGGTTTTAGCCAACCTTCGAACAGCTTTCTCATACTAGAGTTTCGCTCATCAAAACGTCAATGATCAATTATCAAAATCAAGCCAAAGAAACAGATGTAGTCGATATCATCAAGTTTCTCTATTCCAAAAAATGGAAGATTGCGGCGATTACCATTCTTTTCATTTTGACGGCTCTCGCCTATGTCTTATTGGCAACCCCCGTCTACCGCAGCGAAGCCATTCTCACACAAACGACGCCAGCAAGTCTGAAAAACTACAACCTGGCGTCTGAATTATCCGGTCCTGCGATCACGGATCTGATCAACACCGGACGCGGAGCCGCACCCGCAAAAAAAGAACAGCTACAGCCGAAAGATGTTTACAACATATTCCGAACAGAGTTGAATTCAGTATCCCTGAAGCGAGATTTTTTCGAAAAAACTTACTTCCCAACTCTGAACAATAATAATCAAGAAGAAAAATACGACGAAAAGAAAAAAGAAATAGCCTGGAAAAAATTCCTGAACTATTTGCAAATTAGCACTCCCAGCCCGGAAAGCGTCAGCTCCGTGGCACTGGAGGGGCACAACCCCGAAGTACTGGCTCCCCTGATCACGCAATATATTGCGCTCGCCGACGAACGAACACGCGTACTTCTGACCGATAAGCTGCAAAGCGATGTCGATGTTCTGAAACGTTCAGTTGAGATACAACTGCAAGCCCTCCGGGAAACAGCTGAAACAGAAAATAACGCCGAATTAGAGCGTTTGCGTGATGCCTATAAAGTAGCAGAATCGATCAACCTAGAATCCCCTCCAACATCGGGAAACCTGATCACATCATACGATGACAGCAATCTTTACATGCGCGGCACAAAAGCCTTGATGGCTGAAATAAAAATTCGCGAAAAAAGAGTAAATTACGATCCATACATATTAGATCTAAACATGCTGCAAAAGAAAGACCTGCTTTTAAAATCAATTCATATCGATTCTGAAAAAATAGAAGTAATAAAAATAGAAGACGAAGCAAAAACCCCTACCACACCAATAAAACCAAAGAAATCATTTATTGTAATATTAGCCTTCCTTCTGGGCCTCATAACCAGTATCACAGTATTTACAATAAAATTATTTATTGTAAAAGCCAGTAAAACCACAACAAAAATAGCCGAATAACCTAAAATTCTTCTCGAGAGCTCTTGAAATGAAAAAATTCGCACTTATTGGTGGCGGTGGCTATATCGCTCCCCGTCATATGATCGCCATTAAAGACACTAACAACACGCTGGCGGCCATGCTGGACCCGAGTGACTCGGTCGGCATCATTGACTCCCATTTCCCCGAAGCCGAGTTCTTCACCGAGTTCGAACGATTTGACCGATATCTCGATAAGCAACGCCGCTCAGGCAATGGCATTGATTATGTGTCCATCTGTTCACCCAATTACCTGCACGACTCTCACATCCGATTCGGCCTGCGTTCAGGCGCCGATGTGATCTGTGAAAAACCGCTGGTGCTGAACCCATGGAACATTGACGGACTGCTCGATATCGAAAAAGATACCGGACACAAGCTCAACACTATTCTGCAGCTCCGGCTTCATCCGGCCATCATCGCCCTGCGCGATCAAGTGCAAAGCCAATCCTCGGGCCGCAAGCACGAGGTCGACCTGACCTACATCACATCCCGAGGTCATTGGTACCTGCAGTCCTGGAAAGGAGACGTCAAGAAATCCGGCGGCATCGCCACCAATATCGGCGTCCACTTCTTCGATATGCTGCATTTCATCTTCGGCGATCTTCAAACAAATACCGTGCACCTGAGCGAACCCACAAAAGCAGCAGGCTATCTCGAATATGCCAATGCCCGTGTTCGCTGGTTCCTTTCCATCGATATCAATGACGTGCCTGAAGCCGCACGCAGCCAGGGGCAGCGCACCTATCGTTCCATCACGGTAGACGGCGACGAAATCGAATTCTCGGGCGGCTTCACCGATCTGCATACGCGCAGCTACCAGGAAATACTGGCCGGCCGCGGTTTCGGCCTCGAGGACAATCGCGTTGCCATTGAAACCGTATCTGCGATTCGCAATGCCCCGATCGCCGAGCTGCAAGGCGACTATCACCCTTTCCTGAAAAAATGAACTACTACCAGCATGATTCAGCGATTGTCGACGATGGCGCTCAGATAGGCGAAGGGAGCCGCGTGTGGCATTTTGTTCATGTCTGCGCGGGCGCACGAATCGGCAAGCACGTCTCCCTGGGGCAGAACGTTTTCGTCGGGAATAAAGTCGTCATCGGGGACAACTGCAAGGTGCAGAACAACGTCTCGGTTTATGACAATGTCATCCTGGAAGAAGGCGTATTTTGTGGCCCCAGCATGGTATTTACCAACGTCTACAATCCTCGCGCGCTCGTGGAGCGCAAGAACGAGTATCGCGAGACCCGGGTCAAGAAAGGCGCCACACTCGGCGCCAACGCCACTATTGTCTGCGGCGTGACAATTGGGCGATTTGCCTTCATCGGAGCCGGTGCTGTCATTACTCAAGATGTGCCGGACTATGCATTGATGGTGGGCGTGCCCGCCCGCCAGATCGGCTGGATGAGCGAATATGGAGAAAAGCTGGACCTGCCCCTGGACGGGCAAGGCTCTGTGGCTTGCCCTCATACTGGCGTTACCTACGTATTGCACGAACGCCATTTAACCAGGATGGAATCATGATCGATTTTGTAGATCTCAAGACCCAGCAAATCCGGCTGCATGATCAGCTGACCGCTGGCATCCAGAACGTATTGCAACATGGTCAATACATCCTCGGGCCCGAGGTGCTGGAACTGGAAACAGCGCTGGCAGAGTATGCCGGCGCCAAGCACTGCATCAGCTGCGCCAACGGCACTGATGCATTGCAGATCGCGCTCATGGCATTGAATGTGCAACCCGGAGATGAAATCATCACTCCCGGCTTCACCTACATCGCCACGGCAGAGACCGCCATGGTTCTGGGCGCCACGCCAGTATTCGTCGACATCGATCCCGTCACCTACAATATGAACCCGGATCTCCTGGAGGCTGCCATCACTCCCAGGACCAAAGCCATCATTCCGGTCTCGCTGTATGGTCTGTGTGCAGACTACGATGCGATCAACGCAATTGCAGAGAAGCACGGAATTCCCGTCATCGAAGATGCAGCGCAGAGCTTTGGAGCAAGCTACAAAGGCAAAAAGTCCGGTAATCTGACAACGATCTCCTGCACCAGCTTCTTTCCGAGCAAACCTCTGGGTGCATATGGAGATGGCGGCGCGATTTTCACCAATGACGACGATCTGGCAAAAGCTCTGACACAAATCGCACGTCATGGCCAGGAACGCCGTTATCATCATGTACGCGTTGGAGTGAACAGCCGCCTGGATACAATCCAGGCCGCCATACTGCTGGCCAAATTCAGCATTTTCGACGATGAGCTGCTGCATCGTCAGAAAAACGCCGAGCTATACCTCAAGTATCTGGAAGGCAGCGACAGTATCAAAACGCCAACCGTACCATCCGGCTACACCAGCGCATGGGCCCAGTTCACCGTGCAGGTTCCGGAGCGTCCACGCGTACAAGAAGCGCTCAAGCAAAAAGGCATCCCTACAGCGGTTCATTACCCCCTGCCCTTGAACAAGCAGCCTGTGCTGTCCCATGTTCACATGGATCTGCCAGTGGGCGACGCTGCCGCAAAAGGCGTACTGAGCCTGCCGATACATCCTTATCTGGACGAGGAGACCATCAAAGGCATCGCTCATACACTGATTGCAAGCATCTGAGCAAGAAGCGCATCCATAGGTCAGGCCAGCATCAAGAACACGGCTTCTTATGCTGGCCACCACAAGCTTCTCCCGGAACGACGCATGCGCGTCCAGGAATGGCTCCTTGTCCAAGGAACTGTTCGGATGACGACGCAAGACACCCTATAGAGCCCCTCTTAACCACAGGCCGGCCCCTAAAAGCGACTTTCTTATAGAAGATACTGCGGCATTTCCATGCCGCAAAAAACCTTCTATAAAAGCTGGGGAAAAGGCATGAAACGATGTTTCACCGTCTTGAGCACTCTTCTACCGGGTGTGTGAAAAGAAAAGTACAAACTACACAGCCAGGCTGGTAACAAGCGGATGACACCCTAAGCCATCCTTTGAATATTTAGCCACATCCCATTGAATACTATGCTATCGAACAGGAATGAATGATGTCTTTAGGCAATCTGCTGCGCAAGTTTGTCCCTAAGAGCGTCTATGCCCGCAATATCATCACCTTGATGACCGGCACTACCCTGGCGCAGGCTATACCCATAGCGATAAGCCCCATCCTGACACGCCTCTACAGTCCAGAGGACTTCGGCCTGTTCGCGCTCTATATGGCCATTGTTTCTATCGTCGCAATATCGGTGACAGGGCGCTATGAGCTAGCCATTCTTTTACCAAAACAAGATCGCGATGGAGCTCATATTGTCACATTATCCATTTTACTCAGTGTAGTTCTCAGTATTTTTTTATTGATTATTATTTTAATTTTAAAAAAACCAATAATAGCCTTACTGGGTGCTCCTGCCTTAGAAAACTGGCTCTATTGGGTACCTGCATCGACGTTGCTGACCGGTATTTACCAAAGCCTGTACTATTGGAGCAATCGCAAGAGCCAATACAAGCGCATAGCCATCAGCCGAACTCTACAAAATGGCAGCATATCGGTTACCCAACTAGGTAGCGGCTATCTGAATGCCCCAACATTCGGCTTGATCGGAGGTCAATTGACCGGTCAACTCGTCTCTACCAGCGCATTGAGCAAAATGATCTGGAACGAAGACCAAGCAACCATACGAAAAATCAACAAAAAACGTTTGCTCATATTAGCAAAAAGATATATTAATTTTCCCAAATTCCTGATTGTTGCTCATACCTTCAATGTCACGTCTTGGCAAATGCCCGTCATCTTGTTGGGAGCATTATTCAACACCGCCATTGCAGGTTTCTACACACTAACCCAAAGAGTCCTAACGGCGCCATTGGTTCTCATTGCCACTGCTCTGGGAGATGTGTTTCGGCAAGAAGCCAGCCATGCTTATGCCCACCAAGGAAATTGCAAAGCAATCTATCAAAAAACATTTAAGCTTCTTTTTTTGATATCTGCATTACCTTTTTTTATATTTTTCTTTATCGCCCCAGATCTTTTTTCTTTTGTTTTTGGCGATCAATGGCGCATTGCTGGCGAGTATGCCCAGATCTTAACACCCATGTTTTTCTTTCAGTTCATAACAAGCCCATTAAGCGTTATGTTTATGATTGCAGAAAAACAGCGCTACGATCTTATCTGGCAACTATCTTTGTTTTCAGTAACAGGGGCCTCTTTTTTAATAGGTTATTTCTTAAATAACCCCGTCTTAGCCTTAAAGTTATTTTCAGGCGGCTACTCTTTGATGTATGCCTTGAGTGGTCTTATGACCTATTCTTTTGCCAAGAACAAGCATTAAACCCAATGAATAGCAATACAAAGACCATTTTACTGACACAGCAAAACCTGGGCCGACCATACTCTCGATCCAGGGCCAAGAATTCAATCAACAAAAAAAATTATTTTCTGTCAAAAATCAAACCAGGGAGCCCCTTACGTTGACTCTCCAGAAAATCACTCAATTTATAACATTTGATCAATTCAATAAGTCCTTAATATCAATTGGTCTTTTTTGCTACTTCCTGCTAAGCCTGAGCCCCGGACTTATTACAACTCACCTTTCTTTTTCTATCATAAAAATTTGGCAAGTAGGTCTTTTAGCAATTTTGGCCTTTAGTCTATTGACATCGGCAATATACCTACAAGTTACCCAATTATTATTCCATTCCCTTCTTTTTCTTTTTTTTATATTTCTCTATCCTTCCTTATTGGGTGGTATTTTTGGTGGTTTTCAACTTTACCTACCAAACCTACCCCTTGATTTCTTTCTGACCCTTATTGGAATAATACTCATATCCGAAAGACACAGAAACGAAACCAATATTTTATCTCCAAAAATATCAAAAGCCTTGATTATTTTTGGTCTTATAAGCTTTTTATTGACATTTTTGATAGGTGGATTCCAGCTCTTTCCATACCCAAAATTTATTTATGAGTATGGCTCCTCTTTGATCGGAAGAGAAGAAGACTACAGCCTTCCTATGACAAACTGGTATATTTTTCTTTCGCTGGTTTCAGCATCTTTATATAGCCAACAAAGATCACTTTCAAACTCTATCTATCTATTCTTTAGCGCTTTATTTTTCTTTTTTGCCCTCTTGAGCGGCGGCAGAGGAGAATTAATTATAGGCGCCCTATTTCTATTTTTTATATTCTCCATAAAAAACAGACGCCTTGTAATTACCATATCAATAACATCTGTCATATTTATTTTAGTTTTTGGCAGTGTATTTTATGATTTTATCAGTAAGTTTTCTGTTATAGAGCGATTTTCAATTCTTCTAAGCGGTAACCTCAGCCTCAGGGATGTTTTGTTGCGCCAGGCAAGCGACTTGCTTACAGATAACCCCATCTGTCTTTTATCAGGGTGCGGCGCTAGCTTTTTTCAATACTACAATAACTACGACCTTTCCTTATATCCTCACAACTCAATTGCTGAAGCCATTATAATATATGGCATTCCTTTTGTTTTTTTAATGGCATTTTTTGTTATTTTAGGAATGGTAAAATACCATAAAAAATCCCAGCATCTTGATTTGTTTTTGATTTTGTTTGTTTATTTTTTCATAGTCAGCCTAAAAAGCGGCTATCTTATGGGGTCCTGGTTTTTAATTTCTGGTGTCATATTTTTTATTTCATTAAATTTCTCCAATGATCAAAAACCATTGAGCAACAAAGACCAGACCCTTTAAGCCCCAAAGTAAGCAACTCATACATTGTCAAACATGAGGAAAGTCAGGATATGCCGTTCAAAGACACTGAGCTATGCTCGCTGTCAAGGAATGCAGCAAAGGCTGCATGCGCACAGATGCCGTCAAACAAGACTCCTAGCGATCAAGTGACGGCCTGTGCTCAGAACTCTGGCTATGCCGCCAAGCCTGACTAAGAGTAAGCTACCCGCAACTGATGCCTGCAACAGGCCCCTGAGCCAGGCGGATCCAAGCTCTCGAGAGTTCCTGCCCGACATACCTTAAAGCCTGCCTCGAAGCCATCAGCCCAGATTTTTTAGATATAGAGGTTTTTTTTGCTTAAATACTATTATTCTAAAATAATAAAAAAATTGCGTGGCGCAGCCATCAAAAATAGCCGGATACACCCAACATCCGCAATTGAGTCCGGTAGCCTGGTGGTCAGTTCGACACTAGAAAAACACTCTTTCTGTGGGTACGACTGTGAAATCTTAAACTGCCATATAGGATCTTTTTGTTCTATCGGCAGCAATGTGACGATTGGTGGGGTAGCGCATCCTATAGAATTTGTATCTACCAGTCCCGTATTTTTATCGCATAAAGATAGCGTAAAAGAAAAATTTGCTCAACACGACTATCTTCCCCAAATCGTCACGACGATAGGCAACGATGTCTGGATAGGTAAAGGTGCTTATCTAAAAGCAGGAATTACCATAGGCCACGGCGCTGTGATCGGCATGGGCGCCGTTGTAACAAAATCAATCCCTCCTTACTCAGTCGTTGCCGGCAATCCTGCCAAACTGATAAAAATGCGATTTGACGATAACATCATTCAAGCTTTACTCGCTCTCAATTGGTGGGACTGGCCTGAATCCGAACTGCAGAAATGCGGACAGTACTTCAATGATCCGCTGCGCCTCTTGCAAGAAAAGGGGGGCATATGAAGATAATTCATCTATGCCTATCTTGCTTCTATATTGACGATTATGCCTATCAAGAAAATGAGCTGGTAGCACAGAACGTACGCGACGGACACGATGTTGTCGTCATCGCATCGACAGAAAGTTTCGGCAGCGATCGAACGCTGACCTATGTCGAGCCCCGTGAGTACATGGGGTCGGATGGCGCCCGGGTCATCAGGTTGCCCTATAGGAAATTTCTTCCCCACGCCATCATGAAGAAATTGAGAATGCACCCCGGCTTATACAAACTGCTACAAAAAGAAAACCCTGATGTTCTATTTTTTCACGGGCTATGCGGCTGGGAGTTACTGACCGTACGGAAATTCAAAAAAAACAATCCTAACGTCATGGTATATGCAGATAGCCATGAGGACTGGAATAATAGTGCGCGCAGCTTTATTTCAAAAAATATTCTCCATGGTCTATATTACAAAAACATCATACAGCTATCCCTTGAAGCGATAGAAAAAATCTATTGCATTTCCGTGGACACAATTAATTTTGTCCATAGTTTTTACGCAGTACCTCAAAGCAAGATTGAATTTCTTCCTTTAGGAGGAAAAATACTTGACGATCAAGAATATATTTCCAGACGAGAAAAAACACGGCATTCACTGAATATCAAGGAAAATGAAATCCTGCTAGTCCAGACAGGGAAAATAGACAAGGTTAAAAAACTGATAGAGTCCTTAAAAGCATTTTCCAAAATACCGGATCAAAACAAAAAATTCCTGATAGCGGGAGCACTTCTTGATGACGTCAAAGAAGAAGTTGAAGATCTCATCAAAAAAGACTCACGAGTTTCTTTTTTAGGATGGAAGAACACAGAAGAGCTACGAGATTTTCTCTGTGCTGCTGACGTATACGTACAACCGGGAAGCCAATCAGCCACGATGCAAATGAGTCTTTGCTGCAGATGCATTGTCGTCATAGACGATGTTGAAAGCCATGTGCCTTTTATCAACAACAATGGCTGGCTTATAAACAAGAATCAGGACCTTGATCACATATTTCATGAGCTGAGTCAGAAAACCGTAGCCGAAATACAATCCATGGCACTAGAGTCGAACACTATTGCCCGAAAGCTTCTGGACTACAGTGAACAGGCTCAACTGATTTATGCTCACGAAGCAGAAAAAAGTCGGCCTGCCCTGAAGCCTGGCAATCCACATCAGCAAGCATAGCGGGTACAGACACTGCGCATGCTGGGGCAGCATACCGCCCAGCATGCTGCGCTTTTCCCGACCCACCGCTCTTCTTAGCCTCATCCTTTTCCTGACACCGACTCAGCCCCATGCCCACACGATAAGCCAGCCTAACACTCGCGATGAACCTCTGTGCTCAGGCCATCCCCTCTCCAAGCATGAAAAAGAGTCTGCCTGCCCAGCTGTTTTATAATTCCGTTTTACTCGAACGCTCCTGAGAGCCCCACATGACGCACGCTCCGACATATCGCATCTGCACCCGCACCATCATGGACACCAGCGACCCGAACATCCGCTTCGACGCCAACGGAGAGTCCGACTACTGCGCCAACTTCGACACCGTCATCAAACCGAACTGGCACACCGACGAGCGTGGTCATCAGGAACTCATGAAAGTGGCGGATAAGATCAAAGCTGATGGCAAGGGGCGCGACTTCGATTGCATCATTGGCCTGAGTGGCGGCCTGGACAGCTCCTATACCGCCTACGTTGCCAAGGAAGTCATGGGACTGCGTCCTTTGCTTTTTCACGTCGACGCGGGCTGGAACACAGACCAGGCCGTCGGCAACATAGAAAAGCTGGTCGACGGGCTCGGCCTGGACCTGTACACCGAGGTCATCAACTGGGAAGAAATGAAAGACCTTCAGGTCGCATTCCTGAAGGCCCAGATCCCCGACCAGGACCTGCCGCAAGACGTCGCCTTTTTTTCCGGGCTGTATCAATTTGCCCGCAAGAACAAGCTCAAGTACGTACTGACCGGCGGCAATTTTTCGACAGAGTGCTGCCGCGAGCCCGAGGAATGGGGCGGATATCCCGGTATTGACAAGACTTTGGTCATGGATATTCATCGTCGTTTTGGAAAACGTCCGCTGGACACGTTCCCAATCGTCGACATCCTGACTTACAAGCTGTACTACCGCTATGTTCTGGGCATGCAGATCTTCAAGCCGCTTAATCTGCTCCCCTACATCAAGACTGACGCCGAGACGCTGTTGAACGAACGCTTTGGCTGGCAGCCTTTTCTACACAAGCACCACGAGTCACGCTTCACGCGCTTCTACGAAGACTTCTGGATGCCCAGGAAGTTCGGCTACGAAAAACGTCGCGCCCATTTTTCCAGCCTGATTCTGACCGGCCAGATGGCTCGTGACGAAGCGCTTGACCGGATCTCCCGACCCGAGCTTGACGAGCACACCCTCAAACAGGAGTTCCGTTATGTCGCCCACAAGCTGGACCTCAGCGAGGATGAACTGCAAGCGATTTTCGACGGCCCCAATACCACGTACCACAGCTATAAGAACAAGAAGGCCATCATCGGACTGGGGGCAAACATCATGCAAAAGCTGGGCCTGGAAAAAAGACTATTCCGATGATCACAATCGTAGACTACGGCCTGGGAAATATCCGGGCCTTCATCAATACCTACAAGCAATTGGGCATCCCGGTCAACGTTGCTCGCAATGCGCAGGAACTCAAACCAGCCAGCAAGATCATCCTGCCTGGCGTGGGAGCCTTCGATCTGGCCATGACCTTGTTCCAGAACTCGGGCATGCGCGAGATCGCTGATGAGCTCGTCCTGGAAAAAAAAGTACCTGCCTTGGGCATCTGCGTGGGCATGCAGATCATGGCCGGAGACAGCGACGAAGGGGAGTTGCCCGGCCTGAACTGGATTCCGGGCCACGTCCGCAAATTTGACCAAACCCGGCTTGGACCTTCTCTGCCCCTGCCGCACATGGGCTGGAATGAAGTATCAGCCCTGAACAATGCCGACTTGTTCAATGGGCTGGGCGAAACCCCGTTGTTCTATTTCCTGCATTCCTTTTATTACGAATGTAAGGACAACAGCCACGTTCTGGCCCAAAGCCAATACGGGCAGACATTCAGCTGCGCGGTCCGTCGGGACAATATTCATGGGGTTCAGTTTCATCCCGAAAAAAGCCATAGCGCAGGCACCCGCCTGCTGAAGAATTTTGCGGAACTTTAAATCATGCTACGCCCGCGCATCATCCCCTGCCTGCTGATCCAGAACAACGGTTTGGTCAAAACAGTCAAGTTTGAAAAACCCAAGTATGTAGGCGACCCCATCAATGCCGTGCGCATCTTCAACGAAAAAGAAGCAGACGAGCTGATGGTGCTGGATATCGATGCCAGCGTCATGGGGCGTGCACCCGATTTCAAGCTGATAGAGCGCCTGGCCGCCGAGTGCCGCATGCCTTTGTGCTACGGAGGCGGCGTCAAGAGCCGGGAACAGGCCCGCGAACTGATCAGCCTTGGGGTGGAGAAAGTCGCACTCAGCTCCGCTCTTGTCCAGAACACGACACTGGCCGCCGATATCGCCGATGAGGTCGGGCGCCAAAGCGTAGTGGCCGTACTGGATGTCAAGAAGAAGCGTTTCAGCAAGAAATACGAAGTCTGGACCCAAAGAGGCAAGCAAAACAGCCACCTGTGCCCTATCGAACTATCCCTAAGCCTGCAGGATCAAGGCATTGGCGAGTTAGTCATCAACAGCATAGACCACGACGGCATGATGAACGGCTATGATCTCGACTTGATAGAACAGATACACAGCAACCTTAGGGTACCCATGTCCGTACTGGGAGGCGCAGGTTCGCAGGAAGACATCGGCGCTCTGATCCAACGCTTTGGAATTATTGGCGCGGGAGCAGGCAGCATGTTCGTCTTCAAGGGCCCCTATAAAGCCGTACTGATCAACTACCCCAGCCCCGAGGCTAAGAACACGCTCATCAACTCTGCCTTGCGAACTCGCTGACTCTTTCCACGACCGATTTTATGCTCAAACCAAACGCAAAATTACTGATCACCGGAGGCACAGGCTCCTTCGGCAATGCCGTCCTGAAACGCTTTCTTGACACTGATATTGCGGAAATCCGCATTTTCAGCCGTGACGAGAAAAAGCAGGACGACATGCGCAAGCACTACGCCAGCCCCAAACTCAAGTTTTACATCGGCGACGTGCGCGATTACTCGAGCATTCTCAATGCCACTCGCGGCGTTGACTACATTTTCCACGCGGCCGCACTCAAACAGGTGCCTTCCTGTGAGTTTCACCCCATGGAGGCGGTGCGCACCAACATCCTGGGCACTGAGAACGTACTCGAAGCGGCCGTTCAGAATCAAGTCGAGAAAGTCGTTTGCCTCAGCACTGACAAGGCCGTATACCCTATCAACGCAATGGGTATCTCCAAAGCGATGATGGAAAAAGTATTTGTCGCCAAATCGCGCAATCTGGACGCTACCCGAACCGTCATCTGCGGCACGCGCTACGGCAACGTCATGGCCTCCCGCGGCTCGGTCATCCCGCTGTTCATCGGCCAAATTCGCGAAGGCAAACCCATCACGATCACTGATCCCAACATGACCCGCTTCATGATGACGCTCAGCGATGCAGTGGACTTAGTTCTGTATGCCTTTGAACACGGCAATAACGGCGATCTGTTTGTTCAAAAAGCGCCGGCGGCAACCGTTCTGACGCTGGCCCAGACCTTGACCCGCATGCTCAAGCAGCCAGAGCACCCGATTCAAGTCATCGGTACCCGGCATGGCGAAAAACTGTATGAAGCCTTGTTGAGCCGTGAAGAAATGGCCAATGCACAGGATATGGGCGATTACTACCGCATCCCGCCTGATCTGCGCGACCTTAACTACTCCAAGTATGTCGAACAAGGCGAAGAAAAGATCTCCCAGAGCGAAGATTACAACTCCCACAATACCGAGCGTCTGGACAGCGCCGGCATGGAAAAACTGCTGTTGAAGCTGGACTTCATGCGCGCCATCCAACGCGGTGAACCTGCACAGCCCGAGGAATAAGACAATGCGAGTACTCGTGACCGGAGCCCAGGGCTTCGTCGGCAAAAACCTGTGCCTGGCTCTTTCAGAGCGCAACGCAATCGAGGTGCTGCACTTCACGCGCGACACGCCTGTCGATGCACTGCCTGACCTGCTCAACGAGGTGGATCTGGTCTTTCATCTGGCGGGCATCAACCGCCCTCAGGACCCCGCCGAATTCCAGACCGGCAATGCCCAACTGACACAATCGCTTTGCAATGCCATCCGCTCGAGCGGAAGATCAATTCGGGTGGTCTACACCTCGTCCAGCCAGGCCGAGCTCAACAATCCGTATGGACAGAGCAAGAAAGCCGCCGAACAGGCGTTGCTCGATCTCGAGCGCGACCACCCCGGCACCGTATTCATCGCCCGACTGCCCAATGTATTCGGCAAATGGGCGCGCCCCAACTACAACTCCGCCGTAGCCACCTTCTGCCACAACATCGCCCGCGACTTGCCCATCAATATCCATGACCGGCAAGCAGAGGTCACCCTGGTCTATATCGATACCGTCGTGCGCCACTTCCTGGCCGTGCTCGACAATCAGGCCACGACGCAGCAAGGTTACCTGGACGTCCAACCCCAATCCCGCATTACCGTAGGAGAGCTGGCCGACCTGCTGACCGCCTTCAAGAACAGCCGGGAAACACTGGTGACCGAACGCGTAGGAGCCGGCCTCACACGAGAGCTTTACTCCACCTACGTCAGCTATCTGCCCACGGACAAATTCTCCTACGAGGTTCCCAAGTACGGCGATCCCCGCGGCGTCTTTGTCGAGATGCTCAAGACCCCCGACAGCGGACAATTTTCGTATTTCACCGCCCATCCAGGCATTACGCGCGGTGGTCATTATCACCATACAAAAACCGAGAAATTTCTGGTGATCAAGGGTCGCGCGTTGTTTCGCTTCCGCCAAGTGGATACAGGCGACTATTACGAGTTGACGACCAGCGGCGACACCCCGGAAATCGTCGAGACGGTACCGGGCTGGACCCATGACATCACCAATATTGGCGATGATGAAATGGTCGTCATGCTCTGGGCGAACGAGATATTCGACCGCCAGCACCCCGATACTATTACCTGCCCCCTGTGATATGAAAAAATTAAAAGTTGTGTCCGTCGTGGGCACTCGTCCTGAAATCATCCGTCTCTCACGCGTACTGGCCGCACTGGACCAATATTGCGACCATGTCCTCGTCCATACCGGCCAAAACTACGACTACGAGCTGAACGAAATATTCTTCCAGGATCTGGGGATCCGCAAACCCGACCATTTTCTGAATGCAGCAGGCAAAAACGGCGTGGAAACCATCGGCAACGTCATCATTGCCATGGACCAGGTTCTAGAGAGCATCCAACCCGAAGCTCTGCTGGTCCTGGGAGACACAAACAGCTGCATGGCCGTACTGCCCGCCAAGCGCCGTAAAATTCCCACGTTCCACATGGAAGCGGGCAACCGCTGCTTTGACCAGCGCGTTCCCGAGGAAATTAATCGTCGCATTGTTGATCACACGGCCGACATCAACCTGACCTACAGCTCCATCGCCCGGGAATACCTGTTGCGCGAGGGCCTGCCTCCCGACATGGTCATCAAAACCGGTAGCCCCATGTACGAAGTGCTGCACCACTACAAGGACGGCATCGAGCAATCCGATGTGCTGACGCGCCTGGGGCTGCAGGAGCACCAATATTTCGTGGTCAGCGCGCACCGTGAAGAAAACATAGATGCGCCGGCCAACTTCGACAAACTGGTCAACACCTTGAATCAGGTGGCCAGCACATACGACCTGCCCGTCATTGTTTCCACGCACCCCCGGACTCAGAAGCGCGTCAATGAGCGAGGCGTCCAGTTCCACCCCAACGTGCAACTGCTCAAACCGCTGGGCTTCAAGGATTACAACCGCCTGCAGGTATCAGCACGCGCTGTCCTGTCGGACAGCGGCACGATCTCGGAAGAGTCCTCTATCCTGAACTTTCCGGCATTGAACATTCGCGAGGCCCACGAGCGCCCCGAAGGCATGGAAGAAGCCGCCGTCATGATGGTAGGACTACAAAGCGAACGCGTCCTGCAGGGACTTGAAATCCTGGCAAGCCAGCCTCGCGGCGAACAACGGCTGCTGCGCCTGGTTGAGGACTACAGCATGCCCAATGTCGCCGAAAAAGTGGTGCGCATCATTCATAGCTACACGGACTACGTCAACCGCGTTGTGTGGAAGAAGTAAGTTGAAAATCGCACTGGTCACTCAATACTTCTGGCCGGAATCCTTTTCCATCAACGAAATGGTCAAGGAGCTGGAGGCGCAAGGACACCAAATTGATGTCTATACCGGCAAGCCCAACTATCCGGATGGCGCGATCTTTGCCGGTTATACCCAGGATGGATGCAGCCAGGAGACATTTTCCGAAAAAGTCACTATCCACAGGGCGCCCTTGCGTCCACGCGGTAAAAGTGGAGCCAAGGACCTGATACGGAATTACTTGTCCTTTGTATGGAATGGCCTGCGTCATTTTCCCCGTCAAGCTAAAGGCAAGGACTACGATGTCATTTTCGTATTCAGCTTGTCCCCTATCACGGCGGCCATACCAGCTATCTATCTGAAATGGCGCAAACGCACGCCCATGGTGATGTGGGTCTTGGACTTATGGCCCGAAAGCCTGAGCGCAACCGGGCACCTGCGCAATAAATATGCCCTGGCTACAGTCGGCCTGTTGGTGCGCGCCATCTACGCCAATAGTCGGAAAATTCTGGTTCAATCCCATGCGTTCATCGACGCTGTCGCTGTCTACGCGCGTCGCGACAAAATAGCCTATTTCCCTAATTTCGCGGCGGACGTGGCAAGCCCGTCCACATCCACGACCCAAGTGCCGCACACATTGCTCGCCACTCTGGAAGAGCATTTCTGTATCGTCTTTACGGGCAATCTCGGATCGGCGCAGGCCGTGGAAACACTGATAGCAGCCTGTCGTCTGCTGTCGGATCTTTCCAATTTCCGTTTGGTGTTAGTAGGTAGCGGCAGCATGAGCGACTGGCTTCTGGAACAACAGGCCACATTCGGTTTGTCCCAGCTGATACTGGCTGGCCGCTTCCCTGCCGAAGAAATGCCGCAATTCCTTAGCCGGGCGACAGGCTTGCTCGTATCCCTGAAGAATGAGCCCATCTATGCCCAGACAGTGCCCGCCAAGATCCAGACCTACCTGGCCGCCGGCAAGCCGATTCTGGCAAGCATCAATGGCGAAGGCGCCCGAGTCGTAGAACAAGCGGCCGCCGGCCTGTGCAGTCCAGCAGAGGACGCGCAAGCCTTAGCCGACAACATCCGCAGACTCTACAACATGCCCGCCGAAGAACGAGCACGCATGGGAGAAAGCGGGCGACGCTACTTCCTGGAACACTTTGAACTGAAAGCACAGGCTCGCCGCCTGGCTGAACACTTACAACAAGCCGTCTCCCCATGACCATGACGTCACACACTACCGTAGGCCTGCTCGGCGCCACATCACCTGCCGGCCGGCAAATCATGCGAATGCTGACTGAATCGGGTCATCGAGTCATTGCTCTTTCCAGGACACATCTCTCTCAGAACGACGGTCAAGTTCAGTGGGTTCAAGTATTACCCGATATGTCGCCTGAACATCTGTTCGCCCTGACGGGCGAAATTCAACACTGGATTGTCGTCAGCCACATCTGGGTGATTGAGCAATATCAGGCTTTCTTGTCTCTGTGCAAAGCCAAAAGAATCGTCTGCATCTCCTCGACCAGTCAATTCACGAAAACAAGCTCTTCGAATCCGTATGAAGAAGAATTGGTCCAGAAGCTGGTTAATGGCGAACGCCAGGTCCGCGAATGGTGCGCTACACACAATATAGGCTGGACTATCCTGCGCCCCACCTTGATATACGGACGCAGCACCGACCGGAATCTTTCCGAAATTGTAAGACTGATCCGAAAATGGGGATTCTTTCCCCTGCTGGGCGGCGGAAAGGGACTGCGCCAACCCATCTATGTGGACGATGTCGCTCGCGCCTGCATTCAGGCATTATGGGCCGACGCAGCCATGAACAAGGCCTACAATATATCCGGCGCAGAACAGCTGACCTACAAAGAAATGGTCAAACGGGTTTTTCAGGCGCTGGGCAAACCTCCCAGACTGATCAATATTCCCATGCCCGCCTTCAATGTCGCACTCTTTTTTCTTAGATTGATTCCAAAATACAAGAACTGGAATGCGGACATGGTCCTGCGCATGAACAAAGACATGATATTTGACCATGATGATGCCAGGAGTGACTTCGACTTCACGCCACAATCTTTCTTTTTGCAACCAAGAGACATCGAATAAGCTGCTCTACTTGCACTTGCACCCCAACGAACTCCCATGACATCTTCATCTTGGTTCTATTATCCGCTTGCATTTCTCATGGCGTTTTTCCTGACCTGGGCGGTACGGAAATACGCCATTGAGCGCAATGTCATCGACGTGCCCAATGCGCGCAGCTCTCACACCCGACCGACTCCACGCGGAGGTGGTGTCGCCTTCGTCGCCACTTTTCTTCTGTTGGGACTTGTCAGCGCCACGCTGTTGCCGATGAACACCGATGCCGCCACCGCCATTCTGGGCGCTGGTCTGCTCATTGCCCTGGTCGGTTTTCTCGACGACCACGGGCACATTCCCGCCCGCTGGCGCCTGGTGGCGCACTTTTCCGCTGCGATCTGGGTTCTGTACTGGCTAGGCGGGCCTCCCCCCGTCACGCTGTTTGGGCTGGACATCCCTGCTGCCTGGCCTTTGTCGATCACTCTGGTCCTGGTCCTGGTATGGCTGTTGAATCTCTATAATTTCATGGATGGCATCGACGGTATCGCCAGCGCCCAGGCCATTTGCGTCAGTGTCGGCGGCGCACTTCTGTATCTCGCCCAGGGTCTGCCCGACATGGCCTTTTATCCACTCCTGCTGGCTTGCTCAGTCGCCGGGTTTCTGGTCTGGAATTTTCCTCCTGCACGGATTTTCATGGGCGATGCGGGCAGCGGATTCCTGGGTTTGACCTTAGGTGGATTGACAATCCAAGCGGCCTGGATAGACGAGCGGCTTTTTTGGTCCTGGATCATACTCTCAGGGGTTTTCATCGCGGATGCTACCTGGACGCTGGTGCGGCGACTGCTCAGGAAGGAAAAGGTCTACGAAGCTCATCGCTCGCATGGCTACCAATTCGCATCCAGAAAACTGGGGGCTCATCGTCCAGTCACTCTGGCCGTAATCGCCATCAATATATTCTGGCTTTTCCCCATGGCTTACTGGGCCTGGGCAGGAGCATACGATCCTGCACTGATCACACTGCTTGCGTACACCCCGCTGTGCTTGCTGGCCTACCTGTTCCGGGCAGGAGCGCCGGAATAAAGATAAGCGGCGCTCGCAGGGCAGTCGGATCAACCCGTATATTTAGAATTACACATGAACACTCAAGACATACTGTACATCGTTGGTGCAGGCGGCCACGGAAGAGCCGTTGCAGAAGCGGCGCTGGAAAATGGCTGGGAAAACATCCGGTTTATCGATGACAGTTACCAGGACGGTAAACAAGTCGATGGCTGGCCGGTCGTGGGATCAACCTCCCATCTGCCGGAATTGATTCAGCCAAACGACTGCACCATCGTGGCTATCGGGAATCAGCACACTCGAGCCGCCCTGGTGCAAAGGCTGAGTGAACTCCAGGCAAGCCTGACGACCATCATCCACCCCAGAGCCTATGTCAGCCCCTCGGCGCGCCTTGGATCAGGCGTCGCCATCATGGCTGGAGCCATTGTGGGCGCCCATGCTCAAGTCGGACAGGGCTGCATCGTCAATGCGAATGCCACTGTCGATCACGATGCCATCCTTCACGACTTCGCTCACCTGGGAGTTGGCACTCAACTCGCCGGCGGAGTGATAATCGAGACCATGGCATGGCTGCAGGCAGGGTGCGCGGCCGGCTACCACGTCGTCGTCAAGGAAGGCCGTGTCATCCCTCCAGGAACGGCGCTCTTGCCCGTAGAGGCCCTCGAATGAGCATGAACTCGCATTTTCGTTCGTTTCTGGTTTTTGCGTTCGATATCCTGGCCGTGCTACTGGCCTGGCTAGGCTCTTACTTGATCAGATTCAACTTCGAATGGCCGGCAGGCTATGAATCGGGGCTGTACCTGGGCCTTCTGCCACTAACCATCGCTCAACTATTAGCCTGTCATTGGGCTGGCCTTTACCGCGGCATGTGGATTTTCGCCAGCCTCCCCGATCTGCGCCGAGTACTGAAGGCTGTTGCATTTTCGGCGCTGGTCCTGCTGCTGTTCACCACACTGATGCAAGGTCAGGCGGTCATTCCCCGCTCAGTGATCCTGCTCTATCCCATCCTGCTGCTCGTGATCATGTCCGGAGGCCGGCTGACCTGGCGCATGTGGAAAGAGCGCCAGCTCTATGAGCACAGCAAGACCCAGGGCAAGCCGGTAGTCGTCATTGGCGCAGGCACTGCGGGCGTCATGCTGGTTCGCGAACTCGGCCGAAGCGCTGACTGGAACGTCGTGGCCCTGGTCGACGATGATCAGCACAAATGGGGGCTTGAGCTATTGGGGCGCCGCGTGGAATCCGGAACGGACAAATTGCCCGAAATCATGCAGCGCTGGAATGCAAAGCACGCCATTCTGGCCATGCCGTCCGCCTCGGCCGAGGCGCTGCAACGTATTACAAAGATCGCGACCAACGCGGGCGCCAATCTGTTCACAGTCCCCGGCCTGGGCGAGCTCATGAGCGGACGTGTGGCCATCAACGTCATGAGGCCCGTCAAGATCGAAGATCTGCTGGGGCGTCGATCCGTGGAGATCGACAACTCGCATGTACGCACCATGCTGACCGGCAAGCGGCTGCTGGTCACGGGCGCAGGCGGCTCGATCGGCAGCGAGCTCTGCCGTCAATTATCACGATTCAGTCCCAGCCATATCGTCTTGGTCGAGGCCAGCGAATTTGCGCTATACATGATAGAGCAGTGGTTTCGAGAGCACCGGCCCGAAATCGAGATTTTCCCTCTGGCCGCGGATGTGAAAAACGCCAGCCGGATGCGCCACATTTGTGAGAGTTACCGTCCCGAAGTCGTGTTTCATGCCGCCGCGTATAAACACGTCCCGCTGATGGAAGTCAACAATGCGTGGCAGGCGGTGCAAAACAACGTGGCTGGCACGCGCGTCGTCGCGCAAGAAGCCATTCGGGTTGGGGCGGAACGCTTTGTGCTTATTTCCACCGACAAAGCGGTCAATCCGACAAACGTCATGGGGGCTACCAAGAGAATGGCCGAGATGGTCTGCGAAACCCTGCATTGCCAGCAACAAGGAACTCGTATCCAGATGGTCCGATTTGGCAATGTTCTGGGTAGCACAGGCAGCGTCATTCCCCGGTTCAAAGCTCAAATTGAGCATGGGGGTCCTGTCACCGTGACACACCCTGACATCACACGCTATTTCATGTCCATCCCCGAAGCAGCGCAACTGGTGCTGCAGGCAGCCGCTATGGGGGACGGTGGAGAAATCTTCGTGCTGGACATGGGTGAGCCCGTGAAGATCGTGGATTTGGCCAAGAACATGATACGGCTGGCCGGCTATACCGAAGACGAAATCCGTATCGAATTCACGGGTTTACGACCTGGGGAAAAACTGTTTGAGGAATTGCTGGCCGACTCCGAAGAGACCCGCCAAACGCCCCACCCCAAACTGCGCATCGCGCGCTCCCGCCCCGTACCCGTCGAGTTCGAGTCGGCCATCGAGCACTGGTTGGATCAAGATAGGCAAGTACCTGACAACGAGGTTCGGGCTCAACTCAAGCAATGGATACCGGAGTACGATCCCAAACCCGATCACTCCTGATCTTTTCAATTCATCCAAACCAGGCTCTTGCGCGCATAAGCGCAAGAGCCTGCGTTTTTTCCTAACTCTCGAGCTCAATCCGGCGTTGGCGCAGTAAGCCCATCAGCACCGCCGTCATCAATAAAAAGAAAACCAGGGTATTGTTGCGAATCAGCATGATCTGGGACTGTCCATATACGACATACCCCATGACCAGACATAGGCCGGCTAAGGAATAGGCCCGCATGACAGAATCCGGGCACCTGACATAGCGCAGGAAATACCACGTAAGACTGATCAACAAACCAGTCAAGGCGATCAACGCCAAACCACCGTACATCATCCAGACCTCAATGAATGTGTTGTGTGTGTTTGCGAGTGATGCGGGCGCTGCCCCCAGCCGACCCTCCTGCTCTCTCTTTTTCAGCTCTTCCCGAAACTGGACCTCGCCCCATCCCCACACCGGCTTATCCTTAAGCATATCAAGGGACACTTCCCAGATAGCCAGGCGTGATCCTATCGATCCGGCACTCTCAAAGCCTTGGCTTTGGTATTCCACCACATCGGTAGCAACTGCCTGAATACGCTCCTGTACCAATGGCGAATACGTGCCAACCGCCAAGCCAGCACCGATAATTGTGATGGTAATGACCATACAGGCCAACAAATTGCTGCGCCTCAAGTAAGCCAATACAAAAAGCATCATAAACACCGGAAGCGCAATCCAGCCCCCCCGTGTTCCTGAGAAATACGAGCCTAGTAATCCGCAGGCCGCTCCCAGGCTCAACAGGACCACCCACTCTCGCCGCCGCTGTCCCCCATTGCGCAGAATCCAGAACAGGCCAATTAGCAAGATCACGCCCATGGTCAGTGACAAATTACCAAACTGAATAGCGCCTGTATAACCATAGGCTTTAAATTCAGTGGAGTGCAGCATCTTCCAATACGCCACGGCCAGCCCGCTGCCCGTCCCCAGGGACAGGCCGAGCCAAAAAAAAGCCGGCTGGGGAGGTAACTTCATGCAGCACACAATCAGGACGACAGCCAGGGCAAACTTAATCGGCACTTCGTAAGCATCAAGAGGATCACCGTGTATGGCTGCGGCCGACATGCCCAGGATCGCAAATAGAAGCAGCCACAAGAGAACCCATGACTCGGACCGCTGCAGGCTGATGCTGGGTGAGCGCACGACCTGCCAAAGCGAGTAAAGCGCCAACACACCCAATGCATACGAATACCCGCTCCGCGTCGAAAGCAAGGTAGTCAGGAACAGAAATACCAGAATCGATGTAGCTCGATTTCCTTGGTGGGAAAATAGATTTGCAGTCAACATTTTTAAGCAAAAATAATTTTAAAAATCAACAGCTTGAAATTTCATACTGTAGGGCCTCGCACTCTCGCAGGCAGGCTTACCGTCATCATAGGCCTACGATCAACAACAGAAAATCAGACATCTCCCGAGAGGTGATGAATTGTAACTACCTAGTGATCGCTACAGCAGTTTAAACACGACCGCGTATCCTTCGCCCACTCCCTATCAAATAAGTACGCTTCCCTTTTGACAGCAAAAGCCAGCCTATGATCCATGCAGGCAACTCCTTTGCAGCCTCTTGCCCGGCAGAAGATCGGACGGCCTAAATAGTAAGAGTCATGCCCGGACGCCATTGGAAACCCTTGCACATGGCCGTGCCGGCAAGAACTACAATGCAGGAGAACACGCTAGGCCTTGGGCCATGAATGGGGCCAGATGCCTAAGGAGCCAAGCGAGCAGCACCGACAAGCTATGCGCAAGACTGGGCTCTGGCGCCCGGAAAATACTCCATGGTAGCAGCGAGTATCAAGGGCTCCTGCTATCTGTTCCATATAGAAAGCCAAACATGAATATCCTGACCACGTCCCTGCCGGGGGTTCTCATCATCGAGCCCCGCGTTTTCAGCGACGAGCGCGGCTTCTTCAAAGAAACATTCAGCCAGGAGCGCTACCGCGAGCGCGCCGGCATCACCCTGCCTTTCGTACAAGACAATTATTCCCGCTCCGGTCGGAATGTGCTGCGCGGCCTTCACTTCCAGCGCACCCGGCCACAAGGAAAGTTGATCAGCGTCATGCGCGGTGCCATCTTTGATGTTGCCGTAGACATCACCCCTGAATCAAAGACCTTCGGAAGCTATGTCGGTGTCGAATTAAGCGAAAGCAATCACCGCCAGCTCTGGCTGCCTCCCGGATACGCGCATGGATTCTATGTGCTAAGCGAAGAAGCGGACCTCAACTACAAATGCACGGACTACTACCGCCCCGACGATGAAGGCGGGCTGGCCTGGAACTGCCCCCGGCTGGCCATCGCCTGGCCAGTCCAGCATCCCTTGCTGTCACCCAAGGACAGCCGCCATCCAGGACTGGAGCAATTTCAGCTTCCTAGCCAGCGTGACAGGCCATGACACGCATACTGGTGTCCGGCGGCGGCGGCCAGCTCGGCCAGGCCATAGGCTGGCTGAAGTCATCCCGCGTCGAAGCGCATTTGCAAACCAGGCCGGCTTCAGCGCAAATTCGGCTCATGCGTAGACCCGTACCGCAGACTGAGAGCATTCACATCCTGCCTCGATCTGATCTGGACATCACCAATCCAGAATCCATACATCAGGCACTGGAACAATATCGGCCTGATGTACTGATCAATGCAGCCGCTTACACGGCCGTAGACAAAGCCGAGTCCGAGCCGGAAGCAGCGCATCTCGTCAATGCGGTCGCCCCTGGCCTGCTGGCGCAGGCCTGTGCGCAGCGTGGGATCGGCCTGATTCATGTATCGACCGACTACGTCTTCGACGGCCAGGCGGCGCAGCCCTATGCTGAAGACGCACCGACCGGGCCGATAAACATCTATGGAAAGAGCAAGCTCGAGGGCGAGCAGGCCGTGCAAGCCGCCCTGCCCTCGGCTGTCATCGTGCGCACAAGCTGGATATTCAGCCAGTTCGGCAACAACTTCCTGAAAACCATGCTGCGCCTGGGCCAGGAACGTCGAGAGCTACGTATTGTGGCCGATCAAGTGGGCGGCCCCAGCTATGCCCCGCATATCGCCCAGGTTCTGCTGCTTCTCGCCCGGCGCTTGGAGGCCGGCGTGCAAGCCCCCTGCGGCATTTATCACTACGCCGGCCAGCCCGATGTCAGCTGGTACGTTTTCGCCCAGGAGATCTTCCGCCAGGCGGCTCAACTGGGACTGCTTGCAGAATCACCCGTGCTACGGCCTATTTCAACCTGTCAGTACCCTACCCCGGCACGCCGCCCGGCCCAATCAGGCCTGAGCCAGATCAGATTGGACGAACTGTTGGGCGCACAGGCCATTCCCCGCGATTGGCGCGACGGCGTGCATGCAAGTCTGCAAGCGCTGCGCCAAAACCACATAAACTGATTCCTGGGCTCTAAATGCAAAAAAGGCGCCCGAAGGCGCCTTTTTTGTGGACATCGTCCGCTGCGATCAGTGCTTGCGCACGTCCCGCAGACGACGGGCAGCGGCTGCCTGGGCGGCCAGCATGGCCAGCTCGGCTTCCACTACGGCGATATCGGCTTTGTCCTTGGTGTTGCGCAGGGCCTCTTCCGCACGCTTGCGGGCTTCAAGTGCCTTGGCCTCATCCAGGTCGTGAGCGCGAATCGCGGTATCCGACAATACAGTGACTTTGCCGGGCTGAACTTCGAGTATGCCGCCGGCCACGAAGATGAGTTCTTCGCGGCCATCTTCCATAACGATCTTCAGCGTGCCGGGACGAATCCGGGAGATCAGCGGGGTATGGCCGGGCAAAATGCCCAGTTCCCCGGCCTCGCCGGGCAGCGCCACGAACTTTGCCTCGCCGGCAAAGATCGATTCTTCGGCACTGACCACGTCAACATGAAGCTTAGCCATGAGCAATCCTTACTGAATAGTCTTGGCTTTCTCGAAAGCCTCGTCGATGGAACCGACCATGTAGAACGCCTGCTCGGGCAGGGCGTCGCACTCGCCGTTGACGATCATCTTGAAGCCACGCAGGGTTTCAGCCAGCGGCACGTATTTACCAGGAGCACCCGTAAACACTTCAGCCACGTGGAAAGGCTGCGACAGGAAGCGCTGGATCTTACGGGCGCGGGCCACGGCCTGCTTGTCTTCAGGAGACAGTTCGTCCATGCCCAGAATAGCGATAATATCGCGCAGTTCCTTGTAGCGTTGCAGTGTTTGCTGCACGCCACGGGCTACTTCGTAGTGCTCTTCGCCCACCACTTGGGGGTCGAGCTGACGGCTGGTGGAATCCAGAGGGTCCACGGCCGGGTAAATACCCAGGGCGGCGATGTCACGCGACAGCACCACGGTGGAGTCCAGGTGCAGGAAGGTGGTGGCAGGCGAAGGGTCGGTCAAGTCGTCGGCAGGAACGTACACGGCCTGGATGGACGTGATCGAACCGGTCTTGGTCGAGGTAATGCGCTCTTGCAGCTTACCCATTTCTTCAGCCAGCGTAGGCTGGTAACCCACGGCGGAAGGCATACGACCCAGCAGAGCGGACACTTCGGTACCGGCCAGGGTATAGCGGTAGATGTTGTCCACGAAGAACAGGATGTCGCGGCCTTCGTCACGGAACTTCTCGGCCATGGTCAGGCCGGACAGCGCCACGCGCAGACGGTTGCCTGGAGGCTCGTTCATCTGACCGAACACCATGGCAACCTTGGAGTCGCTCAGGTTGTCCATCTGGATAACGCCGGCATCCGCCATTTCGTGGTAGAAGTCGTTACCTTCACGGGTACGTTCACCCACGCCGGCAAACACGGACAGACCGCTGTGGGCCTTGGCGATGTTGTTGATCAGTTCCAGCATGTTAACGGTCTTGCCCACACCGGCGCCGCCGAACAGGCCAACCTTACCACCCTTGGCGAACGGGCAAACCAGGTCAATCACCTTGATGCCGGTTTCCAGCAGTTCCACCGAAGGCGACAATTCGTCGAACTTGGGGGCTTCCTGGTGGATGGAACGACGCTCGTCGGACTGGATGGGGCCCACTTCGTCGATGGGGCGGCCCAGCACGTCCATGATGCGACCCAAGGTGCCAACACCCACAGGCACGGAAATGGGAGCGCCGGTGCCGGCTACTTCCATACCGCGACGCAGGCCGTCGCTGGAACCCATGGCGATGGTGCGCACCACACCGTCACCCAATTGTTGCTGTACTTCAAAGGTCAGGCCTTTTTCAGCGAAGGCCGAGCTTTCGTCAACGAGCGTCAGGGCGTCGTAGACTTTAGGGATGCTGTCGCGGGGGAACTGAATATCCACCACGGCGCCGATGCACTGAACGATGGTACCGTTGCTCATGTTGAGTCCTTGCAATATAACTTTGATGGTATGCCTTTGCCGTGATTAGACGGCAGCGGCACCCCCCACGATTTCGGAGATTTCCTTGGTAATCGCTGCTTGGCGGGTCTTGTTGTAGACCAGCTGAAGCTCACCGATCACGGACTTCGCGTTGTCCGAAGCGGCCTTCATGGCCACCATACGGGCAGACTGCTCAGAAGCCATGTTCTCGGCGACTGCCTGGAATACCAGACCTTCCACGTAACGCATCAGCAAGTCGTCGATCACGGACTTGGCATCAGGTTCGTAGATGTAATCCCAACCGTATTCGGAGGAATTGACCGCACCGCTTTCAGCGTTGACCTGGTCGCCGGCCTGGAATGGATCCTTCAGGCCGGTAGGCAGAGGCAATAGGCGAATGAACGTCGGGTCTTGCTTCATCGTATTGACGAAGCGGCTGGACGCCAGGTAGACGGCGTCGATGCGACCTTCCACGAAATCATCGATCTGCACCTTGATGGCGCCGATCAGACGTTCCAGGTTGGGCGCGTCGCCCAGACCGACTTCCTGAGAAACCAGCTTGGCGCCAACACGAGCCAACGTGCCGGCGGCCTTCCCACCCAATGCGGTTATCTGCACCGAAATACCCTTGTCCTCGAACTCGCGCAGACGCGCAAGAACCAGACGCAGGATGTTGGTGTTCAAGCCGCCGCACAGACCTTTGTCGGTGCTGACTGCAACAATACCAACAGCCTTGATTTCGGCGGGCTCAACCATGTAGGGGTGAGTGTAGTCGGGATGCGCCTGCATCAGGTGCGAAGCGATCTCGCGCACCTTGTCTGCATAGGGACGGCCGGCCCGCATCCGTTCCTGCGCCTTGCGCATCTTGGATGCCGCCACCATCTCCATGGCTTTGGTGATCTTGCGCGTGTTTTGCACGCTCTTGATCTTAGTACGAATTTCCTTGATTCCGGCCATCACACTTTCCTGTAAGGGCATTGTCGGGAGACTGGCGAGGACGCCCGCCTCCCGCTAATCGTGACGCCGGAAGCACTCCGGCGCCTGCCTGCAGTGATTAGAAAGCGCCGTGCTTCTGGAAGTCCTGAATGGCTGCAACCAGCTCAGCCTCGTCTTCCTTAACCAGTTCCTTCTTGCTTTCGATGCGCTGCACCAGTGCGTCAAACTTGTTGCGCAGGTGATCTTTCAGGCCTTTCTCGAAAGGCAGAACCTGAGACACATCCAGATCGTCGAAGTAACCGTTGTTCACGGCGTACAGGCTCACGGCCAGTTCCCACACAGCCAGAGGCTGGTACTGGGGCTGCTTGAGCAGTTCCACCACGCGCTTGCCACGCTCCAGCTGGCGACGGGTTGCGTCGTCCAGATCGGAGGCGAACTGAGCGAAGGCGGCCAATTCACGATACTGAGCCAAGTCGGTACGAATACCGCCGGACAGCTTCTTGATGACCTTGGTCTGAGCGGCACCACCCACGCGGGACACGGAGATACCGGCGTTGATGGCGGGACGCACACCCGCGTTGAACAGGTCCGATTCCAGGAAGATCTGGCCGTCGGTAATCGAAATCACGTTGGTCGGCCCGAAAGCGGACACGTCGCCGGCCTGCGTTTCAATGATGGGCAGTGCGGTCAGAGAACCGGTCTTGCCTTTCACTTCGCCATTGGTGAACTTTTCTACGTACTCGGCGTTCACGCGAGCAGCGCGCTCCAGCAGGCGGGAGTGCAGGTAGAACACGTCGCCAGGGTAGGCTTCGCGGCCTGGAGGACGACGCAGCAGCAGGGAAACCTGACGGTAGGCCCAGGCTTGCTTGGTCAAGTCATCATAAATGATCAGGGCGTCTTCGCCGCGATCACGGAAGTATTCGCCCATCGTGCAACCCGAGTAGGGAGCCAGGTACTGCATGGCGGCGGATTCCGAAGCGGAAGCAGCCACAACGATGGTGTATTCCATGGCGCCGTGCTCTTCGAGCTTGCGCACCACGTTGTTGATCGTGGAGGCTTTCTGGCCCACGGCAACGTAAATACATTTCACGCCATTGCCCTTCTGGGCAAGAATGGTGTCCACAGCCACGGCGGTCTTGCCGGTCTGACGGTCGCCGATGATCAGCTCGCGCTGGCCACGACCGATAGGCACCATGGAGTCCACGGCTTTGGTGCCGGTCTGCATGGGCTGGGACACGGACTCACGGGCGATAACGCCGGGAGCCACTTTCTCGATGACGTCGGTCATCTTGGCGTTGATGGGGCCCTTGCCGTCGATAGGCATGCCCAGCGTGTCAACCACGCGGCCGAGCAGCTCGGGGCCCACGGGCACTTCCAGAATACGGCCCGTCGTCTTGACGGAGTCGCCTTCGGAAACACCGGTGTATTCACCCAGAATCACGGCGCCGACGGAGTCGCGCTCGAGGTTAAGGGCCAGACCGAACGTATTGTTCGGGAATTCGAGCATTTCGCCCTGCATCACATCGGACAGGCCGTGGATGCGAGTGATACCGTCGGTCACCGACACGACCGTACCTTGTGTACGAACGTCAGTCGACGCGCCCAGGCCTTCGATGCGGCTCTTGAGCAGTTCGCTGATCTCGGACGGATTAAGTTGCATGTTCAGACTCCTGAAATCCTGTTTACTGACTCGCGCTTATGCGGTCAGCGTATCGCGCATGCTGGCCAGCCGGGCCTGCACGGAAGTGTCGAGCACCTGGTCACCAACGATCACCCGAATACCGCCGATCAGATCAGCGTCGACGGTAACAGTCGGCTTAAGCTTCAGGCCAAACTTCTTTTCCAGGCCGGCAACCAGCTCGCTGACTTGCGTCTCGCTGAGCGGGAAAGCGCTGGTAATCTGCGCCTGCGCCGTGCCTTCTTGTTGGTGCTTCAATAGATCGAACTGCTCTGCAATCTGCGGCAACAGCAAGATGCGCTGGTTATCCACCAGCAGTTCGAGAAAGTTGCGAGCCTTTTCCGAGACCTGAGACTTGATCAGGCCTGTAAAAAGTTCGAGACGCTGCCCATTATTCAGGCGCGGATCGTTCAGTGCCTCGCGCACATCGTGAAGACCGGCCACCTGAGCCATTTCGGACAACAGGGCCGACCACGATTCGAGTCCCTGGCTGTCGTCGCGCACAGCGGCGAACAGGGCCTCGGCGTAAGGTCTGGCAATAGTCGATAGTTCAGCCATGGCCTGCCTTGAGTTTAAAGTTCAGCCTTGAGCTGTTCAAGCAGCTCGGCATGCGCTTTCGCGTCAACTTCGCGTCGCAGGATCTGCTCGGCACCCTTGACGGCCAGAGCGGCGACTTCGCCACGCAGACCTTCACGTACACGTTGCACTTCCTGAGCAGCGTCTTGCTGGGCCTGGGCGATGATGCGGGCTTTTTCTGCCTCGGCGTCACGGCGGGCCTGCTCCAGCAGGGTTGTTGCCTGTTTTTCGGCGTCGACAATCCGTTGATGGTTGTCGGACTTGGCCGACGCTTCCATCAGGCTGATACGCGCTTGCGCCTGGGCCAGGTCTGCCTTGCCCTTGTCGGCGGCGGCCAGGCCGTCGGCGATTTTCTGGCGACGATCATCGATTGCTTTCGTCAGTGGCGGCCATACGAATTTCATCGTAAACCAGGCCAAAACGAAAAACACGATCATCTGGAAAAAGAGAGTCGCGTTTAAGTTCACGGTCGTATCCCTTCAATACCACGTGTGCCGGATGCTGGATTGCGTCCCGACACCTGTATGTTCAAGTCGGCAGCGGTGCATGTTCGTAAGTGAGCACTGCACCGCCAACGACTGCCTGTCCGCCTGTAAGAAAACAGCGGACCCGCCCTATTACCCAACAAATGGGTTGGCGAATGCAAACAGCATGGCGATACCGACACCGATCAGGAAGGCAGCATCGATCAGACCGGCCAGCAGGAACATCTTGGTTTGCAGAGCGTTCATCAGTTCAGGCTGACGAGCCGATGCTTCCAGATATTTACCACCCATCAGGGCGATACCAATGCAAGCGCCGAAAGCGCCCAGGCCGATGATGATACCGCAAGCAAGAGCAACGAAAGCGACGTTGGTCATGACAACTCCTTGGTTAAAAATCAGGTGTAAATCAAAAAATCAAATAAGCGTGCGCAAGCGAACCTGCATCCCGACCAGACCCCATTGCCCGGTCGGAAACTGTTAATGGCCTTCGTGAGCTTGCCCGATGTAGACGAGGGTAAGCATCATGAAAATAAACGCCTGCAGCAGCACGATCAGAATGTGGAAGATCGCCCATACAGAACCGGCCAGAATGTGACCGATACCCAGACCCAGGCTGGCGCCATTAAACCCAGTCCATGCACCGCCCAGCAGAGCGATCAGCATGAAAACCAATTCACCGGCAAACATATTGCCGAACAACCGCATGCCCAGAGATACCGACTTGGCTGCGTATTCAATGCAGTTCAGCAGGAAGTTGAAGGGGGCAAGCACGACGGCCATGATGCCGCTGGCTGCGAATGGTGCAGTAAACAGTTCTTTGACAAAACCGCCGGGGTGCTTGATCTTGATGCCGTAGTAGAACATCAGCAGCAGCACGCCCATCGACATGCCCATAGGCACGTTCAGGTCGGCGGTGGGCAGAATACGGTGGTAATACAGAGGATCGCCGTGCTCGGCGCCCAGACCGGTCTTCTGGAAGATCCAGGCCAGGCCGTCGACGGGCAGCAAGTCCAGGATGTTCATCATGATGATCCACAGGAAGACGGTCAGCGCCAGGGGCGAGACGAACTTGCGCGATTCAGCATTGGGAACGATGGATTTGGCCTGGTCTTCGACCCAGTCGACCAGCATTTCGACGAACGACTGCAGGCGGCCCGGCACGCCGGCGGTCACGCCCGATGCAGCGCGCCACATGAAGAACACCACGATCAGGCCCATCAGCAGGGACCAGAACATGGAGTCGTAGTTAATGACACCGAAGTTGGCGAGAACGTCCTGTTTTTCACCTACGTTGTTCAAGTGAACCAAGTGGTGTTGGATGTACCCTGACTGAGGCGAAATATCACTAGCAGCAGCCATCTGTATTTACCCTGTGATGTATACGTTAAGGGACCAAGCCCGTGAAACAAAAATTCGTTATGGCAGCTTGCGGAAAACCAGCAGCAGCGCATAGCCCTTCAAGACACACAGCAAGCCCAGCAGCAGGGCCGGCCAGACCAGCCAGCCTGTATTTGCCCAGGCGGCGAGCGCCAGTGTCAGTACCGCAACGCCCAGCTTGAAGGCCTCTCCCCAGAAAAAAGAGAGTGCGCTGGCGTTTCCGCCCCCCATCAAGCCCAGCAAAAGACGCACCGCGAACAATGCGTTGGGCACAAAATAAGCAGCCGCACCAATCAGTGCCGAGGCTGCTGCATTTGCGCCGGAAACCCATGCCGACAGAATGATCGCCAGCAAGGCCATGAAAGCCTGGGCCGCCAAGGTATGCACGATTCCCTTGCTTGCTCGCTGCGCCATGCGGGCGCGCTGTTCAAGCGAAAGAACGACGGGTTCAGAAAAAGACGAAGCGCCTTTTGCTGCCCGCACCGCATCTTCGGTGCCTGTCTGCTGATCGACCGGCTGATTCATAGTAGGAAAAACTCGGATAAAGTTGTGTAGAGGGATGTGCTACAACTACAGACCCGCAAGGCCTTGCCCACCCCATCCGCGCAAAGTTATCGGCCCATTAAAAATGCCGCTGGCGTCAAACCCATAAAGTATAGCGTCTTTTTTTTGTTGCAAGCAAATTGAGTCAGGCTCGTTTCAGCTTGGACGCGGGGTCGTGGCGACGCAGAATCAAGAAGAACAAGGGGCCGGAGAATTTTGTAACGTTGCAGCGCAGCAACTTTACAACGACCCGCATGTTTTCATTGACTTTTAAATAGTTTACTTGTGCTTGAAGTCGGGCTTGCGCTTCTCGATAAAGGCCCGCATGCCCTCTTTCTGGTCATCAGTCGCGAACAAGGCATGGAAGTTGCGCCGCTCGAACAGCAACCCTTCTTCCAGGGACGATTCAAACGCGCGGTTCACGCATTCCTTGGCCATCAGAACAGACGGCAGGGACATGCTGGCGATGACCGTTGCAGCTTCCAGCGCTTCGTCGAGCAAAGTGTCGGCGGAGACCACCCGTGACACCAGGCCGGCACGCTCGGCTTCTTCGGCATTCATCATGCGCGCGGTCAGAACCAGATCCATGGCCTTGCCCTTGCCCACGGCGCGCGGCAGACGCTGCGTGCCGCCGAAACCGGGGATGACGCCCAGCTTGATCTCCGGCTGGCCGAAACGAGCGGTATCCGCGGCGATGATGAAATCACACAGCATGGCCAGCTCGCAGCCGCCGCCCAGCGCATATCCGGCTACGGCGGCAATAATGGGCTTGCGGATGCGACGCAGTTCCTGCCAGGCGCCGCCCAGATAATCCTGCGAAGACACGTCCTGGTAGGTCCAATCCTTCATGGCGCCGATATCGGCGCCCGCGGCAAAGGCCTTTTCATTGCCTGTCAGCACCAGACAACCGATATTGTCATCGGCCTCGAACTGCTGCACCAGGGCGTGCAGTTCGGCAATGACTTCGTTGCTGAGCGCATTCAGAGCTTTGGGACGGTTTAATGTCAATAAAGCAACACGACCATGCACCTCTGCTTTGACCAAGGGTTCGTTCATGCTGACTCCCAACAAAATTAAATAGAATAAGGCTATGGAACCTACACCCGTACTTTACCGCGCCCTGCCGGAAGATCTATCCGGCCACCGTCTAACTGTCCAGGTACAGATCACTTCCCCACAGCCCGAAGGCCAGATTCTAAGCCTGCCCGCCTGGATTCCGGGCAGCTACCTGATTCGCGATTTCTCGCGTCAGATCGAAAGCATACGCGCCTCCAGCCTGGGGCAGGCAATTGCCGTGCGCAAGCTGGACAATCACCGCTGGCAATGTGAACCCTGCTCCGGCCCGCTGAACATCGAGTACCAGGTCTACGCCTGGGACCTGTCCGTGCGCGGCGCCCACATCGACGAAAGCCATGCTTTCTTCAATGGCGCCGGCACCTTGCTGGCCGTGGAAGGCCAGACCGATCACCCCTGCCTGCTGGAGCTTGTTTCGAACGAACACATCGAGCACTGGAATGTCTACACCAGCCTGCCCGAAGCTTCCGGCCACCCCGGAGCCGCTCAGCGCCACGGTTTTGGCATGTATCGCGCCCGGAACTATGACGACCTGATCGACCATCCCGTCGAAATGGGCACGCCCCAGGTCATCAGCTTCTTTGCTCACGGCGCAGAACACGAGCTGGTGTTCACAGGTGTGCTGCCCAACCTGGATCTGAGCCGCATTGCCCGCGACGTCGAACAGATCTGCGCAGCCCAGATTGCCTTCTTCGAGCCCGAGACCTTGCGCGCACCGTTTCTGGACAGCAGCTCCCGGTATGTTTTCATGACCATGGTGACAGACGATGGCTATGGCGGACTGGAACACCGCGCCTCCACCGCCCTGATGGCCTCGCGCCGTGACCTGCCCGCCCAAGGCCAGGACAAATCGAACAAAAGCGCCGGCTACCAGACCTTTCTGGGGTTGGTCAGCCATGAATACTTCCACACCTGGAACGTCAAGCGCATCAAGCCGGCCGCCTTCGCTCCTTACGACCTGAGCCGTGAAAACTATACTCGTCTGCTTTGGGTATTCGAAGGCTTCACCTCGTACTACGACGATTTGATGCTGCTGCGTTCGGGTGTGCTGTCCGAGACCGACTACCTGGGCCTGCTCGCCAAGAACATCAGCGCTGTACAGCGCAGCCCAGGCCGCTTCAAACAATCCGCGACCGAAAGCTCCTTCGACGCCTGGACCCGCTACTACAAGCAGGACGAGAACTCCCCCAACGCCCTGGTCAGCTACTACACCAAAGGCGCCTTGATCGCTCTGGGCCTGGACTTATGCATTCGAGCCCATTCCGACCAGGAGAAAAGCCTGGACGATGTGATGCGGCTGATGTGGGAGCGCTACGGACGCGACTTCTATCAAGGCAAGCCGCAGGGCATACCCGAGGACGCCATGCCCGCCCTGATCCTGGAAGCCAGCGGATACGATGCCGCGGACTTCATTGCGCGCTACGTGGAAGGCCGCGAGGACCTTCCCCTGAAGGCCTGGCTGACCGCGCAAGGCTTGCAACTGGACTGGAAGACGGCATCCAAGCTGCCCAGCCTGCAGGCGCGCCTGCGCCAGAACGGCAGCCAATGCCAGTTGGCTACCGTTTTTACCGATGGCGCCGCCTATCAGGCCGGTCTGTCGGCCGGCGATACCCTGGTGGCGCTGGATGGACTGCGCATCAGCGACACGGCCAGCCTGGAACATCTGCTGGGCGCCTACGAGGCCGGCCAGACCGTACAGATCCACGTGTTCCGCCGCGACGAATTACGCTGTTTTACGCTGCAGCTGGCGCGCCCCGCTTTGGACGAATGCGTCTTGAGCCGCCCTTCCGCGCTTTGATCAATCCCGGCGGCGCCATTGCGCGCCGCCCAGACACTTTCCTATCATGCCCACCCGTCGTATCTTCATCAAAAACCTGATCGTGGACGCCTCCATCGGCATTCTGGACCACGAATTGGCGCACCGCCAACCCCTGCACATCGACGCGGAATTCGATGCAGCCATCACCCAGGCCGTCGACGACACCGACATAGCCAGCGTGCTGGACTACCGGCAACTGCGACAGGCCCTGATCGAAGTCAGCGCCACCCATCACACCAATTTGCTGGAAACGCTGGTAGAACAACTGGCCGATCGCATCCAGAACGAGTTCCCGGCCATAGAACGCGTTAAAATCCGAGTCAGCAAGCCCCAGGCTTTTCCCGACTGCGACGCCGTCGGCATCGAAATCGAACGCAGCCGCTGATCGCCCGCGCCCCGCTCTCCAGACGCGGGGCGGCGACATGACTTTCCTATCTGCTTTTCCCTATGTCCCTAGACTCCAGCCCCTCTTCCGCACCCGTGACCGACATTCCTGCGGACACTCCCGTCTTCGCCACCAAGGCTGAGCGCAAGCAGCGCAACGAAGACAACAAGCTCAGCAAGCGCATCATGCGTGAGGTGGGCCGCGCCATCGGCGACTTCAACATGATCGAGGACGGCGACAAAGTCATGGTCTGCCTGTCCGGCGGCAAAGACTCCTATGGCCTGCTGGATGTGCTGCTGACGCTGCAAAAGCGAGCGCCCATCAAGTTCGACATCGTGGCCGTCAATCTGGACCAGAAACAGCCAGGCTTTCCCGATCACATCCTGCCCGAGTACCTGGAAAAGCTTGGCGTGCCCTACCACATCGAAACCCAGGACACGCATTCAGTGGTGACCCGCGTCATCCCCGAAGGCAAGACCATGTGCTCGCTCTGTTCGCGCCTGCGCCGTGGCATTCTGTACCGGGTCGCCAAGGAACTGGGCGCCACCAAGATTGCCCTGGGCCACCACCGCGACGACATTCTGGCGACTTTCTTCCTGAATCTGTTCTACGGCGGGCGCATGAAAGGCATGCCGCCCAAGCTGCGCTCGGACAACGGCGAGCACATCGTGATCCGTCCGCTGGCCTATGTACCGGAAAAGGATTTGATCGCCTACGCCCAGCTCAAGCAATTTCCCATCATTCCATGCAATCTGTGCGGCTCGCAGGAAAACCTGAAGCGACAGGAAATCAATCGCATGATCGCAGAGTGGGACAAGAAATTCCCGCATCGCTCCTGGAATGTGTTCGGCGCTCTGACCCGCGTCATTCCTTCGCACCTGATGGATTCGCAGCTGTACAACTTCACCGATCTGAAGGTAACCGGCCAAGCGGACCCGGAAGGCGACACCGGCTTTGACCAGGAGTATTTTGACGACCATCTGCCCGCCGGACTGATGCCCGCCGAACCGGAGGACGGATCAGGCGATGACGTCGACAGCCGTACGGACGCCTTCACGCCAGCCCAGCCGGCATCGATCGGCGAGCAGAAGATGATCTTCGTCAGCAAGCGGCGATCGGGGCAATAAGCCCCCATCGAGCGAAAAAAAACCTGGCTGTGAAGCCAGGTTTTTTTTTGCGCCGTCAGACCGGTTTTTGCGAGCCGTCCCAGCGTTCGCCGGGAACTTGGATGTCGAACAGTTCCAGCACCCGCATCACCGTATGATCGACGATGTCGTCTATGCTTTTGGGACGCAGGTAAAAAGCCGGCATGGGCGGAAAGATGATGCCGCCCATTTCCGTTACGGCCGTCATATTGCGCAGATGCGCCAGGTTGAACGGGGTTTCCCGCACCATCATGACCAGACGACGGCGCTCTTTAAGAGTGACATCCGCCGCCCGGGTGATGAGATTGTCCGACAGGCCATGCGCCACGGCTGCCAGCGTGCGCATGGAACAGGGCACGATGACCATGCCTGCGGTCGGAAAACTGCCGCTGGCCAATGTTGCGCCCACATCGCGAAAATTGTGCACCTGGTCCGCCAGCGCCTGGATCTCGTGCCGGCCTATGTCCAGCTCGTACTTGATGTTCAACACCCCGGAAGGCGAGATGACCAAGTGGGTTTCGATATCCGGACAGGCCTGCAGGACTTGCAGCAGACGCACGGTGTAGACGGCTCCCGTGGCCCCTGTCATGCCCACCACAAGGCGGCGCTTGGCGCTCACTCCAGAGCCCCGGCCTCGCGCAGCATGGTTTCCAGTTCGCCGTTTTCGTACATTTCGGACACGATATCCGAACCGCCGACGAATTCACCCTTGATGTACAGCTGAGGGATGGTGGGCCAGTTGGAAAAGTCCTTGATGCCCTGACGCACTTCGGCGTCGTCCAGCACGTTGACGATGACGACCTGGCTCAGGCCGACTGCGCGCAGGATTTGCACCGTGCGGGCCGAAAAGCCGCACTGGGGAGCCTGGGCCGTACCCTTCATGAACAGGACGACAGGGTTTTCCGTGACCGTTTCGCGGATGAAATCTTGAACTTCACTCATGATGTTCTCGTAAGAAAAGAATTAACGTTGACCGCCTGTGACCCGCCGTATTCCAGCCAGATCAGCATGGCTGGCGACCTGATCGAACCCGGCGTGCCGCAGCATGGCCTGCACATGGTCGGCCTGATCCCAGCCGTGTTCCATGAGCAGACTGCCTTCTGGGCGCAGATGCGCCCCGGCTCCCTGGACTATTGTACGCAAATCCGCCAGCCCGTCAGCCCCGTCCGTCAGGGCATGGCGCGGCTCGAAGCGCACATCGCCCTGATTCAGATGCTCGTCGTCCGCCGCGATGTAAGGCGGATTGGACACGATCAGGTCAAAGAGCGGCTGGCCTGATACGGCATCGTACCAACTCCCCTGCAAAAACTGGACTTTCCCACACAGCCGCTGGGCATTTAGACGCGCCTGCTCCAACGCCGGCGCGCTGATATCGGTCGCCACCACCTGTGCGTCAGGGCGGGCCAGAGCCAGCGAAACGGCAATCGCCCCGCTTCCGCAACCCAGGTCCAGAATACGAGGGGCGACTACATCGCGCACGCGCTCCAAGGCCTGCTCTACCAGAGTTTCCGTGTCGGGGCGCGGAATCAGAACATCCGGGCACACCAGAAACTCGTGCCCCATGAATTCGCGCACACCGACGATATACGCCATGGGCTCGCCGGCCAGGCGGCGCGCCTCCAGCTGCTGATAGGCCAGAATCCGATCCTGAGGCAGCTCGTCCGTGTCATGTGCAATAAGCCAGGAACGACTGACGCCCAGCACCTGCATCCAGAGCATGTCCCGTTCCAGACGCGGCAAGGTGCTGCGCGCCTGCAACGTACGCAAGGTCAGCGCCTGGGTCATGCCTCGGCCAGCGCCGCCAACTGTTCCGCCTGGTGCTCGGACAGCAGCGCCTTGATCAGCTCGTCCAGATCGCCGTCCATGATGTAGCCCAGCTTGTACAGGGTCAGGTTGATGCGGTGATCGGTCATGCGCCCCTGCGGAAAGTTATAGGTGCGGATGCGCTCGGAACGATCACCCGTGCCGACCAGGCTCTTGCGCTGCGCGGCTTCCTTGTCGGACTGTTCGCGCTGCTGCTTGTCTTTCAGGCGCGCAGCCAGCACCTGCAAGGCTTTTTCGCGGTTTCGATGCTGGGACCGGTCGTCCTGACACTCCACCACCAGCCCGGTGGGCAAGTGGGTCAGGCGCACCGCCGAATCAGTCTTGTTGACGTGCTGGCCGCCGGCGCCACTGGCCCGGAAGGTGTCTACACGCAAATCGGAAGGATTGATGACGATTTCGCTCAGGCCTTCGGCCTCGGGCAATACCGCCACCGTGCAGGTAGACGTATGAATACGGCCCTGCGCCTCGGTTTCCGGCACGCGCTGGACGCGATGGGCTCCCGACTCGAACTTCAGACGACCATACACATCCTGGCCTTCGATGCGCACCACCACTTCCTTGTAACCGCCCACATCCGCTTCGCTGGCGGACATGATTTCAGTGCGCCAGCCGCAGTTTTCCGCGTAGCGCATGTACATGCGCAGCAGATCGCCCGAAAACAACGCGCTTTCGTCGCCGCCGGCTCCGGCACGGATTTCAATGAAGACGTTGCGGGTGTCGTCCGGATCGCGTGGCAACAACAGAATCTGCAGATCATCCTCGAGCTGCTGGATGCGCTCCTTGCCCAGCTTGTATTCTTCTTCGCCCATTTCCTTCAATTCCGGATCGGACATCATGTCCTGGGCGGCCTGCAAGTCCTGCTCGGCCGATTCATAGGCGGAAAACGCGGTGACTACGGGCTCCAGTTCAGCGCGCTCGCGGGACAATTTGCGAAATTCATCCATATTGCCGGCGATCTCGGGCTCGGCCAGCATGGCATCCACTTCGATGAGACGGCGGGCCAGTTGCTCCAGCCGGCTGCGCATTGAGTCTTTCATAGGGGAACAGCCTAAAGGGAAATCAGTAGGCCTGGGCGCAGGACGACGCTACACATCTGGCTGCACCGCAGGACGGTGAAACAAGCCGCCAGGATCGCTAACGACGACGCGTAGTGGAAGGCAGAAGGCGCGGCAACAGACCCAGCAACTGGTCGCGCTCGGCGCCTTCGCTGCGGGTCAGTTCGGCCATGGGGCCGTGCAGATATTTTTGAGTCAGGCCGTGAGCCAGCCATTCCAGAACCTCGGCGGGATCGTCGCCGCGCGCGAGCATGCGACGGGCGCGATCCAGTTCGCGCTGACGTACCTGTTCGGCCGACTCCTGCACATCCAGAATGGTCGGCACGATGGCGCGGGTGCTGAGCCAGTGCATGTATTGCTGCACCTGGGTGTCGATGATGGCCTCGGCCTGCACGACCGCCGCACGGCGAGCGTCCGTGCCACGCTGGACCAGTCGACCCAGATCATCGACGGTATACAGATACACGTCGTCCAGACGACCGACTTCGGTTTCGATGTCGCGCGGCACCGCCAGATCGACCATGACCACAGGCCGATGGCGACGCGAGCGCACGGCGCGCTCGACCATGCCCAGGCCCAGAATGGGCAAGGTACTGGCCGTACAGGACACCACCACATCGAATTCGGCCAGCCGCTCGGGAATGTCGGCCAGCTTCATGGTCGTGGCCAGAAAACGCGAGGCCAGGGTTTCCGCCCGCTCTTGAGTGCGGTTGGCCACCACGATGCTACAGGGATTGACTGCCGCAAAGTGGGTCGCACACAGCTCGATCATTTCGCCGGCGCCGATGAACAGCACCTTGGCCTGGGACAGGTCGCCAAAGACGCGTTCGGCCAGGCGCACGGCAGCGGCCGCCATGGAAACGGAATGCGCTCCGATGGCCGTTTGGGTACGGACTTCCTTGGCCACCGAGAAGGTGCGCTGAAACAACTGGTGCAGCAAGGTGCCCAGGGAACCGGCTTCGTTGGCAGCCCGCACGGCGTCTTTCATCTGGCCCAGGATCTGGGGTTCGCCCAGCACCATGGAATCCAGGCCGCTGGCCACGCGAAAAGCATGGCGCACGGCTTCATTCTGGTTGTATCGGTACAGATGGGGGGTCAGTTCGGTCGAACGCAGGCTGTTGAAGTCCGCCATCCATTCGGGCAGACGTTCCGCCACGTGCGGTTCGGCGGCACAGTAGATTTCGGTGCGGTTACAGGTGGACAGAATGGCGGCTTCACGCACGCCATTGCCGAAGGTGGACCGCAGCGTGTCCAGTGCAGGCTTCAACACATCAATCGGGAACGCGACGCGCTCGCGCACGGAAACCGGCGCGGACACATGATTCAGACCGAAGGTTAAGACATCTACTGACATGAGCGATGAGGAACGAAGCCCAAAAAAAGACCGAAACAAGCGGCGTGGCCTGAGGCTGCCGCGAGCAATGCACCTGATTTTACGCCTGCGAAGACCTTTTTGACAAAAATGGTTTCGCCGCGACATTTTTTATGATTATAATCTGCCCTCTTACGAAAAGATCGGTTTCTTGGCCCAAACGCCGTCCTGCAGGACGAACCGCAAGGGAAGCACAAAAAATTTTGTTGTTTTGTGCTCACATTCCAAAAACCGTGTTATAGTTTCGTTTTTACCGAGCAGTACATGGCCTGGTAGCTCAGTCGGTAGAGCAGAGGATTGAAAATCCTTGTGTCGGTGGTTCGATTCCGCCCCAGGCCACCAGAATTACACAAAAAAGCCCAGCTTAACCGCTGGGCTTTTTTGTGTTTTCAGCGAGCCATCGATCTTGCCCTATCACGGCAGATCGGGGCCAGGTCGCCGGACAAGTATGGATTTTACAAACGCAACCCAACACCCGGCAGCGCCATCTCAGACCCTCCACACTCCTTTTTGCGCGATGACGCAGGCGAAGATCAAGCAACTGATTCCCACAGCCTCCTAACCGCCTGCCCGGCTGACTTCACTTAACTCTGCGAGTAAACTGTGTCGGTTTTTAAATCGCCCTGCGAGCAGCGTTAATGGCCCTTCCCAAAGAGAATCCGCGCACAACCGTCACAACCCCACAGTGGGTGACGGTAGCACTATCTGCAGCAGGAACCGTTTTAATTTTATTTCAGATACTGAAATTCAGCTCTTATGGTTTAGATTTTACCGATGAGTCATTCTATTTAAATTGGATTTCAACTCCGTATCTCTATAAATTCTCTTTAACGCAGTTTGGTTATATCTACCATCCGTTGTATTTAATATTAGATGGAGATATCGCCAACCTTCGTCGGGCGAATGCACTTATCACTTTTTCTCTTTCCTGGACGCTGGCATACATCCATCTCAGCAGAACCACCCCTCTAGTCACACACCCCGCCATAACTCTGCACAGCGTGTCGGCAGGACTCGCATGCAGCAGCTTGCTCTTATTTGACACCTGGCTGCTTACTCCCAGCTATAACAGCCTGGCATTACAGGCCCTTCTAGTGACAGGGATAGGTTTAATACTTGCTGAAAGAGCACCTACTCGCACCAGCATAGCTGGATTCTTTACTCTGGGACTTGGTGGCTGGATGGCCTTTATGGCCAAACCAAGCACGGCGCTCGCCCTGGCGATCATCACCCCCATCTACTTGCTGCTAGCTCGTAAATTTTCATTGCGCTTGATACTTGTATCAATTTTCAGCGCCGTTTTTTTTCTTTTCATCAGCGCGCTTCTCATCGATGGCAGCATCACCAGCTTTATCAGTAGATTCCAAACCGGCCTTGATTTTGGTCGCCATCTAGGTGGCGGACATACACTTGATCAGATTCTTCGCCTAGAAGAACTTATTCTTAGCGATGACGAAAAAAAATTTATATTTTATATATTTTCAATTTCATTTTTTATCATTTTACTTTCATGGCTAGAGAACCATAAACCAAGAACAACCTTAATCTCTACCCCATTATTAATCGCAATATTTTTATTCATACCCTACACGCTACTCAACCTCTCCGACTGGAGCCTTAGTGTAGGAAAATTTCAAAACCTTCTACTATCCGGCATTATCTATGCCATATTTCTGGCCAGCCTGCTGCTCAGCCAATTTCGTTCGCCGCTTCAAACACCCCTGACGCAATGGGCCACTGTTGCCTTGTGGGCAGTGATGCCATACATCTATGCATTTGGCTCGAACGGGAATTACTGGCAAGTCGGAGACTCCGCGATCTTCTTCTGGCTGATTGCCGCCTTCACATTGCTTGCCCCCCTGGCTCGACAACTCGCATCATGGGCATTCGCTGTTCCCTTGGTCCTGATCACACAGGTCCTCATTGCCGCCTTATTACAAACAGGACTGGAGCGCCCTTATCGACAACCCGGCCCCCTCCATCTGAATGAAGCTGCACTTGAAATAGGCCCGCAGCGCTCCACGCTGGTGCTGTCATCACGCTATGCTGACTATCTATCAGCTGCCATCAAGACCGCGTACGATGCCGGCTTCCAGCCCCAAACACCCGTAATAGATCTATCCGGCCAATCCCCCGGGGTTCTTTACGCGCTGAGCGCCCACAGCATCGGTCAGGCCTGGATGATTGGCGGCTATCCGGGCAGTACCGACCTAGCCAGAGCCGCCCTGCTTCTCACCCCCTGCCATGACCTCGCCACAGCCTGGCTATTAGTCGAACCAACTGGCCCGCGCCACCTTCCGACAACTCTGCTGAACGAGCTCGGCATGAGTTTTCCAAAGGACTATGAACGTGTGGGAGCATGGCAAACATCACCAAGCGCCGGCGGATATACTGAGCCGCGCACTCAAGAACTATATAAGCCACTGTTGCCGAACGATGCAGAAGCACACTGCCGGACAACACGAGCAAAGGACCTGAAATGAAGAAAGTTGCCATCGTCCAGTCAAACTACATACCGTGGAAAGGCTACTTCGACATGATTGCAGCCGTGGATGAATTCATTCTCTACGACGATATGCAGTACACACGGCGCGACTGGCGCAATCGCAACCAGATCAAGACTCCACAGGGACTTCAATGGCTCACTGTACCCGTCCGCGTCAAAGGGAAGTATCATCAAAAAATTCGCGAGACCGAGATAGAAGGAACCGCCTGGGCCGAGGACCACTGGAAAGCGCTCGCCCAGAACTATAGCCGCGCCCCTCACTTCAAAGAGATTGCTGAATGGCTGGAGCCGTTATACCGCGGCGCTTTGCCCCTTACTCTTTCGGAGTTGAATCGCTTGTTCATCGGATCCATCTGCGACTACCTGGAGATCCGAACCACTATCTCAAATTCGTGGGACTACCAACTGGTCGATGGAAAAACTGAGCGCTTGGCCGACCTTTGCGCACAAGCAGGCGGTACCGAATACATCTCAGGCCCCGCCGCTAAAGACTATATAGACGAAACCATTTTCCGCGAACGGGACATTACGCTCACCTGGTTCGACTACGCCGGATACCCGGAGTACCCACAGCTCTGGGGCGAATTTACACATGGCGTCACCATTCTGGACATGTTGTTTAACTGCGGCCGGCTCTCCTCCAGCCACATGAGATATACAAAATGAAACTGTCGGTTGTCGCCTCTCTCTATCAATCTGCGCCCTACATCCACGAGTTCCTCGAAAGGGCTGCCGCAGCGGCACAAGCCATTGTCCAAAACGACTATGAGCTCATTTTGGTGAATGATGGATCGCCCGATGACAGTCTGCAGAAAGCGGTAGAGCAAGCCAAGCTAGACCCTCATATCGTTGTTATTGATCTGTCGCGCAACTTTGGGCATCACAAAGCCATGATGACGGGCCTGGCACACGCAAAGGGAGAGCACATCTTCCTGATCGACAGCGACCTCGAAGAAGAACCGGAATGGCTGATAGACTTTGCCGATCAGATGAAAGCAGAAGCCTGCGATGTGATCTATGGCGTACAGCAAAAACGCAAGGGCAACTGGTTCGAAAGCTGGAGCGGTCAATGGTTCTACCGCATCTTCAACGCATTGGCTGGGCTCAAGCTGCCCGACAATCTGGTTACGGCGCGGCTGATGAGCAGACGCTATGTCGATGCGCTCCTGAGCCACAAAGAAAGAGAAGTACTGATTGCCGGCCTATGGCAGATCACCGGATTCCAACAGAACCCGAAGAAAGTGACCAAGCACAGCACCAGCCAAACCACTTATACATTCAGAAAAAAACTGGCGCACCTCATCAACGCCATCACATCATTTAGCAATCAACCCCTTATAGGTATTTTCTACATGGGGCTATTGATTTCATTTTTTGATCTTATATATATCGGTTTTTTAGTATTTAACTGGCTTTTTTTCTCTACCCCACTCAATGGATGGACTTCAGTCATGGCGTCCATCTGGCTCCTGGGCGGAATGATTATTTCCTTCGTCGGAGTAATAGGAATTTATCTCTCAAAGATATTTTCTGAAGTAAAGCAAAGACCATACACTATCGTTCGGCATATTTACCAATACAGCCCAGAAGACAAGGAAGAAAAATGAAAAAGCCACTTATACTATTTGGCAATACAGAGATGGCCGAGCTTGCTCATTTTTATTTCACCCATGACTCTGATTATAAAATATCGGCATTTACGGTAGATTCCGCATACATAAAAGAAGAAACCTTCTGCGGCCTGCCTGTTATTCCTTTCGAGCAACTGCAATCGCACATGACACCTGAAAGCCACAGCATGTATATTGCCCTGGCTTATTCTAAATTGAATACCATACGCAAGGAAAAGTATCTGGCTGCCAAGAAAATGGGCTACACATTTGCCAGCTACATCAGCTCTAGAGCAACTGTTCTCAATGAGGGTCGAATTGGAGAAAATTGCTTCATCTTTGAAGACAATACCGTCCAGCCTTTTGTGCAGATAGGGAACAATGTAACCCTATGGAGCGGCAATCACATCGGCCATCATTCCGTTATCCACGATCACACTTTTGTGGCATCTCATGCCGTCATCTCCGGAGGGGTGGTCATTGGCGAACAGTGCTTCATCGGCGTCAACGCCACGTTGCGCGACCATATCACCGTAGGCGATCGATGTGTCATTGGCGCAGGGGCGCTATTATTGTCCGATGCGGAACCTGACGGAGTGTACGGCGGTACCGCCAGCACACGCTCACGCGTCCCAAGCTCTCGCCTGAAGGATCTATGATGCCGCGTTGGATCAAGCTCGGACAAATCTATATGCCCAATGGAAGCGGCCAACACCCGAAGCTCGTGTCGCATGCTGCCAATCCACTGCCAGTGCATCTTGAAGGCGATATCTATCGCATTTTTTTCAGCGGCCGCGATGCAAGGAACCGATCCTCGGTCGGCGCCGTAGACATGGACATTGTTCAGCGCCGTATTGTGCAAGAACATGCTCTTCCCTTTTTTCAGCATGGCCCCGAAGGCAGCTTCTTTGCTGATGGGGTCAGTATTGGAAACTGCTATGAAGCTGACGGCACTCAATACATGCTGTTCATGGGGTGGCAGACTCCTGCCGACGGACATTGGCGAGGAGACATAGGCCGACTGATCGTAACCCCTGAGCTCGCGCTCGAACTCGATAGCCCGGCCCCGTTCATGGCAAGCGATCCCACAGACCCGATCAGCCTCTCCTACCCATGGGTCTGTACGCGACCCGCGGGCGGTTTTGACATGTGGTATGGCTCGACACTCAACTGGGATGCGGGAAATGGCGAAATGCTGCATGTGATACAACACGCCACCTCAGAGGACGGCCATGCCTGGAATCGTCAGGGCTTGTCCGTACCCTATGAACTGGGCGTGGCACAGGCATTTTCTCGACCTACCGTCGCACGAAACCAGGACGGCACCCTGGACATGTGGTTCTCGTACCGAAACGGATCCGGCACAAGCTACCGTATCGGCCATGCCACATCCGCGAACGGCAGCACATGGACGCTGAATCTGGCGCGCCCGGGTATAGACGTCTCAGAAACAGGGTGGGACTCTGAAATGATCGAATATCCGTTTGTCTTTGACCATGGGGAACATCGCTACATGCTATATAACGGCAATGGCTTTGGGAAAACCGGTTTTGGCTTAGCCGTTCTCGAATGAAATTATCCCAGACACCGATCATTTCCAAAAAAACGTCTCGACAACTAATCAGCTATGCTTTGATAGGATTATTGAGCAACGGTATCGGCTACGGCTTCTATCTTATCTTGACCAGCTACGGTCTTCCTCCCAGGTTAACTGTAACTGCTCTTTATTCCATCAGCGCCTGTATCGGTTTTTTTGCCAATCGCACAGTAACTTTTCGGCACCAGGGACGTATCGGCAAGGCAGGCATTCGTTACATTGCTACCCAATTCTCAGGGTACATACTGAACATTGCACTACTTACAGTGTTTTACGACTGGCTTGGCTTTCCTCATCAATATGTCCAAGCAGCCGCCATTTTCATCGTTGCCATCTTTTTATTTATTGTTTCTCGATTTTTTGTATTTGCACCAGGTCACGACAATAACAGCACGTAAAATCCATGAAATCCTGCATTGAATGCAATCATATTTTCTCCTCGCCTGCATGGACCTGCCCGGCGTGTGGTCATGAGCCGCGACGTCTGAACGGCATCGTGGCTCATGCCTGCGACCTTGCCGAGGCCGGGGGAGGATTCAAACCCGAATATTTCGCTACGCTGGCACAACTGGAGGCAGCCAACTTCTGGTTTCGCGCCCGCAACGAGTTGATTATCTGGGCACTGGGCACCTATCAGCCGAAAGCAGAGTCATTTCTTGAGGTCGGTTGCGGTACCGGTTTTGTGCTTTCGGGCATCGCCGCCGCCTACCCTGAAATGAATCTGAAAGGCAGCGAAATATTCATCGACGGCTTGTCTCAGGCAGCTACCCGGCTGCCTGACGTCGACTTTATGCAAATGGATGCCCGCCATGTTCCTTACGTCGAAGAATTTGACGCCATCGGCGCATTCGATGTACTGGAGCACATCGAAGAAGACGAAAAAGTTCTGGCGCAACTTCACCGCGCACTGAAACCAGGCGGCATTTTATTACTGACCGTGCCGCAGCACCCCTGGCTCTGGAGCGCCACCGACGACTATGCCTGTCACGTGCGCCGATACACAAACGACGAGCTGACGCGCAAGCTGCTCGCCAACGACTTCGTCATTGAACGCAATACCTCGTTTGTCAGCCTGCTGCTGCCGGCCATGCTGCTTTCCCGCCGCAAAAAAGTAGACCCTACGGCTGAGCACGACATCCTGGCTGAACTGCGACTGCCCAAGCTGATCAACGAGAGCATGTATGCAGTCATGCGAGCCGAAAAGGCGCTGATCAAATGCGGGATTAATCTCCCCTTGGGCGGCTCGAGACTGGCAGTGGCCAGAAAGAAAACTAAGGAAACCGCATGAAAGCCATCATCCTAGCGGGCGGCGCCGGTTCACGCCTGTACCCCCTGACACAGATATCCAGCAAGCAACTGCAAGCCGTTTTTGACAAACCCATGATTTATTATCCCCTGACCGTGCTCATTGCCTCGGGGATAAAGGAGCTCTGTCTCATTTCCACTCCCGGCGATCTGCCTCGGTTTAAGGCCCTGCTGGGCGACGGCAAGCAATGGGGTGTGACTATCGACTACCGCATTCAGGAAAAACCGGAAGGAATTGCACAGGCCTTCTTGATCGCAGCCGACTTTGTAGGCTCTGACAATGTGATTCTGATGCTGGGCGACAATATCTTTTCGGGCGGAGACGACTTCCCCCGTGCGGTATCGGGCTTTACCAGCGGCGCTACAATTTTTGCCTACCATGTAAAAGATCCGCAACGATATGGAGTCGTGGAATTCGACAGTACCGGCCGCGCCATTTCCATCGAGGAAAAACCACAGCATCCAAAAAGCAGCTACGCCGTGCCAGGAGTCTATATCTACGACAACACAGTCCTGGACATCGCACGAACGATTGCACCCTCGGCACGCGGAGAGCTTGAAATTACTGATGTCAATCTGGAGTACCTGAAACAGGGCAAGCTGCAAGTACGGCGACTGAGCCGCGGTTTCGCCTGGCTGGACGCAGGAACCAGCACCGCTTTGCACGAGGCGTCCTCGTACATTGAAGCTATCGAACGCCGTCAGGGAATAAAGATCGGCTGCCCGGAAGAAGCGGCACTCGTCCGAGGATTTCTTCGCATCGAACAGTTTGAATCACTGATCGAGCGTATGCCCACATGTGAATACAGTGCTTACCTGCATGGCGTCGCCGACGAATGGCACAGGTTGCAAGGAGACGGAAAATGACTCAAAAGATCCAATTCAACCGGCCATACATCACCGGAAAAGAGGTGCAGCATATCGTCGAGGCCGCATCGGCCAATATGCTGGCCGGCGACGGATCTTTCACCAAGCGATGCCACCAATGGCTTGAGCATCAAAGCGGCAGCACGAAGGCCTTACTGACGCACTCATGCACCGCCGCGCTGGAAATGTCCGCACTGCTTCTGGATATACAGCCAGGCGACGAAATCATCATGCCTTCGTTCACCTTCGTCTCCACCGCCAACGCCTTCGTGCTTCGGGGAGGAATTCCGGTATTCGTCGACATACGTCCCGACACGCTCAACCTGGACGAAACGCTGATTGAGTCCGCCATCACAACACGCACCCGAGCCATTGTTCCGGTACATTACGCAGGCGTCGCCTGCGACATGGACGCCATCATGGACATCGCCCGACGTTACGGGTTGAGTGTCGTCGAGGATGCTGCGCAAGGTGTCATGGCGAGCTACAAAGGCCAGGCGCTGGGCAGTATCGGCGACATGGGCGCATACAGTTTTCACGAAACAAAGAACGTCATTTCAGGCGAAGGCGGGGCTCTGCTGGTCCAAAATCCCCAGCTAGCCATGCGTGCGGAGATCATCCGGGAAAAAGGCACGGATCGCAGTCGTTTCTTTCGCGGCGAGGTGGACAAATACACATGGCAGGAAGTGGGGTCTTCATTTCTTCCCGGCGAGTTGATCGCAGCGTTCCTATGGGCCCAGCTCCAGGATGCGGAACGCATCACCCGCGAACGCCTGGCGATCTGGGACCGGTATCACACGCTGCTGCAGCCTCTGGAAGAAAAAGGTTGGCTCAAGCGTCCATTCATACCCAGCGATTGCCAGCACAATGCCCACATGTATTACGTGTTGCTGGCGCCGGATATTGACCGACAACGTGTGTTGGATGAACTCAAATCCCACCAAATCTTCTCCGTGTTCCACTATGTCCCCTTGCACTCGTCGCCTGGCGGGCAGCGATATGGCCGCGCACACGGTGAACTGAACGTCACCGACACACAGTCCGAACGCCTCATTCGCCTACCGCTATGGCTAGGGCTGAACGACGACCAGCAAGAACATATTGTCTCGACCCTGAAAAGCGCGATCACCGGATCGGCACGACACACTCAATGAAAATCCTGATTACGGGCGGAGCCGGTTTTATCGGCTCGGCGGTCATCCGCCACATCATCCAGCACACGGATCATCACGTCGTCAACGTAGATAAACTGACCTATGCGGGTAATCTTGCCAATCTGCGCGACATCGCCGGTTCGGACCGCTATACGTTCGAGCATATGGATATCTGCGACCACAGCGCCTTAAGCCGTGTGTTTGATCAGTATCAGCCTGGCGCCGTCATGCACCTGGCTGCGGAAAGTCACGTGGATAAATCCATCGACGGCCCGGCGGCCTTTATCGAAACGAACATTGTCGGCACCTATCACTTGCTTGAGGCGGCTCGTCGGCATTGGCAAGGTCTGGATGATCACGCCAGACAGTTGTTTCGCTTCCATCACGTTTCGACGGATGAGGTGTATGGCGACTTGCCTCATCCAGCCCACGTAGAGGGTGCAGAACAGTTGCTGTTCACGGAATCCACCGCATATGCCCCCAGCAGCCCGTACTCTGCCAGTAAAGCCAGCTCCGACCACCTGGTCCGCGCCTGGATGCGAACCTACGGCCTTCCGGTTCTGGTGAGTAATTGCTCAAACAATTATGGTCCGTTCCACTTTCCTGAAAAACTGATCCCGCTGGTAATCTTGAATGCGTTGCACGGGAAACCGCTGCCTGTCTACGGCAATGGAGAGCAAATCCGTGACTGGCTCTATGTTGAGGACCACGCACAGGCGCTTTATCTGGTGCTGACAAAAGGCACCGTCGGCGAAACCTATAATATCGGCGGCCACAACGAAAAGAAAAACATAGAGGTGGTTCACACCCTGTGCGATGTACTACAGGAACAAGCGCCACCCGATGCCGGCTTGCCTTTCACGCATTACCGAGATCTTATTACGTACGTCCAGGATCGTCCGGGCCACGACCGACGCTACGCGATTGACGCCAGCAAGATACACAATGAATTGGGCTGGACACCTCATGAAAGCTTCGACACAGGTATACGCAAGACTGTGAAGTGGTTTCTCAACAATCTGGAATGGTGCCGCTCCGTGCAAAGCGGCGAGTATCGACGAGAAGGATTGAACCAAGTACAAACAGCCGCGCCCTCGACAACAAGCTGCACGCACTCCAACGGAATAGAGTCGGGCGGACAGGTAGAGTAAGTCTGCATTTTTAATCCTTGCCCCTGTGCCATGCTTTGCTGACAAAGAGAAACGACTCTTTACGGCCGCCTTCCTCGTCGATGCTAGTCTGCACTGATGTCTGCTCACCGATTACAAGGAGCCAGAATCATGCGTCTTTCTTCTATTTCCGCACGATGCGCGATTGTTGTCGCAGGAGCCGCAGCCGGGCTGGGAGTTACAGCGCCCGCCCTCGCGGACATCACCATTCCCATGGCCTTGGCCGGCAAGGACGGTCCTGCCGACAAGATCGGCCAGGTCGTTGTGAGCCAGACGGAATACGGCCTGGTGTTCACGCCTGATCTGAAAGGATTGAAGCCGGGAGTCCACGGTTTTCATGTCCACGAAAAACCCAGTTGCGACCCTGTCGAGAAAGACGGCAAAGTCACGCCTGCCGGCGCAGCCGGGGGACATATGGATCCAGACAAGACCGGTAAACACGGCTTTCCGTGGGGGGACGGCCATTTGGGCGATCTTCCGGCCCTGTATGTGAATGCGGACGGCACGGCATCCAATCCTGTGCTGGCGCCGCGCCTGAAAAAACTGGAGCAAATACAGGGCCACGCCCTGATGATTCACGAAGGCGGCGACAATCATTCCGACCACCCTGCCCCGCTGGGCGGAGGCGCGGCGCGCGTAGCCTGCGGCATCATCGGCGAGTAGGTCTTCTGTATTCCCTAGCCATTCAAGGAGAGACTATGAACACCCCTGTGCAATCTTCCTTTGAACACCTGCAAGAGATTATCGAAGACATCCGTTTTGCGATGTTCACCACCCGCAGCGCCGACGGCGCCCTGCATGCTCGCCCCATGACCACCCAACGGGCCAAGACAAGAACCATGGACGAGCACGACAAGCTTTGGTTCTTCATGTCCCGTTCCAGCGAACCCATCGCTCAGTTGCTGGCCGACCCGCGTGTCAATGTCAGTTACACCGATAGCCGGCACGACACTTATGTATCCGTGTCCGGCATGGCCAGCGTGACCGACGCCATGCATCATAAAGAACGCTTCTGGAGCACCATGACCGAAGCCTGGTTCCCGCAAGGCATTGACGATCCCGACCTGACGATGGTCTGCGTGCAAATCGACTCCGCCGAATACTGGAACATCAAAGAAGGCAAGCTGACCCAGATCGCGAAAATGGTCAAAGCAGCCCTGACGGGCAAACCGCCAAGCCATATGGGTGAGCACGGCAAACTGGACTGACAGCCTGCAAAGCCTAGTTGCGCCGGTATTGCAAACAGCGTCCTTTGTATGCCAGTTCATCGCCCTCGGGAGTCAGGATAGGTCGATTACGCAGACAAACCTGGCGCGTCAGGTCAAAACCATGACGCGCCATTTCTTGGGTGAACTTGCTTCGATGCCCCCGGTCGGGATCCACAACCCAGACTTCCGCCTGCTCTTTCGCAAGCTGATTGACCAGCTCCGCGAGCGAAGCAGGTGTGCTGCGCTCGTAAAGCAGATCACTGCCGACGATCAGGTCGTAACGCTGGCGCGCCGGGCGCAGACCCAAAGACCTCAGCAGGTCCGGACAAGACGTCGCGCCCCATTGCGCGTGCACATACGGCAAGTCCGACAAACCGTTCAGCGCCTGATTGATTTTCAGAAAATGCGGCACCATGGGATGGCAGTCGCTGGCATGCACCTGCGCCCCACGCTTGTGCATGGTCAAGCTGGCCAGGCCCAGGCCGCAGCCCAGTTCCAGTATGGTTTCGTCCGCACGGACAGGCCGTTTTTTAAGCTTGCGTGCCAATTGGATGCTGGACGGCCATACCAGGCCGAACAAGGGCCATACCGCCGGATCAATCCCCAAAGCCTGCGCATGTCCATGGGGGTCGGCGTACTGCATGTGATCAGCCAAAGTCCTGACCCTCAGGGACTCGCTGGGGGATATTCGTATATGCTGGAGACGAGTCTTCAGCGCATGGCGGGCCGGCAAGGCCGCCTGATGGAGTTTCAACATGCCCCATGATCGGTCACAAACCAAGAAAAAGCCAATTTTCAGAGAAATTATTGAAATTTATATGGTAAATAGCAAAAATTAAAGACAATTATCATTTCATTCTTTTTATAAGGACAGCGCTTGTTCCGAGACCTGATCGAAAATCTTGACGACGATGCAAACGAACCGGATGTATTCCTGGACGTTCCCTTCGTGCCCAGCAATGACCAGGTGATCGAGGCCATGCTGCAGTTGGCAGGCGCCGGCCCCCGAGACCTGCTGTATGACCTGGGGTCAGGGGACGGACGCATTGTCATTGCCGCCGCCCGCAAACACCGTACGCCCGGCATCGGCATAGAGCTGGATCCGCTGCGCATTGCCGACGCCATGGAACAGGCAGGCCATGCCGGCGTCGAGTGTCTGGTGGACTTTGTGGAAGAAAATATCTTCACGGCTGATTTCAGCCCGGCCAGCATCGTCACACTCTACTTGATGGACTCCATCAACCTCCAGCTGCGCCCGCGTCTTCTGCGCGAACTGCGTCCCGGCGCCCGCATCGTCTCACATGCGTTTGACATGGGAGATTGGACCGCCGACGAACGGCTGACCGTGGGCGGCATCAAAATCTACAAATGGATCGTGCCAGCCCGCGTCGCCGGTACGTGGGAATGGGAAAGCCTGGACGGTACGCCCTGCCGCATCGAGCTGCAGCAGCACTACCAAATGGTCAGCGGCCGCGTATGGCTATCGGGCAGGCCTGCCCTGCTGAACAGCGCGAATCTGTCTGCCGGCATACTGGAACTGAGCATCCAGGCGGATCCGGAATCCCCGCTCATGGCGGCCACGCTGCATTTTGATCACGATGAGCTGCTATCGGTAGAAGAAGCGGCCTGACCCAGATCCTGTTTTTCAGCGCCCGCTGACCCATCGCTCCAGGCTTTGATACAAAGGCCCCGTCAGCACCAATACGAAGACCATGCGCGCCACTTGGAAACACGTAACCATGGGCGCGCCCAACTGCAGTACCTTGGCTGTAATGGCCATTTCCGCAATTCCTCCGGGGCTGACGCCGAGTACCAGAGTGGGGTAAGGAATATCGGACAAATAGAACAGCACTCCGGCAAAGCCGAAGGCAAGACCCAGATTCACCACATTGCTCAAGGCCACCACGCCCAGATAGCGCGGAGCGCGGCGAAAAAAATCAGGGCCAAACTTGTCTCCCAGAGCCCAGCCTATACACAACTGACCCAGGTTGGAAATTTCTACTGGCAGGCCTGACAACACCACATCGTTATAGGTCAGCACAGCCACGACAAGCAACGGCCCCAGCACCCAGGGATTGGGCAGTCGCAGAACCTGAAAGAGAAAGCCGGCCGCACTGCTCAGCAGCACCAGCAGGACCAGCCCCGGCAGATGCAGAAAATCGGGCCGGACTACCGCGCCGGCCTGTTGGCCCGAAAAACCCAGGCCCTCGAACGCAAACGGGATGATCACCACGACCATCAGCACGCGCAGCCCGTGCGCCGAGGCGACCAGATCGGGACGTGCTCCATGGCGCTCAGCCAGCCCCGTCATCTCGCTAGCCCCGCCCACCGCACTGGCGAACCAGGCTGTGCGCAGATCCGCGCCGGCAAAGCGAGTCAACATGAACGTACCAAGACAGCACAGTACGAGCGCGAACAGCATGCCCAGCATGATGAAAAGCGCATTGCCGCCGATCAAGCTCACCATCGCGGGCGTGAAGTACAAACCCAGCGAGGCACCAATAACCCATTGACCGGCATTGCGCGCCAGCGGCAGACAGGTGCCCGGACTGCCCGCCATCTTGGTGGCGGCGGTCAACATCAAGGCGCCCAGCATCCAGGGCAAAGGCATGTTCAGAAACGCAGCCCCCAACGCGCCCGCCAGCGCCACGGAAAAACCAATGGCAATACGAATCCAGATAGTCATCGCTACAAAAAAAGCCAGGCCTGGGCCTGGCATTTTCTCCTAAAAAAGACCCCGGCGCCTGTCCGGGGCGAGACCCCCTAAGCGCTGGCCAGCGCGTCCCGACGGCGCGCCACGCGGCGCAGGATAATCGGCCCCACGCCCACCAGTACAGCGGCAATCCACAAAGCAATCGACACCGGGCTCTGGAACAGAATACTGATTTCGCCGTTGGTAATGGACAAGGCACGACGCAAGTTCTGTTCCATCATATTACCCAGAACCACACCCAGCACCATGGGCGCCATGGGTACATTCATCTTGCGCAGAAAATAGCCCAGCACACCGATGCCCACCACCATGCCCAGATCGAACGTAGTGCCATTGATGGCATAGACGCCGATATAACTGATGGCCAGAATACCCGGCACCAACAGGCGCGGCGGAATGGCCAGCATGGAAGCAAAGACGCGAACCATGGGCACGTTCATCAAGAACAACATGACGTTGGCCACCATCAGCGAGGCGATCAGCCCCCATACAATCTGCGGCTGGGATTCGAACAGCACCGGACCGGGCGTGATGTTGTAGAGCGTCAACGCCCCCATCATGACCGCTGTGGTGCCCGAGCCCGGCACGCCCAAGGTCAGCATGGGGATGAAAGAACCGGTCGCCGCGCTATTGTTGGCGGCCTCGGGCGCGGCCAAACCGCGCAGATCGCCCTGGCCGAAAATAGCGTTCGGATCTTTGCCTTCGATGTATTTTTTTTCATTGGCATAGGCAACGGCAGAGGCGACACTGGCGCCGGCGCCGGGCAGGATGCCGATGAAAAAGCCCATGACACCGCCGCGCACAGTGCTCCACCAGGTCTGCGCCAGCTCGCTGAAATTAAAGAGCTTGCGCTTGCTCTTGGGCACCTCGATGGACACGCCGCCCAGCAAATTCTCCAGCATCTGCAACATCTCGGCGACGGCGAACAAGCCGATCACCACCACCACGAAGTCGATGCCATCGGCCAGGTTGGGAATGTCGAAACTGTAACGGTACACGCCCGAATTGGCATCCACGCCGACGGTGGAAATAAACAGGCCCAGCATCGCGGCCAGAATGCCTTTGACGGGCTCATCGCCCAGCAGGCTGGTCAAGGCGCAAAACGCGAATACCATCAGCACAAAGTACTCGGCCGGACCGAAGGCCACCGCCCAGCCGGCCAGCATGGGCGCAAGCAGAACAATGCCGCCGATGGCGATCGTGGAACCGATGAATGAAGAGAAAGCCGACAAGGACAGCGCCACGCTGGCCAACCCCTTGCGCGCCAGCGGATAACCATCCAGCGTAGTCATGACGGCCGCAGCCTCGCCCGGCACATTGATCAGGATGGACGTGATACGTCCCCCATACTCCGCCCCCACATAGACCGCGGCCAACAAGATCAGTGCCGATTCGGGCGGCAGCTTCATGGCAAAGGCAATGGGCACCAGCATGGCCACCCCGTTGATGGGCCCCAGGCCGGGCAGCACGCCCACGATAGTGCCGATAAAAGCGCCGATAGCGGCAACCAGCAGATTCTGAGCGGAAAAAGCGACGCCGAAGCCTATGCTTAAATAATCAAGAATCGAGCTCACAGCCATTCCCCCAGGATGCCTTGCGGCAGGACCACGTCCAGGCCCAGATCAAACAGAAAAAACAGGCCCACTCCCATGACCAGCCCGCCCAAGACGGCCTGTTTCCAGGAGCCGCCGAACAGACGCCCCACCAGCGCCGCCATCACGGTGGTCGCAATAATGAAACCCAGCCACTGGAACAACCAGGCATAGCCCGCCAGATACGCCACCATCAGCAAGATGCGACCATTGGCGCCGGCGGGGTTGGGGGCCACATGACCGCCTCCCTTAATGACCAGACGCACCCCGCACAGGGCGATGATCAGCGCCAGCAGCAGTGGAAAGGCCTTGGGCCCTACGGGCTCGTATGAAAAAGGCGGCTCAAGATCGTAGCCAAAAGCAGTGATCAGGGCGGCAAAGACCAGCGCGCCCACGCCCAGTACGCGATCGTTCAGCGTCATGATGGATTCTCCGGGATTGCCCGCGCGGAAAACGGCGGGCAGACAGGCGGCGGCGCCGGGCCCGCTACAGACCCAGCGGCGCCAGATGGACTTACTTTTTGATCAGGCCGAAGGAATCAGCCAGTTGGCGATACTGCACGACCTGCGCCTTCACGTAACGATCCAGATCCGGCCCGGCCATATTGAAGGGAAACAGACCCTGCTGTTGCTGCAATCGGGCGAACTCGGGGGTTTTCATCAGACGCTCAAATGCGTCCACCCACCATTGATACTGCTCGTCCGACACCTTGGGGCCGACATAAAAGCCACGGATAATGGGCCATTCAATGTCAAAACCCTGTTCCTTGGCGGTAGGAATGCCTGCCAGCGCCCCTTCCAGACGCTTGTCGTTGAACACGGCCAGCACACGAATGGGCGCTCCGCCCTCCAGCATCGTGTGGGCCTCGGCCGCATCGCCCATGTACGCTTGAATATGGCCGCCACGCAGCGCGGTCATGGCCTCGCCGCCGCCCTCGAAGGCCACAAAACGCATCTTGCGGAAATCCACATCGGCGGCGCGCGCCGTCAAGGCGGCTTTCATCCAGTCCTGGCCGCCCACCGAGCCGCCGGCGCCCAGAACGATCTTGGTGGGATCGGCCTTGAAAGCCTCCATCAAGGACTTCAGGTCCTGGAAGGGAGAGTCGTTGCGCACGATCGCCACGCCGTAATCGCTGCCGATGGACGCCACCCAGCGCACATCGTTGACCGAATATTTTCCGAACTTGCCCTGCGCCAGATTCAACAGCGATCCGCCGGAGAACGCCGCAATGGCGTTGCCATCACCAGGACGCTGGGCCACGATGTGGTTATAGGCCACGGCCCCCACACCGCCTGGCATGTAGACCGTGCGCATGGCGTTTTCCAGCAGCCCCGTTTCCGTGAAACCGTTCAGAGCCACGCGACAGGTCAGGTCAAAGCCGCCTCCCGGCTGAGCAGGCGCGATGCATTCGGGTTTGGCGGGCTGTTGCGCCTGAACACCGGACAGGCCGCTCAGGCCCAGAATGCCGGCGGCCAGCAAGGCGCGCAGTTTCATGTGGATAGTCATAGAATCGCCTCCAGGGGGATCGTCGTCGTTGTAATGCCTGCGACCTTACCGGAGCCAAGCTTTCGCCTACCTTTCAGTTCCCCCGAAAACCGTATTTTCCCAGGGTATACCCTGAATCAGCCATCCAAAGGCGGAGGCAAATCGAATTCCAGGCGCACCAGCAAGCCCCGCTGATGCGGTCCGGCCTGCAAGCTCAGGCGGGCTTCATGTATTTGCGCGATGGCCAGCACAATGGCCAATCCCAGCCCCGAGCCCTGCAAGGCTTTCCCGGCTTCGCCGCGCCGGAACCGATGACCCGCCTTGGCCATATCGTCGACGCTCATGCCGGGCCCATCGTCCTCGACCTGCAGCACACGCATGCCCTCGCCCTCCTGAACCGATACCGTTATGCACGCTCCCGGCGGACAATACTTGATGGCATTGCTGACCATATTGCTCAAGGCCTGCTGCAGCAGCCACGCCTCGCCCGGCACCAGCACAGGCTTGGTTGGTGCATCCAGCCCCAGATCCTGGCGGCGTGAACGTGCCAGCCCCCACAGCTCATCCACGACTTGCGCGGCCACCTGGCACAGATCCACCCGGCCCAGAGCCGCGCGCGTGCGCAATGTATCGGCCGCATCCCGCACCCTCGACAAGGCCACCATCTGGTGAGTCATCTGCGCCGTATTGTTCAACCGCAGCTGGATCGCCTCCAAGACTTCTTTCATTTCGGCTGTCCTGGCCAGGGACAAGGCAAAATCCACCTGAGTCAGCAGCACGGCCAGCGGTGTCTTGAGCTGATGAGATGCATCATCCAGAAATTGCTGCTGTTCGCGCGACTTGCGCGCATAGCGGTCCATGTGCACATTGATGGTCTGCACGAGCGGCCGTACTTCGCGCGGCAGGCTGGCTTCATCAATGGGTTCGAGATTGTCAGACGAGCGTCTGCGCACATCCTCGCTGAGCTTGCGCAAAGGGCGCAGCGCGAGCAAGGTCCCGGCGAGGATCAGCAAAACAAAGAAGCTCAATGCCGCCACATCCTTGAGCAGATTCTGGATGATGACCTTGCGGATGAACTGGCTGCGTCCGCTGACATTCTCACCTGCCTGGATCACTATGCGGCTATCCTGGTAGGTCTGCAGGCGTTCGCCCGATTCCAGCGCCACGGCAGCAATGCGCAGCGGCTCGCCCAGGTACTCTGCGTTGTAGAACACCGGCTGATTGCTGGCCAGACCCCTTGCCGGCAAGGGCATGCCCGTAAAGCCGATTTCCGACAAACCATCCTCGGTCGCCACTCGAAAATACACCTGGCTGCTGATGGTGTACTCCATGAACTCCATCATGTAGTAGGACTGCTCCATAGCCAAGCCGCCGCTGATGGTGCGCACATTGGCCTCCATGGACTTCAGCGCGCCCGCCAGTGCACGGTCAAAAGCGGCATTGACCTGATCTTTGAGCTCCATGCTGGACAGCGTCAGGGATATGCCGGAAGTCAGCAAAGCCGCTGGTATCAACATGGACAGCAAGGTTCGGCGCAGGCTGCTCAAGGCCATGGCTGCTCCAGGGCAACGGAGCACAGGCCGTTCATATCAGGATTCATCGTCGGCCACCGGCTCCAGGCAATAGCCCACTCCTCGCAACGTGACAATATGCACGTCCGACTGCATCAGTTTCTTGCGCAAACGGTGCACCAGCACTTCGATGGCCTCGATATTGATTTCATCCTCGTCCTGATCATTGAGCCGGTCCAGAATGAACTGCTTGTTGACGGGCTCCCCGCTGCGCTGCACCAGAATGCGCAAGACCTCTCCTTCGCGCGGCGACACCGACAAGGGCGCACCGTCCAGGGTAAAGCGCTGCGTGGACAGATCGTAGACCAGGCCGGCGCAAGCCATGCGCGGCTTGTCCTTGCCGCGACTGCGACGAATAAGCGCATTGACCCGGGCCACCAGCTCCTCGATGCGAAATGGCTTGGCCAGAAAATCGTCGGCCCCGCATTCAAGGGACTCCACCCGCTCCTGCAAGGAGTCGCGCGCTGTCAGAATCAGGACGGGGGTGCGGTTATCTTCCGAACGCAGGCGCGCCAGCAACGCGCGCCCATCGAGTCCAGGCAGCCCCAGGTCCAGCACCAGAGCGTCGAACTCCTCGATCTGCAGACGGTGATGCGCCACCAGACCATCGTTGGACCACTCCACGGAAAACCCTTTCTTTTGCAGGCTGCGCGTCAACCACAGCGCCAGATCCGGCTCGTCTTCGATAAGCAAAATACGCATGGCGGATGTTCACGTACAAAAAAACAGCCCTCATAGTACGGCCTGAGCCCGCCCGGCAGGCAAGTTCGGCACCGTCTGCCGGGCTATAAGCGACTAGCGCACCGCCAGCACCGCATCCATGCAGGCCAGATCGTCTGCATGCGGCTTGATACGGTACATACGCGCCGGCCGATGGGCTTCGATACGGCTGGCGCCGGTTTCCTCCAGCCGCCCCATTTCCTGCATGCGACGGCTGAAGCCGCGCGGCTCCAGCCGACCGCCCAGCACCTGCTCGTACACCTGACGCAACTCGGACAACGTGAACTCGTGCGGCATCAAGTGCAGGGGCAAGGTGGAGTAACGCGTCTTGGAGCGCACGCGCTCCACAGCAGTGCGCAGAATATCGTTGTGGTCAAACGGCAACTTATCGGCCATGGCCTGTTCCACGGCCACCCATTGGAATTCATCCGATTCGGCGGGCACGACATGGGGGGCCGCCAAAGCGTAATAGGCAATGGAAGCCGACCAGCCGCGCGGATCACGCGCCTGCCCGCTGAAGGTTGCCAATTGCTCCAGATACAAATCGGTCACACCCGCTTTGTCACGCAGCACACGCCTGGCGGTATCTTGCGCCGTTCTGTCGTGCTGTGGATGTACAAAGCCGCCCGGCAAGGCCAGCACGCCATGATAAGGTTCTCCGGCGACGGCACGGCGCAGCAGGCCGACATGTAGACGCGCCTGGCGCAGGGTCAGCAACACGATATCAACTGTCAGAATCAAAGGCTGCGTCTGCGCGTTCATTTATAAAGCAAATATGCCGTAAGTAACAATGATCTTATTCTATACCTTTAAAATTAATAATTCATACTATTAAGTTCTAAAAATCACTTAAGGCATTTTTGCCAATAGCTGTTATAGTGAAAGCACATCACTGAGGAAGGCGCAACCGTGAACATCCATCTTCTTGCCATTGATCCACAGAACGATTTCTGCGACCTGCCCGACGCCTGGTGCCCTGTCCTGAATGGGCAACGCCTGGCGCCCGCTTTGCCTGTGCCCGGCGCACACGAAGATATGGTGCGGCTGGCCGGCCTGATCCAGTCCTTGGGCTCACACCTGACGGACATCACCGTGACGCTGGATTCACATCCCAATCTGGCCATAGAGCGTCCTTCCCTGTGGCGCGATGCGGACAATCAACCTGTACCGGCCTTCACGGTCGTCACCCATGCCGATGTGCTGAGCGGTCGCTACCGCCCCCGATTCGAAGCCGATCTGGTCGCCAGCCAGATCGCCCGCCTGGAATCCCAGGGCGGCCAATTGATGGTCTGGCCCGAGCACTGCGTGACCGGCACCTGGGGACACACCCTCCACCCCCAGATGACACAAGCCCTGAGCGAATGGGAATGCCGCCATGGCCGCACGGCGCTGAAGGTGCGCAAGGGCGACTACCCCTGGAGCGAACACTATGGCGTTTTCGTGGCCGATACGCCGCTGGACGATGTGCCTTCGACTCAGTTCAATCTGCATCTGGCGCGCCGCGTGACTCGCCAAGTGGATGTCCTGCTGGTCGGCGGCGAGGCCTCCAGCCATTGCGTGCGCGCCAGCATCGAACAGTTGCTGACCGCCATGGAAAGCGGCCGCATCCCGCACATGGCCGACGCCGCACGCGTCATTCTGCTGAGCGACTGCATGAGTCCTGTGCCGGGATTCGAACAGACCGAACGCGACTTCATCGAACAGGCTCTGGCCCGAGGCGTGCATCGCATGACCGCGACCCAAGCTCTGTCGACACTCAGTATCTCGTAATACCAAGGAGGCCCGATATGGCGCCTGCCACTGCCCCAGACCTGTCCCGTCCCGTGATCCGCTCCTTGCTGGAGACGGATCTGTACAAGTTCTCCATGCTGCAGGCCATCCTGCACGCCTATCCCATGAACACGGCGGAATACCGTTTCGTGTGCCGCAATACGCCCGCCTTCCCGCTGGCCGAGCTGGCGGACGCCGTCAATGCGCAGCTGGACCACCTGTGCTCGCTGCGGTTCACCCCCGACGAACTCGACTACCTGGCCGAGCGCCGTTACATCAAGCCCGATTTCATCCAGTTCCTGCGGATATTCCAATTGCACCGCCCCTTCGTCCAGGCCCGTGCCGACGGCCAGGCGCTGGAGATCATCGCCAAAGGACCGCAGATCCATGTCATGCTGTTCGAGATCTACGTGCTGGCTATCGTGAACGAACTGTATTTCCGGCGCTTGACGCAAGATAAAGAAGAACAGACTCTGGAAACAGGCCGGGCGCGCCTGCAGGAAAAGATTGCCCTGCTGCGCGGCGAGCTGGGCCAGTCCGCAGGGCAACGCCGCCACCCCTTCGAGTTCTTCGATTTCGGCCTGCGCCGGCGCTACAGCGGCGACTGGCACGAAGAAGTGGTGCGCACGCTGAAAGACGCCCTGCCCGCCTGCTTTCGCGGCACGTCCAACGTTTACCTGGCCCGCAAATTCGGTCTGGTCCCCATCGGCACCATGGCGCACGAATACCTGCAGACTTTTCAGACCGTCGGCATCCAACTGCGCCACTTCCAGAAGGCGGCCCTGGAAGCCTGGGTCCAGGAATATCGCGGCGACCTGGGAACGGCGCTGACAGACGTCATCGGCATGGACGCTTTCCTGGCCGACTTCGACCTGTACTTTGCCAAGCTGTTCGACGGACTACGCCACGACTCCGGCGACCCCATCTGGTGGGGCGAAAAGGCCCTGTCGCACTACGCCCGGCTGCGTATCGACCCGCACACCAAGCGCCTGACATTTTCAGACGGCCTGGACGTACCGGGCGCGCTGGCGCTGTACCGACACTTCGGCGACCGCGTGCCCCTGGGTTTCGGCATAGGCACGAACCTGAGCAATGATCTGGGCCATACCCCCTTGAACATTGTCATGAAGCTGGTTCAATGCAATGAGCAGCCCGTCGCCAAACTGTCGGACTCGCCCGGCAAGACGTTGTGCGACGATACAACCTTTCTGAACTACCTGAGCCAGGTTTTCAAGCACCCGCTCTGACCGTCAACGTCCCAAGGATTCTGCATGTCCAACCCCCATTCACTTGCGGTCGTCATCGGCCGCTGGCAACTGCCCCACCTGGCCCACCTGGCGCTGATCCAGAAAGCCTTCGAACAAGCGGGCACCGTCGTCGTCGTCATCGGCTCGGCCAACCGCTCCCGCAATCCCAAAAACCCGTTCACTGCGGCTGAACGCCAAGCCATGCTGGACAGCATGCTGAATGACGAGCAGCGAGCCCGCGTGCGCTTTTTGCCGGTGCGCGACTATTACGACGACAAACGCTGGATACAGGCGGTTCAACACGGCGTGCACACCCTGACCAGCGGCCAGGCGCGCCCCGACATCTGCCTGGTGGGATTCAACAAGAACGAATCCAGCTACTACCTGGACCTGTTTCCCAACTGGCGCTTCGTGGACTCGGGCAGCGCCATGACGGTGGACGCCACGTCCTTGCGCGATGTGTTCTTCAGCGAAGGCGATTTTGAGCGGGTGCTCGCTCCTTACGTGCATCCCGGTGTAATCGCGTATCTGCGGGCCTGGAAGGCCTTACCCGAATATCGCGAGCGACTGGTGGAAAAACAAGCGGTGGACAGGTACAAGGCCACCTACACCGGCGCCTGCTACCTGACAGCAGACAGCGTGCTGGAGATCAACGGCCACGTGCTCCTGATCCGGCGCGGCGGCACCATCGGCCATGGCCAATGGGCCCTTCCGGGCGGCTTTGTCGATCCGCACGAAACCTTTTACCGGGCCGCCCTGCGAGAGCTGGCTGAAGAAACCGGCTACAAGCCGCTGCCTGCGACCATGGATGCCGCCCTGCAGGGTCGAGCCGTGTTCGATGACCCGACCCGCAGCCCGCGCGGTCGCCTGGTCACCAAGGCCTTCTATTTTCGCCAGGCGCTCAATCGCCTGCCTGAAGTACGCGGCGAAGACGACGCCAAAGAAGCCGTCTGGTGGCCGGTGGAGCGCCTGGCCGACATCGAGCAAGAGCTGTTCGAAGACCACGCCGTGATCCTGGATCGCTTTATTCCGTTCATGGACGCAACGCCGCTATCAGCCCCTTGAATATCCTTATAAAACATAGGTTAATGCTCAAAGCATCAATGCAATTGATTCCCAATTGCAAAAAAACCCATTAAATCAACGCTGTTCCAGCTACTGGAAAACCCCTGTCGTTTCATTTTCAGGCAGGCTCAGGCTTATACTGTCTAACTATGAAACGGGTCGCAACGCTCATAAGGCCGCGCCCGTCCGATTTTCAAACAATAGAAATCAATCCATTGGAGAGCCGCATGGTCAACATGAGTCGGCGTCAGTTCTTCAAAGTGACGGGGGCCTCGCTGGCCAGTTCCAGCATGGTTCTGCTGGGCGCTGCGCCCACCCCCGCCATGGCGGAAGTCAGGCAGTACAAGCTGACCCGCATGACAGAGACGCGCAATACCTGTCCATACTGTTCCGTTGCCTGTGGGGTGCTGCTGTACTCCCGCGGTGACGGCGCCAAGAACGCCGTGCCCAGTGTCGTGCACATTGAAGGCGACGCGGACCACCCGGTCAACCGCGGCACGCTCTGCCCCAAGGGCGCCGGCCTGGTCGACTTCATCAAAAGCCCCAGCCGCCTGAAATTCCCCGAATACCGCGCCCCGGGCTCGGACAAGTGGGAACGCATCTCCTGGGAAGACGCCTTTACGCGCATATCCCGCCTGATGAAAGAAGACCGCGACGCGAACTTCGAGACCACGGCTGAAGACGGCACCACCGTGAACCGCTGGCTCACGACCGGCATGCTGGCCGCCTCGGCCAGCAGCAACGAAGTGGGCTACATCACGCACAAGGTTATCCGCAGTTTCGGCGTACTGGCATTCGACAACCAAGCTCGTGTCTGACACGGCCCGACGGTGGCAGGTCTTGCCCCGACGTTTGGCCGTGGAGCGATGACGAACCATTGGGTCGACATCAAGAACGCGGATATTGTATTGATCATGGGCGGCAACGCGGCCGAGGCTCACCCTTGCGGGTTCAAATGGGTCACGGAAGCCAAGGCGCACAACAAGGCGAAACTGATCGTCGTGGATCCCCGCTTTACGCGGTCGGCATCCGTGGCGGACTTCTACGCGCCCATACGCACCGGAACGGACATCACCTTCCTGGGCGGAGTCATCAAGTACCTGCTCGACAACGACAAGATCCAGCACGAATACGTGCGCAACTACACGGATATGTCGTTCATCGTGCGCGAGGACTTCGACTTCGAGCAGGGGCTGTACTCCGGCTACAACGAAGAAAAACGCAGCTACGATAAATCCTCCTGGGACTACGAGCTGGGCGAGGACGGCTTCGTCAAGACCGACACCACGCTGCAGCACCCGCGCACGGTGTACCAGTTGCTGCGCAAGCACTACGAGCGTTATACGCCCGAGATGGTGCAGCGCGTCTGTGGCACGCCCAAGGACAAGTTCCTGAAGGTCTGTGAAATGCTGGCCTCCACGGCCTCGCCCGATCGCGCCGGCACCATCCTGTATGCACTGGGGTGGACGCAGCACAGCATCGGCTCGCAGATCATTCGCACCGGCGCCATGGTCCAGCTGCTGCTGGGCAATATCGGTATTGCCGGCGGCGGGATGAACGCGCTGCGCGGCCACTCCAACATCCAGGGCCTGACCGACCTGGGGCTGATGTCCAATCTGCTTCCCGGCTACCTGACGCTGCCCAATCAGTCGGAAAAAGAGTTCGACGGCTACATCGCCGCGCGCACTCAACAGCCGCTGCGACCCAACCAGCTCAGCTACTGGCGCAACTACAAAAAGTTCCACGTCAGCCTGATGAAGGCCTGGTGGGGCGATGCGGCGCAGGCCGAGAACAACTGGGGCTTCGACTACCTGCCCAAGCTGGACAAGCTGTACGACATGCTGCAGGTCTTCGAGTTGATGGACCAGGGCAAGATGAACGGCTATATCTGCCAAGGCTTCAACCCGCTGGCCGCCGCGCCCTACAAGAAAAAGCTGCTGCGGGCGTTCTCCAAGCTCAAGTACATGGTCATCATGGATCCGCTGCTCACGGAAACGTCGGAATTCTGGCGTAACTACGGCGAGCACAACGATGTAGACAGCGCCTCCATCCAGACGGAGGTCTTCCGCCTGCCCACCACCTGTTTCGCCGAGGAAGAAGGCGCGCTGGTGAACTCGGGCCGCTGGCTGCAATGGCACTGGAAGGCGGCCGAGCCGCCGGGCGAAGCCAAGAGCGACATCGAGATCATGGGCACGCTGTTCACGCGTCTGCGCGCTATGTACCAGAAGGATGGCGGCGCCTACCCGGACCCTATCCTGAACCTGCACTGGCCCTACTCCAACCCGGACGACCCGCGGGCCGCCGAGCTGGCCAAGGAGTACTCGGGACGCGCGCTGGTGGATCTGGTCGACCCCAACGACCCGACCAAGATCACCCGCAAGGCCGGCGAACAGCTGGATGGCTTTGGCGAGCTGCGCGACGACGGCAGCACGATCAGCGGCTGCTGGATCTACGCAGGCGCCTGGACGCAGCAAGGCAACCAGATGGCGCGGCGCGACAACAGCGACCCGACCGGCATAGGCCAGACCCTGAACTGGGCCTGGGCATGGCCGGCGAACCGCCGCGTGCTGTACAACCGCGCATCCTGCGACCTGGAGGGCAAGCCCTTCGATCCGCGCCGCAGCCTAGTGAACTGGAACGGCAAACGCTGGGTCGGCGCCGACGTGCCCGACTTCAAGGTCGACGAGAACCCGGCCGGCGGCATGTCGCCCTTCATCATGAACCCCGAGGGCGTGGCGCGCTTCTTCGCCCGCAAGGGCATGGCCGAAGGCCCGTTCCCCGAGCACTACGAGCCCTTCGAAAGCCCGCTGGGCTACAACCCGCTCAGTCCCGACGAACCGCGCGCGGTCAGCAATCCGGCCGCTCGCGTCTTCAAGGACGATCTGGCCTCCATGGGCAAGGTCAGCGAGTTCCCCTACGTGGGCACGACCTACCGCCTGACCGAGCACTTCCATTACTGGACCAAGCACGTACGGCTGAACGCCATCATTCAGCCAGAACAGTTCGTGGAAATCGGCGAGGAGCTGGCCAAGGAAGTGGGCATTACGCACGGCGATCGCGTCAAGGTGTCCTCGAACCGCGGCTACATCAAGGCTGTGGCCGTGGTCACCAAGCGCATCAAGGCGCTGGATGTGGACGGCAAGACCGTGCACCAAGTGGGCATCCCGATCCACTGGGGCTTCGTGGGGCTGGCCAAGCCGGGCTTCCTGGCCAACACGCTGACCCCGCCGGTGGGCGATGGCAACTCGCAAACCCCAGAGACCAAGTCGTTCCTGGTCAAGCTTGAGAAGGCATAGGAGTAAGCCATGGCATTGCAATCATTGGATATCAAGCGGCGCTCCGCCACCACCACCCCCTCGCCCAGCGTGCGTGAGCCCGTGGGCGGCGAGGTGGCCAAGCTCATCGACACCAGCAAGTGCATTGGCTGCAAGGCCTGCCAGGTCGCCTGCATGGAATGGAACGACACGCGGGACGAAATCGGCACAAACGTGGGGGTGTACGACAACCCCGCCGACCTGACCGACAAGTCCTGGACCATCATGCGCTTTGCGGAGTACGAAAACCCCGCCGGCGATCTGGAGTGGCTGATCCGCAAGGACGGCTGCATGCACTGCGAAGACCCGGGCTGCCTGAAGGCCTGTCCCTCGCCGGGTGCCATCGTGCAGTACACCAACGGCATCGTGGATTTCCACGAGGAAAACTGCATCGGCTGCGGCTACTGCGTCACCGGCTGCCCGTTCGACGTCCCCCGTATTTCGGAAAAGGACAAGAAAGCCTACAAGTGCACTCTGTGTTCGGACCGAGTGGCCGTCGGACAGGAACCGGCCTGCGCCAAGACCTGCCCGACCGGCGCGATCGTCTTCGGCACCAAGGAAGACATGCAGCAGCATGCCTCCGAGCGTATCGAAGACCTGAAGTCGCGCGGCTTTGAAAACGCCGGCCTGTATGACCCGGCCGGCGTGGGAGGCACGCACGTCATGTACGTGCTGCACCACGCCGACAAACCCGAGCTGTACAGCGACCTGCCCAAGGACCCGCAGATCAGCCCCATGGTCGAGCTCTGGAAGGGCGTAGCCAAGCCGCTGGGCGTGGCTGCCATGGCATTGACGGCCCTGATCGGCTTCTTCCATTACATCCGTACCGGCCCCAACGAAACGGACGAAGAAGACGAGCGCAAGGCTGACGAGGAAGCACGACGGACCCAGGAGGCCCATCATGACTGAGCATAAACGCGACAGAATGATAGTGCGCTACACCACCAGCCAGCGCATCAACCACTGGATCATCGCCATCAGCTTCGTGCTGCTGGCGCTGTCCGGACTGGCCCTGTTCCACCCCTCGATGTTCTGGCTGACCAATCTGTTCGGCGGCGGCCCCTGGACACGCATATTGCACCCGTTCATCGGCGTGGTGCTGTTCGTGTGCTTTTTTCTGTTCGCCGCGCGCATGGTGCGCCACAACACGTTTGATCGCAGCGACGCAGCCTGGCTGCGTCATTTCGACGACGTGCTCAACGCCCATGACGAACGCATTCCGGAAGTGGGGCGCTACAACGCCGGCCAGAAGATTCTGTTCTTCGCGCTGGTGCTGCTGGTGCTGGGCCTGCTGCTCACCGGCGTGGTGATGTGGCGCGAGTATTTCTCGTTCTACTTCCCCATCTGGGCCATACGCCTGGCATCCGTGCTGCACGCCGTCTTTGCGCTGCTGATGATTTGCGCGATCATCGTGCATATCTATGCGGGCATCTGGGTCAAGGGCTCGGTCAAGGCCATGACACGCGGCACCGTCACCCGCGGCTGGGCCTGGAAGCATCACCGCGCCTGGTTCCGTGAAGAAATCGGCAAACGCCCGACCCGCACGACCAAGTAAAGCCTCAATCCGGCCCGGCCAGTCCGGGCCGACCACTGGCAGCCATGCCCGCATGCGCGCATGGCTGCCTTGTTTCAGGAGTCTGCCTTGCAACGCATCCTTCCGCGCGGCGAGATCGAAAGTCTGGACCATACGTCCATCCCCCGGCTGCGCCTGCCGGTGCGGGCCAGCATTTTTGCCGACCGCGCCGCGCGCCTGCGCCAGTTGGCCGCCGACAACCCCGCCGGCGCCTACCTGAATCTGCTGGCTATTCTAGTGGACGGGCAGCACAGCCAACTGGCCGAGCTGCCCGAGCCCGACCTGCCTGCCGAGCTGTTCGAAACCGCCAAGACCCACGGCATGCCCCCGCTGCTGGCCTCGGGCTGGAAACGGGATGCGCAGTGGCGTGCCATCCTGTCCGGCCTGCTGCAGCACATGACGCACACCGCCGGCGTACCCGAAGCCGCCAGACAGGTCTGCCTGTCGCTGCTGACACAACTGCAGGAACAGCCCCAAGCGATTGAAGATCTGGCGGACGCCCTGTTGGCGGAGCAACTGGCTGACGACCAGGGTGCCATCGCCCCCTTTGTCATGGCCGCCCTGCAGGTGTACTGGACGAACCTGGCCTGCGCGCTGGAGGAGAGCCAGCTTCCGGTAGGCAGTCCTTTTGGCGTATGCCCGGCCTGCGGCAGCCTGCCCGTATCCAGCATAGTGCGCGTGGGCGGACGCGAAGACGGCTGTCGCTATTTATGCTGCCCGCGCTGTTCGCTGGAATGGCACCTGGTCCGCGTCACCTGCTCGCATTGCGAAGACACCAAGAGCGTGGCCTATCATGCCATCGAAGACGGCCCCGAGGGCATCAAGGCCGAATCCTGCGACCACTGCCATACCTACCGCAAGATCTTCTACCAGGAAAAGCAGCTGGGCATAGACCCGGTGGCCGACGACCTTGCCAGTCTGGCCCTGGATGTGCTGATGGGCGAAGAAGGGTATTCACGCTCCAGCGGCAATCCGCTGCTGTGGCATCAGGCCTGATCTGACCCGACGGGCGGATGGTGCCTGCCGTCCGCCCGTCGATTCCCGCCGAACTCCATGGTAGCCTTTGGGCGATGAACACTGCGACTCTTTCCCCTGGAGCGCCGGCCGGCGCCAAAGACATTCCATCCCTGGATCGCCTGCTGCGTTCGCCGGAGTTCGGCCCGCTGCTGCAGGCCTACGGCCACACCCAGGTCAGCAAGGCCACACGCGCCCGCCTGCAAGAGCTGCGCAGCGCCGCCCTGCAGAGCACACTGAACCGGGAAACCCTCGCCGCCAATGCACTGGCCAGCACAGTGCACAAGAACCTGACAGCGCAGAACGAGTCTCGCCTGCGCCCCGTCTACAACCTGACCGGAACCGTACTGCATACCAATCTGGGCCGCGCCCTGCTGCCGGACGAGTCCGTGCAGGCCGTCATTCGCGCCCTGACCTCGCCCGCCAATCTGGAGTTCGACCTGGACACCGGCGGCCGGGGTGATCGCGACGACCTGATCGAGCCCTTGCTCTGCGAACTGACCGGCGCCGAAGCCGCCACCGTGGTCAACAACAATGCCGCCGCCGTTCTGCTGATGCTCAATACGCTCAGCGACCGACGCGAAAGCGTGGTGTCGCGCGGCGAGCTGGTGGAAATCGGCGGAGCCTTTCGCATTCCCGACATCATGAAGCGCGCCGGCGCGCGGCTGGTCGAAGTCGGCACGACCAACCGCACTCACGCCGCCGACTACGACAATGCCGTCGGCCCGCGCACCGCCATGCTGATGAAGGTCCATTGCAGCAACTACGCCGTCAAGGGATTCACCAAAAGCGTCGATATTCAGCAGGTGGCCGAGATTGCCCGCACGCATGGGTTGCCTTCCAGTGTGGACTTGGGCAGCGGCACGCTGGTGGACCTGGCCCAATGGGGGCTGCCGCCCGAACCCACGGTGCGTGACACCGTCCAGGCCGGCGCAGACATCGTCACCTTCAGCGGCGACAAGCTGCTGGGCGGCCCCCAGGCCGGGCTGATCGTGGGCCGCGCCGACCTGATCCGTAAGATCAAGAAAAACCCGCTCAAGCGCGCATTGCGCGTCGGCAAGCTGACCTTGGCCGCACTGGAGCCGGTACTGGCCCTGTACCGCACCCCCGAGCTGCTGTCCGAGCGCCTGACCACGCTGCGACTGTTTACACGCCCGCCATCGGCCATGCGAACACAGGCCATCCGCCTGGCGCCTGTCCTGCAGGCCTGGGCCGGATCCGAGTTCCTAGTTGAGCCAGCGGCCTTGTCCAGCCAGATCGGCAGCGGCGCCCTGCCCGAAGACGTGCTGCCCAGTTGCGGCCTGCGTATACGCCACACCGGTCCAGGGCGTCCCGGACGGCACCTGACGCAGCTGGAAACCCGGCTGCGCCACCTTCCACAGCCCGTCATCGGCCGTATTGCCGACGACGCGCTGTGGCTGGACCTGCGCTGTCTGGAAGAGCGCCAGGAAGCGGATTTCTCCGCGCAACTGATCACTGAACCGAAATCATGATCGTCGGCACGGCTGGACACATCGACCACGGAAAAACCACCTTGGTGCGCGCACTGACGGGCGTGGACACCGACCGTCTGCAAGAAGAAAAAAAGCGCGGCATCTCCATCGAGCTGGGCTACGCCTACACCCCGCTGCCCGATGGCGAAGTACTGGGCTTCATCGATGTGCCCGGCCATGAAAAACTGGTCCACACCATGGTCGCCGGCGCGACAGGCATTCACTTCGGGCTGCTGATCGTGGCGGCCGACGACGGCGTCATGCCGCAGACCCGCGAACACTTGGCGGTGCTGCAGCTGCTGGGCCTGCGCAAGGGAGCCGTGGTGATCAGCAAGGCCGACCGCACCGACGAGGCGGGCGTTGCCCGCGTCCGCACTGAAATCGCTGCCCTGGTTCAATCCACCTTTTTGCAGGATGCGCCTGTTTTTGTCGTGGATGCGGTCTCTGACGGCAAACCCGGTGTGGATGCTTTGCGCCAGCACCTGTACGAACGCGCCATGCAGGCCGGCGACCAGAATCGTGACGGATATTTTCGCCAGGCAATCGACCGCGTCTTCACCCTGCAAGGCCACGGCACCGTCGTGACAGGCACCGTCCATGGCGGGCAACTGGACTTGGACGGACCGCCCACAGAACTGCGACTGATGCCCCAGGGCAGGCCGGTGCGGGTGCGCAGCATTCATGCGCAGAATCGTCCCTCGCGCCTGGCCCTGACCGGACAGCGCTGCGCCTTGAACCTGGGCGGCGTAGACGTGCAGGACATCTCGCGCGGAAACTGGCTGGCCGATGCACGCTGCTTCACTCCGGCTATGCGTATCGATGTGGAATTGACCCTGCTGGACAAGGCCGACGGACCGCTGCGCGCCTGGTCAACCTGGCATATCCACCTGGGAGCCGCCCACCTGACGGCGCACGCCGTGCCGCTGGAGGGCGAGACCCTGCACGCCGGGCAGACCGGCAAAGTGCAGTTGGTATTCGACAAGCCTGTCTGCACGGTGACGGGTGAACGTTTCATTCTGCGCAATGCCCAGGCGCGTGAAACCGTTGGCGGTGGTCTGGTATTGGACACCGATGCGCCGGATCGCAAGCGCCGTGCGCCTGCCCGTCTGGCCTGGCTGGATGCTCTGGCCCACTGGAGCCGGGGCGGCGATCTGGCAGGTCTGCTCGCCCACGCGCCTTTCGGACTGGAGGAGTCCACCCTGCTGCGCCTGGCTGGAGGATCCGCCCAGCGTCTGACGCCTCCAGCAGACGCGCACTGGCATGCTCCCGCCCGTCCTCAGGGCGAACGCATCCTGCTGGGCAAGGCTCGCCTGGATACGCTGTGCGCCCACATCGAAAATGCCGTGCAGGAATTCCACGAGCGCAATCCCGATGAGCCAGGACTTTCCCCCAGCCGACTGCGACGCATGGCGGCCCCTACCATGCCCGATACCGTCTGGCAGTTGATCAGCGAACACCTGCTGGCTGAAGGCCGGCTGGTTCGCCAAGGGGCTTGGTTGCATAGCCCGGGACACCGCATCGCCCTGACGGCGGAGGATGCGGCGCTGGCCGGCGAACTGTTGCCGCGCATCGAGGTCGGCGGCTTCGATCCCCCTTGGATGCGGGATCTGGCTCGAGACCTGGACGAGCCCGAAGAACGCGTACGCACGCTGTTGCGTCGACTGGTGCGGCAAGGTGAGTTGTTCCAGGTCGTGCACGACTTGTTCTATCACCGCAGGCAGATGGCGAGCCTGGCGGCCGTGATGGCTGAGTTGGACGCAGGCAAGGGCCTGAGCGCCGGGCAATTCAGGGATGCCACCGGCCTGGGTCGCAAGCGTGCTATTCAGATCCTGGAGTTCTTCAACCGCATGGGCCACACCCGCCGCGTGCGCGACCGCCACGTCCTGCGCGGCGAACCCTGGCCGGAGAAAGCCGATGCGTCGGCTTAGGGTCAAGGCGGCGAGCTAGGCCGCTACCTGCTCCCTACAGTATGATGACGTCTTCGTGGAAAGCATGCGTGCCCGGTGGCACGGCCGGGCTTCAAACCCGGTTGGGGACGTCAGACGTTCCCAGGTAGGTTCGACTCCTGCTGCTTTCCGCCACTGCGCTCGCCCCCTTCCGAACAGGTCACTGCCAGCACCTGGGCCTGCTCGGGCCCCAGACTGAGCACACTGTGGGGCAGTTCGGAATCGAAATACACCGAATCGCCCGCCTCCAGCGTAAAGCTATGCTCGGCGATGGTCACCTGGATCTGTCCGGCCACCACAAAAACGAATTCCTCGCCCGCATGCGGAAAAGTAGTCGCCTGCTCGTGCTTTTCGTGCGGAGGGTAAATGATGAATGGATTCATCAAGCGAAAGCGCCGCCGCCCTGCCATGGCTTCATAGCGATACCCAGGCTGATCTTTATGCCCGGGCAGCGGCAGGCGGTCGTTGCGGCGGACAATGCATACGCTCTCATCCTGATTCAAGTCGGCTTCACCGATTAGTTGCGACACGCCCATGCCATAGGCCTGGGCCAGCTTGACCACGGTAGAAATGGACGGTGCGCTGACGGCCCGCTCCAGCTTGGAGAGATAACTTTTGGTCAGGCTGGTGCGCTGGGCCAGTTGCTCCAGCGACAAGCCGTGTTGACGGCGCAAGGCGCGCAGCCGGAAAGGTAAATTGGTCATGAACACAACAAAGGGCGTGGCGCCCGAAGCCCATTCCGTAAAAACCCGGCCGGCCTCGGCGCGCGCATGAAAAAGCGGCCCCTTATTCTACTCAAGAACGTCGGCGTGGCGTTTCAATGCTTTGCGGACATGGTATTCGAAACTGATCTGCGAGCGCCGCGGACGCAGGATCCAATCGTGCGCCTCCCGGCCCAGTTCAGGCGCTATTGGCTTGATCTGTCCGGCCGACATCGCCAGCAGCTGCATGCGTGCCGTACGCTCGAACTGCAAGGCCAGCACGCAGGCCTCCTCAATCGAGGTGGCCGCCACCAGCATGCCGTGATGCGACAGCAGTATGGCCCGCTTGTCGCCCAGCGCCTGCGAGATGATCTGCCCTTCTTCGTTGCCCACCGGCACGCCCGGCCAGTCCTTCAGGAAGGCGCAGTCATCGTACAGCGGACAGTTGTCCATGTGGGACACCTCCAGCGGCACCTCCAGCATGGACAGGGCAGCAGCATGCAGCGGATGAGTATGGATGATGCACTGCACATCCGCCCGGCTGCGGTAGATCCAGGAATGAAAGCGGTTCGCCGGATTGGGCATGCCCTGGCCGTCCAGTACCGTCAGATCTTCGTCGACCAGCAAGATATTTGACGCGGTGATTTCGTCAAAGCCCAAGCCCAGTTGCTGCGTGTAATAAGTGCCCTCCTGCTCGCCGCGCGCGGTGATCTGCCCGGCCAGGCCCGAATCATGTCCGCCGTCGAACAAAATGCGGCACGTCAGCGCCAGCTTATCGCGCACGGCGCGTTCAGGGATTTCGAACTGCGCCTGCATCTGGCTCTGCGCCTGCTCGATCAGCACCGATTTGGACAGGCTCATGGTGTCGCTCATATCAACTCCTTCAACAAATAAAATATCTTTGCGTGTTCACAGCAGCGGGACATAGCCCGCCAGGGCCTGCATGCGGACCAGCCAGCCGCGCACCTGCGGATAAGGCTGCAAGTCATAGCCGCCCTGCTCTGCCATGCAGGTATAGGGGAACAGGGCGACATCGGCGATGCTGGGCGTGGCGCCGACGAAATAATCGTGCGACCGCAGGTGACTCTCCATGTGCGCCAGAGCCCTGCAGCCCTGCTCGCGCCAAGCCAGCACCGCAGGATCATCGGCGGACATGGTCTTGCGCAGATGCACCCACAGGCGCGGCTGGGCCAGGTTCGTCATATGCTGAGTCTGCTCGAACGACAGCCACTGCAGCACCCGGGCCTGCGCCAAAGGCTCCTGCGGCAGAAAGTCAGTGCCTTGGGCCAGATACCACAGAATGGCGGCCGATTCCGCCAGCCACGGCCCTTCCCGTGTGCGCAGCACAGGCACCTGTCCCCAGGGGTTGATGCCCTTGAAATCCTCTGTGTCCAGATCGCCATCCACAATGGAAAGACTACGCCGCTGCACCGTCAGCCCCAGATAGCCGCACAGCAGCCGCACCTTCCAGCCATTGCCGGTATGAACCGTGTCAATCAGTTCCAGAACAGGATGTGTCATTGCCGCGCCCTCAGTCGAGGCTGATTTTCGCGGTCTGCACAATGCCCTGCCATTTGCTGCGCTCGGCCGCAATAAAAGCCTCGTATTCTTGCGGGGTGCCGGCGTAGACCACGCTGCCCTGCTGTTCCATGCGCTCCCTGAAACCCGGATCGGCCAAGGTTTTCTGCAAGGCCGAGCCGAGCACAGCCACAACCTCGGGCGGTGTGCCAGGCGGGGCTACCAGCGCATTCCAGGAGCTGATGCGCAGTTCAGGCGAACCCAGCTCGGCGCTGGAGGGCACGTCGGGCGCAGCCGAGGAACGCTGACCATCGGCCAGCGCCAGCGCCTTGAGCTTGCCGGCCTGCACCTGCGGCATAACCACGGGGATGGCATCCATCATCATGTCGGCATGACGTCCTGCCACCGCGCTGACCGCCTCACCGCCGCTCTTGAAGGGAATGTGCAGCACATCCACCTTTTCAGTCAGCTTGAACAGCTCCATGCCCAGGTGCGGCGCGCTGCCGATTCCTGCCGAGCCGAAATTCAAACTTTCCGGAGCCTGGCGTGCTTTGTCCACCAATTGTGCATAGCTATCCAATCCCAGATCCGAGCGCACCACCAGCACGTACGGCGACCCGCTCACCATTCCGATGGGCACGAATGCCTGAGGGTCATAGCTGATTCGTGACTGGATCAAGGGATTGACGACCTGGGTGCCTACCGTGCCCATGAACACGGTGTATCCATCCGCCCGGGCGTTCTGCGCGGCCTGGGCCGCGATCATGCCGCCAGCGCCCGCCTTGTTTTCAACAATCACGGTCTGCCCCAATTGCTCGCCCATTTGCTGGGCCAACTGACGCGCAATCAGATCCGTAATCCCCCCCGCCCCGAAAGGCACGATCAAACGCACGGGCTGAGCCGGGTAGGACGCCGCTTGCGCCGCTCCTACCGTCATCAACGCCGCCCACCCGGCCAAACGCAACCACGCTGCCTTTTTCATGAGAAGTCTCCTGAACTTTTGAAATTTGAATTGTTCAGGACACATTCTTCTTTCAAAGACACGATGTGTCAATTAGAGAAAACAGTTTCCCACATAAACAGTGTGTGTTTACGCGACAACGAGCGGTGCTTCTTCCTGGACAGTCACATCAGTTTTAAACACAATTCGTGATGCGAATAATTCTCATATTTATTTACATTTGTAGGATTTATTTATCATGACCCGTTCATCGCCCCCGGCTCGCCTCGCCCGACACCCTGTTTTTTCTCTGGGCATTCTTGCCGCCGCATTGGCTGCCAGCGCTACCGCCCCTGTCCATGCACAGGCCTCCGACATCCGGGGCGATGTCACCTCACTGGAAGAGATCCGGGTTCTGCCATCAGCGGAAGAAGCCGTCAAGCAAGCACCGGGCGTGTCCATCATGACTGCTGAAGACATCCAGAAACGCCCGCCCGCCAATGATCTGTCCGAACTGATCCGCACCATGCCGGGGGTGAACCTGACCGGCAACAGCCCCTCGGGCAACTACGGCAACAGCCGCCAGATCGACCTGCGCGGCATGGGCCCGGAAAACACACTGATCCTGATCGACGGCAAACCCGTTTCCTCGCGTGACGCCGTGCGCATGGGCCGCAACGGCGAACGCAATACCCGTGGCGACAGCAATTGGGTGCCCGCCAACGCCATTGAACGCATCGAAGTCCTGCGCGGCCCCGCCGCCGCCCGCTATGGCTCGGGTGCAGCGGGCGGCGTGGTCAATATCATCACCAAAGCGCCTACCGACGAATTCAGCGGTTCGGTCACCGTGTACGGCCTGCTGCCTGAAGACAGCGACTACGGTGCCACCCGACGCGCCGGCTTCAACTTGTCCGGCCCGATTGCCGAGAAACTGTCGTTCCGCGTCTACGGCAACGTGGCCAAGACCGACGCCGACAAGCCCGCACTGAATGCCGATGCTTCCGGCATCCCCGTAGACGCCACCAACGTGCCGCCGGCAGGCCGCGAAGGCGTGCGCAACAAAGACATCAATGGCTTGCTGCGCCTGGATATCAACCGTGACCACCGCCTGGAACTGGAGGGCTCGTTCAGCCGCCAAGGCAATATCTATGCCGGCGAGCGTCTGTTCAGCCGCAGCACCGAAACCATCGCGTCGCTGGCCGATGACGGCGCCGAGACCAACATCATGTACCGCCGCGCCGGTTCGCTGAGCCACTTCGGCGACTATGGCCAGGGCCGCCGCTCGCGCTTGACCATGGCCTACGAAGGCACCACGAACTCGCGGCTGAACGAAGGCTTGGCCGGTTCCGTGGAAGGCGCCATCTCCAACCCAGGCGCGGGTTCCGTGTCCGAGCTGCGCTCGCTGACATTCTCGGGAGAATACAACACCCCTTTGCAACTGGCCGGCAAGCACGTGCTGCTGACCATGGGCTTTGAACACCGGGAGCAGCGCCTGGACGACGAGTACGCCACGACCTTCGGCCAAAGTATCAACAACAACTCCGATTCGCTGAGCAAGTCGCGCACCTCGGCCGCGTATCTGGAAGGCAATATTGAACTGACCGAGGCCTTGAGCGTGACTCCCGGCGTGCGACTGGACCATCACAACAAATTCGGCGCCAATTGGAGCCCCAGTCTGAACGCCTCCTACCTGCTGACGGACACCATTACCCTGAAGGGCGGCATCGCACGCGCCTTCAAGGCCCCCAACCTGTACCAGTCCAACCCCAATTATCTGTACCAGACACGCGGCAACGGCTGCCCCGTGGATCCCTACACCGGACTGCGCGTCAGCGGTCCGTGCTATATCTTCGGCAACGCGGACCTGGCCCCCGAGCGCAGCGTCAACAAGGAAATCGGCATCGCCTACGATGACGCCGGCTGGGCCGCCGGCCTGACCTACTTCCAGAACGACTACAGCAACAAGATCGTGGCCGACATGGGCGACCAGGCGATTGCTCCGCCCACCCTGATCGGCGGCTCGATAGCGCGTCCTTTCCAATGGGTCAACTCCGGCAAAGCCGTGATCCGCGGATTGGAAGGCAATCTGACTGTGCCCCTGATCGGTGAAAACGGCGAAACCCTGAGTCTGAGCAACAACCTGACCTACATGATCACCAACAAGTCCAAGGAAACCAACCAGCCCCTGACCGTGATCCCGCGCTACACGCTTAACAGCACACTGGACTGGCGCGTCAACGACAAGCTTTCCTTGATGGCGACCGCCACGTTCTACGGCAAGCAAAAACCCCGTTCGCACAATCTGGCCAACAACACCGAAGTTACCGGCGAAGGCCTGCGCGAACGCGGCTCCTATGGTATCTACGGCCTGAGCGCCGGCTATCAGGTCAGCAAGTCGACCAACGTCCGCCTGGGCGTGAACAACCTGTTCGACAAGCGCCTGTACCGAGAGGACTCGGGCAGCGCGCAAGGCGCCAACACGTACAACGAGCCCGGTCGCGAGTTCTACGCTACGTTGACCACCCGCTTCTGACCCCCGCTTGAAAGACTCCGGCGCCCTTGGGCGCCGGAGCTGTTCCTGTGACGCATCCTATTGCCCCGATAACGCCTACCAGGTGCTGGTCGTATTGCTGTAGGTGATTTTCTTGACCAGACCCGCCTTGTCATACTCCATGACGGCCGTCTGCATTTCCACCACCTTGCGCGCATAGCTGGTGAAGGTGTGGCTGTACACCTGGGACGACGTCCCGTCCGAACTGGATGATGAGCTCATGGGGTTGCCCAGGCTCTGCATCACATTGGCTTTGGGCGTACCTGTCGGGAACATCGTATTCAGACTGACCTCCGTCACGGAAGCCAGCACCATGGAGCCCTCGTGCTTGTCAGCCAGCGCCCCTCCCGGCGCATACATATTCTGTTCATATCCCGCGTAGTACGGCACGCATCCTCCCAACAGAGATGCCGCCGCACACACCATCGCCGCTTTCAAGTGCCTCATGTCGTGCCCTCCTCGTCTTAGTCACGTTTGCCGATTCTAGGCAGAGTTTTTCATTTCGTAACTGCGACTTTTTTTGTCACATACCGCTGTTGTGGCTCCGACACACGACGAATCCAGGCCTACACAAAGAACAGATACAAATCATCATCGCAATCACTGCGCCAAGCCGCAGAAATGCTGGCCCCCACTCCTTACGTAGGGGAGCATGCGCTACAACTGTTTGACATCCCCATCTTTTTGACACATTCCAGGCTTTTCTCCTGATTTCACGCAATAGGCAAAATCAGCAAAAACCGCTAGGACACTACTCTGCTCCCCCTCTCTTTTCCCATTGCAGTGAGAACCCCTTGAAGCGGGACAAATCTAGCTTGGGTGCAGCAATTTAGTATCATCTGGTCTTCAACCAACTTTGCGTGCTTACCCACATGGACACTCCTATTCGCCTGACCCAATACAGTCATGGAGCCGGCTGCGGCTGCAAGATTTCTCCCAAGGTGCTCGATGTGATCCTGGCCGGCAGCGGCGCGCAGAACCTGGATCCGAATCTGTGGGTGGGCAATGCCTCGCGTGACGACGCGGCCGTCTACGGCCTGGACAGCGAACGCGGCGTGGTGTCGACCACCGACTTTTTCATGCCCATCGTCGATGATCCCTTCGACTTCGGCCGCATCGCCGCCACCAACGCCATCAGCGATATCTACGCCATGGGAGGGGACCCGATCATGGCCATCGCCATCCTGGGCTGGCCTATCAACGTGCTGCCGCCCGAAGTCGCGCGCGAGGTCGTGCGGGGCGGCCGCGCCGCCTGCGACGCGGCCGGCATCGCGCTGGCGGGCGGACACTCCATCGATGCACCCGAACCTATTTTCGGCCTGGCCGTGACCGGCGTGGTGGACAAGGCCCGCATGAAGCGCAACGATACCGCCACCCTGGGCTGCCGGCTGTACCTGACCAAGCCGCTGGGCATCGGCATCCTGACCACTGCCGAAAAAAAATCCAAGCTGCGCCCCGAAGACGTCAATCTGGCGCGCGACTGGATGTGCACCCTTAACAAGCCCGGCAGCCGTTTCGGCCAGTTGGCCGGTGTCAAGGCCATGACGGACGTGACAGGCTTCGGACTGCTGGGGCATCTGGCGGAAATGGCCGATGGCAGCCGTCTGACGGCCCGCCTGGATGTGGCCCGCGTGCCGCGCCTGCCCGGCATCGACTACTACCTGGAGCAAGGCTGCGTACCGGGCGGAACCGGCCGCAACTTCGACAGCTACGGCCACCGAATTGCAGACATCAGCCAGGAGCAGATTGATCTGCTGTGCGATCCACAGACCAGCGGCGGGCTGCTGGTGGCGGTGGAACCGGCTGGCGAGGCCGAGTTCCTGGCGGCGGCGACCGAGTTGGGGCTGAGCCTGGAACCGATCGGAGAACTAATCGACCAGCGCGCCCACGCCGTCGAAATGCTCTGACCCCTCGGCACCCCGCGCACTTCAGCTCCGGCGACGGTCACTGGCGATGCGTGGCCAGATCCAGCGTATAGCTGCCATGCATGGCGATTGTGCCGGATCCCCACTGAATCTCACGATCTTGTTTGATTCTGTTCGGACAGCACATCGGCATAAAAGCGCCGGGCGACATCCACATGGGATCGTAACCGGCCTTTCAAGAGATTCTCACCGGTATGGGGGACCAGGGGATTGCGCGGATCACGCTCCACCCCGCGCGCCAGCGCCGCTAATGCCGGCGGCAATGTCAACGCGGGCAAGGAAGCGTCCAGCCGAGGACTCAAGAAGAAAGCCAGCGACAGTCTGTCCTGACCGGCCTCGGGACTGACCACCCTATGCAAGGTGGCACGCAAAAAGCCATTGGTCAGCATTTCCAGCACCTCGCCCAGGTTGAAGACCACCGTGCCGGGGATGGGCGGCGCATCAACCCAGCGATTTCGGTAATACACCTGCAGGCCCTTCTGACACTCTTGCAGGACAAAGGTCAGGCAGCCCGAGTCCTTGTGCGCGCCCACCCCCTGTTGTGACTCTTCTTGCATGCGGCCCGGGTAACGGATCAGCTTCACGTGCTGAACCGGCAGCTCCGAAAATGCCGGATCGAACTGCTGCTCGGGCTGCCCGATGGCCAGGGCCAGGGCGCGCAGCAGATGGCGCGCGGCCTCGGTCAGCGTGCTCTGGACATGCAGAATGCGCGGCTTGAGCTCTGGCAAACCGGACGGCCACTGATTGGGCCCTTGCAATCGCTTCCAGGCCGGATCATCGGCCTTCAATACCAGAGCCTGCCGTTCAGCGCCGATATCAAGCTGTTCACGCCAATCTTGATGGCCACGCGTCAGTTCGCCACCCTCGTGCGTGTAGCCGCGAAAATGCGGTGAATTCTCCATGCGCAACGCGTCCTTTTCAGCCTGCGGCAGTGCAAAGAAGCGGCGGCCCAGGGCAAACAGGTCGCGCTCGCCCTCCGGCGTCAGCCCGACTCCTCGCAGATACAGAAACCCCACTCCGTGCGCCGCGTTCTGCAGATCCTGCACAAAAGCCTGACGCTGCAGCGTCGAGCCAGTGATGAAGTCGTTCAGATCCAGTATCGGTAGTCCGGCCTCTGGCATGGCATTTCCTTTTCTTTGAATTCATGGGCTAGATAAGCAAGCCATTCTGCAGAACGGTGGCACAGAAGCGAACCATGAAAAGAGCATTAATTAATAAAGGAAAAAATTCATATTCTTATGAGAGAACTCATCACGCCAAATGCAGCGATCCGAGCACTCCCCAATGGCTCGGACCTTCGCTCGAAGGATATGTCTGTACTGTTGCGACAGGCGCCTGACCCTGGCACGACAAACACGATCGGCCATTCAACGCGGCAGAAATTCAGTATGATTTGAGTCCTACCTGACATTAATGGGCGCCCACTGAGAGCGTCGCCCCCTTCCGCTGATGCGTTCCAATACCCAGCAGTACCGCGATCTGTTCCTGAACGATGTTCCCCTGATGGATGCCCGAGCGCCCATCGAGTTCAGCAAAGGCGCCTTTCCCGGCGCCATCAACCTGCCCCTGATGAATGACCAGGAACGCCATCAGGTCGGCACCTGCTATAAAGAGCACGGCCAGGAAGCCGCCATGGAGCTGGGCCACCGGCTAGTCAGCGGCGAGGTAAAGCAACAACGTCTGCAGGCCTGGATGCAATTCGTGCAGGCCCACCCCGACGGCTATCTTTACTGCTTTCGGGGCGGGCTGCGCTCGCAGATCACCCAAGCCTGGCTGCTGGCCGAGACCGGCATCGCCTACCCGCGCGTGCTTGGCGGCTACAAGGCCATGCGCAACTTTCTGCTGGACAACCTGACCCAGACGGTGGCCAACGCGCGCTTCACCGTGCTGGGGGGCATGACGGGCACCGGCAAGACCGATGTGCTCCAGCAAGTGGCGCACAGCCTGGATCTGGAAGGCCACGCCCATCATCGCGGCTCCAGCTTCGGCAAGCACGCCACGCCCCAGCCTGCGCAGATCAATTTTGAAAACAGCCTGTCCATCGACATGCTGAAAAAAAGTGCGCAAGGCCACCAGCATTTCGTGCTGGAAGACGAAAGCCAGATCATCGGCAGCTGCAGCCTGCCGCTGGAGTTTTACCGGGGCATGCAGGAATGGCCTATTGTCTGGCTGGAAGACAGCCTGGACCATCGTATCGAACGCATTCTGCGCGACTATGTCGTCAACCTGCGCGCCGAATTCGAAGCTCTGCACGGCGAAACCACCGGCTTTGACCTGTACGCCCAGCGCCTGCGCCACAGTCTGGATCGCATCACCAAGCGCCTGGGCCACCAGCGGCATGAGCAATTGGCCGGCATCATGGACGCGGCCCTGGTCGAACAGCGCCGCAGCGGCAACGTCGACAGCCACCAAGACTGGATCCGCGGCCTGCTGGTGCAGTATTACGACCCCATGTACGCCTACCAACGCCAGCAGAAGGCCGGCCGCGTACTGTTCCAGGGCGATGCGCCCGCCGTCGTGGATTTTCTGCGCCGCACGGCCTGACTACGGCCTGCAGGGCGGGCCCATGCCTGATCCCTGCTTCTACGATTCCGCAAAAATCCGACAATAAGGTAATTCTCCGCACTCCTGGGTAAGCGGGAGCCTGCCGGCGCTCCCTATACTTTTTTCCGACGGCGCGACACAGCGCCGCACCAGGCATCAATTACAGAAAACACCAGGCTGGGCGCCAGCCCGCCCTGTACAAAACCTGTTCGGAAACACACCCATGCAACTGGACCGGCCTGCCGGCCAGTGCCTGATCCTGCACGCGCAAAAAGCATTGCACACGTGCACCGACGTTTCCCGGACAGCCCTGTGGAGACCGCTATGTCCGCCCCCGAATCGTTGGCCAGCGCCACAGCAAGGCCGTTTCTCGGCCAAGCGCTGGAACGCCTCGAAGACCACGCCTTGCTTACCGGGCGCGGCAGCTATGCCGATGATCTGGCCGTCAAGCCAGGCACCTTGCACGCAGCCGTCTACCGCTCCCCCCATGCGCATGCCCGGCTGCTGAGCGTGGATACACAGCGCGCCGCACAACTGCCCGGCGTGCGGGCAATCCTGACGGCCGATGACGTGCGGGCTTGGTCCAAGCCCTTCATCTCCGGCATCAAGCAAGGAACAGAACTGTGGGCACTGGCCATGGACAAGGTGCGCTATGTCGGCGAGCCTATTGCCGTGGTGGTAGCCGAAAGCCGCTATCTGGCCGAAGATGCGCTGGAGCTGATCCAGGCGCAGTACGAAACTCTGCCCGCCGTCACAAGCATCGATGCCGCCATCGTGCCCGATGCACCCGTCTTGCATGAGTCCCTGGCCGGCAATGTGCCGCATGACCGCGAGTTCCGCTATGGCGACCCCGAGGCCGCCTTCGAGCAAGCCGAACATCAGCTCGAACTGACCATCCACTACCCGCGCAACTCCTGCACCCCGATCGAATGCGGCGTGGTCATCGCCGAACACCTGCCTGGCGATGAAGGCTACGAAGTCACGTCCAACTTCATGGGGCCGTTTTCCATGCACGCCGTCATGGCCATGGCCTTGAAGGTCACCGGCAACCGATTGCGGCACCGTTACCCGCGCGACTCGGGCGGCAGTTTCGGCGTCAAGCAAAGTGTCTTCACCTCGGCGGTGCTTATGTGTCTTGCCTCGCGCAAAGCGGGCGGCGCCCCGGTCAAATGGGTGGAAGACAGGCTGGAGCACCTCACCGCCGCCACCTCGGCTACGGCTCGCAAGACCACCATCAAAGCTGCCTTCGACTCCCACGGACGAATCGCCGCCCTGGATCTGGACCAGCTGGATGATGTGGGCGCCTATCTGCGCGCGCCCGAGCCAGCCACCTTCTATCGCATGCACGGCTGTCTGACCGGCCCCTATCAGATTCAGCACCTGCGGGTACGCAATCGCGTGGTGCTGACCAGCAAGACGCCGACAGGACTGGTGCGTGGCTTTGGCGGGCCGCAAGTCTACTTCGCCCTGGAACGCATGATGCAGCGCATCGCCCTGCATCTGCAACTGGATCCGCTGGAGCTGTACCGCCGCAACTTCATCCAGCCCGAGCAATTCCCCTATTGCGCAGCAGCAGGCGCCCTGCTTGATTCAGGCGATTATCCGCAGGCGCTGGAGCAGGCTTGTTCGCAAGGCGGGCTGGCGGAACTGCTGGAGCGCCGCCATCAGGCACGCGCGCAGGGACGCCTGTATGGCATCGGCTATGCCGCCATCGTCGAGCCGTCCATATCCAATATGGGCTACATCACCACCGCCCTTTCGCCCGAACAACGCGCCAAAGCGGGCCCGAAGAACGGCGCCATTGCAGCCGCAACGGTCAGCGTGGACCTGTTGGGCAGCATCACCGTCAATATTGCCTCCGCGCCGGCCGGCCAGGGCCACATGACGGTCTGCGCGCAGATACTGGCCGATGTCTTTGGCCTGCAGCCGCAGGACATTCGTGTCAATGTGGACTTCGACACCCAGAAAGACGCCTGGTCCGTTGCCGCCGGCAATTACTCCAGCCGTTTTGCCGGCGCCGTCGCCGGCACGGTCTTCCTGGCCGCACGCAAGCTGAGGGCCAAGATCGAGCGCCTGGCCGCCCATCACTTCGGCTGCGCAGGCGACGAACTGGTGTTTGCAGAAGGTCGTATCTACCCGGCCGGACAGGCCGAACGCGCACTTCCTTTTGGACGTATCGCGAGCAGCGCACACTGGTCACCCGGCGAGCTCCCGGCCGGAGAGACGCCCGACATGCGCGTCACGGAATTCTGGACGCCCCCGACCCTGGCCGCCCCGGGCGCTGATGACCGCGTCAATACATCCGCCGCCTATGGCTTTGCCTTCGATATCTGCGCCCTGGAGGTAGACCGCCATACCGGCCGTGTGCGCATCGATCGATATGTCACCGCCCACGACGCCGGCACCCTGCTGAACAGCGCCCTGGCCGACGGTCAGATAAGAGGCGCCTTCGCACAGGGGCTGGGCGCTGCGCTCATGGAAGAATTCCGCTACGGCGAGGACGGCAGCTTCCAGTCCGGCACACTGGCAGACTACCTCATCCCCACCAGCTACGAAGTGCCGGACCCGATCATCGTGCATCTGGAAACACCCAGCCCTTTCACGCCGCTGGGCGCCAAGGGTTTGGGCGAAGGCAACAATATGAGCACGCCCGTCTGCATTGCCAATGCCTTGGCCGACGCCCTATCCATCGAGCGCGATGTTGCCGACATACGCCTGCCGCTCAGCCCCAACCGGGTCATGGAGCTGCTGGGCATGGACGATCCGGCGCCCTCGCCCGCCGTACAGGCTGCGGCAATGCCCAAGCCGGCGCAGCGCGGCTCGGGCCATGCCCTGGCAGCCAGCGGCAGCACACGCATTCCCGCTCCGCCGGAGGCTGTCTTCGACGTCCTGATGGATCCCCAGGCCCTGGCCAAAGTGATTCCAGGCTGCGATGAACTGGAATTGACAGGCCCCAACACCTACAAAGCGGACGTCACGCTGCGGATCGGCATGATCAAGGCGCGCTACGAAGCCGTCATCGCCCTGTCGGACATCCAGCGGCCGCACAGCCTGCGTCTGTCGGGCTCCGGAGTGTCATCTCTGGGCGGCGCCAAGGGCCAGGGCGACATCACCTTGAGCGTCGTGGAAGGCGGAACGCTGATGGAGTATCACTACGAAGCCGAAGTCAGCGGCAAGGTCGCCTCCGTCGGCGGACGCATGCTGGAAGGCGCGGCCAAGATCGTGCTCGGCCAGCTCTTTGAACAATTGGGCCGCCAGGCCAGCGGCGCCCCGCTATCCAAGCCGTCTCTGTGGCGTCGCCTGCTCACACTTCTGGGGGTATCGCGATGAAGCCCGCTGCCTTTGATTACCAACGCATTCAAACCGTCGAGCAAGCCTGCCAGCTCCTGGCCCAGACCGGAGAAGAAGCACGCATCCTGGCCGGCGGCCAATCCCTGGTCACGGTGCTGAACATGCGCCTGTCACAGCCCGCTCTGGTGCTGGATATTTCGCGCTGCGACGAGTTGCGCTACATCCGGGTGGACAAAGACCGCCTGTGCGTAGGCGCCGCCGTTACTCAGTCCCAGCTCCAGGCAAGGCCAACACTCGCCCAGGAGGCGCCATTGCTGGCCATGGCCCTGCCGTTCATTTCTCATTTCCAGATCCGCAACCGAGGCACAGTCGCCGGATCAATCGCCCATGCCGACCCCAGCGCAGAACTGCCGCTGTGCCTGGCGGCGCTGGGCGGGGACGTGGTGCTCCGGTCCCGCAAAGGGCAACGCGTGCTGTCGGCCGCCGACTTCCAGCAAGGCATGCTGACTACCGCCCGTCGCCCCGACGAGCTGCTGACGGAAGTGCGCTTCCCCTTGGCAAAGCCCGGTCATGCCTACGTGTTTGATGAATTTTCCCTGCGGCGCGGCGACTTCGCCATCGTCGCCTGCGCCGTGGACCTGCATGAGCAGGGCCTGCGCCTGGGGATAGGCGGGGTGGCCGACCGCCCCGTCATCGCCGACTGGCCTCGCCTGGGCGAGGCCGCCCTGCGCGCACAGATCAACGACCTGGCCTGGTCCCTGCAGGCGCAGGACGACCAGCACGCCAGCGCCCTATACCGGCGTCACCTCGTGCGCCACCTGGCCTGGAATGCCATCCAGCACGCCGCCCGCATGCTGGACTCCACAAGGACGCAATCATGAGCAAAATCCATCACTTGCAGCCTGTCTCCCTGCTGCTCAACGGCACACCGCGCACCGCCCTGACGGAAAACCGCCGCTTATTGTCTGACTTTCTGCGCCACGACCTGGGCGCCACCGGTACTCATGTCGGTTGCGAGCACGGTGTCTGCGGCGCCTGTACCGTGCTGATCGACGGCGTTGCCAGCCGCGCCTGCCTGTGCCTGGCCGTACAAGCGGACGGCGCGCAAATCCACACCGTGGAAGGCCTGGCCGGCGACGTGCTGCACGAACTGCAGGCCGCCTTCAAGAAACGTCATGCCCTGCAATGCGGCTTCTGCACCGCCGGCATCCTGATGTCCTGCGTGCATTTTCTGCAAACCGAGCCTGATCCCAGCGAAGAACAGGTTCGGGACATGCTGTCGGGCCATCTGTGCCGCTGCACCGGCTACACCCCCATCGTCCAGGCCGTCCTGGATGTGGCGCGCCTACACAAAACGACAAAAACCATGGAGAGCAGTCATGCTTGATCTCGGAAGCACTTTTTTGCAAAGCGTGGAACGCAACCCCCATGCCTGCGCCCTCATCGCCGGAGAACACCGCCTGAGCTACGCCCAATGGCACGAAACCATTCGCGCACTGGCCGGCGGTCTGCTGCACATCGGACTGAAGCACGGCGACCATCTGGCGATCGCCTGCCAGAATCGCTGGGAAATGGCCTCGTTGCATTGGGCCTGCCAGTTTCTGGGCATTATCGTCACCCCGCTGAATTGGCGCTCCAAGCCCGATGAGCTGGACTATTGCCTGGCCGACTCCCAGGCGCGCGCCGTGGTCTTTGACCACTCCTGCGCGCAGGCCGTAGCCGACTCGGTCCAGGCGCAAGCCATCCCGCGCATCGCCATCGACCCCGGCCTGGCCGCCAGCCACCGCTTCGAGGAACTGCTGCACGCCGCTCCCTTTGACGGCCAGCCGCGGGCCGACGCCAACGACATTTCCCTGATGCTGTATACCTCCGGCACCACCGGCAAGCCCAAGGGTGTACCGCGCCGCCATCGCCACGAACGTGCAGCGGCCGTGGCCCATGTCGCCCAGAACCTGTATGCCCACGGCGAACGCACCCTGGGCGTGATGCCGCTCTATCACACCATGGGCGTGCGTTCACTGCTGTCCATGGCTCTGGTCGACGGCTGCTTTGTCTGCATGCCCAAATTTGATGTCGCCCAGGCCTTGGCGCTGATCGAACAGGAGCGCGTCGGCAATCTGTATCTCGTTCCCACTCTCTATCACGATCTGCTGGCCCACCCCGACTTCAGCCGCGACAAAGTCCGTAGCGTACGCAAGCTGGGCTTTGCCGGTGCCCCCATGCCCGAGTCCTTGTTGCGTCGCCTGGACGAGGCCTTCCAGCCCGACCTTTTCGTCAACCACTACGGCTGCTCGGAAATCTACACCTTTTCCATCAGCCAGAATGCGCGCGCCAAAGCCGGCTCCTCGGGCCGCGCCGGCATCAACGGGCGACTGCGCATCATCGAACTGGGCAGCACCGATCCGCACGCACGCCTGGCGCCATTGCAAGAAGGCCAGATCATCGCCGACCTGAACAGCGACGAAGCCTTTGAAGGCTACTGGAACCGTCCCGACGCAGACGCCAAGTCGCTACGCGAGGGCTGGTACTTCACGGGCGACACGGGCTATCTGGACGAAGACGGCGACCTGTTCGTCAGCGGCCGCGTGGACGACATGATCATCAGCGGCGGCGAAAACATTTCGCCGGTGGACATCGAATCTGTCCTGTCCCTGCATCCCGGCGTTGATGAAGTCGCCGTCGTAGGCCTGCACGACGAACGCTGGGGCCAGCGCGTCGTGGCCTTCGTGAAGCGTTCGCAGGAGCTGTCTGCCCAGACGCTGGACGATTACTGCCGCCAGACAGACCTGGCCAACTTCAAGCGGCCACGCGACTACCTGTTCGTGACCGATATTCCCAAATCGCCTGTCGGCAAGATACTGCGCCGCAAACTGCTCGCCGGCGAATATGAGCTCGACCCCGTCGAAGCCACGCCGACTCCCGTTTTATCTGACATGAAGGATGCTTAATGACTTCCCTGCACCACCCTGCCCATACCCTGTTGGACAACCTGGATGGCTTTCAGGTCCAGATTGACGAGTCCCGGCAGCGCGCCGACATCATTCTGGGGCGTCCGCCCTTCAACACCATCTCCATGCCTCAGCGCGAACAGTTGCGGCTGGTATTCGAAGCGCTGGACGAACATCCCGACGTACGCGTCATCGTCCTGCGCGCACAAGGCGAGCATTTCTCCAGCGGCGGCGACATCCGCGGCTTCCTGGAAGCCACGCCTGAACATGTGTCCAAGCTGGCCTGGAATATCGCTGCGCCCGAGCGCTGCTCCAAGCCCGTCATCGCCGCCAACCGGGGCTACTGCTTCGGCGTGGGCTTTGAGCTCTCCCTGGCCTGCGATTTCCGCATCGTGACCGACACGACCCAGTACGCTTTGCCGGAACAGAAGCTGGGCCAGATCCCTGGTTCAGGCGGTTCTGCTCGTCTGCAAAGCATGGTGGGGATAGGTCGCAGCAAAGACATCGTGATGCGCTCGCGCCGCATTCCCGGGCCGCAGGCTTATGACTGGGGCATCGCCCTGGAATGCGTGCCAGACGATCAGCTGGAGGCCGCCACAGACCGCCTGGTCGCCGAGCTGCTGGAATTTTCGCCACTGGCCCAGCGCACCGCTAAGAAACTGCTCAACGACAGCGAGAACAGTTCGCTGAGCGCCGCCATCGAGCTGGAAGGCCATTGCTACAGCCGACTGCGCAGCTCGGAGGACTTTCGCGAAGGCGTGGATGCATTCCACGCCAAGCGCAAGGCCGTTTTCATCGGCCAATAACAGCTCGTGCCCCTGACGGCCCGCCGCAGCGGGCCGCACCCACAACAATACCCGGAGACACACCATGCAAGCCAATCAGACACTGGATTCACCCAGCCTGCCCGAGCACGCTGCCACTCTTCCTCCCCGCAAGGCTTTTTTTGCCGGCCTGGCCTCCACCTTCGGCTGGGCGCTGGACCTGTTTGATCTGTTCATCTTGCTGTATGTGGCGCCTATCATCGGCCGCCTGTTCTTTCCTTCCAGCCAACCCACCCTGTCGCTGGCCGCCGTCTACGCGTCGTTCGCCGTAGCGCTGCTGGTGCGTCCCATGGGTTCGGCCATTTTCGGCAGCTACGCAGACAAGCATGGCCGCAAGCGCGCACTGCTGATCGCCATGGTCGGCGTAGGCTTGTCGACCGCCGCGTTCGGCCTGCTGCCCACGATTCACCAGATCGGCCTGGTCGCTCCCGTCCTGTTCCTGATGCTGCGTATCATCCAGGGCATCTTTGTAGGCGGCATCGTCGCCTCCACGCACACCATAGGCACCGAATCCATTTCGCCGCGGCACCGCGGCCTGATGTCGGGTCTGATCGGCAGCGGCGGGGCGGGCATGGGCGCGATGATGGCCTCCTTTGCCTATTTCGTGCTGTCGCGCATCTATCCCGGCGCCGAATTCGAAGCCTTCGGCTGGCGCGTCATGTTTTTCTGCGGCCTGATCAGCACTGTCTTCGGCCTGGTCATGTACCGCCTGATCGATGAAACCCCCGCTTTCAAGCAGATGCAGGCCGATCGCCTAAAGAAAGGCGCAAGCGCCAAACCGGAAAAGCCCTTGCGCACCCTGTTCGTGGGCGACTATCGCAACACTATGCTGCTCAACCTGCTGATCACGTTCGGCGGCGGTGCCACTTACTACATCACGGCCGGCTACCTGCCCACCTTGCTGGACATGGTGGCCAAGGTCAGCCACGAAGATGCCTCCGGCGTGCTGATCATCAGCTCCATCGGCACCATCTTCGGCGCCTTGTTCTTCGGCGCCATGAGCGACCAGATCGGCCGCAAGAAGACCTTCCTCTTCCTGGGTGTCCTGTGCCTGGTCGGCCTGCCCAGCCTGTTCACCCGGATTGCTCCCGGCCTGCCCCTGAGCCAGATCACCCTGATGACTTTCGGCATCTCGGTGCTGGGCGGCGGCATCATCGCTCCTGTGCTGATCTTTCTGAATGAGCGCTTTCCCACGGTGCTGCGCGCCAGCGGCACTGGCCTGTCGTGGAACATCGGCTTTGCCTTGGGCGGCATCATGCCTACGGTGGTATCCCTGGTCAGCGCCAGCCCCGGCCATATCCCCCAGGTCCTGGCCATTTCATCGGCCTGCCTGGCAGCGGTCTACCTGATCGGCGCGCTGGTCGTGCCCGAAACCAAGGGTAATTTCAACTAAGCGGAGCCCTGTCCCGACGGGCCTCTTCCGCCGGGACAGATGCTTAGGCACAATACCAATTCAATCCTCAACAAAAGCCATTGATAATCAAAGGATCTCAACGACTATCAAGCGCCATAGGCTTGGCTCTACACAGGTTCGCCCATGTCGACCGCACTGAAAATATTCCAGGGTAAATTTGGCCGTGTCTCGTTGCTCGACATGAGCAAGCCCCTGGTCACGCATGCCCACCACCATTGCCACGCCCTGATCAAAGTCAGCGGCGTGGACAGTGCGTTTATCGTCAAAGGGCGCAAGCAGCCCTTGACCGACGAGAGCGTCGTTCTGGTGAACGCCTGGGAACCGCACGCCTATGCCCATACCGATCATGGCGCCGGCCGCTGCATCCTGATGGCCTTCTACCTGGAGCCCTCCTGGCTGGCTGAAATCCTGCAGGCCTTGACCGTCAGCAGCCACCCCCAGTTCTTCCCCCGCTCCTGCGCCCAGCTGCCGCCGGCCGCTCGTCGGCTGACCAATGCGCTGGCGGCAGAAATGATGATCTGCGACGAGATCCCCGCCGACGTTCTGGAAAGCCGGATTTTTGATGTCTTCATCGCCACCGTCGAGCACAACTCGGAACTGCGTAATTTCAACTCACTGCTCTACAGCTTGCGCGGCCGCCCGGCCGATCCGCGCATACGACGCGCCATCACCGCCATGCAGTCCAACCTGATGTGCGGATTGGACATGGATCAGTTGGCGGCCGACTGCGGTCTGTCGCGCGCCCATTTTTTCGAGCTTTTCAAGAACAGCACCCGCTTGACGCCCGGCGTCTATGCCAATGTCCTGCGCGTCGAAAGCGCCATCAAAAGCCTGAGCGACCACAAGCAGAACATCAGCGACATCGCCTACGACATCGGCTTCTCGGCCCCTGCCCACTTCACCCGTTTTTTTCGTCAGCACCTGGGCATCACTCCCAGCGACTACAGGCGCGCAGTGGATATCGTCTGCCAATCGCAGCCTGGACACGGACTGATGTCCGTGCCCTAAGCCAAGCAGGGCGGCGCCTGCCTACGATGCCGGTGGTCGGGCCTCTGGATAGTAGCTTCCCACCCCGATCAAGGCATCCCCCACCCGCTGATAAAAAGCGCGCTTGCGCTCGACACGGCGAGTTTCCGGGTTCATCCAGTCGTAATCGATGGAATGGATCACATTGCGATCCACATCCGCCAGCATGTCCACCAAAAAGGCCTTGCCGTTCAAGTCCTTGAAGTCCGCGATGGGCTTGCCGTCGAAACTGCGGTTGGCGCCGTTGAGCACAACTGTGCGGCTGGGGATGTCCAGCACGAATACATACAAGTCGCGCCGCGTGAATTGGCCCTGACGATTGGCAAATCGCCGCAGCGCCTGCTGGGGATCCTGAAAGTAGCTGCTGACAGCCTCGTCCAACAACTCCTTGGCCTGATTCTCGGTGGCTCGCGCCGGAAAATAGCCCGTCGCCACCACGATGCCGTCCACCTCCTGGTAATAGGCCAGCTTCACCTCGGGCTGGCCTTCGGCGGGGTTGAACCAGTAATACTCCAGGGACCCGGCCGGTTCACGCTGCGCCTGTTCCAGCATGTCCTTGAAAAACGGCCGGTTGCGCGCATCGGTTTCGCCCAAGACCGACTGCCCGATCAAGGTGGCCGACCAGCCGCCGCTGGCCAGCATCATCCCATCGCGGCTCAAGGCATATACGTACAGATCCTTGTCCGTAAAACGTGCATCCCGATTGAAATCATTGACCGCCGCAGGGCCATTTTTGCGTACATGGTCCACCGCGCGGGCCAGCAGATCCTGCACGCGCTGTTCGATAGTGGCGTGCGCAGCGGCGTGCGCCCCGGACTCAGGCATCGTCTGGCCCCAGGCAGCCCCTCCCAAACCCAACCCTGCCGACAAGGCTGCGCCTGCCAGCCATGTCTTGCGAAAATCAGTGCTCATAGTGTCAGTACCCCATTTGCTTCGGCAGCCACAAGGAAAGCTCAGGCACGAAGGCAATGATGAAGATCGCCACGGTCAAGGCAAAGATGAATGGCAACGCCTTGGCCACAATGGACTCCACCGATGCCCCGCCTATGCCCGAGGCCACGAACAGGTTCTCTCCCAGCGGCGGCGTGATAAAGCCCACCGACAGCGCGCAGATCACCACAATGCCCACATGCGTCGGATCCACGCCCAGCATGTAGGTCACCGGCAGCAGCACCGGCACCAGAATCATGATGGCGGCCAAGGTTTCCATGAACATGCCTACGAACAACAGGAATACGATCAGGATCACCCAGATCAGATACTGATTGTCCGTCCAGCTCAGCAAGGAATCGGCGATCAAGGCTGGAATCCGCTGCTCCACCAGCAGACGGCCGAATACCGTCGCGGCGAACAGAATCAACAGCACCCGGCCCGTGATCCAGGTCGTGGTACGCAGCGAATTGAAGAGCGACTTGAAGGTCAGCTCGCGGTGGATGAACAGGCCTACGAACAAGGTGTAGAAGATGGCCACCACGGCCGATTCCGTCGGCGTGAAGATGCCGGCGTAGATCCCGCCCAGAATGAAGACGGGGGCCAGAATGGACCAGACGCCGCGGCGCAGCGCCTGCCCGACCTCACCCAGACTCCAGCCTTCGCTCAGACCTTTATAGCCCTGTTTGCGGGAAATGAAATAGTTCAGCACCAGCAGGCTGGCCGCCATGACCAGGCCCGGAATGACCCCGGCGATGAACAGCTTGGAAATCGACACCGAGGCAAAGGCTCCATGCTTGGCGATGGCATCAGGCGGCGGCGCCATGCCCAGGGCCGAAATGCCGAAGATGACCATGGGAATGGACGGCGGAATGATGATGCCCAGGCCGCCTGCCGAGGCCGTCACGGCCGAGGCATAGCGCAAGTCATACTTACGCTTCGTCATAGCCGGAATCATCAACATGCCCACGGCCGCCGTGGTGGCCGGGCCCGAGCCGGAAATGGCGCCGAAGAACAGGCAAGCCAGCACCGTGGCCACACCCAGTCCGCCCGTGATGGGGCCGGCCAGGCTTTCGGCAATATCCACCAGGCGTTTTGATATGCCCGCCGCCTCCATCAAGGCGCCCGCCAACACGAAAGCCGGCAAGGCCATCAGCGGAAAACTGCCCACCGACGTGAACGCGATCTGTACGAAAGAAATGGGGTTCTTGCCCAGGATCAGGAAGGCCGCCATGGCCGCGCCGGCCAGCGACACAGTAATGGGCGCACCGATCAGCAGCAGGACAATGAAGCTGCCAAACAAAATACCGACGACAGACTGCTCCATCATTGACCTCCTTGCAGACCGGCCGCCGGCTGCTGGGCCGACCGCTTGATGGCCTCGATCTCGGCCTGCTCGGGATCCATGATTTCCACCGATTTGAACAGGGTCAGATAGTTGTTCCACAAAATGCGCAGCGACATCAGTACGAAGGCGACCGGCAGGATCATGAAGAAATACTTCATGGGAATACCCGTGGTCTGCGACTTCCAGAACAGGTTCATGCGATTGAACACAAAGTCGTACGCCAGCCAGGCAAAGTACAGATTGAATGCCACCCAGATCAGGTCAGCCAGTGCCTCGGACACTTTCTTGACGATGGGCGGAAAAAACATGAATTGAAAGGTGACCCGGTTGTGCGCCTGCATCTTGGCAGCCACGACCGCGCCCAAGTAGGCAAACCAGACAAACATATAGGTGGCGACTTCCTCGCCCCAGGGAATGGAGTAGGCAAAAAACTGGCGCACCAGAATCTGCACGAACAGCAAGGTGACAAAGACGGCCAGCAACAGGCCGCAGACGTATTCTTCGATATGGTTGACCAGATGAATCAAGACGCGCTTAAGACTCATGGCGACCTCCTGCAACTATTCTCAGTGAAGGGGGATTCGAGGCGTCCGGCCCGCCCATGGCGGGCCGGAACAGCCAGTCTTAGCGCTTGAGCGAAGCCAGCACGGCGTCCAGCTTTTCCTTGCCGCCCACGGCGTCGTAGAACTGCGGCCAGACCTTGGCCTGTGCGGCCTCGATCCAGGCCTTCTCGCCATCAGCCGGCTCGGTGATCTCCATGCCCGCTGCGACCAGTTCCTTCTTGATACGGTCTTCCGTATCCTGCAGGTACTTGAAGCTATGCTCGGTCGCTACCTGGCCGGCCTCCAGAATGGCTTTCTGTACTTCCGGGCTCTGCGACTGGAACACCTGTTCGCTGACGATCAGCGGCTCCAAGGAGAACAAGTAGCGGATCGGCGTGATGTACTTCTGCACTTCGTTGAACTTCATGGCCGACACGGTGATGTACGGATTGTCCTGGCCGTCGACCACGCGCTGCTGCAAGGCGGTGAAGGTTTCCGACCACGCCAGCGGGCTGGGGTTGATGCCCCACGCCTTGTAGGTCGCGATCATCAGCTCGTTCTTGGGCACGCGGATAACCAGGCCCTTCAGGTCGTCCAGCGTGGAAACGGGCCGTTTGGAGTTGGTCAGCACGCGAAAGCCCGAATACGACCAGCCGATGATGCGCACCTGGGCATCGCGAATGGTGTTTTCGGTCAACTGCTTACCCACATCGCCCAGCGTCAGCTGGCGCGCATCCTCCGGACTCTGGATGACATAGGGCAGCGTCAGCACGGCCACCGATGGCGAGAACGGTGTGATGTTGTTGATAGCCAGGATGGAAAAATCCAGCAGGCCCATGGCGGCATTGTTCACCGTGTCCTGCTCGTCACCGAGCTGGCTGTTGGGGAACAAGTCCGCCGTCGCCTGGCCATTGGTCTTGGCTTTCAGGCTTTCGGCAAAGGCCTTGCCCAGCTCGTATTGCGTGCCGCCGGCGGCATCTCCGATGGCGACTTTGAAGGCAGCGGCCTGGGCGGCCGGAACGGCCAGCGTGGCGCCCAGCGCAAGCAGCGTGGGCAGAATCATTTTTCGCACAAATTTCATACTTGTCTCCGTCCTCCTCATGGGAGGTTTATTTATTGATGGTATGAGGCGCAGTACAGCGTGGAACAAGGACTTATAAAACTTCGTCCTTCAGGTAATACCAGCGATACAGGAAACGCTGGCCAAGACGGCGGAATGGAGCGAACACCTCCGAGGTCACCATTTCGCGCACGTTGGGAAACGGCAGGCGGGATTGGAATATAGGCAGATCCAGTTCCCCGCCCTTGCCGGCAATCAGCTGGGCCAGACGACGCCCGGCCTGGGCCGAATACATCACCCCGTTGCCGCCATAACCCATGGCGTAATACAGGGTCTCGTTCTTGTTGGGCTGCACGATGCGCGGCATCATGTCGTGGCTGACATCCACCCAGCCCCACCAGGAATAATCAATCTGAATGCCCTTGAGCGCAGGAAACTTGCGCGCCATGGCTTCTTCCAGGTTCTTACGATATTGTGCTTGCGGCGCATCGCGCCCGGAAATCGCGCTGCGGCTGCCGATCTGCAGACGGTTGTCCGGCAACAGGCGGTAATAGTTGCGCAGCACCCGCGTATCGGTCAGCACCTGATGGGTGCGGAAATTGCAGGCCTCGATCTCGGCCGGCGTCAGCGGCCGGGTCACCATGGAGTTGGACAGAATGGGAAACAGGCGATTGCGGAACTCAGGATTGAGCGCGTTAGCGGTATAACCGCCAGTGGCTACGCCTACGGCGCGGGCTCGCACCACGCCGCCTGGCGTGCGCAGATAATGCTGTCCGTTGCGCGTCTCCCAGCCCTGCACAGGGCTGGCCGGATGCACCTTCACACCCAGCGCACGGGCTTTCTTCAAATATCCGAACGCCAGCTTGGCGGCATGCACGCCTATGCCCTCGGGCTCGTGCATCGCGCCATGCGCCTCATGGTCGCCGACCCATTCATTGCGCACCGTATCCGCATCCAGGATGCGGGCGTTGTAGCCGAAGGTGTCGCGCAACAGCGCGGCTTCTTTTTCCAGCGCAGGCATGACCTTGGGCCGATGCGCGATGTACAAGTGGCCGCCCGGCTGCGGATCGCAATCAATATCCTTGATCAGTTCCTTGAAGTTCTCCATGCCCTCGACGCATTCGCGGTGCATCTTCAAGGCCGTGTCCAGACCCCAGCGGGAGATCCATTGCGAACGCTTCAGACGTCCCGACGCGCACTGGGCCTGTCCGCCGTTGCGGGTGCTGCAGCCCCAGGCCGTGCGATTGGCTTCCAGCACAGTCGCCTTGATGCCGTATTCCTGGGCCAGAAAAATGGCCGTGGTCAGGCCGGTGAATCCAGAGCCGATAATGACCACATCGGCGTCCATGTCCTGCGTCACCGGGCCGTCGTCGCCGGGCGGCTCGCCTGCCGTCCCCACCCAGTAGGTCGGGGCATAGTCGCGCCCCTGACCCGGCGTGGCGTCCAGCAAAGGATCGTAGGCGGGGTCGTAAGCCGCCTTGGGCGCCGTCGCGGCGCTCAAGGTGCGGACCACTTCTTTATCGGCGAGATCCATGGCTCATTTCCCGGCAGGCAATACAGGACGCTGCTTGCGGAAGGCGTTCTTCACGGCAATCTTGCCGTCGCGGAAGGTGAATACATCCACCATGCGGGCCTGCACGCGGGAGCCGTCGGCGGCGGTACCCTGAAAAGTCGTTTCCGATACGCCGCGATCACCCGTCACGAAATGCTCGCCATCCAGCCAGGCGGCATCCGGGAAGGTAATCCAGGCCTGCTCGAACGCCGCACGCAATTGCTGCGGACCCTTGTGGCTGGCGCCCAGCACGCCGGGGCCGGCTACCGTATGAAATTCGCAGTCCTCGGTGACCATGCTCATCAAGGCCTCCAGGTCATGATCGTTCCAGGCTTTACCGAAATCCTTCAGCAGTTGCAGATGCTGTTCTTGTTGAGACATTGCTTCCTCCATATGTATCTTGTTCATCCTTCACACTTTTCAGCTTGAAGCGACGTTTTGATCAAGATACGCAATTCTGGAAACGCCCCATAGCACCAGCTGGATGCTATCTATTGGTCCAGGAAAACAGCGGCGCCGACAGGCTTGTGGGCCGCCGGCGCAATGTCACGCAACGCCTGCGCCAAACGGGCCACTCCAGGCTCGATGTGCGACATCGGAATCGAGGCAAAACCCAGGCGGAAAAAGCGCTTATTGGCTTGATCATCGGCGAAAAACACCTCTCCCAATTCGATCAGCACACCCAGCTCTTCCGCCCTCTGGGCCAGCGCCGCCGCGTCCAGCCAGGCCGGCCCCTCGACCCAGCACGACGCGCCGCCGCGTATCGGCGTGTAGCGCAGGCCGGGTAAATACCGATCCAGCGCGCTCATCAGAATCACTGCTCTTTCCTGCTGCACGCCGGCGCGTCGGCGCAGCAAGGCATCCAGATGTCCCAAGGACATGAACAGCGCGAAGACGCGCTGCATATACGCGGTGGGGTGGCGAATGCTCAGGCGGCGCACGGCGCGCAACTGCTCGATCATGGCCGCGCAGCCCACCACATAGCCCAGACGCACGCCGGGAGCCAACTGCTTGGAAAAGCTGCCGATGTAGATCACCCGCCCGCTGGTGTCCATGCTCTTGAGCGAGGGCAAAGGCTCGCCATCCAACCGATACTCGCTTTCGTAATCGTCTTCGATGATGACGAAATCGAATTCGTCGGCCATGCGCAGCAATTCCCGGCGTCGCTCCAGCGACATGCTGACCGTCGTCGGACACTGGTAGCTGGGTGTCACGTACACATAATCGCAATTGCGCAGCGCCTCGTCCGGTATCAGGCCGTCCTCGTCCACGGGCAGCAGCACCAGCTTGTCGCTGCGGCTGGAAAAAATATTGCGCGCATCGGGATAGCCGGGATCCTCGACCCCGATAGGCGTGTCCGGCCCCAGCAGCAGGTCGGCGATCAGGTACAGAGCATGCTGCGCGCCCACGGTGATGACTACCTCGTCCTCGCCCGCCCACACGCCACGGCGCGGCAACACGCGGCTGCGCAACTGCTTGATCAGGGATTCATCATCGCGCAGGATCATGTCCTGCGCCCATTCGCCCACCTCCAGCGCGCTCAGAGTGCGCAGACAGCAGTCGCGCCAGGCGGAAATCGGGAACAGGTCGGCGTCGAACTGACCGTAGATGAAAGGGTACGGATAGCTGCGCCAATTGGCGCGCTTGCGGATGTTGCGCTGGCGCGAGGGCGTAAAGCGAAAGCGCCGCTCCCAATCCGGAATCGCCCCCTGCGGGGCCGCTGGCATGGCCGGGGGAACGGGCACATGGCCCGACAGCATCATGGGATTGACAAAGTAACCCCGGCGCTCGCGCGACACCAGGTAGCCTTCATCCACCAGATTCTGGTAGGCAATGACCACCGTGTTGCGCGCCACGCCCAGAATAGTGGCCATGTCGCGGCTGGACGGAATCGGCAGGTCCTCAGGCAGTTGGCCGTCCAGGACCAGGGAAACCATCATCTGCCGGATCTGGCCTTGCAAGCTCAGGCCCGAATCGACGCCACGCAAGAAAAGCTGACGCCACATGGTGCCGCTGGATCGTGAATTCATGTCTCCTCCTCTAGGGGCGGATGTGTTTTTCTTGTGAGTCCGACACACTATCCTGTTTCCGCCGCGAAGGGGGAAACAGCTAGTTCATAACTGGGGTTATCAAGTCCGACATGGGCGACGAGGCCTGCGCTTGATAGACCTTGCGCGGCATGCGCCCGGCCAGATAGGCATCGCGCCCGGCCTGCACCGCCCGACGCATCGCCCGGGCCATCAGCACCGGATCCTGCGCATACGAAATGGCGGAATTCATCAAGACCGCATCGCAGCCCAGCTCCATGGCAATCGCCGCGTCCGAGGCCGTGCCTACGCCGGCATCCAGCAAGACAGGCACCGAAATCGTGTCGATGATCAGACGCGTGTTCCAGGGATTCAGAATGCCCATTCCCGAGCCGATGATGGACGCCAGCGGCATGATGGCCACGCAGCCTATATCTTCCAGCATGCGCGCCTGGATGGGGTCGTCCGAACAATACACCATCACCTGGAAGCCTTCCTGCACCAGCGTGCGGGCCGCTTTCAGAGTTTCGGGCATATTGGGGTACAAATTCTGCGCGTCGCCGAAGATCTCCAGCTTGGCCAGCGGATGGCCGTCCAGCAGCTCGCGCGCCAGGCGCAAAGTTCGTACGGCATCTTCTGCGGTAAAGCAGCCCGCCGTATTGGGCAGGTAGGTGTAGCGCTCCGGGCTCACATAGTCCAGCAGGCTGGGCTCGTTCGGATCCTGGCCGATATTGGTGCGCCGGATCGCCACCGTCACGATTTCCGCTCCGCTGACCTCGATGGCCTCGCGCGTCTGCTCGAAATCCTTGTATTTGCCGGTTCCCACCAGCAGGCGGGACTGGTACGACTTGCCGGCGATGATCAATGGATCCTGCATGGCCCTGCTCCTACAGATAGGTCGCGGCGGGACCGGCCCGCCGCAGGTGAAACACTCCCCGCCCTGGCAGGCGGGGATAAGACAGGCGCCGGAATCAGACGTAGTCTTTGTACTTCTCCAGCAGGCGCACAGGCTTGGCCAACGCGTCGCGACGGAAAGGATCGCCCAGTTCGCGGGTGCACATGATTTCGATGACGCAGGTCTTGCCTTCGTTCATCTGCATGTCGATTGCGCGCTTCAAGGCAGGGCCCACATCCTCCAGCTTGTCCACCACGATGCCTTCGGCGCCCATGGACTGGGCGATGCCGGCAAACGAAGGGCTGTCCAGCTCGCCCGCCACAAAGCGGCGGTTGTAGAACTCGACCTGGTTCTTCTTCTCGGCGCCCCACTGGCGGTTGTGGAAGACCACGGCCGTCACGGGAATATCATGGCGCACGGCCGTCAGGATTTCCATCATGCTCATGGCCCAGGCGCCGTCGCCGGCGTAAGCAATGGCGGGACGATCTGGAGCGGCCGTCTTGGCGCCGATGATAGTGGGCAGCGCATAGCCGCAGTTGCCAAAGCTCATGGGCGCGAAGAAGCTGCGCGGACGCTCGAAGCGCAGGTAGCTGTGCGCCACCGAGTTGATGTTGCCGATGTCCGTGGACACCATCACATCCTTGGGCATGGCTTTTTCCAGCTCGCGCAGAACCTGGCGAGGGTGCAGGTATTCACCGCCGCTGAAGGGCTTTTCCTTGGCGTTTTCGGCAATCATGTCCAGGCTGTAGGGATCGGTCTCGTGCGTCCACTCGTCCAGTTCCTTTTCCCAGGCTGCCTTTTCCGCAGCAATCTTGTCAGCGCGTTCGGCCTTGGTGGCGTCGCAGGCCAGGGTGCGGCCTTCCAGGCGCTTGGACAGCTCTTGAGCCACCGCCTTGGCATCGCCGCATACACCCACGGCAATCTTCTTCACCAGGCCCAGCATCTTCTGATCGGCATCCACCTGGACGATCTTGGCGTTTTTGGGCCAGTAGTCCATGCCATGCTGGGGCAGCGTGCCGAACGGTCCCAGACGGGTGCCCAGAGCCAGCACCACGTCGGCCTGGGCAATCAACTTCATGCCGGCCTTGGAACCCTGGTAGCCCAGCGGACCGCACCACAAGGGGTGGCTGGCGGGGAAGGAGTCATTGTGCTGGTAGCTGTTGACCACCGGCGCGCCCAGGCGCTCAGCCAGGGCCTTGCATTCTTCCACTGCATCGCCCATGACCACGCCGCCGCCCGAAATAATGACGGGGAATTTGGCCTGGGCCAGCATTTCAGCTGCTTCGTCCAGACTGCGCTCGCCGCCGGGGCCGCGATCGACGCGGGCAGGCTTTGGAATTTCGCAGGTAACTTCGCCGTAGAAATAGTCGCGAGGAATGTTCAGCTGGGTCGGGCCCATTTCACTGACAGCACGATCAAAACAACGCGCCGTGAATTCGGCCATGCGATTGGGGTTGGTGACATGACCCTGGTATTTGGTGAACTCCTGGAACATGGGAAGCTGGTTGCATTCCTGAAAGCCGCCCAGACCCTGGGTGCCTGTTCCCGTCTCGGGAGTCACGATAACGACGGGGCTGTGCGCCCAGTACGCCGCGGCAATACCCGTCACGCAGTTGCTGATGCCAGGGCCGTTCTGACCGATCACCATCCCATGGCGACCCGATACACGAGCATAGCCGTCGGCCATGTGGGCTGCGCCCTGCTCGTGCACCACAGGGATCAGACGAATGCCGGCAGGAGCAAAAATGTCCATGGCATCCATGAAGGCCGAGCCCATGATGCCAAACATGTCGGTGACCCCATAGGACACCATGGTTTCCACAAATGCCTCGGAAGGCGTCATCTTGGTTGGTCCGCTGACCACGCTGCGATTATCCGTATTGGCCTGGCTCATGTTTCAGTCTCCGTTGCGTGACGGGCCAGGAGCGGCCCGGTCGTAAAGTGAAAAATCTTGTTTTTCGAGATTTTTTATGAACTTTATCGAGACAAATGCGGTGTGTCAACATAGAATCTCGATTATTGATATTCAATGTACCGTTTTTTGTATTATTTTTGCATGAATAGGTACGTACTCTGACGCCGCGCTGCCCGCCGGCCCGCACGAAATGGGGGTTTCATGTCCATCACCACACTGCCCGACCATCCGGTCAATATCCGCGACACCTTCGGTCTGTCTCTGGACGGCCAGGCCCTGGCCCTGCAGGCCGGCGCGGCCCAAGTACCCGCACGCGACCCGGCTTACCGCTTCAACCCCGAAGTCACCCAGGCCATCCTGGCCGGCTTCACCCACAACCGCCGCGTGCTGGTGCAAGGTCGCCATGGCACCGGCAAGTCCACTCATATAGAACAGGTCGCCGCCCGCCTGAACTGGCCGTGCCTGCGTGTCAACCTGGACGGCCACCTGAGCCGGCTGGACCTGGTGGGCAAGGACACCATCCAGATCCAGGACGGCCTGCAAGTCACCGGGTTCCAAGAAGGTCTGATCCCCTGGGCCATGCAGCGCCCCATGGCGCTGATCCTGGACGAGTACGATGCCGGACGGCCCGACATTCTGTTTGTGGTGCAACAACTGCTGGAGCAGGATGGCGGCCTGACCCTGATGGACCAGAACCGGGTCATCCGCCCGCATTCGCAATTTCGTATCTTCGCCACGGCCAACACGCTGGGTCTGGGCGACACCAGCGGCCTGTATCACGGCACACAACTGCTGAACCATGCTCAGCTTGACCGCTGGAACATCGTGGCGCGGCTGGACTACCTGCACCCCGACCAGGAAGTGAACATCGTACTGGCGCGTGTGCCCTCCAAGGACACGCCATCGGGCCGCGAGCAGGTGCGCGCCATGGTGGCCCTGGCGGCGTTGACCCGACACGGTTTTGCCTGTGGCGATCTGTCAGCGCTGATGTCGCCACGCACCGTCATCACCTGGGCCCAGAACGACGAAATTTTCCGCGATCTGGAGCTGGCCTTCCGGCTGAGTTTCCTGAACAAATGCGATCTGTCCGAACACGCCCTGATCGCGGAGTACTACCAACGCTGTTTCGGCCACGAACTGGAGCTGGACCCGGTGGCCGGGGAGCATGCCGGATGACAGACGCCACGCTTTTGCGCCGCCTGCACCGCGCTCACGAGCAAGGCGCTGCTGTAGCGCGCGCCCTGACCGATGATCCGCAGGTGCATCATCGTCAACAGATGCTGTACCGGGGAGAGCGACGCCTGGCCAGTCTGGCGCCTCACCTGCGCCCGGATGCGCAGGACGATGCCCATAGTCTGCGCGGACGCGCCGACAGCCTGGCCCTGCGCCTGCTGCACACCGATCGCGAGCTGCACGCCGCCCGTCTGCCTGACGAGCCCGTAGCCCGGCTGTTTTTTGATTGGCTGGAGCTGATGCGCACCGAAACCCTGGCCGCCCCTCACTGGCCCGGCGTGCGCCGGAACCTGCGGGCGCGATTCGAGCGCTGGTCGGCGGGCTACCATCACCACGGCCACACGCGCAGCGAACTGGGTCTGTTGGTGTATACGGTGGCGCAAATGGTGTGGAGTCGCCTGAACGGCTGGCCCGTACTGGAAGAAACCGAAGACCTGATCGAGTCCACCCGCGCCGGCATCGCTCCGCTGATGGGCGGCCTGCTCCAAACCCTGAAGCGCAGCACTGGGGATCAAGACCGCTACGGGCTGGCGGCTCTGGAACTGGCGCAACGCATCGGGCTGACCGTGCAGGGCCTGCGCCCCGCCAAGCCACGCCAGGAAGGCGCAGAAACGCCTGAACTGCAGGCCTTCGCTTTGTTGCTGCCGGACAGTGACGAGCCCAGTGATGGCGGCGTACGCCATGACCAGAATCGCCAGGCACCCGACTCATCCCCAGGCAGCTACCGGGTGTTCGATCGCAGCGGGGACAAAGAAGAGCACATGGCGTCGCTGGTGCGGGCGCCCTTGCTGCGCCAGTTGCGTGAAGAACTGGACCGAACCATCGGCGCCTACGGCATTCCCTTGGCCCGGTTGGTCGCTCGCATGCGCAAGGTGCTGCGCCAGCCCGTGCGCGAGCAATGGCAATACGGTCAGACAGACGGCCTGGTCGATGGCCGCCGCCTGGCGCAACTGATCACCTCGCCCCAGGAGCGGCGCCTGTTCAAACAGGTCGATGAGCCTTTGCGCAATCAATGCGCAGTCACCTTCCTGCTCGACTGCTCCGGCTCCATGAAGGATCAGGCCAAAACCTTGTCAGTCATGGTGGATGTTCTGGCTCGTGCGCTGGAGCGCAGCGGCGCACAGACCGAAGTGTTGGGGTTCTCCACACAAGCCTGGAACGGGGGCCGCCCGTATCGGCGTTGGATGGCGCGCGGAAAACCGGCTCAACCGGGCCGTCTGAACGAGACCAGTCATCGAATCTTCAAAAGCGCTTCGTCGACCTGGCGCCAGGCGCGGCCCGCCATCGCTGCCCTGCTGAAGCAGGATTTGTATCGGGAAGGCGTGGACGGAGAGGCCCTGGCCTGGGCCTGCCAGCGCAGCCTGGCGCTGACGGCCCGACGGCATCTGGTCTACGTGATTTCGGACGCCAGTCCCATGGACAGCGCCACCGTCCTGGCCAACGGGCCCGACTACCTGGACCAGCATTTGATGCAGGTCCTGCGCACCTACGAACGCCAGGGGGTGGAAATCACCGGTATCGGACTGGGACTGGACCTGGGTGCGCTGTACCGGCACACGCTGGTCGCCCACATGGAAAAAGGATTGGACCAGCAATTCCTGGACGATTTCATCGCCAGCCTGGCGCCGCGGCGCCGCCCCAGGCGCGCTTAGAAGTCTTCTTCGATGCGCGCCAATGCGGACGCTGCCCGCTGCAAGGCGGGCAGGCACTGCAAGGCTTTTTCCGGCGTCATGCGCATGATGGGCGCCTGAGTCGCGACCGCCATATTGGACTTGCCGTCAGCGCGCGGCACCAGCACCGCCACACAGAACAGTCCCGACAGAAACTCTTCGTTGTCGAAGGCATAGCCATTGAGCTTGACCTGGGCAATGTCCTTTTCGTAATCATCCACCGTGGTCAGCGTGTTGGGCGTGTAACGCTCCATAGGTGTGTGCGATAGCAGACGCTTGCGCTGAGCGGTTGTCAGCTGCGCCAGCAACACCTTGCCACTGGCCGAACAATGCACCGGCACCCGCGAACCCGGGTAAAGATAAAAACGCAGCGGCGCCGCCGTTTCCACCCGATCCAGATACAGCACATCGGTGCCCGACAGAGCAGTCAGGTTGCAGGTTTCGCCCAGCTCGTCCACCAAGTGGCGCAGCACGGCATGACGCGCGCCATGCTTGGCGTCGTGCAGAAGCAGATTTTCGGCCAGCCGGCGCAGGCGCGAGCCTATTCCGTAATGGCGGCCATCGCTTTCGCGCAGCAGCAACCCGCTGCCCTCCAGCTGCTGCAGCATGCGGTGCACCGTCGGTTTGGGCAGGCCGGTCAGCTCCACCAAGTCCTGCAATGTGTAGCGCCGGTCCTGGCCCGCCATGACTTCCAGCAACGCAAACAAGCGCATGGTGGGCGTGTCGCCGCTCAGGCGCGCGCCCTCGGCGACGTCGGTTTGGATCTCGGACATAAAGAGGTTCTCGTAAACGGCAATTTTCACCAAATTCTATACCAGTAAATGGAACTGATCATTGACTGTCTCGGTATTTACCGCTAGATTTTGCCATATATCTCGAAAAACAAAACAAAAAGTTCCATAATTACGAACACAACGGAGACATGGCATGAAGCTAATCGAACATCTGATTGCCGCCGCTCAGGCCCGGCCCCGCCACATCGTGCTGTGCGAAACCGACGACGAGCGCATCCTGCGCGCCGCCTGCCAGGCCAGCCGGGACGGCGTAGCCCGCATTACTCTGGTCGGCGATACCCAGCGTATCGGCGCCCGCCTGCAAGACTTGGGACTGGACCAAGGCGATGTACAGATCGAAGACCCGCAGACTTCTGCGCATCGTCCCGCCTTGCTGGCCGCACTGCTGGAGCGCCGCAAGGACAAAGGGTTGAACCAGGAACAGGCGCAGCGTTGGCTGGACGAACCGCTGTGCTACGCCAATATGATGGTGCATGCGGGATTGGCCGACGGATCCGTGGCCGGCGCCGTGCACAGCACGGCCGATGTGGTGCGAACCGCGCTGCAATTGATCGGCAAAGCCCCCGGCGCGAAACTGGTGTCCAGCTTCTTCATTATGATGCTGTGCAAGCAAGATCATCCGCGCAAGGGCGGCTTGATCTTCAGCGACTGCGGTCTGGTCATCGACCCGGATGCCGATCAATTGTGCGACATCGCCCTGGCCGCGGCTGACAGCGCGCAGCTTTTGTTGAACGAAACGCCCCGCGTGGCCATGCTCAGCTTTTCCACCGCCGGCAGCGCCCAGCACGAACGGGTCAGCAAGGTCGTGCAGGCGGCCCGCCAGATCAAGGCGCAGCGGCCCGACCTGGCGATAGACGAAGACGTGCAACTGGACGCCGCCTTGATCGAAGAGGTCGCCGCCCGCAAGTTGCCCGGCTCCGCCGTGGCCGGCAAGGCCAACGTTTTGATTTTCCCTAATCTTGAAGCCGGCAACATCGGCTACAAAATGGCCGAGCGCCTGGGCGGCGCGATTGCCATCGGCCCGCTGCTGCAAGGCCTGAGCAAGCCCGCCAACGACCTGTCGCGCGGCTGCTCCACGCAGGACATCTACAACGTCATCGCCGTGACGGGGGTGCAGTGTCTGCAAGAAGCCGCCGCGCAGGGCTGATCGACCTTACATCTTCAAATCCAGCCCCTTGAGCCTTTCCTGCCAGGCCCGGGCCTCGTCCAGCAGCTCCTGCTGCAGGCCCGGCCCGACCTGCGCATTGACCTGCAGGCCGGCATCCTCGTACAGACGGATCAGCTCCGGGTCCTGCAAGGCCGATTGCACGGCGGACGACAAGGCGGCCAAGCGCTGCGGCGGCGTCTCCTTGCGCGCCACCAGCATCCACCAGTTATCGGGAATCGCCGTCAACAGCTTGCCCCAGCCCGCCTCCTGCACAGTGGGCACATTGGGCAGCATGGCCAGGCGCTGCGGCGCCACCACCGCCAGGGCCCGTACGCGCCCCGACTGCAACAAAGCCTGAACCGAGGAATAACCGATGACGGCAAACTGCACCTCGCCTGCGCCCAGGCCGGTCGCCATCGCACCGCCGCCCCGATACGGCACATGCACCGCCTTGGCGCCGCTGGCCTGCAGGAACAGGGCGCCCGCCAGATGCGGCAAGGTGCCTGCGCTGGGCGAGCCGAAATTGGCATTGCCTTTTTCCACATTCAGGTAGGCCACCAGTTCATCCACCGAGCGTATGGGCAACTGGGCGTTGACCACAATCAGCAAGGGCACCGACACCAGCTTGGCCACCGGCACGAACTGCGCCAGAGGGTCGAGCTTCTGATCCGGAAACAGAAACTGGTTGATGACCAGATTGTTGGTGGCCGCCGACAGAACGGAATACCCGTCCGCCGGCTGGCGCAGCACATAGTCCGCACCGATCAGTCCGCCCGCCCCCGGCTTGGACTCGATGATGAAAGGCTGCCCCAGATTGCGCTGCAGCTGGTTGCCCAGCAGCCGCGGCACCAGATCGGCGATGCTGCCACCGCCATAGGGCACGACAATGCGCACCGGCTGGTCAGGATAAGCGTCGGCGGCCGAGGCCGACGCACAGAAAAAAGCCAGGCCGCCCGCCAGAGCAAGGCGGCGGGCGACGACACCACACCGGCGGCCCGCACGGTGCAGCGCTACGAGGGTGTTGATCATGGCGGTTCCTAGAACTTGGGGAAAATCTGCTTTTCAGACAGCCAGGGCGACATCTTCATACGCTCTTTGCGAGGCGCCTTCTTGAAGTCTTCGTGGTGTTCCTTGTTGGGCCACACATCGGCGCTGGTCACCGCCATGCGCGTCAAGATCCGTTCCTGCGTCACATTGAAGACCATCATGTCCTTGGCCAGCGCAAGGGGGCCTTGATAGTGGGTGCGTATTGCCTGCTCCATCTCGGGCGCCGTGTCGAAATCATTGAAAAAATGATAGGCCACCGCCAGACGCGGCGCACAGAGCGCAAACACCTTGCCCGCCTCCACCGGGTCCGAATGCGCCATGCTCCCGACGCCAATGGCTGTACGCTCGTCGTAGCCCGAACGCTCCATCAACTGCTGGCGAGTATTGAAGGTCTCGTGCACGACCACATCGGCATCGCGCGCGTTCTCCACAAAGAAGTAACTGGGTGTGGTGTCGCCGGAATACACAAAAGACAGGCCATTCCAGTCCAGGCGCAAGCTGACGGCGCCGTCGTAAATATGCACGGCCGGAAAGCTCGTCACCTTCACACCATTACGATCGTAGACCACGTGCACTTTGGAATAGTCGAACTCATGCACATTCACCTCCGCCCCCACCGCCGGCAACAGGCCCACGCGCGTATCCGTATCCCAGGCGTAGGACTCCATCTGCTTGGTCACGAAGTGCTTCATGCCGTATTTTTCGATCGGGCCGGACGGTCCGTAAACCTCCAGCGGGCGGGTGCGACCGCCCGCCCAACTGCCGATCCAGATCTGGGCAAAATCGCCCACGTGGTCCGTATGCAGGTGAGTGGCAAAATAGGCCGTCATCTTCTGATAGGGAATCTCCAGCGCGCCGAAGTTCGTCTGCGTGCCATAGCCGAAATCGAACTGGAATTTGTCGCCATTACCCAGCTCCACCAGCCAGCCTGCATTGGCCTGCGAGGGCCGCAGAAACGGCCGCCCCGTTCCCAGGGCGGTAATCCGCATTTCATCCTTGCCCAACTCTTCCGTATTGGGGAAGAACTGATCCCGATAGTGCGCCATGCTTGTCTCCTGAATAATCATTATTGAAATACGCAGGATCAGTCTAGAATCGGATTCCTTACCTGACTATTTACATTTCAACCCCCATCCATACCGGAATTGATATGTCTGAGTCCCTGGATCCGACCTTGCAGCAGGCGCGCCAGCGCTGGCAGCAGGTCGCCCGCTTCAAGCTGCGCCACCTGGTACTGCTGGACGCCATCGGCGAATTGCAGAACCTTAGGCTGGCCGCCGAACACACGCACATGACCCAGCCTGCGGCCAGCCGCATGCTCAAGCACATCGAAAGTCTGCTGGGCCTGACGCTGTTCGAACGCGGCAAGCACGGCCTGCGGCCCAATCCCGAAGGGGAGTTGATGATCCGCTACGCCCGCCGCATGATCCACGATCTGCTGGCCGCACAGAGCGAAATTCAGCAACTGGAGCAGGGCCTGACCGGCAGCGTCATGGTGGGATCGGTGCAGTCCTCCGCCAGCCAGCTATTGCCGCGCAGCGTGGCGCGGCTGCTCAGCCAGCATCCCGGCCTGCATGTTTCCGTCCAGGAAGGCGAGTCCCACATGCTGGCCGACGCCCTGCGGGCCGGCAAGCTGGACCTGCTGGTGGGCCGTCTGAATACAGGCTCGGCCCACCACGACCTGAACGTGGACATCATCAGCACCGAACCCTTTGTGGTGGTGGCCAATTGCCACCATCCCTTTGCGACCCGAGAACAGATCGACCCCAGTGAACTGGTGAATGAGCAATGGATACTGCCCCCGCGCACCACACCCATACGCCACGTCATCGACAGCCTGTTCATCCAGCATGTCCGGCAGACGCCGGCGCGGGTCATCGACTCGGTCTCGTTGTCATTCAATCAGGTGCTGTTGCAGGAAATGCAGTGCCTGGCCATTCTGCCGCGTACCACGGCGCATACCTTGCAAGAACAAGGGCTGCTGCGCATTCTGCCCTTCGAGCTGGGCCAGCTGCTGGGCGCGCTGACCATCGTTACCTTGAAAAACGGCGTGCCGCGCCGCAGCGTGCAGGCCTTGATCCAAGCCCTGCGCGATACCGCCGCCCGTGAGCAGCCCAATGGGGCCGAGTAGCAAAACGCTACACCCGCGCATCACGCTTGACGCCATAATGGCCGGCGCAAGGGTCTAGCCCCAAGACCCGGGAGGACAGAATCATGTACAAGAACATCGCCTTCAGCCTGGCTCTGTTGACGAGCACCCAAGTCAACGCCCAGACCCCGCAAATCAGCATCCATGGCTCGGACCAGACACAGACCATTACCTGCCAGAGCGATGCCCTGCTAATTGCAGGCGAACGCAACACCGCCACCATCCAGGGGCATTGCGCACAGATACGGGTAGAAGGCGCCGACAACACCGTCACCTTTACCCAGGCAGACCAACTGATCGTACATGGCGCACGCCATCACGCCAGCGGCGGCACCGCCCATACGCTGGATGTAGACGGCAAAGACAACACGCTGGAACTGACCCTGCGCCAGCCCGATGGCGGCAGCCAGGCCCGTATCAAAGGAGCCGGGCACCGCGCCAGTCTGCAGATCGCATCGCAGGCCGACATCACCCTGGACGGCGCCGACAATATCCTGCACTGGCGACGCGTCGCCGACGCTCCCGACCCCACCATCACGCAACACGGGGCGCGCAACCGGATCACGGCGGACTAAGTTGCCGCCTGAGCCGCCGGCTCGCGACGCATTGAACTTCACATAGTACGAATTCCGTCCTTGTTCCAGCGCAAGGATGAATCTCCGCCGCCCTCCTACCATTGCGTAACAAATATTAACGCAGGTGGTAAGCGATGCCAGTTCCAGCTCGTTGGATCTTCAGTCCCCCCATACGCTCAGTCTGGCTGGCCCTGTTTCTGATCATCACCTGTCTCTGGTCCATCCCCGCTCATCCAGCATCACGCATCACCCACTTCCTGCCCGAAATTCCATTGACCGAGGTTTTTCCTGGCGCAGATCGCCTTGGTCCTGCCGAAGGCGAGCCTCAGGTCGTCAAAGCATTCCGGGGCCAGGAACATCTGGGCTATCTGTATGTCACCAGTGATTTCGTCAACACCCGCGGCTATTCCAGCTTTCCGATCGACACGCTGGTCGCCCTGGATACAGAAGGCGCCATTGTCGGCGCCAAGTTGCTGGAACATCACGAACCCATCGTCCTGATCGGCATTCCACAGTCGCGCGTAGAAAACTTCATCCAGGGCTACATAGGCCAGAACTACATCAAGAACCGGCCCAAACCCGGCGCAGCCAGTCCTGTCGACATCATCAGCGGCGCCACCGTAACCTTGATGGTGATCGGCGACAGCATCATGCGTTCGTCTCAGGTCGTTGGGCGACAGCTGGGCATTGGGCAGCCCGCCGTCGCGCCACAGCCTGCCGAGCGCCGAGCCATCGACATGAATCAGCAAGGTGTGTCGAGCTGGGACGAGCTGCTGCAAAGCGGGGCCGTCCAGCGCCTGCACATCTCCGTGTCGGACATCAACACCACCTTCGATCAAAGTGGTCGAACCGACGCAGCGGCTCATCCTCAGGCAGGTGCCCCCGACGATACCTTCATTGACCTGTACGCCGCCCTGGTCAGTGTTCCCAGCATCGGGCGCAGCCTGCTGGGCGAGACGGAATACCACTATCTGCAGCAGCGCCTGCAGCCCGGGCAACAGGCCATGCTGATCCTGGGCAATGGCATGTACTCCTTCAAGGGATCGGGCTATGTACGCGGGGGCATCTTCGACCGCATCGAAGTCATCCAGGATCTGGACAGCTTTCACTTTACCGACCTCGACCATCAGCGCCTACCCGGCGCGCAAGCCCTGGGATCTCCCGACTTCAAGGAGGCCGCCCTGTTCACCGTCCCGGCCAATGCCCGATTCGACCCGGTGCTGCCATGGCGACTGCAATTGCTGGTCCAGCGCGTCATCAGCGTCAAAGACAAAGCTTTTGTCACTCTCAGCCTGGACTACAGACTGCCCGACGCCTATACCGTCGGCACGCCAGACCCCGTGTCTGTGGATACAGCCATGGCGCCGCAGCTCGACCTGGACGAACCGGACGCGCTGTACAAGCAAATATGGTCGACCAAAAAAATGCAGGTAGCTGTACTGCTTCTTTCCCTTATCGTCCTGGGCTGCGTGTTTTTCTTCCAGGACAGGCTGGCCAAACACGAAGTCTTCTACAAACGCTTTCGCACCGGCTTCCTGCTCTTCACCTTGTTCTGGATAGGCTGGTACGCCTCGGCTCAGTTGTCCGTTGTCAATGTGCTGACCTTTTCGCACGCTCTGCGCACGGACTTTCGCTGGGAATACTTCCTGATGGATCCCATCGTCTTCATCTTGTGGATCGCGACCGCCATCTCCCTGGTGTTCTGGAACCGGGGCGCCTTCTGCGGCTGGCTCTGTCCCTTCGGTGCTTTGCAGGAGCTGGCCAACAAGGCAGCACGCTTTCTGCGCATCCCGCAGATCAAAGTCGCCTACAACGCTCATAAGCGTCTGGTGGCCCTGAAATACGTCATCTTCATCGTGCTGTTCGGCTACTCGCTGTACGACATGGCGCTGGCCGAAAAACTGGCGGAAGTCGAACCCTTCAAGACCGCCATCATTCTGAAATTCATCCGCGATTGGCCCTTCGCCGTATTCGCCGCCGCCCTGCTCATCGCCAGCCTGTTCGTCGAACGCTTTTACTGCCGCTATCTATGCGCATTAGGCGCCGCGCTGGCCATTCCAGCCCGCCTGCGCATCTTTGACTGGCTGCGCCGCTACCCCATGTGCGGCAACCCCTGTCAGCGCTGCGCCACGGACTGCCCTGTTCAGGCCATCGAGCCCGAAGGCCCGATCAATCCCAACGAATGCATACAGTGCCTGAATTGCCAGATGCTGTATCACCACGAAAAAAAATGCCCGCACCTGATCCAGAAGATCGCCAAGCGGCAGCGGCGCAAAGCCCCTCCGACCGACGCAGTCGACACCTTGCAAGCAAGCACCGCACAGCGCCCGACCGTTCGGCCCCGAGACCCCGACGCCCAAGAACACCACCACGCAATCACACTGAGGGAGAACACAGATGTCTGATAACAATCACGACAAGCAAGGCCTGAGCCGGCGAGCGTTCCTGGGCACAGCCGCCCTGTCGGGCGCAGCCGTCGTAGGCGCAACGCACATGACGTCCGCGTTTGCCGACAACAAAAGCAAACCCAAAGGCCAAAGCGCCCATGTAGAGCCCGGCGAACTGGACCAATACTATGCCTTCAACTCCGGCGGCCAATCGGGCGAAATCCGCATCATGGGCCTGCCTTCCATGCGCGAGCTGATGCGCATCCCCGTCTTCAATATCTGCAGCGCGACCGGCTGGGGCATCACCAACGAAAGCCGCAACATCATGCGCGCCAATCTAACGCCTGAAACACGGGCCTACGCAGACACTCTGGGCGGTATTCTGCCCAACGGCGATGCCCACCATCCGCACATGTCCTTTACCGACAGCACCTACGACGGGCGCTTCATCTTCATCAACGACAAGGCCAATAACCGGGTGGCGCGCATTCGCTGCGATGTCATGAAATGCGACAAAATCATCGAGATCCCCAACGCAGACGGCATCCACGGCCTGCGTCCGCAACGCTACCCGCGCACCGGCTATGTGTTCTGCAATGGCGAGCACATCGTACCCCTGCCCAATGACGGCAGCGTCTTCGGCAATCCCAAGGACAATTACTGGTCCATCTTCACCGCCATCGACGGCGACACCATGGAAATCGCCTGGCAGGTAATCGTAGACGGCAACCTGGACAACACCGACGCCGACTACCAGGGCAAGTACGCGTTTTCGACCTGCTACAACTCCGAGAAAGGCCTGAACGTGGCCGAGATGGGCTCCAACGAACAAGACTGGGCCGTGGTGTACGACATCAAGGCTATCGAAGACGGCGTCAAGAAAGGCGACTTCAAGGAAATACAAGGCGTGAAAGTGCTGGACGGGCGCCAAGGCTCCCGCTACACCCGCTACATACCCGTGCCCAACTCGCCCCACGGCTGCAACGCCGCGCCCGACGGCATCCACGTCGTCTTCAACGGCAAGCTGTCCCCCACCGTCACCATGATCGACGTGCGCCGCCTGGACGATTTGTTCGCCGACAAGATCAAGCCCCGCGACTGTGTGGTCGCCGAACCCCAACTGGGCCTGGGCCCACTGCACACCGCCTTCGACGGCCGCGGCAACGCCTACACCACCCTGTTCATCGACAGCCAGATGGTGAAATGGAACATGGCCAAGGCCATCCAGGCCTTCAACGGCGAAAAAGTAGACCCCATCATCCAGAAGCTCGACGTCCACTACCAGCCCGGCCACAACCACGCCACCATGGGCGAAACCAAGGAAGCCGACGGCAAATGGCTGGTGTCCCTGAACAAGTTCTCCAAAGACCGCTTCCTGAACGTCGGGCCGCTCAAGCCGGAAAACGATCAACTGATCGACATCTCGGGCGATGAAATGAAGCTGGTGCACGATGGCCCAAGCTTTGCCGAACCCCACGACATGCTGCTGGTGCGCGCCGACAAAGTCCGACCCAAGCGTGTCTGGACACGCGACGACCCGTGGTGGGATGACGTGCGAAAAATGGCCGAAAAAGACGGCGTCACCCTGGAAGGCGAATCGAAAATCGTGCGCGAAGGCAACAAAGTGCGGGTCTACATGACCGCCATCGCCCCCGTGTTCTCGGTGCCCAATTTCGAGGTCAACCAGGGCGACGAAGTCACGGTCATCGTCACCAATATGGAAATGATCGAAGACCTGACCCACGGCTTCACGGTGTCGGGCTATGGCGTCGCAATGGAAATCGGCCCGCAGCAGACATCATCGGTCACCTTCACCGCCTCGCGTCCCGGCGTGCACTGGTACTACTGCCAGTGGTTCTGCCATGCCCTGCACATGGAAATGTCGGGGCAAATGAACGTCAAGCCCAAGGCCTGAACGCATGGCGAACCGCTTGCCTTTCCTGCGTTCGCCTGCGAACGTCCCGCCGCCCGCAGCCAAAGCGATGGCCACGCTGGGGCTGGCTGTCCTGGTGCTCTCAGGAAGGGCGGCGGACGCCGCCGTCATACAGGTGCCAGCCGGATCCAGCCTGCAGGCCGCCATCGTCGCGGCGGCCGGCGGCGACACCCTGCAACTGGCCCCGGGCATCTATACGGGCAACATCATTATCAACAAGCCGCTGACTCTGCAGGGCCCCCCGGACAGACAGGCCGTCATTGCGGGCGAGCGGCAGGGCCGCACCGTCTGGGTACAGGCGGAAAACGTCACCCTGACGCGTCTGAGCGTCAGCCGTTCCGGCCTGAGCCTGCCGGACATGGATGCCGGTATTTTCCTGGACCGGTCGGCCCATCACGCCCGCATCGAGCACAACGACATCCTCGACAACCTGGTCGGAGTCTATGTCTGGGGCCCGAGCAATGCGCTGGTGCATTCGAACACCATCGTCGGCAATCAGGCGCTAAGGCTGAACGAACGGGGCAATGGCGTCACCATCTGGAATTCGCCCGGATCGCAAATCCTGCACAACGACATTTCCTATGGGCGCGACGGCATCTTTTCCAACAACAGCCGTGACAACCGCTTTACTCACAACACGTTCACCCATGTGCGCTACGCCGTGCACTACATGTATACGAACAACAGCGAGATCAGTCACAACGTCTCCACAGGCAACGAAATCGCCTACGCATTGATGTTTTCCCGCTTCCTGACAGTGCGAGAAAACATCGGCATGGGCAGCACCCACCAGGGCCTGATGCTCAATGGCACGCAGCAATCGCGCATCGAAAACAATCTTGTGGACGGCGCCGAAAAAGGTATTTTCATCTACAACGCCAACTTCAACCGCATCGCCGGCAATGCAATCCGCAATGCGCAGATCGGGGTGCATTACACCGCCGGCTCCGAGGGCAACGAAATCACGGGCAACGCCTTCATCAACAACCAGAATCAGGTGAAGTACGTCGGCACGCGTTATCTGGAATGGTCCAAGGACGGACGCGGCAATTACTGGAGCGATCACAGCGCCTTCGACCTGAATGGCGACGGCATCGCCGACACGGCCTACCGCCCCAACGGCCTGATCGACCAAGTCGTCTGGCGCGCACCTTCGGCCCGCCTGCTGCTCAACAGCCCCGCCGTTTCCATCGTGAGATGGGCGCAAACCCAATTTCCCGCCATTCTGCCCGGCGGAGTGGTGGACAGCGCCCCTCTGATGAGCCCGCCGCCCGCTCCCGTCCCGCAACGCTACGAGGCTCTGCATGAACGCACCCCTTAGAACCGCTCCCCCCGTCGTCCTTTCCCAAGCCACTAAACGATACGGAGCGCAACGCGCGGCGGACTCCGTCAGCTTCGAGCTGCACCCCGGCCAATGCGTGGTGCTGGCCGGCCATAATGGCGCCGGCAAGAGCACGCTGATCAAGCTGATACTCGGTCTTATCCGCGCCGATGAAGGCCGCGTCGATCTGCTGGGTCACGACGCCGGCTCCAGCGAAGCGTCGCGCCTGCGCCGACATGTCGGGTATCTGCCGGAAACCGTCGCCTTGCATCCCTCCCTGACCGGGGCGGAGACCCTCGCTTTCTATGCCCGTCTGAAAGGCCTGCCTACTCAGGATAATCAAGCACTGCTGGCTCGCGTCGGCATCGCCCAGGCGGCGCAAAAACGGGTCGGCACCTACTCCAAAGGCATGCGCCAGCGCCTGGCCCTGGCCCAGGCCTTGCTGGGGCAGCCTCGTCTATTGCTTCTGGACGAGCCCACCACGGGACTGGACCCTGCCTCCCGACTGCTGTTCTACGACATCGTCCAGGAACTGCGCGAAGCAGGCGCCGCCATTCTGCTCAGCACCCACGCCCTGGCCGAAATGGAAAGCCAGGCGGATCGCGTGATCGTCATGCGACGCGGACAGAAAATCGCCGACGGTACCTTGTCGGACTTACGCCGGACGGCAGGACTGCCCGTGCGGCTGCGCCTGACTCTGGACCAGGCGCCCCACTCCGCGCCTTCAGGCTGGTCCCTGAGCGGTGAAAGACGCATCCAACGCCTGTTTGCGGAAGCCGACAAGCTGCAAGTCCTGCGGCAGGCCCATACCATCGCCGGCGTCATCGACCTGGAGTTGGAATCACCCGGACTGGACGAGCTCTATGCGCACTTTCTGGAACGGGAGGATCACTGAACCATGAATCCGATCATCATCATTGTCGAAAAAGAAATTCGCGATGGCCTGCGCAACCGCTGGGTTCTGGCCGTCACTTTGCTGCTCGCGGCCTTGGCGCTCGCCCTAGGCTTTCTAGGCAGCGCTCCTATCGGAGACGTAAAAGTCGATCCCTTGACGGTCACCGTCGTCAGCCTGTCCAGCCTGTCCATTTTTCTGATTCCTCTGATTGCCATGCTGCTGTCTTACGACGCTATCGTGGGCGACATCGAACAGGGCACCATGTCGCTGCTGCTCAGCCATCCCGTGCGTCGATGGCAAGTCGTGGTGGGAAAGTTCATCGGGCACCTGGCTATCCTGAGCCTGTCCACCATCGCGGGCTACGGGCTGGCCGGCATGGCGTTGCAATGGGCTCATGGCGGCGTCGACTTCAGCGCGTGGCCGCCGTTCCTGCTCATGATGGGCGCCAGCATCCTGCTGGGCGCAAGCTTTTTGTCCATGGGCTACCTGATCAGCACCGTCGTGCGCGAACGAGCCACAGCCGCAGGCCTAGCCATCGGCATCTGGTTGCTACTGGTCGTGATCTACGACATGGCCTTGCTGGGCATTCTCGTGGCCGACCAGGGCGCTGCCATCACCGCTTCCCGACTGAACATCCTCCTGTTGTTCAACCCTACCGATGTCTATCGGCTGCTCAATCTGACGGGCTATGAAAACGTGTCCATGTTCGCCGGCATGGCCGGCCTGAGCGAACAAGCGCGGCTCCCCATGCCCGCTCTGTTCAGCGCCCTGCTGGCCTGGATCGTCGTGCCCTTCGGCCTGGCCACCCTGGCCTTCAACCGGAAATCGCTATGAAAAAAAGCCTGTACGCGGCCCTGACCCTGGCGCTTGTCCTGAGCGGCTGCGGCAAAGCGGATACGGCGCTGGCCCCGCCTGCGCCGATCACGGCCATTCCCCAGACTGCCGTCGGCCACTACTGCGGCATGTTCCTGTTTGAACACCCAGGCCCCAAAGGCCAAATACTGCTGCGCGAGCGCGACGCGCCGATCTGGTTCACGACCATACGGGAAGTGTTCGCCTATACGCTGTTGCCAGAAGAGTCCAAGGCGGTCGCCGCCGTCTACGTGCAGGACATGGCGCGCATGGACATGCATGGCAACTTCGCCCCTGACGCCTGGATCCCCGCCCGCGACGCCTGGTATTTGATCCACAGCCGCTATGCAGGCGGCATGGGCACGATCGACGCCTTCCCCTTTGGCGACCAGAGCGCTGCCAAGGCTTTCCAGCAACAACATGGCGGACAGATCGTGCGTTTTGACGACATGCCGGAAAACTATATTTTCGGCGCCGACTCCTTGCCACCCGAATCTTCTTTGCTGTAGGTACTGTCGAATGTGCCCCGCCTCTCCTGCCCGCCGCCGCTTCATCGGCATCGTTGCCGCTTCCAGCACGCTGACCAGCCTTCCCTGGATAGCGCGGCAAGCCCTGGCGAATCCCGCTCCCGTCACCCGATGGAGCGGCATCGCCCTGGGAGCCGATGCACAACTGCATATCCACCACTCGGACCCTGTCTTCGCCCAAACGCTGATCGACACCGCCTTGACGGAAGTGCGCCGCCTGGAGCGGATATTCAGCCTGTATCACACCGACAGCGTACTGACGCGCCTGAATCGCGATGGTCATCTGGAACAGGCCCCCGGCGATCTCTTGCGGCTGCTGCACGAGTCCCACGGATTGAGCCAATTAACTCAAGGCGCTTTCGATCCCACAGTTCAGCCCTTGTGGGATCTTTACGCCGCCGCGACGGACCCTCTCAATCCTGCAACGCCTCCCTTGCCTGCCCAAGCCCAACTGGCCTGCGCTCTGGAAAAAGTGGATTACCGCGCCATCCAAATACACGGGACTGCCGTCAGCCTGGCTCGGCCCGGCATGGCGCTCACGCTGAACGGCATCGCACAGGGCTACATCACTGATCGCATCACCGAGCTTCTGGCCCGCGCAGGACTGAACCACGCCTTGGTGGACATGGGCGAGATCCGCGGCCTGGGCAGCGCGCCCGGCGGGCGCCCCTGGCGCGTCGGCCTGCCGGATGGCGCCCCAGACCGCGCCACGCTGCGTACCCTGGACATCAGCAATCAAGCCGTCAGCACCTCATCGGGTTCCGGCACGCCCCTACGCGCCGACGGCTCGGCCACGCATCTTTTCAATCCCGCCACGGGGCAGGCCGTGCCCCTGTACCGCAGCGTTTCCGTCCTTGCCGGCAATGCCACTATTGCCGATGCACTGTCCACGGCTTTTTCCTGGATGGACGAAGCCGCCATCGCGCAAGTACTGTCGACGGATGCCAGTTTGCAGGTCTGGGTTTTACGACCAGGGGCAACGACACTGACGAAGATCCAGGCGGCAACATAGACAAAAGCCTCATAAAAACAACGCTTTCTTTAAGAATCTTGGTTATGATGCAAAGACTTATCTTTTAGATAAATGCGAAGTGTTATATTCGCAGGTTTGTCCACCTGATCATCTTAAGGAGGGCTGTCATGTACACCGCAGCGGACCTACTCTCCAGGTATTGGGACGGTTCCATACCGGTGGATCCTGCTCGCATCGCCCAGACTATTGGCATTATCGTGCGTCCGGAACTATCACTGACCGGCGGCGCCAGCGGTCTTATCGAGCAAACCCCCACAGAAATCGTTATTCGCTTTGACGCGACGGAGCCTCCCGTACGCCAACGATTTACTATTGCTCATGAACTTGGTCACTTTGCCCTGGGGCACCTGCGATCTGGCCAAGCATGTTTTCGCGATACAAAAGCCCAGTTTTACTCTGTACAAAGGGATCCACGCGAAACCATGGCCAATCAGTTTGCCGCCGAACTGCTGATGCCCGAGCAAATCGTCAAACACCTTGTGCTGGAGCGACATCTCATGGATGTGACCAGACTTGCCAATGTGTTTGGCGTCTCGGAGCCAGCCATGGGTTTTCGTCTCAAGAACTTAGCCTTAGCCTAAGCTCGCACACGTTTCGGCGTTTCATGGATCACACTGGCAACCCAATGACCCATTCAGCACCAAGCGTCTCACAAACATCAGGCACGTCTCAAGTGGATGCAGGCGCAATCCCAGCAGGCTTAAGCACGTCAAGCACGCATACCCCTGAGGCTCGAGACGAGTTTGACCTCTCCGGACCCGCCAAGCCGTATAGCTTCCCATCCGCCTTCCAGAACGCAGATCTTTCCCGCCCCTCTCCTTACGAAATCCTGGCGCGTGATGATCTCAACTTCAAGCAGCAAGCGGTTCAGTATCAACGCAGCCAACAAAAAACTGTCCTGACTCTTACCCTGTTTCTGATTTCTTTTCTTTATCTGACGGCCATCGTTTTTTCTGCTGTTCTGGTTCACTTAAGCTATTTAAATCATTCTTTTGACTGGCATTCATGGCTTCTCGGAAGCGCCTTGCTTGTGCCCCCTACAGTTCTAGGCGTCGCGCTTATACGTGCTGTCTACCCAAAGCACCACGACAAAGACAGCGACCTGGATAACGTGCCTGCTACAAAAACGATCGTGGACTTCATCAAAGCGTTAAAAGAGTAGGTTCCCAACGCCCACCCTCGCTGTCACAGCCTTTCACCAAATACCGTACCCCTTCCCTGCCGCCCCCGTTTGCTGTTATTACTAAAGGCTGGCGCAGGCTTGATCACGCTGCTTTTTCCGATCACGGGCGGCTTTATCGCCCTCTAACCCGCGAAAGATGCCATGCGAACCTTTTCCTTCCTGACTCGCAGCCTGGGCGGCGCTCTGCTGGCAATGGCCAGTCAGGCCAGCCTGGCGGCGCCCTATCCGCAAAAACCCATCACCCTGATCGTGCCTTTTGCACCGGGAGGCACAACAGATCTGATCGGCCGCCTGGTGGCCCAGCATCTAGGCGGCAAGCTTGGGCAGCCTGTCGTGGTGGAAAACAGGGCCGGCGCGGGCGGGTCCATCGGCACGGCCGCCATCGCCGCCGCCAAGCCCGATGGCTACACGCTGGGCCTGGCGACGGTCAGCACCCATGGCATCAATCCCGTGGTTTACAAAAAACTGCCTTTCGATGTTCTGAAGGACTTCCAGCCCATTGCCAATCTGGCGGCGGTTCCCAATGTCATGGTCGCGACGCCCAAGCTGGGCATTCAGGATATGCCCACGCTGCTGAAACGCGCCCGCAGCGAACCCGGCAAGCTCAGCTACGCTTCCGCCGGCAACGGCTCGGTCGCCCACATGATGGGCGAGCTCTTTCAGTCTGCCTCCGGCACCGACCTGCTGCACGTACCTTACAAGGGGTCCGGCCAGGCCTTGACCGACACCCTGGCAGGCCAGGTGCAATTGATGTTCGACAACCTTCCATCCGCCCTGCCTCATATTCAAAACGGCAAGCTGGCGGCCTTGGCGGTTGCATCCCCCGAACGGGTTGCCGCCTTGCCCGACGTTCCCACCTTCGCCGAGCTGGATCTGGAGGCCGTCAACGACGCGTCCTGGTTTGGCCTGGTGGCGCCCGTCGGCCTGCCCGACGACAAGCTCAGCCTGATCCATCAGGCCGTCGTCGAAGCCCTGGCCGAGCCTGCGGTCAAGAACCGCCTGGAACAACTGGGCGCCAACCCCATCGGAGACAGCCCCGATGCCTTCGCGCGCACCATCGTGCGCACCCTGGACCGCAACCGGGAGCTGGTACAGCAGGCGCACATTCCACCGATGTAAGCCACAAGGCCGAACACGACGGGCGTGCGTTCAACGGCATGCCGGCCAAAAGCCCTTTACAATGCGAGCCAACAATGACTCATGCTGATTCGCCATGTACGCCACACTCGACGCCATGCCTGATACGCCTTTCACCCTGACGAATTTCGCTCCCTTGCCGACGCTGCCGGAATGGTCGCAATTCTGTGATGCCGCTCATAAAGCCAATCAGTATGCGTTCGAACTGCACTGTCTGAAAGCCGCCGGCATCCAGGTCGATTTCAGCGGACAACGGTTTTCGCCCGAGTTGCAACAAGCCGGCGCCCAATTGCTGGCTGCACGCGATTTCGATGCAGCTCGGGCCGGCCTGCTGGAAGGGGCTATTGCCAACCCGACCGAACAAAGGGCCGCGTGGCACAGCGCCCTGCGCGCCCCGGCGCCGGTGGCCGAAGTGGCCAAAGAACGAGAGCGTATGAACGAGTTCGTGCGCGTGGCTGATTCGGAGCGCCGCTGGCGCAACATCGTGCATATCGGCATCGGCGGCAGCGACTGGGGAGTCCGCCTGTCCCTGGCGGCGTTCGGCTACAGACGCAGCTGGCGTCAGGTGCGCTTCCTGGCCAATATTGACGGCCATGCCCTGGAGCACGCTTTATCGGGCCTGGATCCGCACGACACGCTGGTCGTCATCGCATCCAAATCCTTCACCACCACCGAAACACTGCAGAACGGCCAGCGCGCCCTGGAATGGCTGCAAGCCGCCGGGGTGCCCAACCCCTACGAACAGATTGTGGCGATCACGGCCCGGCCCGACACCGCAGCGCGCTGGGGCGTGCCGCAACGCCATATTTTCCGCTTCTGGGATTGGGTGGGCGGCCGCTTTTCACTGTGGTCCGCCGTCAGCCTGACCACCGCCCTGGCCGTCAGTTCCGACGTAGTGGCCGGCATGCTGTCGGGTGCTGCCGCCATGGACCAGCATTTCCAGGAAGCGCCTATTGCATTGAACGTTCCGGTGCAAATGGCCCTTGCAGGAATCGTGAACCGCAGCGTGCTGGGGTACGGGTCGCTGAACATTTCGCCGTATGACTTCCGACTGGGCAACCTGGTGCCCTATATCCAGCAACTGGACATGGAATCGCTGGGCAAGTCCGTCACGCTGGACGGACAGCCCGTCGGCGTGCCTACCGGGCCGGCTGTATGGGGTCTGGCGGGCACCGACGCGCAACACACCTTCTACCAGTGGCTGCACCAAGGCAGCGATGGCGCTCCCGTGGATTTCATCGTTTGCCAACAAGCCGACCACGACAACAGCGAGCATCATCGCCTGCTGCTGGCCAACTGCCTGGCGCAGCGCGAAGCGCTGATGCGCGGCAAGACTTACGAACAAGCCCTGGCCGAATGCCAAGGAAACGGCGCCGGCGAAGACGCCGCCCAACTGGCTCACCATCGGGTCCATTCGGGCGGACGCCCCAATACTCTGATCGTACTGCCGCGCCTGACACCCTTTGCCCTGGGGGCCTTGCTGGCCATGTACGAACATAAAATCTTCGTGCAAGGGCTGATCTGGGGCATCAACCCCTTTGACCAGTGGGGTGTGGAATACGGCAAAGTACTGGCCGGCGGCATCATGGAAGAACTGTCGGGCCAACACCCAGCCGCAGGACGCCACGATGCCTCTACCAATCATTGGATACAGGCATTCAAAGGCTAGAACAGCCACTGCGCCTGCAGACTGAACCCATGATCCTGCACGCGTCCTGAACGGCGCGCCAGATAAGACACCGTCAGCATCGAGCCCTGCCAAAGTGGAGCCTGCATACGCAGCTCCAGCAGGCGAGCATTGCGGTTGCTGCGAAAGGCCGCTGCGTCCCCGGCTGGCAGGCCATCCACCATCCAGTGATGCGTCGAGCCGGGCCCGCGCCATTGCCGTTCCCAGCCCAGTCTGGCCTGCCAATGCGCCGCCACGGTATCCACTGGCTCGTAACTCCAGCTTAGCCACAGGCGGCTGTCTTGCAACCGGGACGTCTGGGTCGCTGCCCGCCATTGATCCACACCATTCATATCCATGCCCGCTTGCCGCAGATGCAGGACGCGCCATTGAGCCTCCAGCCCGACGGCATGCCCTGCTTGCACCCAAAATGGATAGGCCACATCCACCAGAAGCTGAGCGCTGTAAGCGCGTCCCCGACCTTGACGATACAGCCAGTCATGGCGGGTGTGATGTAGTCCGCCAACCAAGGTCAGGCTCATGTCTAGGCCACGCCATGACTGCGAGCCATAAAATCCCCCGTAATAGGAATGCGTGTCGCTGCGCACCGGCTCGCGTTGATCGCGCAACCGGGAATTTTGAAAGCCCGCCAATATGCCCAGCCGCCCGGCATGCCAGGCCGCATCAACGCCCACGGCCAGGGTGTCCAACCGCCTGTCCAGCGCCATGCCCGCGACAGCCAAGCCTTGTTGTCCTGCATGGTCGTAAAGCCCCCAACTTCCGTTCACTTGCCGGCCCGGCCTGCGCCACGCCTGCGTTATCCGCCATGCATCCAGCATCAACTGCGCCCGCCAGGCATTCAAGGGATGGCGCAGCCAGATCTGCGGTTTGTCAGACACCGCGGCTAGTGAGCTTTCTGGCGGCACAGATGGTGCTTGCCGCAGCACCAGGGTGACACCCTGGGGGTCATACTCCAATCCAGACACAGAACTTGTCTGATTGAACCGCAAGGACTCGAAATGCCCGACCGAGCCGCCATCAGCCTGCACGATACGATAATCGCCCGACAGGTCAGGCCGTTCCAGATCTACCCACAAGGCACCGGCAAGTTGAGCACGCCCCTGCGCATACAACTGGTCAAAGCGCCCATCCACATTGACATTCACTTGCACGATCGCCCCGGGGGCCAAATACAGATCGCCCAGAATACGCAAGGGACTTCCAGGACTGTCCAGCCGCACGCGCCCGCCCGACGACACAGATACATTCCCCACCACGGCATCCTGCGCCCACAACCAAGCATCCCTAGCGACCTGCACCTGGGCAGGAACAGACCCACGCACGCCCAAACCACCCTGCTGCACCGACAGCGTCCCATCCAGGCTTCCGCCGCGCCGCTGATCCAGCCATAGAATGCCGTCTCCAGTCTTGTTCCAGGCTGCTGCCCCAAACACCGGTCCGGCCTGCTGCGCCTGCCCACCATGCACATTCCAGATTATGGCCTCCATTCCAGGCTGCATATGCCCTTGGACTGGAAAATCCGCCACCAGACCAGGGGCATAATCAAGCCACGTTCCCGCCATGACATCCAGATGCGAATCCAGCCCCACTGCCTGCGGATGCTGTATGGACAGACCGCCTTCCAGCAGTTGTACCGGCCCCCACACCGTATTGGGACCAGACAGCACCCAAACATCCGGCCCCTGCTTGCGTATGGGCTGGTAATACGGAAGGGCGGTGCCGTCGAACATAGGGCTCTGCAGTATTGTTCCGACCGACGAATCTGTCAGCACTTGTAGCCCGTTCGAGGGGGTAGTTGACGACTGCGCACAGACACTGATCACAGCACACGCAACCAGCACGTAAAGTCGCGTCAAAATCAGACGATGAGTCATGTTCCTTTCCTTTCAATAAGCCCAAAAGGAATAGAACCATGCACTGGCTTAAACCCTGCTTGCGCTAACACAACCGTACGGCGGCATGCGATATAGCAAGGCTTGTCGCTACGAAAAAGAATGGTTTTGCGTTACGTACCCGCCACCTGGCCTAAGGGCTAATACCTAATTTCAGTCTTATTTTTCATAGAGAAACCGTACGATATTGTACGATTTAAATACGATAATTTATTATCTGAAATTAAAAAATTAAATAGAATAAAAAAATAAAGATAGAAAAATAAATATAAACAAAAAAATTAAAATACATGGAAATAAAATAAATTAAAAATAAACTTCAACTTCAATTTAAACGCGATTGTCACAGGACTGACACACCGTGTTCACATATCTGGAAGAACGTCTAGCCTGCCCCTGTCTATGACAAGGACCGCCGCCGCCGCACCAGACAGCTCGTCAAACTACATTGACGTTCCAGAATTTACATTCAAATACAATATTGATGGATCTCCGACATCAGAAAGCAAACAACTCTAGAAAAAATAAGAACCTGTCATGTCGGCGATAAGCCGTCAGCAATGATCAAGAATGTTGATATAATGGCGGTCGCCTCAACGGAGGGCCTGGGAACATGTGCAGCGCATGGCCCGGAAAATAAAGGCTTTAATAAGTACCTATCCCCCATATGGCGGATAGGTACGCTGGCACAAGGCCAGGCAGTAGAGGAGTGATTGTGTTGTGGTCTGATTCTGCGAAGCCCCATCCACCCGGATGGTACGTGGCCTACACCAAGCCACGGCTGGAACACGTTGCCCAGGTCAACCTGGAGCAACAGGGTTTCCGTGTCTATCTCCCCCGCTTCAAGACTCTTGTCCGCAAGACCGGCTGCCCAGCCGCCGTCACCTACCCTCCCATGTTCCCCCGCTACGTGTTCTTTCAGCCGCAGCGCCCAGAACAATCCTTGGCCACCGTCCGATCTACGCGTGGCGTTTCCACCTTGCTACGTTTTGGCAACCTGGCCGCCATGCTGGACGACTGCGCCCTGTGCGGCATCCAGCAAGCCGAAGAAATCCGCAATACTGCCGACCTGAGCCCCACCGGCCGCTTCACGCCCGGATCAGCGGTACGTTTTGCCCAAGGGCCGCTACAAGGCCTGGAAGCATTAGTCCAGACCACGGCCAACAAACGCATCACCTTGCTGCTGAACATTCTGGGCCGTCCCACGACAGTCACCGCCGAAGAAGACTCGCTGGAACACCTCTAGTCCATCACGGCATGGGGCCTGAAGCCTGAATTTCCCAGGCCCCATCCTTTGATTGATTACCCACGCCGTGTTTGCCGCAATCAGCGCCAAATACGGCGGTAGCGTGGGCAAATGGTTCTCACGCACCGACTCATCCGGTAAGCAACACTCTATTCCATGCACCCCAGACACCTTATTTCTGCCGCATTGCTGCTAGCAGACCTGGCCGCGTTCAACCTTGCGCCCTGGCTAGCCGCCGGCACCGTATATCTATTCGCGGGCGACCTTGATTCCTACATCCCTTCCCATGAAATAGACTCTCGCTTAGCCTGCTATCTGATCCTCTCCGTCCTGTGCGTCAGCTGGTTCGGTTTACGCCTGAAGCACTACACGGAACGACGCCCATTCTGGTTCGAGCTGAAAGACATCATCCGCGTGCTGATGATCTATGCCGTTTTCGACCTTGCCATCATCGCGTTTTCCAAGTGGCAGTTGTCACGCTACTTATGGTTGCTGACCTGGGTGTACATGCTCGCTCTGATGCCGGTGCTGCGCGAATTGGCTCGCGCCTTGTGGCGACGCACTCCATACTGGCAGGTCAAGGCCGTCATGATCGGTGACGGACCCAATGCGAAGGAAGCCTTCGACACCTTGAGTCGCGAACAGAGCCTAGGCTACAAGTTCATCGGCTATGTCGGTCCGCACACAGAGGACTCTTCGCTTCACGGATTGATGCCCCAGATTGCTTCCGAGCGCGCCCTGTTCGCGCGCCGCGACTTCCGCTACCTGCATTACTTTATCGCCACGGAAACCCAGAATCACAAAAAAGTGCGCGAACACTGGATCAAGAAGCTGACCAGCAAGCGTTGCCATTACGTCGCGGTGATTCCCACCACTCGTGGCGTGCCCCTGAACAACCTGCAGCCTCGTTTCTTGTTCAGCCACGAAATCCTGATTCTGAACCTGAACGCCAGCTTGCCACGCTGGTCTTCGCGTATCCTCAAGCGCCTGTTCGACTTCTTCGCCTCGGCCGCCCTGATTCTGCTCTTGTCCCCCCTGCTGCTGTTGTTGGCCTTCCAGATCAGTCGAGACGGCGGCTCCCCCATCTACGGGCACGAGCGCGTAGGACAGTATGGACGCAAGTTCAAATGCCTTAAATTTCGCTCCATGGTGAAGAATTCCAAGGAAGTGCTGGAGCAATTACTGGCGACAGACCCCAACGCCAAAGCGGAATGGGACAAAGACTTTAAATTGAAAGACGACCCACGCATCACGCGAGTTGGCAACTTCCTGCGCAAGACCAGCCTGGACGAGCTACCCCAGCTCTTCAACGTACTGGCAGGCCAGATGAGCCTGGTTGGTCCACGTCCGGTCATCGAAGAAGAGGTCCTGCGTTACAAGGACAGCGCAGACTACTATTTGCTGGCCAAGCCGGGCATGACAGGCCTGTGGCAGGTCAGCGGTCGCAACGACGTCGACTACGACCAACGCGTCTATTTCGACGCCTGGTACGTCAAGAATTGGTCCCTTTGGAACGACATCTGCATTCTGTTCAAGACCGTCCGGGTTGTGCTTCAACGCGATGGCGCTTACTGACGCTTCTTGACTATTTCCCAGGTGTAGAAGTTATTAAACTGGCGCCGTTTTGCACTGCCGATCAAGCAATCGGCACTATCGCCCATTATCTATAATTAGCTGCTCTGCAGCCGCCTTACTTTTCAAAATGACAGCCCTTCACAACGCCGCACCCCGAAGCCGCTCTCGGTTTCTGACTCTGATGGCCATCAGCAGCTTAAGCATTTTGTTGTCTGCCTGTGCCTTTTCACCAGGCCAGTACATGGGCAAGCCCGACGATGCCCGCAAATCTTTAAGCAATGTGGCGCCGGAAGGAGCCTTGATCAGCATTACTCCTGAGCTGGTAAGCAAGCAACAAATAGACAACGTAGCCGATCTGAAGGCGGACGTGGAGGCCCTGTCCGCCCCTACCCATTCGTACAAGCTGGGCGCAGGCGATATTGTCAACATCATGGTGTGGGACCATCCAGAACTGGCTTTGATCCCTGCCTCGTCGTCGTTAAACACGGGCTCCACGACTCAATCGGATATCGGCAACGGCTACCCGATCAGCGCGACAGGCAAAATCCAGTTCCCTTACGCCGGCATCATCCACGCCGCAGGTCTAACAGAGCTGGAGCTACGCGATCTACTAATCAAAAAGCTTGCTGTCTATATCAATGATCCGCAAGTTACGGTGCGCGTCCAATCCTTTCGCAACAGTCGTATCTATGTAGATGGGGAAGTTCGCAGACCCGGCCTAGTAGTCATGGACGACATCCCCATGACGCTTCCTGAAGCATTGAACCGAGCGGGTGGATATACACCGGAAGCGGATCGATCTTCCATTATCCTGAGCCGCAATGGTGTCAATGTTCGCATTAATCTGACGGAACTGAGTCGGCACGGCATCAATCCCGGCAAAATCATGCTGGCTAACGGCGACATGCTGCGCGTGCGCAATCAGGCCGAAACTCAAATTCATGTATTGGGCGAAGTCACCAAGCCGCAGAGCACACCTTTGCGCGATGGGCGTCTGACCTTGACCGAAGCACTGGGTCAGTCTGGCGGCTTAAGCACCCTGACCTCCAACCCCAGCCAAGTCTATATCTTGCGCCGGCAGGAAGGCCAGGAACCGCAAATCTATCACTTGGACGCCAGCAGCCCGGCATCGTACTTGCTGGCCAATGAATTCCAGATGCAGGCGCGTGATGTTGTCTTTGTCGACCCTGCTCCTGTCGTGCGCTGGAATCGCGTCGTCAGCAATCTGCTGCCTTCGGTATCATCGGTTATCTCCACTAAAAACGCGCTCTGAAAGCGGCTGGCATGAACACTATTCTTACCGTCTGCATCGGCAACATTTGCCGAAGTCCGGTTGCAGAAGGCTTGCTAAGACAAGCGCTGCCGGGAAAAAACATATTTTCCGCTGGCTTAGGTGCCCTTGTTGGGCATGAAGCTGAACCCACCGCCCAGGAGATTGCGCGTAAGCACGGGTTGGATATTTCCAGCCATCGTGCTCAACAACTGACAAGTTTTCTGTGCCGCCAGGCCGACCTGATCCTGGTCATGGAAAGCATACACAAGCAGGAAGTCGAAGCCCGCTACCCCTTTACCAAAGGCAAGGTGCATTGCCTTGGGCACATTAGCCCCACAGAAAAAATCGAGATCGCCGACCCGTACCGGCAGCCCAGAGAGGCCTTTGAAACCGCCCATGACGCAATCACCCGCGGAGCCGCCCATTGGGCCGGTTTGATTCAGCGTTTGTAATGCCTTCAGCGCAACCAAGACGATTAAACATACATGACTAAAGCCAGTTCTATCTCTACACACGCGTCGGACTCTGAAGACGATATCAATCTGTTTGCGCTGCTGGACACGTTTCTGGATGCAAAATGGCTGATTGCCGGTATAGCGGGCGCAGTGACCGTCGTCGGCGCAGCCTATGCCATCTTGAGTGCGCCGGTCTATCAATCCAACCTGCTGGTGCAGGTTGAACAAAGCAATGGCGTGGCCGGTAATATGCTGGGAGAGCTGGGCTCCTTATTCGAAGGTCAATCCTCTGCCGCCGCCGAAATGGAAATCCTGCGCTCGCGCATGGTTGTGGGCCAGGCGGTTGATCAATTGCAACTGCACGTCGATGCCACTCCGAAATATATTCCGCTGATTGGCTCCTGGATGTCCAAACGGGCCACAGAACTTTCCAAGCCCGGTTTCCTGGGAATGTCGGGCTACGTCAGCGGCACGGAACGCATACAATTGGACCAATTTGCCATTCCAGCGAGCCTGGAGGGCAAAGAATTCACCCTGGTCACCACTGAGCAAGGCTTCGAGCTGAATTCCCCCGATGGCGACACTTTGGCACAAGGGGCGGTCGGAGAACCCGTAGACTTCATCATAGAAGGGCAAACGGGGCAGATCAAAATCCGCAGCCTGGATGCCTTGCCTGGTGCACAATTTCACCTCGTTCGCAACTCCGAACAGGAAGTCTTGAGCGATCTGCAGAAAGAGCTCCAGATAGGGGAGCGGGGCCGTCAGTCCGGGATCATCAGTGTATCGCTCGAAAACACAGACCCAGCCCTGCTGGCAAGTACTCTGCAGGCCATCGGCAACGCCTATGTCCAGCAGAATACGGAACGCAAAGCAGCCGAAGCCGAAAAAACGCTGACGTTTCTGGACAGTTTCCTTCCCGAATTACGACAGCAGATGCAGGTCTCCGAGGACGACTACACCCGCTTCCGTGACAAGAACAAAACATTCGATCTGAGCGCGGAAGGCAAGGCAGCACTGGAAACCACAGTCGAACTGCAAGTCAAGCTTCTGGAGCTGCAACAGAAGCGCCGCGAATTGACACCTCAATACACAAGCGCCCACCCTGCCATCAAAACCATTGACCAGCAGATCGGCGCCCTGAAGAAAGAAATCCAACGCCTGGAAAACAATGCCCGGCGCATGCCTGACCTGGAGCAGCAATTGCTGAGCCTGACGCGCAATGTCAAGGTCAATAGCGAGCTGTACGTCAATCTGCTGAACAGCGCCCAGCAACTGCGTCTGGTCAAAGAAGGCAAGGTCGGCAACGTACGAGTCATCGACAATGCATTTGTGCCTGAAAAACCCGTAAAACCCAAAAAAGCGCTGGTGGTAGCGGCTGCTCTGGCCATCGGCCTGTTCTTGGGCATGGGCATCGCCCTGCTGCGCAAATTCCTGCATGCTGGCCTGACCGAAGCCAATGAGATCGAGCAACATCTGGGCATGACGGTCTTCGCCACGGTGCCACGATCGCCCGATCAATTGAAGCTATACCAGGACATCGATAAGAAAAAACCCGGCACGCACATTTTGGCAGAAAAGAAACCTAAAGACTTGTCAGTAGAGAGCCTGCGCAGCCTGCGCACGGCCCTGCAATTCGCCATGCTGAGCGCCAAGAACAACATCATCCTGATCTCCGGCGCAACCCCCGGCATCGGCAAGTCGTTCATCAGCGTGAACTTTGCCTACACCCTGGCTGCCAGCGACAAACGGGTTCTGCTGATCGACAGCGACCTGCGCAAAGGCTATATGAACCAATACTTCGGCCTGCCACGCAATAACGGGCTCAGCGAACTGATCAGTGGCACCATTTCGCGGGAACAGGCCATTCATAAAAATGCCGCACCGGGCCTGGATTTCATCAGCACCGGCGAACTGCCGCCCAACCCCGCAGAGCTATTACTGAATCCGCGCAGCCAGGAACTGTTGAACAGCCTGGCCCAGGATTATGACTTTATCATCGTGGACTCCGCGCCTATCCTGGCCGTATCCGACACCCTGGCCTTGGTTGCACAAGCAGGCACCACATTTTTGGTCGCTCGCGCCGGCGTCACAACGTTGGGCGAGCTGGAAGAAACCGAAAAGCGCCTTCAGCGCGCCGGGGCAGAAAGCAATGGCGTCATCTTCAACGATGCCGTCATACGCAGCCGTCGGTATGGCAGCAAGTATGGTCACTATCAGTACCGCAACTACGATTACCAGAGCGAAAACGTATAAAACGGCAGGGCTCACGCTTGGTTCTGCACAACTGATCGTGCATGATACGGTCCGCAAAGCGATCTCAGCCCCTCAAACAAAGGCGTGTGCTTGAATCGGACACGCCCTTTGTGTTTGCGGATGGTCTTCCGGCCTGTCTGCAAGCTCAGTGCTTACCGCCGGGAAAACAGGGCTTCGGCCATAGGTGCGCCTATTCGGCGCTTCCATCAATTGTTATAAGGATGCACGTAATGACGACAATCCTGAAGAAAACTGTCAGCGCAGCCGTGCTGGCTTTGTTTTCGACTGCCGTACTGGCACAAGCTGCACCAGCTCCAGCGGCTGCCAGCCAAACCACCACCACCTCATCGACCGCAGCCGCTGGCGGCGCCAGCGCGGGTGTAGGCGCCGCTGCCATCGCAACCCCCGTCGTGGTAGCAGCCAGTGTCGCCGCTTTGGCTGTAGCCGGTGTCGTGGCTGCCGCATCGCAATCGTCGGGCAGCGACTCGACAACCCACCACAGCACGACTTCCCACCACTAATCGTTTCTTTTCAACGCGACAATCATGAGTTGTTTCAAGCGCGGCGCTGCTGCGCCGCGCCGGTTGCCTAGTGCAACAGTTCGCGTGGTGGTGGCTAGTGTGCTGCTGGGCCCAAGTCTCGCGGCTTGGGCCCAGCCTGCCAGCAATGGCTTAAGCGGCCTTATCCATATGCCCTCTGCACGTATGGAAGATGATGGAACGCTGACTGCTGGTTATTCCTATGCCCGGCCATACAGCACCCCTTATATTGGGATTCAGGCCCTGCCATTTTTACAGTTCGCTGGACGCTATACACGTGTCATCGGGGTGCCCGACCTAGGTTTGGGTAGCAAATATGGCGACTACAAAGACAAATCCGCCGCCTTCAAGCTTCGTATCCTGCCGGAAAACGCCTGGGGACAGTGGTGGATTCCGGAAGTAGCAGTAGGTGTAGATGACTTTCAAGGCACACAGCTGTTCAGAAGTGAATTCATCGCTGCCAGCAAAAAGTTGGATTTTGGCTATGGTCAAGCCGACCTGACGGCAGGCTATGGACGCAAGCGGATTGACGGCCTTTTCGCTGGTGTGCGCTTCAAGCTGAATGATCTCCCCTCCTGGGCTCTGGTCACCGAGTATGACAAGACTAATTACAGTTTCGACCCAAACTTCGCTCGGTCCGGACAAGCAGCTCGCAAGACAGGCAGCTGGAACGCTGCACTGGAATACACATGGGGCCCTTTGACTCTGCAAGCCGGTCGCCAGCGCAACCAGAACATTTACAACGTATCCCTGGCTATCCCCTTGCAGCAGCGGGAATTCATTCCCAAGTCAGACGAAGTCGGCCCCTTTGAAAATGGCGCCTGGGCCAGCGACGGGCCGCGTCCTACCCTGCACCAGTGGGAGACGGACCGCATCTGGCGCCAAAGTCTGCTGCGCAAGCTGCACGCTGAGGGTCTGCGGAACGTACGCATGGCATGGCGCGACGGCACCATGGCAGTCACCGTATCCAGCGACCGATATCGTTACGCCTCCCGTGGCGTCGGACGCACCGCCCGCCTGGTCATGGCGTATGCCCCGCTGGAAACCGAACGCGTTGAAATTACCTGGGAAACCCTGGACATGGCCGGCATGACCTGGGTCTTTGACGATGCTACCGTGCTGCAGCGCTATTTCGCCGGCACGGCGACGCGTGCGGAGCTGGCCAGCGCCGTGCAATTACACTACGCCGACCCCAATGGCCGCAGCCAAGCCGCCCGCGCCAACGATCTGGACAGCACTCTGGATGAACTGGCAGCCAACGACCGAATCACCTTCGGGCGCAACCTGCTGTCGCTGCGTGGCGGCACCACGGGTCAATCCAATATTTCATTGACACCCTACGTCAGCACTTTCCTGAATGACCCCAGCGGAGCGTTCAAGTATGACTTGGGCCTGAACCTGGGCGCCCAGGCCCACTTGGGCCGCGGCTGGTGGTTCAACGGCAGTGTCATGGGCAGCGTGATTGAGAACGTTTCAGACGTTACCCAAGAATCAAACTCCGAACTACCCCATGTCCGCTCCGACTTGGCTAAATATCGTGAAGGAGCCAAGGTCAAAATCAGCTCATTAATGCTGAACAAATACTGGCAGCCGGCAGAGCGCACTTACCTGCGCGCCTCCGCTGGTCTGTACGAAGAAATGTTCGGCGGCGCCGGCATACAAGCCCTGTATCTACACTCGGGCGGCCGTCTGGCCTGGGATATCGCTATTGACGGAGTACGCCAGCGCGACTTCAAAGGCACGGGCTTCCAGGACTACAAGACTGTGACAGCCCTGGCCTCCATGCATTACCAAGTACCTGGCTTTGACGGTCTGACCGCGACTGTGCGCGCCGGCCGTTTCCTAGCGCGTGACAATGGCGTGCGCCTGGAGCTGAGCCGCACTTTCCGTTCGGGCGTGCAACTAGGCTTGTGGTACACCCGTACCAACGGCAACGATACGCAATCGCCCGGTACACCAAGCAGTCCCTATATGGATAAGGGTGTATTCATGCGTATTCCTTTGTCCACGATGATGACACGAGATACCAGCTCCATCGTGAACTTCAGCCTTTCTCCATGGAACCGCGACGTGGGCCAAATGGTTGCCTCCCCCACCGATCTCTACCAGACCATGCGCTCCGGCTGGCTGGACAATGCACTGGAAGGCGACGGACTGCGCTCGTTTGGAGATGTCCCAACGGAGGATACGCCGTGAGTATTGTCCGATATGCGTTGGCAACCGTATTTGCTTGGCTCTTGGTGGCCCCAGCCACAGCCCAAGAGGTCCACCAACAATGCAAAGTACTAGACTCAGAGTTGCAATTGTCCTACGAGGGTGATTGCGTAAACGGTGCGGCTTTCGGTACAGGCCTAGCCCGGGGACAAGATGGGGCCTGGTATGAAGGACAATTCATGGCAGGAGCCAAAACCGGACAAGGAAAGAAGCGCTACCCGACAGGTGATGTCTATACCGGACAATGGAAACGCGACAAGCGCCATGGGTATGGAGAATACGAATTTGGTGAAGGCTCCCCGTGGCGCGGCGACCGCTACGAAGGTTACTGGCAGGACGACCTGCGACACGGGACAGGGACCTATATTTTTTATCCATCCAATGACCGTTTTGAAGCCCATTGGAAGAATGGCGGAACGGACTCGTTGGGAACCACAACGCTAGCCAGACGGAAGTGGGCATATCAGGCTGTCGCTGCTGCAATATCTAAACCTGGAACTTACGTCTGCTCTGTTACGACAGATGGGGCATCTCCACGCAGGATAGCCAGAGGGGAGGTTATCGAAGCCTTAGAGGATCGCGTCCGCGTATTGGTAAACAGTAAAGAAATCATCGAAAACAGCACATTAAAAATAAATCCACGGTGGGATGTAGTCACCGAATGGATTGCATGCAAACCCTAACCTCTTTAGGTGAAAAAACCATTACATCACATATAAATGCCTAAGATACTTAACGAAAGAATTCTAAGTCTGTCATTACGGTCTGCTACGCTAGGCGGAAAGTTTTTGCTGATTTTCTTTTTAGCAAAGTTTCTTTCAGCTGAAGAAGTAGGACTATATGGACTATTAGCCACGACCAGCAGTTATCTTTTATTTGTCGTTGGCCTTGACTTCTACACATACAGCACTAGAGATATTCTTTTTAGACCAGAAGAAAAATGGGGCTCTTACATCAAAAGCCAACTGCTATTTTACGTAACTATGTACATAGCAAGCATACCCATATTTCTATGCGTGTTTTATTATAAACTCCTTCCTTGGTACCTAGCACCCTGGCTATATCTAATAACAATATTAGAACACATAGCCCAGGAACTAAATCGTTTTCTGGTTGTAATTGGCAGGCCAATGAGCGCCAATATAGTTCTTTTTTTTAGATCGGGAATTTGGTGCGTTATAGCCATACCAGTACTCTCTCTATCAGAGGAAATTAGAAACCTAAATACAATACTAACTTTATGGACTATAGGCGGCATATCTGCCATTGCATTTGGCATCAAAGACATAAAAACAAATAAACATATATCCTTAAAAGGAAAAATAGAATTTCAATGGATTTTAAAAGGCTTAAAAACAGCCATCCCATTGCTTATCGGAACATTGTTCCTACGAGCAATCTTCACGTTAGATAAATACTGGTTCGAAAGCCTTAATTCTTTGGAGATTTTAGCGGCTTATATACTCTTTTTCAATCTAAGCAATGCATTACAATCATTCTTAGACGCAAGCGTTTTTATTCACTCATACCCAAAATTAATAAAGCAAAAAAATAACGCAGTAGAGTTTAAAAAAGAATCCAAGAAGTTATTAAAACAAACATTAGTTGTAATAATAATATTTTCGTTATTATCCGCAGCCTCCTTGCCAATAATAGTAAAAATAATTGACAACCCAAACTACACCAACAACACACAACTTTTTTACGTGTTACTAATAGCTGTATCTTTATTTTGCTTAAGCATGGTCCCACACTTTATTCTTTATTCAAAAAATAAAGATAAAATTATTATAAAAAGCCACAGCTATGCATTTTTTATTTTTATAATTTCATCATATATATTAAGCTTATATACAGACAAATTTGCAATACCTATTGGACTATGCATTACATTTTCATACCTTACCGTGTACAAATACTCAAAAACATAAAGTTTTAATAATATTTATATTGAGAGAAAATTGAATATCGCAATCATAATACCTGCACGGGGCGGATCCAAAGGCATTCCAAGAAAAGCATTGCGCCCTTTAGCTGGCCACCCATTAATTAGCTACTCAATAAAAACAGCTCTACAAGTAGAAACGAAACATAAAATCAACGTGTTTGTATCTACCGATGACGAAGAAATTGCTTTGATAGCAGAACGATTCGGCGCAAAAGTAATAAAAAGAGAAGAAAACCTAAGCTCAGACAAAATAACCCTTGATCCAGTAATTTTAGATGCCATAGAAAAAATAGAAAAAATGAATGGCAATGACTTGGACATAATCATTACCATACAGCCTACTTCGCCCTTAATCAAAAAAACTGAAATAGAAGAAACAATAAAAATATTCGAAAATGATCAAACGACAGATACCGTAATGGCTGTAGTGGATGACCGCCACTTGAGATGGGGCATAGATAGCCAAGGAAATGCAAAGCCAGAATATCAATCCCGATTAAATCGCCAACAGCTACCAAAATCCTATAAGGAAACCGGATCCATTATCGCCTGCACTAGAAAGACGATAAACAGCGGATCTAGGATAGGAGAAAATATCAAGCTCCTAGAAATTCCATTCGAAAGAAGTATAGATATAGACTCTATTTACGATTGGTATATTTGCGAAAATATTCTAAAAAAGAAAAAAATCTTATTTCATGTAGTCGGGTATGCGGAGGTTGGCTTAGGACATGTATACAGAACACTAATGTTAGCCAATGAATTTATTATGCATGATATCGTATTTCTAGTAGATGAAGAAAGCCATCTAGCATACGAGAATATTAAAAAATTCAATTACAATGTAATAAAAGAAAAAAAAGAAAATATAATAAATGAAATAAAAAATATAAATCCAGATCTAATAATTAATGACATACTAGACACTGACAAAGAGCTCATTCAAAAGCAAAAAGAAATAGGAAGCAAAGTCGTAAACTTCGAAGACCTTGGCTCTGGAAAAAACCATGCTGATTTGGTTTTTAATGCCTTATACCCAGAAAGCACCAAGGCCCCTCATATTCACAGCGGCCCCTCCTACTTTTGCTTACGTGACGAATTTATATATCCATCAGATACAAATAACACAAAAACGACTATCGAAAATATATTACTTACTTTTGGAGGAGTCGATGAAGGAAATCTAACTAATAGGATACTCGAAGTAGTAGCCCCTATATGTGCAGAAAGAAAAATAAAAATAACCATAATTACCGGGCCAGGTTATAAATATCAAAACAAGTTGACACAAAACATAGAAAAAAACTGCAATCAAGAAATAGAATATATAAAAACCACAAATAGAATTTCTGATTACATGATGAAAGCCGATATGGCCATCACATCTGGAGGTCGAACTGTTCTTGAGCTTTCTGCGTGTAATGTGCCGACCATGGTGATTTGTCAAAACACTAGAGAAACCACGCATATTTTTGCTGATATTTCTCATGGGGTAGTAAATCTAGGATATAGAGAAAATGTATCCGATGAAATAATTGCAGCATCATTTAAAAACATCCTTGACAACAGTGATCTTAGAGATAAGATGAAAAAATCTATGAAAGAGTTAGATTTAAACGTTGGCAAGAAAAACGTGGTCGCTTTAATTAATCAACTAATTTGAATTTCCATTATGACTAATTTTTTTAAAATAAAAGATTTTCAACTCGGCGAGTTCTGCCAGCCTTATATAATCGCAGAAATTGGAGTCAATCACGAAGGCAACATGGACCTTGCTAAAAGATTGATTAAGGAAGCTTATGAAGGTGGTGCTCATGCAGTTAAATTCCAATCTTATAAAGCAGAAAAAATTGCATCCAAGAATAGCCCTGCGTATTGGGACACCAGCAAAGAGTCAACTGAAAGTCAGTATAAACTATTCAAAAAATATGATTCTTTTGAGCCTGAACATTATTTAGAGCTCGCAAAATATTGCGAAACCATTGGAATTGATTTTTCGTCCACGCCATTTGATTTGGAAGCAGTGGATTTTCTAGATCCTATAGTTCCATTTTTTAAAATTGCATCCGCAGATATAACCAATACCCCATTGCTTAGAAAAGTAGCAAAAACCGGAAAACCAATTATTCTGTCTACTGGCGCCTCAACCATAGACGAGATTAAATTTGCCGCAAATATGTTACAAAAAGCTGGCGCAATAAATATTGCATTGCTTCATTGTGTACTTAACTATCCAACCCCGCCAGAAAATGCCCAACTTGCTGGAATTAATAAACTAAAAGAAGAATTTAAACACCTTCCAATAGGCTACTCTGACCATGTAGTTCCTGACGAAACCATTAGTGCATTAGAAATGGCATCGCTTTTAGGATCGTGTATATTAGAAAAACATTTCACTCACGATAAAAACCTTCCTGGAAACGATCACTACCATGCAATGGACAAATACGATCTGCAAAAATTCTTAAATAAGATTAAAAAATATAAAACTTTAAATGGTCAGAAAGAAAAAAATCTAGATCTAGAAAAAAATGCAATATTGCATGCCAGGCGTTCAATTGCATCAAATGGATTTATTAAAAAAGGCGACTACATTACTGAAAACAACATTATTGCCAAACGACCAGGACATGGGATTAGTCCTATATATTGGGATGAAATAATTGGAAAAAAAGCCATTAAAGATATAGAGGATGACACCCTTATTAATTGGAATATGTTACTGTAATAATCATGACATTAAATATATGTATTTCATGCGCCACTCCAGAGGAGGAGGAGGAACTAAAATTCACCTTGGACTTAATTAGAATTGATTATTTTATCCATTCAATACACCACAACTCAAAATCAAAAAAGAAAAAGATTTATGATGCTATTAATTTAGGCTTGAAAGCAAAAAAAAATAAAATAAACGTATTGATTGGATCACCGTGTTTTGCAAATAGGATAATTTCACGAGTTCTGAACATAAGATTCATCTCGTATCTACGCTCTGTACACCCAGATGCCACACAGTTAACTAGCCTCTCAGACAAAATACATTATTTATTATCAAAATTAAAGCTAGATAGCAAAATTTCGAATCCATATTATGCTGACACCATATTAATAACAACGCCTATAAATAAAATTTTTCTAGAAAATAGAGGTATAAATACAGAAGAGAAAACGTTCGAAATTGGAGCCTCCTGGCTCTATAAAATAAACATAGAGGAAAATTCCAAAAATACTGACCAAAACACATTCATATATATCACTCAATCCTTTTTATCCCATAATCATATGGAAGCCGATTTAGAGCAAAAAGAAAATATTTTAACAATTTGCGCTAAATTAAATTCTAGTGATAAATTAATAATCAGAAAACATCCTCGCGATGAAACAAATTACCATGAATTATTGAAGTCATTTACAGACCTAAAGAAAATAGAAATTAACACAGATAAACCAATTGAATTTCTTCACACTATACACTCGAAAAGTTATTTAATAGGCTCATTTTCAACTTTAGCTTTAGAAGCTATGCAATTAGGCGGCAACTTCTTTCCATTGCACCTACATTCTCACAAAAACCTTAATCATCTTCTTAAGCAATATAAACTTCCACCAAAAAAAATAGATGAAATAAATGAAATTGAAACCATTATCGAGTATAGCCATTCAATAAATCTATTTTCTCCTTACAACCCAACCATAATTTTGAATATACTCAAATAAATTGAATACAAGGATTTTTTACTCTATAGCCTTGATAGCAATTCTTTTTATCTTTTCTTATTTCAACCTAAAGATAATCAGCTACGCATCATCATTATTATTTATATTATTTTTATTCAATTTTTACAAAATCAGTAAAGAATTATTTTTTATAAGCCTCGTATTCATAATTGGGTGGGTATGGAATTTAATTTCCTTACTATATATAGAAAACGGTTCATACATAACAGAACAGAATACATTTGGTTATTTCACAAATTCCTCAACTCGCTTTTCTTTATATTGCAGTCTTTTTATTTTCTCCGGCATTCTCGCATGGAAATTAAATCCCCTAAGAAAAACCTCCGATAGCTTATCAACAGTTACCAAAACACATAAATTTGAAAATTTATCCATTAATTTTTCTTTTTTTATATTATTTATATTATTTCTCATTGGACTAATTTATGGATTCCCTATTCTATCTGGAATTTCCAGATTCGAGTATTGGAAACCCATTGATCATTTGCAGAAATTTGTATTTCTAAGCCCAATTGCTTGTTTTTTTATTGGCTATTGCTACGGATTATCAAATTCCAAAAAAATAATAATTCTGTTGCTATTTCATATATTATTTTTATTTCTTTTTTCAGATAAATTCACTGGCCCATATTTAATTTTTATTTATTTTTTTACTGGATATTCGCTTTCTCTTTTATCCAAAAACAACACCAAAAACATAAAAATAATAAATTGGAAATTAATTATTTTTGTAATACCCTCTATTTCTATTGTTCTGATCAGTACCGTAGCATACGGATATTTAATACTGCATGGCCTTGATCCGAATTTTTTAATTGACCAAATATTATCCAGGGCCTTTTCGTTACAAGGTCATGTTTGGTATGGAATTGATCTACTCACATTTAATAATAACTTTCACCCTGACCCATCATTATTTCTACGAGAAAACAATGAGCCCACTGATCCGGCAGGCCTACCATACTTAATGTATCAAATATCTAATCCAGGGTTCGTAACAGCTATGCGAGAAGCTGGGATACGTTTCACAAACGGCTACCCCGCTATTCTTCTTTCATCTTTTGGCTTTCACCTTGGTTTATTTTTTCAATTTATAGTTGGTTTTTGTTTCTACATTTTTTCTCTATATTTTCTTCGTAAGCTTTTCAAACAACAGTTTTTTATGTCATTTTTGTGTTTGATTTTTTTTAATAATATAATCTCTAATTCTTTGATAATGGGCGAAATATACTATATATATAAACCTTTATCATTAGCCTTAATTTTATTTTTTCTTTTAGATATTTTTCTAATTAAGATCAACAAAAAGATCAAAACAAAATATGCATAATATTCTTATTATTGGCACTGGATTCTCTGGTGCTGTCATTGCGAATAAACTTGCAAATAATGGCTTTAATGTTTCTGCAACAGATTCAAGATCTCATATTGCAGGAAACTGTCATTCTGAAATAGATACAGAATCAGGAGTGATGGTACATAAATACGGCCCCCATATTTTCCATACCCAAGAAAAACGAGTCTGGGAGTATGTGAACAATTTCATGGAATTCATGCCCTACACCAATCGCGTGAAATCCACAGTAGATGGATCCGTCTATTCTTTACCCATCAATCTTCATACGATTAATCAGTTTTTCGGGAAAACATTTACACCTGACGAAGCCAAAGAATTTATCGCCTCATTGGGCGACGGCAGCATCTCTGACCCAGCCAACTTCGAAGAACAAGCATTAAAATTTGTTGGGCGAGATCTGTATGAAGCTTTTTTTCAAAGGCTACACTGAAAAGCAATGGGGCCTTGACCCCAAAGAACTACCAGCAAGTATATTAAAGCGCCTTCCTATCCGCTTTAATTATGACGATAACTACTTTAACCATCCTTACCAAGGCATGCCAAAGGATGGATACACAGAACTTATTCGTCGAATCCTAGACCATCCTAATATTACGGTTGAATTAGGAAAAAAAATAAATCGCTCAGATGTAAAAGACTATGATCACGTTTTTTATAGCGGCCCTTTAGATGGATGGTTTGACTACGCAGAGGGTCGCCTGGGCTATCGAACGCTAGATTTTGAAGAAATTCGTTCCAACGACGATATTTTAGGTTGTGCCGTGATGAACTTTGGAAATAGTTCTGTTCCATACACTCGAATTTCTGAACACAAATATTTTTCTCCTTGGGAGAAATCTGAAGGTTCTATTGCTTTTAAAGAATACAGCCGATCTTGCGAAGAAGACGATATTCCTTATTATCCTATCCGTCTGGTCAATGAGCAAAAGTTACTCAAAAAATATGTTGATTTGGCCAATAATGAAAAAGGCGTGTCATTTATTGGTCGTTTGGGAACATATAGATATTTAGACATGGATGTCACAATTTCTGAAGCCATGAATGCCGCAGAATCGTTTCTTCAACTCAGCTCTAAAAACCTTCCAATTCCCTCCTTTTTTGCGGATCCTATCTAATGTCTCAGCGCCGTACGGCGATAATGATCGCCACGCACAAGCAATATGACTTCCCTAACGATGCTGGTTATATACCTGTACATGTAGGTAAGGAGCAGAGCGCGTCAGATCTTGGTATACAAGGCGATCACGATGGAGACAATATCTCCTCTCTAAACCCATATTTCTGCGAACTTACCGGGCTATATTGGCTGTGGAAGAATGTAGAAGCCGACTATTATGGTTTAGTGCACTACCGTCGTTATTTCAAACCGGTCTGTAGCGATCAAGAAACTCTTGTTAAAGAAATTAATGTTGCTAGTTCGGAGAGCTTAGTATCTATGCTAGGTAACTCTGATATTCTGCTTTCGAGACAGCGCAACTACTGGATCGAATCTGTAGAGTCTCATTATAAAAACGCCCATCATAGGGCGGATTTACAGAATTTACGGGATACTATTCTTTCCTTGCACCCTGATTACGCCCAGAGCTTCGAGCATGTCATGAAAGGGACTAAGATATCTCTTTATAATATGTTTGTTATGAATTCGCATCGCTTTAATCAATATGCCTCTTGGTTATTTCCTATTTTATTTGCACTGCAAGAACAAGTTCCCTACAAAGACTACGGTCCGTATCAACGGCGTGTCTTTGGTTTCCTCGCTGAACGTCTACTAAATATCTGGGTACTGCAAAATATTCCTATTGAACACGTCAAGTATTTGCCTGTGGTCAATCTAGAAGGAGAAAACCTCCTGGTAAAAGCTCAAGGTCTCTTGAAGCGCAAATTTTCCGACACCCGACTGGCCTGAACAATCGGGGTGTGCAGATCAATGATCCGTCCCTCTATTGGCAAGTTCGCCACCCTCATCGCCTTCATCGCCATCACCTACCTGGCCATCATGCCCAGCAATGTGCCCGTGGTTGACGAAGCCAATGACAAATTCAAACACATCCTGGCCTTTGCGGTGTTGGCGTGGGGGCTTAGCCGGTATTGGAGCTGGCCACGGCTAAAGGTGACGGGGGCTCTGCTGGCGTACGGGATCGGCATCGAAGTTGTTCAGGCTTTTGTGCCTGGACGGTATTCCAGCGGCCTGGATGTGCTGGCGGATTGTGTGGGGATCGCGGTAGGTATTGGGGCGGCCAGGCTGCTAGCGCGCAGCGCGGTGTAGGCGATCAAATGCATCATGAATGAACGGCCCAAGGGCCGTTTTTTTATGTCCGGAGCTTATGCCACTCGAAAACGTAATATGAAGTTACGTATAAGGATAAGCCCATGTCACTTACGGGGTTTTCCCTTATCTACCTTGAAATTAGCTCAATATGCCCTCATTTCACGCGGGTTTTCCCTGATTTATAGGTACTTTGCGGGGGCCTGTATACGAATTGGATTATGGGCTGACCCATATGCTCCATTACATTGGCGTTGTTCAACACAACAACTCATCCAACACGGAGACAATTCATGGGTACGAGCACTACTACCGCACCCGTCGACGAACGTTTACCAAACGGGAAACTTGCCGTCCTCGGCCTGCAGCACGTCCTGGTGATGTACGCAGGAGCCGTTGCGGTCCCCCTTATTGTGGGCCGCGCACTCAACCTCTCTTCGGAAGAGGTGTCCATCCTGATCGCAGCCGACTTGTTCGTCTGCGGCCTGGTGTCCATCATCCAGTCGATGGGCTTTACGCAGTATTTCGGTATCAAGCTGCCCGTGATGATGGGTGTAACGTTCGCCGCCGTGGGCCCCATGGTTTCCATGGCGCAGGCCAATCCCGGTCACGAAGGCGCCCAGCTGCTCTTTGGCACGGTGATCGGCGCGGGTATCATCACCATGATCATCGCGCCGGCCGTCAGCAAGATGCTGCGCTTTTTTCCACCCGTGGTGACCGGCACGATTATTGCCATGATCGGGATCACGCTAATGCGCGTAGGCATCAACTGGATCTTCGGCAATCCCTTCGGCCCAACCGCCCCCGCCGTGATCAACCCGGATCACCTGGCTTGGCTGCAACATGCTCAATCGGCTGCCGCCATGCCTGGTTCGGCCCTGCCGCCGCCGCCTGATGGTCTGGTGCTCAAGCCCACCGTGCCCAACCCCCGCTATGCCAATCTAACAGGCCTGGGTATTGCCGCCGCCGTGCTGGTGTCCATTTTGCTGATCGCCAAGTTCTGCAAAGGCTTCCTGGCCAACGTCGCCGTGCTGCTGGGCATCGTGATCGGCGCCGTCATCGCTTCGGCCATGGGCATCATGACCTATGAAAAAGTCGCCAAGGCCGACTGGGTTGATCTGGTTCTGCCCTTCCACTTCGGCATGCCCAAGTTCGACGCGTTGCATATCGCCACCATGACGCTGGTGATGATTGTGGTGCTGATCGAATCCACCGGGATGTTCCTGGCGCTGAGCGACATGACGGGCAAGAAAGTGGACCAGAAAGACCTGGCGCGCGGTCTGCGTACCGATGGTCTGGGCACCTTGCTGGGTGGTATCTTCAATACCTTCCCCTACTCCAGCTTCTCGCAGAACGTGGGCCTGGTCGCCGTGACCGGCGTACGCAGTCGCTTTGTGTGTGTGGCCGGCGGTATCATCCTGGTGGTTCTGGGACTGCTTCCCAAGATGGCTGCCCTGATCGAATCCCTGCCTACCGTGGTTCTGGGCGGCGCCGGCATCGTGATGTTCGGCATGGTCACCGCTACCGGCATTCGTATTCTGTCGAACGTGGACTACAAGACCAACCGCAACAACTCCATGATCGTGGCCATTTCGATCGGCGTGGGCATGATCCCTCTGGTTGCCCCCAACTACATGCAGTGGATGCCTCACGCCATCCACCCGCTGATCGAATCGGGTATTTTGCTGACCTCCATCGCCGCCGTACTGCTGAACCTGTTCTTCAACGGCGCCAAGGAAGACAAGCACGCGGCCATCGAAGCGGCCAAGCACGCAGAAGCATAAGCAGTTCAAACATCGCCTGGGCAGGATGACCTGCCCAGAGCGCAAGGACAAAAAAGCAGCAAGCAGTTCTTCTTACCGGCTTATCGGCCTAGCGATAAGCCGGTTTTTTTGTCTTTGGCCTTTTAACCCGCCACACCGCCCGTGCCAAACGCTTCGGCATGGATGCGCTCGGCAGGGACGCCCTGGGCGCGCAGGGCAGCGATCTGCGCCGTCATGAAGCCTTGCGGGCCGCAGACATAGTGATCGGCTTCGGCGGGCAGTACGTGCCGGCTCAGGTCCAGGCGACCTTGCTCATCACCATCCTGGCCCGCTTCATGGACGAACCAGGCCGACGCCTGCGGCAGCGCCTGGACGACGTTGCGCACACGTGTCGCAAAGGCCTGGGCCTGGCCATGCCGGGCGGCATGATAAAAGCGCACGGTGCGGCGCGTGCCGGTGGCGTTCAGGTGCTCCAGCATGGACATCATGGGCGTGATGCCTACGCCGGCGCTGATCAGCACGACCGGCGTGTTCCGGTCTTCGTGCAGATAAAAATCCCCATTGGGCGCCGCCAGCTCGACGAAATCGCCCTCCTGAATCTGCTGGTGCAGATAGTTGGACACCATTCCCGGCGGCGAAAGCTCCACGCCGTCTTCTCGCTTGACCGAAATACGCAGACACGACTTGCCGGGAGCATCCGACAAGCTGTACTGACGCGCCTGGCGGTGGCCCAGCTCCGGCACCAGCACCCGCAGCGAAATGTACTGCCCAGGCCGGAATGATGGCACGACGCCACCGTCAGCCGGCTGCAATTCGAATGACGTGATTTCTTCGCTTTCCGCGCGCTTGGCGGCCACCCGGAATGTACGCCATCCGGTCCAGCCGCCCTGCTGTTCGGTGGCCGACTGGTACAGCACTTTCTCCTGCGCAATCAACAGATCCGCCAGTTGTCCGTAAGCCTGAGCCCAAGCGTCGACGACATCCGGGGTGGCCGCCTCGCCCAGTACCTCGACAATGGAGGCCAGCAAATGCCGGCCTACGACACCGTAATGCTCGGCCCGAATGCCCAAGCTGACGTGCTTGTGCGTAATGCGCTCCAGCACGGGCGCTAACACGCTGGGATCGTCGATATGCCGCGCATACGCTGCCACCGCCATGGCCAGCGCATGCTGCTGCGAGCCGTTGCGCTGGTGACCCTGATTAAAAATTTCGCGCAATTCGGGATTGTGGTCGAACATGCGTGCATAGAAATGACGTGTCAGCGCAACCCCATGGGTTTCCAGCACGGGCGCGGTGGCTTTGACGATCTGTCGGACAGCAGAATCAAGCATGAGAAGCCTAAACCTTAAAGATATATATTAAATAGATCTTTAATAGTAGACTGAAGCCTGCTTGTTGCTCCCGGATTCCCAGATAAAAAATCCGGGAATTACAGCTGCCCGGCACGGTCCACCCTATCGGACCGAGCCGGGCAACGCATCAGCCGGGCAGCCGCCCTTCGTCAACCACCACGACGTCCCCCATGGTCACGGTACAATCGAGCATCGGGATATCCAGATGGCATTCGGTTTCACGTTGGCCGCCCCCCTCGACATTAGGCCCCGTCGAGAACATGAAGCAGCCGGGGAACGAGCGCGCATCCATTCCGTTTGTTTGACGTTTGTCATACATGCCAAGCGCCGTCCAATGCGCCCGGCTGTGCAGGCCCCATCCCAGATGGGAGACAGCATAGGCCTCTGGATCCTTGAACGAACCCATGTAATCTTTCAGGTATCGGGCATCGAAACCACCCTGTATGTCCTGGATATAGCCATCCCGGATATCAAGATGGATAGGCGTGCGCAAGTAATACTTGAATGGCAGGATGACATCACCGGCATTGAGCACCACTGTGCCATTAGCCGATCCTTCATTGGGCCAGGCACCGATGAAAGCGCTTGGGCAATGATCCCAGCGCCCTTTCTGTTCCGCAAACCCATACTGCGCCAGGTAGTCCAGCTCGCCAAACGTGGCGATCAAGTCGGTTCCCGCCTTCGAGCGGACATGCATGCGCCGTGTCTGGCGAAACAGCTCCAGCGCCTGGCACACCGCCACCTTGTCCTCCTGACGCGGCGCAAGGCGTATAAAGGTTTCAGGGCCTTCCTTCACCAGCACAATGCGGCTGCCCGCATCCAGAATGGCTTTTTGCTCGCCTCCCCGATACATGCCCATCAAATCCACAATAAAAGGCGTGTTCTTCAATGCCTCTATCACGACCTGATTGGCGGCCAGCGCCGTGGGAGCGTATGCAGCTGTACTGTCTCCGCCCATTTTCGGACCCGGCGCGTCCCCAAGTTCCAGCACATAGAAAACCTGATCACGTGCCGCTAACACCAGCCTGACCGCCTCCAGATGGGCTGGGTCAGTGATTTCGCCCACCAGGATTGCTACAGTCTCGTGCGTCTGCAGCTCACTCAGATCCAGCAGATTTCCCCAGGCGGCCAATAATGCCTTAGACACCATCTTTACTCTCCTTAATGTGTATGACCCAAAATAGCCCTGGTCACCTCGGAGTCCGGCTCCGATAGGGCTTCTCTCAGGGAGAAATGGTCATGTCCGCGAGGAAGCATCACCATCGGGCCGCTGCCTGGCTGTGACCAGGCACGCGCCAGCGTTTCGGCCTGCCGCGCGTACTCGTCCCCTTCTTCCGCGCCGGTCATCAGCACCATGGAGCCTTGGTGCACTCGCTTGAGCTTTACCGGACTGAACAGCGACACATCGCTCTCGCTCAAACCCAATGTGTCATTCAGGAAGCAGTGCTGAATGGGTTCCAGATCAAAAATGCCACTCAGCGCGCAAACATGGGTAAGGTCCTGTCGGGCGTCACTCGAAGCAAAAGCTGTTGCGGCCATCATGGCGGCCAGATGCCCGCCGGCAGAATGCCCCGATACCGAGACTTGTTCAGGATCAATATCCAACTCTGCACTGTGCTTAAACAAGTATTGAATCGCCCGCCTGCACTGCCCCACCAAGGTTTCCATCGACACCGCAGGCATCAGGCTGTAATTCACGACGGCCAGATTAACCTTGTGCGGCAAGACACCCAGCGCGACATAGGAAAAATCGTTCTTGTGCAGCATGCGCCAATAGCCGCCATGGAAAAAAACATGCAAAGGCCCGCCGGGATTAGGCCGGAACAGATCCAGAACCTCGTCTGGCCCTGAACCATAGGCCAGATCCTGCAAAAGGCTGCGACGATACTCGCGGCAGGCCTGCTGATTGAGCACAGACAAGCGCTGCAAATACGCAGGAAAATCAAAACCCGGGTGCTTGCGCACATTGTCATACTCGGCATCCAGGGCGGACCGATCGTACTGCCGGTAGACAAGATCAGAGGCCGGCATAGGCCGTCTCCTGCGCCTGTCGCTGATCAAAATGGCGCACGATCTCGTCCGTATCCAGGACATCGGCGTACTTGCTTGCCATGTCGAATAGATTGACAGCATGCGTGGACGCCAGCCGGTCATAGACCGCATCCTGCGCTACGATGACTTTATAGTTGTACGAGCTGGCATCCACCACCGTGCCGCGCACGCAGCCACTGGTCGTGGCTCCGGTAATGACCAGCGTGTCCACACGCTGGGCAATCAGGTAACTGTTCAGGCTTGTGCCGAAAAAGGCGCTGGGGTGATATTTGGGGATGCAAATATCACCCTCCACGGGCTCGGCCCCCGGAGCGAACTGATAACCCGCGGGCGGAACCTGCATCACGGCCGGCACCTTGGCGCCGAATTGACCGGCATCGTAATGCCGCTTGGGGGCCACATGCGGAAAGAATACGGGCAAGCCCCTGTCCCGAAAACACTGCAGCAAGCGGGAGACATTGGGCAGCGCTGCCCAGCCGTATTCGCCGCAACTGGTAGGGTACTCCTTGATGGCCTCTCTCACCGGCAGCGGGCTGGAGCCTACCGTGCGCCGCTGTACGTCAATCACCAGTAATGCGGCGCGTTCCCCAAACCCAGTGGGACTGCCAAAGCCCGTTGCTTCATACAGTTTCTGTTCTTCGAGCGGAATCAGGCCGTCCCAAATGTTCTGTTTCATGGCGTCCACCACCTATCAAGCACTGTGAATGACGGACGAAGCCGGCTGGCCTTCAGCCCCTTGCGTCAGCGCGTTGTACTGCAGAATCCAGTCGTAGCGCTCCCGCACCCGGGCAGGACTCCAGGTTTCCTGAATATAGGCCCGAGCCGTGTCCGGATTGCTCAACGAAGGATGATGGAACACCGGGAGCATATCCATAGAAGCACGCGCTACCTGGTAGCCGCGCTCACGGCGCAACTGGTCGTAGCGCTGCAAGGCCTCGGCCGGGTCGTCATGACTCGCCAGCAAGCTGACCAGCACGCCGCTATCCTCGAACGCCATATTCACGCCCTGACCCAGATAGGGAACCATGGAGTGACTGGCATCTCCCATCAAGGCCGCCCGCCCCTGCACCCAGCTGGGCAGCTCGTCCCGTACAAACAGGCCCCACTTATAGAGCACGTCGGCGCCCGAGAACATGTCTACAACCTCGGGGTGCCAGCCATCAAAATCGCTCAGCAGCTCCTGCAGAGCCCCGGGTTCCGACCAGGACTCCTGCTCCCAGCGCGAACTGTCGACCTGGCCAGAGAAACTGACGAACTCTTCATTGTTGTGATGCACCGGATAGCAGGTGATATGCGCCGTCGGCCCGATCCAGGTGGTAGCGACAGGCTTGCGATGGCATTCGGACAGACGGCTCATGGGAACAAGCCCGCGCCAGGCGAGTGCATCCGTGAACCGTTGCCCTACTTCTCCGAACAGAGCTCTTCGGACCCTGGAATGCACACCATCAGCACCAATGACCACATCGGCCCGAACAGAAGGCTTGCCGTCAAAATGCACCTCAACGCCATCCTCGGAGACATCCACTCCGGCACACTTGTAGCCCAGCTTGATCTGACCCGGCCGGATTTTCTCGAATGCCTCTACCATGATGCGCAACAGCTCGTACCGAAGCACCATGTACAGGCGATGCTCGCCGCTGTTGGCGGCGCCCTGGTTGTAAATCGACCAGGATTCGCCCGTGTTCCACAATCGCACGACCCGGTCCTGCGGTGGCAGATCAATAGCCCGCAGCGCGGCGCCCAGGCCCAGATCCTCCAGCACGCGCGCACCGTTCATTGAAATCCACAAGCCGGCGCCCAGCTCACGATGCTCGCCCGCCTGCTCATACAGCGTCACATCCATGCCACGACGCGCCAGTCCCAAGGCGCAGGCCATGCCACCCATTCCTGCGCCGACCACGGCGACGTTCAACTTCGTACTCATAGCTATAGTCTCCTCAAACTACGGATTCGTGCGGGCCTTGCGCTTGCTGCTGACCCACTTCATAAATGGCTTCAAGAATCTTTTGATACCCCGTGCAACGGCACAGGCTGCCATGCAGAAAATGCTTGATTTGCTCATGGTCAGGCGCGGCAATCCGCTTGAGCAGTGTCAACGCTGTCATCAGTATTCCCGGCGTGCAGTACCCGCACTGCAAAGCCCCGTGACGGGCAAAAGCACGCTGCAAAGCCTGGGCCACTGGTTCCTGCCCCAGCCCCTCGACCGTCAATACATCGCCACCCTGTACGTCGGCCGCCAGCGTGCAGCAGCTGGAGCGCAGCCTGCCATTTACTACCACCGCACACGCGCCACAGACTTGCACATCGCAAGAGCGCTTGGTACCCGTCAAGGCGGCCTGAGTGCGCAAGACATCCACCAGCAAAGCACGATCCTCCAGCTCGAACTGGCGAGGTTCGCCGTTCAGCATGAACTGCACACTTGTCTTTTCTTCATTCATTGCCAACACTCCTTGATGGCCCGCCCGGCCAGAACCGCCGACAGATGCTTGCGGTACTCCCCGGTGCCATAGTTGCCATCGGGCACATCCAAGGGCTCCAGATCCTGGATCGCAGCCTCATACATGTCTTGCTCTTGCGGCCGGGACGCCCCTCCCAGCAGCTCGCACAGCGCTCCCAAGCGTTCAGGGCGTCCGGTGAGCGAGCCCGCCCAGACCTCCCACTGCACCGAGCCATCGTGCTGCTCAAAGCAAGCGGCCGCCACGCCAGCGGCGGGACGATGCAAGTGGACGAATTTTTGATACCAGGCCCGAAAGGGCCGCGCCGGAAGGGGAATACAGATCGCCTGGAGCATCTCTCCCTCTTCAAGATCGGCGGCATAGTCGCCCAGCAGAAAGTCCGCAACGGGCAGCTCCCGCTCGGTGCCCTGCGCGGCAAGCCGCACTGAGGCACCCAGCGCGGCCAGCATGGCCGGTGGGTCCGCATGAGGTTCGCCAAAGCACAGATTTCCCGCCAATGTTCCTGTTTCACGCACGCGTATATTGGCGATATGGTCGCTCAGCCGCGCATATCCCGGCAGCAAGCGCTGGACCAGAACCGAATCGGCCAACTGCTGGTGGGTGACCAGCGCACCAATCTCCAAGCGACCGTCTTTCTGCGCAATATCGCCAAGCCCGTCGATGCCCTTCAGATTGATCAGATGCTCATAGGCAATGACCCGCTCTTTCAAGGCAATCATGGCTTCTGTTCCGCCAGCGTAGTACATGCACTCATCGGGCCATTGCTCAAACAAGTCGAAGGCCTCGCCCTGGGAAGCGGGGTGGTGATACTGAAAAGGTCTAGGTCTCATTGATTCCCTCCAGCGCCGACTTCAGGTTGGCCTCGAACTCGGAAAAAATCTCGTTACAACGCTTTTTGACGACCGGAAAGCCCAACGTGGCCAATTTGCCTGAGATCTGAATCTCGGCATCAATCTGCAGTGAGCTGCCTTCGCCTGGCTCGCCGTCAGCGATCACCAGCAGTAAATCGACCAATGCCTGGGTGCCCGTTTTCTTGTCCTTGCCATTGGCCTTGACCGCCACCCGCTCATTCTCGACGTACTCCACCACAGTGACTTCGGAGGGCATGTTGAACTTGAAAGGGCCAAGCTTTTGCCGAATGACGGCAGAATAGTGCTCACGAAATGCGTGCTCCTGCACCTCTTCGCACCCTGGGATCATGGCCGCCACCCGCTCCACGTCGAACAGAATGCTCCACAGCTCCTGTCGGGACGCCGCAATGCTTGTCTCAGTTTTAAAGTTCACCGCTCTGCTCCTTTTTTGCTTTCAGTGCTCTCCACACCCGCTCCGGTGTAAGAGGAAGATCTTTGAGGCGGATGCCGTAGGACTGGTGCAGCGCATTAGCTACCGCGGGCGCCAAGGGCAGAATGGAGCCCTCTCCCATGCCACGGGCTCCAAACGGTCCCGGTCCATCTTCGCTTTCTAGAAAATGGGTATGCATGTCCGGCACCTGGTCCATAGTGGGAATCCGGTAATCGAACATCGTCCCATTGGTCACCAGGCCATCCTCGTAGATGTACTGCTCCATCAAGGTGTGGCCCAGCGCCTGTACAGCAGCGCCTTCATCCTGCCCCTGAGCGCCCTTCGGGTTGAGCACTTTGCCCACATCCGCTGAAATCGCCAGGGAGTCCACCCGAATCTCCCCTGTATCCTGGTCAAGCTGGATATTGCACACGCCGGCAGCGGTTTCCCAAAACAGCGGCGCCTGTTTCAAGCGTCCTTCCCGCTCTTGTGGCGTGACGCGGCCTATCGCTGCAAATTCACCCGCTTCCATGCCGTAGAAAGCCCGCAGCAGCTCCTTGAAACTGTATTCGCGGCCCTGCAATCGCACGCCGCCTGGAATCAGGGCCAGATCGCCGAACTCCCGCTCAACGGCTTGGGCAGCCTGCTTGACCTGATCAATAATCTGTTCGCAGGCCAGCTCTATGGCCAGGCCGATGATGACTGTCGAACGGCTCGCCCCCGTGCCCCAGTCGTAAGGGGCCATCGCGGTATCCGGCTCCAGCACATGGACACGCTCAATGGGCTGATTCAGCAACCGGGCTGCAATCAGGCGTTGTACTCCCCTGGCCCCCTGCCCGATTTCTGTCGTAGTAGCCGCTATCGTGATCGAGCCGTCGGCCTGCAGGCGCACCGTGGCCGCCCCCACGGGCATAATCCCCGGGTCTGTCGCCGCCAGCGCCACGCCTCGGGCCCCGACCTTAGGGAACTGCTCCGACATGGCCAGAGCCTGCGTCAGCTCCTGCCCGACATCGACATCAATGGGGCGCAGATCCTGCTTCGTCGCCACGCCTTTGGCTGCCAGGTTGCGGCGTCGCATATCCACCGGACTGATGCCCAGGTCATGGGCCATGATGTCCATCTGCGATTCGCACGCCCAAACCCCTTGCGGCCCCCCAATAGAGCGGAACGAAGCCGCTGGCACCGTGTTGGTATAGACGGCGCTGGCACGCAACCGTAGATTGGGCGTGACATACGGCCCAATCGCCCGTATGGCCGCCTTGGTGGCGATCGCCGGCCCGGTATCCGCATACGCACCGACATTGGCCAATACCGAAATATCGCGCGCGATGATGCGTCCTTCGCGATCCACCCCTGTACGCACGGTAATCGCAGTGCTGACCCGGCGGCAGGTCAGCATGGATTCAGCTGCCGTCAGCTGCAATTTGACAGGCCGGCCCACTTTGCGCGACATCGCAACGACTAAAGGGTCCAGTTTGACGGACGCCTTGCCGCCGAACCCTCCACCGACATAGGGGATATGCACCCGGACACGGGCCAGCTCAATGCCGAACAGTTCGGCACAGACTCGCTGGATCGAACTGGGCGTCTGCCCGCAACTCCAGATCTCGATATCCTGCTCCGTGCAGGATGCGATGACGCAATGAGGCTCCAAGGCGTAATGAAAAATGCCGGGAAAGCGGAAGGTATCTTCGTAGTAACGATAAGCAGACTCAAATGCTTCATCCACCTGGCCCTGCTCATAGCTGTACTGGTGACAGATGTTTGTTCCTTCCCGGGGATTGGCCCCCCCTCGGAAGTAATAGTCGTTCAATGGACGGAACTGCTCATGAACCAGCAGAGCGTCTTCAAGCAAGGCGGCCTCAGGCTCCACGACATAAGGCAGAACCTCGTACTCGACACTCAACAGCTCCAAGGCGTCATCAGCCGTCGCCTCATCGGCGGCAATGACCGCCGCCACAGGCTCCCCCGCATAGCGCGCCACATCAATGGCAATAATGGGCCGGTCCCTGAAATACAGCCCCCAATGGCGTTCGCGCACAAAGCCCTCTTGCAGCAAATCCTGGCCAGTCAGCACACCTAATACACCTGGCAAGGCCAGCGCCTGCTCGGCATCAATGCTCAAGATGCGAGCATGCGGATGCGGACTGCGCAGCACCTTGGCATATGCCATGCCAGGCACGACCAAATCGGTGATGAACTTGGCCTGACCCGTCAGTTTTTCCGCATAGTCGGGTCGGATTTCGTCAGAGGCAGAAATAGTCATAACGTACGCTCGGAAATAAGAAAGAAATAGCGGGCCCGGACACTAATCGATGGAAATGTTGCCGGCCTTGATGACCTGCAGCCATTTCTCGGTATCCCGCTGCTCCAATTCGGCCAGTTGCTCAGGTGTGCTCAACAAAGGAATAGCGCCATGCATGGACAAGCGCTCCACTACTTCGGGCTGTTGCAGGCTGCGATTGATCTGCTCATTAAGCTTGCGGATCACCTCTGGCGGCGTCCCCTTGGGGACATAGACGGCAAACCATGTATTGGCCTCGAAACCGGGCAGCACGGTTTCGTCCAGAGTAGGAACATCCGGCTGCTCCCGGGTTCGCTCTTTAGTAGTGGCCGCCAAAGCCCGCAAAGTCCCAGCCTCGATATGCTTGAGCACGGCCGGACCCTGCTCGATCACCATATCCACCCGCTCGGCCAACAAATCGACGATCATGGCTCCGCTGCCCTTGTAGGGGACATGCAGCATGTCTATGCCCGCCTGCTGCTTGAAGAGCTCGGGAAATACGTGTTGGGACGTGCCCATGCCAGCCGATGCGTAGGCGTATTTAGTGCCGTCCTGCTTGATCATGGCAATCAAGTCCTGGATGCTCTTTGCCGGATGATTGGCCGGCACGACCACATACGACGGCAAGTTTGCCAAGGTAGCGACTGGCGCCAGCCGATCCTGGGCCTCGTGCATGTTCTTGAGCAGGGACGGCAGGATGGCATGCAATGACACCGCGCCTACGACCATGGTGTAGCCGTCGGGCTCGGAGCGTGACACATTCTCTGCGCCTATGACCCCCGATGCTCCTGGCCTGTTTTCGACCACCACCGGTTGCCCCCATGCCTGATGCAAGCGCTCAGCAACGACGCGAGCCAACATGTCCGTAGCCCCGCCAGGGGGGTAAGGCGCGACGATGCGCAGCGGCCGATCGGGATACTCCGCTTGAGCGGCGCCTGCCCCCAACGCCGCCACGGCCAGACAGGCAACAGAGAAAAAAAAGCGAAACATGAGCGTCTCCTTAGTGGACATTCCAGCACTAATTAATGTTAATATTCTGCTAGACAGAACGTTGATCCGTTCTACAGAACGAATAATACGCAGTTGCCCCCTGCATGAATACTAGGGAGAATCCCCACATGGACAATGACAGCAAAGGCGATCGCATCGCCGCCCTAGAGCGCGCCATCGCCATTCTCGACGCGTTCAGGCCTTACGAACACTCCGCTTCGCTACAGACGCTGTCTGTGCGAACAGGGCTGTATAAAAGCACCTTGCTGCGACAACTCAAGACCTTGATAGCCGAACACTGCGTCGTGCGTCTGGCCGACGGCACCTATCAGCTAGGCGCACGCGTTCTGCATTGGGCCAGCGTATATCGCACATCCTTGAATTTCGACCAGCATGTCCCGCCGGTCTTGGCGGAGCTGGTGCACCTCACTGGGGAAGGCGCCTCTTTCTTCACGCGAGAAGGCGACACGCGAGTCTGCCTCTATCGGGCTGACTCGCCGAAAGAACTCCGAGACCATATCCGCCAGGGAGACCTGCTTCCTTTGGACAAAGGCGCCGCAGGCCGGGCTCTGCTTGTATACGAAAACGCGGCCTCGGCCGCGCAGGCGCCTTCGCCCCCCGTCATTGTCTCCATGGGCGAGCGCGAAGCCGAAATCGCAGCCATTGCTTCACCGGTATTTGATCACTCCGGCCTGTGCGGGGTCGTAGCCCTCTCCGGACCAGCGACACGTTTTCATCCCCAGGCCGTTCAGTCATTCTCTGTCCAGTTGCTGGACGCCACCCGCAGGCTCAGCGCCACGCTGGGCGGGCACGCCTTGTTCGCTCGCTACGAATAGCCGCCTCCACGGACAAGCCGCCCGCCAGTCCACCTATTTCCAGCAGGCGGCCAAAGCCGCGCAGAAGCGCCTTCACGGCGATTCTGCGACACCATTCACATTCGAGGCAAATTAAGCGCTGATGCTGTTCACCAGCAGATCCGCCGGCCCCAGCGCGGGCGAATCGCCTTTTTTCTCGCGCGCATTGCGCATTTCCTGAATCAGCAGACGCTTGTTGTCGCGGCTGCGATAAGCATGCTCGCGCATCAGGGATTCGGCTCGGCTGGCTTCACCGCGCACCAGGGCCTGCAGCACGTCTTCGTGGTCAGTCTGGGCCCGGGTGACAAATGACGTCGCCAATCGAGTAGGCACCGTTGCCAGCGCCAACGAGCCTGGCCCCACGAACGGCATTTTGTTGTTGTGTTCCAGCGCCGATACCAATGCGCTGTTGCCGCAGGCTTGTATCAACACATCGTGAAAGCGCTGGTTGACCTTGCGCCAGGCCTGCGCATCCACCGCCTGGCTTTCTGCATGCAATGCCTGCTCTACCAATGCGCGCCCCGCCTGCACGGCTGCCTCCAGCTCAGCCTGCGTCTCGGCGGTCAGGCCTGCCTCGGCAAGCAGGCGCGCCGCCATCCCTTCCAGGACGCCGCGCACCTCGACGGCATCGCCGATGTTGTCCATGGAAAATACCCGCACCCGGAATCCACGCGAAGGCAATTGCTCCAGCAGACCTTCTTTCTCCAGTTCGGCAAACGCCAGGCGCAGCGGCGTACGCGACACTCCCAGTCGGGCTGCATAGTGCAGCTCGGTCAGGCGTTCGCCCGGGCGCACCTCACCGGAAAGAATGATCTCCCGAAGCGCAGAAATAACACGGTCTGTTTGAACGGCCATGGCAGGTCGAATGTGGTTGCGGAGCCGACAGTGTAACTCAGACCTTTGCCTGCACGATTGCATGCAAAGCACTTGATCAAGATCAAAATTGCATGCAATAATGGATTTAAATAACGATTAATTGACAAAAAACAGTGTCTTGCTTCTTTTTTGCATGCAAGACGATGCTGGAGACCTTATGAAGTTAGTCCGTTTCTCGCACCGGAACAGCACGCGCTGGGGCGCACTGGCACAGGACCGCGTGATCCCACTGGATACGGTGTGGCCCATGCTGTCCCAGGGCCTGGAGCAGACACCCGCCACGCTGCAGCAGGCCGCAGACCAGAACAGCCTGCATGCATTGCATGCAAACGAAGTGCAATGGCTGCCCCCTGCCGAAGCCTGCAGCAAGATTCTGTGCGTCGGGCTGAACTACGGCCGTCATGTGCTGGAAGGTGGGCGTGATCTGCCGGCCCATCCTTCCTTGTTCCTGCGCCACCTGGACTCCTTCGTGGGCCACGAACAAGACATCATCCGTCCTGCCTGCTCCACCCAGTTCGACTTCGAAGGCGAGCTGGCCGTGGTGATCGGCCGGGGCGGCCGCCACATCTCTGTCGAAACGGCCATGGAGCATGTCGCCGGCTACACCTGCATGGGCGAAAACTCCGTACGAGACTTCCAGAAACACACGGCCCAGGTCACTGCCGGCAAGAACTTCGACCGCAGCGGATCGTTGGGCCCCTGGATCGTCACCGCTGACGAAGCTGGCGCCCCCGAGGCCATGACGCTGCAGACCCGCCTGAACGGCGCAGTGATGCAATCGGCCCCCGTATCCGACCTGATTTTTTCCGTTCCCACGCTGATCGCCTATATCAGCACCTTCACCACGCTGCGCGCGGGCGATGTCATCGCCACCGGTACGCCTGAAGGCATAGGCTTGCGCCGCACCCCGCCGCTGTTCATGAAGGCCGGCGACGTGCTGGAAATCGACATCTCCGGCCTGGGCGTGCTGCGCTCGACCGTGGCCGACGAAGCAAACTCTTAATTCAAGGATTCTCCATGCAGCAAGATGGCGTTCTCTACCTGACCGAACGTGACGTGGTGTCCGTACTGGATATGCCCGCCGCAATCAACGCGCTGGCCGACATGCTGGCCGCGCAAGGCCGCCAGGCCGTGAAGAACGTGCCCAAGGCGCTGGGCACCTGGGGCGACGGCTGCTCCATGCACGCGCTGGGTTCGGTCATGACCGACGGCGGTCAATGCGGCTTCAAGACCTGGGTGCATACCCCTCGCGGCGGCGGCTCCATGTTCAGCCTGTTCGATGCGGACACCGGCCGCCTGCAGGCCTTGATCGAAGCTCGCGCGCTGGGCATGATGCGCACCGCCGCCATCAGCGGCGTGGCCACCCGCGCCCTGGCTCCCCGCGACACACGTGTGGCCGCTCTGATCGGCACCGGCCCCCAGGCCGTGACCCAACTGGCGGCCCTGGCTGCCGTGCAAGAGCTGGATGAAGTTCGCGTCTACAGCCCCACCGCCGACAAACGCGCTGCATTCGTGACCAAGCTGGCCCCCCGCTATGGCTTTGCGCTGCGTGACTGCGCCAGCCTGGAAGAAGCGATGGACGGCGCCGGCATTGTCACCAGCATTACCCGCGCCACCGATCCGTTCATTACGCCGGCCCTGATGCAGTCCTGCCAGCACATCAACGCCGTCGGCGCCATTCTGCCCGCCAAGGCCGAACTGGAGCAGGCCGTGGTGCAGTCCGCCGACCTGATCGTGGTTGATGACAAAGACAACGCCCTGCGCGGATCACGCGAACTGCGCGAGCGCTTTGGCACCGAGGCTGCCGGCTGGAGCGATGTGTCTTCCCTGAGCGAACGCCTGGCCCAGAACCTGGGCCGCCCCGAAGGCGCGCGCCTGACGCTGTTCAAGGGCATGGGCATGGGCCTGTCGGATCTGGCCATGGCCACCACCGTGTATCAAGGCGCGGTCGAGCGCGGACTGGGCATCGCCCTGCCCGCCCAGACACGCCAAAACCTGCTTCTCGATTAAATATAGTGCGGCCGACACGGCCCAGAGGAACTCTCATGGAAAAAACGTCTAGCCCCTTCGTGGATGTCAGCGGCGCCGCTCCTCGCGAGCAGAATATGTGGCCGTCCATCGTGATCCCCAAGGAATCCATCGACCTGGAGATCGCTCGCCTGCAGGATATCGCCCGTCCCGACAACGGCCGCCGCGCCAGCATGATCGTGCACCCGCAGTCCCGCCAGCCCGGCCTGGGCCTGTCGCCCGGCATCGACGTGACCATCAACGTCCTGAACCCCGGCGAGCGCACCTTCAACCTGCGCAAGAACTCGAACATGGTCGAGATCTGTATCTCGGGCAGCGGCGTGGCTGTCTGTGACGGCACGCAGACCCGTGTCAGCCGGTTCGACGTGTGGAACACGCCTTCCATGGCCGTGCACAGCTACTACAACGACAGCAACGCTCCCTGGGTGCGCCTGTCCTACTCCAATGCCCCGCTGCTGGAAAAGCTGGAAATCCATTACGTGGAAGAGTTCGAAGGCGACATCCCGCCAGCCGACGCCGGCACCACCCCGGCCTCCATTGCCGGCAATACCGACGGCCCGCGCGCCCGTGACCTGGCCCTGCGCGAGCAGATCACCGAAAACGGCGCCTGGCTGCTGGGCTACGAATGGTTGATCGACATCGACGTAATCGAATCCAAGTCGCTGCACTGGCCGTGGGAAAAAGTATCCCAATACCTGCCCAGCGTGGAAGATATCGACCGCGGCTACAACGGCCGCCGCCTGTTCGTGCTGTACAACCCCGCTACCGAGCGCCGCATTGGCACCACGCACAGCTTCTTCGCCACGATTTCCAGCTCGCCGCCGAACAACCACCACATTCCGCACCGCCACAGCTCCGCCGCCATGAACTACTACCTGCGCGGCAACGGCTACAGCAAAGTCAATGGCGAGCGTCTGGAATGGAAGGAAGGCGACCTGATTCTGTCCGCTCCCGGCTGGGCCATGCACTCGCACCACTCGGGCGACCAGACCACGTCCGCCCTGACCATCCAGGATCACCCGCTGCAGATCGCCATGGAATCGCTGATCTGGCAGGAGCGCATCAAGGAACCCATTCTGACGCTGGGCCGCCAAGCCGGTTTCGAAAGCAATCGCGCCCAGTTTGTCGCGGCCAAGTAAGCCGCCCGCACCACAGGAATATCATCATGAGCACAGTTTTGGACACGATCGCGCTGCGCATGCAGATCCGCGACTTCTACGATGACTACGCCAACACCCTGGACGAGGTGGATCTGGAAGGCTGGGTGGAGTATTTCACCGAAGACTGCCACTACCGCGTGATCTCGCAGGAAAACGTAAAGGCCGGCCTGCCCCTGGGCCTGATCTATTGCATGAACAAGAACATGCTGCGGGACCGCGTCACTGCCCTGCGCGAAACCACCATGTTCGAACCCCGCACGCTGCGCCACTTCATCAGCGGCGTGCGCATCAACCGCATCGAAGACGGCCTGATCCACTCGCAGGCCAGCTTCATGATCACCGAGGCGCTGTCCGATCAGGAGCCCACCGTCAACCTGGTCGGCCAGTACCAGGACATCCTGGAGCAGACAGAAGAAGGCTTTCTGCTGCGCCGCCGCGACTGCGTGTATGACAACTACCGCATCCGCAACTCCCTGATCATTCCCGTCTGACGCCCGGCAAGGAGAAAGTCATGAGCTGTAATCACACCGAACAAGCGCCGCGCGTGGTCGAGGCCCCTATCGTCATCAACCGCCGCTGGCCTGAAGAAGGCTTCACACGCATCCCGGCCTGGGTCTACACGGACCCCGCCGTCTACAAAAAAGAAATGGATGTGTTCTTTGCCGGCGACACCTGGAACTACGTCGGTCTGGAATGCGAAGTACCCGAAGTGGGCAGCTTCAAGCGCCAGTGGATCGGCGACCGCCCCGTGGTGATGGTGCGCAATGAAGACGGCGAGATCAACGTCATCGAAAACCGCTGCGCCCACAAAGGTGCGCAGATCTGCTGGGAAAACACCGGCAAGGTCACCGACTTCACCTGCCCCTACCACCAGTGGAATTACGACCTGAACGGCAACCTGCAAGGCGTGCCTTTCCGTCGCGGCGCACTGGGCAAGGGCGGCATGCCCAAGGACTTCGATCCCAAGAAATGGGGCATCAAGCGCCTGCGCACCGTCAATCGCGGCGGCTCGATCTGGGCCACCTTCTCCGAGAATGCTCCCAGCTTCGAGGAATACTGCGGCACCGACGTGCTGGCCGAGATCGACCACATGCTGCCCGGCAAGAAGCTGACGCTGCTGGGCTACAGCCGCCAGCTGATCCCCAGCAACTGGAAGATGTACCTGGAAAACCTGAAGGACCCCTACCACGCCACGCTGCTGCATACCTTTTACATCACCTTCGGCCTGTGGCGCGCGGACTCCAAGTCCGAGTGCATCCCCACCGGCGGCGGCGCGCACAGCGTGATGGTGTCGCACAACGAGGGCAAGAAGAAGACCGAAGCCACGGCGGAAATGGAGCGTTTCCGCGATGACCTGCGCATTCTGGATGCGGAAACCGTCACGCCGCGCAAGGAATTCAACGAAGGCCGTGTCGGCGGCGCCTGGATCTTCCCGGCTGCGCAGTTCGGCATCCAGGCCAATTCGCTCAAGACGCGCCACGTGATTCCTCGCGGCCCGAACGCCCACGAACTGGTCTTCACCTACTACGGCTACGAAGACGACGACGAGGAAATGACCCGTCTGCGCCTGAAGCACGCCAACCTGCTGGGCCCTGCCGGTTTCGTGTCCATGGACGACAGCGAAATGCTCAAGCAAGTGCAGACCGGCATTTCCGGTTACCCCGACAGCGTCAGCGTCGTGGAAATGGGCGGCCGCGACACCGAGCCCGCCGACTACATGGTCAGCGAAGTGTTGATCCGCGCCTTCTACAAGTACTACCGCGAGGCCATGGGACTATGACCACCGAACTGAACTGGATCCTGGCCGCCCAGGCGGGCGATATTTCGCCCGACACCAATACGCTGCGCGTCGTGATCAACGGCGAAGCCGTGTGTCTGTACCAACTGGAAGACGGCTCGGTGCACGCCACGCAGGACCGCTGCACGCACGGCAATGCCAGCCTGGCCGACGGCTATATCGAAGACGGCCTGATCGAATGCCCGCTGCACCAGGGCTGCTTCGACATTCGCACCGGCAAGGCGCGCACCGCGCCCTGCACCGTCGACCTGAAAACCTACGCCGTCAAAGTTGAAGGCGACGCCATTTACGTGGCCGGAGAGGCGGCATGACCACGGTGGTCATCCTGGGCGCCGGCCAGGCCGGCGGCTGGGTCGCCCGCACCTTGCGCGACCAGGGCTTTGCAGGCCGCATCGTACTGGTAGGCCAGGAAAGCCACGCACCCTACGAGCGCCCGCCCTTGTCCAAGGACATTCTGCTGGGCCAGGGCACGAGCGTGGCTGAACTGACTCTGCTGGACGCCCAGACCATGCAGACGCTGAACATCGAAGCCCTGCTGGGCCGCCGCGCCCAGCGCATAGCCCGCGACGACAAGACGGTGACGCTGGATGACGGCAGCGAGCTGGCCTACGACCATCTGGTCCTGGCCACCGGCGGGCGCGCCCGCCAATTGCTGCCCGAACTGGCGGACCATCCGCGCATGTTCACGCTGCGCACCCTGGACGATGCCCTGCGCCTGAAGGAATCCCTGTCCCAACCCAGTCGCCTGCTGATCATCGGCGGCGGCTGGATCGGGCTGGAAGTGGCCGCGACGGCACGCCAACTGGGTCACGACGTGACCGTGCTGGAAGCGGCGGCTCGCCTGTGCCAGCGCAGCGTCTGCGCCGCCATGTCGGACGAATTGGCCAAAGTGCATCGGGAACAAGGCGTGGATCTGCGCCTGGGCGTGACCGCCTCGGACGTCCAGCCTGACGGCGACGGCTTCACTGCCACCCTGTCCGACGGCTCGACCTCGTCCTACAGCCACATCGTCATGGCGGCCGGGCTGCTGGCCAACGACGAGCTGGCCGTGGAAGCCGGCCTGCCCTGCCAGCAAGGGGTGATCGTGGACGAACAGTGCCGCAGCACCGACCCGCATATTTACGCCGCCGGCGATGTGGCCTTGCGCCCGGATGATGGACAGCGTCCCGCCCTACGCCTGGAGTCCTGGCAGAACGCCCAGGACCAAGGCATGGCCGTCGCGCAGTCCATACTGGGCCAGGATGTGAACTACCTGCCCACGCCGCTGGTATGGTCGCAGCAGTATGACCGCTTCATACAAATCTGCGGCCATGTGGATCAGGCCCAGGCCACGGCTGTGCGTCCGTTGAAGCAAGGCGGCAGCCTGCGCTTTTATCTGGATGCGCAAAGCGCCTTGCAAGGCGTCATCGGCATTAATGCCGGACGAGACTGGCGCGCCGCGCGCGCACTGGTGGAACGCCGGGAAACCGTGGACCCGCTCATGCTGGCCGACCCCGCCCTCGCTCTGAATAAACTGCCCCAGGCGCTGGCCTGACAAGGAACATGCCCATGGATCACCACTCCGCCTACACGGCCTGTCTGCAACTGGCCAGCCGCTTCTACCTGAGCCTGGACAGCTCGGACACACCCGGCCTCTTGGCCTGCGTGACCGAGAACACGGTCTGGCACCGCCAGGGTCAGGCCCTGCAAGGCCGCGAGGCCATCTCGCAAGCGCTGGCGGCACGCAATGCGGCGCGCATCACCTGTCATCAGATCAGCAACTTTGATCTTCAAGCCGAAACGGACTCCGAAGCCGTGGCTAACTACTACGTCACGGTCTACGACAATCAGGGCCCGCAAGGCGCCCTGCAGCTCAAGACCATCATGCGCAGTCAGGACCGTTTCCAACGAATGGACGGCCAATGGACATTGCTGTCCAAGCGCAGCAGCAAGCATCTTTAACGCAGTACTTTCATCATCCAGAAATAGGGGGGAGCAGTAGACATGCTCACACAAAAATTCATCAAGACCAGCCTGCGACTGGCCCTGGGCACCTTGCTTGGCGCCGGACTGACGTTGGGCAGCGCTGCGCAAGCGGCGGATTACCCGGAACGTGCGATCACCGTGATCGTGCCCTTCCCGGCGGGCGGCGGCGGCGACACGCTGGCGCGCATCGCTACGGAAGCCATCGGACGTCAATTGAACCAGACGCTGATCGTGGAAAACCGTCCCGGCGCCGGCGGCAATATCGGCACCTCGCAAGTGGCCCGCGCCAAACCCGACGGCTACACACTGGGCTACGGCACCAACGGCACTGGCGCCATCAACCATTGGCTGTATTCCAATCCCGGCTACTCCAATGACGACCTGGAGCCCATTTCCCGCCTGACGACCATCGCCGCCGCCATGGTGGTCAATCCAGACAGCCAGTACAAAACCGTCCAGGATCTGGTCGATTTCGGCAAAGCCAACCCCGACAGCCTGACTTGCGGCTCGGCCGGCAACGGCACCACTTCGCACCTGGCCTGTGAGCTGTTCAAGCAGATGACCGGCATTCAAGTCCTGCATATCCCCTACAAGGGAGGCGCTGCAGCCATGACCGACCTGATGGGCGGCCGCGTGGACCTGCTGATCGACGTGATGCCCAACCTGACCGGCCAGATCGAAGCCGGCAAGTTGCGCCCGCTGGCCGTCACCATGACCAAGCGCCTGGATTCGCACCCTACCATCCCGACCATGGAAGAAGCCGGCGTGCCAGGCTATGAGTTCTTTGCATGGGATGCCATCTGGGCCCCCAAGGGCACGCCTCAGGAAGTCCTGGACCGCCTGAACGACGCAGCCCGCAAGGCCATGAGCGATCCCAAGACGGTGGAAATCCTGAAGGCCCGTGGCGCCGATACGGCCCCCACCAGCCGCGAAGAGCTGGCCGCCTTCGTGAAAGAGGAATACACCCGCCTGGGTGAAGTTGTGAAAAAGTCCGGCGCCCGCGTCGACTAAGCTTCGTTCGGCCCGGCTCCCCGCCGGGCCAAATCCGGCGCCTGTTCTGGCGCCGGCCCCCTTTTTTCTGTTACCCGCGCCGCCTTTGTCCACACAGCCATAGTGGCTGGCTAAACCAATCCTGCGGAAAACCCAGTAACGCATACTTATCCAAGTCTGGATAGCGCTCAAATAAAGCACCGATCTCGGTAGTCCAATCCGGCCCTTGGCGAATACTGCTACAGACGTAATGAATCACGCACGCCATTACGAAAAAACTCCGGCTACCGTCGAAACTCAATCCACGCTTCCGATAGCTCTTAGGTGTCACACTGCTTTGTGCACCTAATAGGCGTCCATGATGAGCAACTACGTTCCTCAAGACAGAAAGGGCATGCAGCCAACTGGCAAAGACATGATCGTCCTCTACTTTGAAACGCTTGCAAATGCCTATGCGACAAGCACGATCCGCCAATGTCATATAAGCATGGGACCAAGCCCCGAATGACAAGCACTCGCTGATGACCCAACTAGGAGGCAAAGCTGGAGAATCATATGTCTGCTTATAGTGCGCAATAAACGCCTTGTCCTGCATGCGCGCTACTTCCACTTCAATTTTTTGCAGAAACGAGCGCTGCGTCAGCGATACGCCGCGTGCTGCTGGGCCAAAGACCGAGGCCTTCAGAAACCAATGCGGTCCGCCCCCCTGTACCATGACCTCGGAGAATACGGTGCGGACCATGATTTCGATCGACTCCAACGCCGACGCCGTGATGCGGCGAAGCTCGCGATCAAATTCGTACCGCCGAATCGCATCGTCAAAACAAGCACCACTTTTAAAAGTCTTTGCAACCTTGTCCTGCCACGGATACCAATAGCCTTTCATTCGAAAGGCTCCGATCTGTTGCAAATAAGGCAGTGCGGAATCTACATTCACCACCATCCCCTGACGCCGCAACTTGGCGATCAGTTCGATGGCAGTCAAAGCACGTTTATTGAAATGTCTGGGCCTGCACACACCCCGCGCATTACTGTGTTTCTCCATCGAGGACTCTTGCAAGTTGCGCCCGTCTGCCAGGCCCCAAACGTGAAAAACCCGCCTTTTGCACGATCTTGTAAAAGATACGTTATCCGTAGATAACACGTGTGGCGGGTTGCGTTGAGATCAGTATCGGAGACATACGACAAGCCGTCAATGCAGGGCCTGGACAAATCCGCGCATCTCTACAGAATCGTCCGATTCCCATTGCGATCCATCTCGAACACCTTGAATTGCTGCAGATAGTGCCGCAGCCACAGAGATGCCTGGCCCAGTTGCGCCTGACGCGACCACAACAGGTCCACGCCCACCACCCAATCCGTGTGCGGGTAGGCCTGCAAGGGCAGTTCCACCAGTTCGCCCGATTCGATTTCACGCAAAATGGACTGGCGCGGCAGCGTGGTCCAGCCCAGCCCCGCACGAGTCATCTCCAGCAAAGCTGAATAGCTTTCCGCCTGCCAACTGTTGCCGGCCTCCAGATATTCTGTCGACGGCAAGCGATGCCCGTGCGCCGCAAAGGCCAGGCGACGGTGCGCGCGCAATTCGGCAAAGCTGATGGAATCGCGCTGCGCCAGCGGATGATCCCGTTGCACCACATGCGTCAGAATCAGCTTGCCCATCTGCCGAAACGCAACACCGCGCGGATACGCCGGTTGCGAAAACGCAATGCCCAGGTCCACCTCCCCTTGCTGCACCAACACCGACACATCGCCGTCCATGGGATGGCGGATGGTCACGTCCAGATAGGGAAACTGACGCGCCAGCTCCTGCAGCGGCGGTACCAGCACGGGATACGGCACTTCGATGGCCAGCAGCAATTCGGACTGGGGCGTATCCACCAATTGCCGGGCATGCATTTCCAGGTGTGCACAACGGTCCAGCACCAGTTCAGCCTGGCGCAGCAACTGCTCGCCCGCGGGACTGAGCACCGGCAACTTGGCCTGGCGGTCAAACAACTCCACGCCCAGATCCACCTCCAGGTTGGCCACCGCCGCGCTGACCGTGGACTGACTCTTGCCCAGCCGGCGCGCCGCCGCCGAAAACGACCCTTGTCGGGCCACTGCACCAAACATTTCCAACTGCTCGATCGAGAACCGCATACCGCCTCCGAACTATCGGTTTTTTCGATAAATATTAATTATGTTCAATTGAAAAACTGATTGATGATAGCAACAAGCTCGCTGAGAAGAGCATTGCGTGGCACTGACCATAAAGGAGACAGCCATGAAACATTCCACTTCGGTTCATCCCGTAGATGAACTCTTGCCACTGCGCCAACTGGCCAGTTTCGGCCTGCAGCACGTGCTGGTGATGTATGCCGGCGCGGTGGCCGTGCCCCTGATTCTGGGCAGCGCCCTGGGGCTGACAACCGAGCAGATGATCACCCTGATTAATGCCAACCTGTTGACCTCGGGCGTGGCCACCTTGATCCAGACCATAGGCTTCTGGCGCTTCGGCGCCCGCCTGCCCCTGATCCAGGGCTGCTCCTTCATTGCCATCGCCCCCATGATCATGATCGGGCAGCAGTACGGCCTGACCACGGTGTTTGGCGCGGTCATCGCCGCCGGCGCGCTGACCATCGTCATTGCTCCACTGTTCAGCCGCCTGCTCAAACTGTTTCCGCCCGTCGTCATCGGCAGCCTGATCACCGTCATCGGTATTTCCCTGATGCCGGCGGCCGCCATCTGGCTGGGCGGCGGCAATCCCGATGCGGCGGATTTCGGCGCCCCTGCCAACCTGCTGCTGGGCTTGGCCACCATCGTCATCACGCTGTTCATCCATGCGCGATTTTCCGGTTTCGTAGGCAATCTGTCGGTTCTGATCGGCCTGCTGTGCGGCACGGCCATTGCCATGCTGATGGGCTACACGGACTTCAGCCGCGTCGGACAAGCGGCCTGGTTCGAACTGAGCCCACCCTTTGCCTTCGGCATGCCCGAGTTCGCCCTTGCGCCCACGCTGGTCATGATGATGGCCATGTTGGTCATCATGGCCGAGACCACCGGCAACGTGCTGGCCATCGGCAAGATCACCGGCAAGCACGCCAACCAGACCACGCTGGGCGACGCTTTCCGGGCCGACGGCCTGTCCACCATGCTGGGCGGCCTGTTCAACAGCTTCCCCTATAACGCCTTCACCCAGAATACGGGGCTGATCGCCATGTCCAACGTGCGCAGCCGCTACGTGGTGGCCGCCGCTGGCGTGATCATGATTCTGATGGGCCTGTTCCCCAAGCTGGGCGCACTGATCGCCACCATTCCCCGTCCTGTGCTGGGCGGCTGCGCCATCGTCATGTTCGGCATGACGACCGTGGCCGGCATCCAGGAGCTGAGCCGCGTGAAATTCGAAGGCACCCGCAATGGCCTGATCGTGGCGGTGTCCGTCAGCGTGGGCGTGCTGCCCATGTCCCTGCCTGCGCTGTTCCAACGCGTGGAAGGCCCCATGAAACTGTTTGTGGAAAGCGGCATCTTCCTGGCTGCCATCACCGCCATTGTGCTGAACCTGCTTCTGAACACCCGAGAAACCCTGGCGAGCGCCGGCCCTGTCGACGAACCCGCCACCCCCACCCTGACACAAGAACAAGGAGCCCAACATGGATAACATCGTCACCCAACACGCCGGCCTGAGCGCGCGCGACATGGAATTGCTGCGCCAGACCATCGCCCTGTCGGAAGAGTCCAAGGCTCGAGGCCGTCACCCCTTCGCCGCCCTGGTGGCCGACAAGGACGGCAACATCGTCTGCACGGCCGGCAACAACTCCATGCCGCCCGAAGGCGATCCGACCCAGCACGCGGAACTGCGCGCCGCGGCCGAAGCCGCCCGCCTGCTGCCGCCCGACGCCTTGGCCGATTGCACCTTGTACACCAGCGCGGAACCCTGCTGCATGTGTTCGGGCGCCATTTACTGGTGTGGGATCGGGCGCGTGGTCTATGCCCTGGCCGAGGAAAGTCTGCTGGTGCTGACTGGCGACCATCCCGAGAACCCCACCTTCTCTCTGCCCTGCCGCGAAGTCTTCGCCCGAGGCCAGCGCAAAGTCAGCGTCTTCGGCCCTCTGATTGAAGATGAAGCCGCCACCCCGCACCACGGCTTCTGGAAATAAGGTCCATTCCCGCCCGCGCGTCCGCCGCGCGGGCACTGACCACATGGACGGCAAGTTCTTCACGCCGCCTGAGCGGGACAAGCATTACAATCCACCGGGCGTGCGGCCCATGGGGACCGCAGCCCACTCACCCCTGCCATGTCCCCCAAAGACCTACGCGATCTGTTCCTGCTGGCTGCCATCTGGGGCGGCTCGTTCCTGTTCACGCTCAAGGCCGTGCCCGCCTTCGGCCCCTTTCCCCTGACTGTCGTGCGCGTCGGCGCCAGCGCCATCGCCTTGATGAGCTACCTGTCACTGACGGGGCGCCTGAATGCCTTCTTGCAAAACTGGAAAGCCATCTTCGGGCTGGGCATTCTGAATGCTGCTTTTCCCTTCGCGCTGTATGCCTACGCCGCCCTGCGGCTGGAATCAGGCCTGCTGGCCGTACTCAACGCCATGGCTCCCTTGTTCGGCGCGCTGGTAGCGCGGCTGTGGCTGCAGGAACGCCTGTCGCGCAGCCGCATACTGGGTTTGTTCGTCGGTTTCCTGGGGATCGTAATTCTGGTCTACGACAAATTGTCCTTCAGCCAGGGAGCGCAAGGCTGGGCCGTGCTGGCCGCCTTGCTGGCCACCGTGTTTTACGGGGTGTCTACCAATTACACGGCGCGCTACCTGCGCGGCGTGGAACCACGCGCCGTGGCCGCCGGCAGCATGGTCAGCGCCACCCTGGTGCTGCTGCCCTTCGCACTGATCTGGTGGCCCGAACAGACCCCACCCCTGTCCTCGTGGGGCGCAGCCCTGTCGCTGTCCTTGTTGTGCACGGCGATCGCCTACCTGATTTTCTACCGCTTGCTGGCCAACGTAGGCCCGTCCAAAACCATTACTGTGACTTTTCTGGTGCCACCCTTCGGCGTGTTCTGGGGCACGCTGTTGCTGGGCGAAGTTCTGACGCTGCAGATGCTGGCCGGCATGGCCACGGTATTGCTGGGCACCTTGCTGGCCACGGGTGTGATAGGCCGGCGCAAGGCCGCCTGACGCAACGCCGCCGGGGCGCCTATTCGTCCAGCGTGTCCTGGCCCTGCGCATGCAGCCAGGCAGCGTACCGCTCTTCCAGCACCGGGTACAAGGCCTCGTAAGACTCCCAATCATCGGGCACGTGGTAGATGGACGGCAGATCCGCGTTATCCAGAGTTTCCACATAATCGTCCAGGTAGAACTGATCATAGTAGAAGTCGGAAAACGCCTGGCCCTGCGGCGACAGGTCGTCGCGGACCAATACATCCTGGCAGCAGATCTGCAGCAGCTGAGAACCCTTGATCATGTGATCGCGGCACTGGCGCACCTCGTTGGGATATTGCGCCACCAGTTCGTCGGACAGCAATCGGCGCGACACCAGCCAGGCCAGATACATGCCCATGTGCGTGCGGCCGCCTTCGGGCCCCAGGTCCTGCGGGTAGTCTCCCCCGACGTGCCATTCAAGATCGTCGTATTTCACATGGTTGGAAGATGGCGTGTTCACGGCGTTACCTCCTGGATGATGCGAAAAATGGGAAACCGGAACCAGGCCGGTTAAAACCAGTATATCGACGGCCTGCACTTGAAAGTGTGACGAGCTGTCATAGCACGTGATGCTCGTCATGCCGCAAGCAGCTCCGGCAAGCCCATGAAGCCGCCCGGCCGGAGCGCGATGCCGGGGTCAGGTCCGCTCGAAAACTCCCGCTGCCCCCATGCCCGTGCCTATGCACATCGTCAACATGCCGTACCTGAGCTTGTGGCGCTGCAGCGCATGAATCACGGTGGCGGCACGCATTGCGCCGGTCGCCCCCAACGGATGCCCCATGGCGATCGCCCCGCCCAGTGGATTGACGCGCGCCGGATCCAGCCCCAGGTCGCGGATCACCGCCAGAGATTGGGCCGCGAAAGCTTCATTCAGTTCGATCCACTCCAGCTGTTCCTGCTTGAGTCCGGCCAGCGCCAAGGCACGCGGCACGGCTTCCTTGGGACCGATGCCCATGATCTCGGGCGGCACGCCGCGCACCGAAAAGGACACGAAACGGGCCAAGGGGGTCAGGCCATGATCGCGCAGGGCGCGCTCGGACACCACCAGCAAGGCGCCCGCGCCGTCTGAGGTTTGCGAACTATTGCCCGCAGTGACTGAGCCCTTGGCGGCAAACGCCGGCCGCAGCTTGGCCAGCGCCTCCAGGCTGGTATCGGGGCGCGGCCCTTCGTCCTGGCTGATGATTTTGACCTGTTCCGCCACCTCCAGACTATGCAGGTCGGGCTGGCGGTGAGTGACCGTGACGGGCAGGATCTCGTCGGCAAATTCACCCGATTTCCACGCCTTGATGGCCTTTTGATGCGACGCCAGGGCAAAGGCATCCTGATCCTCGCGGGATACCTTCCATTCGCGCGCCACTTCCTCGGCGGTCAGCCCCATGCCATACGCAATGCCGTAGTTTTCCTGCGATGCGAACACCTCCGGACTGAATGTGGTGCTCACACCCATGACGGGCACCTGGCTCATGGATTCCACGCCCGCAGCCAGGATGACATCGGCCTGCCCGGTCCGGATGCGATCGGCCGCAATGGCGATGGCCGACAGCCCGGAGGCGCAGAAGCGGTTTACCGTCATGCCGGGCACCGTATAGGGCAAGCCGGCCAGCAGGGCCGAGATGCGCGCCACGTTGAAGCCTTGCGGCCCTTCGGGCAGCGCGCAGCCGGCCACCAGGTCTTCGATGACCGCTGGATCCAGATCGGGCAAGCCGGCCAATGTGCCGCGCACCGTTTCGGCCAGCAGCTCGTCCGGCCGCAAGGAAGAAAGCACGCCGCGCGGCGCCTTGCCGATGGGGGTACGCTTGGCAGCCACGATATATGCTTGTTGTAATGTCATATCAGCTCCTTGATCGGGCTCAGTTGCGCACCGGCTTGCCGGTGGTCAGCATGCCGGTGATCCGTTCCTGGGTCTTGGGGGAATTGAGCAACTCCAGAAACGCCTGCCGCTCCAGGGCCAGCATCCATTCTTCGTCCACCAGCGAGCCCGGGTCCACATCTCCGCCGCAAATCACTGTCGCCACCTGTTCCGCGACGCGGAAATCGTAATCAGAAATAAAACCGCCTACCTTCATGTTCAGTAACTGCGCCTTCAGAGTAGCGATGCCATCGCGGCCGGCCACGGGGAAGCGACGCGGCAGCGGCGCCCGCCAGCCTACGCTGGCCAAGGCCTGGGCCTGGCGCACCGCAACATACAGAAGTTCGTGGCGATTCATGACGATGGTGTCGGATTCGCGCAGGTAGCCCATCTGCCGGGCGTCCAGGGCCGAACGCGAGACCTGCGCACTGGCCACGGCCAGTGCAAAGCGTTTCAGATAGGCCAGCAGCGGGGCGTCCGGCGCACCCTGCGCCTGCAGCTCTGCTGCGCGACGCGCGCAGAAAGTCAGCCCGCCAGCGCCCGGCACCAAGCCGATGCCGACCTCCACCAGGCCGATATAGGTTTCGAAGTGAGCCACGCGGTGTGCGCAATGCACGGACAGTTCGCAGCCGCCGCCCAAGGCCAGGCCCGCCAAAGCTGCGACCACCGGCACCTGGGCATAGCGCAAGCGCAGCACCATATCCTGCATTTCACGCTCGATGGGCTCGACTGCCGCGACGCCATGCTGCTCGAACAAAGGCAGGATGGCCTTGAGGTCGGCGCCGGCCGAGAAAGGCTCGCCCCGTTGGGCGATGACCAGCGCCTGGAAAGACGCCTCGGCCAGTTCCACCGCCTTGATCAGGCCACGCACCACGCCAGGGCTGAGCGTATGCATCTTGGTCTTGAAGGACACGATCAGCACATCCCTGGGATGGGGCGCGGGCAGGGTCCAGCAACGAACGGATTCGTCTTCGAACACCGTCTGGGTGTCCAGGGAATCGGCCTCGCCCACCAGCAACGGAGCGCCGATCTGACGCTGATACACCGGCAATGCACTGCGACCTTCAAAGCGGCTCTGGGCCGGGTTCCAGGACCCCGCCGCCGTATGCACGCCCTGGGCTTCCCAGACCGGGCCGCGCGTGGCCCAGTCGGGCAGGGGTTGCGTGCTGAGCGCCTTGCCATCCTGGATATCCTGCGTGATCCACTGGGCGACCTGACGCCATCCTGCCGACTGCCAGATCTCGAACGGCCCTTGTTGATGCCCAAACCCCCATTTCAGGGCCAGATCCAACTGACGGGCATTGTCGGCAATGTCTTGCAGATGCACGGCGCTGTAATGGAAGGTATCGCGCAATACCGCCCAGACGAACTGCGCCTGGGGATGCGGCGATTCGCGCAGCGCGCCCAGGCGCTCGGCCGGGTCGCGTACTGCCAGCAGGGCGGCGACTTCGGGGTCGATGCGCTGGTCGGCGGCGACGTAGTCGCGCTGCTCGGCATCGAAGCGTTGGATATCGCGCCCCTTCTTGCGATAAAAACCCGCCCCTGTCTTCTGGCCCAGGGCGCCGGCATCGATCAGACCCTGGACTTCGGGGGGCAATCCGAAATGCGCACGAAAGCTGTCGTCAGGCAGTTGATCCTGCATGGTGCGAATGACATGCGCCAAGGTATCCAATCCCACGACGTCCGCCGTGCGGTAGGTGCCCGACTTGGCGCGACCCAGACGAGTACCGGTCAATTCGTCCACTTGTTCGTAGGAAAGACCGAAGCGGCGAGCCTGTTCGAACACGGACAGAATGCCGAAGACGCCGATGCGGTTACCGATGAAGTTGGGCGTGTCCTTGGCGCGCACCACGCCCTTGCCCAATTGTGACACCAGAAATGTTTCCAGCGTATCCAGCAGTTCAGGCCGGGTATAGCGGGTAGGGATCAGCTCCACCAGGCTCATGTAGCGCGGCGGATTGAAGAAATGCACGCCGCAGAAGCGGTGCTGCAAGGCCTCGGGCAGCACATCGGCCAGTGAAGTGATGGACAGGCCCGACGTGTTGCTGGCGATGATGGCTTGCGGGTGCAGGGCCGGAGCAATCTTGCGATACAGGTCCTGCTTCCAGTCCAGGCGCTCGGCAATGGCCTCGATGACCAGGTCGCACTGCCCAAGGCGGTCCAGATTGTCTTCGTAGTTGGCCGGCTCGATCAGGTCAGCCAGGTCGGGGGTGCCCAGCGGGGCGGGATTCATTTTGCGCAGATGGGCGATGGCGCGCATGACGATGCCATTTTTGGGCCCTTCACGAGCTGGCAGATCGAACAGCACCACAGGGATGCCGGCATTGACGCAATGGGCGGCAATCTGCGCCCCCATGACGCCGGCACCGCAGACGGCCACCCGGCGCACGCCCTGGGCGCCACCCGTCACCGCATGGGATGGACTAGATGTCATAGATTTGTCTCCAAGAAACCCGAACCCTGCGCGGCAAGAGCGCGACAGCCTGGCGGCCTTGAATGCGCAGCAATCCAATAATCGTACACGCTGCACGCTCTATTAAGCCATAGCGATTCTTTTATTTTTAAACAAAGCAGGACACAGATCAAATCCTGCCCTCCACGAGCCGACCCGACACAGGAAACAAGCCGTCTCAGCCCGAGTGACTCTTGGCAGGTAAAATTTCAAACAATCGTTTCAATTACTTAAATTTCAGTGAGATGCGCAAAGAAAAGGCGTGATCCTATTGTTCAGGGCGCTGACATTTCAGCACAGTCCCGTCAGCCTGAAAACCCGTCGTACAGGCATGAATTTTTCTATTTATTTTTACCGTTTCTTATTTAATTTTTATTTCTTCTTTTTATTTATTCAATGCATAGAAATGATTCAAACACCCAGTCCCTCTCCACGCTGGGCGTTCCATGCCGCAAGCGGCAAAGCGCTGCGGACCGGACCGCCGCACACCTTGCAAGCTGACTGACAGATACCGGCCCGTCTTCTGTGCCAGAATAGAATTACTTTCACCCTAAAACAATACGAACCATCGAGGCACGCGCGTGGCTGGGAAGCCTGACCCCATTTCGTCCCCCCTGTCCCTGGCCGGACTGTTTTTTTCTTTTGCCCGCATCGGCATCACCAGCTTCGGCGGCGGCTTGAGCGGCTGGTTGATGCGCGAATTCGTCGTCCAGCGTCGCCTGATGAGCCAGGACGACTTCCTGAGCGGCCTGGCGCTCTCCCAGGCCCTGCCCGGCATCAATGTCGTCAATCTGGCCATCTGGATAGGGTATCGCCTGCGCGGCGGACGAGGCGCCACCGTAGCCGCGCTGGGCATGGTCGTGCCGCCGCTGTTCGTCGCCATCTTGATGCTGGTTGGGTTGGAACAATTGACCGGCTCGGACCTGACCCGTCAAGTCATGGCGGGCATTGCCGCCGCCGCTATTGGGCTTTCGCTGGAGATGGGCGTGCGCTCGGCGCGGCGCGCCTCCGAATCGCAGGGGCTGCTGCCTATTGTGCTGATGGCTGCCGTATTCATCGGCATTTTCGTCATGGAATGGAGCTTGATCGCCGTCGTGCTGATCACAGCGCCGCTGTCCATCTGGGTCGCCTGGCATCGCCTGGGCGCGCAGCAGGCGGGCTGACCATGTGGACCATCCTGCTTGAATTGATGCGCGTGTTTGCGCCGCTGTCCTTTCTGACCGTGGGCGGCGGACAAAGCATCATCCCCGAAATTCACCGCCAATCGGTGGAAATCCACCACTGGATCAGCAACCAGGAATTTCTGGACCTATTCGCCCTGTCTCGTCTGACGCCGGGACCCAAGTCGCTGCTGGTCACGATGGTCGGCTGGAAAACAGCCGGCTGGGCCGGTGCGCTGGCGGCGTCCATCGCTATTTTCCTGCCCTCGGCTCTATTGATCTATTACCTGGCCACCGTCTGGAAACGCTACGAAGGCACACGTTTTATCCGCGCCGTGGAGATCGGGCTGCTGCCCATCGCCGCCGGCATGATTCTGGCCGCCAGCGGCACCATTCTGAAAGCCGCCGAAGGCGGACCCTGGGCCTGGGGCGTGGCGCTGGCGGCCACTGCGCTGCTGCTGCGCACCCGCATCAATCCTTTACTGCTGCTGGCGCTGGGTGGCGCGCTGTTCGCCTTGATCCGGCCGCTGGTCTGACGCGGCTCAGATCTTTACTGTCACAACAAAGACTCCGCCGGCTCTGACTGCGCCTGCAGCACGTCCTCCAGCCGGCGCGCCTCGCGCTCCAGCAGCGCGACCACTTGCACCAGACGGCCGTCGCCCAGCCGGGCCCGCGTGGTCGATACGCTCAGGCACGCGCCAGGCTGGCCGCGTCCATCCCGAATAGGCACCGCCACCGAGCGCACATCGACTTCAGCCGCATCCCGCACGGCATAGCCTTGTTCGCAAGCCTGTCGCCAACGGCGCTCGGCCTCCTGCTCGCCCTGCGGATCGCGCTGGCACAAGAAAGCCGCATTGCGACGCAGCACGTCCAGCACGTCTGCTTCGGGCAGGTGCAGCAGCAACGCTATGCCGCTGGCGCCTCGCCCCAAAGGCCGACGCACGCCCACATCGAGCGTAAATGCCTTGAACAGATGCGCCCCCGAGCGCCGATCCAGGCAGAGCAGATCCAGCCCGCTGCGCTTGGACACAAAAGCCGTATCACCGGTTTCTGCGGCAATGCGCGCCACGGACGGCCTGCACAAAGTGGCAAAGTCGTAATCCACGCTGGCCGTCAGGCCCAATTCCGCCACCATGGCCCCCAAAAAATAGCGACGGCTGTAGGGACGCTGGATGACAGCGCCCTGAGCCTGCAGTTCGGTCAGCATGCGATGCACGGTGGGCTGGGACAGGCCGGTCAGCGCCGTCAGATCCTTCAAGCGCACTCCCGTGCCCTGGTGATGCGCTATGACGCGAAGAATATCGAAGGCGCGACCCAGACTTTGCACTGATGACATAAAAACTCCGCCATGTGGATTACTTGTAAACACAAGAAGCAATTGATTGACAAGGATTTATCGTATTACGTACGCTATACATCAATTAGTTAACGCATTAATTAATCCATATTATGGACTTTTAAACGGAGTAGCACAATGTCTCAACAACCCGCTTCCGCTGGCGCTCGTTTCCGTCAGGCCCTGAACGAAGAGCATCCGCTGCAAATTGTCGGCACCCTGAACCCCTACACCGCCATGATGGCCAAGACACTGGGCTTTCGCGCCCTGTATCTGGCCGGTGCCGGCGTGGCTAATTATTCCTACGGCCTGCCCGACTTGGGCATTACCAATCTGAGCGATGTGCTGACCGACTTGCGCCGTATTACCGATGCCGTAGACCTGCCCGTGGTCGTGGACGTGGACACTGGTTTTGGCGGCGCATTCACCATCGCCCGAATGATGAAAGGACTGATCAAGGACGGAGCCGCCGCCCTGCACATGGAAGACCAGGTACAGCTCAAGCGCTGCGGCCACCGTCCCGGCAAGGAAATCGTCAGCCAGGACGAAATGCTGGATCGCATCAAAGCCGCCGTGGATGCGCGCACCGACCCCGATTTCTTCATCATTGCCCGCACGGATGCGCTGGCCATCGAGGGCCTGGACAAAGCCCTGGACCGAGCCCAGGCTTATCTGGACGCCGGCGCCGACATGATTTTTGCCGAAGCCTGCACCACCCTGGACGAGTACACGGCGTTCGTGCAGCGCCTGGATCGTCCGCATTCGGTGCTGGCCAACATCACCGAGTTTTCCAAGACTCCAAATTTCACGACGGAAGAACTAGCCCAAGTCGGAGTATCAGCCGCGCTGTACCCGCTATCGGCCGCCCGCGCCATGAACGCCGCCGCCCTGCGCGTCTACCAGGAAATCCGTCATAAAGGCACACAAAAAGGAGTCCTGGACATCATGCAACAACGTGAAGAGCTGTACAAATTCCTGGATTACCACGCCTACGAGGCTCGTATCGACGCCTTGTTTTCGCAGCAAAAATAAACCTTCCCGACGAGGAAGGCCGAGGAGACAACCATGATCAAGACCCCGCTGCGTCTGCTGACGGCTTGCCTGCTGTGCGCCGCAGGCGCCGTATACGCCGCCCCCTACCCGAACGGACCCATCCGCTTCATTGTGCCGTTCGCTCCGGGCGGCGGCACCGACGTCGTGGCCCGCATACTGGCCAAGGAACTGGCCAAAGAGCTGGATGCCACCATCGTGGTAGAAAACAAACCCGGCGCGAACGGCATCATCGGCACCAAGGCGGCGCTGCAAGCGCCAGCCGACGGCCAGACCATCGTGTTGGCCATCGAAGCCACTATCGCCATGAGCCCCTGGCTCTACAAGAGCACAGGCTACAGCTACAAGGATTTCGCAGGCATCTCCCAGGTGTCGTCGCAACCCTATCTGCTGGTGGCCAACCCTGCCGTCAAAGCCGATTCCCTGAAAGCCCTGAGCGATCTGTCACAGAAAGAGGCCGGGGAATTGAACTATGCCACCGGAGCCTCGGCTGCCTTTCTGGCCGGCGAAACTCTGAAGGCGGCCACCCACCTGGACATGCTGAACATTCCCTACAAGGGATCGGGTGAAGCCATCAGCGATGTGGTGGGCGGACGGGTGCAACTGATGATCTCCAGCCCGGTGTCCGTACTGCCGCACCTGCAGCAAGGCCAGCTCAAGCCGATCGCCGTCACCAGCCGGGAACGCTACCGTCTGCTGCCCGACCTGCCCTCCGTGGCCGAGCAGGGCTACCCCGGGTTCGACGTGGTGGGCTGGTACGGACTGGCCGCACCCGCGGGAACGCCGCCCGAGATCATCCGCACGCTGCACGCCGCCACCCAGAAGGCCCTGGAATCGCCCGAGCTCAAGACTCAGTTCCAGACGGCGGGCGTCGAGCCCAAGGGCTCCAGCAGCGAAGCCTTCGACGCACTGATGCACAGCGAGACGCAGCGCTGGGAGCAGCCCATCAAAGACGCCGGGCTTTTCCAAAAATGACACAAGGAGTTCTCCATGCCCCACGCCTGGATTGAATACAGCAGCAATATCGAACACGACGATGAAATCCGATCCCTGGGCCCCGCCCTGCACCAGGCCATGCTGGACAGCGGCATCTTCCCGCTGGCAGGCATACGTATACGCCTGCTGCCCATACAGAATGCCTTGATCGCCGACGGCAATCCGGACAACGCATTCGTGCACATCGTACTGCGCATCGGCCATGGCCGCGACGCCGCCACCAAGAAGCAAGTGGCGGACACCATCTTCGCAACATTGACAAGCCACTTGTCAGCGCTGAGCGAGCGGCGGCCCACCGCCATTGCCTTTGAAGTCCAGGAAATGGATCCGATCCTGAACTACAAAGCCAACTCCATCCGCAAATTCATGAATCAAGCAGGAGCCTGAGCGACATGCCGATTGTTTGCTATCACCATCAGGGCGCCAATGCCATCGGCGTGCTGAATCAGGGCTTTGTGCATCGCCTGGACGTCGACGCCACCGCCATGAAGGCGCTGCTCTCCACGCCACAGGAGCTGGAACGCCGCATGGCTCAGGCCCTGGACGAACCCGGCATTGCCCAGAGCCATATCCAGCTCCGGCCCACCCTGTTCGAACCGGAGAAGATTTTCTGCGTCGGGGTCAACTATGCGGACCGCAACGAAGAATACAAGGACGGCAGCAGCGCCCCCGCCTACCCCAGCTTGTTCATGCGCACGGCCAGCACCTTTGTAGGACACGGCCAGCACCTGCTCAAGCCCGCCATCAGCGAACAGTTCGACTACGAAGGCGAAATTGTCCTGGTGATCGGCAAGGAGGGCCGTCGCATCGCCCGGGAACACGCTCTGGAACATATTGCTGGACTGTGCATTGCCAATGAAGGAACCGTGCGCGACTGGCTGCGCCACGGCAAATTCAACGTCACCCAAGGCAAGAACTTCGAGGCCAGCGGCAGCATCGGACCCTGGATGACCTTGCTGCGCGATCCGGCCCAGTTGCAGAACCTGCATCTGCAGACCTGGGTGAACGACGAGCTGCGTCAGGACGACACCACCGCCAACCTGATTTTCGGCTTTGATCGCCTGATTGAATACATTTCGCAATTCAGCCGGCTGATGCCCGGCGATGTCATCCTGACCGGGACGCCCACCGGCGCGGGCGCACGCTTCGATCCGCCTCGCTACCTGAACAGCGGCGACCGACTGCGCATCGCCGTCACTGGCCTGGGGGCCCTGGAGAATCCTGTCGCCCCCACTTGACCTCCCTCCCGTCGCCCCTTGCCACGCCCGGTCTGCACTGCAGGCCGGGCGTGATTGCATTGAGCGCTAAACCCGCCAGGCGTTACAATGTCAGGTCCATTTACCCGACCTTGCCCGCGACATGGCCGAAAATACTGACCAAGCCGTACTGAAACTGGACTCCGCCTCGCTGGGCTACGGGTCCTTTACCGTGCTGTCGGACATCTCCATGTCGGTCAGCAAAGGGCAGGTCGTGGCCATGATGGGCGGCTCGGGTTCCGGAAAAACAACACTTCTGCGCGCCGCCACAGGCCAGATTCGCGCCCAGCAGGGCCTAGTCACGGTTTTCGGCAAAGACGTTGCCAGCCTGGACAACGAACAGTTGCGGCGTACCCGCCAGCGCATGGGCGTGCTGTTTCAGCAAGGCGCCCTGTTCACCGACCTGAATGTATTCGAAAACGTGGCCTTCCCCTTGCGCGAACTGACCCGCGTCTCGGAAGCGCAGGTTCAGGAACGCGTGCTGGACAAGCTGGACGCCGTAGGTCTGCGAGCCGCCGCCCACCTGGGCATCAGCGAAATCTCCGGCGGCATGGCCCGCCGCGTGGCCCTGGCGCGCGCCATCGTACTCGAACCCGAACTGATCCTGTACGACGAACCTTTCGCCGGACTGGATCCTATTTCCATGGGCATTACCGCACAGCTTATCCGCGACCTGACGGACCGCCTGAACTGCGCCTCGGTACTGATCACCCATGACGTGCCCGAGTCCTTCGCCATCGCGGATCTGGTCTACATCGTGGGCCAGGGCCGCCTGATCGCCCAAGGCGCGCCCAAGCAACTGCGCGACTCGGATGACCCCTACGTGCGCCAGTTCCTGCACGGCGAACCGGACGGCCCCATCGCTTTCAACTACCCCGTCACCCCGGCTTTCGAAGCCTGGCTCAAGAACCGGACGACGCGCCCATGAACCTGATCACCCGCCCTCTTGGCGTCCTGGGCGCCGCCGTGCGCAGCAGCATCTTCGGGCTGGGGGCCTTCAGCCGCCTGCTGGTCAATCTGTTGGCGCGCTCTTCGCTGCTGTGGCGCCGCCCCCGACTGATTTCGCAACAAATTCATTTCATTGGCAACTATTCGCTGCTGATCATCGCCGTTTCAGGCCTGTTCGTCGGTTTCGTGCTGGGCCTGCAAGGCTATTACACCCTGAACCGCTATGGCTCCGAAGAAGCGCTGGGCCTGCTGGTGGCGCTGTCGCTGGTGCGCGAGCTGGGGCCGGTGGTCACGGCCCTGCTCTTTGCGGGACGCGCCGGCACCTCGCTCACAGCCGAGATCGGCCTGATGAAAGCCGGCGAGCAGATCGCCGCCATGGAAGTCATGGCCGTGGACCCGCTACGCCGCCTGCTGGTGCCGCGCTTCTGGGGCGGCGTCATTGCCATGCCCATCCTGGCCGCCGTATTTTCTATGGTCGGCATCCTGGGCGGCTATATCGTAGGCGTGCAACTGATCGGCATCGATGCAGGCTCATTCTGGTCACAGATGCAAAACGGCGTGGACATCATCGACGACGTGCTCAATGGCGTCATCAAGAGCGTGGTCTTCGGCATCATCGTCACGCTGATCGCGCTTTATATGGGCTGGCACGCCAAGCCCACCCCCGAAGGTGTTTCCCGCGCCACGACCCGCACGGTGGTCAGCGGCGCATTGGCGGTACTGGGTACGGACTTCCTGCTCACCGCCCTTATGTTCAGTTAACTATTTAGGAATTGCCCCGCTATGAATCGCGAGAAAACCGATTTCTGGGTTGGCCTGTTCGTGTTGCTGGGACTGGTCGCCCTGGCGTTCCTGGCCCTGCGGGCCGGCAACCTCAGCTCCTTTTCGCTCGCCCAAACCTACGAGGTTTCGGCCAAGTTCGATAATGTCGGCGGCCTAAAGCCGCGCGCGCCCATCAAGGCCAGCGGCGTCGTGGTGGGCCGGGTGCGCACCATCAGTTTCGACAATATCGACTTCAAAGCCGTGGTCAGCATCGACATGGACGAACAATACCAATTTCCCGCTGACACGTCCGCCTCCATTCTGACTTCCGGACTGCTGGGCGAGCAATACATCGGCCTGACCGCCGGCGGTGATGACAAAAACTTGCAAAACGGCAGTACTATCGCCTACACCCAAAGCGCCGTGGTGCTCGAGGAAATCATCAGCAAGTTCCTATACAGCTCAGCGGCCAAGGAAGGCAGCGACGGCTCCGGCAAATAAACCGCAGCCCTGCCTCCTGCCCCCTTACAAGAACCAAGAATCATGACTACAGAAACGACCCGCCGTTCCTTCGCGCTGCCACGCGCCGCCCGACTGGGCCTGATCAGCGCCACCGCCGTCCTGGCGGTCGGCTGCGCCAACGTGCCCAACCCCAATCCCAACGACCCCTGGGAAGGCATGAACCGCGGCATCCAGACGTTCAACGACAACGTCGACGGCGCCATCATCAAGCCCATCGCCGAAGGCTATACCGCCTTGACGCCCAAGCCGGTGCGCACCTGCATCAGCAACATCTTCAACAACTTCGGCGATGCCTGGTCGGCCGTGAACAGCTTCCTGCAGGGCGAGCACATCGACTTCTTCAACACACTGGGCCGCGTGCTGTTCAACTCCACCATGGGTCTGGGCGGCTGCATCGACGTGGCCACCATGAACGGCTCACGCCGCATCCAGAACGACTTCGGCATCACGCTGGGCGTCTGGGGCGTCAAGCCCGGCCCATACGTCGTGCTGCCCTTCTTCGGCCCAAGCTCCGTACGCGACGCGGCCGCCCGCGGCACCAGCTTCATTGAAGGCTTCTCGTCCACCGGCCCTATCATGGCCATCCGCGATGTACCTGTGCGCAATAGCATCATGGGCCTGTGGGCTGTCGATGCCCGCGCCGGCCTGCTCGACGCAGAAAAACTTGTTAACGACATCGCCCTTGACCGCTACAGCTTCATCCGTGACGCTTACCTGCAACGACGCCATTCCATGGTGCAGGCGCGCACTCAAGATGGCGACACCAGCCAGGATCTGCCCGACTACTCGGACGCCGACGAATAAGATCCGGCCCAACCGCTTTTACCTGAATCTGGAGTTTTACGTATGAACCCACGTCCCGCCCTCGGCGGGACTGCTTTGCAGTCCACGTCCGCTCGTCTTCTTCATTGGCTCATGGCCGCCTGTGCCCTGGTGGCGCTGTGCCTGCACAGCGCCGCCCAAGCTCAGGCCATCGACCCCAAAGCCGCCCCCAATGCGTTCATCCAGGCGGTAGGCGACAAAGCCCTGCAAGTCGTCAAAGACAGCGACGCCATCCGCAAAGGCGACCGCAGCGCCATCATGACTGCCGTCGACCAGCACATCCTGCCCTACGTAAACCTGGAAAAAACCACGCGCCTGGCCGCCGGCCGCTACTGGCGCCAAGCCACGCCGGAACAACGCCAGCAATTGACCGAGGCCTTCAAAGGCACACTGGTGCGTACCTACAGCGGCGCGCTGTCCCGCGTGGACAGCAAAACCCAGCTGAACATCCTGCCTTTCCGCGGCGACGCCAATGCCGACGACGTGGTCGTGCGTTCCTCGCTGACCCAGGCCAACGGCGCTCCTGTAGGCGTGGACTACCGCATGGAAAAAACACCCGACGGCTGGAAGATCTATGACCTGAACGTGGAAGGCATCTGGCTGATCCAGAACTACCGCAACCAGTTCTCCCAGCAGATCGAGCAAAACGGGATCAATGGCCTGATCCAGGCGCTCAACAGCCAGAACAAGTAAGCCTCACCGCCCCCTGCCACAGGGGCGGCATGGACACTCTGGTCATGAGCTTATAAGCAGACCAAAGTCGTACTCTATAATGAAGATCCTGACCGCCGCTGCAAGCGGCGCCGCGCTTTGGCGCAGTGCCGTTCCGCCACAGGAGCGCCGCAGCGGTGACAAGCACAGCACACCCACGTCAGGCCAACCTTAATTGCCATGTCCGCCCTTAAACTCGATAACGTCAGCAAACGCTTCGCACCCCGTCGTGCCGGCCTGAAAAGCCTATTCTCCCCCCCCAGTCCCGATGCCGGTTTCCTGGCCGTGGACAAGGTCAGCCTGACCATCGAGCACGGCGAGTTCTTCGGCCTGCTCGGCCCCAACGGCGCAGGCAAGACCACCTTGATTTCCATGCTCGCCGGCCTGACCCAGCCCACCAGCGGTCAGGTCAGCGTCTGTGGCTACGATGTGCGCACCCAATATCAAAAGGCGCGCCAGTCGTTGGGCGTGGTGCCCCAGGAGATCGTCTACGACCCGTTCTTCACCGTGCGCGAGACCCTGCGCCTGCAATCGGGCTACTTCGGCCTGAAGAACAATGACGACTGGATCGACGAAATCCTGGCCAACCTGGCCCTGACTGACAAGGCCGACGCCAATATGCGCGCGCTGTCCGGCGGCATGAAGCGCCGGGTGCTGGTCGCCCAGGCGCTGGTGCATCGCCCGCCCGTCATTATCCTGGACGAACCAACCGCAGGCGTGGACGTGGACCTGCGCCGCACCCTGTGGGAATTCATCATCCGCCTGAACCAGCAAGGCCACACGATTTTGCTGACCACGCACTACCTGGAAGAAGCCGAAGCCCTGTGCGGACGCCTGGCCATGCTCAAGCACGGCAATATCGTGGCCCTGGACACGACCCAGGCCATCATGGAGCGCGCCGGCGGCACCGACCTGGAGGACGCATTCGTGCGCATCATGCACAACGAAGGAAAAATGGGAGTCGCGCTATGAACCAGCCCGCTTCCCCCAAACACTGGGGCGTGCCGCAGAACACCGATACGCCCGTACCCGCTCCCGGCACGGTGCGCCCGCCGGCGCAGCCTGTCATGGGTTCGGGCTTTCCCACGCTGCTGCGCAAAGAACTGATGCGCTTCTGGAAGGTCGCCTTCCAGACCATCGCCGCCCCCGTGCTGACGGCGCTGATGTACCTGCTGATCTTCGCCCACGTGCTCGAAGGCAGGGTCACTGTGTACGACTCCGTGCCCTACACGGCCTTCCTGATTCCCGGCCTGATGATGATGAGCATGTTGCAGAATGCCTTCGCCAACCCGTCGTCCTCGCTGATCCAAAGCCGCATCTCGGGCAACCTGGTGTTCATTCTGCTGCCGCCGCTCTCGCACCGCGAGATCTTCGCCGCCTATCTGCTGGCTGCTATCGCGCGCGGTCTGTGCGTAGGTATCTGCGTCTGGCTTATATCCTTATTCTTCGTACATCTGCCCGTAGCCAACCCGCTGTGGGTTATTCTCTTTGCCGTCATGTCTTGCGGCATCATGGGCACGCTGGGCCTGATCGCCGGCCTGTGGTCCGAAAAATTCGACCAGCTGGCCGCGTTCCAGAACTTCCTGATCATGCCGGCCACCTTCCTGTCCGGCGTGTTCTATTCGATCCACAGCCTGCCGCCCTTCTGGCAGACCGTCTCGCACTGGAACCCACTGTTCTATACGATCGACGGTTTTCGCTATGGTTTTTTCGCCGCTTCGGACGTTTCACCCTGGTTCAGCTTTGCCGTCGTCGCCGGCGTCTTTGCTGCACTGTGCCTGATTTCGCTGCGCCTGCTCGCATCAGGCTATAAATTACGGAATTGACCTCATGTTGCCGACCCCCGACCAAGTACGCCAATACATTGCCGACAACCTGCCCTGTGACCACCTGCATGTCGACGGCGACGGCTCCCACTTCGAAGCGCTGATTGTCAGCCCTGCCTTCGAAGGCAAGCGCCTGATCGCCCGCCACCAACTGGTCTACAAGGCCCTGGGCGACCGGATGAAGGCCGAAATCCACGCCCTGTCCATGCGTACCCTGACTCCCGACGAATACAAGGCCAATCCGAATGGATAAATTACGCATTTCAGGCGGCCAACGCCTGAACGGAGAAATTTCCGTCTCCGGCGCCAAGAACGCCGCCCTGCCCATTCTGTGCGCCAGCCTGCTGACGGCCGATACCGTGGTGCTGGACAATGTGCCGCGCCTGCGCGACATCGACACCACCTTGAAACTGCTGGGACAACTGGGCGTCAAACAAGAGCGCAACGGCACTCTGGCCCTGACGGCTGCAGACATCACCAGCCTGGAAGCCCCTTACGAGCTGGTCAAGACCATGCGCGCCTCCATCCTGGTGCTGGGCCCGCTGCTGGCCCGCTTCGGACAGGCGCGAGTCAGCCTGCCCGGCGGCTGCGCCATCGGCCAGCGGCCCGTGGACCAGCACATCAAAGGCCTGGCGGCCATGGGCGCGGAAATCCAGGTCGAGCACGGTTTCGTGAACGCGCGTGCCAAGCGCCTGCGCGGCGCCGTGGTGCGCACCGACATGATCACCGTCACCGGCACCGAAAACCTCATGATGGCGGCCGTACTGGCCGAAGGCCAGACCATTCTGGAAAACGCCGCCCGTGAACCGGAAATCATCGACCTGGCTGAACTGCTCATCAAAATGGGCGCCCGCATCCAGGGCCACGGCACCGATCGCATCGTGATCGACGGCGTGGAACGCCTGCACGGCGCCGAGCACCGCATCTGCCCCGACCGCATCGAAACCGGCACCTTTCTGTGCGCCGTGGGCGCAACCGGCGGCGAGCTGGTGCTGCGCAATACCGACGCCGACGCCCTGGGCGCCACGCTGGACAAGCTGCGCGAAGCCGGCCTGCACATCGAAACCGGCCCGGACTGGATCAAAGGATCCATGCAAGGCCGCCCCAAGGCGGTCAGTTTCCGTACCAGTGAATACCCCGGCTTTCCCACCGACATGCAGGCTCAGTTGATGGCGCTGAACACCATCGCCGAGGGCACCTCGTCCGTGGTCGAGACCATTTTCGAGAACCGCTACATGCATGTCCAGGAACTGAACCGCCTGGGCGCGCAGATCGACATCGATGGCCACATGGCTGTCGTCCAGGGCGTGCCTTACCTGACCGGCGCCACGGTCATGGCCACAGACTTGCGCGCCTCGGCCAGCCTGGTCATCGCCGGCCTGGCGGCCCGCGGCGAAACCACCGTGGAACGCATCTACCACCTGGACCGCGGCTACGACCGCATGGAAAACAAGCTTCAGGCCGTCGGCGCCCAGATTGAGCGCATCAGCAGCAAGGAAACAGCATGAGCCCCGCCAGCATTAACGCCCCCCTGACGCTGGCCCTGTCCAAAGGCCGGATCTTCGATGAAACCCTGCCTCTGCTGGAAGAGGCCGGCATCAAAGTGCTGGAAAGCCCGGAAACGTCCCGCAAGCTGATCCTGCCCACCAACAATCCCGACCTGCGCCTGATCATCGTGCGCGCCACCGACGTGCCCACCTACGTGCAGTACGGCGCCGCCCACATCGGTATTGCCGGCAAAGATGTGCTGTACGAACACATGGAACAGCACCCCGGCGGCCTGTATCAGCCGGTGGACCTGAACATCGCCCGCTGCCGCCTGTGCGTCGCCACGGCGGAAGGCTTCGACTACCATTCCGCCGTCAAGCAAGGCTCGCGCCTGCGTATCGCCACCAAGTACACCCGAGCCGCGCGGGAGCATTTCGCCAGCAAGGGCGTGTATGTGGACCTGATCAAGCTGTACGGCTCCATGGAATTGGCCCCGCTGGTCGGCCTGGCCGATGCCATTGTGGACCTGGTTTCCAGCGGCGGTACGCTACGCGCCAACAAGCTGGTCGAAGTGGAAGAAATCACCACGATCTCTTCGCGCTTGATCGTCAACCAGGCCGCCATGAAGAATCGCGGCCCTCAGTTGCAGCCCCTGATCGACGCCTTCTCGCGCGCCTCCGTCGACGACGAGCACGCCTGAGCGACCGGGGTTCCGGCCCGGCCAGCAGCAGCGCCCTGCGTTGTCCTGGCCGGATCGACGCATGCCTACACAAAACGTTATACACTGGCTCTTGATCCCTAGCTTTTTCCTATAGCGTCATGTCACTGATCCATCGCCTGAATGCCGAGTCCGCCCAGTTCGATGTCGAGCTGCGTTCCTTGCTGGCTTACGAAGCCTCTGAAGACGAATCCATCGAACGAGCCTGTGCCGACATCCTGCATCGCATCCAACACGACGGCGATGCAGCTCTGCTCGACTACACGCGCCGCTTTGACCGGCTGGACGTCAGCCAGGCCGACGCACTGGAAATACCCCATGCCGAGCTGCAGGCCGCGCTGGGTGGCTTGCCTGTAGATCAACGCCAGGCGCTGGAACAAGCCGCTGAACGTGTACGCCGTTATCACGAACACCAGCGCGCCGAGACCTGGACCTACACCGAGCCCGACGGCACCGTGCTGGGCCAACAGGTCACGCCCCTGGATCGCGTCGGCCTGTACGTGCCCGGCGGCAAGGCAGCCTACCCTTCGTCCGTGCTGATGAACGCCATTCCGGCCAAGGTTGCCGGCGTGCCTGAGCTGATCATGGTCACCCCCACGCCCGATGGCGTGCGCAACCCCATCGTACTGGCCGCCGCCGCCCTGGGCGGCGTGGATCGCGTTTTCACCATCGGCGGCGCGCAGGCGGTGGGCGCCCTGGCCTACGGCACGGCTACGGTCCCCGCTGTGGACAAAATCGTGGGCCCAGGCAACGCTTACGTCGCCTCGGCCAAGCGCCGCGTCTTCGGCGTCGTGGGCATCGACATGATTGCCGGCCCCAGCGAAATCCTGATTATCAGCGACGGCAGCGCGCCGGCCGACTGGATCGCCATGGATCTGTTCTCACAGGCCGAGCACGACGAGCTGGCGCAAGCCATCTTGCTGTGTCCGGATGCCGACTACCTGGATCAGGTCGAAGCCGCCATCGAACGCCTGCTGACCACCATGCCGCGCGCCGACATCATCCGCCGCAGCCTGTCGGGCCGCGGCGCTCTGATCAAAGTGCGAGACCTGGACGAGGCCTGCCGAATCAGCAACCACATTGCGCCCGAACACCTGGAGGTGTCCACGCGCAACGCCCAGGAGCTCTTGGGCAAGCTGCGCCATGCTGGCGCCATTTTCCTGGGCCCCTACAGTTCCGAATCGCTGGGCGATTACTGTGCGGGTCCGAACCATGTCCTGCCGACAGCGCGCACTGCACGCTTCTCGTCGCCGCTGGGCGTCTACGATTTCCAGAAACGCAGCAGCATCATCCAGGTTTCGGAAACAGGCGCACAGACGCTGGGACCCATAGCCGCCACGCTGGCCAAAGGCGAGGGCCTGTACGCCCACGCCGCCAGCGCGGAATTCCGACTGAACCAATCCTGATACCGGCCTTGCCGCCGGCCTGACATGCGCACCGCCGAGATAACCCGCAACACCAACGAAACCCGCATCCGCGTCGCCATCAACCTGGACGGCACCGGCCGTCACAGCCTGAACAGCGGCGTACCCTTCCTGGACCACATGCTGGACCAGATCGCCCGTCATGGCCTGATCGATTTGGACGTGCACTGTGAAGGCGATACCCACATCGACGATCACCACACCGTCGAGGACATCGGTATCGCCCTGGGCCAGGCCTTCGCCAAGGCCGTGGGCAGCAAGGCCGGCCTGCGCCGCTACGGCCATTCCTACGTGCCGCTGGACGAAGCCCTGTCGCGCGTAGTGGTGGACTTTTCCGGTCGCCCCGGACTGTTCTATTTTCTGCCCTTCACCCGCGCACGGATCGGCCAGTTCGATGTAGACTTGACGCGCGAGTTTTTCCAGGGCTTCGTGAACCACGCCCTGGTGACCTTGCACATCGATAACCTACGCGGCGAAAACGCACACCATCAGTGCGAAACCGTGTTCAAAGCCTTTGGCCGAGCACTGCGCATGGCGCTGGAGCTTGATCCGCGCAGCGAAGGCGTGGTGCCTTCGACCAAAGGCGTCCTGTAAAACGTCCTTCGGGCACCCATTGTGACAACCATCGCCATTGTCGATTACGGCTCGGGCAACATTTTCTCCGTTGCCCGGGCGCTGAGCGCCGCCGCGCCCTCTGACCGCATCATCCTCGCCCAAACCCCCCAGGCCATCCTGGATGCCGACCGCGTCGTGCTGCCCGGCCAGGGCGCCATGCCCGACTGCATGCGCCACCTGGACGAATCCGGCCTGCGCGAGGCCCTGATGGCTGCGGCCCGCAACAAGCCTTTGCTGGGCATCTGCGTCGGCGAACAGATGCTGTTCGATATCAGCGAAGAAGGCAATGTACCCTGTCTGGGCCTGATGCCAGGCCAGGTGCGCCGCTTCAGCGGCCCCGATTACAAGACCGCCAGCGGCGATACAGCTTCGCAGGCCGGCCCCCGGTCGGCCCGGCCCCCCGTGGCCCGCCCCCCAAAAAAGGCGCCAAAAGGCG
>JAEXOO010000019.1 GCA_023439305.1 Pseudomonadota bacterium
AATGCGGGAGTAGCTCAGTTGGTAGAGCGCAACCTTGCCAAGGTTGAGGTCGCGAGTTCGAGACTCGTCTCCCGCTCCAGATTCCTAAGGGAAGCCTAGGCTTCCCTTTTTAATCGACCACGGCGCAATGGCAGAGTGGTTATGCAGCGGATTGCAAATCCGTCTAGGTCGGTTCGATTCCGGCTTGCGCCTCCAGTAATTCTGGTTACACAAGTCGGTACAGCAGTAAACATGCGGGAGTAGCTCAGTTGGTAGAGCGCAACCTTGCCAAGGTTGAGGTCGCGAGTTCGAGACTCGTCTCCCGCTCCAAATTCTAAAAAAGCCCAAACTTCGGTTTGGGCTTTTTTTCGTCCACTCAAAGCCATTCTCTCATCGAAGATATCGGATCTCAGCGATACCGCGCCATCAATGCCACGCGGTTAGGTCTATCGGCCTTGTACAGAATGTTCTTTACATGGGTCTTCACGGTAGGCAGGGCCATGCTCAGTTCAAGGGCGATCTGCTTGTTCGACTGCCCTGCAAGCAGCCTATGGAAGACCTCGGACTCGCGAGGCGTCAAATCAGGCAGCATAGGCTCGGGATGATCGATAGAGGCACACCATGCCGAGGAAAGCAAAGGCTGCAGCCCTCTCAAGGCCGCCAATTCCCCAAGCTGGAACTCCCCCATTGCCGGCGGACGCGACAAGCGAACGCCGCCGATGATGCGGCCTTCGGGGTCCCGCAAAAAAACCTCCATCTTGAACGACATGCCCATGGGCTGAAGAAACCCCCGCAGATAGGCTTCGCGTTGCGCCGCCGTGCCGGCTCCTTGAGAACTGTTGAAGACGCTGTTGCGATGCTGCCAGAAATGGCGCGGATGGAAAGGGTCAAGATGCGCAAATCGCGGATAAACCGGTATCCACCGCGTGTCGCCGTCATCAAAACGGAAATCACACGGATCAAGATTGGCATCGGTGCGGTATAGGCAGAGTCGACCAGTAGGTATGACGGCCCGCACGGCGGAGAATATCTGCTGCCTGATCTGGCTGCTAGAAAACATCATGCTGATCCCTGACGGAGCCACGCGCCCCTCATCCCTCGGGATGATACCAGCACAGCAGAACCGTCTGTAAGCTGTTCATCATCAGGGAAAACCTTCACGGCCCTCGCTGCGGCAACGCCCGAATCCCATCCAGCCCTGAAACGATCCAGCCTTCTTACTGATCCCGTAACGACTATGTCTGCACTCGAAATTCTGACCACCCGCTTTGCCCCTGCCCGACGCACCATCGCCCAAGTATTGCTGGATGGCGCGTCCCGCCATGGCCAGCAGCCATTGTTGAGCATAGATGGCCACACCTGGTCTCATGCCGACATGGCGACCCACGTGGCCCGACGCGCGGGAGCATTGGCCGCACAGGGCATCGCCCAGGGAGATCGGGTGGCGCTGCTGTGCCGCAATCGCCTGGAAATCCTCGACACTGTGCTGGCATGCGCCTGGCTAGGGGCGATCGCCGTGCCGATCAATACGGCATCCCAGGCGCCGCAGGTTCAATACTTCCTGAACAACAGCGGCGCGCGCTTGTTGTTGGCGGACACCGGCCTGGCTGACGCATTGCTCGCTGTCGATTGGACATGCACCCAAGTCCAAGACCTGTGGTGGCTGCACGCGAGCGATGGCCCCCCATCGCTGCCTGAGCTGCCCGGCTTCAGCCGGGATTGTCCGGATCTTGCTGACCCTGTCGAACCCGCCGCAAGCGGCCCTGGAACACCGTTCGCCATTCTGTACACCTCGGGCACCACCGGCCCATCCAAAGGCGTATTAAGCCCGCAAGCCCAATGGTTCTGGTGGGGGGCCCACAGCGTCGATGCGCTGGATATCCATTCGCACGACATATTGGCCACCACCTTGCCGCTCTGTCACGTCAATGCCTTGCACACCTTCATCCAAGCCAGCCTGGCCGGTGCGCATGTGGTGTATTACCCCCGTTTCTCGGCGTCGCGATTCTGGAGCATGATGGAACAATGCGGCGCTACTCGCACCTACCTGCTGGGCGCCATGGTGCCCATGCTGCTGGCGCAACCCGAACAACCCGCTGAACGCCAACACCGCGTGCAACTGGTCTTGAGCCCGGGCACACCGGCAGACGCCGCTCGGCGGCTGGAAGCGCGCACCGGCGTGCGAGTGATCGAGGGCTATGGCTCCACCGAGACTAACTTCGCGATTGCAACGTCGTCGACCGCCCAGCCAGATGGCCGTATGGGCTGGGTGCGCCCGGGCTTCAGCGCCTGCGTCGTGGACGAGGACGACGCGCCTCTGCCGGCAGGAACTGCCGGAGAACTTGTGCTGCGGGCAGACCAGCCTTACACCTTCGCCCTGGGCTATCACGACATGCCTGAAGCCACACTGGCCGCCTGGCGCAATCTCTGGTGGCACACGGGCGACCGGGTAGTGGCCGAGCCCGACGGCGCCATACGCTTTCTCGATCGCCTCAAAGACGCCATTCGCCGTCGCGGCGAAAACATTTCATCCTACGAAGTCGAGGCAGCGCTGCTGCAGCATCCGGCCGTCGCGCAAGCCGCTGTGTTTCCGGTACCGTCCGAACTGGCCGAAGACGATGTAATGGCTGCCATCCGCCTGCGCGACGGCCTCAATGTCGGGCCCGCCGAGCTGGTCGAGTTTTGCCGCTCCCGCTTGCCCCGCTTCGCCGTCCCTCGCTATATCGATATCGTTGCTGACTTCCCGCGCACCGCCAACGGCAAAGTCCGCAAGGTCGAGCTGCGGGAGCGCGGGGTTACCGCCACGACCTGGCGCAATGACTGAACCCATTCCTTTTTCGTGTTTGGCCCATTCAAGGAGAATCCCATGAGATCCCTGCCCCTTATTCTGACCCTGCTTTCCATCGCTTTAGCACCCTCGGCCGCCACCGCTGCCGACACCTCCTATCCCAGTCAGCCCATACGGGTGATCGTTCCCTTTGGCGCAGGCGGAGGCACCGACATCATCACCCGCATCGTGACTGAAAAACTCGCCGACGACCTCAAGCAGCCGCTGGTCATCGAGAACCGGGCCGGCGGGAACACCATTATTGGCGCCAACGCTGTCGCCAAATCTCCCGCCAACGGCTACACCTTGCTCTCGACGCTTGACATGAGCATGACCATCTTGCCGGCGGTCTATCGCTCATTGCCATTCGATCCTGCCCAGGATTTCGAGCCTGTGTCGCTCCTGGCTCGGGTGCCCGCGCTGTTTGTCGCCAACCCCAAGGTGCCGGCCAATAACCTGAAAGAACTGATTGAGTACAGCAAGGCCCATCCCGGTCAACTGAATTACGCCTCTGCCGTACTGTACGGCCAGCTCTTGGGCGAGCAGATGAAATCACTGACCGGGATGACCTACACCTATGTCCCTTACAAATCCTCCCCCGAAGCCATGAGCGCGGTGGCCAGCGGCCATGTCGACTTCATGATGCTGGACATCGCCACCGGGCTGGGCTTCATCCGCGACGGCAAGGTCAAAGCCCTGGCCATTACGACGCCCGAACGCAGCGCGCAGCTGCCCGATGTGCCCACCGTCGCCGAACAGGGACATCCTGAACTGGGCATGAGTGTGTGGTACGCCATGTACGCCCCCCACGGAACGCCGCGCAATGTGGTCGAAACGCTCAATGCGAGCATCGGCCGAGTCCTGGCCATGCCCGATGTGCAGGACCGTTTGACTCAACTGGGCCATGATGCGGCGCCCTCCTCTCCCGAGGAGCTCGCCCGCATGATCAAGGCTGATTCCGCCAAATGGGCCAAGGCAGCCCAAGATGGCAATATTCAGCTCGAATGATTCAGATAGAGGGAGAAGCGCCAACCGGCGCGGCGGCAGAGGCAGTGGCCTGCCGCCACTCGTCAATCCCAGTTCACGTGCTCGGCGGCGACGGGATCCAGCTGGGCCAGAATGTGCTTGCCTGCGTACTTAAGGTCCTCTTCCACGGCAAGCCGGGCTTCCGCAGGATCTGCGTTGCGAATGGCGGCGACCAGGCGCAGATGCGGATGAACGGGCAATGGCTGAAAACCGTTGGAATACACGAGTCGCAGCGACGGGCCGCAACGCAGCCACAATGAGCGGACAAGCTCTTCCAAGACGGGCATTTGCGCTGCCCGCAAGTAGCAGAAATGAAACTGCTCGTTTCCGAACAGCGCATCGCTGACCCGCCCCTCTCGCTGTGCCGAGGCGACCCGCTGATGAATAGCCTGCAACTGATCCGCCACATCCTCGCGGCCCGCAGGCATGAGGGCAGCAGCCTGGGCGGCGATGCTTTCCAGGTTGAGACGCAAATTGATGATTTCTATATAGGTAGTCGCCGTGATGACCGGCACATAGGCGACACCGCGATCATCGAGCTGCAAGGCGCCGTCGGACACCAGGCGCTGAATGGCATCGCGCACCGGAGTGGGACTGATGCCCAGCTCTTCGGCCAGGCTGCGATAGACCAAGCGCTGCCCCGATTGGAGCCGGCCTTGGACAATAGCGCTCCGTATCTGCTGATAGGCCTGTTCAGAGAGGCTGAGCTGCCCTGCAATGGGGCTGAAGGGTAGGTTCATCAAAATACCCGTATGGGCGCGCTTGAGTCAGTCGAGCCTATAAAAACACGCACCCCTGGCAATGGCCAGAGGTACATTGTTTCCATGAGGGCTCGACTCGAAAGGCTTAATTCGAAATACGCGGGATATTGGCCGCCTTGATGGCCGCGCCCATCGAGACATAGCCGGATTTTAACACATCCCTATATTGCTCTCCGCTCAGTCCCTTGGGATCGATGCCGATATTCGTGAAGCGTGCGGCAACCTCCGGACGCTGCACCGAATCCAGGCAGGCCGACTCCAGACGTTTTACCGCCGCAGCCGGCGCCCCCTTGCGTACGCCCAATCCGATCCACGAGTCCACCTCGACGGGATAGCCCGCATCCTTCAGCGTAGGAACATCCGGGGCCGTCGGCCAGCGCATGGGACTGGCCGACGCCAGCATCCGCATTTCGCCGCTGGCGACGTGGGGCAATATATCAGAAGGATTCTGCACCATCGCCTCGATGTGACCGCCCAGCAGCGCAGTCCGGACCTCTGCGCCCGAATTGTAGGGAATCTGCACGAACTTGGCGCCCGTGACTCTGCCCAATTCCAGCAAGGCAATTAAATTAGGCGTAGATGCCCCGCCAAACGAAATGCCTTTATCATTCTTGGCGGCCGCGACCAGCTCTGCGATGGTCTTGTGCGGTGAATCGGACCGGACGGCGACCCCATATAGATAACGGCCGAAACCGCAAACCCACTCGAAATCATCCATGGTGTAGCTGACATTCATCAGGTGAGGGGAAATAGCCTGGGTGGCATAGGTGACAACGCCCAGCCGATGAGGGTCCGGCGCTTGCTTGGCCAGCCACGATACGGCCATCGTACCCAAGGCACCGGCACGATTTTCCACCGCAATGGATTTGCCCAGCTCCGCTTCCATGGCACTGGCGATGATGCGCGATGCGACATCCGTATTAGACCCCGGACCATAGTTGACCGTCATGGTCATGTCCTTTTCAGGGAACTGGGCCCAAGCAACGCCAGGCACCGTGAGCAGAACAACCACGCTCATTTTCAACAACGTGCATTTCATGTCTCATCTCCTTTGGGTATTGCTTTGACGTGGAAATCAGTTCATATAAACCCCGCCATTCACATCCAGGCAGCTACCGGTGATATACGACGCTCCCGGCGATACAAGGAATTCAATGGCAGTTGCAATCTCATCGGCCGAGGCGAAGCGACGGGCAGGGACGGCGGCCCTGGCCTGTGCCAGCAACGCTTGATTGGTCGCAAGCGTCATGGCTGTATCCACTCTGCCCGGCGCCACACAATTGATGGTGACGCCCCGATCCGCATAAATGCCCGCCAGCGCGCGGCTGACACCGATCAGCCCGGCTTTGGATGCATGGTATTCAAGACCCGCCGGGGGCACATGCATGCGCCCGGCGCGCGAAGCGACATTGACAACACGCCCGAACCCCGCCTGCGCCATGTCGGGTACCAACTCCCGGCACAACACGATGGGCGCCACCAGATTGACGCGATGCACATGCTCCCATGCCGCCACATCAAGAGCCTCGAGAGGAATCGGCCCCCCATCCTGCTTGAGCGTCATCCCGCCGCAATTAACAAGAATGGCGCATCCCTGAAGCGCATCCCGCGCATGACGGGCAAGCCTTGTCAGATCTGCCTCAAGGGCCAGGTCAGCCGTTTCGGCCCAGACAGCGGCCCCCTTCGCCGACAGATCCCGCGCCACATCAAGGACCCGTTCGTCCCGGTCAGTCAGATAAAGCGCATGGCCAGTGAGCGCCAGGCGCTCAGCCAGCGCCAGCCCTATGCCGCCAGCGGCCCCTGTGATCAAGGCGGTGAGCGGCTTCATACGTGGTGCTCCAGGTCAGCGTAATGAGTAAAGGGAGGAAAAGCGTTAGGATCACAGCGGATCTCGATCAAGGTCGTCACGGCATTGGCTTTGGCCCGATGCAGCGCGTCCGCAATCCGAGCGGGATCCGACACAGAAATGGCCTCACAGCCAGCCCCGCGAGCGATGGCGCAATGATCGACCTCGGTGAAATTGACAGCGCTGTTATGCATGCCGAACCTCGCATTATCCGAATGCTTGGAAAAGCCCAGGATGCTGTTGTTCAGCACGATAAACACTACCTTCACATTCATGCGGCGCGCTGTTTCCAGCTCGGACCAGACATGGCCGAACCCCCCGTCGCCCGACACACAATAAACCGTGCTGTCTGGCGACGCCACTCTGGCGCCCAGCGCCATGGGCAGCCCCCAACCCAGCCCCGCCATGCCGCGCGGCGTCAGGAATCGCTGCCCCGCGCGTTGAGCCGTCAAGTAGTTGACTGTCCAGAAGGATGAATAGCTGGCATCCGCGACGACGATATCCTGATCGCCCAGGATAGCGTCCAGCTCCTTCATGAGTCGCTCGGGACGAATAGGTGAAGCGCCGGACTCCAGCACGCCCGCCGCTTCTTCGCGGTATTTATTCTTGCCCTGCAAAATAGCGCGTTCGAGCTGAGAGCGTTCGCGCCGGCGCATGTCCAAGTCCTGCTCGCTCAAGGCATCGGCCAGCGCATCCAGGGTTTCGCGGGCATCGCCCTGTAAGCGGTACGCCTCATAGTTGCGGCCTATCTCCTGACTATCAATGTCAATGTGGATATAGCTGGCCGAGGGAGGGTACAAGGTGTAGGAATCGGTGCCGTTCTGATTGCTGCGGTTACCCACCAGAACGATAAGGTCAGCCTCGGTAATCAATGCACGCATGTATCGAGTCGGGCTGTTGCGTCCCATGGCAGCGCCCACCACCCCTATGGTCAACGGATGCAGGTCGGAAACAGCGCCTTTGCCCATCATGGTGGTCGCCACCGGCAAGTGAGCCTCCTCCTGCACGCGGGCCAGCGCGGCGGCAGCGCCCGACAGATGCACGCCGCCTCCCGCAATCAACACGGGCCGCTTCGCTTCGGCGATACGGCGCGCCGCCTCCTGCAGGCGCCGACGAGGCGGCACGACTCTGTCCAGGGGAAAACGGCCCAGGTTTTCATGGCGAATCAGGGTCGGCCCGGGTTCCAGCAACATGTCGGCGGGCAGCATCAAGGCGACCGGTCCAGGCCGGCCCGATGCGGCAATCGTGAATGCCATGTCGACATACTCTTCCACGCGAGAGGCCAGATTCACGACCCGCGCCCATTTTGTGCAGCCTGCAAACAGCGACAGATGATCGTATTCCTGGAATGCGTTCTTGTCGGTGAATTCACGATTGACGTCCTGGATAAGAGCGACCATAGGTGTCGAGGCCTTCATGGCTTCCGTCATCGCTGCCACCAGCAATGTGGCCGCCGGGCCGTTCTGCGCGGCCAGCACGCAGACCCGTCCGGATATTCGCGAAAAGCCATCCCCCATGTAACCGCCCGCATTCTCGGTGCGATAACCGACCTGAACAATGCCCAACTCTTCGCAGGTCAGCATCAGGAGATTGGGAATCCCCTGACCGAACACGTGCGTCACACCGTGACGTATCAGTGTCCGGGTAATGGCGTGAGCAGCGGTATGCTGGCCCGCCAGCGTGAAGCCCGGCGCCCTGAGCGGGCTGGGTTTATCGGACGAGCCTGTCGTAGAGCCCGCTTGAGACGATTGCAAGGTATCCATAATGCCTTCTCTCAGGGTGATATTCATGATGTTTGATGCATGATGTATCAAACATCAATTTAGAAAAACTAGTAACTTCCACACTAGACATGGAAAATATTCCCTGGCAGCGCCAAGCTGGAAGGCAGCTGATTACTTTCACTGCGCTGCAGCGCTTACACTGTCAAGTTGTTCTCCATTTATTGCCGTTCTTACAATCGCCCTTACTGTGCCCAATACCTCCTTCTCCACCCTGCCCCTGCTGCCTGCCCTGCTCGATACCGTGCAAAGCCTCGGCTTCGAGCAGATGACCTCCATTCAGGAACAGAGCCTGCCCTTGATTCTGCAAGGCCGCGACCTGATTGCGCAGGCCAAGACCGGCAGCGGCAAGACGGCTGCCTTCGGCCTGGGGCTGCTTCAGACCTTGAATCCCAGCCGCCTGTCGCCGCAAGCGCTGGTGATCTGTCCTACCCGCGAACTGGCCGACCAGGTCACCAATGAATTGCGCCGCCTGGCCCGCCTGATTCCAAATGTACGTATGCTGACGCTGTGCGGCGGCGTACCATCGCGCCCGCAGACTGAATCGTTGCGGCGCGGCGCGCACGTGGTGGTAGGTACGCCAGGACGCATCCAGGACCACCTGGAGCGCGGCAACCTGGATCTGTCCAACCTGAAGACACTGGTGCTGGACGAGGCCGACCGCATGGTGGACATGGGCTTTCATGACGACATCGTCGCCATCGCTTCGCACTGCCCGCCCAAGCGCCAGACCTTGCTGTTCTCGGCCACCTATCCGGACAACATCCGCAAGCTCAGCGCCCGCTTCCTGCGCAACCCCGCCGAGGTCAAGGTCGAGACGCAGCACGATGCCAGCCGTATCGAGCAAATCTTCTACGAAGTGCGCGCCGACAACCGCCTGGATGCCGTCGTCACTTTGCTGGAACACTTCCGCCCGTCCTCCACCCTGGTTTTCTGCAATACAAAAATGCGTGGACAGGAACTGATAGAACACCTGCAATCGGAAGGTATACGCGCGCAAGCGCTCAACGGGGATCTGGAACAGCGGGAGCGCGACGAGATCCTGATCCAATTCGCCAACCAGAGCTGCGCCGTGCTGGTCGCCACCGACGTGGCCTCGCGCGGTCTGGACATCCAGAACCTGGGCGCCGTCATCAATGTGGACGTCACCAAAGACACCGAAGTGCATGTGCACCGTGTAGGCCGCAGTGGCCGGGGCGACCAGAAGGGATTGGCCCTGAGCCTGGTGTCGCGCGACGAAATGCGTTGGGCCAATCTGATCGAGCAGTACCAGGGCAGCCCGCTGACCTGGGGCAATCTGAAATCGCTGCGGCGCAAATCCGAACGCGCCCTGGCTGCACCCATGGTCACCCTGAGCATCCTGGGCGGCAAGAAAGACAAGCTGCGCCCCGGCGACCTGCTGGGCGCTTTGACCGGCGACGGCGGCCTGACTTTCGAGCAAGTCGGCAAGATCAACATTACCGACTCCAATACGTATGTCGCTCTGGACCGCCGCATCGCCAAACAAGCGTTCGAGCGCATCTCCAACAGCAGCATCAAAGGACGCCGGTTCCGCATGCGCTTTCTGGAAGAGTTCTGATCATGGACATCGTCGTTGTTCTGCTGATGGCGGCCGTGGCTTGGAACGTGCTGCGCGCGCGCTATCAGCGAGGACGCATTGCGCTGCTGGGACGCCACCTGGGCAGCTTCCAACTGGAACGCCACATGGAGACGCTGACCGAAGGCTACACCCGCGCCATCCATGAGGAAGACCCGTCGCGCCAGTTGCAGGTGCTGGATATGTTCGCCCAGACCGAGCGCGCGGTCGCCGCGCAGGTCCAGTCCCTGGCCGACATCATGCAAAAAGAACCAGCCCAGGACACGCGCGTAGGCATGCTGCCTTTCTGCCTGCCCTACGCCGAGCGCGTTCTGCCCTCGGTCACGCGGGACTTCCGTGCCTTGCTGCATATTCACGCAGCGGGCCTGCGCCATGTAGTGGACAATAACGAGGGACTGGATCCCCGCAGCCGGGCCTATCACCTGTCGGCCGAGCTGTATCTGCTGCAACATAGCTGCCATTGGTTCTGCAAATCGCGTACGGTAGCCGATGCGCGCCTGCAAGTGCGGCACAAGGTCACGCAGCAAAAAGTGCTGGAATCCGTCTCCGACGTGACGCGATCGGCCTATCTGCGCTGGCAGCAAGACGCCAAATAAGGAACATTCGCCTGGGGTGATCCGGGCGTCAGCCGGAACCGATACACTGGCCGCCCGTATTCCCTCAGCACGCAACCGCACGTACAATAGTCGGTTGCAGTTCCGTATTCATGGGTTCCCTCACCCCATCCACCAAAAAGGTTCATTTATGACCATGCCTTCCGTCCCGTCATCGCGGGTGCCGTTCTATCTTGCCTTGCTGGTTGCCTTTCATATCTTCATTGTGATTGCCAGCAACTACCTGGTGCAGTTGCCGATCGAACTGTTCGGCTTTCACAGTACCTGGGGCGCATTCAGCTTTCCCTTTGTGTTTCTGGCCACCGACCTGACCGTACGCCTGATCGGCAAGGCCGAAGCGCGGCGGGTCATTACGCGCGCCATGTTCCCGGCTCTCATCGCCTCGTACCTGGTGTCCGTTCTGTTCCACGAAGGCCATTTCAGCGGTCTGCAGGCGCTGGGCGAATTCAACAGTTTCGTGTTCCGGATCGCCCTGGCCAGCTTTGCCGCATATGTATTGGGCCAACTGCTGGACGTGCAAGTCTTTGACCGCATGCGCCGCGGCTATATGCAGTGGTGGGTGGCGCCGGCCGCCGCCTCGGTCTTCGGCCAGGCTCTGGATACGGCTGCATTCTTCAGCATCGCTTTCTGGCGCAGCAGCAATCCATTCATGGCTGAACACTGGGGCGAGATCGCGCTGGTGGACTATGTCATCAAGCTGGCCGTCAGCCTGCTGCTGTTCGTACCCATGTACGGCGTCGCCCTGAATGCCATCATCGGCGCCATGAAGCGCCGCGAACCGCTGCCCGCCAAGGCCTGACCATGATGTCCTGCTCTGAACGCCGCGCCCTGGTCCTGTTTTCCGGCGGCCAGGACTCCACCACGTGCCTGGCCTGGGCGCTGGACCGATTTTCCCATGTGGAAACACTGGGCTTTAATTACGGGCAACGCAATCACGCGGAACTTGAATGTCGCCAGGCGCTTCGCACAATGCTGCTGAAGCAGTATCCCCGATGGGCTGCGCGCCTGGGCGTGGACCATATGCTGGATGCCAGTGTGCTGGGCCAGTTGGGCGCTACCGCCATGACCGAAGATACCGCCATCGCACTGCAGGCGGACGGCCTGCCCAATACCTTCGTGCCCGGCCGCAACGTGCTGTTCTTCACCTTGGCTGCGGGCCTGGCCTACCGCCGCGGCCTTGACGTGCTGGTGGGGGGCATGTCGCAAACCGATTACTCCGGCTACCCCGACTGTCGCGACAATACCCTGAAAGCCCTGCAAGTCGCCTTGAGCCTGGGCATAGACCGGCCCCTGACGCTGGAGACGCCGCTGATGTGGCTGAATAAGGCCGACACCTGGAAACTGGCCCACCAACTGGGCGGCCCGCCCCTGGTCGACCTGATACGCCGGGACACCCATACCTGCTATCTGAACCAGCGCGACACACTGCACGACTGGGGCTATGGATGCGGCCACTGCCCCGCTTGCGAACTACGCGCCAGCGGATATCGGGGCTGGATCAGGCGCTCGCTGAACAAGGCCACGTGATAACCCAATAAGCTTATGACGAGGCATAGGCGCGGATCTGCTCCTGATAGCGTTCCAGCCTGGATTGCGCAGCCCTGATGCCGTTGGCGTATTTATGCTCATCACCGGCATCCCGCCCCCAAGTGCGCAGCATCTCGATGCGCTGATCCTCCAGCGCTATCAGGCTGGTCAGCGCCGAGACCCGGGCCGTGTTGGCTTGCGCGACCAAGCTTTTCTCGATCAATGAAATGGCCTGCGACTGCCGGGCCAAGGTGTCCAGCGTCACCTGTTCGAACTGTGACGCCTGCTTTTGCTGCAACAGCATCGAATAGATCGCCAATGCCAGCGCGAGACCCGAGAACAGTGCTGACACCCCACCAAAACTATCCCCAAACCAGCCGGCCTGTTCGGACCAATCCCCAAACCACCACAGAGTCCCCAGGCACCACAACACCCATACCACCAGGAAAAAGAGCACCAGTATTCTCAAGCGCATGCGACTTCTCCAAAAGTTATAAAACCCGGCCATGACAAAGTCTGCCTCTTGGGCAGTCTGCAACACATGCCCCCCCAACGCGGCTCTGCCTGCTTTAAAAAGAAAAGGCCTTTTCCCGCGGCCGACGCGGAAAAAGGCCTGTGCGCAGCTAGAGCATCACACGGTTTCGCGCTGATCCTGGTAGACCGGATAGCGGCGGCACAGCTCTACGACCTTGTCCCGAACCTGGGCGCTGACAGCATCCAGCCGGTCGGTTTCCAGCGCATCGAGCACATCACACAGCCAATGCGCCAATTGCTCGCACTCGGCCACGCCGAAGCCGCGCGTGGTGACGGCCGGAGTGCCGATGCGCACGCCCGAGGTCACCATGGGTGAACGGGGATCATTAGGCACCGAGTTCTTGTTGGCAGTGATGAACGCGCCCGCCAGGGCGGCGCTGGCTTCCTGGCCGGTATACGGTTTGTCGGACAGATTGATCAGCATCATGTGGTTGTCCGTCCCGCCCGATACCAGCGTGTGGCCCCGCTGCAAGAGCACGGCTGCCATGGCGCGTGCGTTGGTCACCACATCTTGCTGATATTTGCGGAAATCCGGCTGCAGCGCCTCTTTGAAGGCAATGGCCTTGGCCGCGATCAAGTGCATCAAAGGTCCGCCCTGCACACCGGGGAACACGGCCGTATTCAGGCGCTTGTAGAAATCTTCGCTTTGGCCTTTGGACAGAATGATGCCGCCTCGCGGGCCGCGCAGCGTCTTGTGCGTAGTGCTGGTGACCACATGCGCATGGGGCACGGGATTGGGGTATTCGCCTGCCGCCACCAGTCCGGCCACGTGCGCCATGTCCACCCAGAACCAGGCGCCGACCTTGTCGGCAATGGCGCGCATGCGGGCCCAGTCCTTGTAGCGGGAATAAGCCGAAAAGCCGCCGATCAACAGCTTGGGCCGGGTTTCCAGGGCGATACGCTCCATTTCGTCGTAGTCGATCAGGCCGGTCTCAGGATCCAGGCCGTAAGGAACGATGTTGTAGAGCCGGCCCGAAAAATTGACCGGGTTGCCATGCGTCAGGTGCCCGCCCTGGGCCAGGTTCATGCCCATGACGGTATCGCCGGGCTTGATCAGCGCCAGGAAAACAGCCGTATTGGCCTGGGCGCCGGCATGTGGCTGCACATTGGCGTAATCGCAATCGAACAGCGCTTTGACGCGCTCGATGGCCAGGCGCTCGGCCACGTCCACGAATTCGCAGCCCGCGTAATACCGTCGTCCGGGGTAGCCTTCTGCGTATTTGTTGGTGAACACCGAATTCTGGGCGGCCATGACCAGGGGACTAGCGTAGTTTTCAGACGCGATCAGCTCGACGTGATCTTCCTGGCGGCGCTCTTCGCCCTGGACGGCCTGCGCCAGTTCGGTGTCGAATTCAGCCAAAGTCAGAGTGTTGTCGTACATGGGGATTCCTTGTGTGACTTGAGAATAAGGGGCGGCGGCCAATGTCGTCGCCTGAGGAAAACGAGTTGGGCCTTAACCGTGCGTGCGCTGAAATTCGCGCATGAACTGAGCCAAGGTCTGGACGGCCGCCAAAGGCACGGCGTTGTAGATGCTGGCTCGCAAGCCGCCCGTGGAGCTGTGGCCTTTAAGACCGTTCAGGCCATTCTTCTCGGCCTGAAGCACAAATTCCTGCTCCAATTTTTGATCGACAATCGTAAAAGGAACATTATTGATGGAGCGATAATCAGGCAAAACACGATTTACATAAAAACCATTGCTTTCATCAATAATTCCATAGAGCAATACTGCTTTTTTCTTATTGATTTCGTGAATAACGTAAACGCCGCCCGAGCGATTGAGCCAATCGACTGTGAGCCCTAGCACATACCAGGAAAAAGTCGCGGGCGTATTCAAAAGCGACGCTTTTTTAGCCTGCAAGGCGAAATTCAGAATATCGGGAGTTCCAGGAACCGGCTTGTCCAGAAGGTCGGGGTCGACCACCACCACCGTCACGCCTGCCGCTCCCATGTTCTTCTGGGCCGAAGCGTACACCAGGCCGTGTCGGGAGATATCGATGGGCTTGGACAGCAGACTGGAACAGGCATCGCAGACCAGTGGCACGGGTGCGCGCGGCGCGGCGGAAAACTGCACGCCTTGCGCAGTTTCGTTTTCGGTGTAATGCAAGTAAGCCGCATCCCGATTAATATTGAATTCGTCGTTATCGGGAATACGATCAAAATCTGTCGCTTGTGAACTGGCCGCCACACGTATTTCCCCAAATTGACGAGCGGCGTGAATTGCCTGCCCGGACCATAATCCGGTATGGATATAATCTGCCGAATTCTTTTGATGCAACAAGTTCATGGGAACCTGGGAAAACTGCAAATAAGAACCGCCTTGCAACAGCAAAACCCGAAATGCGGGAGGCACTTCCAGGGCAAGACGCAAGGCCTGTTCGGTACGCTGGGCGAACTCCATGAACGGGCTTGAGCGATGGCTGATTTCCAGCACGGACATCCCCGTGCCGGCGAAATCGCAGAACTCGTCACGAACCTGAAGCAAGACGTCCATGGGCAAGGCGCTGGGCCCTGCACTGAAATTGAAAGACCGGAACATAAAAGTGTTAGATCCTGTACACGCATGAAAGCCGGAAACGGGACGCCACGCCAAAATTCCGGTTATGAAGAAATAGTCTACGAGCGCAATGGTCTGTTAAGTCAGACCATTAAAAACAATTGGAGCAGACCGCATGACGCGTTCTTTTGAGCTGGACACCTTGAAGATGCGTCTGACCGACGTAGACCTGCAGTCCCTGGACCTTCATCAACGCATACAACGCGCCTTGCGCGGCCTGATCCTGGACGGGGCGCTTGGGCCGGGCGTGAAGCTGCCGGCTACTCGCTCGCTGGCCAAGTCCCTGGGGATGGCGCGAGACACGGTCGAAAATGCCTATGTCCAGTTGCACAGAGACGGATTTATCGTGCGCCGGGAGGGGTCGGGCAGCTATGTCTCCGAATCGGTGGGCACGGAGCTGCGCGGCAGCACTTACCGCCGCATCAAGGCCTTGGATCTGAAACGCAACACACTGGAGCCCGGCGCAGGCCTGAGCCGGCGCGGACGAGCCATCTTCGAGAGCGGAGGCATTGCAGACCAGCAAGCCGTCAAGGCCTTTGCCACCGGGCTTCCCGAAACCCGCAATTTTCCGACCGACGTCTGGGAACGACTTCAACGCCAGGCCATGAAGGACTACCGCAGCAATGTCTTGCTGCACGGCGATCCGCAAGGGACCGAGTCTTTGCGCAAGGCCATCGCCGTCTACCTGAACCTGGAGCGAGGCGCCAAGGTGTCGGCCGATCAGATACTGATTCTGAGCAGTACGCGCCAAGCCTTGTTCCTGTGCGCCCAATTGCTGGTGGACGCCGGCAAGCCCATCTTGATGGAGAACCCCGGCTACTTCGGCGCACGCAAAGCGTTCGAAGCGTCCGAGGCGCGTATCGTGCCTATTGATGTCGACGAACAAGGGCTGCGCACCGACCTGCTGCACGAAGACCGCAGCGGGGCCAATTGCATCTATGTAACGCCCTCGCATCAATATCCCACCGGCGCCACCCTGGCGCTGGAGCGCCGCCTGGAACTGATACGGTGGGCAGCCGAAAACGACAAGTGGATTCTGGAGGACGACTACGACAGCGAATTCCACTACGACGGCTTGCCCACCGCGTGCGTGCAAGGCCTGGATAAATTCCAGCGCACCATTTACCTGGGGACCTTCAGCAAGACCCTGTATCCGGGCTTGCGCATGGGCTACATGGCCCTGCCCCCCGAGCTGGTGCGCCCTTTTACGCAGGCCCGCAGCATCATGGACGGCCACACGCCGCAGATTCTGCAACTGACCTTGGCCCGCTTCATGGAAGACGGCCATTACAATTCGCATGTCCGCGCCATGCGCAAGCTGTACGCCGGCCGCCGGGAGATCATGCTGGAGGCTATCCATCAGCACCTGCACGGCATCGCCCGCGCCTCGCGTCCGGAAGGGGGGCTGCAGATTCCCTGCTTCCTGGAACCGGGCTGGTCGGAGGAACACACGCTGCGCCGCGGGCTGAGCGCCGGCGTGCTGCTGCCCGGACTGAGCCGGCTGTATCTGGGCGACGAAAAGCAACAGGGCTGGATGCTGGGCTACGCTTCCCTGACGGCGTATGAAATCGAATCGGCCATGCTGCGACTGGCCAACGCGCTGCGACAAGGCAAGGGATGAACGCATGATCGCTAGTAGGGCAAGGGATAGCGCCGGTTCAAGGCAGCCACGCCCTCCCGAATCGCATTTTCCGTACGCAGGCTGCGGGCGCCGCTGCGCACGCCGCCCAGCAAGGCCAGGATCATGTCGCCGATTTCCTTGAAGTCGTCATCTTGCAGCCCGCGCGAGGTGCACGCCGCGCTGCCCACCCGTATGCCGGAATAGTTTCCATCCTGGTCGTCGTAGGGCACGGCGTGCTTGCTCAAACTGATAGCGACCTGCCGCAGGACCCGCTCCACATTGCGGCCATCCAGCCCCCAAGGCCGTAGGTCGACCACACCGAAATGGCAGTCGGTGCCGCCGGACACCACGGTCAGCCCGCCTTCGGACAAGCGACGGCACAAGCTGCGCGCATTGGCCATGACGGCGCTAGTGTAGACGCCGAACGAAGGCCTCAGCGCCTCGCCCAAGGCCACCGCCTTGGCCGCCACCATATTGAGCAAGGGGCCGCCCTGCAAGCCCGGATAAACGGCGGCGTCGAACTTGCCGGCCAAGTGCGCGTCGTTGCAGAGAATCATGCCGCCGCGCGGACCGCGCAGCGTGCCGTGGGTGGACAGGGTCGTGACATGCGCCTGGGCAACAGGCGACTCGAGCAGCCCCGCCGCCACCAGGCCTGCGCTGTGCGCCATGTCTGCCATGAAATACGCCCCGATTTCGTCGGCAATGGCCCTGAAACTGACAAAGTCCGGCGTACGCGAATAGGATGAGCCGCCCGCGATGATCAAGCGCGGACGCTCGCGCCGAGCCTGGTTTCTGACTTCATCCATGTCCACCCATTGGGTGTTGCGATCCACGCCATACGAGCGGGTCTGAAACCAGCGCCCGGATACGTTGACGCCGGACCCATGGCTGACATGTCCTCCCGCCCGCTGATCCAGCGCCAGAATCGTGTCGCCCGGCGACAGCAAAGCCAGGTAGACCGCCAGATTGGCCTGACTGCCCGAATGCGCCTGCACATTGGCGAAGCGGCAGCCGAACAGTTGCTTGGCCCGCTCCACCGCCTGCTCTTCGGCCTGGTCCACCTGCTCACATCCGCCGTAGATTCGACGCCCTGGGTACCCCTGCGCCTGCTTGTTGCTCAGGAGCGAGCCCTGAGCGTCCAGAACGGCGCGGCTTACATAGTTTTCAGAGGCGATCAGCTCGACCGTACTCTGCTGACGTTGCCGTTCGGCATCCAGAATGTCCCAGATCGGGCGATCGATGTATTGCAGGGGTTGCGAACCTACCAGAGGCAGTTGGTGGACTTCGCCACCTGCAAGGCTCTTCATGCAAGTTCCTGTGTCGTGAGAAAGGCCCCGCTGCGAGCTGATGGACAACGTCAGATAAGGCAAGGAGCGGAGCAAGCCGGATTCAGACCCGTGCCTGCAAGATATAAAAGGATTAATCCTATTCCGATTCACTCCATTTAAAACAGGCCATTTAAAAGCAGGCTTCCAGACCACTTTTTTTACAACGCTTTTAGATCACATCTAATATCAGAAAACAAAAAATTAAAGGGAACACGCTGATTTATGGCCCTTCAAAAGCATCACAAATGCAATTTTTGCAGCGCACAAAATACTCTTCTTTAAGTGGTCTGTTGAATTGAAGAAAAACGGTCTGTCATTTACCGACATCTGATCATTAGAATTCTTTCAGCCAACTGACAAAAACCGTAGGACCATAGCTAAAAACCGTATTCATTATGAGTCAGAGCCAGCCGCAGCAGCTTTAATTATTTTTTAAATCTCAACTATAAAACAAACATATTTTAAAAAAAAAGCAATCGTGCAGTCGCAGCATTTTTTTCAAAAATTCATACGCTACCTGATACACATTTAATACACATTGAAAAAAAGTGAATTAAATAAGAATCTAAAAAGTTCGCGGATTTCAAGCACGAAATACAGACGAACTCTCTCCAGGAACGACCTCATCATCTCGACGGGGTCGCACTCAACAGCAAGGAAATTTGAAATGACACTCAAAAGCTACGAAACCGATGACGCCGTCCGTACCATGCTGCACAAACTGTCCGTCCTCTGGAAAAACCGTGCTGCGGTGAACCAGGAACTGCCTGACTATTGGAATCTGGCATTCGATCCCGACAAAGCCGACTTCAGCGAATCCCTGCTGCCATTCCGCCAGCACCAGGCCTGGCTGGAGGCGCCCGAAGAGCTCAAGTCCCAGTGCCTGTCCTATGCCTGGGGCATCTACAATCTGAAGACCATCTATATCGAGTGCAATGTGGTCACACCCACTTGCGAAGACATCATCAAGACGCCCCCGCCCAGCCAGAACCGCGAGCTGCTGCAGGACGTGATGTCGCAAGCCCTGCTGGACGAGGCCCTGCACACGCGCATGTCCATCATGGCATGCAACTACATTTACGACAGACGCGGCCTGCAACCCCTGGATTTTTCCGACTTCAACCTGGTGCAGTGGCGCAATAATCTGCTGAGCCAGTGCGGCTCCGAGTCCGAACGCCGCCTGACGCGTTTTGCCATCGGTTGCGCCTCGGAAACACTGATTACCGACTATCTGAAGACCATGGCCGAAGACAAGGGCATCCAGTCCATCTGCCACGAGGTGACCCGCACTCACGCCATGGACGAATGGAGCCATTCCAGCGTCTTCAGTTTTGTCGCCGCCGATATCGTGCACGGCCTGAGCCAGAAAGAGCGCGAGCATCTGCGCACCGTTATTCTGCGCACGGTGGAGATGTTCGCCAACAACGAGCTGGGCGCCTGGGAGAAAGTATTCTCCATGCTCAATTTCCCCAACGCGCGCGACATTCTGCACGATGTCGGCGACAGCAACGAAATTGGCGTCTACACCGACTCGGTGCATGGTCTGATCGATCGCATCGGCCTGAGCACTCCGTCCCGGCAGGCCGAGGCGGAATACCAGGAGGCACTGCAATGACGCCCCATATTCAGGCGCGTTGCGAAACCGTCCGGCCGGAAGCGGGCAATGTCAAAGTGTTCACCTTGCGCGTGCAAGGCGGCCACTTCGACTTTCTACGCTCGCTTCAAGCCGGCAAGCATGTGGCCTTGAGCTACCCGGACACGGGCGGCACAGTGCAACAACGTCTGTATTCCATCACCCGCAAGGCCGACGCGGATCTGTTCGAGATCGCCGTCAAAGGGTCGGGCCGCAACAGCGTGTCCGATCATATGCACGCCACGCTGCGCGAAGGCATGACCGTGCCGCTTCAGTACGTGGCGGGCGATATTTCCGTGGACTCCATCCTGGGCTATCAGCGTATCGCCATGATTGCCGGCGGCATCGGCATTACCCTGCCCATCGCCTTGCTACGCGAACTGGCGTACCGGGCCCGCAGCGGCCGACACGTGCCCAAAGTGCAGTTGCTGCTGAGCATGCCGCGCGTATCGGACATTCCTTTCCTGCACGAATTGCTGGAACTGGATCTGACAACCGATTGGTTTTCCCTGAGTGTGTTCGTGACCCGCGAGAACATACGCAGCAGCGCCCAGTTCAATGTCGGTCGCCCGTCTCCCGATACCATGCAGCGCCTGCAGGACCCGCAGGCCGTCGTCATTTGCGGCAGTCACAGTTTCGCCCAGGCGCTGCGCCAATACACTACCCAGGCCTATCCCGTCTCCCGCATGCTGATCGAGGCCTTCTCCCCTCCCGCAACGCCGGTCGCGGGCCTGGTCCCTGCCGCGGACACCGCTCCTTTGCAGCTTCATGTTCCCGGCGCCGGCCTGACGCTCTTGCCCGAGCCCGGCTCCAGCCTGCTCGAAATGCTGGAGGCCGGCCAGGTGCCCATTCGCAGCCAATGCCGCGCCGGTATCTGCGGCGCCTGCCGCGTCACCATTTCGGACGGAGACTGCCGCTTCGAGCCTGATTTCTGCCTGAGCGAGCAGGACAAGGCGCAGGGGCATGCACTGGCCTGCTGCACATTCCCCCTGTCGGGCACGCTCAACGTGGACATCGGCACAACAAGCTGAGATCATCATTTTCTGGATAGAAAGAGACCGTCATGAAAAAAGTCATTGCACTGCGTCACATCCATTTCGAAGACCTGGGCACGCTGGAACCCGCCCTGATCGAGCAGGGCTACGCCATCCAGTATGTGGACCCATCCATCGAATCGCTGCGTCACCTGAGCGACAAAGATGCGGACCTGCTCATCGTGCTCGGCGGCCCCATCGGTGCCTACGACGAGAAAATCTACCCTTTCCTGGGCGGCGAACTGGAACTCATCCAGCGATGGCTGCTGTCGGGCAAGCCCTTGCTGGGCATTTGCCTGGGCGCGCAACTGATCGCCCGCGCTCTGGGCGCCAATGTCTACCCGCTAGGCGTCAAGGAAATCGGCTTTTCACCACTGACTCTTACCGACGCGGGCCGGCAATCCGCCCTGGCCGCTGTCGACGGCATCCCCGTACTGCACTGGCACGGCGACCAGTTCGACATTCCGGACGGGGCGCTGCACCTGGCCAGTACTCCTGTGGGTGCCAATCAGGCTTTTTCCTTCGGCACCCAGGTATTGGGTCTGCAATTTCACCTGGAAGCTGACACCAACAAGCTGGAACGCTGGCTGGTCGGGCATGCCAACGAACTGGGACAGGCCGACATCGACCCCCAGGCTTTGCGCATCGAGGCCGCCCGCATCGGCAAGCAACTGCACGCGGCATCCCGCCTCGTGCTGGAAAACTGGCTCAGCCAACTCACACAAGCGACTCCCGCCGCCCTGCCTGCATGAACGCTTCAGCCCGTTTCACAGACCGGAAACTACATCCCTATGCCGTGGATGTGGTTTCCATCCAGTCACAAGTCATCTACGGCCGCGTCGGCAACAATGTGGCGGCTCCCACCTTGCGCCAGCACGGCCTGACCGTCGCCGCCGTGCCCACTGTCCTGCTCAGCAACAACCCGCAGTACCCCACCGTGCATGGCGGGGCCATCCCGGCCGACTGGCTGGGAGGCTTTCTGGACGACCTGGAAAAACGCGGAGCGCTGGACTCGCTGCGCGCCGTTCTGATCGGTTACCTCGGAAGCGCCGAGCAGGCCTTCGTGATCGCCGATTGGCTGGGCCGGCAGATCCAGCAGCATCCCGAATTGCTGGTCATCGTCGATCCCGTCATCGGCGATCTGGATGTCGGCGTCTATGTCGACCCGGAGCTGGTGCAGGCTTATCACCAGACCTTGCTGCCACTGGCCACCGGCCTGACCCCCAACGGCTACGAGCTGTCGCTGCTGGCGCAGCAGCCAGCCGACACCGAGGAACAGGCGTCCCGCGCCGCCCACGCGCTGCTCAAGGGCCGCACACAATGGCTCATTGCCACCAGCGCCGCGCCCTTATCCTGGTCCGACGGACAAATCAAGCTGTTGCTGTCTCGCCGCGGGATACAAGCCGATACATCTCTGGATCATCCCCGCGTCGAATGCGCCGCCAAGGGCACTGGCGACTTGTTCGCCTCTACCTTGCTGGCGCGCTTGCTGCACGGGGCAGACCTGCGCACAGCGGCGCATACCGCCAGTGCCAGCGTCCTGCATCAACTGGAACTGACCCGCCAATCCGGGGGCCAGGAGCTAGTGCTGCCCATGGACCCTTTCCGCTCTTAAATATATCCAGCCTCAACTATCAAGCCTTTAATTTCCCATTCGTTCTCGTTAAGCTTGGTCACCACGCAATAACCGGAGCATGCAATGGGCCTGCCTTTCAAAAGCACCCTACATCCGAGGGTTTTCTGGGGATCCACACTGATCGTCCTGGTCTTCCTGCTGATCGGGATCATCTTTCCGCAAGATGCTGCGCAGTTTTTTGAACGCCTCCAAGATCAGGTCATTCTGAGCTTTGGCTGGTTTTATATTCTCGCGGTGGCCCTGTTCTTTTTTGCCGTGGTCTACCTGGCGCTCAGCCGCTACGGCAATCTGAAGCTGGGACCGGATGACTCCGAGCCCGACTACCCATACCTGACTTGGATGGCCATGCTCTTCGCCGCCGGCATGGGCATAGGCCTGATGTTCTTCGCCGTCGCCGAGCCACTGCAACACTTCTCGGCCCCGCCGTCGGGCCCGGCCAGCACCGTTGAGGCCGCGCGCCAGGCGCAGGTGATCACTTTTTTCCACTGGGGCGTACATGCCTGGGCGGTCTATGCCGTGGTGGGCCTGTCGCTGGCCTACTTCTGCTTTCGCTACAACCTGCCGCTGACCATACGTTCCGGCCTTTACCCTCTGTTCGGCAAACGCATCGAAGGCTGGATCGGCGACAGCGTGGATATCTTCGCCGTCTGCGGCACCTTGTTCGGCATCGCCACCTCCATGGGACTGGGCGTATTGCAGATCAACGCTGGCCTGGAGCATCTGTTTGGTTGGCCCCAGGAAACATGGCTGCAGATCGTGCTGATCATCGTGGTCACCTCCCTGGCGACGCTGTCGGTGGTCAGCGGCCTGGACGTGGGCATACGACGCCTGTCCGAGCTGAACCTGCTGGTGGCCATCGCGCTGATGCTGTTCGTGCTCTTTGTCGGCCCCACCTCTTTTCTGATGAATGCCTTCGTGCAGAATATCGGCGGCTATCTGGACAATTTCTTTGCCCGCTCGTTCAGCACCCAGGCCTTTCGCGAGCAGGACTGGATGAAAGCCTGGACCTTGTTCTACTGGGCCTGGTGGATTGCCTGGTCGCCGTTCGTCGGCATGTTCATCGCCCGCATTTCGCGCGGGCGCACAGTGCGCGAATTCGTGCTGGGCGTGCTGCTGGTCCCCACTGTCTTCACTTTTTTCTGGATGACAGTGTTCGGCAATACGGCCATTTTCCTGGACATGACCGTCGCGGGAGGTCAGTTAGCCCAGGATGCCGCCGCCAATGCCTCGGTCGCTCTATTCGAGTTTCTGGAATACCTGCCCTGGTCCGGTCTGACTTCCACACTGGCGGTGCTGCTGGTGGCCATCTTCTTCGTGACCTCGGCCGACTCGGGATCGCTGGTGATCGACACGCTGGCCGCAGGCGGCGTGGAAGACGCGCCCGTCTGGCAGCGCATCTACTGGTGCGCCCTGGAAGGCACCGCAGCCGCCCTGCTCCTGCTGGCCGGCGGCCTGACCGCCTTGCAGACCGTCACTCTGGTCAGCGCCCTGCCCTTTGCCATCATCATGTTCCTGCTGATCCTGGGGCTGTTCAAAGGCATGAAGGCCGATATGTCGCGGCTGCGCCGCCACGGCCCGGCCGCCAGCCCGGCGCCGGGCACCGAAGTTTCCTGGCGGCGGCGGCTCTCGACCATTCTGCACAGCCCCACTCGCCAGGACGCCCAGCGCTTTCTGGATGATATCGCCACCCCCGCCTTACGCGCCGTCGCCGACGAACTAAGCAAGCGCGGCTTGAATGTATCGCTGGACGACAGCCAGGACGAACAGGCGCAGCTGACCATCGAAGCCGAAGGGCAGCGCAACTTTGTCTATGGCGTGCAAATGCAGGCGCGGCGCGTGGCCAGCTTCACCGCCGCTGCGGCTCGCAACGAGCAAACCCGCCCGCATGAATGGCAGGTGCGCACCGTGTTCTCGGACGGCAGCCATGGCTACGACCTGATGGGCCTGGCCTCCGGCCAGGTCATCAACGACATCCTGACCCAGTTCGAACGCTATCAGGCCCTGGTCACGTCCGAAGCCACGGCGCTCTACGCCCGCTCGCCCGACCCGCTTTAGGCAGGCGCCTAGGCCCCCAGTTCCCGCTCAAGGATCTGGGGGCCCGGCCCTTGTTCGCCCAGAATATCGGCCGGATTGCGCAAGGGGCACTCATCCATGGACAAGCACCCGCATCCTATGCAGCGGGTCAATTCATCGCGCAAGCGCGTCAAACGCTCGATGCGATCATCCAGGCTGGCCTGCCAGCGCGTGGACATGGTTCGCCATTGCACCGCCGTAGGCTTGCTGCCAGGCGGCAAGCCGTGCAAGACGGCACGAATCTCCTCCAACGGAATTCCTGTGCGCTGCGCCACTTTGATGATGGCGATATAGCGCAGCACCACTGACTCGAAGCGACGCTGATTGCCGCCGTTGCGCGTACTGGCGATCAATCCCTTGGACTCGTAGAAATGCACCGTGGACACCGGCACGCCGCTGCGCCGGGCCACTTCCCCCACCGTCAGAGCGCGACTGAAATCAATTTCTTTGCTCATGCCTTGCCACCGTTGACCTCAACTTAACTTGAGGTTTTATAGTCCGGGAACCTGAAGAAGGCAAGCCATTCCGGCTGCCGTAGTTGACTGGACAGGAACCCTTGTGAACACACGCAATACATGGATAGCCGTGCTGATTCTGGCCGGCGCGCTGGGAGCAGGCTGGGCGCTGATTCCTCGCGCTCAGGACACTCAGGCCGGTTCGGCTTACCCGCCCGCCGTCGTAGAACTGGCCGCGGTACAGACAGAGCAGGTCCCACGGCGGCTGCATGCCATCGGCGAACTGGAGGCCTGGCGGCAGATACAGCTCAGCGCCGAAACCAGCGGTCGCGTCCGCGCTATACGCTTTGAGTCCGGCCAAAGCGTCAAGGCCGGACAGATACTGCTGCAACTGAATGACGATCTGGAGCAGGCCGGCCTGCTCCACCGGCAGGCTCAATTGAAGCTAGCCGCCTTGCACTTGGAACGTGTGCGCAGCCTGAAGGCCCAGCAGGCCGCCACCCAGGAACAACTGGACCAGGCCCGCGCCGATCATGACATGGCCCACGCCCTGGTACAGCAAAATCGGGCCCAGGCCGCCTTGAAACTGATTACTGCGCCTTTTGCGGGACGCATCGGCATCACGCCGCTGCATCCCGGCCATTATCTGCAGCCCGGTCAGGCCATCGCCAGCCTGGTGGACGACAGCCGGCTGCGGGTCAACCTGAGCGTGCCCGAACAGGTTCTGCCTGAGCTGACGGTGGGGCAGGCTTTGCAGCTGCAGGTAGACGCCTGGCCCGATGCAACATTCGAGGCCCGCATCACGGCGATAGATCCCTTGGTCGGCGCTTCGCGCACCGTACGCCTGCAGGCCATTCTGCCCAACCAACAAGGAGCCTTGCAAGCCGGCATGTATGCGCGGGCCCAGATTACGCGCCCATCGGGCGATCCCGTACTGAGCGTGCCAGAAACGGCCTTGAGCTACACCGCTTATGGCCAGACGGTATTCGTCGCCGCCCAGAACAAACAAGGGCATTGGCAGGCGCGACGCATCGCCGTACAGACGGGCGAGCGCTGGAATGAGCGTATCGAGATCACCCAGGGCCTGAAGGACGGCGACATGGTCGTCAGCACGGGCCAGATCAAGCTTCAAGACGGATCGCTGGTGCAGCCGGCCGCCCAGCAGGAGGCCTCATGAGCGCCCCCTCCCGCCCCGGCTTTACCGATCTGTTTGTTCGCCGACCTGTTCTGGCCCTGGTGCTCAGCGCTCTGCTGCTGATGCTGGGTTTGTTCGCTTTGCAGAACCTGCCCATCCGGCAATATCCGCTGCTGGAAAACTCCACGATTACCATCACCACCGAGTATCCGGGCGCCTCTGCCGAACTGATGCAAGGCTTTGTGACCCAGCCCATCGCCCAGACGCTGGCCTCGGTGGAAGGTGTCGACTACCTGTCCTCAAGCTCCGTGCAAAGCCGCAGCGTAGTGACCCTGCGCATGGAGCTGAACCGCGACTCGACCCAGGCCCTGACCGACGTGATGAGCAAAGTCAGCCAGGTGCGCTACCGGCTGCCGGAAGGCGCCTACGACCCGGTCGTCGAGCGCTCCTCGGGGGACTCCACGGCCGTAGCCTACGTGGGGTTCTCAAGCGAAGCCCTGTCCATCCCGGAACTGAGCGATTACCTCTCGCGCGTGGTGGAGCCCATGTTCTCCACCATAGACGGCGTCGCCAAGATCCAGACCTTCGGCGGTCAGAAGCTGGCCATGCGTCTGTGGCTGGACTCGGACCGCATGGCCGGCTACGGCCTGACCGCAGCCGACATCGCCCAGGCCGTGCGCAGCAACAACTACCAGGCCGCGCCCGGCGTGATCAAGGGACAGCATGTGCTGAGCAATATCCGCCTGAACTCGGACCTCACCAGCGTGACGGAATTCCAGGACCTGATCGTGCGCCAGGACGGCACATCGCTGGTGCGGATGCGCGACATCGGACGCGTAGAGCTGGGCGCAGCCGCCAGCGAAACCAGCGCCCTGATGGACGGCCTGCCCGCCGTGCATCTGGGATTGTTCCCCACCCCGGGAGGCAACCCCTTGCGCATCGTGCAAGGTATTCGCGACCGCCTGCCCGACATACAGGCCACCCTGCCGCCAGGCGTCAAGGTCGACCTGGCTTTCGAGACCGCCCGTTTCATCCAGGCCTCCATCAACGAGGTCATGCGCACCCTGACCGAAGCCATGCTGATCGTGGTGCTCGTCATCTATCTGTGCCTGGGGTCCATGCGCAGCGTGCTCATTCCATTGGCCACCATACCGCTGTCCATGCTGGGCGCCGCGGCGCTCATGCTGCTCTTCGGCTTCAGCATCAATTTGCTGACTCTGCTGGCCATGGTGCTGGCGATCGGGCTGGTCGTGGACGACGCGATTGTGGTGGTGGAAAACGTGCATCGCCACATTGCCGCAGGACGACCGCCCGTGGTGGCCGCCCTGTTGGGCGCACGCGAAGTCGCCGGGCCTGTCATTGCCATGACGTTGACCCTGGCGGCCGTCTACGCCCCCATCGGCCTGATGGACGGATTGACTGGCGCCCTGTTCAAGGAATTCGCCCTGACACTGGCCGGCGCCGTGCTGGTATCCGGCGTGGTGGCGCTGACGCTATCGCCCGTGATGAGTTCCCTGCTGCTGCCCTCTCATCACGATGAAGGCCGCATGGCGCGTCTGGCCGGGCAGGTCTTTGGCGCGCTGTCCGAACACTACGGACGCATTCTGGCCGCCTCCTTGCAACGCCGCTGGATCACCGGGTCGCTGGCCTTGCTGGTCTGCATCAGCTTACCCCTGCTGTATCAGGCCACGCACAGCGAGCTGGCTCCCATCGAGGACCAGGCCAGCGTCCTGACCGCGGTCAAAGCGCCACAGCATGCCAATCTGGCCTATGCCCAGCGCGATGCCTTGCAACTGGATGCACACTACCGGGCCATCCCCGAAACCGCCAGCACCTGGATCATCGTAGGCACCGACGGTCCTGCGGCCAGTTTCGGCGGCATCAATCTGCATGACTGGGGCAGCCGCGAACGCGACGCCAGCGCCATTCAGGGGGAACTGCAAGGCCGCGCGGCGAGCATTCCCGGTAGCAGCGTCTTCGCATTTCAGCTCGCACCGCTGCCCGGCTCCAGCGGCGGCCTGCCCGTGCAGATGGTGCTGCGCAGTCCCGGCGATTACCGCGGCCTGTACGACACCTTGGAACGGATCAAGCAACAAGCTCGCGAGAGCGGGCTGTTCGTGGTGGTGGACAGCGACCTGGACTACAACAACCCCGTCCTGCGCGTGGACATCGACCGCAGTAAAGCCGCCAGCCTGGGCATCAGCCTGCGCGACATTGCCGATTCACTGGCCGTGCTGGTGGGCGAAAACTACCTGAACCGCTTCGCACTGGACGGCCGCGCTTACGACGTCATTCCCCAGAGCCTGCCCGAGCTGCGCCTGACGGCCCAGGCCCTGATGCGCCAGTTCGTGCGCAGCGCCCAGGGCGAGCTGGTGCCGCTGTCGACTGTCGTGCACTTGGGCGAGGACGTAGAGCCCAACAGCCTGCGCCAGTTCAATCAGCAAAACGCCGCCACGCTGCAGGCCATTCCCGCGCCCGGCGTAACCCTGGGCCAGGCCGTAGCCTATCTGGACGGGCTTGCGCAGGCACTGCCCGCCGACTTCACCCATGACTGGCAATCCGAATCGCGCCAATTCATGCAAGAAAGCCAATCGCTGGTCCTGGCCTTCCTGGCGGCACTGGTGGTGATCTACCTGGTGCTGGCGGCCCAGTACGAAAGCCTGATCGATCCGCTCATCATCCTGGTCACTGTCCCGCTGTCGCTGTGCGGCGCCCTGCTGCCCCTGGCGCTGGGTGTAGGAACGCTGAATATCTACACCCAGATCGGTCTGCTGACGCTAGTGGGCCTGATCAGCAAGCACGGCATCCTGATGGTGGAGTTCGCCAACGAGCTGCAGGCCAGCCAGGGGCTGAGCAAGTCTGAAGCCATTTTGCAGGCGGCCCGCATCCGCCTGCGTCCGGTGCTGATGACAACCGCCGCCATGGCCTTCGGCCTGGTACCGCTGCTCTTCGCTTCCGGGGCGGGCGCCAGCAGCCGCTTCGGCCTGGGCGTGGTCATCGTGTCCGGCATGCTGATAGGCACACTGTTCACGCTCTTCGTGTTGCCCACTCTGTATACCTGGCTCGCCCGCGACCATGCCCACCAGACCGATACACCGCGCGCCCAAGCCCTGGCCCAGGCGCTGCGCACTACAACGGGAACATCTCACCCATGACACCCTCAACACCGACCGTGTCAGCAGCCGCCTGGGCGCGCCGGCTGACGATACTGCTGCCCAGCCTCTGGCTGGCCGGCTGCGCCCTGGGTCTGGATACCACCCTGCCCCGGGCGCCCACACTGATGAGCCCGGACTGGAGCGCACAGTTCGCGTCTAAGCAGCCTATTCGTCCCGACTGGTGGACGCTGCTACAGGACCCTCAATTGGACGCACTCATCGAACAGGCGCTGAACAACAACCTGGACATCGCCCAGGCACAAGCCCGCTGGCGCGCTTCCCGCGCCCTGGTGGACGAGCGCCGGCAAGACCAACTCCCCGCAGTCACCGCACAGGCCCGCTACTCACGCAGCGGCGCCCAGCTCACCTCACCCGACGGCACGCTGGACCATGCCGTCACGCAGGACTGGCGCCTGGGACTGGACGCCACATGGGAAATCGACCTGTTCGGCCGTCTGGATCAATTGGCCCACTCCGCCCAGGCCCGCAGCCAGGCGGCGCGGAACGAACTGGAGCTGACTCGGCAGGCCATCGCCGCCGACATGGCGCGCCACTATGTCCAGGTCCAGGGTCTGCAACGGCGTATGGCGCTGGCGCTGGATGATGCGCGCAGCTGGGAAGATACCTGCCGCCTGCTGCAGGCCGGCGTCAGCCTGGGGCGCGAACTGCCTGAAAATCTGGACAGCGCGCAAGCCGAGCTCGAGCGCGCCCAGGCCCGCCTTCCCGAACTGCGCAGCGAGCTGGCCCTGGCCAGATTGCGCCTGCAGGTACTGAGCGGCGGACAGGCGGCGGACGTCGACTCGCCACTGCCCGGCCCGATCGCGCCATTGGCCGCGTCCCTGCCCTTGGGCGATGTCAATGCGATGCTGCTCAACCGCCCCGACGTACGCGCCGCTCGGCAGGAAGTGCTGGCGCGCTCGCACGAGGTCGCAGCGGCCACGGCGGAACTGTATCCGCGCGTGGACCTGGCCGGTTTCATCGGCTTTTTTGCCCTGCGCGGCAGCGACTTGGGCCATGCCGCCCGCGCCTTCGACGTATCCCCTGGCGTGCAGTGGCCGGCGCTGCGCCTTGGGCATGCCCGCGCCCGCCTGCGCGGAATGGAATCGCTGTCGGACGAGTCGCGGCTACATTACCAACAAGTCGTGCTGCAGGCACAAGAGGAAGCGCAAGGCGCCTTGTACAGGCTGACACAGCACCAGCAAAGCCTGCTCAGCCTGACGCGCGCCGCCGCTCATGTGCACACGGCCCATAAGCGCGCGCTGGCTCGTTATCGCGCTGGCGCGGGCCACTACCTGCTCGTGCAGGAAAACCAGCGCAGTCTGAATCAAACCCGCCAGCAACTGGCGCTAGCCGAAACCGGCTCGTATCTGAACGTGATCGCCTTGTACCAGGCGCTAGGCTGGGGCGTGCCGCCGCAGCAGGAGCCGCCGGCCTGAAGCCATACAGCCATGGGCCGATCTGCTTATGCGCTTACCCCGCATAAGCAGATGCCTGGCTCGACCATGAGAACATCACTATTTCATTGTTAAAACCCAGGGCGCAGTCTGATTCAATCCATTAGACAGCGCCCGTTTCACAGGGGCTGACACATCGCCTTTATTTTCGCTACAGAGAACTGCCATGACCCGCTTCCTGCCCCCGCTGTTACTGCTCTGGTCGCTGGGCGTCACGCCCGCGTTCGCCAACGAGAAAATCCGCACTGACTCGGTCGCGGAGGTGGCGGCCGACTCGATCGCCGCTCTGGCCCATTCGACGCACCACCAGAAAGTGAGGCGGCTCCAGCAGAACTCGAACAAGGTGCGCCAGGGGGATGACGACAAATTCAATCTTGACGCCCGGTTGTATATGGTGCCCGGGCAGGAGACCGCCCGATGAGCGCCCCCCGGACCTCTGCACTTGCCCAGCCGCTCGCCGAGCCAAGCGCCCATGATGTCGCCGTAGCGCACAAATGCGGCGCCGGCAGCGTGTCCTTCGAGCAGATCGACAAGACTTATCTGTCACCCAGCGGGCCGGTGCATGCGCTGAAAGACATCAGTCTGGACATTCCGGCTGGCACCATCTACGGCATCATCGGACGCAGCGGCGCCGGCAAGTCCAGCCTGCTGCGCACCATCAACCGGCTGGAAACACCCACGCGCGGCCGGGTCCGCGTGGATGGCGTGGACATAGGCCGCCTGAACGACACTCAGCTGGTAGCCCTGCGTCGGCGCATCGGGATGATCTTCCAGCACTTCAACCTGCTATCGGCCAAGACTGTCTGGGAAAACATCGCCCTGCCGCTGCAGGTGGCCAAGGTCAGCCGTGCCGATATCGTGGCTCGCGTGGATGAGCTTCTGGGGGTGGTGGGTCTGCAGGACAAGCGCGACAGTTACCCCAGCCGCCTGTCGGGTGGCCAGAAGCAGCGCGTAGGCATCGCGCGGGCGCTGGTGCATCACCCGGAGATCCTGCTGTGCGACGAAGCGACCTCCGCGCTGGACCCGGAAACCACGCACGCTATCCTGCAGTTGCTGCGCGACATCAACCAACGCCTGGGCATCACCATTGTGCTGATTACCCATGAAATGAGTGTCATCCGCGAAATTGCGGATCAGGTCCTGGTGCTGGAAGGCGGCGAGATCGCCGAGCACGGCAAGGTCTGGAAAATCTTCGGCAACCCGCGCCACCCCGCCACACGAGCGCTGCTGGCGCCTTTGCAGCACGGCCTGCCGCCCGACTTGCGTCAGGCGCTCAGTCCCCATGCGCCACGCGACGGCGGCGAGCGCCTGCTGCAATTGAACTATAACGGCCGCGATCACCTGGAGCCCGATCTGCTGGCGCTGGCGCGAGCCCTGCAAGCGCCCTTGCGCCTGATTCACGGCGGCGTGGACCGCATTCAAGGCCATGCACACGGCCGCCTGATCGTAGCCGTGCCGGCCTGCGCGGAATTGCCCGCTTTATATACGTTGACCCAGGCCCCGAACGCTCTGGCTCACGGCATCGAGGAACTGGGTTATGTCCCTGCCACTTGAATGTGTGTGCCGCGTCCGGTACGACATTGACGTGCATTTGCACACACTATGACAGCCGCCGAAAGGCATGCTACAGTGCTTGAAACTGAAATCTTTCCAGATTCGAATTCCATGAATGCTCCCGCATCCCTCTTGCAGACTACCGACGCCGGCTTCCCGGCAGTGCAAGTGCGGGCAGCCACCCCCCCTCCCCTCGTTGTCGTCGTCGCAGACGTACGCAGCGGCGTTCATCCGCCACGCGGCGTCGCCGTCGTAGCGGGCGTTGTTCACGCCTAAGCCGCATCGCTTTCATTCCTTCGCTACCCAGCCGCACTTTTCTCGCGCGCAAACGAAGGCAATCTGAATCTGACTGACAACAAAACATGACTACTTTTCTATCTCGCGCCCAATGGGGCGCCATGCCGCTGTTCGTGCTGCTGTGGGGCAGCGCAGGCATCTTCACCCGCGTCGGACTGGATCACGGCTCCGTCCTGGCCATGCTGATTCTGCGTTTTTCCATCGCCCTGCCCATCGTGCTGTTGCTGGGCTGGAGCCAAGGCGGCTGGCTGCCACCCAAAGGGCTGCGTCGCAGCACCGCCTTCGGGGGCCTGCTCATGATAGGCCTGTACTCCCTGTGCTACTTTGAGGCGCTGGGCAATGGCATCACCCCCGGTCTGTTGGCCACCATCCTGGGCGTGCAGCCCATCCTGACTCTGGCGCTGACCGAGCGGCGTTTTTCCGCCACCCGCCTGGCCGGACTATGCCTGTCATTGGCCGGCCTGGTGCTGGTGGTCTACCAAAGCCTGATCCTGACCCGCCTGTCCCTGCCCGGCCTGCTGTTTTCACTGGGCGCTCTGGTGTGCATGACGCTGGGCGCCATCCTGCAAAAACGCAGCCCTCAACCTCCATTGCAAGCCATGCCCTTGCAATATGCATTGTCGCTGCTGTTGTTCCTGTTGCTGGGCACGTTTCAAGACGTGCATTGGGATAACACGGCCGGCTTCTGGGGACCGGTGCTGTGGCTGAGTCTGGTCATCTCCGTGCTGGCGCAATTGCTGCTGTATCGCATGATACGCAGCGGCAATCTGGTCAACGTGACCAGCCTGTTCTATCTGGTCCCCGTGGTGACCGCCGGCCTGGACTACCTGATACTGGGCAACGCCCTGCCCCTGACGGCAGGCCTGGGGCTGATGGCCATTCTGGCGGGGCTTTCCCTGTCGTTCCGCAAGCGCGCATGACACCGCTCTGAAAAAAAGACCGGAAACCCGCCCTGGGGTCGGGCGGATTTCCGGTCAAAAAGCCAGGGGCCTGTTCCCGGCATACCGGTTCAAACTTACTTGTCGTTATTTGATTTGGCGCCGTGAGCCAGCAAAGCCTGCTCACCCGCCCATGGCGCGGTCTGATCCGCGCTGTCCGCGCGCGCTTGCGCCACGGCTGCAGCATCGATCGCTTCCGCATCGTTCTGCCATTCAGTGCGGATATAGCTCAGCACTGCGGCCATTTCCTCGTCGTTGAACTGTGCGCCAAAGGCCGGCATGGCGCCGCTGTAGCTTTGCCCTTTCACCGTGATAGGTCCGCTGATTCCGTGCAGCACCAGCTTGGCCAGGACGACAGGATCGCCCTTGACCCACTCCGAATCGGCCAGGGGCGGAAACACGCCGGGCAATCCCGCGCCGCTGGCCTGGTGGCAGGCCAAGCAGGCATTGCCATACAATTGCTTTCCATCAACCGCCGAACCGGCGCTTTCCTGCGGCGCCAGCACAGCCAGGGGACGCTGGTCGCCCAGACCCGCAGCACTGTCGGGATTGGCCGTGACGATGTAATACACCGCCCAGACAATCAAAGCTCCCACCACGGCGATCAGAACGCGAGGAATGGGGTTGTACTGCTCGTGCGGATCCGCATTCTCGCTTTGGCGCGTCTGAACAGGCGGCTTCATTGCATGCGCTCCTTCTGCTCCAGCGTGATGACGGGATAGGTTCGCTTAAGACTTTGCAGATAAGCCACCAGGTCCAGCGCTTCGGGCTTGGCCACCACGACCTTGCCGGCCGGGCCGACGTCGGGGGGCAGGTTCACCACCTGCTCGCCTGGCGCCACGCTGCCCTTGTCCTTGGCTTCAAACAAAAAGCGATACGGCGGCATATTGCTGCCCGGGGTGTAGGCGCGCGGATCATATAGATGGCCCAGATGCCAATCCTGGCTAGGCTGACGCACGCCGATATTGAAGAGGTCCGGTCCCGTGCGCATGGTGCCCAGCAGAGGCGGATCGTCATAGTGATAGTCCCCCGCCACCGACGCGCGGCCCCAGCCGCGACTGGCATCGGCCACGCCGGCGCCTGTGGTGCTGGGCTGCTGAGTGTGGCAAGTAATACAGCCATTGGCCCGGTAAACGGCGCGACCGCGCAGCTCCTGGCTGGTATAGGGTTTCAGTCCTTCAGGCGCCGGCTCGTCCTTCAGTTGCAGAAAAGGCACCACAATCATGGCGGCAGTCGCCAGCGACAGGGTCACCATGGACCCCACGATCAATTTCAGTTCGTTTTCCATCTCATCAAGCCTCGACGACGGTGGAGCGGCGCTCGCCTGCAAAGCGGCGCTCGGTAACGGCGAACACGCCGGACTTCAGGATGATCAGCAGAACGTGCAGGGCGAACGCCAGATGGCCCAGCGTCATCAGTGCGCCGCCCAGAGAACGGCCTTGCAGCCAAGGCATGGTGACCGCAACGGACTCCATGAAGCCGCGGCCCAGATCCAGCAAAGCCAGGCCTTGCAGCACGCCGCCGATGCTGAGCGTGATCATATACACGGCAAACCCAGCCACCACCAGCCAGAAATGCAGTGAAATCAACGCCGGACGCGGCCAGGCCGTATTCAGGATGCGCGGCATGGCGAAATACACGCCGCCAAAAATCACCATGGTCACAAAGCCGTACATGCCCAGGTGTGCATGGGCCACCGTGAAGTGCGTAAAGTGGGTAATGGAGTTGAGCGAACGCAATGCTTCCAGCGAGCCCTGCAGCGATGCGACGGTATACATCATGGCGCCGAACACCATGAAGCGCAGTACGGGGGAATGACGCAGAGCGCCGAAATGGCCTTTCATGGTCAGGTGCTGGTTGGCGGAGAACGCCAGCACGGGAATCACCATCATCACACTTTGCACAATGGACAAAGTGATCAGCCATTCAGGGATGGGGCCGCCGATCAAGTGGTGGGCGCCGACCTGGCCATAGAAAAAAGCCAGTGTCCAGAAGCCCAGCAGGGACAAGTTATAAGAACGCACCGGACGACCGATGACTTTGGGCAGAAAGTAATAAATGGCGGCGATCGACATGGGCGTGTAGAACAGGCCCAGCACGTTGTGGCCGAACCACCAGTTCATGGTGGCCTGCTCCACTCCGAAGTGCACGCCCGGCACTTTTGCCACGATGTACAGGATGGGAAACCAGAACAGGGCGGCGCCAATGTACCAGACGGAAACGTATAGATGCTTGACCTTGCGGCGCGACAGCATCAGAGCCAACGGCATCCCTATCATCATGCCGCCGAAGGCGAACAGCACGCCGATCTGCCAAGGAATCTCCAGCCACTCCATGCCTGCATTCAGACCGATCGCCAAAGCCCCCATGCCCGCCACCAGCGCGGCATTCCAGACCAGACCGCCGACCATGACCAGGCGTCCGCCCAGCAAGGGCGTCTGCAGCAGGCGCGGCAGCATCCAGATCGTCAGGCCCAGCAGCCCCATGGGCGCCCAGCCGTAAGCTACCCCATTCAGGTGCAAGGTGCGAAGACGACCGAAACTGAGCCAGGACACATCGCCCAGAAACTCAGGCCAGTGCAACTTGAGCGAGCTGATCAGACCGGCGAACGAGGCCACGATCAACCAGACAACCGCACAGGCGATCAGCAGAAAGGCAGGCAGCGAACTGGAGCGGTCCGCCTCTTCTCGGGCTTGCATCTCGACGGCGCTGGTGGTCTGGCCATGGTTCTCGACCAAATGATCGCGGGCGCTGTGGACCAAAGCTTCATGCTGCGCCTGACCGGCGGAAGGGTCTTCCGGGTGACCGATTTCACCCGTTTGGAAAATGGTGCGCGCGCCGCTCACCTCGGAATCGAACAGGCCTTTGCGCAAGGACCAGATAAACGCAAACAGTCCGGCAATCGACAGAATAAATGCGGCTAGCAATAGCGCCGTCGGGTTCATGATCTTCCTCTGACAAGGGGCGCCGAACAACAGTGCGGCGCCGGACTAAAAACACCTGGCAAGGCTACGCGTGCCCAATGTGCATTCCAAGAATCAGTTTCGGCATGAAAAACCCTATCAGTTGCGCGATACAGCCCTCAGGGCGCATGACGCTTGCCTTCGCACAAAAACAGATCAGATAATGAAAAAGTATTTTTTTCTTTATTCACCCTATCAGACTCTTCCAGCGGCGCTGTCATGAAACTCTACGAACGCCTGGCCGACGAATTGGCCCAAGCCATCTACAACGGCACCCTGTCGGCCGGTGATCGCATGCCCTCGGTGCGCCTGCTGATGGGACGCCACAAAGTCAGTGCCTCCACGATTTTCCAGGCCTATTACCGGCTGGAATCCCAAGGGCTTATTCTGGCCCGGCCGCGCTCGGGCTATTACGTATCGGCCAAGGCTGCACAACTGGCCCTGGAGGCCGACACCGCCTCACAACCTCCCGAGCAAGCCACCATCGTCAACAACAGCGACCTGATCCTGGCCATTCTGCAATCGGCCTCGCAACGCGACGTCACACCGCTAGGCTCGGCATTTCCCAGCCCCTTGTTGTTCCCGCTGGAGCGCCTGGGGCGCTTTCTGTCGTCCAGCCTGAAACATCAGGATCCCTGGGCCAGCGTGGATGACCTGACCCAGGGTCATGCGCCCTTGCGCCGCCAGATTGCCTTGCGCTACCTGGCGGACGGCATGGCCGTCAATGCCGACGACATCGTCATCACCCATGGCGCGCTGGAAGCCCTGAATCTGTGCCTGGCCGCCGTCACCCAACCAGGCGACATCGTGCTGGTCGAATCCCCCACCTTCTACGCCGCCCTGCAGTCGCTGGAGCGCATGAAGCTGCAGGCGGTGGAAGTCCCCACCCACCCGCGCGAAGGCATCGACCTGCATGCGCTGGAGCAAGCCATACAGCGCCATGCGCCCAAAGCCTGCTGGCTGATGACGGCCTTCCAGAACCCCTTGGGCAGCCTGATGCCCGAATCCAAGAAAGCCGAGTTGGTGGCGCTTCTGGCGCACTACGACATCCCCCTGCTGGAGGACGATGTATATGGCGAACTGTATTTCGGCGCGCATCGCCCCCGCCCCGCCAAGGCCTTCGACCGCCAGGGGCTGGTCATGCACTGCTCGTCGTTTTCCAAGACTCTGGCGCCGGGCTATCGCATCGGCTGGGCCGTTCCAGGGCGCTACATACAGGATGTCGCCAAAGCCAAGCTGACCACCACGCTGAGCTCGCCGGTGCCGACCCAGCTGGCGCTGGCGACCTACTTGGAAAAGGGAGCCTATGATCGTCACCTGCGTCGCCTGCGCGCGCAGCTGCGTCAGCAACGGGATGAGTTCGCCCAGGCCCTGGGGCGCTATTTTCCGGCCGGCACCCGCGCTACGCGGCCGGAAGGCGGCTATTTTCTATGGGTGGAGCTGGACAAAGCCGTCAATACCCTGGCGCTGCATCGCCAGGCCTTGTCGCAAGGCATCAGCATTGCCCCTGGCTCCATTTTCTCGACCACGCAGGATTATCGCCACTGTCTGCGGCTGAACTTCGGCCATGTCTGGGATGAGCGCAGCGCCGCCGCCTTGCAGACCCTGGGCGCCCTGGTGAAGCCTGCCAGGTCCTAATAAAACAATATCGGGAATATTATTTACAAAACCATCAAAATTCAGTCAAGAATCGCCTAAAACACGCTATTTTTACGTATTTAGTCCCGATTTATTTCCACAAAACTGCAATGCGTTTTTGCCATCATGAAGGCACCTGATACGACCTCAGATTCTGCTTTCTAAGGATGCGCCCGCTATGCTGAATTCTCACTTCGCGCCCGGCACCCCACGCCGCCACGCCGGCTTTTCCCTGATTGAAGTCATGGTGGTGCTGGTCATCATGGGCGTCATGGCCGCCCTGATCGTACCCAACCTGATGGACCGCCCCGACCAGGCCCGCGCCACAGCCGCGCGCCAGGACGTGGCTTCCATCATGCAGGCTCTCAAGCTGTACCGCCTGGACAACGGACGTTACCCCACCCAGGCGCAAGGCCTGCAGGCCCTGGCGCAGAAACCCGCTGGCGTGGACAACTGGCGCAGCTATCTGGAGCGTCTGCCGCAAGACCCCTGGGGCAATCCCTACCAGTACCTGAACCCGGGCGTGCACGAAGAAATCGACGTGTTCTCGCTGGGCGCGGATGGCCAGCCCGGGGGCGACGGCAGCAACGCAGACATCGGCTCCTGGCAGCGCTGAGCCGAACACCCGGCATGATGGCACGCGCCCTCACCCGTATCGAGCGCCAACACGGCATGATCGTGGTCAGCACCCTGGCCCTGGTCGCCATTCTGGCCATTCTGGCCAGCCAGGTGCTGGCCCGCCAGACCGTGGACACGCATCGTCTGGACCTTGTTCAGCAACGCCTGCTTGCCGACGCCGCGCTCGCGGGCGACCGAGCCCGAGCCCGGGCTGTGCTGGGCCTGCATGCACGTCAGCAGGTGGCCGTGCAGCTGAACGACAGCTGGAATCGTCCGATTCGCCGCCGCACCCTGCACGACAGAGGCCTGCCTGAAGCCTGGCTGCACAGCCGCCTCAGCGACGAACAGGGAAAATTCAACCTGCGCAATCTGGTCCAGCACGGTCGCGTGGACGCCGAAGAAAGCGCCGCTTTCCTGCGCCTGTGTCTGTTGCTGGACATCCCCGTCGCACAGGCTCGGCAGATCGCCCGGCGGGTGGTCATCAGTCTTGTCAGCGAAGAACGTGATCAGGGCAGCGCCGACCAGAACACGCGCCAGGCAGCCCAAGAAGCCGCGCAGCGTCTGGGAATGGCTGCTTTGCCCGCTCAGGACCAGGCTCCCCGGCCTCGGGTGATGCAAGACCTGCTGTCCGAATCCGAACTGAACCACGCCATGCTTGAGCGCCTGGCAGACTACGTCACCATCCTGCCTCGACGCAGCTGGATCAATGCGAACACCGCTCGTCCAGAGGTCATTGCCGCCTGGGTTCCGGGCCTGTCGCTGGAGCAGGCCCGCTCACTTCTCGCCGAACGCGACCGAGGCCGCTGGTTCCTGAATCGCGGTGACATCTATCAACGGTTGAACATGCCCGAGCTGGACGAAAGTCAGTTGCGCCTGGGTATTACCAGCCATTGGTTCCGCCTGGACAGCGCGATCGAGTCGCAAGACACCTGGGTCATTTCGCGCGCTTTGCTGTTCGACGACAAGCAGAATCCGCCGCAACTGGTCTGGCATCGGGAAGGCGCATGATGCACGTCGCCAAGAAACAGATGGCGCACGAGCTGCGCATACAGTTGCCGCCGGCCGACACGCCGCCCCCCGCTCCGATCCACTTCTTCTGGCGCATGCGCTCCGGCCCCTGGCAAGCGGGGCAAGCCGCTAGTCTGGAGCACTTGGCCAAACTATTCCAAGCCCGGCGCCTGAGCGCTTGCCTGCATCCGGCCGATGTCGCCTGCACCACCTTGACCTTGCCTGCGCTGGCCCGCCCCCTCCTGCTCAAGGCGGCCCGCCAAGCCGTCGCTGCCCGGGCCCTGAACCCCGTCGACGATCTGCTGCTGGCTCTGGGCCCGCGCAGCGACAGCGGCCAGACTGATCTGGCGTGGAGCGCCCGGCGCACCGTTCAGCAGCATCTGCATACGCTGCGCCAGCGTGGCCTGCCCCTGAAAGCGCTTTATCCTCCTCAAGGACGGCCCGACCTGGCCGACGGCCAGATACTACATATCGACGGGTGGGCGCTGCGTCCTGCCAGCCCGCAGCATCTGGAGGTCCTGCCCCCTGGACATCCGGACAGCGCCCAACCGGCGGTGCAGCCCGACCACTTTGACATCGCCGCCTGGAGCTTTCCCCTGGCGCGGCCCTCCGCGCCGGAAAAGTCGCGCTGGCCCCGCGCGCTGGCGGGATGGGCTCTTGTCGCTCTGGTCGTCATGCTGACCAGCCTGCACCGGGACGCACGTCGTCTGGCCGAGGAAGGCCAACAACTCAAGCACGGCATGACACAACGCGTCAAAACCGCCTTCCCCGATCTGGGCATCGTGCTGGACCCGCTCCAGCAGGCCCGTCAGCAACTGGCCAGCCGCCAACAAACTGCCGATACGCCCCGCAGCGACCTGGCCTCATTGGTTCTAACGGCCGCGCCTGTGCTGGAATCAGCGGTCGGGCAGTTTCAGACGCTGAATTACCAGAATGACACCCTGGTGCTGACCTGGCGAGACGGGGCTCTTCCCGCCGAAAACCAATTGGCGGCACTGCGCGAACAAGCCGCCCATCATCACCTGTCCCTGAATACCGAACACAACACCTTGCGCATTACGGCAGCGCCGACTGCCCAGGAACCTGCCCCATGAAACTGACCTCTCGCCTGCACAGTCCCGCCCTGGCCCGCTGGATGCGCACACTGCAAAGCCAGTGGCTGGCGCTCAGCATCAAAGAGCGGCGGCAGATCATTGTCCTGGCGTTCCTGGTTTCAGTGACCTTGATCTGGCTGCTGGCGGTGCGCCCAGCGCTGCAGGCACGCCAGCACTGGCAGCAGGAGCTGCCCCGCCTGCACCGACAAGCCGCCGAACTGGAGCAACTGCTGCAGCGCCGGGGCCAATCCCCTGCTACAGCCCCCCCGGCGGCGCGCCCTTGGGCCGCGTTGCTGCAGGACAGTCTGGAGCACGCCGGGCTGAACGCGCATATTCGCGTGGTCGATCCCGACATCCATCTGGACTTCGCCGCCGCCACGTCCGCCTCTGACCTGATCGGCTGGCTGGTGCCCGCCAGCGAGCGCCTGGGACTGTCCGTTCAGCATGTGCGCATGGAACGCCTTGGAACCGTCGGCCGTCCGGCCCCGGAACCCGAACATATCGACCAGTTGGATGCCCCGGTGACAGCCCTGGTTCAGCTACAGATTCGTCAACAGCCTTGGGATGGCCCATCACATGACACACCCTAAGCTCGTCCTGCCTGCGCTGAGCATTCTGCTTGGCAGCCTGATCTTGGCCGGCTGCGTGACTACTACGCCGCTGCAGGACTCGGACCTGTTCACTCATGATCCCGACCTGGCTCCTGCCAGCGCATCAGCGCGCACCCTTCCCCTGGAGCGGGACGACACTCCCGTCAATCACAAGATTCTGCGCCAAGCCGCGCCCCTGCCGGCCAGCGGCGCCGCCCCCTATCGCAACAACAAGGTGCAGCAGCAGAGCACGGTGCGACTGAGCTTCGACAATACCGATATTCACGAAGTCGTTACCGCCCTGTCCAGTTTTCTGGATCGTCACTTCCTGGTGGATCCCCGCGTAAAAGGAACCTTGACTCTGCATTCGGATGGCGAAGTGCCCGCCTCCACGGCCTTTCAGTTACTGGACGGCGCTCTGCGCCTGCAAGGCTTTGCCATCGTGAATGTGGGCGAGGTCAGCCGCGTCGTGCCCATTGCCGACGCCCGCCTGCAAGGCAACGCCGTCAACGACCCCAATGCCCTGGGCGGCGTGGCGACGCGCAGTTTCCGGCTGAACTACGAAAAGGCCGATGCGCTGGTCGCCGCACTAAAGCCGCTGCTGGCCCCCGACAGTGTGCTGACGGCCTACCCCAACAACAATACCGTCGTCATTACCGACAGCGTGGACAATCTGGAGCGCATCGCCGCCCTGATCCAATCCATCGACACGCCCACGGCGCTGCACACGCTGGTGCTGCCTATCTACAACGGCATAGCCAGCGACATCGCCTCGCTGGCCAACGACATCCTGGAGCAGGACGGCAACAATGCCCAGCGCGACATCACCGTCATGGCCGACCCGCGCTCCAACAGCGTCATCATCCGTTCCAGCAGTCCGGGACGCAGCACGCTGGCACGCAATCTGATCGTAGAGTTGGACAATGTGCAGTCGGATCCCGGCAACTTCCACGTGGTGTACCTGCGTAACGCCCAGGCCCGCTATCTGGCCGGCGTACTGCGCGGCCTGCTGACCGGCGAATCCCCCGAAGACGAACAAGGCGGCAGCGAATCCATGCGCGCCGCCTTGGGCAATAAAAGCGGCTCGGAACCACCCCGCAACAAAAGCGGCAGCAAGACCGACAAGCAAAGTTCGTCCGACACCACGCTGGAACGAGACTCGGGCGGGGGCACTAGTTCGTTTTCCGCATCTGGCGTGACCGTGCAGGCCGACACCACCACGAATGCCCTGATCATCGCCGCCCCCGAGCCCATGTACCGCAGCCTGCGCCGGGTCATCGACATGCTGGATCAGCGCCGCTCGCAGGTTCTGGTGGAAAGCCTGATCGTGGAAGTGACCGAGAACGACGCCGCCGAGCTGGGCATTCAGTGGATGCGCAATAACGGCCGCTTCATCGGCGGCGCCAACCTGGGCAGCGCCGGATTCAATACCGGTGCAACCAACACCATCAATATGATGCCGAGCGGCCTGTCTCTGGGCATTGTGGACGGCACCGTCAATATCCCCGGCGTAGGCCAGATCATGAACCTGAACCTGCTGGCCCGTGCGCTTCAGACCAAAGGCGGGGTCAACATCCTGTCCACGCCGAACATTCTGACTCTGGACAACGAGCCGGCATCCATCCTGGTGGGCAAGACCGTACCGTTTGTCAGCGGCCAGTACGTCACCAGCGGCAACACCAGCGGCAATCCCTTCCAGACCATCGAACGCGAAGAAATCGGCCTGAAACTGAACATCCGTCCGCAGATATCGGAAGGTGGCACCGTCAAGCTGGACATCTACCAGGAGATCTCCAACATCGACGAGGGCACGAAAATTGACGGCGGCATCGTCACCAACAAGCGCTCCATCGACACCAGCGTGCTGCTGGACGACGGCCAGATCATGGTCCTGGGTGGGCTGCTGGAAGACCGCGTCACGCGGGGCTCGGACGCCGTGCCCATCCTGGGCTCCATTCCCGTGCTGGGCGCCTTGTTCCGCTACGACAAGCGCCAGCGCGAAAAGACTAACCTGATGATTTTCCTGCGCCCTTACGTCATCCGCGACGCCCAGGCGGGGCGCGGCCTGACACAGCACCGCTACAACTACATGCGCGCCCAGCAACAGCGCGGCCAGCCTGCCTCGCACCCCTTGCTGCCCGACATGAACGCTCCCGTGCTTCCGCCGCTGCGCAAGCCCGCCCCGCCGCGCGCCGAGCTGGATCTGCGCCAGGATCACTGGGAACAGACCCTCAAACAAGACGCCCCTGCGACCCGGCAAAACACGCAAGTGCGACAGCGGCCGGCCCCTCCCGCTCCCGCCGCCGAACAACTGCATGCGCGCCTGCCCGCCAATGTAGGCGTGCGCCAGTCTCTGGATCAGGATTATGCGGCGGCACCCGCCGGACAGCAGACCATTCTGATCGCCGACACCGATCAGGAAGGGCTGGCCCGACGCATTGCCGCCCGCGTACAGCGCAGCGGCCTGCCCTCGTACGTGCTGGCCGGTCCCGGCGGCACCAGCTATCAAGTACGCACCGACGTGCCCGCCCAGGACGATGCCGTCGATACATCGATGACCTTGCTGGCCGAACTGGGCTATCAGGCCCAGCCCCTGGAGGCGCCATGAACGCGCTGAGCGAAACCCAATACCTGCCCGAACTGCCGGCCGCCTGGTGCCGCAGCCACCGCCTGCTGGTACAGCAAAATCCGCCCGCCTTGCTGATCTGCGACCGCACCCCGCACTGGGCCGTGTCAGAAGCGCGTCGCCAGACCGGCCCCCTGCCCGTCCAGGCTGTGGATTCCACCACCCTGGACGCGCTGCTGAACCAGACCTACCAAGACGGCAATGATGCGGCAGCAGTCGTGGACGCCGCCGAGTCGGACGTGGACCTGGAGCGCCTGCTGCACGACCTGCCCGCCATCACCGATCTGCTGGACACCCAGGACGACGCGCCCGTCATCCGCATGATCAACGCCCTGCTGACCCAGGCGGCGCGCGATGGCGCCAGCGACGTGCATTTCGAGGCCTTTGAAACCCAGTCCGTCGTGCGCTTCCGGGTGGACGGCACGCTGCGAGACGTGGTGTCACCGCGCAAGGCCCTGCATGCCGCGCTGATCTCCCGCATCAAGATCATGTCGCAACTGGACATCGCGGAAAAACGCATCCCTCAGGACGGCCGCATCACGCTGCGCGTGGGCGGACGCCCGATCGACGTGCGCGTGTCCACCGTGCCCACGGTGCATGGAGAACGCGCCGTGCTGCGCCTGCTGGAAAAAGACGCCGGCCGCCTTCAGCTTGACCGCCTGGGCCTGGCCCCCGACATCCGCGCCGAATTGACCCGGCTGATCCGCCAGCCGCACGGCATCGTGCTGGTCACCGGCCCCACCGGCAGCGGCAAAACCACCACCCTGTACGCCGCGCTGGGCGAGCTGAACCGCAGCGTCAGCAACATCCTGACCGTTGAAGACCCGGTCGAATACGACCTGCCTGGCATCAACCAGATTCCGGTCCACAGCAAGATCGGCATGACCTTCGGCGCCGCCCTGCGCGCCGCCTTGCGTCAGGACCCCGACAACATCATGATTGGCGAGATCCGCGACCTGGAAACCGCCCAGATCGCCGTGCAATCGTCCTTGACCGGCCACGGCGTGCTGGCGTCCCTGCATACCAACGACGCCATTTCGGCGGTCACCCGGCTGTCGGACATGGGCATCGAGCCCTTTTTGCTGTCCTCGTCCTTGCTGGGCGTGCTGGCGCAGCGCCTGGTGCGCCGCCTGTGCCCGCACTGCAAACAGGCCGATCCGGATGCCGGCCCCGGACACTGCCGCCCCGTAGGTTGCGACGCCTGCAATCAGTCAGGCTACAAAGGCCGCACGGGCATCCACGAACTGTTTGTCGTACACGAGGACATACGCCAGTTGATCCACACCGGCGGCGAAGAACCCGCCCTGCGCGAGGCCGCGCGACGCTACGGCATGCGCAACATGCGTGAAGACGGCCAGCGCTGGGTCCAGGCCGGCATTACCACCCACGACGAAATCCTGCGCGTCACGCGCGACCATTAAGACCACGCCATGGCCCGCTATCAGTATCAAGCCGCACAAATGGACGGCACCGTGCACAGCAACACCCTGGAAGCGGACTCCCTGGCCGCCGCCCGACAAGCCCTGACCGAACGCGGACTGACCATTCTGGAGCTGAACGAGCAAAGCGCCGACGGCCTGGCCCAATCCTGGTTCAGCCCCGCCATGAACGCGGCCGACTTGTGCTGGGCTACCCGCGAACTGGCCAGCCTGCTGAGCGCCAGCCTGCCGCTGGAAGCCGCCCTGACCGCCACCATCGAACAAGCCGAACGCAAACCTGTCACCGCCGCCCTGCAGCATGTATGCGACCAGGTACGGGGCGGCATGCGCCTGGCCGACGCCATGGCCGAACGCCCGCGGGACTTTCCCGCCATCTACCGTTCGCTGATCAATGCCGGCGAAAACGCCGGCGACCTGGCCCGCGTCATGGAGCGCCTGGCCGACTACCTGGAAAACCGCGACCAGTTGCGCAGCACCATTGTCAGCGCCTTCATCTACCCGGCCATTCTGGTGCTGGTATCGACCGGCATCGTGGTGTTTTTGCTGAGCTACGTCGTGCCGCAGGTCATCGGCGCTTTTGCACAGGCGCGACAAGAATTGCCCCTGTTGACCCGAATCATGCTGCAGGCCAGCCACCTGCTCGGCAGCTACGGCCTGATCGCCCTGTTGCTGGCCGCCCTGGCCGCGATTCTAGCGCGGCAAGCCCTGAAAGACCCCGCCCGTCGTCTGCGCTGGCACGCCGTGCTGCTGAGACTGCCCGGCCTGGGCAGCTACGTACAAGGCGTAAATACCGCCCGTTTCGCCAGCACCCTGGCCATTCTGATCGACGCCGGCGTGCCGCTATTGACCGCCCTGGAAGCCGCCCGCCAGACGCTGGGCAACCAGCATCTGGCGCAATGTGTGCAGCAAGCCACCCAACAGGTGCGCGAAGGCTCCAACCTGGCCCCCGCGCTGAAGCGCCAGAAAGTCTTTCCGTCCAACCTGATCCACCTGCTGGCCAGCGGCGAAAAAACCGGATCCCTGGCGCCTATGCTGGACCGCGCCGCCAGCAACCTGTCCCGCGACCTGGAACGCCGCGCCCTGCGGCTGACCGCCATGCTGGAGCCCATGATGACCCTGGGCATGGGCGCCATGGTCATGATGATCGTGCTGGCTATTTTGATGCCTATCATGGCGATTAACCAGATGGTGCAGTGACATATCATGGTGTGCTACGAAGACACTCTACCAATTGCAGGAAACTCATCCCATGAACTTGTAGGTCATGAACAACTCGATCCAGTCCAGAGCATGAAAACTTCGATCTCAAAACCCTGCTTTGCTCAAGACTTCACCTGAAAAACATCATCCAGAGACTGGGCGTCCAACAAGCTCAGGCTCCAGGCCTTCAACTGTTGCGAACCCGCCTGATCCAGCATCTGGCGATACGCTCTGGAGCAACGTCCGAATTTGTGACGAATCTGTCGTGTCAGCACTTCCCGATGCGCTTTTAGCCGGCCTTCGCTAAGGCCTTGGATCCTTCCCTTCTGCAATCCCTTTTGCATCCCCTGAGTCTCCCACTGCTCCAGCCAGGAACCCGAATAATCATCAAGCATGGTGCGCACTTCCTTTAAATGAACATGATGAGGAAAATCCACCTTGGGCAGACAGCGCGGCAATATCACCTGATTGATCCAGGTCGCCATATCGCGCAGCAAAGCGGGTTCGGAACACACTTCTATGAAAGTCTGCAGCAAGCGGCTGACATCAGCCAGCCCTTGGTTGTGCTGAATTCGGCAAATCAAACCAAACAGGTTTGAGTCCTGCAAGAACTCGTTCAAAGCTTGTTTTTTGAAGTCGACCAGCAAGAACTCTTGCCGTGGGATGTGGCGCTTCAGCCACGGGTGGACAGGCTCTTGGAACAGTTTCTGGATGTCGCGCACGCAACGCCACGGCCGCGCCCCGCTATACAAAACCAAAGATATCAACACCGGGAGGCGGCCTGAAGCACCCACAAACCGATGAGCCGCCTGCAATTGCAACCCACTGTAGGTATACGTACGCAAAGCCATGTAGGCATCCGGACTGGACTGCAATTCAAGAGCAACCAATACATGGCGCGAAGGCGACGCTTGAACAGGAATACGCCACACAAGATCGGCCTGCCTGATCTGCAAGGCAGGCCCGACATACACGGGCGACATCAATTCAGCAGCCCCGATGGCCAGTCGCTCCAATACGCCTACAGGCGTCACGACCTGCAACAGATCGTGCAAGAGCGCCCGATGGCTGAACAGCAAGCGATAACTGGCATCAAGAAGAGACATGGCGATAGGCCCGGTGCAATCAACACACTAACAGCATGCCCGACCGCTCTTGCGTCTGGAGCCGAGCGGCCCCCATTCAGCCATTGTCAGAACTACATAGATGCCCAGGCCGCTGTCAGTCAGAAAAAACAGCGGTCTGCGCCAGGCCGATTTAGCCCCGAATAGGGCAACTGCCAGATTCCAGCCCTGAAAAACGTCTGAAAAAAACGGTATGTCGAGATTTTATTTACGACGATGAGAGGGCGGCGCGGTCGAAGCGCGCTCCACCAGAAGGGTGGACAGGATCTGCGGCGCCGGCATGGATTTGCGTGTCTTGATGGCTTCAAGCAGAGTTCGGGCCGCCAGTGCACCGATCTCGACAGAGGGAAAGCGTATCGTCGTCAGGGGCGGATTCACAAAAGGAGCGAATTCGCTGTCATTGAAGCCGATGACGGACACCTCATCGGGAATGCGCACCCCCGCCTCGCGCAAGCCGGCCATCGCGCCCAAGGCCAGATAGTCATTGCCGCACACAAGCGCGGTGAAAGACTCACGCTCTTCCAGCAACTTGCCGACTGCCTGATAGCCTTGGTCAAAGGCATAGTCAGTCTCGACGATCAATTGGCGCGGCAAACGGCCGCCGCCGGCTGCAATGGTTTCCAGCAGCCCCTGATAACGCTGCCGAGCGCGCTGGTTCACCGCCAGATGGCCGCTGATGAAGGCGAAATCACGATGCCCGAGCGCCAGCAGATGGTCCGCCGCCTGCTGCCCGGCCAGGTAATTGTCAAAACCGATAGAACCCGGCAAAGCATGCCCGGCATCCGCCCAGATCGTGGCGACAGGCAAGCCGTTTTTGAGGATCAGATCCAGCCACAGTGGTGGACAGTCGTTGCCCAAAAGCACAATGCCATCCACCCCCCGCTCTATCAAGGAACGCAAAGGGCCGGGATCGCCGGACTCTTCCAGGGGAGGTTGAGCCAGCAGCAGCGTATAGTTGGCCTCCCGCAAGCCCTGGCGCAAGGCCTCTACCGTCTGAGCGAACGCCGATGCACCGACGCGGGGAATCACAGCGCCTACCGTACCGGTGCGGCGTGAAACCAAGGCCCGACCTACGCCCTGCGGGACATATCCCAAGGTCGTCACAGCCGCATTGACGCGCTCCCTGGTCCCTGCATCGACCATTTCAGGGCGATGCAGCGCCCGAGACACTGTACTGATGGACACCCCCACCATGCGAGCTACATCCTGCAAGCTTGCCGCCATAACTTCTTCCCACGATTTGCAAACGATTTCATGATTATATCCAAAGTAAAAATGCTCCATACAGCACTTTATTGACATCTCAATGCAAACGTTTGTATTATCCAAAAAACAATCCAACTGGAGACAAACCACGATGAAACCTGTTGAACTTCCATCCACGACGACCACTAAAAACGCGATCGTGCAAACGTTAGCAGAGCTAAACGTAGACTACGCCTTCACCTTGCCGGGGCTGGGCGTCACCTGGATGCTGGACGAGTTCTACCAGGCCCGGGACCAGTTGCGCGTTGTGCTCGCCCGCAGCGAACAAGTCGCCTCCATCATGGCGCAGGTCGTGGGACGCCTGACCGGCAAGCCCGGGGTCTACATGGGCCAGGGCCCTTTTGCCAGCACCACGGGCGCATTTGGCATCCTGGAGGCGTATTTCGCCGGCTCGCCCATGCTGGTCCTGACCGATACCTCGTGCTACGACGGCTTTGGCATGTACGGGGTTTATCAGACCATGACGGGCGATTACGGCGCGGCCGATGTCTGCGCTGTCATGAAGACCATGAGCAAATCCACGTACTACGCCACCGAACCCCATGAAGCCGTCTACGCCGTGCAGCAGGCTTACAAACAGGCGAATCTGCCGCGGCAGGGGCCGGCGGCGGTAGTGCTCAAATCCAGCATCATCCGTCGCGAAATGCCGGCTCAGTCGCGCGTGCAGCTGTACCCCGCCCAGGGCTATCAGCATGTCGCACAGCCCGTACCATCGCCAGAGGCCGTTGCCGAACTGGCTGCCATGATCGCGACGGCCAAGCGCCCCGTTCTGATCGTGGGCAACGGCATGCAGAATCCGCAAGGGCGTCAATGGGTCGCACAACTGGCCGACAAGTTCGGTCTGGCCGTGGCCACAAGCTACAACGCCAAGGGCGTCGTCGACGAAACCTCCGCCATTTCCGTGGGCATGCTGGGCACCTGGGGCATGAAATCTGCCAACGCTGCCGTCAAAGAAGCGGACGCCCTGATCGTCATCGGCGCAAGCTTGGGCGCGGATTACATCAAGTTTCGGGATGCAGACTTTATCCGGCCTGGCGTACAGCGCATTGCACAGGTGGACATCGATGCCCGCAATGCGGGCTGGGTGTACCCGGTCGAGCTGGCCATCAACGCCAATGGCAACGATGTGATCGAAGCCTTACTGGAGCAGGATCTGGGGCTCGAACAACGCCAGGATCGGCTGGACTGGATCGCTTCCCTGCAAGCCGCGCACCCTGTATTTTCAGGTTCGCCCGGAAGCGCCGCCGGCACGCTCCATAATGCCGACATCATCCAGGCGCTGGACGAATTCCTGACCCCTGAGGACATGCTGACACTGGATGCCGGAACAAACCGCATCTGGACAACGACCAGCCTGAAGATCCGCACGCCCGGGCAATTGGTGGTTCCCGGCGGTATCGGCGGCATGGGCTGGGGCGCCCCCGCAGCAGCGGCCGTGAAACTGGTTCACCCAGAAAAAAATGTCGTGTGTCTGACGGGTGACGGCGGCTTCGCCATGACGATGAACGTAATGGCGACCTGCGTTCAGGAGAAGCTGCCGATCACCGTGGTCGTCGCTAACAATGCGGGTCTGGGTATGGTGCGCGACAACCTCAAGGAAAAACGCATCGCCGTCGATTTTTCGTCCACCGACTTCGCCCTGATCGCCCGCGGCATGGGCTGCCACGGCGTCAATGTCACTACGCGCGCCGAATTGGCCGCCGCACTGGAAGCGGCTCGTTTCAGTCCGGTCCCCACCGTCATTGATGTGGCTGTGGACCCGGCCTCCAGCCACCTCGACGTGTCCGACTACTAAGGAGTTCTGATGAAGCCCCTTGCCATTGTCACGGGCGGCGCACGCAATATCGGCGCCGCTATCGTGCAGCGTCTGTCATCCGACTATCAGGTTCTGATCGCGGACCTGGCCGAACCTGCTTATGCGCTGCCGCCCGCCTGCGCCTATATGAAGACAGACGTCTGCGACCCGGCGCAGGTCGCCCTGCTGTTTGAGAAAGCGCAAGCCATCGGGCCCTTGAAAGCAGTGGTCCACTCTGCCGCGATTACCGCTCCCCCAAAACCCGTCGAGCACACGTCTTTAGACGAGTGGATGCGTGTCATCAACATCAACTTGACCGGCAGCTTCATTGTGTCGCAAGCGGCCATTGCTCCCTTGCGCCAGCACCGCGGCAATCTAGTATTACTAAGCTCACGCGCCGGAAAAACAGGGTTCGCGGCCTTGAACTCCGGACGTGACGGCACCAAGGCGCACTACTGCGCTTCCAAAGCGGGCGTGATTTCCCTGGTGAAATCACTCGCGCTGGAATTATCGCCCCACGTGCGCGTCAATGCCGTCGCGCCCGGACCTATACAAGGCGACATGATTCCCAAGGAAAAATGGCCTGAAATCGCCGCGCGTGTTCCGCTGGAACGGCTGGGAACACCTGACGACATCGCCCAAGCCGTGGCATTTCTCTTGAGTTCCGCCGCCGGCTTCATTACCGGACACGTGCTTGATGTCAATGGAGGCACGTTGATGGACTGAAGTCAGCACACAAACGGCAGGGGATCACAAAAAACACAGCCCCCTGTCCAGACCTTGCAGTTAAAAACACGAGGAGACATCCCCATGAAATCCAGCAGACTCTTTCTGGCCGCTCTGTCCATGACGATCCTGTCCAGCACCGCTCTGGCACAGAATCCCGCAGCAGACTACCCCAATCGTCCTGTCCGGGTCATTGTGCCTTTCCCTCCTGGCGGAGCGACCGATATTGTCGGCCGAGACATTGCCGATCAACTGTCGCGGGCGCTGAAACAGCCGTTTGTCGTCGAAAACCTCAGCGGCGCCAGCGGAAATATCGGCATGACAACAGCAGCGCGCTCGGCACCCGACGGCTATACCCTGGTAGTAGGAGCGCCGCAAACCCTGACCATCAACCCGCTGCTGTTCAAGTCCAACCCATTCAATCCACAGAAAGAACTGACCCCCATCGCCGTCGTCGCCACCATCCCCAACGTGCTCATCGTCAACCCGAAGCTGCCCGTCAGCTCCGTCGATGAACTGGTGCAGTACATCAAAGACAGGCCTGGCAAAGTCAATTACGGCTCCTCGAGCATCGGCGGCACGCCCCATCTGTCGTCTGAGCTGTTCAAGTCGCTGACCCGCACCGACATTCTGCACATCCCCTATCGCGGCAGCTCGCCCGCGCTGACCGATCTGATGGGAGGCCAGATCGACATGATGTTCGACAATCTGCCGGCCGCCCTGCCCCACATCCAGTCAGGACGGGTCAAAGCCTTGGCAGTCACCAGCGCGCAGCGCAGCCCTGCCGCCCCGGACCTGCCCACCATGCAAGAGGCGGGTGTGCCGGACTTTGAATCCCAAGGCTGGTTCTCGCTGCTCGCACCGGCCGGTACGCCGCAACCTGTCCTCGAGAAAATCAATCTTGAGGTCAACAAGATCCTGGCCACAGACGCATTCCGGCAACGTCTGTCGAACGTCGGCGCCGAACCCAAAGGCGGCTCCATCGACGATTTCCGTCAATTGCTGGACACAGAAACCCAGCGCTGGGCCAAGGTCGTCGAATTTGCCGATATCAAGGTGGAATAAGCATGCGTGGACTGAGCGGAAAATCCGTGTTCCTGACAGGGGCCGGAGCGGGCCTGGGCAAGGCGAGCGCGCTGCGACTGGCGCAAGAAGGCATGGACGTATGGGTCTCGGACTGCAATCCCCAGGCTCTGGAAACCCTGCTTGGGGAGGCCCAGGCTCTGGGCCTGCAGATCAGGGGCTTGCTCGCGGACTCCACCAGCGAAACCTCCATCGGCCAGGCCATCCGGACGGCCTTTGAAGGCAGCGGAAAACTGGACGTGCTGGTCAACAACGCGGGCGGGTCGCTGCACACGCCTTATTCGTTCACACAAGAAAGCGATCAGGACTGGGACCGGGTCATGAACCTGAACCTGATGGGAACGGTCTGGGCCTGCCGGGCGGCCCTGCCCTTGATGCAATCAAAAGGGCAAGGACGCATCATCAACTACGGCTCCAAGGCCGGCAGTTACGGCAGCTTGATCGCCGGACCGAACTATGCAGCGTCCAAAGGAGCCATTACCGCCCTGACGCGACAACTGGCGATGGAATACGGTCCTGCGGGCATTACCGTCAACTGCATATGCCCCGGAGTCGTCCTGACGCCGCGAACCCAGCAATTGTGGAATGAACGCCGCAGCGAGGCCGAACGCAAACAGATTGTGGCTGAAATCCCCTTGCGCCGTCATGCCCGGGAAGACGACATTGCCGGCGTCGTCGCGTTCCTGGCGTCTGACGATGCCGCCTTCATCAATGGCGTTTCCCTGGATGTCAACGGCGGTCAAGCCATGTCCTGATGCCACTCCTGCACGCGGAACGGCGACGTCCCTCGCACAAGCCGTTCCACTGCGACACCGGCCCGCAAAGGCCGGTGCTCCCCTTTCCGACAACGAAGAGACAAGAATGGAACAATTGCAACGTAAAGACCTGTTTCGCCAACAGTGTTTCGTCAACGGCCGCTGGCAGGACGCCGATTCGGGCCAGATGCTGCAGGTGCAGAACCCGGCCACCGGCCAGACCCTGGGCAATGTGCCGCGCATGGGCGCGGACGAGACCCGTCGGGCCATCGAATCCGCCCGCCAGGCCTGGGCCGGCTGGCGCGCCAAGACCGCTCAGCAGCGCAGCGTGATTCTGCGCCGCTGGTTCGAGTTGATGATGGCGCACCAGGACGACCTGGCCACGCTGATGACGCTGGAGCAGGGCAAGCCCCTGGCCGAGGCCAAGGGCGAAATCGCCTATGCAGCTTCGTATTTCGAGTGGTATGCCGAAGAAGGCAA
>JAEXOO010000004.1 GCA_023439305.1 Pseudomonadota bacterium
ACCTACCTACCTACCTACCTACCTACTCTCTATATATAGAGGCGCCCAACCGGAGGACGTACAGATCCGGGCCTGCCTAGTCGTGCGCTCCAAACAAAGATCCGATCATCATCCTTCCAAGAGCCGGACAGGTACCTGACACCCTTTATTTAATCCTAAAAGAAATAAGCTAATCCCGAAAACGTCGTTATTCGCTGAGGCGGGCTTTATTACCATCTTCTTATGTAGTTAAACCCCTTGGCTGCACTCCGCTTACTATCGAGAGTAATAATGATCAGAACCTTCACCCTTTCTCTTGCGCTTGTGCTCGCGCCGCTGGTCGCCGGCCCTGCACTGGCCGAACCAGCCGACTCTACGCTCACGCCCGCTCATGCGACAACACAACCCCTGGTCTCTGCCCAGGAACTGAGCGCCGAACTGAATCAGGACGGCCTGCGAATACTGGATATTCGCTCGCCCGACGAGTATGCCGCCGGCCACGTTCCCGGCGCCGTCAATACACCTTACGGCGCCTATCGCGGCCCAGCTGAGAATGCTGGCGCTCTTCGCTCTGAAGCCGATCTATCCGCCCTGTTCAGCAAGTCCGGCATCAGCAAGGACAGCCGTATCGTAGTGACATACGCCGGCGCCAATCCTACCGACTTCGGCGCAGCGGCCCGTGTGTACTGGACACTCAAAGCCGGCGGCCTGACGCATCTATCTATTCTGGACGGCGGTGTGCAAGCTTGGCAGGCAGAAGGGCTGCCTCTCAGCAAAGAGACTCCTGCCGTCAGCCCTACCCAATTCAACTACTCCTACAACCAGGACATGATCGCCAGCACCCAGGAGGTCGCCGCCTTCATCCAATCGGGCCAGGCGCCGGTGCTGCTGGATGCCCGCCCCACTCCCTTCTTCAAGGGAGAGAAGCGCGTGGATGCCGCCGCCCGCTACGGCACCCTGCCCGGCGCCCGCGAACTGGATTTCAATGCCTTCTTCAACAATGACAAGCCCACGCTTAAAGACAAGAGCGAGATCCTGAGACTCGTCAAAGAGCAGGGCCTGGATGAAAAGCCAACAGTATCGTTCTGCAATACCGGGCACTGGGCCGCCACCAACTGGTTTGTGCTGTCGGAGCTGGCCGGCAATCCCCATGTCCAGCTCTACCCCGAGTCCGTGGTGGAATGGAGTCGCAGCGACTTGCCCATGGACAATCAGCCCTCGCGCTTCCAGGTTCTGAAGCTGGACGCCCTGCGCGCCATCAACTGATCTTTCTTTCACTGATATCGCTTTATTAAAACCATGCTTTTTCTAACTAGACTGGGCTTCGCCCTGGCAAGCCTGGCCCTGATCCTGGGAGTCACCTTGGTCGGGGGACTGCGCCAAGGGCTGCTCACCATGCTGGGCATAGGCTTTGGCGCGGTGCTGCAAGGCGCACGTTTCGGCTTCACCACCGGCTGGCGCAACTATATAGAGAGACGCGATCCGCAAGGCATCTGGGCGCAGATGCTGCTGCTGGTGCTGGCGGCCGCCTTTACCTTGCCCCTGATCGCCGACAGCGGCGGCGAACTGGTGGGCGCCATCGCTCCGCTGACCCTCAGTCTGGTGCTGGGGGCCTTCTTGTTCGGCGCCGCCATGCAGCTGGCCGACGGCTGCGGCTCGGGCACGCTTTACAAAGCGGGAGCCGGAGCCCCCATCTCCTTTGCCGTATTGCCGGCTTTTGCCATAGGTAGTTTTTTCGGCGCCTCGCACCAGCCAGCCTGGATCGCTCTGGGCGGACTGCCCGCCATAGACTTGACCCACGAACTGGGTTGGCCACTCGCACTGCTGCTGACAACAGCGGCATGCGGCGCGGTGGCCTGGCTGGCGGGACGGGGCGCGCGCCGCCATCAGAACAGAACCGGAGCAGCACCCGCCAAATGGGCCATGCGCTGGTGGATGGGCGCTCTGCTGCTGGCAGTGCTCTATCTGAGTCACATGCTGGTGGCAGGCCAGCCCTGGGGCATTGTCTACGGTATAGGCCTGTGGGGAGCCAAGGTTTTCTCCGCTCTGGGCTGGACGCCGGCAGGCGACGCCTTCTGGGGAGCAGCGCCGCACGCCCAACGCCTGGCAGAACCCGTGCTGGCCGACGTAACCTCGGTCACGAACTTCGGCCTGATACTGGGCGCCATGGCCGCCTCACGCTGGAATCACCCCGCCGAGTTCAAGGCTCCCTCTGCCCGCACGCTCTGGGTGGGCGCGCTGGCGGGACTGGTCATGGGATACAGCGCCCGCATGGCCTTTGGCTGCAACGTCGGGGCCTTCCTGGGCGGCATTGCATCTGCCAGCCTGCACGGATGGGTATGGTTCGCACTGGCTTTTGCCGGCTCCATCCTGGGCGTGCGCCTGCGTCGCCGCGTCAACTCCTGAGAGATCCGCCATGAGCAAAACCACATTTCGTCTGATCACCAGCGCTTTCTGGTTATTAGTAATTTTCCTGATCGTTCTGGATAGCGTCCAGCCTCGCCCCTACCGGCTGGAGCCGCCACCCATCGCCCTGGGCAGCGGACAAGCCGCCAGCGGCGGTCACTGTTCCGGTCGATGAATCTGCACCGCCTCTTTCATGGAGCGGCTTTTTTTGCTCATGGTCAGTCCAGTTGCTACCAAGCCGGCAGCCCCTTCCCGATATCGGCTCGTGCTAGCATCTGCAGCAGAATCTCCCTCCCTGTACGACTTCCATGCTGAATTACCTTTACTCCACCCTGTTGCGCAGCCTGCGCATGTTCTATACGGTCGCCCGCATCATGCTTCCCGTGATGATAGGCGTACGCATCGCCGCTCAGTTGGGACTGGTGGACATGGTGGGCCAATGGATAGGTCCGCTGATGGCGCTGGTAGGCCTGCCGCCTGAAGCCGGCATTGTCTGGGCTACGACCGCTTTGGCCGGCATTTATGCCGGCATAGGCTCGCTGGCTGCGCTGGGCGACAGCCTGAGCCTCACCGCCGCACAGATCAGCATTCTGGGCAGCATGATGCTGCTGGCCCACAACATGCCCATGGAACAGGCCATTGTGCGCAAAGCGGGCGCCAGCTTCTGGTTGACGGCGAGCCTGCGGCTGGGTTGCGCCATGCTGTACGGAGCATTGCTGGCCTGGTTTCTTTCCAGCGCCGATCTGCTTCAAGAATCGGTGTCGCTCAACTGGCTATATGGACAAGCCAGCGCCAGCCAGGGCGGCTGGGAAGGATGGAAAGACTGGCTGCTGGGTACGGCCAGCTCGCTGCTGATGACCTGGCTGATCATCCTGGGCCTGCTGATCGTACTGTCCGCACTCGAGAAAATCGGCTTTACCAAGGTTCTGACCCGGCTGCTGTTGCCGCTGCTGCGTTTTTCAGGACTGGAAGAACGCGTCGCCCCCACCACCACCGTGGGCGTGCTGCTGGGCCTGAGCTATGGCGGCGCGCTGATCATCGATGAGTCCCGCCAACAAAACTACAGCCCGCGCACCCGCCTGCTGGCTCTATCGTGGCTATCGCTCTGCCACTCCCTGATCGAAGACACCATATTGATCATGGCGCTGGGTGCGAACATCTGGATTGTCGTGGCTGGCCGGATTGTGCTGACCCTGCTGGTCGTAGGACTGATGGCGCGACTGACTCTGCCGGGCACGCTGCTCTATCGGCGCTATCTGAGCAGCGCCGATCGCTGACAAGGCCCACATGCGTCCCGTTCGGGCTCAGGCGATCAGCTCCTGAAAGCGCTGGCGGAACTTATACAGTTTGGGCGCGATGACCATCTGGCAATAACCCTGATTGGGATTGCGCGCAAAATAATCATGGTGATAAGTCTCGGCCGGCCAGAACGTGGAGCTATCCAGCACATGCGTCACGATAGGCTGGGCGAACTCGTGCTGCAGCTCCTCGATGACCTCAAAGGCGGTTCGCCGCTGTGCGTCGTTCTGACAAAAAATTGCCGAGGCGTACTGAGGCCCAACATCGGCCCCCTGGCGGTCCTGAGTGGTGGGGTCGTGGGTCAGGAAAAATACCTGCAACAAATCATGGAAAGAAATGATGTCGGGGTCGAACTCCACCCGAACCACTTCGATATGTCCGGTCTGCTTGCCGCAGACTTGTTCGTAGGTGGGTTCGTCCACATGGCCGCCGCAATATCCCGGAACGACGGACTCGACACCTTTCAGCGCCTGAAAGACCCCTTCCGTGCACCAAAAACATCCACCACCCAATACGGCTGTTTCTTTCATGGAGACTCCTTCGTTGATGTGTCGGCCAGATCCAGCAACCAGGCCGCGATGGCCCTGGCCTGCTGCTCACTGACCCTGTTCTGGGCAGGCATGGGGATAGCGCCCCAATTGCCCCGGCTGCCATGGCGAATCTGCTTTTCCAGATAGGCCAGGGCCGACGGGCGATCGCCCTGCGCATAACGCTGGGCGATCTCCATAAAAGGGGGGCCGACCCGCTTTCTGTCCACCTGATGGCAAGACAGGCATTGTGTCTGCAACAAGGCCGTGACTGATACCGTATCAGCCTTTGCCTTTGGATTAAAGCCGGCCAGCGCACAAAGCACTACCAATGGTAAACAGGATGCCCAAGAGTCGCAGCGCATCATCATCCTTCCCTTACAATTTAACCGAGCCCGGCAAGGGGCTGCATTCGCGCTATTATCTGACATTCATCTCTGTAGTGGGCAAGCATGTTAATACACCCGCAGTTTGATCCTATCGCCGTACAGATCGGTCCCTTGGCGATCCACTGGTATGGCCTTATGTATTTGATCGGCTTCGGTCTGGTTTGGCTGGTGGGCAGCGCCCGCATCCGCGCCGGCCAGACAGTGCTCAGCCGCAAGGACCTGGAAGACTTGATCTTCTATTGCGTCTTCGGCGTCGTTGTCGGCGGCCGGCTGGGCTACACCTTGTTCTACATGCCTTCGTACTATCTTTCCCACCCCATCGAGATCCTGTATGTCTGGAACGGCGGCATGTCTTTTCATGGCGGCCTGATCGGCGTGCTGGCGGCCATCGCCCTCTTTGCCCGCCTGCGCCAGCGCCGCTTTCTGGAAGTCAGCGATTTTCTCGCCCCATTGATCCCGCTGGGCCTGGCTGTGGGCCGGCTGGGCAATTTCATCAATGGCGAGCTCTGGGGTCGCCCCAGCGACGTACCCTGGGCCATGGTGTTCCCGCAAGTCGACGGCACGCCGCGCCACCCATCGCAGTTGTATGAAATGGCGCTGGAAGGCCTTGTGCTGTTCCTGCTGCTCTGGTGGTTCACCCGCCGCCCGCGCCCGATGGGCCAGGCCAGCGCCCTGTTCCTGATCGGTTATGGCGTATTTCGTTTCGGCGTCGAGTACACCCGCGAACCGGACAGCTTCCTGGGCCTACTAGGCGCCGGACTGTCCATGGGGCAATGGCTGTCGCTGCCCATGGTGATTGCCGGCGTAGCTCTGTTCATCGCCTGCGGCCGCCGCCAACCTCAACAAGCCTGACACGCCAGCAACGCCAGACGCAAAAAAGCCCGTCCTTGCGAGGACGGGCTTTTTCTTTGTAGGTGCCCCACCGTTGCCGTCAAGACCGGCATCCTGGAACCGAAGGTCCAAGATCGGCTGTCATCAAGCCAGCTTCGGGTTCATCAGCGAGGATGATCGCTCCTACTGGCTAATCCAACAACCTGTATGCCAAAAGCATTGGTTCAAGGAATGTATGGTCGTGTCACGAACACGGCAGGGACTTACTGGTATGAAAAACGACTTGCTGGTGCTGAGAGCAAGTCGCCTTCAAATTCTGGCTAGCGCGGTGTAGAGGAAGGACCAAGCAATTGATCCATCATTCCGTGCATGTCTTCGATTTTACGCTTGAAATCGCCAAAAGCAACATTAGCGAGCGGACCATCGGGGGCTTTGGCCGATAAAAGTTCGCTGGCGATCTGGATTGCAGCCATGACGGCGATGCGTTCGTTGCCCGATACACGGCCTGAACCCTTGATGGATTGCATGCGCTGATCCACCAGCTTGACGGCTTCCAGCAAACGGGCTTTTTCCGAAGGCGGGCATGCCAGGGAATAGTCCCGACCCAGAAGGGAGATATCGACTCGTTCCATGACTTACTCCTGTACGGCGCCGGGCAGTCGCATGAGAATGGAACCGACCTGATTGCGGGCCTGCTCGGCCACTTCACGCAGCACACCCAGACCCGCCTGGGCAGAATCCAATTCCCGGCGCAACTGCTGCACACGGGCCTGTTCCTGTTCCAGTTGGCTTTTGAGTTCGCGCTGTTCGTCCTGAGCTTGCTGCTTGGCCGCATCCAATTGACGCTGGTGCGACGCCACGCCGCTGGACAAGGACTCAAATTCTTCTTTCTGACGCTGACCCTGCTGACGCATGGCGTCCAGCTCGGCGTCCTGAGTCTTCAGACGAGCCAACAAGGCAGCGCGTTCAGCCTGCAGCTGACGCGACTGCTCAACCAGTTGACCGATGCGGTCAGCGAGAAAATCGAGATCTTGCAACATGGGCGTTATCGTAAACCATAGGCGGCGTTACTGGGTAGGGGAATTTCATACCAATCATAACCTTTCACCCGTCTTTCCATTACCTTTCAAGTTTCTTTCAAGGCTCTTAATTATCGGCCCACAGCCTTCCGGAAAACCCCTAGTTTTGAAAATTTTACGGGAAAACCCCTAAAAACCAAGGGCTAGCCGGGGTTTTCAGTCCCGCAACCCTCTATTACCATGCGTCACCCCTGAAGAACGGAGCCAGCCTTGCCAGGGGGGTAATGGACGAGCTCCACCATAAATAGACCGACACAGGAAACAGAGGAACAACATGCTCAAAGCAGACAAGGAGAATCCACCGTATGCAACTCAGAAATAAACAGGACTTCTGGTCCGGCATCATGTTCGTGGTGCTGGGCGCCGGCTTTGCCTTGGGGGCAACCAGCTATTCCATGGGAACGGCCGCCCGCATGGGCCCCGGCTACTTCCCCTTCTGGCTGGGCGTGTGCCTGAGCGTGTTGGGAGCCATCGTCGCACTGGGCGCCATGTCGCCCAAGTCGGAAAAAAACGAAGTCGAAAAGTTCGACTGGAAAATCGCTATCGTGATCATCGGCTCGGTCGTGGTCTGCGGCGCCACTCTGAATTACCTGGGCGTTTACATTTCCATCTTCCTGCTGGTCGTGATGAGCAGCTTCGCCAGCCACGAATTCAGCTGGCCTGTCGCCTTGGGCGCCGCCATCTTCCTGGTTGGGTTCGTCTACCTGGCATTCATCAAAGGCCTGGGACTGGTGTTCCCACTGTGGCCCACCTTCCTGGCATGATCGCGGAGTAAACGAACATGGAATTATTTGACAATCTCATGCTGGGTTTCTCGGTGGCGGTCACGCCCGAGAACCTGGCCTATGCCCTGCTCGGCTGTCTGCTGGGCACTCTGATCGGCGTGTTGCCCGGCATCGGTCCAGTACCGACTATCGCCATGCTGCTGCCCATCACTTATGTGCTGCCTCCTGTGGCTGGTCTGATCATGCTGGCGGGTATTTATTACGGCGCCCAATACGGCGGCTCAACCACCGCCATTCTGGTTGCGCTTCCGGGCGAGACATCGGCGGTGGTGACTGTGCTGGACGGACACCAGATGGCGCGTAATGGGCGAGCCGGTGCGGCTCTGGCTATTGCCGCTCTGGGCTCTTTCTTTGCCGGCTGTTTTGCCACGATCCTGCTGGCCGGCTTTGCGCCGCCGCTGGCCGAGGTCGCCTTCAAGTTCGGACCCGCGGAGTATTTCTCCCTTATGGTCTTAGGCCTGGTCGGCGCCGTAGTGCTGGCCTCCGGCTCCTTGCCCAAAGCGATCTGCATGATTCTGCTGGGCCTGCTGCTGGGCATGGTGGGCACGGACGTGAACTCTGGCGTGGCTCGCTATGACTTCGGCATTCCCGAGCTGCAGGACGGCATTGACTTCGCCGTGGTCGCCATGGGCGTGTTCGGTTTCTCCGAAATCATGAACAACCTGGAATTGCGTGACCAGCGCGTCGAGATCACTGACAAAGTAGGTTCGTTGTACCCCAACAAGCAGGAATTCAAGGAAGCATGGCCAGCTGCGGTCCGCGGCACCGTCATGGGCTCCTGCCTGGGCATTCTGCCGGGCGGCGGCGCCGTGCTGTCTTCGTTCGCCTCCTACACCCTGGAAAAGAAGATCTCCAAGAACCCCGAGCGCTTCGGCAAGGGCCACCCTGCCGGTCTGGCCGGTCCTGAGTCCGCGAACAACGCAGCTGCTCAGACATCGTTCATCCCGCTTCTGACTCTGGGTATTCCGGGCAACGCCGTGACCGCCCTGATGATCGGCGCCATGACCATCCACAATATTCAGCCTGGCCCCCAGGTGATGACCAGCCACCCCGAGCTGTTCTGGGGCCTGATCGCCTCGATGTGGATCGGCAACCTGATGCTGGTGATCCTGAACCTGCCGCTGGTGGGCCTGTGGGTCAAACTGCTGAAAGTACCTTACCGTCTGTTGTTCCCTGCGATTCTGGTGTTCTGCACGGTCGGTGTATATTCGCTGAACTACAACGTGTTCGACATCTGGGTAACGGCTGCCTTCGGCCTGGTAGGCTACATCTGGTCCAAGCTGCGTTGTGAAGGCGCCCCCCTGCTGCTGGGCCTGGTGCTGGGACCGATGATGGAAGAAAACTTCCGTCGCGCCCTGCTGCTGTCCCGCGGCGACTACACCACCTTCGTGACGCGCCCCCTGTCGCTGTCGCTGCTGGCCCTGGCGGCTATCCTGGTAGTGATCGTGGCGCTGCCCGCCGTGAAGAAAAAACGCGAAGAGACCTTCGTGGAAGAAGACTGATCCGGAGCCCATGCGGCACTGGAGCAAAAAAGCCCCCGCCTGCAGGCGGGGGCTTTTTTTTGGGGGCCACCTCAGGCGCCCTGACGATGTGCCGTTCTACCGGGGCCGGCCCGCGCATCGGCGCTGACCCGCCCCTTGGCCCGGGGAAGACTAGATCGTCCCCTGCCTGCGCTTGTAGAAATTGCCGATATACATGGCCAGCAACACCAGCGCCGTGGAGATCAGGATCATGATGATGCCCAGGGCGGACAACTTGCCCCACAGACCGTCTTCGGCATAGCTCAGGATCTGCACCGCCAACACCTCGGTGCCAGGACGGGACAGCACCACGGAAACCGTCAGCTCACGGATATACATGGTCGCCATCAGGATCCAGGCCGAAACCACGCCGGGAATCAGCAGAGGGATGATGATGCGCCGCATGGTGGTCATGGAGCTGGCCCCGGATACCAGGGACGACTCCTCCAGGTGCGCATGAACCTGCACGAAGGCGGCCGACAGCGGACGTATGCCATACGGCAGATACGCTGCAATATAAGCCAGCAGCAAGGCCGTGAGCGTCGCATACAACGGCGTCTGCACGAAGAACCACATGAAGCCGATGCCGATCACGATTCCCGGGAAGGAAAAGGACAGGAAGCTCAGGGTATCGAGCAGCCCCGCCGCCTTGGTGCGCAGCTTGACCACGACATACGCCACGAACAAGGACAGCAGCACGCCCAGTGTCGCACCCACTATCGCCAGGAACAGGCTGTTCTTCATGGCGACTTTGGAGAGCGGATCCTGAAGCACGTCGATCCAGTTGGCCCAGCTCATCATGGAGAAGGCTTTGGCGCTCGGCACCATGGAGTACGGAATCATGGAGGTGTAGAGCAACACGGCCACCGGCAGCACAATCATCAGAATGCTGATGATGCCCACCAGGATGAACAAGGGAACCTTGGCCCGGCGCAGTTCGATCACCGAGGGCTTGAAGCCGCGACTGGAAATAGTGACATACTTGCTGCTTTCGGCAGTCAGGTAGCGATACAACACAATCAGGCCGATAGAGGCGGACAAGACGCTCATGCCCAGCGCGGCCGCCTTGCCGTAATCCGGCGCAAATCCGGTAGAGATCATCTCGAACAGATAGGTAGCCAGCACATCGACCCGACCGGGCGTACCCAGCACGCGCGGGACTGCATAGGATGCCAGGCTGCGGACAATGGCCAAGATGAACGCCGCCAGAATGGCCGGGCGCAGCACGGGCAAGGTAATCCGCACCAGGGTGCGCCAGACACTGCCGCCGAACACGCGCGAGGACTCTTCCAGCGATACGTCAAAAGAGGCCATGGCAGGCGCGATGATCAGATAGGCGATAGGCATGTTCAGCAAGCCCTCGACCAGGATCATGCCCCAGAGCGAGTAAATGTCCAGCGGCACCTCCTGCAACCCGAAGGTGCTTTGCAGCATCATGTTGAGCAAGCCGTTGGAGGGATTGAGCAGCAAGGCCCAGCTGACGGAAAACAGCAGGTGCGGAATCATCATGGGCACGATGGACAGCACCGTGAACAGGCCCTTCATGGGCATGTTCGTGCGCGTGTTCAGATACGCCAGGAACACGGCCAGCACCGTCGAGAACAGCGAGGAACCAATGACGAAGACCACCGTATTGAAGGTGACTTCCAGCAGGAACGGATCGGTATAGGCGGCCACATACTTGGCCGTGGTGAAGCTGCCGAAAGCCGTCAGCCCCTGCGAGAAACTGCCGAGCAGCAGCATCAGCACGGGACACAGGGTCAGGAAACCGACGACGACGATCAGCGTCCAGGTCAGGGGAGTTCGAGTCTGATTCATGTCCGAACGTCCTTTACGCCGAGAGCAACATGCAATGGTCGGGATCCAGGTTGAAGCGGACCGTATCGCCTTCCTTGACCGGCACATCGGGATTGATGCAGACCAGCAGGCGCTCCTTGCCCACATCGACCTCGGCCTCATAGACCTCGCCTACGAACTCCAGGGCCCGGACCTGGCCTTCAAACAGATTCTGGCCGGCGGCAGGCGACTGGCCACTGACGCGGATAAACTCAGGACGGATACACAGCGTGACTTCCGCCCCCACAGGCAGATCGCGCTTCTTGCATTGCAGGCGCCCCAGCTCGCACTGGATGATCGTCGCATCGTCGCGCTGCTCCAGCACGGTGGCGCCGATCTGGTTGGCGCGGCCGATGAAGTCGGCCACAAAGCGATGATCCGCGTTGAAGTAGATTTTCTGCGGCGAACCTATTTCGATGATGTGTCCGCTGCGCATGACCGCAATGGAGTCCGACAAGGCCAGCGCCTCGACCCGGTCGTGGGTCACGTAGACAGCCGTGATGTCCAGCTTGCTCAGGAATTCACGCAGCTCCTTGCGGGTTTCCTCGCGCAGCTTGGCGTCCAGATTGCTGAGCGGTTCGTCAAACAGAATGACCTTGGGCTCAGCCACCAGAGCGCGGGCCAGGGCGACACGCTGCTGCTGGCCGCCCGACAGACGCGTGGCCGAACGCTTCTCCACGCCTTCCAGCTGCACGAACTTGAGAATGCGCGTCACCTTGTCCCGGATGACTTCCTTGCGCTCGCCGCGCACCTGCAAGGGATAAGCGATATTGTCGAAGACAGACATGTGCGGCCAGATCGCGTAGGTCTGGAACACCATGCCCAGGCCACGTTTTTCCGGCGGTACGGCAATGCCCTTGGCCTTGGACCAGACGACTTCGCCGCCGATGCGGATTTCGCCCTCGTCCGGCGTTTCCAGGCCGACAATGCAGCGCAGCAAGGTTGTCTTGCCGCAGCCGCTCGGACCCAGCAAGGTGAAGAACTTGTTGGCCGGGATGGTCAGATTGATGTTATCCAAGGCCCTGAAACTCTTTCCTTCAGAGACATAGTTCTTGCACAGGCCTGTGATTTCAATTTGCATGATGAAATGTGTATTCCGTAGAAACGCGGCGAGGCGCGTGGGCGCCTCGTTCGCGATGGGTCAAGCAGGTGGAGCGCCGTATCAGCGTACGGCAAAAATGCGACTGAACTCACGTCCCCAGCGGGTCAGCTCTTCGTCGCTCAGGTCGCGGATAGGCAGTACTTCAGCCTTGTCCATGCCGGCCACCGGCGGGTGCACGCCCGGGGCCAGGACATACTCGCCGACCTTGTTGGCCATGATGCCCATGGCTTCGGAACCCAGCCAGTAATCCAGGAATACCTGCGCCGCCTCGGGGTGCGGGGAGTTCTTGGTCAGGGCGATGGCGCGCGGCGAACCGAGCAGCGGCTGGCCGGACATCGGCCCCCAGGCCAAGGGCGCAGGCGCTTTGGTGACAATGTACTTGGGCATGGAAATGGCGATCAGTTTTTCGCCGCTTTCGATGGGCGCTGGTGTAGGCCCGAACGAAGCCACGAACATGGGCTTGTTGGCGGCCAGGCCTTTGACGAACTGCATCCATTCGTCTTCGGTCTTGAAGACTTTTTCCTTCAGGCCGATGAGCCAGCCGATCGTGGATGGGTGATTGGATGGGTTGGCCATGACGATCTTGTCTTTCCACTTGGGATCGGCCAGGTCTTCGTAGCGCGCAGGTGCATCTTCAGGCTTGAGGTGATCCGTGTTGTAGAGATAGGACACGTACTCGATGCCGAACTGGATGATGGAGTCATCCGCCGTCGCCCATTCAGGATAGCCTTGCAGCGCGTCCGAGCGGTAGGGAGCCAGCACCCCCTGCTCTTTGAGCAGTTGGAGCATGGGCAACGGCGCCTGAACCACGTCGGCCATCAGCTTGCCGGCATTGAACTCGGTGAGGATAGTGGGAATGAATTTCGAACTGGAGATGCGGGTGTACTTGCCCTCGATGCCTTGCGACTGCTGCAAGGCCTTCATGATGGGTTCAACAGCGGTGATATTGGCGTAGAACACGGCCTGGCCCTGGGCCTTGGCTTTTTCCAGCACGGCGCTGTCAGCTGCCCAGGCGGCGAGCGGCAAGCCGCTGGCCAAGCCCGTGACACCTGCGGCGCCCGCCAGCTTCAAGAAACGGCGGCGATCAAAAGTGGTCATGACAGTCGTGCTCCCTTTAGACATGAATTCATATAAAACAAGCAATAATTTAGATCGAGCAGGCCTCATTATGCCCAAACCCGGTTCATTTGCAGAGCATTAATCCCCAGCCCGCCCCTGTAATAAGCCAAGCCCATACCTCACTTTTTCATTCAGGGGCTGTCAGCACGCGAGCGCTGCGCTAAGCTTGGCCCTTGAATCTTCAACCGCAGACAAGGAATCTGACCATGACCGCCGCTATCCAAGCCAAGACCTATGAGCCTGCCGCCTCGCAACGCGTGGCCTTCATCGGCCTGGGCGTCATGGGCTATCCCATGGCCGGCCATCTGGCCCGGGCAGGCCATCACGTCACTGTATATAACCGCAACGCGGCCAAGGCGCAGCAGTGGTGCGCGCAGTTCCAGGGCGATCAGGCGGCCACACCCGCCCTGGCCGCTGCGCAGGCGGACGTCGTGATGGCCTGTGTCGGCAATGACGATGACCTGCGCGCTGTGTTCCTGGGCGCAGACGGCGCGCTGGCCGGCATGGCGCCGGGCGCGCTGTTTGTAGACCACACCACCGCCTCGGCGCAGGTCGCGCGCGAGCTGGGCGAATCGGCGGCCCAGGCTCAAGTTTCTTTTGTGGACGCCCCTATTTCAGGCGGACAAGCGGGCGCCCAGAAAGGCATGCTGAGCATCATGTGCGGCGGCCGCGAGCAAGACGTGGAACGGGCCCGGCCACTGATGCAGGCCTATGCCCAGGCCAGCACCTACATGGGGCCATTGGGTGCCGGACAGCTATGCAAGATGGTGAATCAGATCGCCGTCGTAGGGCTGCTGCAGGGTCTGGCGGAAGCCATGGCTTTTGGCGAACGAGCGGGCCTGGATATGGAGCAGGTGCTGGCCGTGCTGACCAAAGGCGCGGCGCGCAGCTGGCAAATGGAAACCAAGGGGCCCACGATGCTGGCGCGCAATTTCACGCCCGGTTTTACCGTGAACTGGATGCTAAAGGATTTGGGGCTGGTTCAGGAGGAAGCGCAGCGCAATGGTGCGCAACTACCCGGCACCGCGCTGGTGCAACAGCAATTCGAAACCATTGCCCGCCAGGGCGGACTGGATCTGGATATTTCCAGCCTGTTCTCGCCCCTGGCCCGCTCTTGAAGAGTCGTCAGGCCTTGTCCGATTCCTCGGGCAAGGCTGGCGGCGTATAGCGCGGCAGGCGCAGCGTGGCTTTCAAGCCGTAGCCGCCCATATCGTTGGGTTCGCCGTCCGTCAGCACGATCGTGCCGCCATTGCGCTCGGCATACGCCAAGGCAATGGCCAGCCCCAGTCCGGAGCCCGAACCGCGCCCGCCCTTGCGCGAAGGGCCGCCCCGGTCGAAGCGCACAAACACGCTTTCGCGCAAACTGGCCGCCAACCCCATGCCGTTGTCCGTCACGCTGATCCAGGCCTGACGCTCATCGCGGCCCGCCGACACGGTAATGGCGCTGCCGCTGCCTGCATGGTTGATGGCATTGTGGATCAGGTTGGCGACGGATTCATGGATTTCCGCATCGCTGGCATAGACCCAGATTGGCTCCTGCCCGCCATCCTCGCCGGGCGCGATCCAGCCCAGATCCTGGCGCCGCTCGCGCGCCAAAGGCAGATACTGCAGCACCACTTCGCGCCCCAGGCTGGCCAGATCCACCCGCCCCTGCGTCAGGAACGTATTGTGGCTGGCATGCGCCAGCGCCAGCAGCTGCTCGGTCAGGCGCGTGGCCTGCCCCAGCTGCTTGATGATGGCGCCCAGGGATTCACGCACCCGCTCGATATCGGGCTCGCGGCGCGCGTACTGCGCCTGGGTATGGATAATGGCCAGGGGCGTGCGCAGCTGGTGCGAAGCATCGGCCAGGAACTGGGCCTGGCGGTCCAGCACTTCCCGATACAGTTCGATGTGATGATTGATGGAGCGCACCAGCGGCACCACTTCGCGTGGCACAGCACGCACATCCAGCGGCTGCAGATCATCCACGCTGCGACTGCGCACCTCCTGACGCAGGACCTGCAAGGGCCTGAGCGCCAAGGCGACAGCGAACCATACCAGCAGAACGGCCAGCACCAGCATGCGCAGATTGCGAAAAAGCCCGTCGCGCCAGGCCTCCTGCTGGGTACGCAGGCGCAGGTCCATACTTTCGCCTACGATGACCAACACCTGACGATGCATACCTTTGTAATGTAGATCACGCCACAGAGCGACCATGCGCACAGTGTCATTGCGAAAAAAAGCATCGTAGAAAACAGGCACGCCTTCATGGTCGGCCAGGCGCTCGGGCCGCGGCAGCCCCTCCATGCCCAGCAGCGTGCTGCCTTTCAGCTGCAAGGCGTCCGCGCCCCCTAGATTGCGCACCAGGGGTGTGATTTCCTCAACACGAAAATACTTGCGATTGCCAGGCCGGGACTCCAGCATGACCTGGGCGTAGAACGGCGGGTCAATACGCAGACTGCCATCCGGATTGAATTCGACACTGGTCTCCAGCACCTTGGCCGGTTCCAGCAAGGCGCTGTCGTAGACGTTTTCCGTGACGGCATTCATGGCGCGATAGTCTTCCCAGCTGTCGTACAGCAACAGGGCGACAACGCCGGGAATCAACAAGGCCAGCAGCCAGAAGCGCAAGCCGCCGTGCCAGAATCCGACAGGAGAAGAAGACGGAGCCGTCATGAAAGGCCAGGTTCCGTCTCGACGACTTCCAGCATGTACCCCAGTCCTCGCACCGTGACGATATGCACATCGGTGTTGGCCAGCTTTTTGCGCAAGCGATGTAACACGACTTCGATGGCGTCGGGGCTGGCTTCGCTGTCGTGCTCGAACACGCGCGCGAACAACTGGGACTTTTCGACCGGCATGCCCGAGCGGCTGATCAGCGCCAGCAAGGCGGCATGTTCGCGCGGGGTCAGGTGCAGGATAACGCTATCGAGCGAAAACGCACGGCTTTCCGGGTTGTACTCCAAGGACCCGCAGGACACGGCGGGCGTCACCCGGCCCCGGCTGCGCCGCACCAAGGCCGCCAGCCGGGCTTCCAGTTCTTCCAGCGCAAAGGGCTTGGTCAAAAAGTCGTCCGCACCCAGATTCAGGCCGCGCACGCGATCCTGCAAGGCCCCCTGCGCGGTCAGGATCAGGACCGGAGTCTGGTCCCCCCGGTCGCGCATTTCGCGCAGCAGCACCAGCCCGTGCTTGTCAGGCAAGCGCAGGTCCATGACCACAGCGTCGTATTCGTTGGCCGCCAACAGGGTTTCGGCCGTGCGCGCGTCGTGCGCGGGATCAGGCAGAAAGCCGCTTTGCGCCAAGGCGCGTTCCAGCCAAGCGGCCATCTCCCGTTCGTCTTCAACCAATAATATGCGCATGATCCCTGCTGTCGAGTGGCTCGGCGCCGGCCGCGCCCTGCAATCGCTGGCGCAGATAGCGGTTTTCCTGGCGACGCCGGAAAAGAATATCCGACAGCTCGTTCAGGGCTTGCTTATAGACGTCCCGCTTGAACTCGATCACCGAGTCCAGCGGCACCCAGTACTGGCTCCAGCGCCAAGCGTCGAATTCCGGGCTTTCCGATGAGCGCAGGCAGACATCGCTGTCGCGCCCCACCAGCCGCAGCAGGAACCATATCTGTTTCTGGCCTTTGTAATGGCCACGCGCATCCCTGCGCACATAATTACTGGGTACGTTATAGCGAAGCCAATCTCGCGTCCGGCCTAATATGCGGATGTGTTCTGGCAGCAAGCCGACCTCTTCGTGCAATTCGCGGTACATCGCCTGAACGGGTGTTTCGCCGTATTTGATACCGCCTTGCGGGAACTGCCAGGCATGTTCCCTGATACGCTTGCCCCAAAAAACCTCATTTTTGCGATTAACGAGGATAATTCCGACATTAGGACGGTAGCCTTCACGATCTAACATAGGCCACCTCTATACGAATTCAATACAATTACGTTTGATTATACGTACCTGACGAGTTCCCTACCATGCATGCTAGCCAGTATCACATCAATACCCTGAAAGAAGCGCCCACCGAGGCCGAGGTGACCAGCCACCAGCTCATGACACGTGCCGGCATGATCCGCAAAGCCGCCGGCGGCATCTACACCTATATGCCCATGGGCCTGCGCGTGCTGCGCAAGATTGAAAACATCATCCGCGAAGAGATGAACCGCTCCGGCGCCATCGAACTGCTGATGCCGGTCGTCCAGCCGGCCGAACTCTGGGTCGAGTCGGGCCGCTGGGAAAAATACGGCGATGAGCTGCTGCGCATCAAGGATCGCCATCAGCGCGACTTCGTGCTGCAGCCCACCTCCGAAGAAGTGGTCACCGACATCGCCCGCAACGAAATCCATAGCTGGCGCCAGTTGCCCGTGAATTTCTATCACATCCAGACCAAATTCCGCGACGAGCGCCGTCCGCGCTTTGGCCTGATGCGCGGGCGTGAATTCATCATGAAGGACGCCTACTCGTTCGACCGCAGCGCCGAGGCCGCCCAGGCCAGCTACGACATCATGTTCGAGGCCTATATGCGCATCTTCCAGCGCCTGGGCCTGACCTTCCGCGCCGTGGCGGCCGACACCGGCTCCATCGGCGGTTCGCGCAGCCATGAATTTCAGGTCATCGCCGACACGGGCGAAGACCTGCTGGTCTACAACCCCGACTCTGACTACGCCGCCAACATCGAACTGGCCGACGCGCCGTGCCTGCTGGCCGAGCGCGCAGCGCCGCTCGAAGCACTGGTCAAGACAGCAACGCCGGACGCCCCTAAATGCGAACTGGTGGCCGAGCAACTGGGCCGTGACCTGTCCGCCACCGTGAAATCCGTGGTCCTGGCCACCGACGTGGTGCAAGACGAGAAATCCACGACCACCGTCTACCTGCTGCTGGTGCGAGGCGACCACGAGGTCAACGAGATCAAAGTCTCCAAGCTGCCTGGCTTCGAACAGGGCCATCGCCTGGCCACCGAAGAAGAAATCCAGGCGGTGTTCGGCTGCAAGCCGGGTTACCTGGGTCCGATCGGCACGCGCCAGCCCGTGCAGCTCATCGTCGACCTGACCGTGGCCAACATGAGCGACTTCATCTGCGGCGCCAATGAAGAGGGCTATCACTACACCGGCGTGAACTGGGGCCGCGATCTGCCCGAGCCCATCAAGGCCGACCTGCGCAACGTAGTGGCCGGCGACCCGGCTCCCGAAGGCGGCAGGCTGGCCATCCAGCGCGGCATCGAGGTAGGCCACGTCTTCTTCCTGGGCGACACCTATTCGCGCAAGCTGCAGGCCACCTTTTTGGAAACCGATGGTAAACCCGCCCTGATGCAGATGGGTTGCTACGGCATTGGTGTCAGCCGCATCGCCGCCGCCGCCATCGAGCAGAATCATGACGACCGCGGCATCATCTGGCCGCGCGCCTTGGCGCCGTTCGAAGTGGTCATCTGCCCGATCGGCTTCACCAAAAGTGACGCGGTGCGCCAGGCCGCCCAGGACCTGTACGCCAGCCTGAAGGATCAAGGCGTGGACGTCATCCTGGACGACCGCGATGCGCGCCCCGGCATCATGTTCGCCGACTGGGAACTGATCGGCGTGCCCTTGCGCGTCACCATCGGGGATCGCGGCCTGAAAGAAGGCATGGTCGAGTTGCAAGCCCGCCGCGACGAAGGCAGCACCCAGGTACCCGTGGCCGACATCGCCCGTGTGACGGCCGAACGGCTGGCCACGCTTTAAGCGCCTGCTAGCGCACGGACGCGAGCGTCCGTGCGCTAGACACAAATTCTTTTACCAACGACATGCTTACTGACAACTGGGGCTCCGAGTCCCGCCTCGATATTCGCGTATATTACGAAGACACCGATGCCGGCGGCATCGTGTATTACGCCAATTACCTGAAATTCTTCGAACGCGCGCGCACGGAATGGCTGCGGAACCTAGGCGTCAACCAGTCCGATGTCGCCGAGCAGATTCAACGCCTGTTCGTAGTGAAGAAGGTTGAAATACAATACTGCAAGCCCGCCCGGCTGGATGACCTGGTTTCGGTACGCAGCCGCATTACCCGTATCGGAGCGGCCACCATCGACTTCGAGCAGCGCGCCATGCTGGATGGGGAACTGTTATGCCACAGCACCATCCAAATTGTTTGCGTTGACGCGAACACATTGCGTCCCAGCAAGCTGGACTCTGATTTACGTACACTCTTGGAAAAGGTTCAGGACTGACCATGCAAGCTTCTAGCGACCTGTCGCTGATTTCGCTACTTATCGATGCCAGCATCCCCGTTCAGCTCGTGATGCTGATCCTGCTGGGCATATCCATTCTTTCGTGGGCCTATATCTTCAGCAAGCGCGCCACGCTTAAACGCACACTGGAGCAAACCCGCCGCTTCGAGGACGACTTCTGGGCTGGCGGCGACCTGGCCGTGCTGCAGCAGTCCATCGCCTCGCGCCGCGCCGAGCATGGCGCCCTGGCCCGTATTTTTGAATCCGGCATGACTGAATTCATCAAGGCCCGCCGCACTCAGCCCAACGGTCTGGCCTTGCTGGACGGCCCGCGGCGCGCCATGCGCGCCAGCTATCAGCGCGAAATGGACACGCTGGAAACCCATCTGAACTTCCTGGCCTCGGCCGGCTCGGTCAGCCCCTATATCGGTCTGCTGGGCACGGTCTGGGGCATCATGCACGCCTTCATCGGCCTGTCGGGCATGCAGCAGGCCACCTTGGCCTCGGTAGCCCCCGGCATTGCCGAAGCCCTGATCGCCACGGCCATCGGCCTGTTTGCGGCCATTCCCGCCGTCGTGGCCTACAACCGCTTCACCAACGAACTGGATCGCATCTCGATCCGCTTCGACAGCTTCATTGATGAATTCCTGAACATCTTGCAGCGGCAGGTGCACTGATGCCTTCAATGCGTGGAAGCACCGGCCGCACTGGCCGGCGCATGAAAAACGAGATCAACGTCGTTCCCTATATCGACGTCATGCTGGTGCTGCTGGTGATCTTCATGGTCACCGCGCCCATGATCACGCCCGGCCTGATCGAACTTCCCTCCGTTGGCCAGGCGTCGGACGTACCGGCCACGCCGGTGGAAATCCAGGTGGACAAAGACGGCAAGGTCGCCATTCGCCTGCGCGAGCCGGGCTCCGAATTCATGAACATCGAGAAATCCACCCTGCTCAACGAAGTGCGCTCGCGCATCCAGCCCGACAGCCCGGTCGTGATCGCCGCCGACGGCAAAGTGCCCTACGAAACCGTCATGGAACTGATGGACACGCTGCGCTCCAACGGCATCACTCGCCTGGGCCTGCTCGTGGACCAGAACAGCGACGCCGGCGCTCGCAAATAACTCCAGGCCGGACGCCCTTGCGGCATCCGGCGCGAAGACCTGAACTGAATGAAGCAGAGAACTCGCAATACCCGCAATCCGACGCAGCGCACACCCGAAGACCGGGATGACAAGCGCGGCTTGCTGTTCGCACTGGGTCTGCACGGACTGTTGCTGCTCGCCATGCTGGCGGGCCTGCTCTTTTCCGCCCCAAAAACACCCAATGCCGTGCAGGTCGAGCTGTGGATGGACGGCGTAGCGCCCGATGCGGCCGTGAACGCCGACCCCGAGGCTCCCGAGGCTGAACCCGAGCCACAGCCTGAGCCCGAACCAGCCGTCGAACCGGAGCCCACACCCGAAACGCCTGTCCAACAGCCCGAACCCGAGCCCGAGCAGCCGCCTCCCCCACCTCCGGAGCCGCCCAAGGTCACGCCTGCGGCCGAACCCGAGGTCGATCCTGAGATCGCCCTTGAGCAAGCGCGCAAGGAGCGCGAGAAGAAAGAACGCGAAGAACGCCTGGAGCAGGAACGCCAGGAAAAGCAGCGTCAGGAGAAACTGGCCGCTGAGCGACGCGAGCGCGAACAGAAAGAAAAACAGGAACAAGAACGCAAAGCCAAGGCCGAAGCAGAGGCCAAGGCGAAAGCGGAAGAGCAGGCAAAAGCGAAAGCGGAAGCCGAGCGCAAGGCCAAGGCCGAAGCCGAGGCCAAAGCCAAGGCGGAAGCGGACGCCAAAGCCAAGGCGGCGGCCGAAGCAAAGGCCAAGGCCGCTGCAGCAGCCAAGGCCAAGGCAGATGCCGAGCGCAAGGCCAAAGAGGAAGCCTTCCGGCGCGCCATGCGCGAAGGCGCACCTGGCCGTCCTGGCGGCACAGCGGACCGCAACCAGGCCGGCGGAGGCGGAGGCGACGGCGGCTACGCCGCCAAGGTACGCGCCTGCGTGCAGCCCGGTGTGGTCTACAGCACTCCGGCGCGTTCGGAAGTGCGCGGCAATCCTACGCTCCAATACCGCGTCGATCTCAACCCGGACGGCACGCCGGGCCGGGTGCAGATCAAACGTTCTTCCGGTATCGCCCAATTCGATGATGCCGTATCCAAGGGACTTGCCCGTTGCAGTCCTTTCCCCAAACCGCCCAGCGGAAAGTATCCATCGTATATTGATGGTGACTACCGCATGTTCGATTAATCAGGAGATTGCATAATGACCGCCGCTACCCCAGCCATAGCGACTGTACGCCGTCATTGGCGAGCCATGGCCACCGGACTGTTCGCCATGGCAGCAGGACTGTTCACCAGCCAGCCGGCCCAGGCCCAATTGCGGGTCGACATGTCCGGTGTGGGTGCTACTCAGTACCCAATCGCGATCGCCGATTTCGCCAATAACCCCGCCACCCAGTCACTGGCCGAAGTCATTCGCGCCGACCTGACCCGCTCGGGACAATTCCAGCTGATCAACGCCACCGGCGCCAACCTGAACGCCGAAAGCAGCATTGCCTACGACGAATGGCGCAATCGTGGCGCCGACTACCTGGCCTACGGCTCGGTCGACCAGACCGGCGGCCAGTACTCCATCAGCTATCGCCTGGTGGATTCCGTGCGGCAGACTCAATTGGACGGCATCGCTTTTGCCGGCAACGAAAAAGAATTGCGCCGTATTTCGCACCAGATTGCCGACCGCATTTATGAAAAAATTACGGGCATACGGGGTGTTTTTTCGACCCGACTCGCCTATGTGTTGCAAACTGGCAACGGGTATGAGTTACAAATTGCAGACGCCGACGGACAGAATCCGCAGGTAATGTTGCGTTCTCGACACTCCATCATCTCGCCAGCCTGGTCCCCAGACGGCAAAAAGCTGGCTTACGTCAGCTTCGAGAACGACAAGCCTGTTGTTTATGTACAAACTTTGGCCTCTGGACACCGCGAGCCGCTGGCCAACTTCAAAGGTAACAACAGCAGCCCCGCATGGGCTCCAAACGGCAATCAGCTTGCAGTTGTGCTCTCCAGAGACGGAATTTCGCAGATCTACACGCTAAATGCCGACGGCTCAGGATTGCGCCGCGTGATGCGCTCGCCCCTCATCGATACCGAACCGAGTTTTACGCCGGATGGCAACTCCCTTGTATTCGTCAGCGACCGGGGTGGCGCGCCTAATATTTACAAAGTAGGCCTGGGCGGTGGTGATGCTCAACGCATAACCTTCAACGGGAGTTACAATATTTCACCGGAGGTCTCTGCGGACGGTACTAGCCTTGTATACGTCACACGCAGAAACGGTGCTTTCCGAATTGCCACCCAAGATATGGCAACAGGTTCAGAGCAGCTGCTGACGGCAGGTCCCGACGATCAGTCTCCGAGTTTTGCCCCTAATGGGATGCAGATCTTATATAGTTCTGTTCAGGGGGGCCGCAGTGTCCTAGCTGTCACATCTGTAGATGGTCGCGTTCGTCAGACCCTCTCTTCTCTGAATGGCAAAGTACGCGAACCCACCTGGGGACCATTTACCAACTGACATCCTGTGTGACTCTTTTTCAAAAGGAATTCAAATGAGCTCGCGCATTCTCAAAAGTCTTACCATTGCCGCTATGGCCGCCGCCCTTGCTGCTTGCAGCTCGGTCCCCCTGGAACAAACCGGTTCCGGCTCTACTGGCACTGGCTCCGACTCTGCCAGCGCAGGCCAAATCATGGATCCATTCAATCCTCAAAGCCCACTGGCGCAACAGCGCTCGGTGTACTTTGACTACGACAGCTACGTGGTCGCCGACCAGTACCGCAGCGTCGTGGAAATGCATGCATCCTACCTGAGCAGCCATCCTCAGCAAACCGTGCGTATCGAAGGCAACACCGACGAACGCGGCGGCGCTGAGTACAACTTGGCTCTGGGCCAGCGTCGCTCCGACGCCGTCGCCCGCATGCTGGGCCTGTTGGGCGTGAATGCCAACCAGGTCGAAGCCGTGAGCTTTGGTAAAGAGCGTCCTAAGGCCTTGGGTAACACCGAAGCTGACTACGCTGAAAACCGTCGCGCAGATATCGTTTACCAACGATAATTCCTGCATCGACCCCAGTTGTTCCAACGCCGTGGCGGTTTTCTTACGCCGCGGCGTTTTTTATAGCTGGGCCGCCCCAAGATCAATCTGGTACGGAATCCCACCATGAACGCCTACAAAAAACCTTTTCGTCTCGCAACCGCTTCGTTAGTGGCTGCAGCTGCCCTGCTCGCCTCCCTGCCAGCCCAGGCCTTTGCCGATGATGAAGCCAGGCGCGCCATTCTGGAGCTGCGCCAGCAAGTCCGGCAGATGAACGAGCAGAATACCCAGGCACGCCTGCACCTGGCAGACCAGATAGACTCCCTGCGCTCCGAAGTGATCACTTTGCGCGGCCAGGTCGAGAAGCTGAGCTGGGAAGCCAGCAATCTGCGTCAGGATAGCGGCGCCGCGCAAGGCAATGCGCCCCAGGCTGCCGATCCCCAGGAACAAGCTGTCTACGACAGCGCCATGGACTCTTACCGTGCAGGCCAGTACAAGCAAGCGGCCGACGGTTTTGCCGGTTTCCTGGCCGCGTATCCGTCCAGCGTGCTGGCCGACGAAGTGCGTTTCTACGAAGGCAGCAGCCTGTACGCCGTCAAGAATTTCAAGACCTCGATCCAGAAGCTGCAGGCCTTCGTAAAAGCCGCCCCACAAAGCCCGCGCGCCGCCGACGCCCTGATGGTGATCGCCTCCAGCCAGATCGAGCTGAACGACCTGGCTGGCGCCAAGACCAGCCTGCAGCGCATTGTCAAAGAGTACCCGCAGGCCGAAGCCGCTGAAACCGCGCGCAGCCGCCTGAAACTGCTCGAGTAGAACTCGGAGCATTCTGTCAGCGATGCTCACCCAGACCGGGCTGATTCCCGGTCTTTTCTTTTGCCGGGCCCGGCCAGCCTCGCCCGGAATCGCCGCAATCATGAATTTCCCCGATTTCCCCACTCTGGAACTATCCGTCCGCCATTACCGCCATACTCTGGTGGACCAAGGCCAGGGCGAAACTGTGCTGCTGATCCACGGTTCGCTGTGCGACTGGCGCTATTGGCGCTGGCAACTGCCGGCCTTGACCACCGAGCACCGCGTCCTGGCTCCCAGCCTGCGCTCATACTGGCCCGGCCTTGCCGACGCGGCTCATTTCAGCCCTGACCAACATGCCCAGGATCTGGATGCGCTGCTGACCCTGCATTGCCCTGCTCAGAAAGTACATATAGTGGGCCATTCGCGCGGCGGGCATGTCGCCTTGCTTTTGGCCGAGCGGGCGCCCGAGCGTGTCGCCAGCCTGATGCTGGCCGACCCTGGCTTTCCGACTCCCGGCAGCTATTCATCAGCGCCCTTGTTTGACCAGGTCGCCCAGCGCCTGCGGCAAGGTGAAACGGACGACGCCATGGCCCTGTTCGTGGATACCGTCAATGGCCCGGGCACCTGGAAACAAATGACGCGCTGGTTCCGCGAGATGGTGCGCGACAACGCCCATACCCTGCTGGAGCAGCAGGCAGAACCCAGAGTTGCACCCGCCCTTGAATGGTTGAAACGCCTGGATGCCCCCCTGGTGCTGCTGACGGGGCAGAACAGCCCGCCCCGCTACCGGCATTGCATGGATCTGATCCGCAACCACCGGCGCGAAGATCGCCTTATCACCATCTCCGGTGCCGCCCACGGAATGAATCTGGCCAATCCCAGGGCCTTCAACCAGGCGGTGCTGGAAACCGTACAGGCTTGAACCAGCCTTCGCATCGTGCCCAGGCGGCGGCGCTCGTTCTTCCAGCGCGCCGCTGCCAGCGTATTTCTACGCCTGATAAATACATCCCTAACAGCCCCTCGATACAAACTCGCCACGGCGATCTGGCCTGGTGCGTTCCCCTCACCGACTGCCTGGAACCCGCTCTACTGGTGTGCATAGAGCATCAATCGCAGCCCGATCGCCATATGGCACTACGCATTGCCATATACAGCCTGCTCCAACTGGAAAGCCTAGCCAGGCAAGGCCCGGCCGGCATGCCACTCCCGCAACCACTGAATCTGGTGCTATACAGCGGCAAGCAAGCGTGGACAGCAGCCACATGCACTCAAGACTTATTCGTGATGCCCCACCTGCTGTGGCCAGCAGGCCACAGGCCGCAGCAAGCTTACTTACTGATCGACCTAAAAAAACAAACTCTTGAGCATTGCTTACAGCCGGACAACATATTCAGACTGATCTGCCGCATTCAGCACAATCAAGGACTGGATGATCTGAACAAGCTGATGCAGACTATTCTGGACGCCTGCTCCGACGCAGATCTATTGCGTGACCTGGCGACCTGGATCAACCAAGCTATCCTGCCACACTGCCTGCCCAAACAGGATCTTCCTCATCATCTACACTTAAAGGACATACGCGCCATGCTGGAAGACAACTCCGACTCCTGGCTGCATCAATGGGAGGCCCAGGGCATCGCAAAGGGCTTAGAAAAAGGTCTGTACATCCAACGAAGCACGCTGGCCCGAATGATACGGCACAAGTTCGGCTCCCTGCCTGCCACACGCAAGCAGCAACTGGAACACGCATCATCACGCCAACTGGCGACCTGGAGCCTGCAACTGCTCGATGCCCGTACCCTGGACGATATTTTCCATACCCAAGCGCGGGCATCGCTCAAACGCAATTGACCGCCCTTGTCAGAAGGCCTGGGTCTTGGGTTCGCGCAACTCACACTGGGCCTGGACCTGTGTGTCGTCGGACAGGCGCAGACTTAAGGTGATTTGCCCGCCCACTGCCAAGCCGGACTGCGGCTTTTCCAGCATCACGTGGTAGCCGCCAGGCTGCAGCGTCAATCGGCCTGCGGCGGGAACATTGACCGCTTCCGCGTGGCTCATGTGGCTCATGCCATCCTTGTCGCTGGATTGATGCACCATCACCCGTCCGAATGCGCTTGAAGCCGCACCCGTCAATTGCACGGTCTGTTCGCCGCGGTTTTCCAACTCCAGATAGGCAGCCGACGGCGTACGCCCAGGCATCAGGCGCACCCAGCAGCGCTGCGCCTGCACATAAGTGCTCAAAGCCAGGGCCTCGGGCGTCTGGCCGTGCCCCTGATGATGAGAATGGGCTAGCGCCGGGCTGCCCGCCATGCCCAGCAAGACCGCGATGGCCAACGACATTACTTTCATGTGTCCCCCCTGATTAATGGCCGATAAAAATGGGCCGGTCCGTGTTCGCCGGCCTGTCTGGCCCCCCGGCCTGAGGGGCTATCTGCTACAGTACCAGCCAGTGCATTTCCTTTACAACGTCGTTATTTCTCTTGGCGACACCATGCCTCCTGCCCAGCCTTCTACCGAGCCACAGATCGATATTGCGCAGTTCAAAGACCTGCTGGAGCGGCTGCACCCGTTTGCCGCCGTTCTGGATATTGACGTAGTGGAGATCGGTCATGGCACCGCAACCCTGCGCCTGCCGCAACGCAGCGCCCACCAACGCATGGGCGGCATGGTGGCCGGCCCCATGCTGATGGGGCTGGCCGATCTGGCCCTGTATGCTGCCGTCGTCGGCGCTACGGGCAATCCCGACGCTGTCACCTCCAGCCTGACCATCAACTTTCTGCGCAAGGCGCCGCCGGGCGATATTCTCGCGCACGCCCGCATTCACAAGACCGGCCGCTTGTGCGCCGGCGAAGTCCTGCTCGAACCTGCCCAGGGCGGCGCTCCCGTCGCCCAAGTCATCAGCACCTGGTCATTGCCCCGCAAAACCTGATTCATGTCTGCATCCTCCAACCCTGTCGGCCAGGGCCATGCCTGGCTGGCTGAGCTGCACTCGTCATTGCGCCTGGGCGGCCCGCTGATCCTGACCAACCTGGCCCAGGTGGCCTTGCTGACTACCAACCTGATCTACATGGGTCGCCTGGGCAAGGACGAACTGGCGGCAGGATCCCTGTCGGCCAGCCTTTACCATGCCTTCATGATCTTCAGCATGGGCCTGGTATCGGCCGTCATTCCGATGCTGGCCACCACGTTGGGGCGACGCCTGCGCGATGTGCGCGAGGTGCAGCAGATCATCCGCCACGGTTTCCTGACCGCCCTGCTGATCACACTGCCCGTCTGGGTACTGCTCTGGCATGCGCAAGACATCCTGATCCTGATGAAGCAGGAACCGGATGTCGCCGCACTCTCGGTCACCTATATGCATACCCTGCAGTGGTCGCTGCTGCCTTACCTGGGCTATATCGTGCTGCGCTCATTCCTTGCCGCCATGGAAAAGCCGGTCTGGACACTGGTGATTGCCGTGGTGGCCATTGGCGTGAACGCCCTGCTTGGCTGGATACTGGTGTTCGGCCATCTGGGGTTTCCGGCCATGGGCCTGCCCGGCGCCGGCCTGGCCACTACGCTGTCCAGCCTCTTCATGTTCGCCGGCCTGGCCGTGGTGGTACTGCGCGACCCGCGCTTCAGGCGCTACTACCTGTTTGACCGCGCCTGGCACTGGGAGCGGCAGCGGCTGTGGAAAATGTGGAAGCTGGGCATTCCCATCGCCATCACCTTCACATTGGAAACGCTGGTGTTCTACGCCGCTATCATGATGATGGGCGTACTGGGCAAGTCTGAGCTGGCGGCCCACGCTATTGCCATGCAGATCAGTTCCGTCTCTTATATGATCCCCTTGGGTTTCAGCCAGGTGGCCACCATACGCGTGGGCCTGGCGGCCGGCCGGGTCGACCCCTTGGGTGCGCGTCGCGCCGGCTGGATCTCTTACGTGTTGGGCGTGGGCTTCATGGGGCTGGCCGCTCTGGTGTTCTGGTTTGCGCCGCTGTCCTTGATCAGCCTGTTCCTGGACTTATCCCTGCCCGAAAACCAGGCTGTCATCTCCCTGGCCATCAGTTTCCTGGCATTGGCAGCCCTGTTTCAGTTGAGCGATGGCGCGCAAGCCGTGGCCGCCGGCATGCTGCGAGGCCTACACGACACGCGTACCCCCATGCTGCTGGCCCTGCTGGGCTATTGGGTGCTGGGCGTGCCTACCGGTGCCCTGTTGGCTTTTCAGTTCGACATGGGCGGCATCGGCATCTGGATCGGCCTGGTCACCGGCCTGTCGATTGTGGCCGTACTGCTGACCCTGCGCTGGGTGCGGGCCGCACGCCGCCTGTCCCGCAAGCGCCCCTCGCGCGCCTGAATCTTTGCCACCCCAAGGGCGGCTGACAAATCACGCTGTTACGCCCATGCCTGTTGGTTCAGCCCAAACACATGTTCAGCTCTTGGAGCGAGCACTTCCCTATGTTGCATTCGTTCGTTGAGCAGGCGCAGAAACTACATCGAAGAAGGTGAGTCCGGCGGCCCTGATTCGGCGGGCTCATCCAAGTAGCGTAGTGGTTTCAGGGCCAACGCCCATTGACGACCCCTACGACGCGGGAGGTCTATAGGTCGCCCCAATCTTGTTATCAGTCAATCACCCATAGGCCAACGGTTGAAATCTATGCAATCGGGACTTCGAGCCGGTCAAGGCGCGGCCTGAACGGGGCAGGTGGGTCAGACGGCTTGCCGCAGGCGGTTCGCGTGGACGGGAGGTAAGCGTCGTGCTGTTTGACGGCGGCGCCTGTCGCACGCCGGGGAGGCGAGCGCCCCACCGGCGTTGACGACGCGCCCGGCCCCGCGCACCCACCAGGGC
>JAEXOO010000021.1 GCA_023439305.1 Pseudomonadota bacterium
CCGGGGGCGCCGGCCTCGCCGGGCCGCCTGGTCGATATCCGTCGCTGGAGCCCCGCATGAACACGACTTTCACCCCCGTACATTCGCGCCTGATCGCGCTGGACCGCGCCAACGTGGACACCGATGCCATCTTGCCCAAGCAGTACATGACATCACTATCGCGCACCGGCTTTGGCCCGTATGCCTTCGATAACTGGCGCTACGCCGACATCGGTCATCCCGGAAAACCGATAGAACAGCGCGAACCCATTTCCTCCTTCTGCCTGAACCAACCCGCTGCCCAAGGAGCGCGCATCCTGCTCAGCCGTGAGAACTTCGGCTGCGGCTCCAGCCGCGAGCATGCTGTCTGGGCGCTCAAGGACCTGGGTATCGCTGTGCTGATCGCACCGTCCTTTGCCGACATCTTCCGCAACAACTGCTTCAAGAATGGCCTGCTGCCCATCCAATTGGCCACGGAACAGATCGACACACTATTCGACGCCGCTGCGCAGGCCCCTTGGGAGACGTGGAGCGTAGATCTGGAAGAGGGCGTGCTGACTGGAGCAGACCTGCGGTTGCGCTTTGCCATCGAGCCCGAACGCCGTCACCGCCTGCTACGGGCGCTCGATGACATCAGCATCACCGAGCAACGAATGGACCTGATACAGGCCTATGAGCAGCGACGCCGACAGCAGGAACCCTGGCTGTTCGGCTAAAACGGCGCCCGTGTTCACGCGCCCGCCGCCGCGCGCATCTTGCGCCGTGACGCCGTGGCCAGGCCTTCGGCCTCGCGATACTTGGCCACGGTGCGCCGCGCCACGTTCAGGCCCTGTGCCTGCAACTGATCGGTGATCTGCTGATCGGACAAGGGATGGGCTGGGGACTCGGCCCGGATCATCTGGACAATCTGGGCCCGCACCGCTGTTGCCGATGTGTCACTGCGACCATCGGCGCTGTTCAATCCCACACTGAAGAACTGCTTCAATTCCATGACGCCATGCGGGGTCTGCAAATACTTCTGGCGGGTGGCGCGGGAAATAGTGGATTCGTGCAGATCCAACTGGACTGCCAGGTCCGCCAGCTGCATGGGTCGCAGGCCCGCCGCACCCAGTGTGAAGAAGTCCTGCTGCAAGTCGACGATGGCCTGGGCCACACGCAGAATCGTCACAAAACGGCTGTTGACGCTGCGCAGCAGCCCAGTCGCCTTCTGACGTTCGACCAGAAGGGCGGGATGGGCATCGATATCGCAACCGGGCATGGCCGCCAATTGCAGGCGCGGTACGGCACGGGAGTTGAGCGCCGCCTGCCAGCGGCCGTCCACCCGCCTGAGCAGCACATCGGGCACCACATAAGCCGATACGTTTTGCGTCCAGCCGCGTCCTGGCTTGGGATCCAGCTTCAGAATCAGGCGGTGCGCCTTTTCCACCAGATCGCCGGCGAACAAACCTGCCGTGCGTTGGCGCAATTGACTGGGGGAGGCCAGACAATCCACCAGCTCGCGCGCCAGATAGCGAGCGCAGCGCAACAGCTCCGGATTGTGCGCGGCCCCCTGCGAATGCCTGAGCTGGAGGTCCAGGCACTCGGACAGATCGCGCGCGCCCACGCCGGCCGGTTCCAGCGCCTGCACGCAAGCGAGCGCACAGCTCAATTCGTCCGACTCGACCTCCAGTTCGCGCGGCAAGCACTCCAGCACCTCGTCCAGCGAGCAGGGCAGGTACCCGTTGTCATCCAGTTCATCGATCAGCAATTGCGCCAGCGCCAGGTCGCGCGGCGCCAGCCGCAGCAGGCCCAACTGCTCACGCAAGTAAGCGCCCAGGTCCTGGGGCGCGCGCGTCTCGGGCGTCCAGTCCTCATCATCGTCGCTGCTGCGGAAGTTGGAAAAATCCAACGTTGCCCACGACTGATCGACGTCATCCCGAGTCGAGTCGGAAGACGGGTCCGCGACGTCCGCTTGCGGGTCCAGGCGCTCCAGCAGCGGGTTGTCGAGCAAGGCCTGGGCCAATTCCTGCTCCAGTTCCGCTCCCGACAGCTGCAGCACTTTAATAGACTGTTGCAATTGCGGCGTCAAAGCCAGCGTCTGCTGCTGGCGCAAATCTAGTGACTGACGCGTAAGCATAGGTACAATCATTTCCATGAAAACCGACAACGCCCAGATCCCCACTCCGAGTGACAGCCAGACCCTGCGCAACACTCTGTTCAAGCTCTGCGCCACGGCCACCATCGTTTGCGCCGTGATCATCGTCGCCGTCGTCATCATCTGGTGGGACCTGCTCAACCGTCTGATCAGCTTCGGGCGAGGCCTGGACTATTCCGGCCTGCAGGCCCTGAGCATCCAGAACCTGGCTCTGATCAAGCAGTACAACCCCTTCTTCTGGTGGACGGTGGTTGGCATCATCTCCCTTATTATTGCCTATCTTTTACACGGCTTCGTACAAGCCGTCATGCGGCGCAATCGACAACGCATCGTGGACGAGTCCACCATTGCCCATCTGGCCCGCAACCTGAGCCGTCCCGCACGCGACGTCATCCTGTGGGCCTGGCCCGATCAGCGCAATCCCCTGACTGTCGGCGATTTGCAACGGGCCCACGGTGAAATGCGTTCAGGCCGCTATTCCAAGATGCAACTGGCGCAGCAGCAGAATCTGCTGTTGCAGACCGATTACGAGCGCACGGAGCCCCAAGCCTGAAGCTTGCTTTCACGCCTTTTTTGTGTTTGACTAACGGACATGGACCACGCACGCACTTCCTTCATCGCATCCCAGGGCTTCAGCCGCGCCGCTGAACCGACCCTGCATGCCGTGCGTACCGGCCGCCGCGTGGCCGCCTCGTCCCGCCTGATTTCCCTGCTACTACTAGCGTCCGGTTGCCGGACCTAGTGTCCCGTGGCAGTTCGGCAGCCAATATTCAGCCACATCTACGTCATTTGCGCCGCCACCGGCCTACGTAATCGCTGAATCGCTGGTGACGGCAAGAAGTAAAAAACACTTTTTGTCCGACAGGTATCCCCATGGCAATGCTGAAAAACCCCTCTCAGAAGTATCGTCCGTTCGTCGCGTTCGATCGCGATTTCTCGGAACGCACCTGGCCGTCCAAGCGCATCACCCAGGCGCCGATCTGGATGAGTACAGACCTGCGCGACGGCAACCAGTCCTTGATCGAACCCATGAGCGTGGCCCGCAAGCTGCGCTTCTTCGAGCAACTGGTCAAGATCGGTTTCAAGGAAATCGAGGTCGGTTTTCCATCGGCATCGCAGACCGACTTCGATTTCGTTCGCAAGCTGATCGACGAAAAGCGCATTCCTGACGACGTCACCATCATCGTGCTGACCCAGTCCCGCGAAGACTTGATCAAACGCACCGTGGAAGCGGCCGCCGGCGCCAAGCAGGCCATCGTCCACCTGTACAACGCCTGCGCTCCGGCCTTTCGCAAGATTGTCTTCAACTTGAGCAAGGACGAGATCAAGAACATCGCGTTGACCGGCACGCGCCTGGTCAAGCAGGAAGTGGCCAAGCACCCCCAGACCTCCTGGCGCTACGAATATTCGCCCGAGGTCTTCAGCACCACGGAACCCGAGTTCGCGTTGGACGTATGCAACGCCGTGGTTCAGGCCTGGGAGCCGACCGCCGACAAGCCCGTCATCCTGAACCTGCCCGCCACCATCGAGGCCACCACGCCCAATATGTACGCGGACCAGATCGAGTGGATGCACAACAATCTGCAGCAGCGCGACCGCATCGTGCTGTCCGTACACCCGCATAACGACCGCGGCACTGCCGTCGCCGCCGCCGAGTTGGCCGTCATGGCCGGCGCGGACCGCATCGAAGGTTGTCTGTTCGGTAGCGGCGAGCGTACCGGCAACGTCTGCCTGGTCACTCTGGCCTTGAACCTCTACACCCAGGGCGTGAACCCCGAGCTGGACTTCTCGGACATCGATGAAGTGCGCCGCACGGCCGAGTACTGCAACCAGCTGCCTGTGCACCCGCGCCACCCTTACGCCGGCGACCTGGTCTTCACCGCCTTCTCCGGCTCGCACCAGGACGCCATCAAGAAGGGCTTTGCTCAGCAAAAATCCGACGAACTCTGGGAAGTGCCCTACCTGCCTATCGACCCGGCCGACCTGGGCCGCAGCTACGACGCCGTGATCCGCGTCAACAGCCAATCGGGCAAGGGCGGCGTGTCCTACCTGCTGGAGCAGGAGCATGGCCTGGTGCTGCCGCGCCGCATGCAGATCGAGTTCAGCCGCGCCATTCAGCGCGTGACCGACTCCACCGGCAAGGAAGTCACGCCGGCGGATGTCTACGGCATCTTCGAGTCCGAATACCTGAACTGCAAGAAGCACTGGAAGCTGTTGAGCCATCGCATCGTCAGCCAGCCGCACGCCGACAGCGGCCAGCAATTCACCATTGAAGTGGACATCGAACAGGACGGCAAGACGCGCAGCCTGAGCGGTTCGGGCGAAGGCGCGATCTCGGCCTTCGTGAACGCACTGGACCTGTCCATCAAGATCATGGACTACAACGAGCATGCCATTGGCTCGGGCGCCGAAACCCGCGCCGCCTCCTTTGTTGAAATGCGCGTAGGCGACCATCCTTCGGGCTTCGGCGTCGGCATCCACCCAGACATCGTGACGGCCTCTTTCCTGGCCATCCTGAGCGCCGTGAACCGCAACATCATCGCCCAGGCCGAACAAGAAACCGCCACGGCCTGATCCTTTTTACGGATGGTCGGCGGCGATCCCGCCCGCCATCCGGCACGGCCCACCCCTGCCGCGCCCAAGACCTTGTTTCGCCGCCCGCTGACCCGCCCGGCCGCACCCTACCCGCCCACGAGGCGGGTTTTTCATGCCTGCAGCCTGAAGGCCACAACGCTCGTCACTGTCATGCGGCTGTAGCGCCGGCCCCACCTATGTCTGGCAGCAATTTGAACAAGGGTCGGCAGGGATGGAGATGGGCATGGCGACACTGGCCATCGCCATGGAGCTGGCATTGATGCTGGGGGGATCGAAACTGCAGCGGGCCCGCACTTAGAACGTGACGGCCAGCCCCGGCAAATCCACCGTGATGCGCGAGGACTGCAAAGCCTGGGCGCAATGGCGGGCAAACTCTTGCGCGCGCTCCGGATCCTGAGACAGTACACCATGGCCCAGAGCATCGGCGACGCCCATGATTTTATCCAGCAGCAAAACCTTGCCGCTGGGACGCAAGGGCTCGCAGCCCAGACGCTCCCAGGTCTGGTCCAGCCAATCCCGCGATGCGGCGCCCAGCGCCGCATCGTCGGACGGCACAGAGGCGATCAGCTCCAATTGCTGGCGTGGACTGAAAATCACAAGTACGACGGCGCGCATACAAGGCCTCCGCAAAAAATAGGACGTTGATGCAGCTTAAGCAAAGACGGCCTGCCCGAATGTCGGCAGGCCGACAATCGGTCCTTTACCAGGAACGGTCTGCCGGCTCCCACATCACCGTGTCGCCGCTCTTGTTCGCCTGGCGCAGCATGTCCAGCAACGGAAAAGCGCGCTGCTTGAAGCTGACGGCTTGAGAAATGGGATGCTCGAGTTCGTGATCTTCGTCTTCGCGCGGCGATTTTTCGTTTTCCCGGTCCTGACCTACGGCGCGCTCAATGCCCTGGATGGCGCCCGGCAACTGTTCGGCCGTGAATACGCCGCGCTCGGGCAAACCATCGGGATAGGAACGTCCCGCTGCCCGGAGAATAGGCATGGCATGTTCAGCAAACATCAGGACATCGGCCGCGGCCTTGCTTTTGAATACGACTAGCATACGGTTTCTCCTTATGGATCTTTGTGCTCCCCAGGCTGTTTTCGGGATGCACACACCAGCAAGATAGCAGGGATTGCCTTCTTGTGGAGAGTCCGGAATGTCTGTTTCACCCCTGCGATACTTGCTGGTTCTATCGATCCTGTCGCCTGCCGCCGCCCTCCCGCAGACCAGCCGCACCTGTCCGCTGCCCCCGTCCACGCTTTCCTGCGCCCCTGCCGCTCGCCTGGCAGACGAACCGGAACCAGCTCCGGACCTGGGCTTGCTCAACCCAGTCGACCTGCTGACCGGCCGCAAGCAGCAAAGCGACACCGACCTGCCCGCCAGCCGAGCCTGGCCGCTGCTGCAAGTACAGCGCTATTTCACCGGCGATGCCAGCAGCCCCACTCTAGGGGCAACCGGCTGGGCGCTGAACTACGATATGCAATTGCGCCTGCAGGGCACGATGCTGCATCTGCCCGATGGACGCCGCCTGCCGCTGAACCCGCCTGCCCAACGCAGCGCGACAAGCTGGCAGTGGCGCCACGACGCAGGCACGCTGCATTTCAACGAACAAGGCTGGCTCATAGGCGTGCGAACTCCGAAACGCCAATACCTGACCATCAGCCGCGTGCCTGCCGGGCAAGCCCACGCCCATGCCCTGCGCGAAGTACGCAATCATCTGGGGCAGGTTCTGGAGCTGAGCTGGAACCCGATGCGGGACGGCCTGACCATCCAGACCCCCGCCGGCCCGTTCAGACTGGCGCTAGGCGTACAGCAGGGGCGCCCCTGGCTGGTCAGCGTCACGCGCCCCGACGGTCTGCAGCGCCAGTATCAACCCGCTCGACAAGCCGGGCTATTAGGCGGCATCCGATTGCAAGCCCCAGGCCGGGCAGCCCAGCCCCTGCAAGAATGGGTCTATGACGACCAAGGCCGGATCACCGGCGTCACCTCGCATGCGCTGGGCCAGACCTGGAGCGCCCGCTTCACGCCCGATACCGCTCTATGGATCCATGGCCAGGAGCAGCACCGCTTCACCTACCGCCTGCACCAGGGCCAGCCGCGCCTGGCCCGCCTGGAAAGCCGTTACTGCAAGCATTGCCCGACACACACCACGAACTGGCGCCATGACGACCAGGGAAACTGGCTGCAAGCAGGCCCCTGGCAGGCCGAACGCCGTCCTGACCGCTCTTTGCAGGTACTGCGACAAGAAAAGGGCCCGTGGGGACCGCTGGCCCTGGAACTGGATGAGCAGGGGCGCCTGCGCCACTGGACCACGGCCATGAACGGGACGGAAACACGGCATTGGAATTCGGACGGAACCCTGGCCCGCGTTCTTTACGGCACGCACGGCAACCTGAAACTCAGCCACGATACGGCCGGGCGGCTGAGCCACGTGCTCCATCAACGCGGATCAGACAGTGAACTGACCCATCTGCAATGGATGGGACCGGGCTGGCTGCGTATTGTGCACCCCGAAGAAACACAATGGCTGAAGCTGCGCGCCGGCCTGCTCCACGAGCGTCGCCTGGAGCGCCGCCACAGCCCCGGCCAGGTATGGACGGAGCGCTTCGAGTATGACAAGCACCATAGGCTGACGCGACACCATCTGCCCGAAGGCGGCCGGCTGGACTACCGCTGGGACGTCCACGGCAGGCTGGCCGCGCTGGACTGGACCGATGCGGCAGGCCATGTCCATGCCGTTGCGCAAGCGCGCAGCACAGGCTATGCCTGGGGCAACGGGCTGCATCTGATCAGTCGCGCCGGCGCATCCGGTCACAGTGTGGACTTGATGCTGCTGCACGCGGACGGCCGCCCGGTCTGGAGCAGCGCCCGGCGCCTGGACGCGCAGGGCCGCGTTCGCTCGGAACGCCACGAGTATGCCGCCTTGAATCAGATTCGGACCTGGCACCTGGACTACGATACGACAGGACGCCTGATCGCCTACCGTCAGGAACAAAACGAGCACTGGCTGGCCTGGGACGAGACAGGGGCTGCGCTTGCGCGGCGCCCCATTTCCATGCCCGCCATTGAACGCGGCCATGACGGCCTGCCGCTGCGAATCGGGGAGCGCACGCTGGACTATGGGCCATCCCGACGGCTGCGCCGCGTGCAACTGCCGCAAGACCGCTCCGTTCAATACCACCATGATGCCTTCGGCCAACGCATTCTGCGTGTGCAGGATCAACAACAGCGCGCCTTTTTCTACCACGGCCAGCAATTGCTGGCCGAGCTGGACTTGCCCGCCCAGCCGCAACGACCCGTGTCACGCCGCTACCTGTACGCAGGCCTGACCCCGATCGGCCTGATTGACTACGACGAACACGGAGAAGGGCGCCTGCACTACCTGCACAGCGACCTGATGGGCGCCGTGCGCCTGGTCACGGATCAGCACGCCGAGCCGGTCTGGGCTGCCGATCTGGATCCTCTGGGGCAGGCGCATCTTCTGCTGGATCATCTGGAACTGAACCTGCGCCTGCCCGGCCAGTACGCCGACCCGACCACAGGCTGGCACGACAATCTGCTGCGCACGTATTCTCCGGCGCACGGCCACTACCTGGAACCGGACCCGCTGGGGCCGTGGCCCGGTTCACAAGCCTTGGGCTACGCCGACCAGCAGCCGCTGCGACATATCGATCCCCTGGGCCTGCTGCTGTTCGCCTTCGACGGCACCCGTCAAAGCCGCATCACTCGCAGCAATGTCTGGAAGCTGGCTCAACTGTATCGCGACGGCGCAATCCATTACCACGACGGTCCCGGCAATTCGCACACACTGGACGCTGACGCATTGACGGCCTGGCGCGCCGGCCGAATCCTGGAAACCCAATGGACGCGCCTTCTCGACAGCCTGCAGCAGGCGGGTGCCCATGCGACCGCCACCCCGGTCGATCTGCTGGGCTTTTCACGCGGGGCGGCACTGGCGCGCGACTTTGCCAATCGCATTCTGGACCATACCCAGGCAGGCTGGTTTCTGCTGGACGATCCTCAGCGTGGTCGCATTCGCGCCTGTATCACGCCGCGCTTTCTGGGCCTGTTCGACACAGTGGCGCAATTCGGCCTGTCCGGCTCGCACAATTCACGTTACAGGCTGGGAGTGCCGCAAGCCTGGCAATGGGCGGCGCATGCGGTTTCCCTGCACGAGCATCGGCACCTGTTCCCCTTGAGCGCCCTGTCCCAGGCCATGAACACCGTCGAGATGCCGTTCATCGGCGCACACAGCGACATCGGCGGCGGCGTGCTGCCGGCCGATTCCACCCAGCGCCCTGGCGATCTGGACAAAGTAGCCTTGGCCTGGATGCATTGGCAGGCCAAGGCGGCCGGATTGACCCTGGCCGAGCTGCCCCGCACCGACTTATCCGTCTTGCATCCCATCTTGCACGACATGCGCCCCGTCTGGCAGCGCAGCATCCAGAATGGCGATCGCCAGATCAACTACCATGGCCACGGCCGGGATCATGCATATCAGCAGGAACACCCTAAGCTGGGCGCGGCCATGCGCCGCTCTGTCGAGTCCCTGATTCGACGCCACGACGACTGGCGCAGCCGCGACGGACATGAGGCCGGGCAGGTAGACATGCCCGCCTACGATGCGTGGCTCAAGCGCCACCTGGGCCTGGACCGTCAGACTGCTGAAAAGAATTTGCCTCCAAATCACGCTATCATGTAGGACTGTCCGGCGGGGCATTGTCGCGCCCGCCATCCGGGGCCCGCGAACGCGCCCGACTTGTTTCCATACCGACCCAGACATTTTCTATGCTTCCTGAGCAACAGTCCCAGTTAATCGCCCGCCTGCAGGCGGCCGTCAGCGCCATCCTGCCCCAGGCCCAGCCCACCATCACGCTCGAGCGTCCCAAAGTGGCTGCCCACGGCGATGTGGCCAGCAATGTGGCCATGCAACTGGCCAAGCCCGCCGGCCGCAACCCGCGCGAGCTGGCTCAGGAAATCGTCACCGCCTTGCTGGCCGATCCCGCCGCCACGGCCATCATCGCCAGCGCCGAGATCGCCGGTCCCGGCTTCATCAATTTCCGCCTGACCGCCGCCACCCAGCAAGCCGTGCTCCATGCCATCGCCGAGCAGGGCGAGCGCTACGGCCATCTGGCAGCGCGCCAGGAAAAACTGATGGTGGAATTCGTGTCCGCCAACCCCACCGGCCCGCTGCACGTGGGCCACGCCCGCCAGGCGGCGCTGGGCGATTCCCTGTGCCGCGTCTTCAGCTCGCAAGGCTATGACGTCACGCGCGAGTTCTACTACAACGACGCCGGCAATCAGATCGACAACCTGACCATCAGCGTACAGGCGCGCGCCCGCGGCATCGGCCCAGACTCGGACCAGTTCCCCGCCGATGGCTACAAGGGCGACTACATCCTGGACATTGCCAACGATTACATCGCCGGCGCCACGGTACAGGCCGCCGACGGCCAGTCCGTCACCGCCAGCGGCGACCTGGACAATGCCGAGGACATCCGCCGCTTTGCCGTGGCCTACCTGCGCCGCGAACAGGATCTGGACCTGCAGGCCTTCGGTCTGAAGTTCGACAACTTCTTCCTGGAAAGCTCGCTCTATACCTCCGGCCGCGTCGACAAGACCGTGCAGGCCCTGGTCGACGCCGGCCACACCTACGAGCAGGACGGCGCGCTGTGGCTGCGCACCACGGAACTGGGCACGGGCGACGACAAGGACCGCGTGATGCGCAAGTCCGAAGGCGGCTACACCTATTTCGTGCCGGACGTGGCCTACCACGTCGCCAAATGGGAACGCGGCTTCCACCACGCCATCAATATCCAGGGTTCGGACCACCACGGCACCATCGCGCGCGTGCGCGCCGGCCTGCAAGGCCTGGGGCTGGGCATTCCCAAGGATTTCCCGGCCTATATCCTGCACAAAATGGTCAAAGTCGTGCGCAACGGCCAGGAAGTCAAGATTTCCAAGCGCGCCGGCAGCTACGTCACCCTGCGCGACCTGATCGAATGGGTAGGGCAGGATGCCGTGCGCTTTTTCCTGATCCAGCGCCGCGCCGATTCCGAATTCGTGTTCGATATCGACCTGGCCCTGTCCAAGAGCGAAGAAAACCCCGTCTACTACATCCAGTACGCTCACGCCCGCATCTGCTCGGTACTGAACCAGTCCGCCGAGCTGCTGCCCCAGGTCCCCGGCGCCGATGTAAGCCCTCTGACTGCACCAAGCGAAATCGCCCTATTGCAGCGCCTGGCCGAATACCCCGCCATACTGGCCCAATCGGCCCGCGAGTTGGCGCCGCATCACATCGCGTTCTGGCTGCGCGACTGCGCCTCGGACTTCCACACCTGGTACAACGCTGAACGCGTACTGGTGGACGACACGGCGCTGCGCCTGGCGCGTCTGCGCCTGGCCCAGTCCTGCGCCCAGGTCATTCGAAATGGTCTGAGCCTGCTGGGCGTATCCACGCCCGAACGCATGTAAATCATCCATAGGCAGATATGGCACGAGCAAGCAAAAAGTCCTCCGGCGGCACGTATACCGGCATTCTGATCGGCCTGATCCTGGGCCTGGGCGCCGCCGTCGCCGTGGCCCTGTTCGTCACCAAAGTGCCCATGCCCTTTGTCGACAAGGCCAGCCGGGACGCCCCGACCGTCGCGCTGCCTGAAGGGCGCGATCTGCTGGACCCGAACCGGGGCCTGTACGGCACGGATTCCGCGCCCCTAACGCCACCCCCGGCGGGCACGATCCCCGGTCTGACCTTGCCCAACCTGCCCCCTCCCGATACCCAGACCAAGCCGCCAGCTACCGCCGCGCCCGATGCCTTGGGCGACCTGATCGCCACGCTGCCGGGCGCAACCCAGCCCGCGGCCAAGCCCGACAATCGTGCCGTCGCCAAGCCCGCCGCACCGCCGCTGCCGCCGCCTGTGGCTCCCACGAAGCCGCCGAGCACCACTACGCCGTACTACCTGCAGGCTGGGGCTTTTCGCAACAGCGCCGATGCCGAGGCCATGAAGGCGCGCCTGTTGATGCTGGGCTTCGACTCTTCCGTGCAAAGCGCCCAGGTCAACGGCGGCACGGTCAATCGTGTTCGCATGGGTCCCTTCAAGGGCATAGACGAAATGAACCGGGCCCGCAGCCGTCTGGCCGAAGAAAAGATCGATACCTCGGTTGTGCGCCCATAAGGCCTGCAAGCCAGGTTGAACTTTCCGGATGCCGGTGCAGTCTTAGAGAACACCTTCCCATTTAAGGAAACCGATTCATGAAGCTGAATGCATTGTTCGTACGAGTCCTGACCGGCGCCAGTCTGGTTGCTGGCGCCAGCCTGTTGCCCGCCACAGGCGCTCTGGCCCAGCAAGCCAGCCAAGGGTATGTCACCCTGGCCACCGCCCAGCCATCCGACACTGCCGGCAAGACCGAAGTGCTGGAATTCTTTGCTTACAGCTGCCCGCACTGCGCCATCCTGGAACCCAAGGTCGAAGCTTGGGCCAAGACGCTGCCCGCCGACGTGGTACTACGCCCCGTGCCTGTCGCCTTCAATGCCGGCATGGGCGATCTGCAAAAACTTTATTACACGCTGGAAGCCATGGGCCGTCTGGACCTGCACCCCAAGGTCTTCGAAGCCATCCACCAGCAACGCGAACGTCTGTTCGACGCCAAGACCATCACCGCCTGGGCCGCCAAGCAAGGCGTGGACAAGGCCAAGTTCGAAGAAACCTTCAATTCCTTTGGCGTTCAGACCAAGTCCAACAAGGCCAATGAGCTGGCTCGCACCTACCAGATCGACGGCACGCCCAGCCTGGCGGTCGGCGGCAAGTACGTGACCTCGCCCGCCCTGGCCAATGGCTACGACGAAAGCATTGCCAAGGCACAGGAACTGCTGAGCCTGATCAAGAAAGGCTGATCGACGCCAATCTCCGGTGGCCAAGCCCCATACGGGGTTTGAACGTCACGGCCAATCCTGCAAAAGGAGCGCACATTGCGCTCCTTTTGTATTTATGGTGGCCGGCGATCCGGTGGCCGGCAATCCGGCGGCCGCCGGTTCCGCAAACCCGTAACTGCCGGCTAGTGCAGCTAGCCGGCAGGGGCGGCAGACATTCACACGTCCACGTCGGAACCAGCCTGAAACACCTCGTCTATCGTGGCGGCGTCCAGCACACGCAGGCTCCAGGCAGCCAACTGCTGCGAGTTGCCTTGAGCAACGCATTGCCGGTAGGCATCCTGCATGAAGCCGAATTTATGCTGAATCTGACTGAGCAGCGTGCTTTGCCTGCCTTCCAGCAGGCCTTTCTGTATGCCCTGGGCTTCCCACTGATGCAACCAGGAATCGGAATTGTCTTCAAGCATGGCGCGAATGTCCTGTAAATGTAGGTGTTGAGGCAAAGCCAGATTGGGCAGGCAGCGCGGCAAAATGGCCTGATTCACCCAGGTGGCCAGATCCCGCAGCAAGGCGGCATCCGAACAGGTGTCCAGAACAGTCTGCATCAGCTCACAAAGGTGCGCCATCCCATGATTATGTTGAATCCGGCAGATCAATCCAAACACAGTCGAAGACGGTAAGGATTGATTCAAAGACTGTTTTTTAAGGTCAATCAGCCAATAAGCCTGCTGTGGAATGTGGTCGATCGGCCACGGAGGAGTCTGCACGGAAAACAGATCCTGACAACGTACAGGCGCCGTCCAGGCTTGCTTGCCGCTATACAGCACCAGCATCAAGGGCACTGGCAAGCCCAAGCCGGATGGGTGCTGCTGAGCATAGGCTTCCAATTGCAGATGCCGATACGTACCCGTGCGCAGGGCCATAAGGCGTTCGGGGCGGGACTGGTGCTCGATGCCCACCAGCAGGGCCGGATCATCCGGCCCACGCGGCGGCACTTTCCAGGCCAGGTCTGCCTGGCGCTTTTGCAGGGAGGGGCCGACATAGACGGGGGATAAAGGCATGGCCAGATCCAGATCCAGCCGCTCCAGCAAAGGAACGCTGCAAACGGCGCACAGGAGTTCCCGCAACAATATGCGATGGCTGAACAAACGCCGATACGCAGCATCAAGCAAAGACATGACGAACGACACTCCAGCTGAAGGCAATGACTCCAGCATGAAGCATCTCGGCATTAGCCGACACTCCCATGTCCACTACATATCCAACGCAAAACTACATATGGACAAACCTGTGCTGATGCACAGAGCCCGCGCTACGTCCCGCTCAGGCTCGGGCCGCCTTATCCAAGGCCTGGGCAAGGTCGGCGCACAGGTCCTCGGTGGACTCCAGGCCTATATGCAGTCGCACCAAGGCATCATCAGTCCGTGGCCAGTAGCTATGGGAATGCAGCATGCCGGTATCCACCAATTGAACCAGGCTTTCAAAACCGCCCCAGGAAAAGCCGATGCCAAAGAGCGTCAGAGCATCGACGAAGGCGCGTGCCTGCGGCGGCGTCAGACGCAGTTGCACCGAAAGCATGCCATTGGAACCGGTGCAATCGCGTTGCCATAAGGCATGGCCGGGATCCTGCGGCCAGGCGGGATGATAGAGTCGCGCGACTTCGGGTCGGGCGGCCAGGAACTCGCATACCTTGATTGCATTGGCGGCGCTTTCGCGCATACGGATCGGCAGAGTGCGCACGCCGCGCAAGGCCAGCCAGGCGTCATCGGCGCTGATGGAAAAACCCAACGCGTAATGATTGTCGTGCAGACGCCTATTCAGCGCCGGATCGGCCGACATGACTGCCCCCAGCATCAAGTCCGAATGGCCGGCCACGTACTTGGTGCCGGCCACGATAGACACGTCGAAACCCAATTCCAAGGGACGATAGATATAGCCCGAACCCCAGGTGTTGTCGGTCACGAGCAGCAGGTCGTGACGACGGCCGAATTGCGCCAATGCCGGCATGTCCAGCATCTGCATCAGCAAGGAACCGGGTGACTCCAGATACAGCATGCGGGTATTGGGCTGTAGATGGCGCTCCAGCGCTTCGGGCGTAGGCTCGCAAAACGTGACCTGTATGCCCATGCGGCGCAGCACGGTCTTTTCCAGGTAACGTACCGGCCCGTAGGCGCTGTCGGCGATCAGGACGTGATCGCCCGTGTCCAGCAAGCCCAGCAGGCCCAGGCTGATCGCCGCCATGCCGGACGGGGCCAGCAGCGCCTGGGACGCCGATTCCAACTGGCAGAACACGGACTCCAATGCGGCATGGGTATCCATGCCCGAGCGTCCGTAGGTAATCGAACGCTGCGACGGGTCTGCCTTGGCGGCCTGGGCGCGGTCCAGCGCGTCCAGATTGCGAAAGCGCACAGTGCTGGTGCGCATGATGGGCACCGCTACCGGCGCCGATTCGGTGCGGGGATCGAAGGGCGCCAGGCCGGTATGTTGCAGGGTGGTATCCAGGGCGTGATCAGAACTCATGGTGCGCAATCGCTAGGGTGTCGGCAAAGGCTATACGCTACCACAGCGCCGCCCGCTGCATCCGGCGACGGGCGGCATAAACATCCTGGCCCGCCGCTATATGCGCTGGAAACGCAGCACACCACCCTCATCCTCAGAACGGCGCAGGCGAGCGTCGAAATACAAGGCATGAAGATGGGCGATGGCCTCGCCCATGGCGAAGGTCATCTGGTGCGAGTCGAGTTTGCGATGAAACAGCACGGGCAAGATATCGGCCGCGCTGCAGGGCTCGACACAGGCCAGCAACACCTCGTCCAGACGCTCGGCATGATGCTCCTGCTGCTGGCGAATGCGTTCGTGCATGCCCCGGAACGGCTTGCCGTGCGAGGGTAGCACCAAGGTGTCGGGCGCCAGATCCTGGTAGGAATCCAAGGACTTCAGGTACAGCGGCAGCGGATTGGCCAAAGGTTCGGTGTCGAACACGCTGACGTTGGTGGAGATGCGCGGCAAGAGCATATCTCCGGAAATCAGCACCTGCAGATCCGGACTGTACAAGGACATGTGCTCCGGCGCATGGCCGTAGCCCACGATCAGCCGCCACGGCCTGCCAGCAATCGTTACGGCCTGGCCGTCCATCAGGCGCACGAAACGCTCCGGCACCGACGGCACCATGGACGGGTAATAGTCGCCGCGGCTGCGTATCTGCGCACGCGCCTGCTCATCCTGCAGGCCGTGCCGGACGAAATGCGCTTCGGCCGAGATGCCGTTGGGGCCGCCCGCCTCGCCATTCGGCTGGCTGGCCGCGCCCGACCACAGGCGAGCCACCGTGTAGTCCGTCATGCTCATCCACAGGGGGGCCTCCCAGCGACGGCAGAGCCAATCCGCCAGGCCGACATGATCCGGATGCATGTGGGTGACAATGACCCGCAACACCGGCAGCCCTTGCAGTTCGTGCTCGAACACCTGCTCCCACAGTGCCCGCACTTCAGCGCGGGCCACGCCCGCATCCACAATCGTCCAGCCCTGACGGCCGTCGATCTCATCACGCAGCAACCACAAATTGATGTGATCCAGCGCAAAGGGCAGGGGCATGCGCAGCCAGCGCACGCCCGGCGCCACTTCCAGGCTGCGGCCCGGCTCCGGAAGGGCCTCGGCCCAGGGATAGACAAGTTTCTGTTCGTTGGGATTCATGCTTTCTCCGCCCATGATCGATTGAGCTTATACGGTGTTCATTGTGCGCCGTTCAAGGCCCCCGCACGGTGATCCAGCCACCTTTCGTCTGCCCCCGCTGCTCGGAAAAGACACTCTGGTGCATGCACGTGCTCTATGGCATGATAGTTTACGTTAACGTAAACCACATAAGAAAAATGACCACTACCTCCTGGACAATATCCGATCTGGCGCATGAGTTCTCCGTCACGCCCAGGACGCTGCGCTTCTACGAGGACCAGGGCATACTCAGCCCCTTGCGTCAGGGCACCCAGCGCATCTACCAGGCGCGCGACCGCACGCGGCTGAAACTGGCATTGCGCGGCAAGCGCCTGGGGCTGCAGCTGTCAGAAATCCTGACACTGATCAATATGTACGAATCCCCGATGGACACGGCCGCCCAGCTCAAGCATTATGAATCGGTGCTGGACGACCATCGCCTGCGACTGGAGCGCCAGCGCCAGGACATTGACCAGACGCTGCAGGAAATCCAGGATCAGCTCCAATTGTGCCGCTCCCTTCTGGATCAGCGCGACCTGCCCGTCGCCTAGGGAAAAACCCATCTATCTGACGTTTACGTAAACGTAATATAAAGAAGCATCCTATTCTGCATCCCCCTCTGGAGAACCCCATGAGTCTGCCCGGCCTGAATTTCGACCTCGGTTCCGATCTGGACATGCTGCGCGACACAGTCGCCGATTTCTCCCAGACTGAAATCGCTCCCTTGGCCGCGCAGTTGGATCACGACGACCAGTTCCCCATGCATTTGTGGAAGAAATTCGGCGACATGGGCCTGTTGGGCATGACGGTCAGCGAAGAATACGGCGGCACGGGCATGGGCTACCTGGCGCACATGATCGCCATGGAAGAAATCTCCCGGGCCAGCGCCTCGGTCGCCTTGTCCTATGGCGCGCACTCCAATCTGTGCGTGAACCAGATCAACCGCAACGGCACCGAAGCGCAGAAACGCAAGTATCTGCCCGGCCTGATCAGCGGCGAACACGTAGGCGCCCTGGCCATGAGCGAACCCGGCGCCGGATCGGACGTGGTCAGCATGAAGCTGCGCGCCGACAAGAAGAGCGACCGCTACGTGCTGAACGGCTCCAAGATGTGGATTACCAACGGACCGGATGCGGATACTCTGGTTGTCTACGCCAAGACCGATCCCCAGGCCGGAGCGCGCGGCATCACCGCCTTCCTGATCGAAAAGGGCTTTGCGGGCTTTTCCGTGGCCCAGAAGCTGGACAAGCTGGGCATGCGCGGCAGCCATACTGGCGAGCTGGTCTTCCAGGACTGTGAAGTACCCGAAGAGAACGTGCTGGGTCAGGTGCACGGCGGGGTCAAGGTACTGATGTCGGGCCTGGACTACGAACGCGCCGTGCTGGCTGGCGGCCCGCTGGGCATCATGCAGGCCGTCATGGACGTGGTCATCCCCTATGTGCACGACCGCAAGCAATTCGGGCAATCCATCGGCGAATTCCAGTTGATCCAGGGCAAGCTGGCCGACATGTATACGTCGCTGCAAGCCAGCCGTGCACTGTGTTATGCCGTGGGCAAGAATCTGGATCGCCTGGGCAGCGATCACGTGCGCTCGGTGCGCAAGGACTGCGCCGCCGCCATTCTGTACAGTGCCGAAAAAGCCACCTGGATGGCCGGCGAAGGGATACAGATCCTGGGCGGCAACGGCTACATCAATGAATTTCCTACCGGCCGCCTGTGGCGCGACGCCAAACTGTACGAGATCGGCGCCGGCACCAGCGAGATCCGGCGCATGCTGATCGGTCGCGAACTGTTCGCCGAAACCGCCTGACCGCATCATGTGCAGCACTGATTTCGGCGAAACCACCGTCATCACCCCCGTCGCCCGTCCGGGCCTGTCGCCACAGGACGTGGCGCATGCCATGCTGGCCGGCTTCAATCGGCACTACGCCCTGTTCCGCTACAGCGCCCAGCGCGCCAAGTCCTTGTATGAATCCGGGGACTGGCACGGCATCCAGCAGCTCTCGCGCGAGCGCATCGAATACTACGCCACGCGCGTGCGCGAATGCGCCTCCATGCTGAGCCAGGCGTTGCGCCTGCGCCAGGCCGGTCCAGCCGGACAGGACCAGTTGGATGCCGAGCAGCAGCAGCTCTGGCTGCAGGCCAAGAGCGAGTTCGTGCGCCTGCTCTCCGGGCACCGCCAGCCCGAATGCGCCGAGACGTTCTTCAATTCCGTGTCCTGCCGCGTGCTGCACCGGCACTACTATCGCAACGAATTCATCTTCGTTCGACCCGCCGTAGCCACCGAATACCTGGACGGCGCGCTGCCGTCCTACCGTGTGTACTACCCCATGCAGGAAGGGCTGAAAGACTGCCTGACCCACATGCTGGCCGACTTCGGCCTGGCGGCTCCCTTTGAAGACCTGCCCGCCGACGTGCGCACTCTTTCGCGCATGGCCTTGCGCCAGTTGTGCCGCCGTCTGCCCCGCGGCTATGGGCCGCGCATCGGCTCGGACTGCCAGATACAAGTGCTGAACTCCCTGTTCTTTCGCAACAAGGGCGCCTATGTCGTGGGCCGGCTGATCAACCACGGCGAAGTGCTGCCTTTTTCCCTGGCCATCCTGCACCGCCCCTCCGGCCACCTGTATATCGACGCCTTGCTGCACACCACGGATGACCTGTCCACGCTGTTCAGCTTCACCCGCGCTTATTTTCTGGTCGACATGGAAGCGCCGTCCGCCTACGTGGACTTCCTGTCCAGCCTGCTGCCGCGCAAGCCCAAGGCCGAGCTCTACACCGCCATCGGCCTGCAAAAACAAGGCAAAACGCTTTTTTATCGCGATTTCCTGCATCACTTATCACATTCATACGATCACTTCGATCTGGCTCCGGGCATACGCGGTATGGTGATGACGGTATTCACCCTGCCGTCCTATCCCTATGTATTCAAACTGATCCGTGACCGGATCCAGAAATCCGGCATGGACCATGCGACCGTGCGCGCCAAATACCAGTTGGTCAAGAAGCACGATCGCGTCGGGCGCATGGCCGATACCTGGGACTACGCGCAGGTGGCGCTGCCCAAGGCGCGCTTTTCCGAGGCCCTGCTGCACGAGCTGCGCACCGAGGTGCCCAGCCTGCTGGAAGAATCCGAAGACACCATCCTGCTGCGCCACGTCTATATCGAACGGCGTATGACGCCGCTGAACCTGTTCCTGAACAAAGCCAGCGACACCGCGTTGAACGCTGCCGTGCGCCAGTATGGCAACGCCATCCGCGAGCTGGCCGCCGCCGACATCTTTCCCGGCGACATGCTCTACAAGAACTTCGGCGTCACCCGCCTGGGCCGGGTCGTGTTCTACGACTACGACGAAATCCAGCACATGCGCGAAATGAATTTCCGCGCCATTCCGCCCGCCCCCAACGAAGAAGCCGAGATGGCCAGCGAACCCTGGTACCCCATCGGTCCGAACGACGTTTTCCCCGAGGAGTTCGGCTATTTTCTGCTGACCGAGCCGCGCATCCGCAAGGCGTTCATGCAGCATCACGCGTGCCTGCTGGACCCGCACTGGTGGGCCCAGTGTCGCCAACGTGTGACACAAGGCCGAATTGAAAACATTTTCCCGTACGATAGTGACAGGCAGCTGCACGACTTCCGTCGGCGCGCGCCTGTCACCGTCACTTCATCACACTCAGGAGTCCCTCATGTCTGATCCAGTAGTCATCGTCTCGATCGCCCGCACTCCCATGGGCGGCATGCTCGGCAGTCTGTCCGATCTGGCCGCTCACGAGCTGGGCGCCGTCGCCATCAAGGCCGCGGTCGAGCGCTCGGGCATCGCCGGGGAAGCGATCAACGAAGTCATCATGGGCAACGTGCTGCAAGCCGGCCAGGGCCAGGCCCCCGCCCGCCAGGCGGCATTGGGCGCCGGGCTGCCCAAGGGCGTAGCATGCACCACTATCCACAAGGTCTGCGGTTCGGGCTTGAAAGCCGCTATGTTCGCGCATGACCTGCTCAAGGCCGGCAGCGCCGATGTGGTCGTGGCCGGCGGCCAGGAAAGCATGAGCAACGCCCCGTATCTTCTGCTTAAAGGTCGCCAGGGCTATCGTTACGGGCACTCGACCGTCTACGACCACATGGCCCTGGACGGCCTGGAAGACGCCTACAGCCGCGGCACCGCCATGGGCGTGTTCGCCGAAGACTGCGCCAGCAAGTACAGCTTCAGCCGCGAAGAACAGGACGCCTTCGCCCTGGAATCGCTGCGCCGCGCCCGCCAGGCTTCCGATGACGGCAGCTTCGAATGGGAAATCGCCCCCGTGACCATCGCCGGCCGCAAGGGCGACGTCGTGATCGCCAAGGACGAAGCGCCGGCCAAGGCCATGCCCGAGAAAATTCCCACGCTGCGTCCCGCCTTCAAGAAAGACGGTACGGTCACCGCCGCGAACGCATCCTCCATTTCGGACGGCGCCGCTGCCATGGTGCTGACCACCGAATCCAAAGCCAAAGAACTGGGCGCCACACCGCTGGCGCGCATCGTGGGCCATACCCAGCACTCGCACGACCCGCAATGGTTCACCACCGCCCCCGTGGGCGCCATCCAGAAGCTGCTGGACAAGACCGGCTGGAGCGTGGCGGACGTAGACCTGTTCGAGATCAACGAGGCCTTTGCCGTGGTCACCATGGCCGCCATGAAAGACCTGAACATCCCCCATGACAAGGTCAATATCCACGGCGGCGCCACCGCCCTGGGTCACCCCATCGGCGCATCGGGCGCCCGCCTGCTGGCCACCCTGGTCGGCGCGCTGCGCAAGACCGGCGGCAAGCGCGGCATCGCCTCGCTGTGCATCGGCGGCGGCGAAGCCGTCGCCCTGGCCGTCGAACTGGTCTAAGCCAGTCCACCCCCCGGCCCGCCCCCCCCCCGGGGGCCCCGGCGG
>JAEXOO010000044.1 GCA_023439305.1 Pseudomonadota bacterium
GCTAACCCCCCGCCCCGCGCGGGGCGTCCGGGCCGGCCGGGAGCCCGGGCTTTTCTCTGTCTTTTTTCCAGGCATGCCATGTCAGTCATTGAATCCCGCATCAATCCGCGTTCCCAGGATTTCCAGGACAACGCCGCCATCATGCAGGCCTTGATCGCCGACCTGCGCCAGAAACTGCAGCAGACCGCTCTGGGCGGAACCGAGTCCTCGCGCCAGCGTCATCTGGCGCGCGGCAAGCTGCTGCCGCGCGAGCGCGTAGAACGGCTGCTGGATCCCGGCACCCCTTTCCTGGAACTGTCCCCGCTGGCGGCCCAGGATGTGTACGACAACGAATCGCCGGGCGCCGGCATCATCACCGGCATAGGCCGCGTAGCCGGCGTGGAGTGCGTGATTGTCTGCAACGATGCCACCGTCAAGGGCGGCACCTACTACCCGCTGACCGTCAAGAAACACCTGCGTGCCCAGGAAATCGCCCAGCAGAACCGCCTGCCGTGCATCTACCTGGTAGATTCGGGCGGTGCAAACCTGCCCAACCAGGACGAGGTCTTTCCCGACCGCGACCACTTCGGCCGTATCTTCTACAACCAGGCCAACCTGTCGGCCCAGGGCATTGCCCAGATCGCCGTGGTCATGGGCTCCTGCACCGCCGGCGGCGCCTACGTGCCTGCCATGAGCGACGAGTCCATCATCGTGCGCGACCAGGGCACCATCTTCCTGGGCGGACCGCCGCTGGTGAAGGCCGCCACGGGCGAAGAGGTCAGCGCCGAAGACCTGGGCGGCGGCGACGTGCACACACGCCTGTCGGGCGTGGCCGACCACTTGGCCGAAGACGACCTGCACGCCCTGCAGCTGGCGCGCCGCTGTGTCGCGCGCCTGAACCGCAGCAAGACTCTGCCCTGGCCCCTGCAGGCCGTGCGCGAGCCGCTGTACGACCCGCAAGAACTGAACGGCATCATCCCCGCCGATACCCGCAAGCCCTACGATGTGCGCGAGGTCATCGCCCGCATCGTGGACGGCTCCGAATTCGACGAATTCAAGGCTCGCTTCGGCACGACGCTGGTCACCGGCTTTGCCCACATCCACGGCATGCCGGTGGGCATCATCGCCAACAACGGCATCCTGTTCTCGGAGGCCGCCCAGAAAGGCACGCACTTCATCGAGCTGTGCTGCCAACGCAAGACGCCGCTGGTCTTCTTGCAGAACATCACCGGCTTCATGGTCGGTCGCAAGTACGAAAACGAAGGCATCGCCCGCCACGGCGCCAAGATGGTCACGGCCGTGTCCACGGCCGCCGTGCCCAAGTTCACCGTCATCCTGGGCGGCTCCTTCGGCGCCGGCAACTACGGCATGTGCGGCCGCGCCTTCAGCCCGCGCCTGCTGTTCCTGTGGCCCAATGCGCGCATCTCCGTCATGGGCGGCGAACAAGCGGCCAGCGTGCTGGCGACCGTGCGCCGCGATGGCCTGGAAGCCCGCGGCCAGAGCTGGAGCGCGCAGGACGAAGAAGCCTTCAAGGCCCCCATCCGCGACCAGTACGAGCACGAGGGCCATCCCTACTACGCCACCGCGCGCCTGTGGGACGATGGCATCATCCAGCCCTCGGACACCCGGCGCGTCCTGGCCCTGGGCCTGTCGGCCGCCCTGAACGCCCCTATCGAAGACACCCGCTTCGGCGTGTTCCGCATGTAAGCCCCGGGAGACAGATCATCATGTTCCAGACCCTGCTGATTGCCAATCGCGGCGAAATCGCCTGCCGAGTGGCTGCTACCGCCCGCCGCCTGGGGCTGCGCACCGTCGCTGTCTATTCGGACGCCGATGCCGACGCCCAGCACGTGCGCGCCTGCGACCAGGCCGTGCGCATCGGCGGCCCCGAGCCGCGCGACAGCTACCTGAAGATAGATGCCATCCTGGAGGCGGCTCGCGCCAGCGGCGCGCACGCCATTCACCCCGGCTACGGCTTTCTGTCCGAAAACGAGCAGTTCGCCCGCGCCTGCGAACAGGCCGGCCTGATTTTCGTCGGCCCGCCTGCGCAAGCCATCGCCGCGATGGGCAGCAAGTCGGCGGCCAAAACCCTGATGGAAAGCGCGGGCGTGCCCCTGGTGCCCGGCTACCACGGCGACAATCAGGCCCCAGACTTCCTGCACCAGCAGGCTGACGCCATCGGCTACCCAGTACTGATCAAGGCCAGCGCCGGCGGCGGCGGCAAGGGCATGCGCATCGTCGAATCGTCGGACGCCTTCCTGGACGCCCTGCGCTCCTGCCAGCGGGAAGCCGCCAGCAGCTTCGGCGATGATCGCGTCCTGATCGAACGCTATATCACCAAGCCGCGCCATATCGAGATCCAGGTCTTCGGCGACCAGCACGGCCAATACGTATACCTGTTCGAGCGCGACTGCTCGGTGCAGCGCCGCCACCAGAAAGTCATCGAAGAAGCGCCTGCGCCCGGCATGACGCCCGAACGCCGCCAGGCCATGGGCGAGGCCGCCGTCGCGGCAGCCCGCGCCGTGAATTATGTGGGCGCGGGCACGGTGGAATTCATCGCCGAGCAGGACGGTCGCTTCTACTTCATGGAAATGAATACCCGTCTGCAGGTCGAACACCCCGTCACGGAATTGATCACCGGCCACGACCTGGTGGAATGGCAGCTGCGCGTGGCCGACGGCCAGCCTCTGCCGGCCCGCCAGCAAGACCTGGCCATAGCCGGCCACGCCATTGAAGTACGCATCTACGCTGAAAACCCCGACAACGATTTCCTGCCCTCCATCGGCACCCTGCGCACCCTGCGCTACCCCGAGCATGCGGCCTTTGCACCCGGACCGGTGCGCATCGACAGCGGCGTGCGCCAGGGCAGCGTCATCAGCCCCTTTTACGACCCTATGATCGCCAAGGTCATCACCCACGGCGCCGACCGCGAGCAGGCGCGCCGCCGCCTGATCCGCACCCTAGCCGATACGCAGGTCGCGGGCGTGCATACCAACAAGACTTTTCTGCAGCGCCTGCTGGGCGACGCATCCTTTGCCCAGGCAGACCTGGATACCGGCCTGATCCCGCGACGGCACGATGCGCTGTTTCCACGCATCGACACGGCGCCCGCCGCCGTCCTGGCACTGGCCGCCGGAGCCCTGTTGACGCAGTTGGGGCAGTCAGGGCGCGACCGCCCTCAGCCCGGCACTGCAGACCCCTGGTCGTCTACCGACGGCTGGCGGGTCGGCGGCGACTACGGCCTGTCACTGACCCTGCTGATGGGCGAGCAGCGCCACGACCTGCGGCTGGAACGCCATGCGCAAGGCTGGCAACTGCATAAGACCGACGGCGTCCACGCACTGGACTGGCAGGCCACGCCCGCACCGGATATGCCCGGCACGAGCCACCTGCGGATCTGGTTGGACGGCACCGAACATCGCGGCGCGGTGCTGCAAGACGGCGATCAGCTGCACATCAGTCTGAACGGCACCGACTGGGGACTGACTGTCTTCGATCCGCTCCAGGCGGCTGGCCGGGACAAAGAAGAAGGGCACGGCGGCCGCTTGACTGCTCCCATGCCGGGCAAGATCATCGCCCTGAATGTGGATGCGGGAACCACCGTGAAGCGCGGGGACGTGTTGTTGGTCATGGAAGCCATGAAAATGGAGCACTCCATCCTGGCGCCGGCCGACGGCACCGTTACCGAACTGTTCTTTGCCGTCGGCGACCAGGTGCCCGAAGGGGCCGAACTGGCCGCCATGGAGCATTAAGGACTGCCCGGCGGCAGGCCGGCACATTGCCGGGCCCGCGAAATCAGCGTACAGTCGCAAGCAACAAGGGCCCCCTGAACGGGGCCCTTGCCGTTGAGACTCCGCCATGACGCCCCTTTCTGACCCTTCCTATTGCGGCCGCTTCGCCCCCAGCCCCAGCGGCCCTCTGCATGACGGTTCGCTGATCGCCGCCATGGCCAGCTATCTGGACGCTCGCGCCAGCCGCGGGCGCTGGCTGCTGCGCATTGAAGATATCGACGCACCCAGAGTCGTAGCCGGTGCGGATCGCCTGATCATGCAGCAACTGCAATCGCTGGGCATGCACTGGGACGGCGAACCCGTCTGGCAGCAACAGCGACTGCCGCGCTATCAGGCGGTCTTCGACACACTGCTGGAGCGCGGCTTGGTCTATGGCTGCGCCTGCACCCGCCAGGAAATCCAGGCAGCCTCGCGCCCGCCGGCACCCGGCTCGTACGAACGCCCCTATCCGGGCACCTGCCGCCATGGCCTCCCCGAAGGACGCCCGGTGCGCGCCTGGAGGCTGCGCGTGCCAGACGGCGTGGAGCACTTCACCGACCGCTGGGCCGGTCCCTTGCAGCAGGACGTGGCTCGGGACGTGGGCGACTTTACCCTGAAACGCGCTGACGGCCTGTGGGCTTATCAGTTCGTGGTCGTCATTGACGATGCCGACCAGGGCATCACCGATGTAGTGCGCGGCGCGGACCTGCTGGACTCCACCGCCCGCCAACGCGTACTGCAACGGATCCTGGGCCTGCCCTTGCCCCGCACCCTGCACGTGCCACTGGCCTTGGATGCTCATGGCCTGAAGCTCTCCAAGCAGAATCATGCTCCTGCGCTGGATCTGGAGCAGCCCCTGCGCACACTGGGCAGGGCATGGGCTTTCCTGGGTTTTGCCCCGCTTCAGGCGGACAGTCCAGACGATTTCTGGTCTCAGGCGACGGCCTTGTGGGCGCAGCGCTTTCCAGGCGTGGACGGCCAGGCAAAGGGTTTCAAATAAACCACACCTTCGGTGAGCCAGACTCGCCGTCAAGGCAGACATCGGCCGCCTCAGCATCCCAGCGACGCCCCCGGGCGCCCTGGCAAAAAAACCAGCATGACAGGTCATAAAAAACCCGCCTACGCCCGGAAACCCCCATTTGCCCCGCACCGTAAATCAGCGTAAAGTCTGATACAACGGTTACCGAACCACTCAGCCTTTTAATCACTTAGGACGGCAACCTTATACACATGTTTGATATCCTGGTTTACCTATTCGAGACGTACTACAACCCCCAGGCCTGTCCCAAGGCGGAGGTTCTGGCGCACAAACTGGCCGCTATCGGCTTTGAAGACGAGGACATCAACGACGCACTGAGCTGGTTGCATTCCATGGGCGAAACCTCCTCCCAGTGCCAGCCGCTGGAGCAGCAAAGCGCCACCAGCCTGCGCGTTTTCTCCGACCACGAACAACACGTGCTGGGCGCCGACGCCATGGGCTTCATCACCTTTTTGCAGAATTCCGGCGCCTTGCCTGCACACCTGCGCGAAATCCTGATCGAAAGCGCCATGGCGGTGGACGAAAGCCCTGTATCGCTGGAAAAAATCAAGATTGTCGCCCTGATGGTGCTGTGGAGCCACGAAGCTGAGATCGATCACCTGATCTTCGAAGAACTGCTTAGCGACGACTCCACCCGCCTTTCCCACTGATCCCGCCTTCCAAAAAAAAGCCCCGCTCAAGCGGGGCTTTTTCTTGTGCGCAATATCCGGCTTGCCGGGCCGGGATGCGCCGTCTACTGGATCTGCTGCAGTTGCGAGTCCAGCATGCGACGCAGCAGCGCCTGCCCCGAGTCGGACACGGCAAACTCGCCGTAACGGGCTTTTTCGAAGCGCTCGCCGGCGCCTTCCGCAAAAAACCAGGCATCGGTGCCCGGCGTCCAGCCTGACTGGCGGCGCTTGAGATCAAGAAGGACGGCATCCTGCGGCTCGGCCTGACCATCCACACCCAGCCAGCGCCGCCCGCCATCCAGTTCCACATGCACCCCGCGCAACTGCGCCACCCCTCGGCCGTCCAGCTGCAGGCTCGCCTGCACTCGCCCGGCCTGAATCGCCGCCTGTTCCTGCTCGAACGGCAGCTCACCGATCAATGCGGACACCTGCTGAGACACGGCAAAATTCAGCGCCATATAGTCGCCCTGCATCAAGGAACGCGGATCCACCGGCGCCAACTCCAGAACCACAGCGCGCCCATCCGCCAGAATGCGCTCTTTCTGGACAATGACGGCATTGGCCACGCCCAGCACCAGGGCCAGCCCGATCGCCACACCCGCCACGACGCCTCGCGGCGCGCTGGCCGACGCCTGCGCCTGCCCCGGCGTGCGCCGCTCTCGTCCCAGCCAGGCCAACACCACGCAGCCGGCGCCGGTGGCCAACAGCAGCCAGGCCTTGTCCAGCAAGCTGATGTCGAGCCAATAATAAAGACGCCACAGGCTGAACAGCCCCAAGACCACCCCCACCGCCAACAGGCTGAGATGTCGCCAGGCATACGCAGCCAGTATCCAGCTCAAGGCCATCGCCACCGGCGGATAGGGCAGCCAGGCGGCGCATAGCGCCGCCAAGCCGGCAAAAGCCACCATGCCGACACGCGGCTGGTCGCGCCAACTACGCCAATACAAACCCAGCAGCAGAACAGGAACGAGCGACGCCAGCACGTCAACCGCGTTAATGGACACCCGATCCAGAGACATATCCAGCCCCCAGCGCATGGCTTCCCAGGCCACGCTGCGCCATTGCGCCAGCAACAGCAGCGCCCAGAACAGCGGCATCCAGAAAGCGCGGCGCTCGTCCTGGCGGAAACTGCGATGCCCGAGCCAGAGCGCGAGCAGGAAAAAGCAAAGACCCGGCAAACCCAGCAGCCAGTCCGCCGGACCCTGCATCCGTTCCAGGCTGTGGTCGATCAGCAAATACTGCAGGCCGAGCAAGGCCCATGACGCCAAGAGGAAACGCAAGACGAACTGCCCCCGCGCCTGGCGATACAGCAAGCCCGCCACGATTACGCCCAACAAAGCGCTGATCTCCTGGGGCCAGGGGTAGTAGCCATCAAGGACAGGCGCGCTAAGCAAGAGCACGGCGCACAACACCCAGCCGCCGACCAGATCCCGGCGCGCCAGCGTCTGGGCACGCGCATAAAGCAGGGGCGAGGCCAGCACCATCACAGCCCCGACGACGCCCATGGCGGCGATGCTCATGTCCAAAGAGAGCACCAGATACAGCAGCACCAGCAAGGGCAGCACAATATAGAGCACCAGTTTGACCAGGCGCAGATACCAGGGATAGTGCTCGTCGCCCTCGACATCGGCGGCAGCCTCGCCTGACACGCTATCCGGCTGGGCGTGTTCGCGCTTCCATTGCTGCAGATGGCGCTGCAGCACCCGCAGCAGGCCCGCTCCCAGGGCGATCAGCACGATCAGCGCCAACAAGAAGGAGCCGTCGACCAGATGGTCCAGCACTAGCGCAGACACAGCGCCATACGCGCCCAGCAATGCCAGGGCCGACATGAACAAGTCGCTGCGCCGCAGGCGGTAGATGCCATACAGCGCCAGGTAAAGCGCGAGCGCAGTCCAGCACCCCTGCTCAATCGCCAGCAAGGCAATGAAACCGGCCACCGCCACCGACGCGCAGCGCGCCAGCAGACGCCAGGGGTCGCGGCGCGGCCGCCAGACGGTTTCTGCCGCCAGAAGCAGCAGGGCGTTGATTCCCAGGCCGAGCCAAATAGGCCAGGTCCGCATCCCGTCTCGCCACCAGTGAGTGATCTGCGTATCAATCCACAGATAGACGGCGGCATTGAGCACAACCAGCCACAGCACGGACAGGAACACGCTGCGCACGGTCAGCACCCAGGGCAGGATCAAGGCCGCCCATAGGGCGAACAACTGCCAAGGATCGGCCCCGGTCTGGTAGAGCTGCCCGATCAAGGCGAACAAGCCGCCGCAGCCCACGGCGGCCAATCCCGTCAGGGCCGCCGACACGCCCAGGTCCCGCTCCCAGGAGCCGTGGCGGCGACGCATCAGCAACGCCAGCAAAGCCGAAACTGCGACGGCTCCCTGCGCCAGGACCAGCTTGGCCATCGGTCCCCAGCCCGACCAATTGGCGGCAATCCAGGTGATCAATCCACTGGCCAGCAGCAAAACTGCGAGCCCCCAGGCCATTTTTGTCAGAAAGGCTCGCCAGTCTGTCGGCCATACGTTAGTCTTGTCAGGTCTCATAACTTGCATAGAGCGATAGGCACCTCGTATCATTCCGCGCATCGCTGCGGAATTGCTGTCACTGGAATCATATGGATAAAACACTCATCATTGCCGAGAAACCTTCTGTCGCCGTAGATATATCACGAGCATTAGGCGGTTTCACGCGAGAAGGTGACTATTTTGAAAGCGATCGCTACGTACTGGCCTCCAGTATTGGTCATCTGCTGAGCCTGGTGGCGCCCAATGATCCCGTACGCGGCAAGTGGAGCTTCACGCATCTGCCCGTCATCCCTCCTCAGTTCGAGCTCAATCCCACCGACAAAAAGTCGACCGAACGCCTGAAGCTGCTAGTCAAGCTGATCAAGCGCAAGGATGTCACCGCGGTTATCAACGCCTGTGACGCGGGACGCGAGGGCGAACTGATCTTCCGCTACATCATGCAGTACGCAGGCGCCAAAAAGCCGGTGCAGCGCCTGTGGCTGCGCTCCATGACCCAGACTGCCATCCGCGAAGCCTTCGAGAACCTGCGCGACGACGAAGACATGAAGCCGCTCGAATCGGCCGCGCGCTCACGCGCCGAGGCCGACTGGCTGGTGGGCATCAACGGCACCCGGGCCATGACGGCCTTCAACAGCAAGGACGGCGGCTTTTTCAAGACGCCGGTCGGCCGCGTGCAGACGCCGACGCTGGCCATCGTGAACGAACGCGAAAATCGCATCCGCCAGTTCGTGTCGCGCGATTACTGGGAAGTGCACGCCGACTTCATCGCCGCCGCCGGCTTGTATGCGGGCCGCTGGTTCGACCCCAAGTTCGTCAAGGACGAGCACGACCCCGAGAAACGGGATTCGCGCCTGTGGTCGCTCGCCGCCGCGCAAAGCATCGTGGCCGCCTGCCGCGACAAGCCGGGCATCGTGACGGAAGAGTCCAAGCCCAGCACGCAGATGTCGCCCGCCTTGTTCGACCTGACCTCGCTGCAGCGCGAAGCCAACTCGCGCTTCGGCTTTTCCGCCAAGACCACGCTGTCGCTGGCCCAGACCCTGTACGAGCGCCACAAGGCCCTGACCTATCCGCGTACCGACTCGCGCTACCTGCCTGAAGACTACGTGGGCACGGTCAAGGACACCATGCGCGCCCTGGCCGACAGCAGCACCCCTGCCAGCGCGTCGGTGCAGCCTTTCGCCCGCACCGTGGTCGAAAACAGCTGGGTCAAGCCCAACCGCCGCATCTTCGACAACAAGAAGGTGTCGGACCACTTCGCCATCATTCCCACGCTGCAAATCCCGCGCGAGCTGAGCGATGCCGAAAACAAGATCTACGAACTGATCACGCGCCGCTTCCTGGCCGTGTTCTTCCCGACCGCAGAATTCAAAGTCACCACCCGCATTACGGAAGTCTCCGGCCATCACTTCAAGACCGAAGGCAAAGTGCTGGTGTCGCCGGGCTGGCTGGCCATCTATGGCCGCGACGCTCAGGGCGAAGACGCCTCGCTGGTGCCCGTGGCCGATGGCGAGAAAGTGCGCACTGAAGACGTCGCCCCCAAGGGTTTGGCCACCAAACCGCCAGCGCGCTTCACCGAAGCCACGCTGCTGTCGGCCATGGAAGGGGCCGGCAAGCTGGTGGACGACGAGGCCCTGCGCGAAGCCATGTCCGAGCGCGGACTGGGCACGCCGGCCACAAGGGCGGCCATTATCGAAGGGCTGCTCAACGAAGGCTACTTGCGCCGCGAAGGACGCGAACTGGTGCCCAGCGCCAAGGCGCGCCAATTGATGACGCTGCTCTCGGGCCTGGGGGTCAGCGAGCTGACCTCGCCCGAACTGACCGGCGAATGGGAACATCAGCTCAAGCAGATCGAACAGCGCCAGTTGGACCGCGATGTCTTCATGCGCGAGATCGCCCAGATGACCCAGGTCATCGTCAAGCGCGCCAAGGAATACGAGCGCGACACCGTGCCCGGCGACTACGCCACGCTGCAAACTCCGTGCCCCAAGTGCGGCAGTGTGGTCAAGGAAAACTACCGTCGCTTCGCCTGCACATCCTGCGATTTTTCGATCGGCAAGCATCCGGGTGGCCGCACGTTCGAGCTGCCCGAAGTGGAAGAGCTGCTGGCCAAGAAGGAGCTGGGCCCGCTGCCCGGCTTCATCAGCAAGATGGGTCGCCCCTTTGCCGCCATTTTGCGCATCACCGACGAGTACAAGCTGGAATTCGACTTCGGCCAGAATGACGAAGACGACGACGAAGCCATCGACTTCAGCGGCCAGACCCCGGTCGGCCCGTGCCCCAAGTGCCAGTCCTCCGTGTTCGAGCACGGGCTTCGCTTTGTGTGCGAAAAGTCGGTAGGTCCCGCCAAGTCCTGCGATTTCCGCAGCAGCAAAGTCATTTTGCAGCAGGAGATCACCCGCGAGCAGATGAGCAAACTGCTGAACGAAGGCAAGACCGACCTGCTGGACGGCTTTGTGTCGTCGCGCACCAACCGCAAGTTCAAGGCCTTCCTGGTGCGCCAGCCCGACGGCAAAGTCGGCTTTGAGTTCGAGCCACGCCCCGAAAAGCCGGGCCGCAAGACGGCCGCCAAGAAGACAACAGCCAAGGCCGCCACTAAAACAGCAGCCAAAAAGACCGCCGCCAAGAAAACGGCTGCGAAAAAGACGGCTGTGAAGAAAACGGCCGCCAAGAAAGCAGCGGCCAAGACGGCGGAATAAGGCGTTCTAAACGCAGAGCAAGTGGCCTCCGAATGGGGGCCGCTTTTTTTGAGTCCATATCCTCCAGGGCTTTGACTGGCTGGCAAATCGTCTGGACCCGATACAGCACATCCTGATCAGCTTGAGGGAAAGGAGAGCCTGCACCACCGCTTACCCTCCAGGCAACAAGGCCTTCAGCAATCTCGACAAGCAGGCATAGACAATACTTCGGCGCGCTCGCCTAAACTCAAGGCTTCTATTCAGGTAACGATGGCAAAGAATCCCTGTGAGCCGGTCAGGCTCCGGGCACGGCCGTCGGGGCGGGTCAGGCGGCTTGCCGCAGGCGAAGGACCGTGCAGGGAGGCAAGCGCCTTGCTGTGTGAGTCCGGCGCTTGTGGTTCGTCCGGGGGACGAACCACCCGGACGAGTTCAAGGCGCGCCCGGAACGGTCCTTCGACCAGGGAACCGGCGCGCAGCGCCAGCAAGCTGTCAGCCCAGATGGCCGTGCCCGGAGCCTGACCGGCGTCACCTTGACGACCTTAGCAGCACCACAAAAGCAAGCTGTAAAGGCTAGAACGGAAAGTAGAACAGGGACTTGGCCAGCACCACGATCAGCAGCACATGCACAAAGACGCTGCGGTGGATCAGGCGGGAGCGGCGGCCGGTCATGGCGCCGCGGCGGCTCAAGACCATGACAGTGATGAAGTGACCAAAGACACTGAGCGCCAGGACGATCTTGGCGCCCAGCAGCCAGGCCGGTCCGCCGCCGACCTCGAACAAGGCGCGATGCTGCCAGGCCAGGCCCAGCCCGGCGCCGTACAGCACCAGCAGCACCCACGGCATGATGCGGCGCGCGCGCCGGCCCAGCTCCTGCTCGACCGCACGCATGGCCTCTTTGGGAACGCGGCGGCCGATGGGCGAGAGCATCAGCACCTCGAAGAAAACCGTGCCGATGAAGAACAGGGCGGCCAGCAGATGCGCCAGGAGCAGGGCCAGATAAGTCATGGAGGAATCATCAACGAAACAAACGATGAATCAACGATACACCAGGTCCCGCGCCCACAGGCTGACTTCCGGCACATAGCTGATCACCATCAAACAAGCCACGACCACCAGCACAAAAGGCACCAGCGGGCGAACCAGTTTTTCCAAGGAAATGCCCGCCACCGCGCAGGCGGCGAACAGGTTGACGCCAAAGGGCGGGGTGACCATGCCCAAAGCCAGATTGACCACCATGATGACGCCGAAATGAGCCGGGTCGATGCCGAAATGCATGGCCACCGGCAACAGCAAGGGAGCCAGCACCACGATAGACGCCGAGGTCTCCACGAACATGCCGACAATAAACAAGGCAGCGTTCACACCCAGCAAAAACAGGATCGGACTGGTGAAGATGTCGCCCAGCCAGGCGCCCAGCGCGGCGGGAATGCCGGCACGGTTGAGCAGAAAGCCGAACACGCCCGCATTGGCGATGATGAACATAATCACCGCCGTGGACACGACGGAACGATGCAGTACCTTGGACAGGTCGCGCAGAGACAGCGTGCGATAGATGAACAGACCCACCACCAGGGCATACATGACCGCCACCGCCGACGCTTCCGTGGGCGTGAAGATGCCACCATAAATGCCGCCCAGAATGATGACGGGCATCAGCAGGGCCAGCCAGGACTGGCGCAGCGCCGGCCACAGGCCCAGACGGCCCTGGCCGTCCTGCAGGCCCAGGCCGTGACGGCGGGCATACAGCCAGACATACAGCATCAGGGCGCCGCCGATCAGCAGGCCCGGACCCAGGCCGGCCACGAACAGTTCGCCCACCGAGGTATCCGTGGACACGGCAAACAGAATCATGGGGATGGAAGGCGGAATGATCACGCCCAGCTCCGCCGCCGAGGCCTGCAGCGACGCCGCGAAGGGGCGCGGATAGCCGTGGCGCACCATGGCCGGAATCAGGATGGCGCCCACGGCGAAGGTCGTGGCCACGCTGGAGCCGGCGACGGCTGCGAAGATCATGCAGGTCAGCACACAGCTGCAGGCCAGCCCGCCCTGCACGCCGCCCACCACGCTCTTGGCGAACTCCACCATGCGCGCCGAAATGCCGCCGGCCTCCATCAGGTTGCCGGCCAGGATGAAAAACGGCACTGCCACCAAGGGATACTTGTCCAGTGCGGCATACAGTTGCTGGGCGATGACCAGAAAGGTCATGCGGCCTTCCCAGGCGACCCCCGCCATATTGGCCAGGCCCACCGCGATGGCCACCGGCACAGTCAGCACAAAGAACAGCAGCATGGACAGGAGCATGATCTGAGGCATGGCGGCGTCTCCGGTTCAGGCTAGAGTTGGGTGTCGTCCACGACGACAGGCGCAGGGTTCTCGATCCAGCGCGCCAGCAGGCCCAGCATGGCCAGGACGGCGCCGATCGGTATGGCGACATACACCCAGGAAATGGACCATTCCAGACTGGGCATGGTCTGGAAACGCACTCGCCAGGTCATCTGCCCGCCCACCCAGGCCAACAAAGCGAAAAAGGCCAGACAGATCAGCAGCACCATACCGTCCAGCCAGCGCTGGGCGCGCGCGCCCAGCCACAGGCGGGCTACGTCCACGCTGAGCATGGCGCCCTGGCGCAGGGCCAGGCACAGGCCCAGCATGACGGTCCAGATCAGGGCGGCCCGCGACCAGGCTTCGCTCCAGTCGGCAGGCGACTGGAGCACGAAACGGGCAATGACCTGGTAGAAAGCCGCCAGCACGGCCGACAACAGCAAGGCCTGGGTCAGCCAGGAGACGCCCCGGAACAGCCCCCGGTCCAGAACGGACAGCACGGCTTTCATGATGCGCGCCGCTTACTGCGTCTGACGTATGGCCTCGACCAGCTCCTGGCCGAACTGCTTGTAGTACTGCGGGTAGACCGGTTCCACCGCCTTGGCAAAGGCCGCGTGGTCCACGGTGTTGACCTGCATGCCTTCGGCCTTGACGGCATCCACGCCGGATTTTTCGATATCGTCCACATAGACGCGCATGGCCTGAGCCGCCGCCAGCCCCGCATCCTTGAACTGCTGCTTGTCGGCATCCGACAAGCTGTCATATGCGGCGGGAGACATCAGCACCAGAGCCGGGCCGTAGACGTGTGCCGTCAACGACAGATACTTCTGCAACTGCGGCAACTTGGCCGACACGATGACCGACAAGGGGTTTTCCTGTCCGTCTATGGTGCCCTGCTGCAAGGCGGTGGCCACTTCCGGCCAGGCCATGGGCGTAGCCAGGATGCCCATCTGGCGGAAAGCAGCGATGTGGATGGGGTTTTCCGTGGTGCGGATCTTCAAACCCTTGGCATCCTCTGGCGTGACGACCGGGCGCACATTGTTGGTCAGATGCCGGAAGCCCTGTTCACCCCAGGCCAGGGCCACGATGCCGCGCTTGGGAAATTCGGCCAGCATGTCCTGGCCTATCTTGCCGTCCAGCACATGGCGGGCATGGTTCAGGTCGCGGAACAGAAAGGGGATATCGAACACGCCCGTCTTGGGCACGAAATTCAGGGTGGCTCCCGTGGAGACGATGGCCAGGTCTATGGTGCCCAGCTGCAGGCCTTCGATGACCTCGCGTTCACCGCCCAGAGCGCTGTTGGGAAAGGCTTCGATCTTGTACTGTCCGCCTTTTTCCAACGATTCCGCCAGCGCCTTGGCGCCTGCGCCATAGTGCGAGCTGGTGGACAGGGCGTAGGCCAGTTTCAGCGGGGTTTGCGCCCCCGCGGTCGACGCCATGGTCAGGCCCAAGGTCAGGGCTGCGGCCAACAGGCCGTTCTTCATCCGTTTGCACAGCATGACTTCCCCTCCTGTCTGTATGGATCAGACGTGTTTACCTTATAGACCGGGCAGGGCGACATAGGGGTTTTCCGCCTGTCGCCCATTCCAGCGTGCGCTACTCCTCTACATACCAGTTGTCTTCGGACAGCATCACCTGCTGGTGCCCGTAGCCAGCCGGCATCATGGGAAAACAGTTCTCCAGGGCCAGCACTTCCACATTCAGGAAGAACGGGCCGTCGTGCGCCAGGCAACGCTCCAGCGCCGCGTCCAGCTGATCCGGGTGTTCGACGCGCTCGGCCTGCCAGCCAAAGGATTGCGCCAGCGCGACGAAATCAGGCAGGGCCTCGTTGTAGCTGTGGCTGTAGCGTCCGTCGTGGATCAACTCCTGCCATTGGCGCACCATGCCCATGTGGCGGTTGTTGCACAGGATAAGCTTGACCGGGGCGCGATGCTGCACCGCCGTCGCCAGTTCCTGGATGTTCATCAGCACCGAGGCATCGCCGCTGACACACACCACCAGCTTGTCGGGGTGGCCGATCTGCGCGCCCAGAGCGGCCGGCAGGCCGTAACCCATGGTGCCGGCGCCGCCCGAGGTCAGCCAGCGACGCGGTCGGTTGAAATGGATGTACTGCGCCGCCCACATCTGGTGCTGGCCCACATCGGTGGACACGATGGCGTCGCGCCCATCCAACTGGGCATCCAGGCGCTGCAGCAAGTGCTGCGGCACAATGGCATCGGCCTGCGGCGTGACTTTCAGGCATTCCTGGGCACGCCACACGCCAATACGCTGCCACCAGTCGTCCAGCCGACCGGCGGGCAACTCGTGCGTGGACAGCTCTTTGCGCAGGGCACGCAGCAGGGGGTAGCAATCGCCCACCAGCGCCACGTCGGCGCGCACCACCTTGTCGATGGAGCCCGGATCGATGTCGATATGGATCTTACTGGCATGCGGGCAGAAATCCGACAGACGACCGGTAATGCGGTCGTCAAAGCGCGCGCCTACGCAAATGATCAGGTCTGCATGGTGCATGGCCAGATTGGCCTCCAGCGTACCGTGCATGCCCAGCATGCCCACGAACTGGCCATCCTTGGCCGGATAGGCGCCCAGGCCCATCAGCGTCAGGGTGCAGGGCGCGCCGGTTTCCTGCACCAGGCTGGTGAAGGCATGGCAGGCGTCGGCTCCGGAGTTGATCAGGCCGCCGCCGCCATAGAACACCGGACGGCGGGCGTGGGCGATCAGGGATGCAGCGCGCTTGATGGCGGCTTCCTGCACAGGCGCGGCTTGGGCGACGGGGGGCTCGGGTTCGTCCGGCTCGACGCTGACCGCGGGGGCTGTAGCAATTTGAATGTCCTTGGGGAAGTCCAGCAGCACCGGACCGGGACGGCCTTGCTCGCACAGGCGCAGCGCCTTGGCCGCCAACGCCGCCACGTCTTCGACGCGGCGCACTTGCGCATTCCACTTGGTGACCGGGCGCGAAATGCCGATGGCGTCGCACTCCTGGAAGGCCGACGTGCCGATGGCCGTCGTCGCCACCTGGCCGCTGATGCACAGCACGGGGATGGAGTCGCACAAGGCATCCAGCAAGCCGGACGTCGTATTGGCCATGCCGGGGCCGGAGGTCACCAGGACCACGCCGGTCTTGCCGGTGCTGCGGGCATAGCCTTCGGCGGCGTGCACGGCGGCCTGCTCGTGGCGCACCAGAATGTGGCGGATGCGCGGCTCGGCGTACAAGGCATCGTACAGCGGTAACACCGCTCCGCCAGGATAGCCAAAAATGGTATCCACGCCATGGGCGATCAAGGTTTCGAGCAAGAGTTGCGCGCCAGTGCGAGCAGTCGATTCAACAGACATGGTTACGTAGCCCTGCTTGTTTTGTAAGATAGAGATCGCCTTCCAGTTTATTCCTTTTTTACAGGCACTTCCCTCATGGTCGCTCAACGCCAACCCTGGCACATTGTCAAACCTTCGCAATTGCATGGCAACGGCGTGTTCGCCAATCGGGACATCCCCGCCGGCACCCGCATCCTGCAGTATGCCGGCAAGCGGCTGACGCCCGAACAGGCCGATGCCATGTTCCCCGTAAATCCGGACGATCCTTTCCACACCTTCTTCTTCGCGCTGAGCAACGGCAAGATCGTGGATGGCGGGCAGGGCGGCAATGACTCGCGCTGGATCAATCATTCCTGCGCGCCCAACTGCGAAGGCCACGAGAACAGCGACGGCTCACGCGTCTTCATCGTCGCCATGCGCGACATCGCCGCCGGAGAAGAGCTCCTGTACGACTACTCGCTGGTCATCGACGACGAGATCACCGACGAACTGAAACAAAACTACCGCTGCCTGTGCGGCGCCGCCCAGTGCCGCGGCACCATGATCGCCCCATTGCCCGAAGACGAGCGCCGCCAGGCCGCCGCCGACGAGCTGCGCGAAGCCGCTGCCGAACTGGAAGCCGAAATGGAGCAGGCCCGCAACGCGCCGCTGAAAGACGCCCCAGCCCCGGAAGCCACGGCGCACGACGGCGAAGACAAGGACGCAAAAAAAGGCAAAAAAGACAAAAAGCCCAAAAAGAAGAAAGACAAGAAAAAGGACGGCAAAAAAGACAAGAAAGCTGAAAAAAAGGATAAGAAGGACAAGAAAGATAACAAGAAGAAATAGGGCGCCCGCCGGGTCCGCCCGGCCTGGACCCCGCCTCGTGGCGGGGTTTTTTTTGGCTGCTCGATAAGCGCGCCGTCCTTTGCAAGGGTCCGACCCAACACGATCCGCAGAGACGTCCACCCGGGGAAATCACTCACTGCCAGCGCGCTCCATGCCCGCTAGCATGTAGCTTTGTCGCAAGAATCGGCCTCCATACCCATGGAATCACGTTCCCAAGATCTGCCGGACGAATCTCTGGTCACCCCTCCAGAACCCCGAACCCGCATCCCTCTGCAGCTCGAAGACTGGGCGTCGGTCCTGATCATGGGCGCACTGGCCCTGATCACCTTCGCCAACGTCATCGTCCGCTACCTGACCGACACCTCCTTTGCCTGGACCGAAGAAATTTCCATCTTCCTGCTGGTCGTGCTGACGATGAACGCTGGCGCCAGCGCTTTTGTACGCCATCTGCATATCCGCATTGAAGTGCTGGCCGACTCGGGCGCGGAGCGCCGCCGCCGGCGCATGGCCCTGTTCGCCATCGGAGTGACACTGCTGTTTTTCGTGGGCATGGCAGTGCTGTCGGGCCGTATGGCGCTGGACGAGCTGGAGTGGGGCGACACCTCGCCCTCCATCGGCGTGCCTACCTGGTGGTATTCCATGTGGCTGCCGATTCTGTCCGTGACCCTGAGCCTGCGCCTGCTGGGCATGTGGGTACGCCGCTGGCGGGGGCAGCCATGATCGCCAGCGCCCTGTTTCTGATCTTCATCGCCCTGATGATCGTGGGCGTGCCCGTGGGGGTGGCCTTGGGAGTGGGCGGTGCCTTCGCCATCCTGATGTCCAACCTGGATACGCACTGGTTCGGCCTGATGGCCGTGCCCCAGAGCTTCTACGCCGGCCTGGCCAAATATCCGCTGCTGGCCATTCCCATGTTCGTGCTGGTGGGCTCCATCTTCGACCGCTCCGGCGTGGCCAGCCGCCTGGTCAATTTTGCAATCTCCATCGTCGGCCGCGGACCGGGCATGCTGCCGCTGGTAGCCATTGCCGTGGCCATGTTCCTGGGCGGAATTTCCGGCTCGGGTCCGGCCTGTGCGGCCGCCGTAGGGGCGGTGATGATAGGCGCCATGAAGCGCGCGGGCTATCCCAGCCCTTTCTCGGCCAGCATCGTGGCCGCCGGCGCAGCCACCGACATCCTGATCCCGCCCTCGATCGCCTTCATCATCTATTCGGTCTTGGTGCCAGAGGCCTCGGTGCCGGCGCTGTTCGCCGCCGGCATGTTCCCCGGTATCCTGGCCGGCATAGGCCTGATTATTCCCGCCGTCTGGCTGTCGCGCCGCTACAAGCTGGGCACGGCAGAATCGCAATTGCCGCGCCCGCCGTTCTGGCGCAGCCTGCGTGAAGCTTCCTGGGGCTTGATTGCGCCGGTCATTATCCTGGGCGGCATGCGCATGGGCCTGTTCACGCCCACCGAGGCCGCCGTGGTGGCCGTGTTCTACGGCCTGTTCGTGGGCATGGTCGTGCATCGCACCATCCAAGTGCGCGATCTGTTCCTGATCCTGCGCGAAGCGGCGGAACTGTCGGCCGTAATCATGATGGTGGTCGCCCTGGCCGGCATTTTTGCCTGGGCCCTGTCTACCCTGAGCATCGTCGATCCGCTGACCAACGCCATCATCCACTCGGGCCTGGGCGAATACGGCATCCTGGCGCTGATGATCGTGCTGCTGATTGTGCTGGGCATGTTCCTGGACGGCATTTCCATCTTCCTGATCTTCGTGCCGCTGTTCATGCCCATCGTGCACAGCTTCGGCTGGCACCCGGTCTGGTTCGGCGTGCTGCTGACTCTGAATGTGGCGCTGGGCCAGTTCACCCCGCCGGTGGCCGTGAACCTGATGGTGTCCTGCCGCATCGCCGGCGTGCCCATGGAAAGCACGCTGCGCTGGGTAGGCTGGCTCTTGCTGGGCATGGCCAGCACCATGCTGCTGGTGATCGCCCAGCCCGAGATCGCCCTGTGGCTGCCGCGCTATCTGGGCTTCAACTAGAACAACTCATCACTGCTGACCAAAAAGGGAGACACGACCCATGAAACTGCGACACATCCTGGCCGCCCTGGCCTGCACGGCCGCCACCCTGGCCGTCGTTCCCGCCGCCCAGGCGGCCTACAAGTCCGAATACAAGCTGTCCATCGTGGTGGGCACTACCTTCCCGTGGGGGCAAGGCGCCGTGATCTGGTCCGACCTGGTGCGCGAGCGCACCGACGGGCGCATCAACATCAAGATCTATCCCGGCACCTCGCTGGTACAGGGCGACCAGACGCGCGAATTCACCGCCATCCGCCAGGGCCTGATCGACCTGGCCGTAGGCTCCACCATCAACTGGTCGCCGCAGATCAAGCAGCTGAACCTGTTCTCGCTGCCCTTCCTGCAGCCGGACGCCAAGGCCACGGACGCGCTGATTCAGGGCGATGTCGGCAAGGAACTGTTCGGCTACATTGAAAAAGCGGGCGTGGTACCGCTGGCCTGGGGCGAGAACGGTTTTCGCCAGCTGAGCAATTCCAAACATGTGGTGTCCAAGCCCGAGGACATGAAGGGCCTGAAACTGCGCGTGGTGGGCTCGCCGCTGTATATCGACACCTTCACGGCACTAGGCGCCAATCCCACGCAGATGAGCTGGGCCGACGCCCAGCCCGCTCTGGCGAACAAAGCCGTGGACGGCCAGGAAAACCCCCTGTCCATCTATGCCGGCGCCAAGCTGTACGACGTGCAGCAGCAATATCTGACCCTGTGGAACTATGTGTCCGACCCGCTGGTGTTCGTGGTCAACCGCGATGTCTGGAAATCGTGGACGCCCGAAGACCAGAAGATCGTGCGCGAAGCCGCCATCGAAGCGGGCAAGCGCGAGATCGAGATCGCCCGCAAAGGCATCACCAAAGACGATCCCGCGCTGCTCAAGGAGATTGAAAGCCACGGCGTGACCATCACGCGCCTGACACCCGAGCAGCATGACGCCTTTGCGCAGGCCACCGCACCCGTCGTGGAAAAATGGACCAAGACCATAGGCGAAGACCTGGTCAAGCAAGCACGCGACGCCATTGCCGCGTCACGCTGATCAGGACCGTGCCGGCGCGCAGGCTATATGTTTACGCCTGCGCCCGGCATAACCTTGTAAGCAGTCTGTCGTAGGGCCCAGGCGGCCGGCTTCCTAGAATGGATTCATCCATTACCCAACAAGGAAGCCCTCATGAAACCCTATCTTGCCCGCCGCCTGCTGGCCCTGTTCATCACCCTGACCGCTACCCACGTCTGGGCGGCCGACGACTCTCCCCTGAAAGTGGGCGTGCGCGGCGGCGTGGACGAACAGATCTGGGAAGTCGTCACCCAGGTCGCCGCCGAACGAGGCCTGAAGGTGCAGCCGGTGGTCATCACGGGCACCGCCAGCCCCAACGAAGCCCTGAACAACGGCGACCTGCATGCCAATGCTTTCCAGCACATTCCGTTTCTGAACGACCAGGTCAAGCAGCGCGGCTACAAGATCGTACCGATCGCCAACACGCTGATTTCTCCCATCGCCTTTTATTCCAGCCGCCACAAGGACATCAAGGACCTGCCCGAGGGCGCCAAGGTCGGCATTCCCAACGATCCCAGCAACCAGACGCGAGCGCTGGTGGTGCTGCGCGACCATGGCCTGATCACGCTGCGCCCTGGCGCAGATCCGCGCCAGGGTGCCGTGACGCTGGCCGACGTTACCGCCAACCCTAAAAAGCTCGACTTTGTGGAAAGCACATCCGTGGTGCTGGCCCGCTCCCTGCGGGATGTGGACGCCGCCGCCATCGTCAACAGCTTCGCCTACCAGGCCGGACTGATCGCCACCCGCGACGGCATCGCCATTGAAAAGGCCGACAACAATCCGTATGTGAACATCATTGCCGTGCGCGAACAGGATAAGGACGCGCCCTGGGTGCCGGAACTGGTGAAGGCCTACCATTCGCCGCAAGTGAAAGCATTCATTGAGAGCAAGTTCGAAGGCTCCGTGATTCCTGTCTTCAACTAAGGAATCCGTTCCCGCCATGTCTGCACCGCCGCTCGACAAGTACTTGACCGCTTTTCTGGAAACCCTGGTGATGGTGGGGATCTCGTCGCTGATCGCCATCACGGCCGGGCTGCTGATCGCCCTCGTGCTGGCCATCACGGGCAAAGGCGGGATCCACCCGCTGCCGCGCTGCCACAAGACCCTTTCCATCCTGATCAACACGTTCCGGGCCGTGCCCTTCATCATCCTGCTGATCGCCATGCTGCCGGTCACGCGGGCCCTGGTCGGCACCACGCTGGGCACCTGGGCGGCCATCGTGCCGCTGTCGGCCAACCTGATACCCTTCTTTGCCCGCATCGCCCAGGTCAGCCTGAACGATGTGGATCCCGGCTTGGTGGAAGCAGCGCGGGCCATGGGCTGCGAACGCCGCCACATCGTGCGCCACGTCCTGCTGCCCGAGGCCTTGCCCGGCATTATCGGCGGCATGACGGTCAGCGTCATCGCCATGATCAACGCATCGGCCATGGCCGGCGCCGTGGGCGCGGGCGGCCTGGGCGACTTGGCCATACGCTATGGCTACGAGCGCTACGAGACCCGCGTGATGTTCGAGGTCATCGTGATCCTGATCGCTGTGGTGTCGCTGATCCAATTCGCCGGCGAATGGCTCGCCCGCCGGACAAACCACCGCTAGGCGACGCCGCTTACTGGAACGCCGTTTCCAGGAAGCTGCGCAGCTTGCGCGAATGCAGGCGTTCCTTGGGCATGTCGCGCAGCAGCTCCAGTGCGCGTATGCCGATATGCAAGTGCTGGCCGACCTGACGCGCGTAGAATTCGCTGGCCATGCCGGGCAGCTTCAGTTCGCCATGCAGCGGTTTGTCCGAGACGCACAGCAGGGTGCCGTAAGGCACCCGGAAACGGAATCCATTGGCCGCAATGGTGGCCGACTCCATGTCCAGCGCAATGGCGCGCGACTGCGACAAGCGGCGCACCGGCTCGTGGTGGTCGCGCAATTCCCAGTTGCGATTGTCGATGGAGGCCACCGTGCCTGTGCGCATGATGCGCTTGAGCTCCCAACCCGACAGGCCCGCAACTTCAGCCACGGCCTGCTCCAGGGCCACCTGGATTTCCGCCAATGGAGGAATGGGCACCCAGGTCGGCAGATCGTCGTCCAGCACATGATCCTGGCGCACATAGCCATGGGCCAGCACGTAGTCGCCCAGGCGCTGCGTAGTGCGCAGGCCTGCGCAGTGGCCCAGCATCAGCCAGGCGGCAGGGCGCAGCACCGCCACGTGGTCGGTAATGGTCTTGGCATTGGACGGGCCTACGCCGATGTTGATCAGGGTAATGCCCGAATGATTCGCGCGCCGCAAATGATAGGAGGGCATCTGCGGGGCTCGCGCCAGAGGCGAGCCCACCGTAGCCGCCTGAGCGCCGGCGGGAGTGATGATGTTGCCGGGCTCGACCAGGTCGATATAGCCCTGGTCGTCCGCCGCCAGCACATCGCGCGCCCACTGGCAGAACTCGTCCACATAGAACTGGTAATTGGTGAACAGCACGAAATTCTGGAAATACTCCGGACGCGTGGCCGTGTAATGCTGCAGGCGGTGCAGCGAATAATCGATGCGCGGCGCCGAGAACGGCGCCAGGGGCAAGGGCTCGTTGTGCACTCGCTCCCAGGTACCGTTGACGATGGCGTCGTCCATGACGGCCAGGTCCGGCACGTCGAAATGATCACGCAAGGTATCGCCAGGCGACTCAGGCACGATGGTCACCGTCGATTTGACGCCATTGTTCAGGGCGAAGTGCAGGGGAATAGGCAGGGAGGATTCCCCGACTTCCACCCTGACCCCGTGATTGCGGATCAGCAATTCCAGTTGTTCAAGCAAGTAGTCGTGATACAGCTCGGGCGCGGTAACAGTGGTCATGTAGGTGCCCGGCTCGACGACGTGGCCATAAGACAGCCGGCTATCGACTTCCTGATAGGTCTCCACCCGCAGGCGCACTGCCGGGTAGCAGGCCCGGAAACGCTGCCCACGCGGAAAGCCCGTCTGCAGGCATTGCGCGAAGGAGTCGCGCAAAAAAGCGGTGTTGCGGTCGTAGATGGCGCGCAACTGCTCCACGGCCAGACCGGCATCCTCGTATCCGTCGAACGGGATCAATTCGGGCATGGACGTAGTGCGGGCGAAACCGGTCAGATCAAGCATGGCGGCAATTCCAAGGCAAAAAGCGAGTATAGAGAGCAAGCATGACAATCATAAGCGGTTTACATTGTCGCGGCGCGCAACACGCCTCGCTGTGGCGGTGGACTTTTTCCGTCGCGGCGGCAAGCCCCCCTGTCCACAGAACGGACACGACTTTTTGTTGTTTTGCGCCTAATACGGCGCCCGCGACGCATATGGACAGCAAGGTTTGAGCGCGTTTTGCCGAAAATCCCTATCCGCCACGTCCGGCCCACCCGCTCTTGCATCCATCCCGTCCCGATGCTGTCTAAATAGGCTGAATGTCACCTTTCATGCGGGTTTGCGACCCTGCTTACGATCCCGTCGAGCACCACGCCGGCCCGTGGCCGCAGCCAGTTCCAATCCAGGCACGTCTTCTACCTCATATATAAGACTTGTCGAAAAGCAGTGAATACATTAAGTATGTAGTCTTATTACAATAGGTATGAGGTCTGGGTAGGCTGAGTCCTTCATAATTTAGCGTTATCCAACCTGGCGTTGTGCTGGACGCGCGTTAGCCGTCTGTCATTCGGCTGCAAATTTAAGCGATTTTATCGATTTTTTGCATGGGTTTAGCGTTTTTTAGATACCGTTGGATTGCGGTCTGCTTGCCCCCTGATGTCAAACGAGCCCTGACGCCGCCGCTCGCGGCGAACGTCCCGCGCCTGAGTCCGCCTACCGGCTGTATTAGGTGGGTTGAAGCAGCGATGATCGCCCGGCCTTGCCTGTCCGGTTGGCCGTTCCGACATTGCTTTACCGAATCACTTCTTACTATCAGCAAGGGTAACCATGACCACACGAATCTCCTGCCAGCGATTGCAAGTCGCCGAGGTGCTTCATCAGTTCATCGAGCAAGAAGCCTTGCCTGGCACTGGTGTTTCCTCCGAGTCCTTCTGGGCTGGTTTCGACAAACTGGTACATGACCTGGCCCCCAAAAACCGCGCACTGCTGGCCGAGCGCGACCGCCTGCAAGCCGAGCTGGACAAATGGCACGGCGCGAACCCAGGTCCTATCGCCGACATGGGCGCCTACAAGACGTTCCTGAAATCCATCGGCTACCTGCACGATGCCCCCGCTTCCGTGACCGTGAACACCGCCAACGTGGACACCGAGATCACCGATCAGGGCGGCCCGCAGCTGGTTGTGCCCATCATGAACGCGCGTTATGCCCTGAACGCCGCCAACGCCCGCTGGGGCAGCCTGTACGACGCCCTGTACGGCACCAACGCCATTGCCGACACCGACGGCGCACAGCGCGGCGGCGCCTACAACCCCGTGCGTGGCGCCAAGGTCATCGCCTTCGGCCGCCAGTTCCTGAACGACTCGATCCCGCTGGCCCAGGGCAGCCACGATCAGGCCACGTCCTACACCGTCGCGGAGGGCGCCCTGCGCGTCATCCTGGAAGACGGCAGCAGCACCGGCCTGAAAGACGCCTCCACCCTCCTGGGGTACCGCGGCCAGCCCGACGCCCCCGAAGCCATCGTGTTCTTGCACAACGGCCTGCACTTCGAGCTGCAGATCGACCCCAACAGCCCCATCGGCAAGACTGATCCGGCCGGCGTGAAAGACATCGTCCTGGAATCGGCCCTGACCACCATCATGGACTGCGAAGACTCCGTGGCCGCCGTGGACGCCGACGACAAGACCCTGGCCTACCGCAACTGGCTGGGCCTGGTCACGGGCTTGCTGACCGAAGAAATCCGCAAGGGCGACAAGGTCACCACCCGCCGCCTGGCTGACGACCGCCAGTACACCGACCTGAGCGGCAAGACCCAGACGCTGCACGGTCGTTCGCTGATGTTCGTGCGCAACGTGGGCCACCTGATGACCAACCCCGCCATCATCGACGGCGAAGGCCACGAAATCCCCGAAGGCATTCTGGATGCCGTGCTGACGACGCTGATCGGCATGCGCGATCTGCAACTGAAGAAGAACTCGCGCACCGGCTCGCTGTACGTGGTCAAGCCCAAGATGCACGGCCCTGACGAAGTCGCTTTCGCCAGCGAGACCTTTGACCGCGTCGAAGCCTTGCTGGGCCTGCCCGCCAACACGGTCAAGATCGGCATCATGGACGAAGAACGCCGCACCAGCGTGAACCTGAAGGCCGCCATCGCCCAGGCCACCGAGCGCGTCGTGTTCATCAACACCGGCTTCCTGGACCGCACCGGCGACGAGATCCACACCTGCATGCAGGCGGGTCCCGTCGTACGCAAGGCCGACATGAAGCAGGCCACCTGGCAGCCTGCCTACGAGCGCAACAACGTACAAGTCGGCCTGCAATGCGGCCTGCGCGGCCACGCCCAGATCGGCAAGGGCATGTGGGCCATGCCTGACCTGATGGCTGAAATGCTGGAGCAGAAAATCGCTCACCCCCAGGCCGGCGGCAATACCGCCTGGGTGCCATCGCCTACAGCCGCCACGCTGCATGCTCTGCACTACCACCAAGTCAATGTGGTCGAAGTCCAGAAGAGCCTGGAGAACGAAAACAACGACTACCTGGACAGCATCCTGACCATTCCCGTGGCCGAGAACCCGAACTGGTCCGCCCAGGAAATCCAGGAAGAGCTGGACAACAATGCCCAAGGCATCCTGGGTTATGTGGTGCGCTGGATCGACCAGGGCGTGGGCTGCTCCAAGGTACCCGACATCCATGACGTCGGCCTGATGGAAGACCGCGCCACACTGCGCATCTCCAGCCAGCACATCGCCAACTGGCTGCTGCACGGCATCGTCACCCGCGAACAAGTTGTGCAGACACTGCACCGCATGGCCGCCGTCGTGGACAAGCAGAACGCGGGCGATCCGCTGTACCGCGACATGGACGGCAACTTCGACACCTCGGAAGCCTACAAGGCCGCAGAAGACCTCGTGCTCAAAGGCCTGGAACAGCCCAACGGCTACACCGAGCCCCTGCTGCACCAATGGCGCCTGGTGTTCAAGGAAGCCCACGCCACGGCCTAAGCCCGGCGTATGCCCGCCCCTTGCGGGGCGGGTAAGGTCCCCCGAATCCCCGCTGATGCAGCGGGGATTTTTTATTTCCGCTGCACAGCAAATTCCTGTCTTCCAAAACTCGTTATAAACTCTTATACATAACGAATTCAACCGACAGGAATCCCCATGAAAGCTCTGCTGTTGTCTGCCGCCTGCCTGCTCGCGGCCACCTCTCCTACACAGGCCGCCGACCTACTGCTGGCGACCGGTGCAGGCTATCGCAAGCCCGTCATTGAGTTAATGCAGGCCTTCCAGCAAGAGACCGGGCTGACAGCGGAAAGCAGCTTCGGCAATATGCAGCAGGTGCGCGCCCAGACCGAACAGAACCCCGAGATCGTCGCCATCATCGGCGATCGCTTTTTTCTGGAACCCATGGACATTGCCGAGCGCTTCGTGAACATCAGCCGGGGCGAACTGATGCTGGCCGTTCCCAAAGGCAAAACCATTTCCTCCATCCAGGATCTGAAACAGCCCGCCTATCAACGCATCGCCATCGGCGATGCCAAAAAGACTGTCTATGGACGCGCTGCCAGCACCTGTCTGCAACGCGAACAAATCCAGGCCGACGGCCGCACCCTGGAAGTGGCCATGCTGCCCCAGGTGTCCAGCTATCTCCTGACGGGCGAAGTGGATGCCGGTTTCATCAATCGCAGCGAAGCCCTGGCGCATCAGGACAAGCTGGGCAGCATCGTGCCGATGCCAGCCGACTGCCATGATCCCATAGACCTGAGCCTGGCCATCCTGAAAGCACGCCCCGATATACCCGCCCTGCACGAATGGACCCGGTTCCTGGCTTCGGAGCCGGCCAAGACCATCCTGGCGCGCCACGGCCTGTGATGCAAAACTGGCTGAGCTGCCCCGGCAACTCGCTGGGGCTGAGCCTGCAGGTGCTGGCTGGCGCCATCATGGCGCAACTCGTGCTTGGACTTGCGCTGGCCTGGCTGCTGGCGCGCACCCGCTTTCCGGGGCGCGCATTGCTGGACTCGCTGGTCAGCCTGCCCTTGGTCTTCCCGCCCATCGTCATCGGCTATCTGCTCTTGCTGGCATTGGGGCGGCAAGGCTGGCTGGTATCCCTGACGGGCTGGTCTCCGGAGGTGGTCTTCCAACCCTCAGCCCTGGTCATTGCCGCCTTCGTCGCCGGCCTGCCGCTAATGGTCAAGCCTGTACAGAACGGTCTGCAAACCATCTCTCCCCGTCTGAAAGAAGCGGCTGCCACGCTGGGCCACGGCCCCTGGTCGCGCTTCCTGCGGGTCGAACTGCCCCTGCTGCGGCCCGCGTTGGCCACCGGCTTGATCTTGTCAGGCGGCCGGGCGCTGGGCGAAGTGGGCATTTCACTCATGCTGGGCGGCAACATTACCGGCCGCACCGAAACTCTGTCCCTCTCCATCTACAACGCCGTCCTGGACGGCGATGCGGACTGCGCCAATGCGCTGTCCTGGCTTCTGGGCCTGACGGCCTTGGGCTGCTTTCTGGCGCTGCGGCGCTATGGGAATCACACATGACTGTCTTCTTCGAACAGAACCAGATCGACCAATGGATCAGCGAGGATGCTTCCTTCCTGGACCTGACCAGCCACATGCTGGGATTGACCGAACAAGCCGCGACACTGCGTTATGTCGCACGCGGCCACATCACCGTGGCGGGCACGGAAGAAGTCGCGCGCATCGTGCAGTCCTGCGGCGGCCAGACCCGCCTGCACGTGCGAAGCGCGGCGCAAGCCAGTCCCGGCCAGGCGCTGCTGTTGGCACAAGGCCCCGCGCAAGCTCTGTTGCGCGCCTGGAAAGTCGGCCAGAACCTGCTGGAATTTTCCTGCGGCATCGCCACGCTGACACACGAAGTCGTCCAGGCCGTCCGCGCCGTCAATCCTGACGTCGCCATACTGACGACCCGCAAGCATGCGCCGGGCGTACGCAAATTGGCGCTGAAGGCCACCCTGGCCGGCGGCGCCATGCCCCATCGTCTGGGTCTGGGCGAAACCATCCTGGTCTTTCCCCAGCATCGCGCGTTGCTGGGCGACTGGAGCAAGGTGGCGCGAGCCATCGCCCGCCACAAGCATGCCATGTGTGAAAAGAAAATCGTAATCGAAGCTGACGGCCTGGACGAAGCCCTCAACGCGATCCAGGCCGGCGCCGACGTCGTGCAATTCGACAAAGTCGCCCCGGAACAACTGGCCCGAATCGTGCCCGCACTGCGCGCCGCCCACCCCGCCATCCCCCTGCTGGCCGCCGGCGGCATCCATGCGGGCAATGCGGCCGCCTACGCCGCCACCGGGGTCAATGCCCTGGTGACCAGCAGTCTGCACTACGCCAAACCAGCCGATATCGGCGTCAGGATAGCGCTGGCGGACGGCCCTGGTGAGCTGTCCTTGCCGGCCACCGGGGTGCCGGCCACCGGAATGCCGGCCACCGGAACCAGCGGTTAACACGGGCGGGTTACTGTGCAGCGTGACCAGAAGTCATAAAAAAACCCGCCGTCAGGCGGGTTTTCCGTATAAAGAGGCAGGCTTAACCGCGCACTTGCACCAGCAGTTCGTCCAGCCAGGCCAGCATCAGGTCGATTTCATCGGCCGTGATGTTCAGGGCCGGCATGAAACGCAGCAGGTTGGGGCGGGGCGAGTTAAGCAACATGCCTTCAGGCGCACGCTCGCGGGCGGCATTGACGATGGCTGGGCCGTCGTCCTGGTCCAGGATCAGAGCGCGCAGCAAGCCGACGCCGCGTTCACCCTTCATGCCCCACTTGCCGCTGATGGCCAGCAGACCTTCGGACAGTTGCTGGGCGCGGGCATTGACGGCGTCCAGGAAACCGGGCGAGGTCAGCTCGTCGAACACGGCCACGCCGGCGGCAGTCATCAGGGGATTGCCGTTGTAGGTGCCGCCCTGATCACCCGCCTGGAAGCAAGAGACTTCTTCGCGTGCGCACAGCGCGGCCAGCGGCACGCCGCCGCCTATGCCCTTGCCCAGAGTCATGATGTCGGGGCGGATGTCGGCGTGTTCGTAGGCGAACAAGGTGCCGGTGCGGCCCATGCCGGTCTGCACTTCGTCCACGATCAGCAGCACCTTGTGTTCGTCCGCCAGAGCGCGCAGGCCCTGCATGAATTCCATCGTAGCGGGAATGACGCCGGCTTCGCCTTGCACAGGCTCCAGCATGATGCCCACGGTCTTGTCGTCGATCAGGGCGCGGACCGATTCCAGGTTGTTCAGTTCGGCCTTGGGGAAACCTTCCACCTGGGGCGCGAACAAGCGGTCCCAACCGGGCTTGCCGGAAGCAGACATGGTCGCCAGCGTGCGACCGTGGAAGGAGTGGTCGAAAGTGATGATCTTGTAGGCGCCGTCCTTGTTCAACTGGCCCCATTTGCGGGCCAGCTTGATCGCGCCTTCGTTGGCTTCCGCACCGCTGTTGGCAAAGAACACGCGGTCAAAGCAGGAATGCGTGACGATGCGCTTGGCCAGCTCGATGGAAGGTTCGTTATAGAACGCGGGCGACGGGTTGATCAGCTTGGCGGCCTGCTCGTTGATCGCCTTGATGACGCTGGCCGGGCTGTGGCCCAGAGCGTTCACGGCCCAGCCCTGAACCGTGTCCAGGTATCGCTTGCCGTTGTGGTCTTCCAGCCAGGAACCTTCTCCTCGCACGAAAACCAACTCCGGACGCTGGGTAATTTCCATTAATGCACGTACACCGGCCCGATCGAATTCCATAACGGCAAACCTTGATCAAAGAAGAAAAAATAAACCAGCCCGGCGGCTGGACAAACCAATTCTAACGCAGCAATTCCCCACCCGGACCGCTTCTGCCTGGGACAATTTCCATCTGGGGCCGGAGTGTCCCTTTTCCGGCACAAACAGGATGCGGCCAGCTTTCCGGAGCCTGCGCGATTGAACGCCCGCCCCGCCTGCCTGGCGAGGCGGGAAGGGCTGCGGCAGCCGCCACGATCAAGGACGATAGGACACAGGCGCCAGTTGGCCGACCCCTGACTCCAGCAGGCGCTGCGTCATGGAGCGCACATCCAGATGAATGGCGTTGCACATCACTGCAGCCCCCTGGCGCCGCTCGGGGGAATAAGCCATGAAGCTATGGTAGCCGGCCCAGCCGCCGCCATGGCCCCAGACAGCGAGCGCTCCCACTTGCAGGGCTTCCAAGCCGAACTGATAGTTTCCCGTCGGCGTCAAGGGGTGGGACTGCGTCAACATAGTGCGCACTCCAGGCAAGGGCCGCCCCTCGGGGCTGATCAGCACCGTATCTTTTTCCAGATGCTCCAGCCAGCGCCCGATATCCGCCGCGCTGCTGTGCACTTGGCCGTCGCCGGTCTGCTCCCAGGTGGATTCTACCCGTTGCGCCTGCCCGTCCTTCACCCTATAGCCGCGGGCCATCTGGGGCAAGGCTGCCGGATAGCGATCCACGATGGCCGTCCGCTCCATTCCCAGCGGATTGAAAATATACTGCTGCGAAAAGGTCGCCAAGGATGCACCGCTCAGACGCTCGACCAACTGTGCCAGGAGAAAATAGCCTGTGTTGCTGTATTCGAAGTGCTCCCCCGGCGCAAAGCGCAGTGACGGAGTCGCCTCCAGCACCGCCAGGGTTTCGGCCACCGTGACCGTCTGCGCTTCGCGCCCTGCCTGATACAGCGGCTCGATGTAATCCGGCAGGCCGCCCCTATGTTGCAGGACCTGACGGACCGTAGGCCGGCCCAGCTCGCCAGGCAGATCAGGCCAATAGCGGGCCAAGGGCTGATCCAATTCCAGACGACCGTCCTCGGCCAAGAGCAGCACGGCCAGGGCCGTGAACTGCTTGGACAAGGACGCCAGGTTGAACTGCGTCTGCGCATCGATCGCGATGCTCCTGTCCACGTCGGCAAACCCCCATGCGCCCGTCGCTTCACCCTTCACGGGATGCAACAGCGTCCACGCGCAACCTGGCTGCGGCGCGGTTGCGTCCTGGGCCTGCGCGCCCATTGCCATTCCCAGCCCGCACAAGGCTGCCAGCACACGTCGTTTCATCAGAATCTTCCCGAAAAAGTCAGCGATACCTGCCGTCCCAGCCCCCAGCCGCAGGTCCAGAGCGAGCCACAACCATTGACGTACTGCTTGTCGGCAATATTGGTCACATTCAGGGACAGCTCGCTGTTCTTGAACCCGGGCGATATCCATCCCAGCTGCGTCGCCACCCGCAAATCCGCGACCGTATGGGCGGGAATATGCAGGCTGGCATAGCCGCCGCCCGCCACATCGATGTCGCCGCCGCGGGAAGAGCCCACATGCCGCACACCCACACCCATGACGGTGCCGGCCAGCGCCGAACGCCCGGTGAAGGTGTAGTCGACCCACAATGCCGCCTGATGGCGCGGCGTATACAAGGCAGGCTTGCCCAGCTCTTCCGGGATTTCGCTACTGAGCACCTTGGTGTCCAGGAAGGAATAGCTGCCGATGACAGACCAGTTCGGCGACAGGCGTCCGGTCACCGCCAGCTCCAGGCCGCGCGAGCGCAGTTCTCCGCTTTGCACCTGCTCGGGAAAGCCATTCACCGGATCGTCGGTCAGCCGATTGGTCTGGCGCAGATCAAACAGGGCCGCACTGGCCATCCATTGCGCACCGTCCGGCTGATACTTCACGCCCAGCTCGGTCTGCCGGCCTTTCATGGGCTTGAAAGCTGCGCCGTCGGCAGTGACCCCGGCGACCGGATCAAACGAGGTGGAATAGCTGACATACGGAGCCCAGCCCGAATCAAAACGATACAGCGCGCCCAAGCGCCCCGTCGTGGCACTATCTCGCTGGCCCAGATCGTCCTCGCCCGAACGCCGCCGGCTGACTCCGCTGACCGTGGAGCGGTCGTGCCGCAATCCGCCCACCAGGCGCCAATTGCCCCACGCCAACTGATCCTGCACATAAACCCCGGTCTGCTGGCGACGGCTGCTGACTTCGCTCAAGGTCGTGAACGGGCCGATGGCGGCGCCGTACTCAGGCGCATACAGATCCAGCAATCCGCCGCTGCCGTCCGGGCCCACGGAGGCGGTCTGCCGACGCGCATCGAACGTACCCCTGTAATAATCCAGCCCCAGCAGTACCGTATGTTCCGCCTCGCCCGTCATCCAACGCCATTCAGACTGCGTATCCACGCCCAAGGAGCGCGATGTGCCCGTACCCCGATTGGCATAGCGTTCCAGCGTGCGCCAATCCCAGCCGCCATCGGCCGGATCGTCAAAAGAATACATATCACTGGTCACCGACTCCATGACCGACTTGATGCGCTGCACGCGCAGGTTCTGACGCAGCGTCCAGTTGTCATTGACGTCATAAACAGCCGCCCAGCCCGCCATATCCTGATCACGGTCGTAGCGATCAAAATTCGGTTCGCCGATGAAACGAGAAATCGGTATTTTTCCGTTGGGGTTGTCGAACAAAGTACCGTAAGCGGGCAGCCACATATAGTCGCTGCCGCCGCGATCACGCTGCAGTGCGCCCAACAGGACGATTTCACCGTTTTCGCCCAAGGGCAGGGTCACCGAGGGCGCCACCAGATTGCGTTTACGCTTGACGTGGTCGCTGCGGCTTTCCGCATCCGAGCTGAGCGCCAGCAGACGCCACGCGCTGACACCGTCCTCGCCCAGTGCGCCGCCCAGATCCACGCTGCCGCGCAGTTGGCGGGGCGCGCCCAGTGTCAGTTCGACATTGCGCTGGCGGGTGCGGGTAGGCCGCTTGCTGACCATATTGACCATGCCGCCAGGCACAACCTGGCCATACACGACCGAGGCCGGGCCCTTCAGCACCTCGATGCGCTCCAGCAAAAAGGGATCCACCTGCGGCAAGGTCCAATTATTTCCCGCGCCGCTGCCGCCGGCCAGCTTCACCCCGTCCAGCCAGGCGACTGAATCGGCGTTGAAGCCGCGAAACGACATGGTATCGAAACGCGAATCCACGCCATCGAACTCCACCGCCACACCGGGCACATAGCGCAAGGCTTCGCCCACGGTGCGCGTGGCAAGGGATTCGATCTGCTGTTGCGTAACCACGGCTACCGAGGCCGGTGTGTCCATGATGGCGGCATCAGCCTTGGACGCGGTCGCGCTGCGCGTGGCCAGCAAGCCATTGGCCGGACCCGTGGCCGTTTCACGCTGCGCTTGAACCCGCACCACGTCCAGTTCCTCATGTCCTCGAACCGTTGGTGCCGGCTGCAGCCTGAAGCCGCCGTCCTGAGCCACCGCCTCCAGTCCGCTGCCGCGCAAAATCTGCTTTAGCCCTTGCTCGGGGGTATAGCTGCCTTTCAGGCCGGGGCTGGTCTTGTCCGTGGTCAGCGCCCCGTCGATCGCCAGCATGAATCCCCCCCGCGCAGCAAGGTGGTTCAGTACCTGATCCAGCGTCCCGGCCGGTATATCGTAGCGGGCCTGCGACGCATTCAGACCTTGCGCCGATGCGACGGCTGCGCCTCCTAACAGGCTGGTGGCCAGCAGCCAGGATCCCAACAAGGGGCGGGCCGGGGCAAAGCGGCCTGACCAAGCGGCCGGACGCATCATTTTGACAAACATGGCTTTCCTCTTCGTGGACAAACAGCCCGGCAGAAAATCCGAGCCTTTCCCTGTATCCCGAACGAGAACGCAAAAGCGCTACGGCCGCGCCGACACCGTCACCCAATAGGGCGTCACGGCACGCACCTGTACCGGCAACGCCCGAGCCAGCGATTGCAGAATGGCGTCGGTATTCTGGACCGGGTACACGCCCGAAACGATCAGATCAGCCACGGCCGGATCGCAGCGCAACACACCGGTCCGATAGCGCGCCACTTCCCGCAGAAAATCGGCCAGCCGCCAGCGCTCGACAACGAGCAGTCCGCGCTGCCAGGCCGCTGCCTGCTCATCGGCAGGCGAGGGGGCAAAGACCTGCTGCTTGCTGAAGAAAGCCTGCTGGCCAGCCTCCAGACGCAGACGCTGCCCGCCGCCGCCCGGCTGCAACTCGACCCTGCCGTCATAGACATGCACTGACACCCGCGACAAGGCAGGCCAGTCACGCACCAGAAACCGCGTACCCAGAGCCTGCAGTCGCCCTTGCTGCGTCTGCACGAAAAAAGGCCGGTGGTGACTATGCGGATCTGCTGCGGTAGTGACAAGCACTTCACCACCCAGCAATTGGATGCTGCGCTGCCTGTCGCTGTATTGGACATTAACTGCGCTGGCCGTATTCAAGACCAATTGCGTGCCATCAGGCAGGCTCAGCTCCCGGCGCTCTCCCGAGGCGGTGCGGACATCGGCATTCCAGGCCGACCATTGCGCCGTCCTGCTGACGCCGTAAGTCGTCAGGCCACCACACCCCAGCAAGGCCAGCCCGCGCAGCACACTGCGCCGTCGCCGTATCGCCTGAGCGGACAGGCCTGCCTGCAGCACCCGCGTCGCCACATCCTGGGGCGCAGCCTGCAATTGACGACCGAAACGCTGGACACGCTCCCAGGCCTGGACATGCTGCGGACCCCGGGCCAGCCAGCTCTGGAAGGCGCGCAGTTCATGCTCTTGCGTTTCGCCCGACCACAAGACGACCTGCCATTCCAGGGCCTGGGCCTCGATGCACATGCTCGCATCGGACAAGCTGCTCCCGTCACCGCTCATGACGCGCCATGCGTATCAAGATCGATCATGACCGCAAAGCAAGTCTGCGTCGCCTGCAGCATGTATTTGCGCACGGTTCCCAGGGCAATACCCTGGCGCCGGGCAATAGCCGAATAGGTCAGCCCCTCGAAACGAGACAATAAAAAAACCTGCCTGACCCGAGCCGGCAATCCGTCCAGAGCAGCGCAGATACGCAGCAGTACCTCCAGCGTCAAGGCGTGATCCTCGGGCGAGATGGCATGGGCTTCAGGCAATTGAGCCAATGCGTCCAGATACGCCTGCTCGATCTGCTGGCGGCGATAGCGATCAATGACCAGGCCCTTGGCAATCTGCATCAAATGGGCACGCGCCTGCTCTGGCTGCGGAATCCGCCCCGAAGCCATGATGCGCACATAAGCGTCGTGCACCAGGTCGGCGGCATGATGCGAACACCCCAGGCGCCGCCGCAGCCAGTCATGCAGCCAGCCGCGATGATGGCAATACAGCAGATGCAGGCTCTGCTGCATGTGGGCAAGTGACGGCAATTCCGTAGCGGGGCGCTCGTTCACGGGCGGCTATCCTGAAACTCAAATAAGAATGAGTCTCATTATATAGCATTGATGCGCTCTATCGTCGCTGCGTCAGAACAAACCATCCAGATTCAATTGGCGCGGCTGTTCGGGCGGCAGTTCGCTGAGGGGCAGCAGGGCGCTGGCCTTGACGCCCAGCAGGCGCAGGCGCCGATCCAGCACCGCGCGCTTCAGGTTCTGGCGCGCCGCAGCCAGAATGGCGTCGGCGGTCAGAACCGGCGCAGGCAGGGACAAGTCGCGGGTCACGATCCTGAAGTCGTCGAACTTGAGCTTGACGCCTATGGTCTGCGCGCACATGCCGGACTTGCGCAGGTCCTGCTCCAGCTGCTCGCACAGGGATTGCAGCACCGCCGTCAAGCGAGCGCGATCCTGGCGCACATGCAGGTCACGTTCAAACGTGGTTTCCCGGCTGGTGGACTTGGGAATGCGCTCCGTGGACAGAGGCCGCTCGTCCTGCCCGCGGGACACCGCCATCAGCCACTGCGCGTAGCGCAGCCCGAAATGCTCCTGCAGCCGTTCGGCCGGCGCAGCGGCCAGCTCGCCGATCAGGTGTATGCCCAGCCCCGCCAGCTTCTTGAAGGACTTGGGGCCTATGCCGTTGATCTTGCCCACTGACATGGGCCAGATGCGCGTGGGGACGTCCTCCATGGTCAGCACGCAGGCGCCATTGGGCTTGTTCAGCTCCGAAGCGATCTTGGACAACAGTTTGTTAGGCGTGATGCCGACCGAGCAGGTCAAGCCCGTGGCCTGGTGGACGGCGCCGCGAATTATCTCGGCCAGGGCCAGACTGTCTTCGGCCCGGCCGCTGAGATCCACGTAGATCTCGTCGATGCCGCGGTCTTCGATGTGCTCGGACACCGTCGCCACCGCCTCTTTGAACAAACGCGAATAGTAGCGATACGCGTGAAAGTCCGCCGGCAACAAAATGGCCTGCGGCGCCAATAGCGCCGCTTTCATCAGGCCCATGGCGGAAAACACGCCCAGCTGGCGCGCTTCGTAGGTGGACGTGGTGACCACCCCCCGCCCGACATAATCGGCCAGCCGCGCCAGCTGCCAGCTGCCGTCGGGCAACTGGCGCGGCGCCTGCGTGCTGCGCCCGCCGATGACCACAGGCAGGCCCCGCAGATGCGGATAGCGCAATAGCTCCACGGACGCGTAGAACGCGTCCATATCCACATGCGCGATGCGTCGCCCCTGCCGTTCCATCCCTTGCGCCACGGCCTTCGCCGGCTCCCATACTGTATATATAGACACTATTGTAGCGTCAAGAACAAGCGCCTGCAGGTCAATGCCGGCGCCACTTAATAAACAGGGGAATGATATAAATCACCAAATCATAGAAAGCTGACGACACGCTGAAAATACGTATTGAGGCCGGTCCAAGCGCTCATGTACTATGCAGCCACTCATCAGCGAACCAAACATCCCATCAGGAGGTTTTCATGAAAAAAACAGTATTGGCCGCTACCCTGGCGGCCCTGGTCGCCCTTCCTCTGGCAGGCCACGCCAAAACGCTGAAATGGTCCAGCCAAGGCGACTTCATGACCATGGATCCGCACGCTCAAAATGAAAACCTCATCATCACGGCCAGCTCCTATGTGTACGAGCCGCTGGTGGACTACGACAAGGACTTCCAGATCGTGCCCTCGCTGGCCACGGCCTGGGAGCAGCGCGAACCTACCGTCTGGCGCTTTACCCTGCGCGACGGCGTGAAGTTCCACAACGGCGAGCCCTTCACCGCCGACGACGTGGTGTTCTCCATCCAGCGTGCACTGGCCCCCACCTCCAACTTCAAGGCCTACGTCAACGGCGTCGACAAAGCCGTGAAAGTGGACGAAAAGACGGTGGATATCATCACCACCGCCCCCAACCCCGTACTGCTGCGCCAACTGACCAATGTGTTCATCATGAACAAGGACTGGTCGGAAAAAAACAATGCCACCCAGCCGCAAGACTTCAACAAGAACGAAGAAACCTATTCCTCGCGCAACACCAACGGCACCGGCCCTTACAAGCTGAAGTCGCGTGAAGTGGACGTACGCACCGTGTTCGTGGAAAACGAGCAGTGGTGGAACAAGGACAAGAAGGTCGGCAACGTCACCGAAGTGATCTACACCCCCATCAAGCAGAACGCCACTCGCACGGCCGCCCTGCTGTCGGGCGAAGTCGATCTGGTACTGGACCCGCCCGCTCAGGATCTGCAGCGCCTGCGCCAGCAGGCCAAAATCGTGGAAGGTAACGAATACCGCACCATCTTCCTGGGCCTGGACCAGAAAAGCCCCGAACTGAAATACAGCAGCATCAAGGGCAAGAATCCTTTTGCCGACCAGCGCGTGCGCGAAGCCCTGTACCTGGCTATCGACACCGAAGCCATCAAGAAGGCCGTGATGCGCGGTTCTTCGGCACCCACCGGCACCATGGTGGCGCCACAGGTTCACGGCTGGACCAAGGAGCTGGCCCAACGCGTGCCTTACGACCTGGACAAGGCCAAGCAGCTCTTGAAAGATGCCGGCTACGACAACTCCCTGTCCTTCACGCTGGACTGTCCGAACAACCGCTACATCAACGATGAAGCCATCTGCCAGGCCGTGGTGGGCATGTGGGCCAAGGCCGGCGTCAAGGCCAGCCTGAACGCCATGCCGCGCGCCACCTACTTCCCCAAGGTACAGAACTACGACACCAGCGCCTACATGTTCGGCTGGGGCGTGCCCACCTTCGACGCGCTGTACACCCTGCAAAGCCTGATGCACAGCAAGGGTGCGGGCGCCGACGGCTCCTTCAACTTCGGCAACTACAACAATGCCGAAGTGGACACGTTGATCGATCAGATCAAGACCGAAACCGACACCGCCAAGCGCGATGCCGCCATCCACAAGGTCCTGGAAATCCACGCCAAGGAATTCGGACACATTCCCCTGCATGACCAGATCATCCCCTGGGCCATGGCCAAGAATGTGGACGTGATCCACCGCGCCGACAACCGCATGGCCGCTCAGTGGGTGACCGTCAAGTAAGTCTGCCCGGCGCGCCGACCCGAATCCGATCCGGGGCGGCGCGCCCGTTTTTCACTACAGGAAACCCTGGCCTCGCCAAGAAGGCCATGGACAAACCCAAACAATAAGGACGACACTGGGCGCGAGTGATCCTCGCCATGCACCAGGAGAACGCCTATGCTGGTATTTATCATTCGCCGCCTGATCCAGGCGGTGCTCGTCATGCTGACGGTCAGCCTGCTGGCCTTCGTGCTGTTCCGCTACATTGGCGACCCGGTCACCATCATGCTGGGCCAGGACGCCACCGAGCAAGATCGCGTGCAACTGCGCGCCAGCCTCGGTCTGGACCAGCCCGCCCCCGTACAATTCACCCGTTTCGTCAGCCAGGCGGTGCAGGGCGAGTTCGGCCTGTCGCTGCGGCAGGCCCAGCCCGTGTCCACGCTGCTCAAGGAACGCCTGCCCGCCACCGTGGAGCTGTCCGTGGTCGCGGCCATTCTGGCCTTGGTGATCGGCCTGCCGCTGGGCGTCTACACCGCTCTGAAGCGCCATGGCTTCCTGGCCCAGAGCGTGCTGGCCTTTTCATTGCTCGGGATTTCGCTGCCGACCTTCCTGATCGGCATCTTGCTGATCCTGATCTTCTCGGTGCAACTGGGCTGGCTGCCCAGCTATGGGCGCGGCGAAGTCGTGCGTCTGGGCTGGTGGAGCACCGGACTGCTGAGCTGGGACGGCATCAAGCACCTGATCCTGCCGGCCGTCACGCTGTGCCTGTTCCAGCTGACCCTGATCCTGCGCCTGGTACGCTCGGAAATGCTGGAAGTGCTGCGCGCCGACTACATCAAGTTCGCCCGCGCCCGTGGCCTGTCCAGGCGCGCCATCCACTTCGGCCATGCGCTCAAGAACACCATGGTTCCGGTCATCACCATCACCGGCCTGCAATTGGGCGGCATCATCGCCTTCGCCATCGTGACCGAAACGGTATTTCAGTGGCCAGGCATGGGGCTGCTCTTCATTCAAGCCGTGCAGTTCGCCGACATTCCTGTCATGGCGGCCTATCTGTGCCTGATCGCCCTGGTCTTTGTCATCATCAATCTGCTGGTCGACTTGCTGTACTTCCTGGTCGATCCGCGTCTGCGCTCCCAGTTGTCGGGCGCCAAGGGGCACTGACATGAGCGCCAGCTTGAAACGCGCCTGGAACAGCGACCTGGTTTGGTCGTGGCGCCATTCCCCCGTGGCCATCGTGGCTACGGTTCTTGCACTGCTGCTGTTCATCGGCGCCCTGGGCGCGCGCTGGGTAGCTCCGTTCGACCCCTTTGATCTGGCGTCCATCGACCTGATGGACGCTCTGAAGCCGCCCGCCTGGTCCGCCGATGGCGATATCCGCTATCTGCTGGGAACCGACAGCCAGGGGCGCGATCTGTATTCGGCCTTGCTGTACGGCACCCGTACGTCGCTGCTGATCGGTCTGGCTTCCGTCATTCTGTCCATGGTCGTGGGCATTGTGCTGGGCCTGGTGGCCGGCTATGCGGGCGGACGCACAGACGCCTTCATCATGCGTGTGGCCGACGTGCAGCTGTCCTTTCCCGCCATCCTGATCGCCCTGCTGATCGACGGCGTGGCGCGCGCGGTCTTTCCGCTGGACATGCACGACACCGTCGCCTTTCCGGTACTGATCGGGGCCATCGCCCTGGCCGGTTGGCCTCAGTATGCGCGCACCGTACGCGGTTCCACGCTGGTGGAAAAAAACCGCGAATACGTGCAGGCCGCCCGCGTGATCGGCGTGTCCTCGTCGCGCATCATGTTCAGCCACGTCCTGCCCAATGTGATGGGGCCGGTGCTGGTGCTGGCCACGGTGCATCTGGCCACCGCCATCATCACCGAAGCCACCCTGTCTTTCCTGGGCGTGGGCGTGCCGGCGACCTCACCGTCCCTGGGCACACTGATACGCATCGGCAATGACTTCCTGTTTTCCGGCGAATGGTGGATCACCATCTTCCCCGGCGCCATGCTGGTGCTGCTGGTGCTGTCGGTCAACCTGCTGGGCGACTGGCTGCGCGACGCCCTGAACCCCAAACTGAACTGAACCATGACTGCCTTATTGACCGTACAAGACCTGTGCGTCGAGTTCCCGACCCGGCATGGCGTGCTGCATGCGCTCGATCATGTGTCGTTCTCCATCTCCGCCGGCGAAGTGCTGGGCGTGGTGGGGGAGTCGGGCGCCGGCAAATCCCTGACCGGCTCGTCCATCATCGGCCTGCTGGATGCGCCTGGACGCATCAGCGGCGGCCAGATCCTGCTGGACGGCCAGCGCATCGACAATCTGAACGAAGACCAGATGCGCCGGGTGCGCGGGCGCCAGATCGGCGCCATCTTCCAGGATCCGCTGACTTCGCTCAACCCGCTCTACACCGTGGGCCAGCAAATTACGGAAACCATCACCACGCACTTGCCGCTGTCGTGGAAACAGGCGCGTGAACGGGCGATCGAACTGCTGGAGGCCACCGGCATTCCGGCCGCACGCGAGCGCATCGACCACTACCCGCACCAGTTCTCCGGCGGCATGCGCCAGCGCGTGGTGATCGCCCTGGCCCTGGCGGCCGAGCCCAAGCTGATCGTGGCCGACGAGCCCACCACCGCGCTGGATGTCTCCATCCAGGCGCAGATCATCGACCTGCTCAAAACACTGTGCCGTTCGCAAGGCACGGCCGTGATGCTGATCACCCACGACATGGGCGTGATCGCCGAAACAGCAGACCGCGTGGCCGTCATGTATGCCGGGCGCATCATCGAAATCGGCCCAGTCCAGGATGTGATCCAGCAACCCAGCCATCCCTATACCGCAGGACTGATGCGCTCCATCCCCAGCCTGCACGCGGGGCTGGAGCGCCTGGAGCAGATACCCGGCAGCATGCCGCGCTTGAATGCCATACCGCCGGGCTGCGCTTTCAACCCGCGCTGCAGCCGCCGCATGGACCGCTGCCTGGTCGAGCGCCCCGAACTGATGCCCGTTCCCCCCGAGACGCTGGCGGCCTGTTGGCTGCATGAACAGGAGGCCGCATGAGCTCCGCCCCCAACACCCCCCTGGTGCAGGTAGAAAACGCCGCCTGCTGGTTCGATGTGTCCCCCCCCTTTCTGGAACGCCTGGTCTACCGCAAACCCAAGGTCAATCTGCGCGCCGTGGACGGCGTGAGCTTCACCTTGAACAAAGGCGAGACCTTGGCCCTGGTGGGCGAGTCCGGTTGCGGCAAATCCACCGTAGCGCGCCTGCTGACCGGCCTGTATTCGCTGACGCGCGGGGACATCCGCTTCGACGGCCAATCCATCCAGTCCATGGGCAAGGCTGAACGACAGGCCATGCGCAAGCGCCGCCAGATGATCTTCCAGGACCCCTACGCCAGCCTGAACCCACGCTGGCGCGTGGGCCGCATCATCGCCGAACCCTTGGTCACGCACACGACGCTCAGCACCCGCGAACAGGAACAGAAGGTCGGCGAGCTGTTGACCCAGGTCGGCCTGAACCCTGCCGATGCACAGCGCTATCCGCACCAGTTCTCGGGCGGCCAGCGCCAGCGTATCTCGATTGCACGGGCCCTGGCCATGCAGCCGGAATTCATTGTCTGTGACGAACCGACCTCGGCATTGGACGTGTCCGTACAGGCGCAAGTGCTGAACCTGATGAAGGATCTGCAGCGCGAGCTGGGCCTGACGTATCTGTTCATCTCGCATAATCTGGCAGTGGTGCACCACGTGGCCGATCGCGTCGGTGTGATGTACCTGGGCCGCATTGTAGAGATCGCGGCGCGCGACACGCTGTTCGAACAGCCGCGCCATCCCTACACGCGCATGCTGCTGGGCGCCATCCCCGACATGAGCGGGGCCGGCAAGAGCCGTATTCCCGTGGCCGGCGAAGTGCCCAACCCGCTGAACCCGCCCTCCGGATGCACCTTCCACCCGCGCTGTCCCCTGGCCAATGACCGCTGCCGCCGCGAGGCGCCGGCGCTGCTGGATACGGCGGGGCATCAGGTGGCGTGCCACGCGGTGGAGGAAGGGCGCAGCGAAGCGTAAGGGCAGGAGCCTGTCAATCTTCACTGACCGGTATCCGATCGCAGAGTTGTCGGCTGTCGGTAAGGATGGTCTTTGTGAAGACGCCGTTCAAGGCGGGAACGAGTCGTCTGGGCTGAGGGTTTGCCGGCGCTGCGCGCCAGTTCCCTGGTCGGAGAATCACTCCGGGCGCGTCTTGAACTCGCCGCGTGGTTCGTACCGAACCACAAGCGTGCGGCTCAAACAGCAAGCCGCTTGCCTCCCGGAGCGCTCCCCCGCCTGCGGCAAACCCTCTGACCCGCCCCGCCGACTCGTTCCCGCCTTTTGAACGGCTCACAATGTCTTCTTATTGCTCCATCCATCAAAACCAATTACCGCTACCCCAGAGACTATTAGTCACCTCATCACGCTGCCGTTTGCTCCAAACAGAACGATGTTGTTTTCTTGAGGGAGACAGGCTGGGAATGACGGGCGAGTCAGGGCTTTCGCCGCAGGCCGTTGGCCGGGGCAGGAGGCAAGGCCCGTTCTGTTTGAGGGCGACGCTTGTGGCTTGTCCGGGGGACAAGCCACCGCCCGAGTTAACGGGGCGCCTGCTCCGGACAATGGACAAGGGCACCCGTGCGCAGCGGGGGCGAGCGACCCAGCCCGCCATTCCCAGCCTGTCTCCCTCAAGAAAACCGAACCGCCTCCTTGCTTGACGCAAAGGGCGAGCCTGAAGAAAGAACGACCCTACACACCACCGATCCCGACGATAAAGATCAAGCCCGTCGCCGCACATCCCGCAACGTCGGTGCCGGCGTGACGACAGGACAAGGAACTTGCATATGCACGCTGCGGGTCGCCAACGCCTGTTCGCAAGCGTCGTCATGCGTGGTGAACAGCAGGGGCAGACCACAATCCAGCAGCGCCTGTTCGACCTGCTCGGCGGCGTGGCGGTCCAAGGATGCGGTGGGTTCGTCCAGGATCAGCAGGCGCGGCTGCATGGCCAAAAGGCCGGCCAGGGCCACGCGTCGTTTCTGCCCGCCGGACAATACGGCGCAAGGACGATTCGCCAGTTCAATGATATGCAGGGATTCCAGAACGCTCCAGGCTCGGTCAGTCGCCTGATCATCAGTCAGCCCGAGGTTCAAAGGGCCGAAACGGACGTCGTCCAGCACCGTGGGACAGAAAAGCTGGTCGTCGGGATTCTGGAACATGAAACCCACCGGCCCGCGCAGCACATCGAAGTCACGCGGCTGAGCCAGGGTATGGCCCAGCAGGATCAGCTCGCCGCTATACAGCGGCAGAAAGCCCATCAATGCCATCAACAAGGTAGTCTTGCCCACGCCGGAAGGGCCGCGCAAGGCCAGGCGCTCTCCCGGCTGCAGGTCCAGATCCAGGCCATCCACGATACGCAACCCGCCTTGCTCGACACACAGGCGGCGGGCATGGATCAAGGGGCTGGCGCAAAGCGAGGCAGTGTTCATACAGGTATCCATAACAACAGCGCCAAACATACCAGAGCCAACGCCGCCAACACGCTATCACGACACAGGCGCTGATTCTTGGGGCTGACGAGAAAACGGCCGGCATAGCCCCTGGCCTGCATGGCGCGGGCGATGACCGTCGCCCGATCCAGACCATCCAGAAACACATGAGCCAGCAGCAGACCCAAAGTGCGGTAGCTGTGGCGATTGCTGCCAAAGCGAAAGCCACGTGCCGTCAGCACCCGCTCCAGGCGCTGGCGCACCTGACGGATGTCCTCCAGATAGCGGATCATCAAGAAAGCCAGCAAGGCCAGCTTGTCCGAACGCGTCAAGACCGCAATACCGGCGGCCAGGGAATCTGCGGTCTGGTGACGCAGCACGATAGCGCACAACAGCATGGCGCCATTGGCCCGAGCCAGGGCCAACAAACCCAGGTCCAGGCCTGCTGCCGACAGCCCCCAGGTCGATACATCCACGGCCAGCAGAAGCAGCATGAACAACAGCAATATATTGGCGGGTATCAGCCGCCGCAGCAAGGCGTGCAGCCTTGCGCGCCAGCGCCACACAGCGATCGGAGCCAGCAGCAAGGCGGCCAGCACGCTGCGCGCCAGATCCTGCGAGACGGCCAGCATCACGCTGCCGGCAAAAGCCAGCAGCAAGGGCAGCCGGGCATCCCGCAGCGCCATCAAGAGCGCAGCAGCGCGAACACGTCCGGGCGCAGTTGCTGCAAACCGCGCAGGCACAATGCCGTCACCACCGCCTCGATGGCGACAATGGGCAGATGGAACACGAACAAGGTGGTGATGGCTTTGGCAAACAAATGGCCACCGCTTAAATACAGAAGAATAGCCGCCATGAACGCTGCACCGCTGACCCCGGCCGTGGCCGCCACGGCACCCGCCAGCAAGGGCCGGGTCTCACGCCAAGGACGCGCCAGATAGTAGGCCGCAACGGCCGGCAGCCCCATGATGAGCAGGTTCGCGCCCCAGACGGCAAAGCCGCCGAAACCGAACAGCGCCGCCTGCAGCACCAGCGCCAAGGCAATGACAGGCAAGGCAGTCCAGCCCAACAAGACGCCCAGCAGCCCGTTCAGTATCAGATGCACGCTGCCTGGTCCGACCGGTACATGAATCGTGCCCAGCGCAAAGAACACGCAGCCCAGCATGGCCGCCAGCGGAATCGTGCGCTCGTTCAGGCGGCGTACCGTCGCGATCACCAGCAGGCCCGACACGAGCAGGCTGCCGGCGACCACAGGAGCGGAAAGAATGCCTTCGGATAAATGCATGATGGGGCCTAACGGGAGCGGCGACGGCTGAGCCAGTACAGGTACGCACCGGCCAAACCGACAATGTAGCCGATTCCACCGACGATATCCGACAAGCGCACGCGCGCTTCCAGCCGCGCAATGTCCTGGCGTATCAAGGCCAGATCCTCCGCCTGGGCTGCCGGGGCAGCCGCAGGAGCAGCGGCACTGACCGCCAGCTCTGCCTGGGCGCGATGACCTTCCATGCCGTAGGCCACGGCCAGGTAGCGCCCATCCGGCGCCCTGGACCAGGCAAAGCGGCCATGGGCGTCCGTCTGGGTGTAATGCGCCGGCTCGCCGTCCGTCGCACCGGGCTGGACAAAGAATTCCACCCGCTCGTCCACGGCCGGAGTGCCGTCGGAATAAAACAGCTGGCCGGTCACGCCCTGAGCGCCGGACTGGGCCGACAGCATCAAGGCATGCGACCAGGCCGCACCCGCCCACAGAACGGACAGGCCCAGCACCGCCGCAGCCAATCGCTGGATTGTCTTCATTATGGAGCCGCGTTGAAAATCAGGTTGACCGAGATCGAGTTCACATCGGTCTTGGGATCGCCCTGAACAGCGATGCTGTGGCTGGCGGAGATGAAGTTGCGCCCGGGGCTGACCTCGAACGAGGCCTTACCTTGGGCGTCGGTCTTGAGCGGGCTGTCCTCGGAGTCATCAATGCCCACGGCCCAGCCGGCCGCCGGCTGGCCTTGGTATAGCACCTGGATGTCGATTTTGTTGCCGGCCTTGGGAGCTTGCTTGTTCAGGGCGATGATTTCCGCTTCTTCGCCGACGGGCTGCCTGGCCTGCGCCGTCCAGTTCATGACGTATTTGTGGAACTTGACGGGATGGCTGCCGTTCGTGGCGCCTTGGTTCTCGTCCTTGGGTACATTGATCGTCTTGCCGCCGGGCGCCTTGCTCCAGTAGCCATTGTCGAACACCAGCGTGGCCAGGGCCGGCTCACCGGCAAAGCTCAGCACCACGCCCTGCTCGGTTTCCTGGCGCTGCACATCCAGCGCCTTGCCCTGGGCGTCCAGCACCTTCACCTGCTTGACCTTGTCATTGGCATAGGACTCGAGACCGCCCTTGTGGCCGTAGATCACGGCCCAGCCGCTGTCCTGCGGGGCCAGCCAGGCATCGTGCGCCTGGGCCAGGCCGCTCAGCGACAAGGACAAGAACAGGGCGGAAAGAAGGCTTTTCTTCATGACAGACTCCATCAATAAAAATCAGTTTAGAACGACAGTTGGGCGCCCAGCATGACACTGCGCGGTGCGCCGGTGCCATACAAGGGCTGGCCCGAAATCATGAACGCGCTGGAGGCGTACTTCTTGTCAAATACATTGGCCACATTCACGTAGAGGCGATGCGTGCCATGGTGCTTGAAACGGTAGCTCAGTCCCGCGTCGACCACGGTGTAGGCGCTGGCCATGCGCTGTTCCTGAAAATCCGTACTAGGCACATTCATGGCCTGGCGGCCGATATGCCGCACGGCGGCAAAGCCGCCCAGGCCCAGCTCGGGCCGGTAGGCCACTTCCACGCGGCTGGAGCTGCGCGGCACATTGGCCACGCGCGCACCCTCGGCATAGGAATCCGGATTGCGCAGCACTTCGCTGTTCGACCAGGCAGTCGTTGCCGCCAGATGCCAATCCGCTACCGGCTCCCAGTCCAGGGACAGCTCCACGCCATCGCGGCGCGTCTTGCCAAAGTTCTGAGCCACACCGCCTACCGTGCCGATTTCGTTGCTGCTGGTCAGGCGATACCAGGCCAGATCCGCGCTCAGGGAGTCGAGCAGTTCGAGTTTGGCGCCTGCTTCGATCTGGTCAAAGGTATTGGGCCTCAAGTCCACGCCCCGGTTGTAGATCGCATCCACCGGCGGCAGGGCGAAACCGCGGCTCCAGCTGCTGCGCAGATCCAGCCAGCGTGCTACCTGCGAACTGAATCCCACCTTGGGACTGAACTGCCTGTAGCGATCGGTGGACGAACAGGCATCGCCCGCCGCCAGCTCCAGGCCGCGCACCGAGCACTTGCCCTTGAAGGTGTCAAAGCGCAGGCCTGCCGTAGGGCGGAACCAAGGCGTGGGCACCCATTGCACCTCACCGAACAGGCCCGTGCTGTCCAGGCGATAGCGCCGATTATTACCCGGCTCCAGGCCGGCGCGCGAACGGTCCTGCTCGCCATCGAAGCGCAGGTAATCCGTGGTCTCGCGATACAGCTCGAAACCGCTGGTCCAGTTCAGCTCCGAACCGCCGGCCAACAGATGGCGGCCATTCAGGTTCATGCCTGCGCCCAGCACCGTGCGCTTGTAGTCATCTTCGCTCTGGCTCCAAGGGCCGTCGGGCGTCTCGTCCGTAGGGTAGGTAGACCAGCGGGTCAGCGTCTGGCGGGTCGCATAGGCGAAGCTCAGCATCTTGATCTGTTCGGACAAGGCGTAGTTGATGTCCACCCGGCCCGAAAAAAAGTCCTTCTTGCCGCCGTCGCCCTGTACGCGCGGATCCACGCTGTAAGGGTCCTGGTCGAAACGGTCCTGCGTGATGTATGAGCCGGCGTTCCACTTGCCGCTGTAGGCGCGCCCCGAGACGGCGATGTCCAGATCCGGGTTGACGAACCAGTTGTAGCGTGCGGCCACCGTGCCCTTGTCGAAGCGGGAGTCGTCGCGAAACCCGTTGGTATGGCCGGCCTGCAAAGCAGCATTGAATTGGCCGGCCTCGTTTTCGGAGCCCATGGCGCCCTGCACGTCACCCGTGCCGAACGAGCCGCCCGATACATCCAGCTCTTGGTAATTGCCGCCCTTGCGGGTCTGCATTTCCACCAGGCCGGCGCGGTTGAAGTTGCCATACAGAACGGAACTGGGGCCTTTGTAGACCGTCATGCGCTCCAGTTCCAGCGGAATCACCACGTTCAGGTCTGCGTAGCCGTCGTCGTGCGACATGACTTCATTCAGGGGAATGCCATCCAGCATGAAGCCCAGGCTGCCGCCATGGCCGCCGCCGCTGAAGCCGCGAACGGAGATGGAATCCGCAATGCCGCCCAAGTTGTAATTGTCCACACTGACACCGGCCACGCGATTCAACAGTTCCTGAGGCTGACGGGTCGCTGTCTCGCGAATCAACTCCTGGCCGAAGGTCTGGGCGGTGACGGGCAGGGCATCCGCACGCAGCGCCTGCCCCTTGACCACAATGGCATCCAACGCGGCCGGCACGGCCTCCTGCGCCTGAGAGGCGGCGGTGACGCCAGCCAGAACGAGCGCCACTGCGATAACAGTGGGCCGAAAAACAGAAGTTCGAGACGACAAGCCGCCGTCGCGCCCCAGGTGCAACAACATTGAGATTCCTTGCGATTCAATGATAAGGCCCGGACTGCAACCCGCTTTTCAAGCGACAGTGCCGGAGGACTTGAGTGGTGCTCCTGCCGAACGGCCGGAGAGAATTCACTAATCGTATGACTTTTTATAAATTGTTCATACGACGAGAAAGAATAGCATAGTGGCGGCCGGAATCAATATGCCGCCCTCAAATAGACATATTCATTTGGATATAATCAGCATCAGTCCGGATCGATAGGCCGCAAGTGGTCCGCTTCGTCCTGCAAAGACAGGCAAAACGCGTAAAATCGGTATTCGCGCTCCCACGTGGCAACGGGCTGCCGGCCACACTGGCCGCGCGCCGTTCCCGCCCTCATTGCACAAGGAAGGCCATGCGACGCCTAACCATTTCTGTCGAAGACAGCCTGGCCGACGCGTTCGATGAACTCGTCCAGAAGAAAAACTACCTGAACCGCTCCGAAGCCTTCCGTGATCTGGTCCGCAAGGAGCTGGGACAGCACGAACTGCAGGATGAAGGCATCGAATGGTGCGTGGCGACGGTCTCGTATGTCTACGACCATCACGAACGCCAACTGGCCAATCGCCTGACGCAGATGCAACACGACCACCACGATGTCATGGTGGTGTCGCAACATATTCACCTGGATCACGCACACTGCCTGGAAACCGCCATTTTGCGCGGCCCCATCGCCCTGGTGCGCGCCTGCGCGGACGCCATCATCGCCCAGACGGGCGTGCGACACGGTCATGTGCACATCGTGCCGGTGGAAGTCAGCGACCATGCTCATACGCACGGCCACAGCGAACACGTCCATGTCCAGCCGCTGCGCTAGGCAGGGGTAGGACAGAACGCGAAACGGAAAGGCCCAGGTCTAGCCTGGGCATGGGGCATCAGTCCTGGCGGGCGGGCGCGAAATCGGCCAGGTGGCAGGACAGGATGTCGGCGATGGCGCGATCATCCAGGCCGCGCTGGCGCAGATCGGCCGCCAGGGCGTCCACATCCACTCGGGCCAGCTCGCGCTCGGCGCCGCGCGGACGTTCGTCGCGCACAATGCGGAAGTCAAAATCGCGCAGGGCGGTTTTGCGCACCTCGTAGTGCATGATCTCGTCGATTTCGTTCTCGGGCGTGAAGGTCAGCACCGTGGGGCGCATATCGTACAGCTCCGCCGTCTGCACGTATTCGGATGCGCAGATAATGACCGTATCGCCCTTTTGGCAGGTGCGCGCCGCCGCGCCGTTCAGCACGACGCAACGCGAACCCGGTTCGCCGTAGATCACGTAAGTCGAAATACGCGCGCCGCTGTCCTTGTTCCAGATTTCCACGAACTCCATGGGCAGGATGCCGGCCTGTTCGCAGATTTCGGGATCCAGTGTGATGGACCCGTGGTAATTCAGGTCGGCGCCGGTAATCTTGATGCCATGCAGCTTCGCACGGACCACTTTTTTCATGACAACACTCTCTAGAATGAAGTCCGCCGTGGGCGGGCTCCTGGGGCTCTGGAAATGCGCCAGCGGCGCGGGCCCCGCGACCCCGTCAGGGGGTAAGATGGAGTCTGAATAATAAACCCAGAAGCCCCGCGAAATACGCTTTTACCCACAAATGTTTACGGGAAAACCACAGCTTGGATGATTTTCCTGCACGCCACTCTGTGATGTAATTCCTCCTGCGTCGACAAGGTCGACGACCGATTTTTCTTTTCAGACACGATACGCCCCCCATGCCCAACCTGCTCATCGACAATATTCACAAACGCTACGGCTCTCTGGAAGTGCTCAAGGGAGTGTCGCTGAGCGCCGAGCCGGGGGACGTCATCAGCCTGATCGGCTCCAGCGGCTCGGGCAAAAGCACCTTTCTGCGCTGCATCAACTTTCTGGAAACACCCAACGCCGGGCGTATCGTCATCAAGGGCGAAGAGCTCAAGACCCGGCTGGATCCCAAGACCGGCGAGCTGGCCGTGCAGGACAAGCAGCAACTGATGCGCCTGCGCACCAGCCTGGCCATGGTGTTCCAGCATTTCAACCTGTGGTCGCACATGACGGTGCTGGAAAACATCATTGCCACGCCCGTCTATGTGCAAGGCGTGGACAAGGCCCAGGCCATCGCCAAGGCCGAGCACTATCTGGACAAAGTGGGCCTGTCGCGCGACCTGGCCAAGCAATATCCCGCCTTTCTATCCGGCGGCCAGCAACAGCGCGTGGCCATTGCGCGCGCCCTGGCGCTGGAGCCGGAAGTCATGCTGTTTGACGAGCCGACCTCGGCCCTGGATCCCGAACGGGTGGGCGAAGTGCTGCGCGTGATGCAGGATCTGGCCGAAGAAGGCCGCACCATGGTGGTGGTGACCCACGAAATGAGCTTTGCGCGCAATGTGTCCACCAAGGTCGTCTACCTGCACGAAGGCGTGGTGGAAGAAGAAGGCGCGCCCGAGCAAGTGCTGGTCGCGCCGCGCAGCCCCCGCCTGGCTCAGTTCCTGGCCGCCGGGGGCCACTCGCGCTAAATCGCGCACGGCCTTACTTGGGGCGGCGCATGTCGAACAGCGTCGTGTCCGAGACCTCGAAATAATCGCCGGGACCGCCACCGCGCAGAATAGGGCGCGGCAACGCGGTCTGGTAGATACCGTCCACAATGCAGTCAGGCGACACATGCACGCCCACGACCTCGCCCAGCACCATCCAGGTATCCAGATCCTGGCCCTGCGCATCCTGCAGGCGGAAATGATGCGTCAGCTTGCACTCCAGCGAAGCGGGACTCTCGCCCACGCGCGGCGCATCCACAAAACGTGAATTCACTGCCGTCAGGCCGGCCACTTCGAATTCCCGTACATCCTGCTCCAGACTGGTCTGGTTCATGCGCTCGGCCAGCTCGCGGGTGGCCAGATTCCAGGTGAATACACCGGTTTCGATGGCATTGCGCACGCTATCCTTGTAACCGACGCTGGAAAAGGCGATGACGGGCGGACGGTAGTTGAAAACGTTGCAAAAGCTGTAGGGCGCCAGATTCAGCACGCCTTGCGTGCTCTTGGTGCCGATCCAGCCGATGACGCGAGGCCCGACGATGGAGCTGATGGGATCATGACGCAGGCCATGGCCTTGCGTGGGTTCATAGAAATGAAAATTATCCTGCACGGTTCTCTCTGCTGTTCGACACAAATGACACCTCGGGAAATCCCGATAGCTCACGACATACTTTACAACTAAAATATAACCGCCGCAAACTGTTGAATCTCAAGGTTTTACGTATACGCCCCAGTATTGAAGACATCCCCAGGCGCACGAATCATGCAGAACACCAGCGCACAATGGGCCAGTTACGCATCCGCTGATCTGGAGCAGGTGCGCAACTCGGTCAGCGACATGATCAAATCGCACCAGCTCAGTCAGTTGCGTGCAGATCAGACCTTGCAGACCCGGCTGCGTCACGTGCAGTTCGGTCAGGTGGCGATCTGCCGCCTGGGCTACGGCGCGGACGTGCACATCGAGCCCGAACACCTGGCCGGCTTCTATCTGATCCAGATGCCGCAATACGGCACCGCCCGCGTAACCTGCGGCGGACAGACCGTCGAATCCGCACCCGATACCGCCACGATCCTGAATCCCAATGAAGATGTGGATATGGTCTGGCATGCGAATAACGAGCAGCTCATGCTCAAAGTCGATCGCACCCTGGTGGAGCACGCCGCGCGCGCCATGGGCATGAACATCGGCCCGCAAGGTCTTATTTTCCCCGTCCGCCTGCAAGCCCACACTCAGCCTTCCTGGCAGATTATGCTGCGCTACGTGCTGGACTGCGCCCGCAACTCCAAGGACATACTGGCATCGCCGCTGCTCATCAGCCAGCTGGAGCAACTGACGGTGACCACGCTGCTGGGCCTGCACCCGCCCGCCCAGGCGCAGCCGCTCACGGCAGGCCGCATCCTGCCGCGCCACCTGAAGAAAGTGGAAAGCTATCTGCAGGACAAGGCGCATCTGCCCGTTACCGTTGCGGAACTGAGCGCAGTGGCCGGCGTCAGCGCCCGCACACTGCAACAGGCGTTCAGCGAACACTATGGCATCAGTCCCATGCAGTACCTGCGCCAGGTACGCCTGGACCGTCTGCGCCACGAACTGATGCACTCGGGCGACAAGCACCTGTCGCTGGCTGATCTGGCCATGCGCTGGGGATTCGCCCACCAGGGCCGCTTCAGCGCTGAATACCGCAACCGCTTTGGCGAAACCCCGAGCGAAACCTTGTTCCGGCTGCGGGGCCTGCAACACTAGCCTTTCAGAATGCGCTGCGCCGCCAGGTAGCCGGACTGCCCCCCCAGGCCCGGACCGGGATGCACAGAAGCGCCGATATGATGCAGATTGCGCCAGGGCGTGGCTCCGCTGCGGGCTTTCTTGTGACCGGCAAAGGGTCGCATGAAAAAGAACTGATCGGGGGAGCACACGCCGCTGTAGGGGTCGCCCCCGACCAGATTCATGTTCAAGGACTCCAGATCGGCAGGGCTGAAACTGCCCCGGCCGATGATTTTCGCGGTCAATCCGGGCATGACGCGCTCCAGGCGCGCCTGCACGCGGTCCGCCATGGCCTCGCGGATTTCCGCCGTCCAGCGCCCATCGGACGGCGCCGCGATCTGCCCTGCTTCGTCACCTTTGATACGCGCAGGCAGCTCCTGCATCTGCACCCACAGAATCCAATGGCCCTCGGGCGCACGGCTGGCGTCCACCGCCACCGGCTGACCTACCGCCAGGGTAGGCTTGGCCGGCAGCCAGCCATTATTGGCCGCCACGACCGAGGCGCAGACCTGCTCCATGCTTTCGGTGACATGGACCATGGGCACACGCGTCAATTCCGGATCCACCCAGTCGGGCGGCGCATTCAAGGCGAAATGAATCTGCATGCCGCCGCGACCGTAGTGGTAGTCGCGCGCCGCCTGCTGCAGACCCGGATCTACCTGATCAGGCAGCAGCTCGCCATAGAGCTGGCCCGGAGTCACATTGCACACCACCGCGCGACGCGCCCGATACACCTGCGTGCCTGCGCTGACGCCGACGGCCTTGCCGCCCTCCACCAGAACCCGATCGACATGACAGCCGGTCAGCACGGCGCCGCCCGCCTGTTCGATGATGCGGGTGAACGCCTGCACGATCCGGACGCTGCCGCCCTTGACCACGGGCATGCCGCCGCTGACCACGGCGCCGAATGTCAGCTTGCCGATTAGAGCCGAGCTGGCTTCATCCGGCCCCAGGCCGCTGTGCAGCACCCAAGGCGCGATCATGGCGCGCGCCAGATCCGTACGCAGCTCCCGCATGGCCCAACGCCGGAAGCTTTCCAGGGCCTGCGAGCCAAACGACATCAGGCCGTCCAGGCCGCGCTCGCGCCAGGCGCCGAACATCAGCTTGGCCATAGGCCAGCGATACGGCTCGCCCCCCAACAGGCCGAATACCAAGCCCGCATCCGGGCCGAACATGCGCGCCGCCATGGCGCCCAAGGCATCGCCCTCGCCGGGTGCCAGACTGTTGAAGCGGCGCACGGTATCGTCCATATCCTGGCGCAGCGCCAGGGCAGGACCGTCGGGAATGGCCAGGCCGGTGCTGTACTCGCCCTGGACAAACTCCAGGCCGGCGGCGGCCAACGGCGCAGACAGGGCCGCATAGGACGCGCCGCCCATGAATAGCGGATACCAGCTGGACAGCACATCGTGCGTAAAGCCGGGGAACAACTCTTCCGTGCGTATGCAGCCCCCCGCTACGGCGTTGCGCTCCAGCACCGTCACCGTCAGACCTTGCACGGCCAACAGCGCCGCGCAGGTCAGGGAGTTCATGCCGCTGCCGACAATCACCACGTCGGCGCTGTGCGCAGCGCTCATGTCAGCGGCCTCCTTGTGGGGTGGTCAAGGTCGCGAAGCGGCCACGGTGGAACACCGCCGGTTCGTGCTCGGTCAGTGTCGTGTGACGCACTACCCGGCCGATGAACAGGGTGTGATCGCCGCCTTCGTGCTGGCGGTAGTTCTCGCACACAAAGGTCGCCACGCAATCATCCAGCAGCGGCACGCCTTCCTCGCCATCCATGTGGGAAATCAGGGCGAACTTGTCCTTGACCTGCGAATTGGCAAAGCCCAGGGCCACCGGCACCTGCTCCTGACTGATCACATTGATGGCGAAGTGCGTGCAGCTCTGGAAAATATCCAGACTGGGCGAGTGATTCACCAGGCTCCACATCACCAGCGGCGGGTCCAGCGACAAAGAAGTAAAAGAATTGATGGTCAGACCCACCGCCCGGCCATCCGGACAGCGGGTGGTGACGATCGCCACGCCGGTCGGAAAATGGCCCAGCGCCTGGCGGAACGCGCGGCTATCGACCACATTCACGCTGTTCGCGGGCTTGGCGCCTGCCGCGCAGGACGCAGCAGCCACCGGCATGGGAGCGGATTCAACCGAAGAACGTTGCAGGGTAGCGGTAGCAGTCATGATGCATCTCCTCGTAAATCAGGCGGCCACGCTCTGGCTGGCGCTCTGATCGATCAGTTTCTGCGCGGCGGCCATATCGTCCCAGGCCGGGAAGAGCACGGGCGGGTGATTGAAGGCATTGGCCAGGAAATGGGCCAGGCGCGGGTGTTGCTGCGCAGACGTCAGCAAAGCAAAGGACTGTTCGGTGGGCGGCACCAGCATGGAATTGGTCCAGCGGACCACCAGATTGGCGTAGTCCCAATAGCGTTCGAAAGTCGCCTGCATCCAATCGCGATCGAACGCCTCTTCGCCGCGCTCCAGAATGCTGTCCAGATAGACCTGGGCGGCCTTGGCCGCGTTGTTCGAGCCTTGGCCGGTAATGGGGTCGTTGACCACCACGGCATCACCCAAGCCCAGCACCATGCGCCCCGAAGGCAGAGTCAGCACTGGTTTGCGCACCGTGGGAGGGAAGGCGCCGGACAGGTAACCCTGGTCGTCGGTCAGCTCCACATTGCGGGCGCGGTCGGCCTCCCAGGGCAGGAAATCGCGCAAGAAAGACAGGCTTTGCTCCAGGTGCGCTTCAGGCGTCTTGGCGTCGCGGAAACGATCCAGTGGACCGCCGGGCACGCCTTCGAACACCATGATGTCGCAGGGGCCGGACAGCGTCAGCGACGGAAACACAAAGTACTCGCCCACGCCGGGGATGAAATTGAACGACACGCGGGAATACTCCGGCGTAGGCTCCAGACCATGCACATAGGTCAGGGCCAGGGCGCGCTGGGGTTTGTCGTAGGGCGAGCGCTCGGCGTCGCGCTCGAACAGCTTGACGACTTCGCCCTTGCCGGCCGCCAGCATGGTCAGGTCGTATTCCTGGGTGATGCGCTCCAGTTCGGCCACGCCCACGTCTTCCATGATCAGCTTGCCACCGCGCTGCTCGAACAGTTCCAGCCAATGAGGCATCTTGACGCGCTGGTCGGTGGCCTGAGCTTCACGATCCAGGCGGCCGCTCCAGTCTACGGCCTTGGTGTCGGGCTGCTCGGGATTGGGCAAAGCAAAGCCGATACCCTGCACGGGCGGGCATTCATCGTCCCAGAAATTCAAACCCAGGCGGCGCTCCACATCCAGAGCCTCGGCGAACATGCATTGGCTGGACATCACGCGGCCGCGACGCACATCGTCGGGGCTGCGGTTGGTGAACAGGGCCACGTCGTAGCCCTTGGCCAGCAGGCCGAATGCAACGGGCATGCCGGCCTGGCCGGCGCCCACGATAGCAACTTTACGCATAATGATTTTCCTTCTAGGAGTTGTTCTATTGGGCCAACTTGGGAATGGCGGGCACGTTCTGCTCCGGCCCCATCGCCGAGTAGCCGCCATCCACGGCATAGTCCGCGCCGGTCACGAAACTGGCGGCGTCCGACAACAGAAAAGCCACGACTTCACCCACTTCTTCGGGGTCGCCCACGCGGCCCAGCAAATGAAAGGCCGAGGCCACACGATCCGTCTTGGCGCGGTCGCCGCCGGTCAACTCGTCCATGACCCGCGACCAGGTCCAGCCAGGCGACACGGAATTGACACGAATGCCGTCCGGCGCGAAATCCATGGCCATGCTGCGCGTCAATTGCAGCAACGCCGCCTTGGACACGGGGTAGAGCCAGCGCCCGGTCTGGGCGATGGACGAGGAGATCGAGGTGAAGTTGACGATGGAGCCGCCCTTGGGCAGCAAGGGGCGCACAGCCTTGGCCGCCTGCACCGCACTGACCAGGTTGATGTCCAGCGCCTTGAGCCAATCGGCGCGGCTGGACGCCATGCCGTCATCCAGATAAGAACAGGCCAGGTTGACCAAGCCGTCCACACGGCCGAAATGCGCCTTGACCTGCTGCACGGCGGCTTCCAGGCGGGCATCGTCGGTGATGTCCACTTCCCAGAACCTGGCCCGCGCCGCATCCGCGCCGACCGCTTTCTGCCCGCCGGCCGCATCAATATCGAACACCGCCACCCGCGCGCCGTAACCCAGCAGCACGTCCACCACGCCGGCACCGATACGGGTCGCCCCGCCGGTCACCACGACTACCTTGTCCTTGAGTCCTTTCATGTCGATCTCCTGCTGGGGGCCGTCAGAACGGCACCGCCACTTTCACAAAAAACTGTTTACCTTCGGGACGGCCGCGCACGCCCAGGTCCTGCTGGTACTTGGCCGTAATAAGCAGACCCTTGTCATTGGCATAACGCAGGCTGGGGCCGATGGCGAACGAACGCGCACGGCTGTCGCCGGCCAGCGGGCCGCGATCGCTTTGATATTGCTGATAGGCATAGCCGCCCACGCCCAGCACCAGCCCGTTGCCCAGGCCCCAACCCACGGCGTAGTCAGCATGGATGGCCTGGCCGCTGCGGGTATCGGTGTCGCGATTGCGCATGTTGAAGTCCACCATGACCTTCAAATCCACATTCAGCCCGCTGGGCTGGATGTAGCTCAGGGCGGCAGCCGGCTGGACGACCCAGTAATTGCGGCCGAGATTGGCGCTGTCATTGACGTCATAGCGGCCCGTGGGCGCCACGAAGTCCACGCCCAGGATGTAGTGCAGTTTTTCACTCGGATGAAAACCCAGGGCCGGGCCGAACACCACATCGCCCAGGCCGCTGCGGCGCTGCGACTGGCCGGCGGCCTGCGCCTTGACAGTCAGCAGCGGAGCCAAGGCGTGAAAGGCCAACTGCCCGCCCAGGACCTGCTGCTGCGTCACCCACACCAGGCGCGGCGCAATCATGCCCACATCGACCCGGAAATCAGGAATCGGCAGCTTGTCTCCGTGGCGATCGCGTACCGAGTCGTAGCGCATGGCCCCGCCATAGATCAGCGCGTGCACGCCGGGCGGCGGCAGCGCGCCGCTCATGTAGTTTTCCAGCCCGTCCGGGTAGATGGGCAGTCCATTGCCCTCGATCGCCCAGGCCGATCCGGTTCCCAGCGTTGCGGCTGCCCATGCAACCGCCATGACCTTCTTGTTGATGCCCCCCATGTCTCCACTCCTTTTCTTTTTGGGTTTGACTGTGGAACCCATGGTAGGAGTGCACTCGGAGCAGGTATATCCACTTTGCGCAGCACCTGGCCGATAAGCGCAGCAAGCCGCAAAAGCAGGGAAAACCCCGATTTGGTTTAAATATCAAGAATATGGGGAGAACGGCAGGCTACCTGCCTCGCACGGAAAGGGAGGTGTCAGGCTTAAAAAATGCGCGAACAGATCAGTCGGCGGCGGACACCGAAATAGAGGGCTGCACAGCCAAGCGCAGACCCATTGCCTTGAGGATGGCTATCAGGCTGCTCAGCGCGGGATTGCCCTGCGCCGACAGCGTGCGGTAAAGCTGAGTAGGATTCAGCTGGGCCTGTTCGGCCACAGCGGCGACCCCGCCGAATGCTTGCGTAAGTTGACGCAATACAATCAGCAGCTCTGCCTGGTCACCGTCATCCAGAATGCTGTTAATGACTTCAAGCGCCAGTGTCGGATCCTGGCGATACAATTGCGCCATGGCTTCGTCATGATGTCTGTTTTGCATCCTTGCCTCGCTGCATCCAACGCCGCCAATGAATCACGGCGCGCTCTTCTATGTCTTTCGTCTGGCTGCGCTTCATACCCCCGCCCAGCAACAGCACCACACGCTGGCCGCTCAGGCCGTAATACACCCGATACCCTGGACCCAAATCAATACGCAGCTCCCAAACTCCCTCTCGGCAATAGCGGTGATCACCGAAACTTCCCTGTTCCAATCGACCTATCCGACGAATGATGGCCACTTGTATCCGCCTGTCGCGCAAATTGGACAGCCAATCCAGAAACAGATCACGGGAGCGATCTTCAGACACGTAATGCTCAATACGATACACGGCAATTTTCGTCTATAAACGAACAATCATCAAGCCCTGTACCATCATCTGCGTCCTTGTCCACGCGGACAAGAGCAGGCAGGACATCTCTGTCCTCTTGTCTTACATTAAAAAACCCCGCGTCCTGACGGACAACGGGGTTTCTTGGACCGGAGACGCGACGCTTACTGTTTGGCGGCGCTCAACTCCTGGATCTGCTCGCGGAAGTAGGCCAGGGCGGCGGGGCCGTCGACCTTCTTTTTCTCGGCGGCCTTCAGCCAGTCCTGTTCGACAAAGGCCAGACGCTGCTTGAGCTGCTCCAGGGCTTCGCCCTCGATGCGCACCGTCTTCAAGCCTTCAGCCTCCAGCTTTTCAATCGCTGTTTGTTCAGCGGCCTGCCATTTGGAGCCAAAATCCTTGGCAATCCATTCGCCCGTGACTTTCTCGATAGCAGCGCGGTCCTGCTCGGACAGGCTCTTCCACTTGCGCTCGTTCATGAACAAGTACTGGCTGGACTTGCCGAAGCCGCCCGGCACCATCACCGCGGTCTTGATCAGCTTGCCCAGTTTCCAGTTTTCGATCTGGTCGTACTGGAAGTACATGCCGTCGATCACGCCGCGCGACAGCATTTCATAGCTGTCGGAGGCGGGCGCATTCACCGTGACGATGCCCAGGGCCTTGCCAATGGCATCAAACAGCGGGCTGGGCGAACGCAGCTTCATGCCCTTCAGGTCGTCGACCGAGCCCACATTTTCGCGGCTGGTGAAGATCACCGTGGCCGGGCTGGTCCACATGCCCATGAGCTTGACGCCTTTGTGCTCGCCCGCATCCATCATGAATTTTTCGTAGGTGCGCCAGTAAGCCACTGAGTTCACGCCGCCGTCATCGGTGGTGAAAGGCAGTTCGGCGAACTCGATCAGAGGAAAACGGTTGGCGGTGTAGCTGTGCACCGACATGCCCAGGTCAGCCACGCCATTGCGCACCAGATCCAGGTGAGCCTGGGGCTTGCCCAGGGCGTTGATGAACTCCACCTTCACGCGGCCTTCGGTGGCCGTTTCCACTTCCTTGGCCCAGGGCTCGAACATCTCGGTCACGATGTAGTGGCCCGGCGGCAACCACTGCGAGAAACGCAAGGTAGTGACTTCAGACGCGGCGGATGGCAGCGCTGGCGCCAGGGCGGCGGCAGCCAGGCCCAGGCTCAGGCCCAGTTTCTTGAAAATACGCATAATGACTCCTCGTTAATTATGTTTATGGCTCTACATGCTGTTGGGAATGACCAGGACAATCCAGGGCACGAAAATCAGCAGCAGCAGGCGCACAATGTCGGTGATCACGAACGGCGTCACGCCGCGGATGATGGTCCCCAGAGACACATCCGGCATGACATTCTTGATCATGAAAATATTCAGGCCCAGCGGCGGGGTGATCAGACTGATCTCGGCGGCGACCACCACGATGATGCCGAACCACACCAAATCGAAGCCCAGCGAGGCCACAATGGGGTAGAAAATCGGCACGGTCAGCATGACCATGGACATGGTTTCCAGGAAGCAGCCCAGCACCAGGTAAATGACGCAGATGATCAGGATGACCATGACGGGCGACACATCGATGCCGTCGATAAAGGCCAGCAGCTGATTAGGCAGTCCGGCCACGGTCAGGAAGTTGGTGAATACCAGCGCACCAATCACCAGGGCGAACATGATCGCGGTCGTCTGGGCCGCTTCGATCAGCACGGTCAGGTACAGGCGCGGCTTCCAGCCGCGGCGCTTGAGCGTCATCAAAAAGGTGGCTGCAGCGCCGATGCCGGCCGCCTCGGTGGGCGTGAACACGCCGCCGTAGATGCCACCCATGATGACCACGAAGAGCACGGTGATCGCCATCACGCCCTTGGTGGCGTGCAGGCGTTCGCGCCAGGACGCTTTCTCGCCCGGACGGCCCAGATTGGGATTGATGGCCGTGATGATCATGACCGTGATCAGATACATCAGCATCGCCACCATGCCCGGCAGAAAGCCTGCGGCGAACAGCTTGCCGATGTCGGTTTCGGTCAGGATGCCGTAGACCACCATCATCACGCTGGGGGGAATCAGAATGCCCAACGTGCCGCCAGCGGCAATACTGCCGGTGGCCAGACGATCGTCATAGTTGTACTTGCGCATATTGGGCATGGCCACGCGGCCCATGGCGGCGGTGGTCGCCATGCTCGAGCCGCACAGCGCGCTGAAAGCGCCGCAGGCCACGATGGTGGCCATGGCCAGGCCGCCGCGCATATGCCCGATGAAGGCGTTGGCAGCTTTGTACAGATCCTTGGACAGACCCGAGGCATTGACCAGATTGCCCATCAGGATGAACAACGGCAGCACCGTGAAGCTGTAGCTCATGGCGGTATCGAAGCTGGTCTGGGCGGCCATGGTCAGGGCGGCTTCCAGGCCAGTGAAGAAGGCAAAGCCCAGCGTGCCCACCAGCAACATGCCCCAGGCAATGGGCAAGCCCAGGAAAAGGCTGGCCAGCAGGACGACCAGTCCGATAATGGAAATCAACATGGAAACACTCCGTCTTTATCGGCGGGTAGAGCAGAAGACCTGGATCAGCGAGGCCACAGTGGCGATCCCGGTCATGATGGAGATGGCGTAGGCAAAGGGCGCGATGGGCACTTGCAAGGCATTGCTCATGTCCCCGTACTCGGCCAGCTGATTGGCGTGTTCCCACAGGTACAGCGTCAGCACGGCCAGCATCGCGGTGGAGGCCACATTGATGACCAACTGCTGCACGCGGCGCGCCAACGGCCCCAGCCAGGCGTCGATCAGGCTGACAGTCAGGTGCTGGCGATGCCAGGTCACACGCGGCAGGGCGGCAAAAATCAGCACGCCCAGCAGCAATTCGCTGGCTTCATAAGCGCCTAAAAGGGGGGAATGAAATAGATACCGGCCCACCACGTCGACGGTGGTGATGCCGGTCATGAGGATCAGGATGACCACACAGACGGTATCCAGAATTGCTTCTACAACTCTTACCACTCCACGTGAACGTACCAGCTCCATGCCTGGCAGATCGTCGTTCATTACAGCTCCACTTATCTCGGCCCGGTAGGGCCTGTTTCCTCGGCGAGCATGCGGCGCGGCTGCAGACGCATCTCTTATATTTGTGTTCTAAATAGTTTACAGATCAACAAATTCACGTACATAGAAAAAAACCCTTATTTCCATCCAAAATCATGGATTCACAGGTCCGATTTCAAGCGTAGGAAAAAGAGTGCGACAAGACGCTGCCATAAACAAAAAACCCCCTGGAAAACCAGGGGGTTCGATAGCCGGCGGACGGGCTGCAATCAGATCGTCAGGGTGCCCACGCTGGCGCCGCCGCAAACGTACAGGGTCTGGCCGGTGACAAAGCCGTTTTCGGGATCGGCAAAGAACATGGTGGCGCGGCTGATGTCGTCCACGCGGCCCAAGCGCTTGACCGGGATGGAGGCGGCCAACTGCGCTTCGCGCTCGCTGCCGGCGTCCACCACGTCGTAGAACATATTGGTCTGGATGGGGCCGGGGGCCACCACATTGACCGTGATGCCCTGGTCGGCCAGCTCCAGCGCCCAGGTGCGGGCCATGCCCAGCATCCCGGCCTTGGTGGCCGAATACGCGGTGCGGGTCTGCAGGCCCAGCACGCCGCGCGAGGACATCAGCACGATGCGGCCGAACTGGCGCTTGCGCATGGCCGGCAATACCGCTTGGGTGATCTGGATGGCCGAGCCCAGGTGAATCTGGGTCAGGCCTTGCAGATCGTCCAGTTTGACGTCGGGCAGCAGAGCGGGCCAGATGACACCGGCGTTATGTACGAAGTGGGTCACTTCAAAGCGTTCGGCGATGTCCTGCGCGGCTTTTTCCGTGGCGGCCGCGTCCAGCAGATCCACCTTCACGCAGTGCAGGCGCTCGTGCGTCCAGGGCAGCGCATTGCGGGCCATGGAGATCACGGTATAGCCGTCATCCAGCATCTTGCGGCAAATGTCTTCGCCGATGCCGGTGCTGCCCCCGGTGACTACGGCGGTGTACTGAGCTTGTGTCATATTTTGTTCTCCAGGCAAATTCAGGGTGCGGGACGGGCCACCAGCACGGCCACCCCGCCTTCATCCAGTTCCAGGCTCAATCGCACCGGCTCGTCGGCCTGTCCGCCTTCGGGCAGATGAGCGATGGCAAAGGGACCGCAATCGAGCTGCACCGTGCCGATGCGCCAGGGCAGGCGGGCGCGGAAATAGGCGTCGTTGCTATGGTGCAACGTCGTCGTGGCGCGCAGCACGCCGGTATCGGCGACAGGCTGCCAGTTCAAGTCGGTATGCAGGCAATGGCCGCAAACATCACGCACGGGGTACTGCACCGTCCCGCAGGATGGGCACACTTGCAGGGCGAATTCGCCGCGCTGCGCGGCGGCGGTCAAGCCGGCGGCCGAGGCGCTGCGCGCACCGGGCGGCAGCACGCCGTTCAAGGTATCGGAAGACGATGTCATGGCTGGCCTCGTTCAAGCAGGGCGGCCGCCGTGCAGATGCCGCGGTCGTAATTGATCATGCCGAAACCGGAGACCAGGCCGATGCGTGCATCGCGCACCTGGGTGTCGCCAGCCGTCCCGGTCAGTTGGCGCAGCGCCTGCACCAGGCCCAGATAACCGCCGGCCGCACCCGCCTGCCCCACCGACAGCTGGCCGCCGCTGGTGTTGAAGGGGAAGCTGCCGTCCACGGTAAAGCTGTGTTCGCGAATGAACGCCGGCCCCTGTCCCTTGGCACAAAAGCCCAGGTCTTCGAACTGCAGCACGTTGATGACCGGATAATCGTCGTAGGTTTCCAGGAAATCCACGTCGGCCGGCGTCAAGCCCGCATGGTCATAAAAGGCATCCTTGTCCATGGCCCAACCGCCGCGAAACTGCACGGGATCCTGCGTGAAAGCATTGTGGCGCTCGATGGTGGAACGGATGCTGACATAGGGCAGGCCCAGTGCTTCGGCCTGCTCCCGGCGCATGACCAGAAACCCTTCCGAACCGGCGCAGGGCATGACGCAATCGAACAAATGAATTGGGTCGGCAATGACGCGCGCATCCAGATACTGTTCCAGCGTCAGCGGCTTTTTCATCAAGGCATGCGGATTGCGCAAGGCATTGTCACGCTGGGCCACACACAGCTTGCCGAAATCCTCGCGGGTCGCGCCGAAGTGGCGCATGTAATAGTCGGTCAGCAAGGCAAAGCTGGCATTGGGGCCGGCCGCACCGTAAGGGTAGACCGCATCCTGCGAAAAGCGCGAGAAACCGGCCACCGTGTTCTTGAACGAATCCGGGTGATTCGTATCGCCCGCGATACAGGCCACGATCGAGGCGTCGCCGCACTGCACGGCCCGCGCCGCGCGGCGCAGGGC
>JAEXOO010000031.1 GCA_023439305.1 Pseudomonadota bacterium
TGGGTCCAGCACGTCGTGCTGCCCCTGCACCTGCCCCACGGGGATACCCCGCTGATCCATTCTTTCGAGGACATCGACGCCATGATCAATTACGAAGAACGAAACTGGGAACTGCGCTGGATGAAACAGGGCATGGCCAAAGGAATGGAGCAGGGACTGGAGCAAGGATTACAGAAAGGCGAATGCCTCGTCCTGGAACGTCAACTGCAGACGCGCTTCGGTCTTCTGGACCCGTCCATGGCTCAACGCCTGAAACAAGCAACTCGCCAAGAGCTGATGTCCTGGTCTCTGAACGTGCTGGACGCCACGAGCCTGGATGACGTGTTCCGCGCCTGAACCCGCGCCCGCCCTTGTCGGCTCAATAAAAAAACCCCGGCTCAGGCCGGGGTCGATACAACGGTACTGGCAGGATCAGACACCGTAGCGGTCGCGATAGGCCTTGACCTGCGGGGCATGAGCGGCCAGGGCCTGGTCATCGGCCAGTACATCCATGATGTCGGCCAAGGATGCAATGCTGATTACGGGAATGCCGTAGGTCTGCTCGACATCCTGCACAGCGGAATGAGTCGACAGTGCGTCATCCGGCCCGGCGCGCTCCATGCGGTCCAGAGCAATCAAGACGGCAGCGGGTTCAGCGCCGGCCGCCTTGATGATCTGCATGGATTCGCGCACCGAGGTGCCGGCGGTGATCACGTCGTCGATGATCACGACCTTGCCCTGCAAGGGGGCGCCAACCAGCGTGCCGCCCTCGCCATGGTCCTTGGCTTCCTTGCGGTTGAAGGCAAAAGGAACATCGCGGCCATTGGCCTGGGCATGCTCGGCCAGAGCGATGGACGTCGCCGTGGACAGCGGGATGCCTTTGTAAGCCGGCCCGAACAACATATCGAAAGGCACGCCCGAGTCCAGCAGGGCCTGTGCATAGAAACGCGCCAGCTGCCCCACGCTGCGGCCGGTATTGAACAAGCCGGCATTGAAGAAATAGGGGCTCAGACGGCCGGACTTGACCTTGAACTCACCAAAGCGCAGCACACCCTGTTCCAGGGAGAAGCGCACGAAATTGCGACGATTATCTTGTTTGGCCGACATGACAGTATGAGTAATTGAAAAAACAGCACCTATTTTACAGACTTGGCGGCGCGCGTCCTGCCCGGCTCTCCTAGCGTTTCCAGCAAAAAGTCGATAAAGCTGCGCACCTTGGGTGTCAAATAGCGGCGGCTGGCATAGACCGCATGTAATTCCTGGGGATTCTGGTGATAGGAAGGCAGCAGCCGTACTAGGCGCCCAGAGGCCAGATCGCCCGCAATCAGCCAGTCCGGCAAGTAGCCTATGCCAGCTCCTTCCAATACAGCGTGATAGGTCAGATTGGTGTTGTCGGATTTCATCACCGGGCGAAAACGCAACAGCTCGCGCCCTTCGGGCCCAATGAACTCGAACCCTTCCTGGTGCAGGTAACTAGGGGTCACCGCCCCCAGCCTCATCACATCCACCGAAGTGCGCGGCGCACCATGACGCTGGACAAAATCCGGCGAGGCCACAAGATGGAACTGAATGGCGCATATATGGCGCGCAATCTGATGCGGCGAAGGATCGCGGGTCACCCGCAACGCCAGATCGAACCCCTCGGCGACCAGATCCACCTTGTGATTGCTCAGGCTCAAATCCAGAGTTACATCGGGAAAGCGCTGCTGATAGGCATGCAAGACGCGCGCCATCTTCGCATTGGCAAACCAGACGGGCGCAGTCACGCGCAGCACGCCCTGCGGACTCAAACCCGAGCCCTGCAGGACATCCTGCCCTTTCTGCAAGGTATCCAGCACTTGCAGGCAATAGTCAAAGTAGGCCTGCCCCATTTCCGTCAGACTCAAACGCCGGCTGCTGCGATTGAGCAGCCTTGCGCCCAATTGCTTTTCCAGATGAGCCATGTGCTTGCTGACCATGGGTGCCGACATGTCCAGCCGCTGGGCTGCCGCTGTGAAGCTGCCCGCCGCCACGATTTCCCTGAATACCCGCAGACTTTGAACCGTATCCATGATTTCCTTTTAAGAAACCAATCAAATAAAAAAAGCCAGTTTAATTCCAGATAGTAATTCAATATGATTTACCCATAGACGGATAGCAGTTGTTCGTTTGCCGCAAGCGTGGAAAGGGCCGGTAAATGTCGTCATACTACGGTCAGGCTCACCGTTCAGAAGCCTGGTTTACTGCCCTACCCCATCGATGCCTTCAATTTTTCAAAGGAACCATCATGAGCGCAGTTACTTCCCAATGGACTCCCCGCGTACTCAGCATCCTGCGCATCGTCGCCGGCTATTTGCTGCTCACGCACGGTACGGCCAAGATTCTTGGCTTCCCCAAAGTGGAAATGTTCGCCAACCTGCAGATCGCCTCGATGTACGGCGTAGCAGGCATTCTGGAGCTGATCCTTGGCGTGTTGCTGGTCATCGGCCTGTTTTCTCGCTTTGCGGCATTCATCGCCTCCGGTCTGTGCGCAGCAGCCTATTTCATTGGCCATGTCAGCGCCAGCACCTTCTTCTTCCCGCTGCTCAACGGCGGTGAAGCCGCCGTCCTGTTCAGCTTTATCTTCCTGTACCTGGCCGTCGCCGGCCCCGGTCCATGGAGCGTGGACTCGGCCCGCAACGCAGCCTGATCACTTTTACTTCTGAACACGCCCCTGCCCGCCCGGGCGGGGGTTGGAGCCATCCCATGAGCATGCCTACCTATTTTATTTCGCATGGGGGCGGACCCTGGCCGTGGATGCCCGAAGCCCAGGCCATGTATGCGCCGCTCGCCGCCGCCCTGAAAGACATCCCCCGCCAGCTTGGTCGCACACCCAAGGCCATTCTGATGGTATCGGCCCACTGGGAAGCGCGCGACGACCACCTTCTGGTGGCCTGTGCTCAGCATCCGGACATGGTCTATGACTATTACGGCTTTCCGCCCCATACGTACGAGATCCGCTATCCTGCGCCCGGTAATCCGGAGTTGGCCGCGCAAGTGCAGGCCTTGCTGGAATCCAAAGGTCTGCCTACCCAGCAGGATCCGCAACGCGGCTTTGACCACGGCGCCTTCGTGCCTGCCTATGGCATCTACCCGCAAGCCAATGTGCCCATGGTGCAATTGTCCATCCACGGCAATTATGACCCGGCCCTGCACTATTCCATGGGTCAGGCTCTGGCGCCCCTGCGCGAAGACGACATCCTGATCATAGGCAGCGGCCTGAGCTATCACAATCTGCGCAATATGGGCGCCGGCGGGGTTGAACCTTCTGCGCAATTCGACCATTGGCTGAACCAGAGCCTGTCCCTGCCTGATGCCGAGCAACGTCGACAGGCCCTGATGGATTGGGAACAGGCACCGGCCGCCCGCATCGCCCATCCGCGTGAAGATCACCTGATTCCCCTGATGGTGGCTGTGGGCGCGGCGGCGCATGAAACCGCTCACCGCTTCCACCACGAGACCCGGGCCTTCGGCGGGCTGACTGTCTCCAGCTACCGTTTCGGGACAGCCTGACGCTGTGCGCCAGGTGCCGCCCCCTGACGCGGGGCGGCATTAAAGGTTAAAGTGTTGGCGCTACAAGGAGAACTGTCCCGTGCTACGCGTCACATCACTCAACGTCAACGGCATTCGCGCCGCCTTCCGCAAAGGTCTGCCTGCCTGGCTCGAAGCCCAGCAGCCTCATATTGTCTGCATGCAGGAAATCAAGATCAGCGCCGCTGACCTGACCGATGACATGCGCCACCCCGGCCAGTACGAAGGGCATTTCCACCATGCCCAGAAAAAAGGGTATAGCGGCGTGGGCCTGTACCTGAACCCGCGCGCCGAAGCCGTTACCGAAGGCATGGAATGTGAAGAGTTCGATGCCGAGGGCCGCATCCTGCGAGCCGACTGGGACAAGCTCAGCGTCATCAGCGCCTATCTGCCATCAGGCTCGTCCGGCGACGAACGCCAGAGCGCCAAGTACCGCTTCCTGGACCATTTCGAACAATGGATAGACGCCCTGATGCGCGAGCATCGCGATACCGGCCGGGAATTCATCATCTGCGGCGACTGGAACATCGCACACCATGAAGCCGATCTGAAGAACTGGAAAGGAAACCTGAAAAACAGTGGTTTCCTGCCGGAAGAGCGCGCCTGGATGAGCAAAGTGCTGGGGGAGCTTTCCTGGGTGGACGTCTATCGCAGCCTGCATCCGGACACCACGGACGAATGCTATACGTGGTGGAGCAACCGCGGCCAGGCCTGGGCCAAAAACGTAGGGTGGCGCATCGACTATCAGATTGCCACCCCAGGTATTGCGGCTAAGGCCCTGAAAGCCTCAGTTTACAAAGAGGAGCGCTTCAGCGACCACGCTCCCCTGACCATAGACTACGACTGGAGTCTGTAGAAAGGTACAGCGCCTAGCCCGCCTGCTCCAGCATGTAGCGCACGACACCACGCAGTTGCTCGTCGCTGGCCTTGGCGGCGCCCCCGCGCGGTGGCATGGCGCCCTTGCCTTTGACCACGACATCCATCAGAGCTTCCTCGCCTTGCTCCTTCAAGGGCGTCCAGCGAGCCTTGTCGCCCAGACGGGGAGCATTGGCCATGCCCGAGGCATGACAGACCATGCAGGACGAACGGTACAGCTTGATGGCCTCGTCCTGGCTGGCCTGAGCGGCCGGTACGGCAGCCAGCATGGTCAGGCTGGCCAGCAAAGCGGAAACCATGGCGGATGGACGGCGGATTTTCATTTTTTTCTCCCTAGAACAGGCGGCATGTCCTCATGCCGCCGCGATGCGTGCGTAGTCGGACCTAGCCCTTGATAGGACCGGGAGGGCTGATCTGCTTCATGAGATCATCGTTCCAGTCGCCTTCGACCAATACGTGGCCGGCTGCGCCCAGTTCCATGGCTTCGATCAGGTTGTGATTCACATAGGCATAGACGCCAGGCTGCTTGAACGTATAGAGAGCAACGCCTGCCGAGCCGCCCCGGATGAACCAGGTTTCCAGATTCTTGGCCGGCGGATCGTCGAACTTGCCCAGCTCCCAAACCCAGTCACCGTGTCCGCCGATCAGGTGCGGGCGTGTGTCGCGATTGGCCTGCGAGTGGATGAACAGCACAGTCTCGCCCACCTTGGCTTTCATGGCGCCATCGCCGGTCAGCGCCCCCACCTTGCCGTTGAACACGACATGGCTGGGGATCAGGCCGCGCATGGTTTCCAGCGTATCGCCATAGCTTTCGGCGGCCGACGCATACTTTTTGAAATTGCCCTTTTCGTCACGCGGAATGTACAGATCGAATTCGCCGACGGTGTAAACGCGGTCGTAGTGCAGCGGATTGCCGGCCGAATCTTTCAGGCCATCGCGCGGCAGCACCATGACCGTTCCATGCATGCCCGCTACCACGTGCCAGGCCACCGAGCCTTCAGGCGCGCAATGATAGATAAACGTGCCGGTACGGTCAGCCTTGAAGCGCAGCGTGGCCTGCTCGCCGGGATTGACGTTGGTCAGCTTGGCGCCGCCCAGCGCTCCCGTGGAGGCGTGGAAGTCGACGTTGTGCGGCATGGTGTTGGTAGCCGGGTTGATCAGTGTCAGCTCCAGGTAGTCGCCTTCGTGCACAACCATGGTGGGGCCGGGCATGGAGCCGCCGAACATCATGGCGTGCATGGTGGTGCCGTCACGGTCGACAACGATTTCCTTTTCTTCGATAGACATGGTGAATTCGATGACGCGCGGCTCGGGCCCGACCTTTTGTTCGTGGGCATGCACCATGGGCGGCGCCACCAGATCCACCTTGACGCGCTTGAGCTTGGCAATGTCCGCCTCGGTGCGGGGCGCCAGCCAAGGGGCCGCTTTCTTGGGCGCAGCGGTCTCGCGCGCCTGCACTTGTGCAGCCAGCAGAGTCGTTCCAGCGGCCACGCCCAGGCCTGCGCTCTTCAAGAAATGACGACGTTCCATAGTACCTCCCGGTTTATCCAGGCTCGTAGCCTGTCGATTAGTGTTCTGCGGGTTTTGCAGTCCATGGCTGTATTGCACCGCATCCGGGGATTTCACTCTTTGCTGTGGCTCAAACTACAGCAATTTTGCGTGCTTCATTTATGTGTCGACCTGACTTTGGCGACGGCCAAACAGAAAACCGCCCGAAGGCGGTTTTCCACAAGAGCAATCAAGAGCGGATCAACGCACCGTTCCGGCGGCAGAGCCCGCAGGCAGGGCGCTCTGACTGCGACGGCCAGCCAGGATGCGCGCCAGCACTTGCTGGAACACGATCAGAGCGCCGGCGATGAAGACAACGTCGCCCAGCGTACGCCACCAGCGCAACGACTGCAGAATGGGTTGCTGCATGAACTCTTCGCTGCGGGCATACCACATCCCTTCCGAAATGCTGGCCCAGGCCTGAATGATGCCCACGGGCAACAGGCTGATGAACATCATCAATGCGAGGCCGATATTAAGGGTCCAGAAACCCCAGCTCATCAAACGGTCATTGAAGTGCGCATGTGGAGCCAGGTAGCGCACCACCATCAGCACGAAGCCCAGGGACAGGAAGCCATACACTCCGAACAATGCCGCATGCGCGTGCACTGGCGTGGTGTTCAGACCCTGGATGTAATAGAGCGAGATGGGCGGATTGATCATGAAGCCGAAGACACCCGCGCCCAGCATGTTCCAGAACGAGACCGCCACAAAGAACATGACGGGCCAGCGCAGATCGCGCATCCAGCCGGCACGCTCCTGCAGTTTCCAGTTGCTCCAGGCTTCGTGGCCCAGGATGATCAGCGGCACCACTTCCAGAGCGCTGAAGGATGCGCCGATGGCCATGATGGGCGTGGTCGTGCCCGAGAAGTACAGGTGATGCAGGGTACCGGGTACGCCGCCCAGCAGGAACATCGACGCGGCGGCCAGGCTGGCGATGGTGGCGCTGCGGCGCGTCACCAGACCCAGAGTGGTAAAGATGAAGGCCAGCGCCGTGGTGGCGAACACTTCAAAGAAACCTTCGACCCACAGGTGCACCACCCACCAGCGCCAGTACTCCATGATGGTGATATTGGTGTGCTCACCGTAGAACAGACCCGAGCCATAGAACAGGCCGATGGCGACCGTTGAAGCGGCCAGCAGCATAAGCAAATGGTTGTCGCCCTTGTTGCGGCGCAGAGCTGGCATCATGCCACGCAGCATCAGCACCAACCAGAAGGCCAGACCGACGAATTTAATGATCTGCCAGAAACGTCCCAGATCGACGTATTCATAGCCCTGATGACCGAACCAGAAATTCAGGTCGGCCGGCAGGATGTGCTTGATGGCCAGGTAGTTGCCGGCGAACGAGCCCAGGAACAGGACCACCAGCGCCCCGAACAGTATGTCCACGCCCAAGCGCTGGAACTTGGGGTCTTCCCCGCCGTTGATGATGGGCACCAGGAACAGGCCTGCCGCCAGAAAGCCGCTGGCGATCCAGAACAGAGCGGCCTGGATATGCCAGGTGCGGGTCAGGGCATAGGGGAACCACTGGGAAACATCAATGCCATAGAAGGTCTGGCCTTCCACGGTGTAATGCGCGGTGAAGCCGCCCAGGAAGACCTGCAGCACAAACAAGGCGACGGTCAGAAAGGCGTATTTTTTCAGGGCACGCTGCGATGGCGTCAAACGCACGCTCAAGACAGGATCTTGCGCGGGCGCCTGCGGCAGCTCGTCTTCCTTGTGCAGGAAAGACCAGCCCCAGACCAGGAAGGCAATGCCCGCCAGCAACAGCACGATGCTGACGACGGACCACACCACGTTGGCCGTGGACGGATGGTTGTTGACCAGAGGTTCATGAGGCCAGTTGTTGGTGTAGGTCACATCCGTGCCGGGACGCTCGGTGACAGCCGCCCAGGACAGCCAGAAGAAGAAGCGCGTCATATCTTCACGGCGCTGCAGGTCCGGCAAGGTGTTGTCCTTCATGGCGAAATTGGCGCGGGTGCTCTTCAAGTCGGGCGCATCGCCAAACAGATCGATGTAGTACTTCGCCGTCTGGTCGATTGCCTGCACGCGGCGGTCGCTGATGCGCAGCTCGCCCGTGGCGGCGTCAACCTGATTGCCGCGGTACTCGTCCTGCAGTTCCTGGCGCAGATTGGCCTGCTGCGTGGAGCTCAGCTGATCGTAGTTCAGCGAATACGCATCGCGCGCCGCCAGATCCAGCCAGGCCAAGGCCTCGCGGTGCAGCCAGTCGGCGCTCCAGTCAGGCGCCTGGTAGGCGCCATGGCCCCAGATGGAGCCCAGCTGCATGCCGCCCGTGCTTTGCCAGGCGGACTGGCCACGCTCGATCTGCTCCTGGGAGGTGAACAGCTTGCCATCCTGGGTCAGCACCTTGGACGGTATGGGCGGGGCCTGACGATACACCTCGACCCCGGTCCACCCCAGGACCGAGAACGTCACTATCAGCACAGCCAGCAATGCCAGCCATAAACCCTTGTAACTACGCATGACCGCCTCCGTGAACTCGTTCCGTCGAGCTCTTGAACAAAATATTGTTTTCCAGATGTATGTGTTCCATCAGGTCTTGCCGGAATTGCTCCAACCCGCCATATAAAGCGCGCCAGGTGGTGCAGGCCCCGTCGGGCAACTGCAGGTCGCGAGTCAAATCCAATACCGCATCCAGACTATCCCCGTGCTGTTCATGCTCCAGCCGCATCACAGCGATGGGGGTTTGCGCCATGCTGTCCGAGCCGTGCACCAGCATGGGGAAAAGTACCCGTTCTTCTTTGTGCATATGTCCCTCCAGCTCCTGCTGCAGGTTCTCCAGCACGTCGGCCAGGCCGATGGGGCAATCGTCGTGGTCCTGATGCCGGACCTCGACCCGCCGCGCCAGACGAATCAGTTCCGGCAACTGTTCGCGATGGACCTCGTGGTAGCGCTGGACCAGGTGCTCGATCAATTGCGCAGCCGGGACCTGTCTCCAATCTTGCCCAGCGGATACGGCCTGCTCCTGCAGGTGCTTCAGGGCCAGCACCAGTCCCGCCGTGTCAATAGAGCGACGCTCGGCGGCATCGCGCAGGCTGACATGCCCGCCACAGCAGAAATCCAGCCTGTGCTGATGAAATACACGGGTCGCCCCTGGTATCTCGCTGGCCAGATCGCTCAAGCTGCGCCCCAGAAGTTCAAGTGTCATGCTGCACTCCTTGAAAAAAATGTTTGCAAAACACTAAAAGCAAGAAGCGTGCCAATTCGGATTGATCTGGATTAAAGGGCTTTCCGTCGAGACACGGTATAAATAACCCATCGAAAAAAGGGTGCTTTCTACCAACAGGGTAATTTCAACCCATGCTTGAACTTCTCATCGCCGACCTGGCCACCGACATTCCCGGCGCTTTGCGTCTGCAGCGCATGGTGCAGTTGGTCGCCCGCAATTTCGCCTGCGACGCCGTCGGCCTGCTCAAGCTGGACGACACGGTATTGCGCATCGTGGCGGCCAGCGGGCTCAGCAACGACACCATGGGCCGACACTTCGTTATTGCCGACCACCCTCGCTTTGCGCGCATTCTGTCCAGCCGCAATCCGATCCGCTTTGAACCCGACAGTCCCTTGCCCGATCCCTATGACGGCTTGCTGGACGACAAGCAAGGACAGCCCCTGCCTGTGCACGATTGCGTCGGCATCGCCCTGCACCTGAAAGGAGCAGCCTGGGGCATTCTGACCCTGGACGCCCTGCGGCCCGGAACGTTCTCCGAGCAAGCCCTGATCGAGCTGCAGCGCTGCAGCCTGGTGCTGGAAAGCGCTATCCGGGTCAGTGAACTGGAAGAAGAAAATCGCAGTCTGCGACTGCTTTCCACCCAGCCGGCTGGCGGTCTGGCGCAAGCGGGTAGTTCGGAGATCATCGGCGCGAGCGCCCCCTTGCAGGATGTCATTCATCTGCTGGACACCGTGGCCGATTCGGAGCTGCCTGTGCTGCTGCTGGGCGAGACCGGCACCGGCAAAGAGTTGTTCGCACGCCGCCTGCATCAGCGCTCGCGTCGCAGCCACAAGCCGCTGGTCTATGTGAATTGCGCCGCGCTTCCCGAATCGCTGGCGGAAAGCGAGCTGTTCGGGCACGTGAAAGGCGCCTTTTCGGGCGCCCAGACAGACCGTGCGGGTCGCTTTGAGGCGGCGGAGGGCGGCACACTGTTCCTGGATGAAATCGGGGAGCTGTCCCTGTCCGTGCAGGCCAAGCTGCTGCGCACCCTGCAAAACGGCGAGGTCCAGCGCCTGGGAGCCGACCACCCCGTCAAGCTGGACGTGCGGCTGGTGGCGGCGACCAATCGCGACCTGGGTCAACAGGTCGCTCAAGGGGCGTTCCGCTCGGACCTGTTCCATCGCCTGTCGGTCTTTCCCCTGAACATCCCGCCGCTGCGCGATCGCCATAACGACATTCTCTTGCTGGCGGGCCACTTCCTGGAGGCCAACCGCTCGCGCCTGGGCTTGCGAGGCGTGCGCCTGTCCCCGGACGCCGAAACCGCCCTGCTGTCGTATCACTGGCCGGGCAATGTGCGCGAACTCGAGCACCTGATCAGCCGCGCCGCGATCCGCCTGCTGGTGGATGCTCCTGACCGCAATCAGATCTTCACACTGAATGCCGATAATCTGAGCCTGGCTCCCGCGGTCCATGCGCAGCCAGTTCCCGCCGCCCCTGCTCCGGGCCAGACCTGGCTGCCCTTGCGGCAATCGGTGGATCAATTGCAACGACATCTTATCCGCCAGGCGCTGGAGCATTCGAGCGGCAACTGGAGCCAGGCTGCACGCCGTCTCGGCCTGGATCCCAGCAACTTGCACAAACTGGCTGGCAAACTAGGGCTGAAAACCCGTTCCGAGACTTTCATCCATGAATGACCTATCCAACGCCTCCCTGCTGTCGGTATTGCCCGTGTTTTCCCGGCTGGACGCCGACAGTTTGCAGGATCTTTGGCGGCAAGGCCGCCTGGTCCACTACGACAAAGACAGCCAGGTTTTTCGCCAGGAGCAGGCCAGCGACCATTTCTTCGTCTTGTTGCAAGGCCTGATCAAGGTCGTGCGCACCATGCCCAATGGCTCGCAATTGCTGGTGCGCTTCGCCTTGCCGGGCGATGTCATCGGGATTGCTCCCGCCTTGCGACGGCGAAACTATCCCGCCACCGCCATCAGCGTGACCCAGAGCGCCGCTCTGGCCTGGCCAGAACAGTCCTGGGAGAACCTGACGTCGCGCTATCCGTGCCTGCTGCATGCGGCTCAGGACACCGTGTCCCGACGGCTGAGCGAGGCCGACGACAGGCTGCTGGAAATCCACAGCCTGGAAGTGGAACAACGCCTGGCGCACAGTCTGCTGCGCCTGATCCGGCAAGTCGGCCAGGATGACGCCCAGGGCACATCCTTGAGTATTCCGGTGACGCGCCAGGACCTGGCCGACCTCGCAGGCACGACGCTCTATACTGCCAGCCGCATCGTCAGCAGTTGGGACCACAAGGGCCTGATCCAGGCCGGACGCAAGCAAATCACGATCGCCGACCTGGACGGTTTTGCCCGCGCCGTGCTCGAAGGTGCCTGAAGCCGAAATCAGCCTTCCATGACCAGGCGCAAACCCAGATAGCGCGGCGGCACCCCTACTGAACAGGCGCCGGTCTTGGGATCGCGGATGAAGTCGGGCATGACGGCTACATGCTCTCCACCCAAGGTGCGCACGCCGCAGTTCTCCAGGCGCGATTCGGCGGCAGGCAGGCGGATACGGTGCACACGCACATGGCAGGTATCGGTCCATTCCGATACCTGGCCGCCGATATCGTGCAGACCTTGCTCGTTGGGCTGTCCGCGCCCAAAGGCCGTCAAGGGCACCTCCTGTTCCTGCTTGCGGCGATAGTTTTCCAGGTACTCCTCCAGCCACAGCGCCGCCTGGGCGTTTTCATCCAGCGTTTGCTGCGCCGGCTCAGGGGCATTCCGTCCCGCGACATAGCTCCACTCCAGGAAAGTCGGCAGGCGAAAGCGCTTTCCGGTCCGCTCCGACAGCCAGGCAGCATAGTCCTGCCCATCCTGCCAGCTGACACCGGCAACCGGCATATCCTGCGCCTGCCCCTGGCCTACCGGATCGGCCTGCTTGCAGCCGCCTGCCGCCACGCACTGACTGTAGTCGCGCTGGCTGACCGGGTATTTCATGACGTGCAGATTGGCAGCAGGGGCATACATGACTGTATCGGCTACCGTCAATTTGCCATCCAGCAGGAACTCTCCAGGCTGCTCCAGCAAGCGCGCCTGACCAGAGGCGTTGACCATCTCGGGCAAATTGGCCTGAACAACCGGTTCGCCTCCCGAGCAGGCAGCGAACAAGGCCAACAGCGGCCATAATCCCAGCATTCGTTTTTTCATTGACAAGCTCCGTTCCACTGCATTGATTGGAACTCAGGAGAAAATCCTTGTCCTTGCGCCAGGGCAAGCCCGCCCCACCGTAACACTATGCCACCATCGCAAAATCACATTGCATCTGTACGCTTTGTCTTTTTGCTTGAGACTGCGAATATGGAGGCTCTCCCCATTACCAGGAGCAGCCATGAAAATTGCACTGATAGGCGCCAGCGGCTATGTCGGCTCGGCCTTGCGTGACGAGGCCCTGGCCCGCGGCCATCAGCTCAGCGGCCTGGCCGGCCATCCCGACAAACTGCCCGCCCATCCCCGGCTGACCGCCTTCAAGGTGGATGTCATGAACGAAGCCGCGCTGGCCGAGAAGCTGCGCGGCCACAAGCTGGTCATCAGCGCCTTCAGCGGCCATGCCCAACCCGATGTGCGTGAATACTATTTACAGGGGATGAGGCACATCCTGAACGCCACACAGGCCGCAGGCGTGCCTCGCCTGTTGGTTGTCGGCGGCGCAGGAGCACTTAACGTGGCGCCTGGCATGGCGCTGCTGGACACGCCCAACTTCCCAAAAGAATGGAAAGGCACGGCTGAAGGCGCACGCGATGCCCTGGCCCTGCTGCAGGCCAGCGACCTGGACTGGACCATGCTGGCGCCTGCGGCCATGCTGGAACCAGGTCGGCGCACCGGCCAATTTCGCCTGGGCGCGGACGACCTGCTGGTGGATGGCAAAGGCGACAGCCGCATCAGCATTCAGGACTACGCCATGGCCATGCTGAATGAAGCCGAACTTCCACGCCATTCCCGCCAGCGCTTCACCGTAGGCTACTGATCCTGCACATACAGAACGGGCGCCTATCAGGCGCCCGCTCCGAATACGGCTCAAGCCCGACAGAATCAGAGGAATAAATTCATGAAGCCGGTAATGATGACGGCGTTGAAAAAGTCGATGAACAGCGAGCCAACCAGCGGAATCACAAAGAAGGCCTTGCGCGAAGGCCCGTTGTCTTCGGTGAACGCCTGCATATTGGCCATGGCGTTAGGCGTGGCGCCCATGCCAAAACCACAATGCCCTGCAGACATGACCACTGCATCATAGTCCTTGCCCATCACGCGGAACGTCACAAAGGAGGCATAAAAGAACATCAGGATCGTCTGGGCCACCAGAATCACCAGCAAGGGGCCGGCCACCTCAGCCAATTCCCACAACTTCATGACCATCAGCGCCATGACCAGGAAAAAGGCCAGCGACACATTGCCCATGATCTCGAACTCTTTTTCAGGCAGACGGTAGCGGCGCCAGTCGATGATGTTGCGAATGACGGCCGCCACCAGCATGGAGCCCAGGTAAGCCGGCAGCACGATGCCGTGCGAGGACAGCCAATTGATGATGATACTGCCGATGCCAATGGCCACCGCCAACAGCACGACCGCATACACCGGCATATCAAAGCCGCTGTCATCCACCTGGATGGTTTCGGTGTGGGTCGCCGGCGCCGCATCCTTACCTTCATGCTGGCGACGATGGCGACGATGAGGAGCCGGGCCCGTGATGCCATGACGCTTCATCAGGCGCAAGCCCACCGGCCCGCCGATGACGCAACCCATCACCAGCCCCCAGGTCGATGCCGCAATCGCGGCCGGCAAGGCGCCCGTGGCGCCGGCGGTTTCCATCAAGGGACCGAATGCTGCCGACGTACCGTGCCCGCCTGTCATAGCCACCGAGCCGGCCGCCAGCCCGATCAAGGGATTGGCGCCCAGCAGCGTGGCCAGGGATATCCCTAGAATGTTCTGCAGGACAATCAAGCCCACGGCGCACCCCAGGAACAGGGCTACTGCCACGCCGCCTTTCTTGAGCAGCTCGAAACTGGCCGAAAAGCCGATGGTCGTGAAAAACGCCATCAAAAGGAAGTTGCGGATATCGTCGTTGAACTGGAAGGTGAACATGCCAGTCTGGTGGCCCAACAAGGCGATCAGCGAGAAGATCAAGCCGCCGATGATGGGGCTGGGGATGAAATAGCGCGCCAGTAAGGCGACGCGATTCTTGATGAATTCCCCTACAACCAGAAAAACAGCGGCCATGCCGACCGTCTGCGCGATATCAAGCTCGATGTTCATGAATCCTTTCCCTTACATCTTTTGGATATGGCGACGCGCCCCTATCCATCCAGGCAGGACTCACTGCCGCATTGTTCCGGGTACGCGTGCAAAGTATTGCAAACAGGCCACACATTAACGCGACCCGCCTGTGCTGAGCAAATTGCTGCGGGGTTCAGAAAATAACATAAATGGCGGATTTCACGGACAAAAATGGCCGAATTTCCGCGATCTGCTTACAAAAAAAAATGGCTCTCATAGAGAGAGCGATTTTCTGACGGTACAAAGCGTGGAAGTAACAAACCCGCCTTACGGTGGGTTTGTTACATAAATAAGGTCAACGATCTCGCTGCACGGCAAACGCACACAGACGCAGAAGCACCTGCTTGAATTCGCTGTCCGGCACGCAATCGAGCGCCTGCACAGCCAGCTCGGCCTCGGCCTCGGCAGCCTGGCGGGTATAGGCAAGGGCGTCAGTCTGTTCAATAGCCTGGGCCACGGCGCCGAAATCGGCGTCGCCGGTTTCAATCGCTGTTTTGATCAGTTGCGCCTGCTCCGGCGTGCCCACTTCCATGACGCGAATCAGCGGCATGGTCGGTTTGCCTTCGCGCAGATCGTCGCCCACGTTCTTGCCCAGCGCTTCGGTATCGCCGGTGTAATCCAGCACGTCGTCGATCAGCTGGAAAGCAGTACCTATATGGCGGCCATAAGACGCCATGGCTTCTTCCAGATCCGGCTGCGCTCCGGCCACGATGGCGCCTACCTGGGCGGCAGCTTCAAACAGCTTGGCGGTCTTGTAGCGCACGACCTGCAAATAGCGCTCCATTGAAACGTCAGGATCGTGCACGTTCAGCAACTGCAGGACCTCGCCCTCGGCGATAACGGTCGTGGCGCCGGACAACACGGCCATGGCGCGCATGGAGTCGGACTCGACCATCATCTCGAAAGAGCGGGAATACAGGTAGTCGCCCACCAGCACGCTGGCCGCATTGCCGAAAACGGCATTGGCGGTATGACGCCCGCGGCGCATATCCGACTCGTCCACCACGTCATCGTGCAACAGGGTGGCCGTATGAATGAATTCGACCACGCCTGCCAACAAGTGGTGGGTGCCGCCCTGGTAGCCCAACGCACGGGCCACCAACAGCAACAGCGCGGGCCGCATGCGTTTGCCGCCCGCGCTGACGATGTATTCGCCAATCGTGCGTATGAGCACCACGTCCGAATTCAAGCGCTCACGAATGACGACATCGAGGGCCTTCATGTCGTCGGCGATAGGTTCAATCAGGTCAGAGAGGTTCAAAACAGAATTCCGGACGAGTAAGTAGTGCGGCCACGTTGTTGGGGCCAATCTTAACTTCATGATTATACGATTTTGAGTCGCCTTGGGCCTAGAGTTACCCCACTTGCACGGATTTAAGAGATGGAAAGCGTTTCAAATTGGCGATAATAGCGGTTTTGAAGACCGTTTACGGAGACCGTCTTGAACGCCCAAGACCTCAGCACCTTGATCAACCGGGCCGAACGAGTCCTGGCCCAACTGGAAGCCTGGCTGCCCCCCGCCCCTCCTGCCATCAACTGGGATGCCGTCGCGTTCCGCTGGCGCAAGAACGGCTCGCGCGGCTGGCTGGAAGGCGTCAAGCACGTTGCCGCCATCCGCCCCGACGATCTGCACCACATCGAACGCCAAAAAGGCATTATTGAGCGCAATACACGCCATTTCCTGGAAGGAAAACCCGCCAACAACGTGCTGATGACCGGCGCGCGGGGCACCGGCAAAAGCTCGCTGGTCAAGGCCATGCTGTCCCAGCACGCGGACCAGGGTTTGCGCCTGATCGAGGTGGACAAGTCGGACCTGAGCGATCTGGGCGAGATCATCGACTTGATCAGCACCCGTCCCGAACATTTCATCATTTTCAGCGATGACCTGTCGTTCGAGGACGGAGAGGCCGGTTACAAAGCGCTGAAGTCCGTGCTGGACGGATCGGTCGCCTCCCCAGGCGACAATGTGCTGATCTACGCCACCTCCAATCGCCGCCACCTGATGCCGGAATACATGAAGGAAAACCTGGGAGTATCCACAGCGGCTGACGGCGAAATCCATCCCGGCGAAGCCGTGGAAGAAAAAGTATCGCTGTCCGAGCGTTTCGGCCTGTGGCTGTCTTTCTACCCGTTCAAGCAGGACGACTATCTGGATATCGTCTATTACTGGCTGGGCGTACTGGGCTGCCCTGCGGATCAGATTCCCGCCTCCCGCACCGAGGCGCTGCAATGGGCGCTGGAGCGCGGATCGCGCTCGGGGCGCGTCGCGCGCCAGTTCGCCCGTGACTGGACCGCGCGCCATGTCTAAGCCCAGTATCGAAGTAGCGGTAGGCGTCCTGCTGCAGCCCGATGGCCGTGTGCTGCTGGGCAGCCGGCCAGCCGACAAGCCCTGGCCCGGCTGGTGGGAGCTGCCGGGCGGCAAGATCGAACCCGGAGAAGAAGTCATGCAAGCGCTGGTGCGCGAACTGCGCGAAGAGCTGGACATCGAAACCACCGATGCTCAGCCCTGGGTCACCTACACACACGAATACCCCAAGAATTTCGTCAAACTGTACTTCTGCCTGGTGCGCGGCTGGAAAGGCGAACCACGCGGCGTAGAAGGCCAGGAATTGGCCTGGGTGAATCCGGCCGGCCCTCTGGGCGTGGGACCCGTACTGCCGGCCACCGAACCGCCGCTGAAATGGCTGCAATTGCCCGAACGCTACCTGATCACCCAGATCGACGAGCCCGCCCGCCTGCCCGCCTATCTGGAGCAACTGGAAACAGCTCTGCAGCAGGGCCTGGCCTTGGTGCAGTTCCGCGAGCCCGGCTGGGCCGCCCGTGAAGACGCTGAATTCCATCTGCATCAGGCATTTCTCCAGGTCGTCAACCTGTGCCACCGCTACCAGGCCCGCTGCCTGGTGAACAGCGTGCACCCCGAAAGCTGGTGGGACCACGCCGACGGCGTGCATCTGCGCGCCAGCGACGCTCAGTCCCTGGCCGAACGCCGGCACGACACCCTGGCGGCATTCCCTTCCTTGAATCAAGGTTTGATCGGCGTGTCGGCCCACAATGAAAGCGACATCGAACTGGCGCGCAAGATACAGGCAGATTTCCTGGTCCTGGGCCATGTACTGGAAACCCGCTCTCATCCCGGCGATCCCGGTATGGGCTGGACTCGCTTCGCACAGCTCGCGTCCCAGGCAGGCCGCCCCGTCTATGCCATCGGAGGGCAGTCTGCACAGACCCTGGCCAGCGCGCGGCAGCACGGCGCACACGGCATTGCCGGCATACGCAAGCTGATGGACGACACTCGCGCATGACACCGCCCGTAACCATTTCCGAGCATGAAGGAGTACGCTACCTGCACCTGGGCACGCCCTGGGTACAGGGAGCCATGCGCCTGGACGCGCCCGACCGGCTGGAGTTGGAATACATACGGCAGATGATGATGTGGATGCTGTTCCTGGAACAGCCCCGCCGCATCGCGCAACTGGGGCTAGGCGCAGGCGCGCTGACGCGTTTCTGTCATCAGCAGTTTCCCGACACCCTGGTCGAGGCCGTAGAGCTGAATCCCGACGTCATCCGAGCCTGCAGGCTGGTCTTTGAGCTGCCGCCCGACAATGAATATCTGCGGGTGCACACCTGCGACGCGCTGGACTATCTGGACCAACAGGACGCCAGCCTGGACATTCTGCAGGTGGATCTGTATTCGGATCAGGCCGACCACCCCGCGCTGGAAGACCAGGCCTTCTATCAGGCCTGCCAGCAGGCGCTGACCCCGCACGGCCTATTGACCGTCAACCTGCTGGGCTCGCCCCTGGTCCATGCGCGCAATCTGCATGCCTTGCAGGAAACATTCACCGCGGTAGCCTGGCTGCCGGAAAGTCATGACGGCAATATCGTGGCCATCGCGTTCAAGAATGCGCCGCAGATCGACTTTGACGATCTTTACGAACGCGCGGATCACATTCAGGCTCAATACGGCCTGGACGACGCCCGCCGTTGGGTCGACGGCCTGTACGCCTGGATGGAGCAGGACTGAGGCCGTCCTGCCGGTCAAGGCGCGGCACTTTCGGCGCTGCCGGCGTCAAAGCCCGCTGATTCGGGCGACGCCGTCCAGCCACCGCCCAGAGCGACCAGCAGCTTGACCGCCGCCCGCAGACGCTGCGACTCCAGATCCAGGGCCTGGCGCTCCGCAGAAAACGCGCTGGTCTCAGTCTGCGCCAAGCTCAGATAGTCCACCAGCCCAGCATCAAACTGATTGCGTGTCAGTTGCAAGGACTCCCGCGCCGCCGCCAGGGCGCGCGCCTGGCTGGCCTGCTCACGACCCAGGCCATTCAGGTCCGACAAAGCGTCCTCCACTTCTTTGAGCGCATCCAGTACCGTCTGGCGGTAGGCTGCGACCTGTTCGTCATAGCCTGCCTCGGCCTGCGCCACCTGTGCGCGCCGTGCGCCAAAGTCGAGCAAGGTCAACGCCAACGACGGCCCCAAGGACCAGACACGGGACGGCGCGGTCAACCATTGGCTAAGATCCGAACTACTGAAGCCGCCGCTGGCATTCAATGTCAAACTGGGAAACCAGGCCGCCTTGGCGACGCCGATGTCCGCGTTGGCTTGCGCCATCCGGCGCTCGGCGCGCGCCACATCCGGACGTTGTTCAAGCAGACTGGAGGGCAGCCCCACCGGTATCTCGGGCACAACCGGCCAAGGGGCATGGGGCACCACTTCGAACTGGGACGGCGGGCGGCCTACCAGCACCGCCATCGCATGCTGATAAGATGCCTTTTCCCTGTCCAGCGCCAGCCGCTGAGTACGAGCCCCTTCGAGCTGACTGAGCGCCGCCGCCACATCGCCAGGAGCAGAAAAGCCTGCGTTCAGACGGTTCTGATTCACGCTTAAGGACCGTTCATACGCCTGCACTGTCTGGTCCAGCAGACGCTCGGCGGATTCCACTGCACGGTACTGGAAATAGGTCTGCGCCAACTGCGACTGCAGGCTCAGGCGCGTGGCCGCCATGTCGGCAGCACTGGCCTGCAACGAAGCATCCCCGGATTCGACCTGACGGCGGATGCGTCCCCATAGATCCACTTCCCAGGCCACATTGGCGCCCAGATCGTAGGCGCTGGCGCTTTGACTCGTGTCGCCTGAGCCGCTGCCGCGCCGTGTGGACGACGCCGAGCTGCCGACCTGCGGAAACAGATTCGAGCGCGTATTGGACAAGGCCGCCTGGGCCTGGCGCACGCGCGCCTGCGCCTGTTGCAGAGAAAAATTCTGCTCATTCAGATTCCGGATCAACTGATCCAGAACGCCGTCATTGAAAGCATTCCACCAGTCGCCGCGCTCCGTCAGGTCGGCAGGTTGCGCCGTCTTCCAGGCGCCCTCGACGCGCACCTCGCGGAACTGATCGCCCACCGGCGCATCGGGACGCTGGTAATCGGGGCCTACGGCACAGCCCGTCAATGCCCCCAGCAGAACGACCAACCCCAGGCGCGCAAAAGTCGGATTGGAAAGACGATAAACAGGCATGATCAGGTCGGCTCATTCAAAGTGGTGCGTCGCGCACGGCGCATGAATCGGTGGCGCAGGCGGTCCAGGTAAAGATAAACCACGGGCGTGGTGTACAAGGTCAGGATCTGGCTGAGCACCAGCCCGCCCACAATCGTGATCCCCAAGGGCTGACGCATCTCCACGCCCGGGCCAGTCGCCAACACCAGGGGAATGGCGCCGAAAATAGCCGATAGCGTAGTCATCATGATGGGCCGGAAACGCACCAGACAAGCTTCGTAGATCGCCTGGCGGGAATCCAGACCGCGCTCACGCTCCATCTGCAAGGCGTAATCCACCATCATGATGGCGTTCTTCTTGACGATGCCGATCAGCAGAAACACCCCGATCATGGCGATCAGGTTGAACTCACCACTGGTCATCATCAGGGCCAGCAAGGCGCCGATGCCCGCCGACGGCAAGGTAGACAGAATGGTCAGCGGGTGCATATAGCTTTCGTACAACATGCCCAGCACAATGTACAACGCGACCAAGGCAGCCAGGAACATCAGCGGCTGCTTGGCAATGGAGTCCAGCATCTGGGCGGTGTTGCCCTCGAACCCGGCCTGGATCTCGCGCGTGGGCAGCTGGATGCGTGCCATGGCCTGCTCGATGGCAGCCGTGGCCTCGGCCAAGGTCACCCCCTCGGCCAAACCGAAAGAAACGGACTCGGCAACCAGCAAGCCCATATGGTTGATGCTGCGTGGCGCCGTCCCGGTCGTGAAACGCGTGAAGGCCGACAAGGGTACGCGCGTGCCATCGCGGGCCACGACTTCGATCTCCATCAACGATTGCAGATCCTGCGCGAAACGCGGCTCCACCCCCATCACCACACTGTACTGGTTCAGACGGCCATAAATGGTGGAGACCTGCCGCTGGCTGAAGGAGTTGTTCAGGGTATTGGCGACCAAGGCCATGTCCACGCCCAGGCGCATTGCCTGATCGCGGTCGATCTCCAACTGCACCAGACCCGCTTTGTCGTCCGTGCTGGTATCCACGTCCACCAGTTCAGGCAGATCGGCCATAGCCTGCTGCACTTTAGGCAGCCAGGTCTTGAGCAACTCCAGATCGCTGCCCAGCAACGAGTAGTCGTAGGAGCCAGCGCGCGACCCACCGCCCCCGCCCACCGGAATATCCTGCTGCGGCACCATGAACATGCGCGCGCCAGGCGTAGTGCTGAGCGGATCGCGCAGCCGGTTGACCACATCAATGGCACTGGCCGTGCGCTCTTCGAGAGGCTTGAGTTCGACCAGGATGAAGGACGATGTGCTGCCGCCGCGCCCGCCGGCAAAGACCGCCACCGACTGAATATCCGGATCTTTGTTCAGGATGGCCCGAAAATGCTCCAGCTTGGGCTCCATGGCCTGAAACGACGTGCCCCTATCCACCCGAAAAAAGCCCATGAGCTGGCCGGTATCCTGTTGCGGGAATAGGCCCTTGGGCACTGCTGCATACAGGTAGACGTTCAGGCCTATGGTCGCAAACAGGGACAGCAGCATGATGCGGTGATGCTTCAAGGCCCAATCCAGCGAGCGCCGGTAGCCGCGCCAGCTAGCGTCCCCGATCCAGCCCAGGAACCGGCTGACGGGGTTGCGCGGCCGCCCGTGCTGAGGCCCTGGCTTGAGCAAGCGTGCGGACATCATGGGAGTCAGCATCAGGGAGATGATCAGCGAAACCAAGACCGCCGTGCATAATGTGACTGCAAATTCCATGAACAATCGGCCGGCCAGGCCGCCGATCAGCCACAGGGGGATAAAGACGGCCACCAGCGACAGGCTCATGGCTGTCACGGTAAAACCGACCTCGCGCGTACCGCGCAAGGCGGCGCGCATGGGAGACAAGCCTTTTTCCAGATAGCGCATGATGCTTTCCAGCACCACGATGGCATCGTCCACCACAAAACCCGTAGCAACGATCAAGGCCATCAGGGAAATCGTATTCAGTGTGAAGCCGAATACATACATCAGCGCAAACGTGCTGATCAAAGAAGCCGGGACGGCGATGGCCGGAATCAGGGCGGCGCGCCAATTGCGCAGGAACAGCAGCACCACCAGCACCACCAGGGCGACGGCAATGATCAGCGTCAGTTGCGCTTCCTCCAGTGTGGCCCTTATGCTGGGCGTGCGATCCTGCGCCACGGTCAGATGCGCCTCGCTGGGCAGCATGTCTTCGATATCCGGCAGACGATCCCGAATGGTATTGACCGTCTCGATGATGTTCGCACCCGCCTGGCGGCGCACGATCAAGAGCACCGCCGGTTGATTGTTCAAATAGCCCAGGCTGTGTATGTCTTCGACCGAGTCTTCTACCAGGGCGACATCACCCAGACGTATGACCTGGTTGTCCTGAGTCTTGAGCACCAGAGGCTCGAATTGCCGTGCCTGGTTGTATTGTTTGCCCGAGCTGAGCTGCCACTGGTCCTGGCCGTTTTCCAGATAGCCATTGGGCCGCAGACTGTTGGCGTTATTGATGACGGTGCGCACATCGTCCAGCGCAATGCCGGCCGAGGCCAAGGCCTTGGGATTCAGGCCCACGCGCACCGCCGGCAGCGACCCGCCCCCTACCTCCACCGATCCGACGCCAGGAATCTGCGCCAGCTTCTGCTGCACAATGCCGCTGGCCATGTCATAGAGCTGGGCTTTGGTCGCCGTGGGCGAGGTCAACGCCAGCACCATGACAGGCATGGAGGACGGATTGACCTTTTCGTAGGTCGGCACGTTGGACATGCCCGAGGGCAGCATGGGCCGCGCCTGATTGATGGCGGCCTGCACGTCGCGGGCCGCGCTTTCAATGTTGCGGTCCAGTTCGAACACCAGAATGATCTGCGTGGACCCTTCGCTGCTGCGCGAGCTCATTTCGGAAATACCCGAGATCGACCCCAAGGACTGTTCCAGCGGTGTCGCCACGCTGGAGGCCATGGTCTCGGGGCTGGCGCCCGGCAGGCTGGCCGACACCGCGATCATGGGGAAATCCATTTCAGGCAATGGCGCTACCGGCAGCAGACGCAGCGACAGAATCCCCACCAGCACCATGGCCAGCGCCAGCAAGCTGGAGCCCACCGGCCGGAAGATGAACAAACCCAACAGACGCTTCATGAAGCCTCGCGCACGCCGTTGCGGCGGGTGAAGCGGTCAAAGAACAGGTAGATGACGGGCGTAGTGAACAAGGTCAGCACCTGGCTGGCGAGCAAGCCCCCCACCATGACCAGGCCCAGGGGCTGGCGCAACTCGGCCCCCGAACCGCTGGCGAACATCAGCGGAATAGCGCTGAGCAAGGCAGCCAGAGTGGTCATCAGAATGGGGCGGAAACGCAGCAGAGCCGCCTGGTGAATCGCCTGGCGCGCAGACAGGCCCTGCTCGCGCTGCGCCTCCAGCGCGAAGTCGATCATCATGATGGCGTTTTTCTTGACGATGCCGATCAGCAAAATAATACCGATCACCCCCACCATGTCCAGGTCCCTGCCGGCCAGCAGCAAGGCCAGCAGCGCACCGATGGCGGCCGACGGCAACGTCGACAAGATGGTGACGGGATGGATATAGCTCTCGTACAGAATTCCCAGCACGATATACATGGTCAGCACCGCCGCCAGCATCAGCCACAGCGTGCTGGACAAGGAGGCGTGGAAGGCCTTGGCCGCTCCCAAGTAGCGCAGATCCACCGAACCGGGCATGCCGATCTCATTGCGCACGGTCTCGATAGCGTCGATCGCATCGGACAGGGAATAGCCCTCGGACAGGTCGAATGATACATTCACGGCCGGAAACTGGCCCAGACGCTCGACCGACAGCGTGCTGGGCTGAAGCTGTATGCGCGCCAGAGAGGTGACCGGAACCGAGGTGCCGGAACTGGTATTCACATAAATGCGTTCGAGGTCCTGCGGAGCCTGACGATAATCCCCCTGCACCTCCAGCACCACGCGGTACTGAGCGGACTGGGTGTAGATGGTGGAAATCAAGCGCTGGCCGAAGGCATCGTACAAGGCATCGTCGATATTCGCCTTGGTCACGCCGACACGCGCCGCCGCATCCCGGTCTATGTCCAGCAGCAACTGCAGTCCGTCGTTCTGCAGGCTCATGGAAGCGTCCTTGATCTGGGGCAGCCCGCGCACGGCCTCGAGCCATTTGGGCATCCATTCATTCAAGACGGCGGTATCCGGATCCGACAGGGCCATCTGGTAGACATTGCGGCTGATCTGATCGTCGACCGTCAGCTCCTGGATCGACTGCTGGTACACCTCCAGGCCTGGGATGCTCTCCAGGCGCTCATCCAGTCTGTCCATAATTTCAGTAGCCGTCGCCCGACCGCTGTCCTGCGGTTTCAGGGCGATCTGCATGCGGCCGTTGTTCAGAGTGGCATTGGTGCCGTCCACGCCGATGAAGGAGGTCACGGTGTCGACATCCGGATCCTGCAGCACGATGGCAGCGGCCTCCTGTTGCAGGCGGCTCATGGCGCTGAATGAGGCTGTCTGCGGACCTTGGGTGATGACCTGGATCAGACCGGTATCCTGCTGCGGAAAGAATCCTTTGGGCACCACCAGATACAGCAAGGCCGTGACCACAACCGTGGCCAGCGCCACCAGCAGAGTCAGGGTCTGGTGACGCAACACAAAGATCAGACCCTTGTCATACGAATGGATGATTCTGTCCATTTGCTCGCCCGCCCAGGTCGTGAAGCGGCCATGCTTCTGTTCGGCACTGGGTTTGAGCATGCGCGCGCACATCATGGGCGTGAGCGTCAACGAAATAAACAAGGACAGAAGAATCGCAACCGCCAGGGTAATGGCGAACTCGCGAAACAGCCGCCCGATGACATCGCTCATGAATAGCAACGGAATCAGCACGGCGATCAGGGAAATGGTCAGGGAGAACAAGGTGAAGCCGATCTGCGCGGCGCCCTTCAAGGCCGCCTGCATGGCGCTGTCACCTTTTTCGATATAGCGGGCGATGTTCTCGATCATGACGATGGCATCGTCCACCACAAAGCCGGTGGCGATGGTCAGCGCCATGAGGGTCAGGTTGTTCACGCTGAAACCGCACAGGAACATGATGCCGAACGTGCCGATCAGCGAAATCGGCACGACCACACTGGGAATGACGGTGGCCGTCCAGGTACGCAGAAACACGAAAGTGACCAGCACCACGAGCACAATGGCCAGGATCATTTCCTGCTGCACATGCTCTACCGAGTCGCGTATGGTCTGCGTGCGGTCGGTCGCCACGGTGACGTCCACACCCACCGGCAAAGAACGCCGGATTTCAGGCAGCAGGCGTTGTATCTGGTCCACGACGTCGATGACGTTGGCCCCGGGCTGGCGCTGGATATTGAGCAGAATTGCGGGATCAGCCCCGACCCAGGCCGCCTGGCGGACATCCTCGGCATCGCGCACCACCGTGGCGACTTCGCCCAGGCGCACGGCGGCATCGTTCTGGTAGGCGATGATCAGGTTCTCGTAATCGCTGACCGACTGGAGCTGCTCGTTGGCGCTGATGCTGGTGGAGCGCTGCGGACCATCCAGATTGCCTTTGGGCTGGTTGACGTTGGCCGCCGTGATGGCCTGACGCAGATTCGTCAAGGTCAGGCTGCGCGCCGCCAATGCCGCCGGATCCGCCTGGATTCGGACAGCCGGCTGCTGGCCCCCGGCAATGCTGACCAAGCCCACCCCGTTGACCTGCGAGAGCTTCTGCGCGACGCGCACGTCGATCAGATCGCGTACTTCGTGCAAAGGCATGTTAGGCGAAGTCACCGCCAGCGAAATGACCGGCGTGTCGGCCGGGTTGACCTTGTTGTAGATGGGCGGGGCCGGCAGGTCATTGGGCAGCATATTGGAGGCCGCATTGATGGCCGCCTGCACTTCCTGTTCGGCCACGTCCAGCGACAGCCCCAGGTCGAACTGCAGGGTAATGCGCGATGCGCCGCCCGAGCTGGAAGAAATCATCTGCGACAGGCCGGACATGCTGCCGAACCGCCGCTCCAGCGGCGACGTCACCAGGGCGGCCACCACGTCGGGACTGGCCCCCGGGTAAAGCGTCACGACCTGGATCGTGGGATAGTCCACCTGCGGCAGAGCCGCCACCGGCAACATGCGATAGCCCAGCAAGCCGGACACCAGCAGCGCGACCATCGCCAGTGTCGTAGCCACCGGGCGCAGAATGAAAAGGCGCGACATGCTCACGGTTTATTCACCCGCCGCCGGTCCGCGCCGCCCCGACCCACCGGCCGGACGCTGCGCAGATTCAGTCTTGGCCGCCGGCACACGGGCCTTGCCATCGGTATCCATGACCTCTACCACGGAGCCCTCGCGCAGGCGATCCGTACCCTCCACCACGATGCGGTCGCCAGCCTTCAAGCCAGACGCCACCAGCGTGGTATCCAGCGACGCCGTACCCAACTCTACCGGCTGCACATGAACTTTGTTGTCGGCATCCAGCGTATACAGATAGGTGCCCACCGATCCGCGCTGCACGGCATAGGACGGAATCAGCAGCCCCTGCTGCTGGCCCAGGTAAACGCGCGCGTTGACAAACTGATTGGGGAAAAGCGTTTCGTCGGGATTGTCGAACTCGGCCTTCACGCGCAAGGTTCCGGTGGCCACATCGATCTGATTGTCCAGGGCCTGCAGCCGCCCCTGAGCGGACAGTACCTGGCCATTGCTGCCCGTGACCTCCACCCGCAGCGGCGTCTGGCTCTGGCGCATGGCCAGCGACAACGCCGCCAACTGATTCTGAGGCAGCGAAAACTCCACGCCGATCGGATCCACCTGGGTAATGACAACGATCCCGTCGGTGTTGGCTGCCGATACCAGATTGCCCTGATCCAGCTTGCGCAGGCCCAGCCGACCATCCAGAGGCGCCGTGATGCGGGTGCGATCCAGCTGCAGCTGGGTACGCCCTACTTCCGCCTGACTGGACTTGACCTGCGCCTGCAACTGCTGCACAGCCGTTTCCTTGGTTTCAAGCGCCTGGCGCGAAATGGAATTTTGCTGGAACAGCACGCGATGACGCTGCAGCTCCTGTTGAGCCCCCTTGAGCTGGGCCTGGTTCTGCAGCAACTGCCCCCGCGCCTGGTCCAGTTGCACCTGATAGGTGCGCGGGTCGATCTGCGCCAGCAGCTCGCCCGTCTTGACCCGTTGGCCATCCTTGAACAAGATGCGCTCCAGCACGCCGTCGACTTCGCCGCGGATAGCCACCGTCTGCAAGGGCTTGACGGTGGCGATTGCGGTCAGGGTCTGGTCGATGAGACCTTCCTGCACGGTGATGGCGCGAACTGGCACCTTGGTGGAACCCATCATGCCTCGCGGTCCGCGCGGCTGGCCTGGAGCGCTGTCAGTCGCAGCGGGTTTGGGAGTCAGGGCGTAATAGGCCAGACCGCCTGCAATCAGCAAACCCAACACCAAACAGACGTAAAAGGTCCGGCTTCTCCGACCTTTGCCTGCATTCAACTCCGACATGTAAGCTCCCCGGCTAAAACTTGATTGTCTGCACCCAGCGTCAAAAACAGCGTTTAACACACGCTGAACTATTCCGACGGCCACGCGCCAGCCCACATTATTCCATCGCGCCGCACGAGACGGGCAATAGTGATAGGCAGAGCGAAGCCTGGAGGCAACAGGCGCTCGCGACAGCGAACGCCTGACAGGGAAGTATAAAAGGGGCTACCTGAACGTGATATGAACGCTGCCTAGCCGAAATTGCAGCGTGCCAGCCTGAAGGGGATGTCGGTCGTGACCGGCTGTGGCTTGAGCTGGTTGTCCTGCTGTACGAAACGCACCCAGACCACGTATCGATTCGCGCTCATTTCGGGATAAATACACGCCCCGGCATTGACCCAGACCCGCAGCAACTGAAAAGACTTGCCCGCCAGCATTTCCTGGTAGGAGCCTTCGCGGGCGGTCTGGTCGACGGCGTCGCCCGACTGGCGCAACAGGCGAAGGATCAGGGCCAGGCCTTGATAAAGAGGCGTGAACGGCTCGCTCCAGCGACGGATATCCTCGACGCGATCAGCATCGGGGCGCTGCTGCCATGAATAGTAAGACGGCATGTCCACCTGGGAGGTACCGCCGGGGACGGCCACCCGGCCGCGCAGACTGGTCAGCCATTCATTGTCGCGCAGCCCCTGGCCCACGCGCCCCTGAGCGGACAGCTCCGCCGCGGCGCCGGTGATATCGTCCAGCATCTTGTCCAGCGCCTGCAACTGGACGCCGGGATGCTCGCGCAAGGCGGCCAGCGCAAGGCGCTGGCGCTCCAGATCCTGCAGGACTGCCGAACGCAAATCGGTCCGATCGGCAATGTCCAGCAAATCGAACAGCGTAGCCACGGCGATCTGATGAGAGTGCGCATCCAGGCTGCGGGCAAAATGAAACAAGCGCTCGAACAGGTACTCCACCCGGAGCAAAGCCCTGACACGCTCATTGCATGGGTATTCGTATAAAGTCACGCGTTTAGAAACCTTTAGTTGACTGCTTGCGGCGGGAGCCGACCCGCGCTCAACCGGATAAAGCGCACCAGGCTTCGTGTACGGCCCGGGCGCGCTGCTCCAGGAGCGGCAAGGTTGTGTCCCCGTCATTCAGGACGACATCATCAGCCAGCGCCAGTCGTTGCTCCCGCGTGGCCTGTGCGGCCATGATACGCTCAATCGTCTCGACGGAAAGCCCGCTGCGCTGCTGCACGCGGCGCATCTGGGTAGTCGGGTCGCAATCGACGACGCAAATGCGGTCTACCCGCTCCCGCCATCGCCCGGACTCCACCAGCAAAGGCACCACTACGACAAGATAACATCCTTGCGCGCTCAAGGTCTGTGCTTTTGTTACGGCGCTGATCAAAGGGTGGATGATCCCTTCAAGCTGCCGGCGCGCCGTCGGCTCCTGGAAGACATGCGCTCGCATACGGTCGCGATCCATGGAGCCGTCCGCTGCGATGAAATCCGGGCCGAAGGCCTGCCGGATGGCATCGATGGCCTGGCCGCCCGGCGCGGTAAGCTGATGCGCGATCACATCGGTATCCACGACAGCCGCGCCCCAGGCGGCAAAGAAATCCGCCACCTTGCTCTTGCCCGATCCTATTCCGCCCGTCAGACCTATCGTCAGCATGCGCCGCCCTTTCACATCAAAAATGAAACTGTAGCGTACCTGGGATGATCCTCCTACCCTGCGCAATGCTGTCCGGCGCATACGGTCTCGCGTAGAATCGTGCTATCGCCCTCCATGGAAACCGCCATGTCTTTTCAGAAGCTCACGTCCCTGCGTCCTTTATCCCTGGTTCTGGTCGCCTTGCTGGCGGCCTGCGCCCAGAATCCCGCCCAGCCCGACCCCAACGACGGGCGCGGCTCTACCCAGCAAGATGCGCTGCGCAATGCCCAAGGCCGCGATACGGCCCGCGCCCCGTCGCAGATCTCGCTGGGCTTCGGCGACCAGGAAGGCGTACGCCCTGCCACCCCAGCTCAGCCCGCTCCTGAAGCCGCGCCCCTGGGCCAGGCCGTAGCCGAGCTGGCCGAACCCAAGACCTTTCTGGGCACCTTGTCCTGCCCGCCGCAGAGCGGCGCCTGCACGCCCTCCAAAATAAGCGTGACCCTCGCGCCCGCAGGCCAATGGCGCTTGCGCACAGAGCCCCTGGGCGGCGGCCAGGCCCACAGTGCGGGCGGCTGCTGGGTGCCCATCGGCGCCCAGCCCACCCGCATCGCCTTGCTGACCGACAAGGACAGCGCCATGGCGGATCTCAGCTTCCTGAATGGCAACGTCGTGCGCATCAATTCGTTCAATCAGCAGCGACCCACCCTGGAAAGCCGCCTGACCCGCCAGGCCGACATAGACCCCATCGCCGAACAGGATGGCAAGCCCGCCCCTGCCTGCCGTTGAACTAGCGCGTCAACCCGCCCAGCACCCTGGGCGGCAAGGCGTCCAACAGACTCGGTTCGCTGAATACAAACCGGGTCAGCTCCACCGCATTGCGTACCCTCAGCTTCTGAAAAACCCGCGCCCGATGCGCCTCGACCGTGCGCTGCGAAATAGCCAGCTCGGCCGCAATCACCTTATTGGCCTTGCCAATGGCAATGTAAGACAGCACGTCACGTTCGCGCGGCGTCAGACTGTCAAAGAGGACGGTGGCGGGAAGAAGACCATTTAACACCATGTCAGCCTCGCGATTCGCGTGTCAGCCAAGAACTTGCCATCACGCGATCTGTTAACCATAAGACATAGTTTGTTATTTTATGCAACAAATCGACTCGTAACCTGTCTGACTGGATCTGTTTGTCACAGGTCAACAAAAAAGCACGGCATAGCCGTGCTTTTTTGTTGACCTGTCGCAGGACGAATACCTCAGACCCTGGTCATCTCCAGGTTATCGATCAGGCGTGTCGCGCCCAGCTTGGCGGCGGCCAGGGCAACCAGCGGCTCGCCGGCCTGGATCTGCTCTTCGGTGGGCTCCAGCAGGTCGGACTGGCGACGCAAGGCCATATAGTCCACTTTCCAGCCCCGCTCAGCCAGCACTCGCACAGCCTGGGCTTCGATGTCGTCACGGCTGCGGCCCTGCTGCAGTTGTAGCGCCATCTCCTGCAGCGCCTGGTACAGCCGAGGCGCTTCGGCACGCTCAGCTTCGGACAAGTAGCGATTCCGCGAAGACATGGCCAAGCCATCGTCTTCACGCACGGTTTCGTGGGCCAGGATCTCGACCGGCAACTGGAACTGGCGCACCATCTGGCGCACGACCATCAGTTGCTGATAGTCTTTCTTGCCGAAAACAGCCACGCGCGGCTGCACACAGGAAAACAGCTTCAGTACTACGGTGCACACGCCCTCGAAGAAATCCGGGCGGAAGTGCCCCTCCAGAATGCGGCCCAGATGATCCGGCGGGCTGACACGGAAATTCTGCGGCTCTGGATACATTTCTTTTTCCGACGGCGCAAACAAAACGTAGACATCCCGCTCCTGCTCCATCTTGGTCACGTCATCCTGCAAGGTGCGCGGATACTGGTCGAAATCTTCGTTAGGACCGAACTGCAGGCGATTGACGAAAATGCTGGCGACTACCGGGTCGCCGTGCTGCCGGGCGAGCTTCATCAATGACAGATGGGCCTGATGCAGATTACCCATGGTGGGCACAAACGCCACGCGTGTCTGGCCTTGCATCTGATCGCGCAGTTCTTGGATATTGTGGACGACTTTCAAAAATTTCTCCGCTGGGGAAGTAGGCCAGGTGTCTCAGTCCTGGGCCCGAATGTAGGTCAGGCGCAGGTAGATGGGAGCATAGGGCTCGGCCTGAGTGATTTCAAGCAGTGACTCTCGTGCTAATTCCAGCATGGCCAGAAAATGCACGACAATCACCGCCGCGGGATCGCCCTGATCCACGCGTTCGGAAAATAGCTGGGTGAATTCCATGAAACGCACATCCTGCAGGCGGCGCAGGATCTGGCTCATGTGATCGCGGACCGACAGTTGCTCGCGCGTGATCTTATGGCTGGCATTGAGCTTGGCTCGCTTGAGGATGCTGAGCCAGGCCTGGCGCAGATCGTCAGGGCTGATCTCGGGCAGGATTTCTTCTACGACCAGTTCGGCCTGGGCGCCCGACAACAGGTAATCGCGGCCTTGAAGAGGGAGTTCGTCCAGGCGGCGCGCACCCAGCTTCATGCGCTCGTATTCGAGCAGACGGCGCACCAGTTCGGCGCGAGGGTCTTCGACTTCTTCTCCGGTATCGGCTTTGCGCACCGGCAGCAGCATGCGCGACTTGATCTCGATCAGCAGCGCGGCCATCAGCAGATACTCGCCCGCCAACTCAAGATTGGTGGAACGGATCTGATCAACATAGGCCAGATATTGCCCTGTGACCTGGGCCATGGGGATGTCCAGCACATTGAAGTTCTGCTTGCGAATCAGGTACAGCAACAGATCCAGCGGGCCTTCGAAGGCGTCCAGAAAAACTTCCAACGCATCGGGCGGGATATACAGATCCTGGGGTATGGCGAACAAGGGTTCGCCATACAGACGCGCCAGAACCGCATCGGCCTCGGCCTGCGGGTCCAGCACGATTTCCTGTTCAATCTCGGACACAGGTCAGGCGGTCGAATTCAGTTGTTCTCGTAGTACACGTAGGGCTTCTGGGGCGTACGCGCCGCCTTAAAGCCATCCTGCAGTTCCTGGTCGACCTGCTTGTCCCACAAGCGATGGCGACCCTCGCGCTGACGCGCATCGGTGTCGGGGTTCTGATCTTTATATTGCTTGATGAACTGGGTGATTTCCGATTCGTAATTCTTTGCCATAATACCTGTACGCCTAAAGTAATTGGATAACAGAAAAGTTCGAGTTTACTGCACCGAACACCGGAGAGCTTGCTGCATGACGTCCGCCACGACCGAAACCGCCGATCAAGCGGCCATGTCCCCTCAAGAGCGCCGCGCCATCCGCATCATTCCGTACATCGTCGGCTGCGCGCTGTTCATGCAGATGCTGGACTCCACGGTCGTGGCGACCGCCCTGCCGACCATGGCGCTCTCGCTGGATACCAGCGTGATCCGAATGAACATCATCATTACCAGCTACTTGCTGGCGGTGGCCGTATTCGTACCCATCAGCGGCTGGGCGGCCGATCGATTCGGCGCGCGCAAGGTGTTCCTGGCCGCCATTTTACTCTTTACCGTCAGTTCTGTTGCATGCGCCCTGTCCCAGAGCCTGCCGCAACTGGTGGCCGCACGCATCGTGCAGGGCATGGCCGGGGCCATGATGGTGCCGGTGGGACGCATCATCCTGCTGCGCCGCGTTCCCAAGGACCAGTTGCTGAGCGCCATGGCCGTGCTGACCCTTCCCGCCCTTCTGGGACCCATCATCGGTCCTCCTGTAGGAGGATTTCTGGTTACCTACGCCAGTTGGCACTGGATCTTCCTGATCAATATCCCCGTCGGGGCATTAGGCATACTGCTGGTCCTCAAATACATACGCGAAGACTATCCCATGGAGCGCGCTCCGCTCGACTGGCTGGGCTTCATTTTGAGCGCCATCTGCCTGGCGGCTCTGGTGACCAGCTTCGAAAACGTAGGCCACGGAACCCTGAGCTGGCCCACGCTTGCCTGGCTGACGCTGGGCGGCGTGCTGGCTGGACTCTGGTACGCCTGGCACGCCCGCCAGGCAGCCTATCCCATCATCGACCTGTCGCTGCTCAAGACCAAGACGTTTGCCATTTCCGTTCTGGGCGGCAATCTGTGCCGCTTCTCCCTGGGCGCCTCGCCTTTTCTGCTGGCGGTTCTGCTGCAGACCACGTTCGGCATGAGCGCCCTGGCCGCCGGCCTGATCACCTTCACCGGCGCCATCGGCGCTCTGGTCATGAAGCTGGCTGCTCCGCCCATCATCCGACGCTATGGCTTTCGCCGGGTGCTGATCGTGAATGCCTGGCTGACCGGCTTATTCATCGCCCTGTGCGCCCTGTTCCAGGCCACCACGCCGCTCTGGCTGATGGCGGCTGTGCTCACGACCGGCGGTTTTTTCCGATCGCTGCAATTCACCGCGGTGAATGCCCTGACCTACGCCGACCTGGACTCGCAGGCCATGAGCCAGGCCAGCAGCTTTGCCGCCATGGCCCAGCAGCTGGCAATCAGTCTGGGGGTAGCCTGCGCAGCCGTCACCCTGAACGTCAGCATGGCCGCACGCGGCGCGACCATTGTGTCATCGCAAGATGTAGTCTGGGCTTTTCTGATCCTGGGCGCCATCACAGCAGCCTCCAGCCTGTCTTTCACCCGACTTTCGCCAGCCGATGGCGCCGCGCTGCAAGAAAAACAGACCCGCAAGGTCATGCGACGCTGAACGCAGGGTCCGGTCTCGGTTCCGGACGGCTCAAACTGCCTTGACCGTGTCCGCCAGCAGCATCACCAGCTTACAGTCCGGCCGTATGGCCAGTCGGAAAGTGAACTGCTGGAAACGCCGCACACCCAGGCGCGGATGTCGAAAATCGCGCAGGCCGCCCTCGCGCTCCACCACTGTCTGACGCCCCCACCAGAAGGCAAAGACCTGACTTTGCTGGGACAGCTCCTGAATCAAGGCCTGCAGGTCGGGTTCATCCGCATGGGCGCCTACATCGGCGCGGAACTCGGCCACCACGCGACTGGCGCGCTGCTCCCAGTCCACCACCAGTTCGCGCGCGGCGGGATCCAGAAAAATATAACGCAGCAGATTGGGCTGTTCGCTGCGATCGGGCCAGCCGTCGAACAGTTCCAGCAAAGCGCCGTTGCGCGCCAGTACATTCCAGCTGCGATCCAGAATGTAGGCTGGCGCCGTGACGCTGTCCACGCAGGCGCTCAGGCCCTGCGGCAAAGGCTGGATATCGCCCTGCCAATGCTCGGGATCGGCGCAGTCGGCCAGTTCGAACAGATAATGCCGTTCCGCGCGGGCCAGTTTCAAAACGGAGGCCAGCCGCGCGCACACGGTCGGCGATACCGTCACGTCGCGCCCTTGCTCGATCCAGGTATACCAGGTGGTGCTGATATCGCACAACTGCGCCACTTCCTCACGGCGCAGCCCCGGCGTGCGACGGCGCACCCCGGGTGCCAAGCCCAGGTCTTCAGGACGGATGCGCTCGCGCGCATGCCGCAGAAAGCGGCCCAGCGCCTGGCGCCGGGTCAGGGACGAGGACTCCGCCCCTGACGCTGTCGTGCTGCGCCCGTCCCCGACCATGTCAGCCCAGCACGCTGGCCAGCGTACGCCGCACGTCTTCTTCCGTGCGTCCGCTGCGCTGGATATAGTCCTGCAACTGGTCTGCGCCGATATTGCCCACGTTGAAGTACTTGGACTGCGGATGGCTGAAGTAGAAGCCGGACACGCTGGAGGCCGGGATCATGGCGTAGCTATCGGTGATGTGCATATCGATCTCTTCGGCCTGCAACACGCGGAACATCTCATGCTTGACCACGTGCTCCGGACAGGCGGGATAACCCGGCGCCGGACGTATGCCCTGGTACTTTTCGTCGATCAGCTCTTCGTTGGACAGGCGTTCGTCCGTGACATACCCCCACAGATCGGTGCGCACGCGGGCATGCAGGCACTCGGCGAAACCTTCGGCAAAGCGATCGCCCAAGGCCTTGATCATCAAGTCGGAATAATCGTCGCCTTCGGACTGGAAGCGCTCGGACAGCTTGTCCACCCCGATCCCGCCCGTCACGGCGAACAGACCGATGTAATCGGCCACACCGCTTTCCTTGGGCGCGATGTAATCGGCCAAGCATTTGCTGTCCACGCCTTCACGCTTGACGCCCTGCTGACGCAGGTTGCGCCAGGTAAACAGCACGTCGCTGCGTGACTCGTCCGCATAGACTTCGATGTCCTCCCCATTGACCGTGTTGGCCGGGTAGAAGGCAATCACGCCGTTGGCTGTCAGCCAGCGGCCGTCAATGACCTTCTTGAGCATGGCCTGCCCTTCTGCGAACAAGGTCTTGGCCTGCTCGCCCACCACTTTGTCCTCCAGAATGGCCGGATACTTGCCGAACAAGCTCCAGGTCTGGAAGAACGGCGTCCAGTCGATGAACTGAGCAATTTCGGCCAGATCGTAGTTCTTGAAGGTGCGCCGGCCGATGAACTTGGGACGCGGCGGCACATACGTGGACCAGTCGATGGCGGGCTTGTCTTCGCGCGCTTTTTCCAGCGAGATCAGCGGGGTCGCCTTGCGATTGGCATGGCGCTGGCGCACCTGCTCGTATTCCTCTCGGATCTCGGCCAGGAATTCGTCCACATTGTCGGACACCAGATTGGTAGCCACGCCCACGCAGCGGCTGGCGTCCGGGGTGTAGATGACCGGGCCGTCGTAGTGCGGCGCGATCTTGACGGCAGTATGCACCCGGCTGGTGGTCGCCCCGCCTATCATCAGCGGAATATTGCGCTCGCGGAAATACGGATCACGCTGCATTTCGGAGGCGACGTAGGCCATTTCCTCCAGGCTGGGGGTGATCAGGCCGGACAGCCCGACAATGTCGGCCTCGACTTCCTTGGCCTTGGCCAGGATCTCGGCGCAGGGCACCATCACGCCCATGTTCACGACCTCGAAGTTGTTGCACTGCATGACCACGGACACGATGTTCTTGCCAATGTCGTGCACATCGCCCTTGACCGTGGCGATGACCATGCGCCCCTTGGATCGCACGTCGCCGCCAGCCGCTTCGATCTGGCGCTTTTCTTCTTCGATAAATGGAATCAGGTGCGCCACGGCCTGCTTCATGACGCGCGCCGACTTCACGACCTGCGGCAGGAACATCTTGCCCTGACCAAACAGATCGCCCACCACATTCATGCCGTCCATCAACGGCCCTTCAATGACCGAGATGGGGCGTCCGCCCTGGGCGTCGATTTTCTGGCGGACTTCTTCCGTGTCCTCGACGATGAAGCCGGTAATGCCATGAACCAGCGAATGGATCAGGCGCTGTTCGACCGAGGCCTCACGCCAGGCCAGGTCTTCTTCTTTCTTGGCGCCCGAGCCCTTCACGCTTTCGGCCATCTCGACCAGGCGCTCGGTGGGTGTGCGCTCATCGGCGGGATCCGTCTTGCCCTTGGGTTCAGCGCGATTCAGGATCACGTCTTCGATCAGATCCCGCAAGTGCGGCTCGATATCGGCATACACGCCCAGCTGGCCGGCATTGACAATGCCCATGGTCAGCCCTTCCTGGATGGCGTAATACAAGAATACCGTGTGGATGGCCTCGCGCATGGCTTCGTTGCCGCGGAAGGAGAAACTGACGTTGGAGATGCCGCCCGACAGGCGCGCATGCGGCAGGTTCTTGTGAATCCAGCCGGCACCCTGGATGAAATCCAGACCGTAATTGGCATGCTCGTCCATGCCGGTGGCGACCGCGAACACATTGGGGTCGAAAATGATGTCCTCGGGCGGGAAGCCGACTTCGTCCACCAGCAAACGGTAAGCGCGCTCGCAGATTTCGATGCGGCGCTGCAGACTGTCGGCCTGGCCCTGTTCATCAAAAGCCATGACTACCACAGCGGCGCCGTACTTGCGGCACAGGCGGGCGTGTTCCAGGAAAGGCTCTATGCCTTCCTTCATGGAAATGGAGTTGACAATGGCCTTGCCCTGCACGCAGCGCAGGCCGGTCTCGATGACGTCCCACTTGGAGCTGTCGATCATGATGGGCACGCGAGCGATGTCGGGCTCGGAGGCGATCATGTTCAGGAAACGGTGCATGCACGCCGCCGAATCCAGCATGCCTTCGTCCATATTGATGTCGATGATCTGCGCCCCGCTCTCGACCTGCTGACGCGCCACGGACAAGGCTTGTTCGTAGTTTTCCTCGCGAATCAGGCGCAGAAACGCCTTGCTGCCGGTGACGTTGGTACGTTCGCCCACGTTCACGAACAGCGTGTCTTCGTCGATGTTCAGAGGCTCCAGTCCGGACAGGCGAGTCTTGACAGGGATCTCGGGCACAACGCGCGCGGGCAGATCCCGACACAGTTCAGCAATCGCAGCGATGTGCTCGGGCGTGGTGCCGCAGCAACCTCCCACCATATTGACCAAACCCGCCTGGGTGAATTCCTGCAGCAGGCTGGACGTATCGGCCGGGGTTTCGTCGAAACCGGTTTCGGCCATGGGGTTGGGCAGGCCGGCATTGGGATAGACACAGACGTAGGTGTCGCAAAGCTTGGACAGTTCAGCCACGTAAGGTCGCATCAGGGCGGCGCCCAGAGCGCAATTCAGGCCGATGGTGATAGGCCGCGCATGGCGCATGGAGTTCCAGAATGCCTCCACGGTCTGGCCGGACAGGATGCGGCCGGAAGCATCGGTGACCGTGCCCGAGACCATGACGGGCACACGCTCTCCGCGCTCTTCAAACACCGTTTCCAACGCAAACACGGCCGCCTTGGCATTCAAAGTGTCGAACACGGTTTCAATCAAGAGCACATCCACGCCGCCGTCCAGCAGCGCATGGACCTGCTCGGCATATGCCACGCGCAATTGATCAAAGGTGACATTGCGGGCGGCCGGATCATTCACGTCCGGGGAGATCGAGGCCGTCTTGGGCTGCGGACCCAGGGCGCCGGCGACAAAGCGTGGCCATTCCGGCGTACTGAAGGCATCCCGCGCCTGACAGGCAAGGCGGGCGGATGCCAGATTCAGGTCATAGCTGATGCCCTGCAGGTCGTAGTCGCCCTGGGCGATGTCGGTAGCGCCAAAGGTATTGGTGCTGATGAGATCGGCGCCGGCCTGCAGATACTGCTCGTGGATGTCGCGGATGACATCGGGTCGCACCAGTGACAGGAGTTCGTTATTGCCTTTCACGTCCTTGTGATGGTCGGCAAAACGCTCGCCCCGGAAGTCCGCCTCGCCCAACTTGTAACGTTGGATCATGGTGCCCATGGCACCGTCCAGAATCATGATCCGCTGACCCAGGCGGCGAGCAAATTCCGCGCCGCGCGTATAGGCAGAAATCGGATAAGGCAAAGCAGGATACGACACTGGCAAACCCCGTAATCAAATAAAAAAAAAGCCCCCACGCTGCGCCTACGGCTTGCTGCCCCCCAAGGGGGCGCTTTTTGCCTTGGGAGCGGCCCAGCGGCAAAAAAAGCCCCCACGCTACGCCTGCGGCTCGCTGCCCCACCGAGGGAGCGTTTTTGCCTTGGGTGATGCGGCACTCCGACGGCCCGGCGGCAAAAACATCGGCCTCGCCGGCCGACGATGTCCGCGAAAATGGTGGATTGACGCCACAATTGTAGCCTTTCAAGCCCTCTTGCAGACCGAAACCCTTAACGTTTCCGTCACAGGCATGTAACATTTGCGGCTCGGAAAGAGGTGCTTTCCGGCCTGGCTGCACCCAGGTCTGGGAAAGTCAAATGGGAAACGAACCCGTTCCGCCCCGGAACGAGCAAACGTGCTGCCCCCGCAACGGTACATGCTACGCGCAAAGCCCGATACCAGCCCCTTGCCCCCCTGAATCCATCGCCGCCCCACTGCCGGGCGGCCTCGTTCAACGACGTGCGGGGACGCACGTCATACAGGAACCACCATGTTCGCATTCTCCCTCCGGCCTGTGATGGCCGCCGTGGCTGGCGCCTTGCCGCTGCTCGCCGCCGCCCAGACCTCTCCCGTCGCCAAGCTTGACCAGATCGTGGTCACCCCCAGCCGCATCGAGCAGCCACTGAACAATGTCATGGGCGACGTCACGGTGATCGGCCAGGACACGCTGCAGCAAGCCGGCCAGAGCAGCATCGCCGAAATCCTGCAGCGCCAGCCCGGCGTGGAAATCATTACCAACGGCGGCCCGCAGACCGTGACCGGCGTGTACCTGCGCGGCACCAACCCCCAGCAAACGCGCGTCATGATCGACGGCATGCGCATCAACAGTTCAGCCAGCGGTTCGGTGAACTGGCAGGCGCTGGACCCCGCCCTGATCGAACGCATCGAAATCGTGCGCGGCGCCGGCAGCAGCCTGTACGGCTCGGACGCCATCGGCGGGGTGATCAATATCATCACCAAAAAAGGGCAGCGCGAACGCGCCCTGAGCGCCTGGGGCAACGTGGGTGTGGGCTCCTACGACACGTTCAAGTCCAGCGCCGGCTTTTCCGGCGCAACAAAAGGCTGGGACTACAGCCTGGCCGCGAGCTACGGCACCAGCGACGGCTTCAACGCGACCAACCCGCAGGCAGGCAGCTTCACCTACAACCGCGACAAGAACGGCTACACGCAGCATGGCTTCAGCGGCGCGCTGGGGTACGAATGGGCGCAAGGACAGCACCTGGGCCTGACCGCGCTGAACAGCGTCATGGACGGCCAGTTCGACGGCGGTCCCGGCGTGAACACACCCAGCACCCTGGCTCGCCAGCAGGCGTATGGCCTGACCAGCACCAATGCCCTGACCGAGCGCTGGACCAGTCGGCTGAGCGCCTCGCTGAGCAAGGAAGACATCGAAACCCGCCTGTACGACTCGCGCTACTCCACGCTGCAGCGCCAATACAGCTGGCAGAACGACCTGACCGTAGCCCAGGGACAGACCGTCTCGCTGCTGGCTGAGCGCCTGGAAGAGCGTATCAAGCACACCACCGTGCACAACGAAGACAAGCGCAACACCAATGCCTTCGCCCTGATCTACCGCGGCGACCTGGACCGCCACCACCTGCAGGCCAGCCTGCGCAACGACAATATCAGCGGCTACGGCAACAAAGTCACGGGCGGCCTGGGTTACGACCTGGATATCACCTCCAACTGGACAGTGGGCGTGGCTGCCAACACCGGCTTTCGCGCACCGACCTTTGCCGACCTGTACACGCCATACAACTATGGTTTCCAGGGCAACCCCGACCTGAACCCGGAAAAGTCGCGCAACGTGGAAGGGCATATCCGCTACACCGACGATACGACCGAGCTGGGCCTGGTGGTATACCAGAACCGCATCCGCGACATGATCAATCCCTATGTCTGTGATGAAAACTTCGAGTGCACCACATCCAACACGGAACGTGCCCGTATCACCGGCCTGACGCTGACGGCCATGAAGCAGCTGGGTGACACGACCTTGACGGCCAGCGCCGACTTCGCCAACCCCAAGGACGACAATACCGGCAACCAGCTCGTACGCCGCGCCAAGCAGAACTACAAGCTGGCCGTGGAGCAACGCATCGACGCGCTGAAGGTCGGCGCCGAATACCAGTTCGCCGCCCACCGCTACGAAGATGCCGCCAACAAGATCCGCCTGGGCGGCTATGGCCTGCTCAACCTGACGGCCAGCTACCCCATCACCTCCAGCCTGGAAGCCCAGCTGCGCTGGAACAACGTGCTGGACAAGGACTACACCTTGAGCCGCGGCTACAACAATCCCGGCTCCAGCGTGTTCCTGAACCTGGCCTGGCGCATGTAACAATGCGATGGCGCAAGGGACTTGTCGGCCCTTGCGCCGCCCCCCGGGATTCCTGACCATGCCGGCCCTCATTGCCTCTGTGTTTTCATCCGTGCTGCGCCCGGCTCTGGCCGGCGCATGCCTGACCCTGGCCGCTGCGGCGGGGCCGGCGTATGGGCAAACCCAGGAGGCCGAGCGGCCTACCGTAGTCAGCCTGGCTCCCCACGTCACGGAAATCATATATGCCGCCGGCGCTGGCGAACACATCCTGGCGGCAGACAGCGCCAGCGACTTCCCCCCCGATGCCCTGCTGCTGCCGCGCATTGGCGACGCATTGCGAGTCAATCCCGAGCGGCTGCTGCAGCTCAAGCCCGACCGGGTCTGGGCCTGGCAGCGCAGTCAGATCGGCCAGGAACTGACCCGGCAACTGCAGCACGCCGGAATCAGCCTGACTCTGGCGGCGCCCGCCCGGCTGGACGATATCCCCGCTCTGGTGCGCCAGGCCGGCCAGGAACTGGACACTCAGGATCAGGCCCAACGCGCCGCCGCCGCCCTGGACAACCAGATTGCCGCCCTGCGCCAGGATCGCAGCCCCAGCAAGCGAGTCAGCGTTTTCCTGGAAATCGGCGACGAGCCGCTGTATACACTGGCCCGCGATCCCTTGATTCAAGACGTGCTCGACACCTGCGATGCCCGCAATATCTACGCGCGCCATGCCGCAGTCGCCCCGACCATCAGCCTGGAAGACGTGCTGCATAAAAAGCCGCAAGTCGTCATCATGGCCTACCGTGATCCGGCCCAGCTGCGCGCGCGCCACCAATTCTGGGAAAAGCACCTGGGGCTGCCGTCCCAGGCACTGCTGAATCTGAATCCGGATGCTCTGTACCGGCCCGGCCCGCGATTGATCGACGCCACTCGCGAGCTATGCGAGCAACTGGACCAGTTTCGCGCCGCACAACCCTGATTCAGACACAGGCCCTGAGCCCGATGCCAGCACCAGGCTCAGGGCCTGGCCCACGTGAAGTGCGTAAATAGATTATTCTTCTGTTTATTGGCTATTTGAAACAGTGTGCGCCCACTGGCGCCCAGCCCTCCCGCATCACCACCATGACACACACTCTGAATAACGACCCATTTGTACTGGCCGGCAAGACCTATCAATCCCGCCTTTTGGTAGGCACCGGCAAATACAAGGATTTCGACGAAACACGCCAGGCCATCGACGCCAGCGGCGCCCAGATCGTCACCGTCGCCATCCGTCGCACCAACATCGGCCAGAACGCCAACGAGCCCAGCCTGCTGGATTACCTGCCCCCATCTGAATACACGCTGCTGCCCAATACCGCCGGCTGCTACACGGCGGAAGATGCCGTACGCACCCTGCGCCTGGCGCGCGAATTGCTGGACGGCCACAAGCTGGTCAAGCTGGAAGTGCTGGGCGACTCAGGCAATCTGTTCCCCAACATGCCCGAAACACTGAAGGCAGCCAAGACCCTCGTCGATGACGGCTTTGACGTCATGGTCTACTGCGCCGACGACCCGATCCAGGCGCGCATGCTGGAAGACATCGGCTGTGTGGCCATCATGCCCCTGGCCTCGCTGATCGGCTCGGGCATGGGTATCCTGAATCCCTGGAACCTGCGCCTGATCATCGACCAGGCCAAGGTCCCCGTTCTGGTGGACGCAGGCGTGGGCACCGCCTCGGATGCCGCCATCGCCATGGAACTGGGCTGCGACGGCGTGCTGATGAACACCGCCATCGCCGGTGCACGCCAGCCCATCCTGATGGCCAGCGCCATGAACCTGGCCGTGCAGGCCGGTCGCCAGGCCTACCTGTCGGGCCGCGTGCCGCGCAAATACTACGACGCCGACCCCAGCTCGCCCACCGAGGGCCTGATCCACTCCCGTACGTCCTGACGACATGATTCCCAACACGCTGACTATCGCCGGAGTCGACCCCTCCGGCGGCGCCGGCATTCTGGCCGATGTAAAAGCCATGAGTGCGCTGGGCGCCTACGCCACTGCCGTAATCGCCGCCTTGACCGCCCAGAACACGCAGGGCGTGACGGGCATCAGCCCCGTCCCCGTGGACTTCGTGCGCCAGCAGATCGACACGCTGTTCGCCGATGTCCATATCGACGCGGTCAAGATCGGCATGCTGGGCCAGGAGGCGGTAACCCGCGTTGTGGCCGAGCGCATGGCCCACTTCAAGCCCAAGCACCTGGTGCTGGATCCGGTCATGATCGCCAAGAGCGGCGACCACCTGCTGGAGCGGGCTGCAGTCAACGCCTTGCGCGAAGAGCTGGTGCCCCAATGCACCATGATCACGCCCAACCTGCCCGAGGCCGGCGTATTGCTGGAAGCGCGTCCGGTCGAAACCCTGAAGGAAATGCGCCAGGCCGCCGAGCGCCTGCGCCGCCTGATGAACCACAGCGACCAACGCTGGGTCTTCCTGAAAGGCGGCCACCTGCCCGGTTCGGACTGCATCGACCTGCTGCACGACGGCGACCAGATGATCGAAATGCCCGCCAAGCGCATCGACACCGTTAACACGCACGGCACCGGCTGCACGCTGTCGGCCGCGCTGGCCGCCTTGCTGCCGCAGCACGACAGCGTGCCGCGCGCCGCCCTGGCCGCCAAGCAATATCTGTACGAAGCGATCGCCCGTTCCGGCGAGCTGAAGGTGGGCAGCGGCCACGGCCCCGTGCACCACTTCCACCGCCTCTGGCCCTCCTCCTGATTTGCGGGCCGCCGCCCGGCGGCCCCTCGGTTCTTATGTCTACACTCGGTATCATCGTCGCCATGCGCGAAGAACTGGAGGTCGTACTGGAGCGCCTGCAAGGCAGCCAGACCCGCCAGCGCGCCGGCATGACCTTCCATTGCGGCACCTACCTGGGCAAGCCCGTGGTGGCCGTGGTCTGCGGCGTGGGCAAGGTCAACGCCGCCACCTGCACGCAACTGCTGATCTCGGAATTTACCGTCGGCCGCATCATCAATATCGGCATCGCCGGCGGACTGGCACCGGGCATTGTTCCCGGAGATATCGTCATCGCCAATTCCCTGGTGCAGCACGATATGGATCTGCAAGCGTTGGGACTGCCGCCCGGCCAGCTGTTCCGACTGGACACCTTCGACTTTCCGGCCGATCCGGCCCTGCTGACCATCGCCCGCCAGGCAGCGCAGGGCATCCGGAATCACAGCGTGCATGTGGGCCGAATTGTTACCGGCGACCAATTCATCGCTTGTAACGATAAAATACAATGGTTGACCCACACGTTTGATGCGCTGGCCTGCGAAATGGAAAGCGCCGCGATCGCGCAGGTCTGCTACCTGAACGCCCTGCCCTTTGTCTGTATCCGCAGCATTTCGGATAATGCCAACCAGGGCGCACACATGGATTTCGACACCTTCCTGCCCATCGCCGTGAATCATGCCAGCGCCTTGCTGCATGCCATGGTGCCGGCCTGCTGAGCCCCGGCGCACCGTTAATGGTGTGCTGGCTTATAATCGGTTTTTTGCCACGCCTTTAGTTTTCTGGAAGCTATGAACATCACCGCGCTGTCTGAACTCGAACGTGCCCGTTACTACATGGTCGAACAACAAATCCGGCCCTGGAACGTATCCGACGAAAACGTGCTGCAAGCGCTGTTCTCCGTCCAGCGTGAACGCTATGTGCCCTCGACCCTGCGCTCGACGGCCTTCTCGGACACCGAACTGCCCCTGATCATCAACGCCGTGGATACCCACGAAACGATGCTCTCGCCCAAAGTCGAAGCGCGCCTGACCCAGGAACTGCTGCTGCAACCCACGGACGGCGTGCTGGAAATCGGCACCGGCTCTGGCTACCAGGCGGCATTGCTGGCCCACCTGGCCCAGCAGGTCACTTCAGTGGAAATCGACAGCAAGCTGGCGGCCTTCGCCCAGGAAAACCTGCAGCGCAACAATGTGCGCAACGTCAAGGTCGAAGTCGGTGACGCACACGCAGGCTGGGGCACCACCGAATTCGACGCCATCCTGGTCACCGGTTCCGTGCCCGTCATCCCCGACGCCCTGAAATACCAGTTGTGCGTTGGTGGGCGGCTGGTGGTTGTGGTCGGTCAGAACCCAGTCATGACGGCCGTGCGCATCACCCGCACCAGCGCCGCCAGTTTTGACACCACCCCCTTGTTCGACACCTGGATCAAGCCTCTGCGCGGCACCGCCGTGTCCCAGTTCCGCTTCTGATCCCGGACCAGCATGGGGTCCGTCATCCGTCTGCGTCTTTGCGCCCTGGCCCTGGGGCTATTGGGCAGCGCCGCTCAAGCCCAGGACCTGCTCCAGACCTGGAGCCAGGCGCTGGCGCGTGAGCCGCAATTTGGCGCCGCCCAGGCCGTGCGCCAGGCGGAACAGGAACGTATCCCCCAAAGCCGGGCCAAGCTGCTGCCGCAGATCACGGCCACCGGCACCGCCGAGCTGCAGGAACGCCGCCAGACCAGCCAACTGTCCAATCGCAACTCCACGGATCGCGCCATTTGGGCGCTGAGCTTAAGCCAGCCTGTCTACGACCGCAGCGCCTGGGCGCAATACGAACGCGCCCAGCTCCTGGCGCAAGGCGCAGACGTACAGTTATCTCTGGACAAGCAGGATCTGATGCTGCGTGTCAGCCAAGGCTATTTTGATGTCCTGGCTGCGCAGGATGCCCTGGCCACGCTCCAGGCGGAACTCGCCGCGATTGACGAACAACTCCGAGCGGCCGACCAGAATTTTCAATTGGGCGGCACCACGATTACCGATACCTTCGAAGCGCGCTCACGGCTGGATCTGACTCGGGCCAATGTACTGCAAGCCGAAAATGCCTTGCAACTCGCCCAGGACAAACTGGCTGCCCTGACACTGGAGCGTCCTGCTGAGCTGGCCCGTCTGCGCAATCCCTTGCGCCTGCCCGCGCCCCAGCCCGCCCGGCTTCAAGACTGGCTGGATCAGTCCAGCCAATCAGGGCTGACCGTAGCTTTGGCCGACTTGAACACGCGCGCTGTCGAAGAACAGCTCAAAAGCACCCAGGCCCAGCATCAACCCACTCTGGCGCTGAAAGCCCAGACTGGCAGCGGCAGCGACCAAACCCTGTTCGGACAAACGGGCGGGGGGCCTCGATCACTGAACAGCGCTGTGGGGCTGGAACTGAGCATTCCCATTTTCCGCGGCGGCGAGACCTCCTCGCTGGTACGCGAGCAGACGTCACGCCTGCAACAGGCGCGCTACAACTATCAGTTCGCCGTGCAGCAAGCGATCCAGCAGACACGCCAATATTTTTCGGGCGTGACCACCGGCCTGACCCGCGTACAGGCTCTGGAAGCCGCCGAAAAGTCCAGCCTGGACTCCGTGCAGGCCAATAAGATCGCCTACGAAATCGGCGTGCGCGTGAACATCGATGTACTCAATGCCCAGCAGCAGCTCTACGAAACCCAGCGCAGTCTGTCTCAGGCCCGCTACGACGTGCTGATGAACGGCTTGCGTCTGAAGGCTGCCAGCGGAACACTGGACGAAAACGACTTGCGAGCCGTCAACGAACTGCTCGATACGACTCCTTAGCCTGCTGCCGCACCACCCTGGGCCATCCGCGCCCTGCCGCTCCTAGGCAGCGGCTGCCACCTGTTCACAGCTCCAGGCCGCGGTCGCGGACCTGCTGCGCCAGATAATCCACAAACGACGCAATCCGGGCGGCAATCGCCGTCTGGCGGTAGTACACGGCATTCACCGGCTGGAATACCGGCAGCGTATGTTCTTCGAGCACCTGCACGAGCCGGCCGTCGCGCCGATCCTGCCCCGTCATGAAATCCGACAGGCATACCAGCCCGTTGCCGTCCAACGCCAATTGGCGCAAGGTCTCGCCGCTGGAAGCTCTCAAGGTCGGACTGATATGCAGGCGGCGTTCTCCTTCTTTCAGCGGCCATTCGTTCAAGGACTCGGGCTGACTGAACCCCAGCAAGGCATGGCAATCCAGGTCCCGAGGTCGCTGTGGCGCGCGGTGCCGGGCAAGGTAGTCCGGGCTGGCCAAGACACGCAGGCGGCTGCGGCCTATGGGCCGGGCATGCAAGGTGGAGTCCTTCAGTTCACCGATCCGCAAGGCCACGTCCGTTCGGCGCTCCAGCAAATCGATAAAACCCTCGTTATTGCTCAGTTCAAGCTGCACGGCGGGGTATTTCTCGCGATAGCCGGCAATCAAGGGCACCACCACGTGCAGCATGAACGGCGAGGCCGCATCCACTCTCAGTACGCCCGCTGGCTTACCCTGACGGGCTGTCATGTGTTCTTCCAGACGCTCGACCGAATCGAGGATGGCCCTTGCCTGAGCCCGGAACAACATGCCTTCCTCGGTCAGCTCCAGACGCCGGGTCGTGCGTCGCAGCAAGGTCGTGGCCAGCTTGCTCTCCAGTCGCGAAAGACTGCGACTGGCGCCCGACGTAGTCTGGCCCAGCTGCTCGGCCGCCGCCGTCAAGGTGCCGCTATCCACTACCGCCAGGAATACCTGCATTTCTTCCAGCGTAATTTTCATTGTTGATTCTTTAGCAAAGGAATTTTTTAGTTAAGCCTATTTTTATGCAAAAGTAGCGCAGGCACAATGCGAATCTGACTCATCGGCCCGCTGGCCCCGAACAGGATATCGCATCATGAAAACCTCTTCTTCCAACTTGGCTCTGCTGGCATTGGCCATTGGCGCATTCGGCATAGGAACCACCGAGTTCTCGCCCATGGGCCTGCTGCCGGCCATCGCACAGGGTCTGGATGTTTCCATTCCATCCGCCGGCATGCTGATCACCGCCTACGCCATCGGTGTGATGATAGGCGCTCCTATCATGACGTTGAGCCTGTCGCGCTGGCCCCGCCGCCGGGCCCTGATCGTACTGATGGCCATCTTCACGCTGGGCAATGTATTGGCGGCCCTGGCCCCCGGCTACTGGACGCTGCTGCTGGCGCGTCTGGTGACCAGCCTGAACCACGGTGCTTTCTTCGGCCTGGGATCCTTGGCTGCGGCCAGCCTGGTGCCGCGTCACAGACAGGCCAGCGCCGTAGCCACCATGTTTCTGGGTCTGACCATCGCCAACATCGGCGGCGTACCGGCAGCCACCTGGCTGGGCAACACCATAGGCTGGCGCCTGTCTTTCGCGGCCACCTCGCTGCTGGGAGTGTTGGCGATGCTCGCCCTGGCCTGGGCCTTGCCACGCGATCAGGCCGGTCGCCGTCCCGATATCCGTGCCGAACTGCGTGTCCTGACGCAGGGCAATGTACTGCTGGCGCTGCTGACCACGGTTCTGGGCGCGGGTGCCATGTTCACGCTCTACACCTACATAGCGCCCACTCTGCACACGCTGACTCAGGCCTCACCCGCTTTTATCACCGCCATGCTGGCGCTGATCGGCGTGGGCTTTTCGTTGGGCAATATGGCTGGCGGCCGACTGGCGGACCGCTCACTGGACGGTTCGCTGATTCTGTTTCTGGGGCTGATCATCGCCAGCATGCTCAGCTTTCCTTTCCTGGCCCAGACGCATGCAGGCGCTGCTATCGGGCTGTTGATTTTCGGCTTCGCCACCTTCGCTGTGGTGCCTCCCCTGCAATTGCGCGTCATGCAGGCTGCCTCCCAGGCGCCCGGCCTGGCCTCCTCGATCAATGTGGGGGCTTTCAACCTGGGCAACGCCATCGGCGCCGCCGCCGGTGCGGGCGTGCTGTCGGTCGGCATGGGCTACCAGGCCATTCCCCTCGCAGGCGCCGCCCTGGCGTTCCTGGCACTGGGAATCCTGTTGCTGGCTCGCTCGGGCCACAAGCAGCGCGCCTGCCTGGAAGCTTGACCGGTCTTTGCGCCAAGCGTTAAAGCGGTCTGCAATAAGCAAACAAAGCGGAATGATCAAGCCATCCACTTGATTCTTAGAATAAACGGGTGGCTTTGGTGGCGACGACCCCATTCCTCGTCACTGCTTCCAGTTGCCACGCCTCTAGTTCATGGGCCGCCCACAGCGGCGGCATTGCTTTTGCACCCACAGGCGCTGTTCATGTCCCAGTTCAACGAATACCAACAAGCCACAGGCCCTCTTATGCCGCAGTGGCAGCCACGCCCCTCCCCCGCCCGCTGCGCCCTGCCCGGACGCTACTGCCGGCTCGAAGCCATCTCACCCGAACGCCATGGCGACAGCCTATACGACGCCTATTGCCTCGCCCCCGACGGCCGTGACTGGACCTACCTTTCCGTTGGCCCGTTTGCTACACGCTCGGACTTCGACCGGCATCTGCAGCACATCGCGCAGGCTGCCGATGCCGTCCACTATGCCGTCGTGGATAATGCGACTGGCCGCGCCCTGGGAACCCTGGCCCTGATGCGCATCGAACCGCAGCATGGCGCCATCGAGGTCGGTTTTGTCGCCTGGTCTCCCGCCCTGAAGCAGACCCGGCAAGCCACCGAAGCCCATTACCTGCTCATGCGCTATGCCTTGGAGGAACTGGGCTATCGCCGCTACGAATGGAAATGCGACGCCAACAATGCCGCATCCCGCTCTGCCGCCGAGCGGCTGGGCTTCCAGTTCGAAGGTGTTTTTCGCCAGGCCATGATCTACAAAGGGCGTTCACGCGATACCGCCTGGCTCTCTATCACGGATCAGGAATGGCCTGCACGTCAGGCCGCCTTCGAAGCCTGGCTGGCGCCCGACAACTTCGATGCACTCGGCCAGCAGCGCTATCGTTTGGGGCATGCCCCGCAAACGCATGCCGCCATCCCGAGCGCGGGCGCCCGCTGCCTGGAACAAATGCTGGCCCTGCAGCAAACCCTGAACGAACTGATCAACCCTGAATGGCGCAACGCCCGCCAACAGTACTATCGCGCCGTCTGGATCGAATGCGCCGAACTGGCCGGGCATCTGGACTGGAAATGGTGGCAGCACACCGAGCGCAATCTGCCCCAGCTGCGCCTGGAATTGGTCGACATCCTTCATTTCGGCCTATGCGATCTGCTGCTGCACCAGAACCAAAGCCCGGCCCTGGCCTCCCAGGCAGGCGCGGCCCTGGATGCACTGGCGCAAATCGACGACCCGGCCAATGACTCACAGGCCATACTCTTCGCCCTGGAAGACTTTGCCTTGCGCACGCTGAGCACTCGGCGATTCGACTTCGCCGCATTCAGCATTCTGGCCAAGCACTGCGGCATGACCCTGAATACCCTGTTCCAGGTTTACGTCGGTAAAAACGCACTGAATCAACTGAGGCAGTTGCGCGGCTACCGCCATGGCACCTATCAGAAAATCTGGAATGGCAAAGAAGACAACCACTGGCTGGCTCAGCTACAGCAAGAGCTGCCACTGGATGAGCAGTACCCCAACACCATGTTGCAGGCCCTGATGCAAACCTACGACGACTTATAGGAGGACTCACCATGCCTTTGCCTTGCCCCTGCCCCATTGGCGAATGCCCCGACCTCATACGGGCCGAATCAGTCCCAGCCGCCCCGCGTAATGAGCAACTGCCCCCCGACTCCCAGCCTCAGCCCTACAAAGTGCAGCACCCTTGGTCGCGGTCGCGACGCAAAGAGCGGGCCCAAGCACGAAGCAACTGAAACAGCTTACACACCTGGTATCTCATTCTGCACGACTGACACGTCTGCCCGATGCTATGGTGTACTCCATACGGACAGGTTCGGACTCCGGCTGCCAGCGGTTGCAGCCCACCGGCCCGACCAAGGAGAACATGCCTTATGATTCATGCCAAACAACTTGCTCAAGGACTGCTGGGCGCGGTGCTCGCCCTGGGTATCTGCAGCACGGCCCTGGCTGACCGTCGTACCGAAAACACCCTGATCGGTGCCGGGCTGGGCGGCGTGGCCGGCGCCTTGCTGTCCGACAGCGATCCGCTGATCACTTTGGGCGGCGCTGCCGCCGGCGGCGTATTGGGCAATGTGCTCACCGAGGACAAACGCGACCGTCGATCGGACCGCCATTGGAAGCGCGACCGCGGCCGCGATCATGGCTACCGCCGCGCCAATTATCGCGGCCATCAAGAATACCGGGGCAACTCCCGCTGGAACCGGCACCACCATCGCTGATGCCATCTAATCTCGAGCAATGCCAGTCAGCCAAAAACACTGACTGGCATTTTTTTGTTTGCCTGCATCAGGCTTACCCTACGCCACAACGGCTTGAGCCAGCTTCTGTATGGACAGCGGCGCGCAGCCCTCAGCATCGTTACTGACCGTCACGTAGGCCGGCTGGCCCGCGCCCGTGACCCCACGGATCGTGCGCGCCAGAACTGCGCGAGTAGGGAGATCCTCGCTAAGAATGGCACTGAACGGATCGTGCTTTTTCTGCGCATCAGCATACCCATACGCACCGAAAATGCGGTTCAGATTCCACCGGCAGACCAACGGCCCCGGCCATAGCGCGCGCAGCATCGGCAATTGCTCTTCGATCGGCGGCATCTTGCCATGCAAGCCCAGGCAGAAAGTAGCGTCATGCGCCTTGAGCGTATCAACCAGCGCCCGGCCCAGCAATTCGGGGTCCCGCAGCTCCACCGCGACGATCACGGCACCCGGCGCGGGCAAAGCGTCCCGGACGGCCGCCAGCATCCGGCCCAGCTTTTCAAGCAACGTTGCGGGACGGCTCAGCCACCCCCAAGGCAAAGGACTCAACTGAAAAACCAGAACGCCAAGCTTGGCGCCCAGGCCTTCAAGCGCTGGCAGCACAAATTCCTGAATGGCCAGTGATGGGTCGAGAAAATCCGGGTTGGCCTCGCGCGCCCGACCTTCTTCGCCACGCACCTGGGCGTCGGTAATGCTGGCGGGACATTTGACGACGAAACGGAAGTCATCATCGACTTGCCCCGCATAAACGGCATACTGGCTTGCCGTCAATGGACGCCAGAAAGTGCGGTCCACACAAACGGTGCGCAAAAGCGGGTGCTGATGGTAGGCACCAAGTCCATGCTTGGACAGCGTGCTCGAATCGTACTCGCCATCCCAGACCAGCCCTTCCCAGCCCGGGTATGACCATGTCGAAACGCCAAAGCGCAGTTGCGTCGGAAGCTGGCTTGCGAGCGCGCTCCACTCCTGCGCCGCTGGAGCGGGGAGCACCTTGGCCATGTCCCGCAGAGCCGAAACCTTCGGATTCGCACGAGAGGCCGCAGGGTTCGATGAGTTGGTCGAAGGCGGGAGAAGAGCATCGCCGAAAAGATCTTCTTGCATACTTGTCAAACTGGCACGTAGGAAGGCTCAAGGGCACCTGAATCACTCCTCGCATCTGACTGACTGCGCGTATTGCAGTTTTGCTCGATGCTTGCAGCATGAGGCAGGAAAAGCATCATTGAGAACAACTTCTCTGACTTACTTCCCAGCGTGACTAAAGGAGTGTGAAGCATGACTTGGAGCGGGTGATGGGAATCGAACCCACGACGGATGCTTGGGAAGCATCAGTTTTACCATTAAACTACACCCGCTCTGGGCGGCGCCGCTGACGGCCGAACGGCCAGGCGCGAAGACAAATAAAAATTATAGCGCGATCTTCTCTCTGCGCGCAGCCGACCCGCCGGTTTTTTCACGCAGGATTACATGAAATCGGCGCCAAGACTCACTACAATGATGTTTTCCCGATTTTTAGCTGATACGCGTGCCATCGCCGATGTCCCGCGCCTTCTCTCATGACCTCGAGCAACGAAAAACAATCACTCCTGTCGCCCAGCGTATCAACCAGCAATTCCGGCGAAACTCATATCCGCAGCTTTGTGCATCGGCGCGCGCACATCACGCCCAGCCAGGAAGAGGCGCTGGCGCGCCTGCTGCCGCAATGGTCCCTGCCCTACCGCGACGGCATCCTGAACCTGGAAGCCACCTTCGGCAACACTCACCCGGTCATTCTGGAGATCGGCTTCGGCATGGGCGAAACCACGCAGAAAATCGCCCAGGCCCGTCCCGATGACAACTTTTTGGGCGTTGAAGTGTTCAATGCCGGCGTAGGCGCGCTGCTCAAGCGCATCGACGACAACCAGATCAGCAATATCCGCATCATTCAGCACGATGCCGTGGAGGTCGTGCGCGACATGATCCGCCCCGGCACGCTGGCCGGCATCCACATCTACTTTCCTGACCCCTGGCCCAAGAAGCGCCACCATAAGCGCCGCCTGGTGCAGTCGCCCTTCATCCAGCTGCTGGTCAGCCGCCTGCAGAAAGGCGGCTACATCCACTGCGCCACGGACTGGGAGAACTATGCCGAGCAAATGCTGGAGGTGCTGTCGGCCGAACCCATGCTGAGCAACCCCCACGGCGGCTACGCTCCGCGTCCCGATTTCCGTCCGCTGACCAAGTTCGAGAATCGTGGCCTGCGCCTGGGCCACGGCGTGTGGGACCTGATCTTTACCCGCAACGACGAGCCCGCGCCCGAATTGAACTGGCCCAAGAAAGAAGCATGAGCGCGCGCCTGTACCCGCCCATCGCGCCATATGCCCAGGGCATGCTCCACACGGATGACGGCCACCATATCTATTGGGAGCTGTGCGGCAATCCGCAGGGCAAGCCTGCTATCTTTCTACACGGCGGCCCCGGCTCGGGCTGCTCCACCGATCACCGCCGCCTGTTCGACCCGCAGAAATACAATGTGCTGCTGTTCGACCAACGCGGCTGCGGCCGCTCCTACCCGCATGCCAGCCTGGAGAACAATACGACCTGGCACCTCGTGGACGATATTGAACGTCTGCGCAAAGAAAAGCTCAAGGCCGACAAGGCGCTGGTTTTCGGCGGATCCTGGGGTTCCACGCTGGCGCTGGCGTATGCCCAGGCCCACCCCGAGCATGTCAGCGAGCTGATTGTGCGCGGCATCTTCATGGCGCGCCCACAGGAACTGCGCTGGTTCTACCAGGAAGGTGCCTCGCAGTTGTTCCCCGACTTCTGGGAGCGCTACCTGGCCCCTATCCCCGAAGGCGAGCGCCACGATCTGATCTCGGCCTACCACAAACGCCTGACCGGCGAGGATGCCGCCGTGCAACTGCGAGCCGCTCATGCCTGGTCGCAATGGGAGAGCAACACCATTACCCTGCTGCCCAGCCAGGCGCATATGGAATCGCACTCCACCGACCAGTCCGCACTGGCCTTTGCCCGCATCGAGAACCACTACTTCATGCACAACGGCTTCCTGGAGCCCGATCAATTGCTGAAAAACGCCCATCGGCTGCATGGGATTCCCGGCGTGATCGTACAGGGACGCTATGATGTGTGCACGCCCGCCCACACCGCATGGCAACTGCACCGCGCCTGGCCTCAAGCCGAGTTCCACATGGTGCCCGATGCCGGCCATGCCTACGACGAGCCGGGTATTCTGGCGCAATTGCTGAATGCCACCCGAAAATTTGCCATCTGAGTCACGCGCCCGCCCCAAAACCGGGCCTCATCCAGAGACAATCATGAACATTACCCTGAACGGCCAGGCCAAGACCCTGGCAAATACCGACACCATCTCCGCATTGATCACCGAGCTGGGCTACGACAACAAGCGCATTGCTGTGGAACTGAACGGCGACATCGTGCCCAAGAGCCAGCACGCCAGCACCGCGATCAAGGATGCAGACACCATCGAAATCGTGGTGGCCGTCGGCGGAGGCTGAGCCCTGGACGCCAAAATGCACAATTGCTGACATTCAAGCGGCGCACCGCGGCGCAGGAACGGGCATAATGCTTCGGTCGACCGGCTTTCGGGCCGGCCGGACACCACCCTCATCAAGGAGCAGAGCCATGGGCGTATTCAGTTTTCTAAAAGAAGTCGGTGAAAAGATTTTCGGCGCCAACGAAGCCAAGGCCGCCACTGCCGACGAACTCCAGAAAGAACTGGAGAAGCACCAGCTGTCCGCTGAAGGTCTGAACATTTCCGTGGATGGCGACAAGGTCACCGTCAGCGGCCAGGCCGCCTCGACCGAACAGGCCGAGAAAATCGTGCTGGCCCTGGGCAATACGCTGGGCGTCTCGCAAGTGGACAACCAGTTGAACGTCGCGCAACCCGCCGCCGAAGCCACCATGTACACCGTACAAAAAGGCGATACGCTGTGGAAGATTGCCGAAACACATTACGGCAAGGCCAACGGCGCCAAATACACCGTGATCTTCGAGGCCAACAAACCCATGCTGAGCCACCCCGACAAGATCTACCCCGGCCAGGTGCTGCGCATTCCAGCGCTGTAAGCCAGACGGTAGTAAAGAAAACGCCCGCAATTGCGGGCGTTTTTTTGCGGAACGAAAGCGTCAAGCCAAATAGCGGCGGGGCGCACAGTCCGGAGCCCGAACAGGCTCCGGACGACTCGTGGTGCGTTAGCGAAAGCCCTTGAAGCCGTTCTTGGCCAGACCTTTGAGCGCGCCCATGCCGCCCAGGCCACGCATCATCTTGGCCATACCGCCTTTTTTCATTTGCTTCATCATGCCCTGCATCTGCTCGAACTGATTCAGCAGGCGATTGACCTCTTGCACGCTCACGCCCGATCCGGCGGCGATACGGCGTTTGCGTGAGGCCTTGAGCAATTCAGGCTTGGCACGTTCCGCCGGCGTCATGGAGTTCAGGATACCTTCGGTGCGGCGCAATTGCTGCTCCGCCTGACCGCCCTGCAACTGCGAGGCCGCCTGGGAGAACTGGGCCGGCAGCTTTTCCAGCAAGGAGCCCATGTCGCCCAGTTTCTTGACCTGTTGCAACTGATCGCGGAAATCGTTCAGGTCGAACTTGTCGCCTGACTTGATCTTGTCGGTGATCTTCTGGGCTTCGGCGATGTCGATATTGCGTTGGGCCTGTTCCACCAGGGAAACAATATCGCCCATGCCCAACACGCGCTGCGCCATTCGTTCGGGATGGAAGGGCTCCAGGCCGTCCAGTTTTTCCGACATGCCCACGAACTTCAGGGGCTTGCCGGTGACATGGCGCACTGACAAGGCTGCGCCGCCACGCGAATCACCGTCCAGCTTGGTCAGCACCACGCCGGTCAGGGGCAATGCATCGGCAAAGGCCTTGGCCACGTTGACCGCGTCCTGGCCCTGCATGGCATCGACCACGAACAGGGTTTCGATGGGGGTGAGCAGATCGTATAACGCGCGGATCTCGATCATCATCGCTTCGTCGATGCCCAGGCGGCCGGCCGTATCGACGATCAGTACATCGAAGTGGTGGCGCTTGGCATGATCCAGCGCATGGCGCGCGATGTCCTCGGGCTTCTGGCTGGGATCGGAGGGCAGGAACTCCACGCCGACCTGCGCCGCCACGGTCTTGAGCTGCTCGATAGCCGCAGGGCGGTATACGTCGGCGCTGACCACCAACACCTTTTTCTTGCCTGTCTTGCGGCCATGCTGGGTATGGCCGCCTTCGGACAGCCACTTGGCCAGCTTGCCCGTGGTCGTGGTCTTGCCGGCGCCCTGCAGGCCTGCCATCAGGATAACGGCTGGGGGCTGAGCCGCCAGCGACAGTTCGCTGGCCGATTCGCCCAGGTCGGCACCCATCAGGGTGGTCAATTCCTGGTGCACCACGCCTACCAGGGCCTGGCCGGGATTCAGGCTGTCCGCCACATCCAGGCCCAGCGCCTTTTCCTTGACCCGCGCCACAAAGTCGCGCACCACAGGCAGGGCCACGTCGGCCTCCAGCAGGGCCAGGCGGACTTCGCGCAACATCTCCTGGGTATTGGACTCGGTCAGGCGAGCCTGTCCGCGCATGGTTTTCACCACGCGGGACATGCGCTGGGTCAGATTTTCAAACATAGGGGTGGGTTCGCTTAAACTAGGTTATCGTGTGGTCTACGAATAAGAATAAAATGGTCGCTTGGGGTACGCCCCGTACTGTCTTTCAGGAAATCCGGGACTTATGTCTGCAAGTATTGTATTTCACTTGCTCGCCGCGCTGGCATACATCGTGCTTTCGATCTCGCTCTGGCGTCCGCTGACTCAAGGCAGCGTGCGCACGGTGCTGAACGCGCCCAGCCGGGTCGCCCTGCTGTGCGCCATCATCGTACACGGCGCCGGCCTGCTGCTGACCATTGTATTGCCGCATGGCCTGCACCTGAGCTGGGCCCTGGCCCTGTCGGCGGCCATATGGCTGGGCATGGTGGTGTTCTGGTTCCAGAGCCTGTACCTGCGCCTGGACAGTCTATTGTTGATTCTACTGCCTGCGGCCACGGTGGTCAGCCTGTTGGCCATCGCTTTTCCCCAAGGCCATATCGTCAACCATGCCGGCAACGAATGGTTGCGCATCCACCTGATGATCGCCCTGGTCGCCTATGGCCTCAGCACCGTCGCCGCCCTGCACGCCATCCTGATGACCGCGCTGGACCGCCAACTGCATCGCCCTATCCAGCACGAAGACCACCGCGGCCTGCTCAGCCGGGCTCTGGACACCATGCCGCCGCTGCTGGTGCAGGAAGAACTGCTGTTCCGCCTGATCCGCGTGTCTTTCTTCATCCTGACCCTGACCATCCTCAGCGGCGCGGCCGTTTCCCTGGCCGTGGACGGCAAATTGCTGCCTGCCGACCACAAAACCATCTTCACCCTGCTTTCCTGGGTTACATTTGGTGGCTTATTATGGGGACGGAAACAGTACGGCTGGCGTGGCCGCATCGCCTTGCGCTGGACCTTGGCAGGCTTTGCCTTCCTGCTCCTGGCCTATACGGGCAGCCGGTTCGTGCTGGAAGTGATTCTGCAGCGAGGAACAATTGGGTAAAGCGTTATTCTGGGTCGTGATCATATTGGCGGGCATGATCATTGCCCGCATCATTTCACAAAACAAGGCCCGCAAAAACAATCCGCCGGACCCGACTCGACGCGCGCCCCGCACTCGCGGCAGCACCGAATCCATGGTTCGCTGCGCGCATTGCGGCATCCATCTGCCCCGCTCCGAAGCCCTGATGAGCAATCATCACACCTGGTGCAGCCTGGAACACGCCAAGCGCGGCCCCCGGCCCTGACGCCTCATGGCCCGCATGCACCATGCTTACGATCTGGACCGCCAGGGCTGGCTGATGCCGCACGCCAACGTGACGCGCGCGCTCTCGCCTAACCACGACGCCAGGCCTGAAGACGATGCCCCCACCCTGCTGGTACTGCACAACATCAGCCTGCCGCCCAACGAATTCGGCGGACGTTACATCCGTGATTTTTTCCAGAACAAACTGGACTTCAATTCCCACCCCTGGTTCGAAAACATCCGCGAACTAAAGGTATCGGCCCACTTCCTGATTCAGCGCAACGGCCACATCATCCAGTTCGTGCCCACGACGCGCCGCGCCTGGCACGCCGGCGTCTCCCAGTTCCAGGAACGGGAGCGCTGCAATGATTTTTCCATTGGCATCGAACTTGAAGGCAGCGACTTCGTGCCCTTTACCGAGGCTCAATACAAAGAGCTGGCACGCCTGTCCCGAGCCCTGCGCCTGCGCCACAGCCTGCAGCATGTACGCGGGCATGAGCACATCGCTCCCGGGCGCAAGACCGATCCCGGTCCGCATTTCGACTGGCGCCGCGTCGCGCGCGAACACGGCTGGCCCACTGCCGCTCTGCCTGAAGGCGCTCAGGAACGGTAAAGCACGTCCGGACCAATCGCCGACAGATCGTTGCAGCCGGTCAACGCCATGGCCACTTCCAGTTCAGCCCGCAGAATATGCAGCACATGCGCTACGCCGGCCGCTCCGGCAGCGGCCAGACCATACACATAAGGACGGCCTACCAGCACCGCCTGGGCCCCCAGGGCCAGCGCTTTAAGCACGTCCGTGCCGCGCCGTATGCCGCCGTCCATCAAGACTGGAACACGGCCTTGCACGGCCTGACATACCTGTCCCAGAACATCCAGCGCCGCCGGCGCACCGTCCAAGGTGCGTCCCCCATGATTGGAAACAATGATGCCCGCCACGCCCGCCTCCAAGGCCTGCACGGCATCCCTAGGCCGCATGATGCCTTTCACCAGCACAGGCAATCGGCTTTCCCGGATCAACCAGGCCAGCGCATCCCAGCCAGGCGCGTGATCCAGCAAGCCGCTGCCAAACAGCGGGCTGCTGCCCGCCGCACCCAGCACCGCCGCCTGGGCCTGGGCGCCGCGCAGATTGACGGCGTCCACATCTGCCGGCAGCACGAATCCGGCCCGTTGCTCGCGATTGCGCACACCATTGACGGCGGCATCCACCGTGAACACCAGCGCCCGGTAAGCGGCCGCTTCCACCCGGCGCAGCAGTTCCAGCATGAAACCGCGATCGGCGTGCCAATACCACTGCGCCCACAGCGGTGCATGGGCATGAGCAGCGATGTCTTCAAAGGAATGACTGGCCTGCATGCTGATGATGCTGGTGGCCCCCATGGCGCCGGCCCCCAGGACACTGGCCAGCTCGCCCTGCGGATGCGCCATGCGCTGATAGGCCACGGGCGCCGTCAGTATGGGATAAGGCATGCTCTGACCCAGCAACTCCAGGCGCGTTGAGGGCTGATCGAACCGACCCAGGGCAGCCGGCCACAGGCCCCAACGTTCGTAGCTGGCCAGATTGTCCTGCAAGGTGATCTCGTCCGCGGCTCCGCCGCTGAAATAGGCCCAGGCGCCAAGGCTCATGCGCTCGCGCGCATAAGGCTCGTAATCGGCCAGGCTGGCGATATCAGCGGGAATGGAGGTCAACGGCGGCAAAGGAACGTGGGACATGGTCGTAAGACTCCGTAGCGATCAGACGTCGCTCCATTCGCGCAGCAAATTGTGATAAATACCCGTCAGGCGCGACAACTCCTGGGAATCGGCCCCCTGCCCCGCCAGACTTTGAATGCTCTGATCCAACTCCCACAGCAGTTTGCGCTGATGCGCATGGCGCAGCATGCTCTGCGTCCAGAAGAAAGAAGCGTAACGGGTCCCACGGGTCACGGGCTCGACCCGGTGCAGGCTGGTGCCGGGATAGACCACCATATGGCCCGCCGGCAACTTCACTGACTGAGTGCCGTACACATCTTCAATAATCAGTTCGCCGCCGTCGTATTCGTGCGGGTCGCTGAAAAACAGCGTGGTCGAGACATCGGTACGCAAGCGCTGACTGGTGCCCGGCACGGTGAAGATGGCATTGTCGATATGGTTGCCGTACTGGCCGCCGCCTTCGTAGCGATTAAAGCGCGGAGGCAACATGCGCAGCGGCAATGCGGCGGCAATGAAACCGCTATGCTGACCCAGCACATGCATCAGGAATTCACCCATCTGCCGCGCCACAGGGTGATCCAGCGGCAATTGCAGATTGCTCTTGGTCTGCTGGGCCAGATAGCCCGCTGTCTTGCGCCCGTCCTCCCATTGCGCCTGCTCCAGAGCCTGGCGGCAATCGCGCAACTGTTCGGCATTCAGGACATCGGGAATCGTGATCAGCATGGAGCACCTGCGTAAAGAATGATAAAGCTGCGCCAGTCCGGAAACAGACAGGCCGCCCCGAAGGGCGGCCCATCCAGCTCTACGGAGAAAGAGCCCGCTTATTCGAAGCGGTACGTGGCATTCAGCATGTAAGAGCGGCCAGGGCCTACGTTAGCGAAAATGCCGACGTGAGAAGCATCATACATGCGCACATTGCTGATGTTGTTCACATTGAACTGCAAGGCGATGTTCTTGTTCACGTCGTAGCGCGCCATGGCATCGTAACGCCAGTAGGACGGCAGCTTCAACTCGTTGGCGTCATCCACGAAGCGCTTGCCCACAAACGTGGCGCCCGCGCCCAGCGTCAGCTCTGGCAGCACCTTGTAGGTGGTCCAGACATTGAAGCTCTGCTTGGCGATGAACTTCATCTGATTGCCGTCAAAGACATTGTTGCCGCTGCGGTATTCCTTGATCTTGGGATCCAGATAGGTGTAACCGGCCCAGACATTCCACTGAGGCGTAATAGCGCCGGCAGCGCCCAGTTCCAGACCGCGCACGCGGTTGCTGCCGCTCAGCGACACGTCGCCGGTCAGCGGATCGGTGGAACGGGCGTCTTTCTTGTCGGTCTGGAAGATGGCGGCCGTCAGAGACAGTTTCTCATCCAGTACATCCCACTTGGTGCCCAGCTCCCAGCTCTGGCTGCGCTCGGGCTTGAGTTCATGCAGCGCTGCACCGCCGGCCGGGCCGTCCGCCCCGCCTGCTTGCCCCAGGTTTTCACCGGAAGGATTGGACGAGGTGCCGTAGCTCAGATAAATGGAACCGTTCTGGGCTGGTTTGTACACCACGCCCAATTGGTAGTTCCACATATCGTCCTTGCGGGAATCCTTGGTATTGTCCGCTTCGAAACGGTCAAAACGCAGGCCGCCGTTCACCATCCATTGATCATTGATGGTGACCGTATCAAAGACATAGGCCGAGCGGGTCTTGATATCGCCGGTCTTGGTCTTGAGGCCGTATTGCAACGAGTAGTTGTAATCGCGGTTGGGATTCGGGTTGTAGAAAGAATCCGTTTCACGGCCTGGGCCGCCCGTCATGGTTTTGTTGGAAATCTCTTCCTTGCTGAACTCGACGCCGGCCACGACATCATGCTTGAACGACCCCGTATTGAAGGTGCCGTAGACGTCTGTCTGGTTGACCAGCGATTCGGACACACGGTAGTTCAGCCTATCGTCGCGGCGGAACTGCAAGCCTTCGCCTTCGGTGACGCAAGCGCCGCGGGAAGTCGCGGTGCAGTTGTCAAACGACGGGCGCGTCATCAGGTAATGATTCAGCGTCTTGCTGTAGCGCGTCACGTTACGCACTGTGAAGCGGTCGTTGATGTCGTGCTCGAAGTCAGCCGATGCGGTGTCGGCCGTGTACTTGCGGAAGTCCACATTGTGGCGACCGTAGAAATTGTCGCGGTCTGCTTCCAGCGGCGTGGTGCGGCCTGGATTAGCCGCGTTCTTGAAGGGGAAGCCCAGATCCGGCATGTCCTTGTTTTCCAGGCGGGAATAGGACAGCGTGACGCGGGTCGGGGTGCCCAGACCAAACGCGATCGAAGGCGCAATGCCCCAACGGTCGATCTTGACGCCGTCGCGACCAGGCACATCGCCGCCCATGCGCATCAGGTTCAGGCGGATAGCGCCGGTTTCAGAAAACGCGTAGTTGCCGTCAGCGGTGAAGCGGTGCTGGTCGGACGTGCCGTAGCCCGCCTGCACTTCAAAGAAATCCTTCAGCTTGGGGGTTTTGGTCACCAGGTTCAGGCTGCCGCCGGTGCCGCCCCGACCCGTGAATGCCGAGCTCGGTCCCTTGAGCACTTCCACCGACTCCAAGTTGAACGTCTCGTGCGAGCCGCGGGCGTAGTCGCGCACGCCATCAATGAATATGTCCGTGCTGGCCTCGTAGCCGCGGATGAAAGGACGGTCGCCCACGGGCGTGCCGCCCTCGCCCGAACCCAAGGTGATTCCGGGGGTGGTGCGCAGCACGTCCTGCAGCGAGGTGGCGCCGCGATCCTTGATGACTTCTTCAGGAATGACCGTGATAGAACGGGGCGTGTTCAGCAACGACTCGGAAAACTTCACCGACTGTGCCTTGTGCGCCTGGAAACCTTCAATGTCGTTGGCGCCTGCGGAGCCTTGTACGCGAATGGACTGCAGCTCTGCCACGCCGGGGGCGGCGCTTTGAGCCATGACGGGAGAAGCCAAAGCCGCAAACAGGGCGGCGGACAAAACCGTCTCGGCGAAGCGTCGAGGCGGCTGGGCAGAGATAAAAGACATCACCAGCTCCGGAAATTGGGGGTAATCGCTTTTTACGGGCAAAAGAAATCTCCTTACACGCCGAAAGCCGGGTGATGAAAGATGTTTGCTCTGTAAGCGAATGATTTGTATTAGCGACGCTAATGTTAATCATTCTTATTACCAAATTGAAGTGGAAATTGACGATTTCCTGAATTCAGGTACTTGAAAGCTGTTTATTATCTGAAAATGTTGCAGATACGCATCAAAATGAAAATGAAAACAACTCTTGTTCTTATGTTTTTTGTTCCTCAACGGTCAGCCCGCGAACTGGCTGCTTGCCTGCCGGGGCTCAGCGTGTTTTCGCTCTTGTCCGTATCGCTTCAGACACGAAAAAGCCCCGTTCCCTGACGTCAGGGAACGGGGCTGCACGGGGCGACATTTAACCGACCAACGCCGGCCAGCAGACGCTTACAGGTTCAGCAGCAAGCGATTGACGCGCTTGACGAAGCTGGCAGGATCCTGCAGGGACGCGCCCTCGGCCAACATAGCCTGCTCCAGCAACAACAAAGCCCATTCGCCGAAGGCGGCATCGTCCGCTGTCTGCACTTTGGCGATCAGTTCGTGATCCGGATTGATTTCCAGAATCGGCTTGACCTCGGGGGCTTCCTGGCCAGCTGCCTGCAACATGCGCAGCAAATGCGGGCTGAGTTCATTGGCATCGACCACGACGCAAGCGGGAGAGTCCACCAGGCGAGCGGTGATGCGCACTTCCTTGACCTTCTCGCCCAGCGAGCTCTGCAAGCGCTCAACCAGAGGCTTGAAGGTTTCAGCAACTTCCGCCTGATGCTTCTTTTCTGCGTCGTCGGCCAGCGCGTCCAGATCCAGACCGCCCTTGGCGACGGACACCAGGGACTTGCCATCGAATTCACGCAGATAGGACAGCATCCATTCGTCCACGCGGTCGGACATCAGCAGCACTTCGATGCCTTTCTTGCGGAATACTTCCAGATGCGGGCTGTTGGCCGCCGCTGCAAAGGAATCGGCGCAGACGTAGTAAATCTTGTCCTGGCCTTCTTTCATGCGGGCGATGTAGTCGGCAAAGGACACCGTCTGGGCCGAGCCTTCCTGGTTGGTGGAGGCAAAGCGCAGCAAGGCGGCGATACGCGCCTGGTTGCCCGTGTCTTCACCCGTGCCTTCTTTAAGCACCTGACCAAACTGATTCCAGAATTCAGCGTACTGTTCGGGCTGGTTCTCAGCCAGATCTTCGAGCAGGGACAGGATACGCTTGGCGCTGCCTTCACGGATGGCGCGCACATCGCGGCTTTCCTGCAGGATTTCACGCGACACGTTCAGGGGCAGGTCGGCCGAATCGATGACCCCGCGCACAAAGCGCAGGTAGCCCGGCAGCAGTTGTTCGGCATCGTCCATGATGAAGACACGCTTGACGTACAGCTTCACGCCTCGGCGCGCGTCTCTATCCCACAGATCGAAGGGAGCATGCTTGGGGACGAACAGCAGTTGAGTGTACTCGCTGCGACCTTCGACACGATTGTGCGTCCAGGCCAGCGGATTGTCGTAGTCGTGGGAAATGTGCTTGTAGAACTCCTGGTACTGCTCGTCCGTGATGTCGGCCTTGGAGCGCGTCCACAAGGCGCTGGCCTGATTCACGCTTTCCCATTCGTCCTGCTTGATCTGCTGCTGTTTTTCTTCGTCCCATTCGTCCTTGCGCATCTGCACAGGCAGGGAGATATGGTCGGAATAGCGGCGCAGCACATTGCGCAGGCGCCAGCCGTCCAGGAAGTCGTCTTCCCCTTCACGCAGATGCAGCGTGATGACCGTGCCGCGCTCGGCCTTCTCGGCGGCGGCAATGGTGAATTCGCCTTCGCCGGTCGATTCCCACAGCACGGCTTCCTGATCGTCGCCGGCGCGGCGGGTCAGTACGGAAACCTTGTCGGCCACGATGAAGGACGAATAAAAGCCCACGCCGAACTGGCCGATGAGCTGGGTGTCTTTCTGCTTGTCGCCTGTCAGTTGGGAGAAAAACTCCTTGGTGCCGGAGCGGGCGATGGTACCCAGGTTGGCGATGGCTTCGTCGCGCGACATGCCGATGCCGTTGTCGGCGATGGTGATGGTGCGCTGTTCCTTGTCGAAATCCACGCGGATGCGCAACTCGCTGTCGCCCTGGAGCAGTGCGGGATTGTCGATGGCTTCGAAACGGAGCTTGTCGCAGGCATCGGACGCATTGGACACCAGCTCGCGCAGAAAGATTTCCTTGTTGCTGTACAAGGAATGGATCATCAAATGCAACAGCTGTTTGACTTCGGCCTGGAAGCCCAGGGTTTCGGACATGTTCGCGGTATCAGTCTGGCTCATGGTGATGAAGCAATTAAGAGTTGAGTGCCTCGCGCCTTCAGCGCGCCCTATTCCAGACAGATAGGGACGGCTGCGCTTATTTCAAGGCCTGCCCTAGACCGGCGGACCGGATGTCAGGGCGATCACCCCGGCGATCATTACCGCGCAGCCCAACAGGCGCCAGCCATTGACCTTCTCGCGCAATACCACCATGCCCAGAATGGCGCCGGCCATCATGGACATTTCTCGTGCCGGAGCGACCATGGACAAAGGCGCGCCCAGGCCCAGCGCCTGCAGCACCAGAATGTACGACAGAGGAGACAACAGGCCTACGCCGGCCGCCAGTTTCCAATAGGGCCGCAGCTTGTCAAAGCCGCTGCGCCCCTGCCGGGCGATATAGGGCGACAGCAGTCCCAAGCGGATCAGGTTGCTGAACCAGTCCAGCAGGAACGGAGAAATCAGCAACACTTTGACGCCATAGGCATCGACCACGGTATAGCCCGCAATCAATATGCCTGTCTGCACTCCCCAGCGCACGCCTTTCAAGGCGGCAGGGTTCAGGAATCGGCGCAGATGGCCTTGCGTGGCAATCAGCAAGATACCGACCACAACAAGCACAATACCCAGCACGCCCAGGGGCCGCACCGGTTCGCCCAGCAGGATGAAAGCGCCCACCGAAGACAGCATCGGGCCAGTGCCGCGCGCGATGGGATAGACCACGGACAGGTCGGCGACCTGATAGCCTTTTTGCAGGCTGAGGCTGTAGGCCATGTGCAGCAAGGCGCTGAGCAGCAGACAGGTCACAGTGGCGGTGGTCCAGGGCATATTGCCCTGAGTGACGAGCACCCAGACCATGACCGGAAAGTAGAACAGAATGGCGAACAACGAGTAGGCGAAGACAAAGTGCGCCCCCGCCGAGGCGGCCCGCTTGGACAGGAGATTCCAGCCGGCATGAATGAACGCAGCGACAATCACCAGCAGTAAAGCAGTCCAGGACATGAGGGTCTTCGCAAGCCGACGGCAAAACGAAAACTATACGCCTGCTTCAACCCCTAGGCCATTGGGCCAGGCGCGTGCGTATCGTGGCACCAAACGTCGCCACACGCTGCCTGGTGGCTGTTTCACTGCTGTGCAACGACAGGAAATCCAGCCTGGCCTGAGGCGCACACGCCCCCAACAGCGCGCGACGCAGAATACGTCGCACCGGCTGACGCATGATCAACCTATCCACCCAAGTCGCCGAACCCAGCGTAGTAATGGCGGCTACGTGGCGCAGCTGTGTCAGGCGCGGCCTGATCGGCCCCAGATCATCCGCATGGTCAAAGGCTACCCCAGGACTCCAGACCCGATCGAACCAGCCTTTGAGAATGGCGGGAAAACCAAACCACCAGGTCGGGAAGCACAGTACCAGGCCTTCAGCCTGCTGCAAAGCCTGATGCATGGCATCGGGTTCCAGCGGCTCCCCCTGGCCGTAATATGCGCCGCGCTCCCGGGCGCTTAGCGAAGGCTCGAAGCCCTGCTCGTACAAATCCAGCACATCGACCTGGTGGCCTGCGCGGCGCAATTCATCGGCCGCCGTGGCCGCCAAGTGGTGACACAGGCTGCCCCGAAGGGGATGAGCCAGCACAATCAGGCAACGCATGAACATTCGCTCCTAGACAAGCGGACCAGTATGCCCTTATACACATCGACATGGCGTGAATGAAGGTATTAAGTTCGACAGCCGGCAAGAGTAAGATGAACGCAGTCTGTTTTCAATGGAGCCCTGCATGACCACCTTGCTGTATGTTGACTTCCCGTACTCCGGCCCCTGGGGCACCGACATGAGCGCCGCCATGCGCGAGCTGGCCGAATCCATCGCCCAGGAACCGGGCTTGATCTGGAAGATCTGGACCGAAAACCCGGCTGAAAACACAGCCGGCGGCGTCTACCTGTTCACGGAGCAGAACCACGCACAAGCCTATCTGGACATGCATACCCAGCGCCTGAACAATGTCGGGATAGCGGGTGTGTCCGGGCGCTTGTTCGAGGTCAATCGTCCCTTGAGCGAAATCGATCGCGGCCCGATCTGACACCCGCGGCATCGCGCCCCGCCCTGAATACACTGGCGCTTCGCTCACCGCCTGCCCACGGCAAGCGGTCAGATACGCTGCCAGCCCGACTTTCATCGACACGGAGTCCACACCATGAGTCAAGCGGCAACCATCAAAATCCTGGGCATTTGCGGCAGCTTGCGCAAGCAGTCCTTCAACGCCGCCCTATTGCGCTGCGCCGAACGGCTCGCGCCCGAACACATGCAATTTTCCCAGGCGCAGATCAACGATATTCCTCTGTACGATGAAGACATCTATCAGCAAGGCTTCCCGACGTCCGTACAGCGCCTGCGCGAACAGATCGCCCAGGCCGACGCTCTGTTGTTCGTCACCCCCGAATACAACTACTCCATGCCGGGCGTGCTGAAAAACGCCATCGACTGGGCGTCGCGCGGGGCGGATCAGCCTTTTGCCCACAAGCCGGCGGCCATCATGGGCGCCAGCGCCGGACGCCTGGGCACGGCGCGCGCGCAATACCATCTGCGCCAGACGCTGGTATTTCTGAATGTGCACCCGCTGAACCAGCCCGAAATCATGATTCCCACAGCGCAGAACCTGATCAACGATCAGGGCGAACTGCACGACGAGTCCACGGAAGGCTACATCCGCAAGCAACTGCTGGCCCTGTCCGACTGGACCCGCCGACTGCAAGCGGGTTGATGCGCTTCCAAGGCTAACGACCGCCCAACAGATCGTTTTCGTTCAAGAGATCGAAAACGATCTGTACATTGGCGTCCAGCCCGCGCCGCACGGCGGCGGGCACCGTCTGCCGCGTCTTGCGGCACAGGCCCGGCATGGGCTGCAATTCTATGATCAGGCCGCGAACCGTGCGCACCTCGGCCGCACCGACCTCCACCCGCAGCTCCAATCCCAGCAGATCTTTCAGGCGCTGCTGCATGTGGCGCAAGTCATCGAGACTGCGCAGCGACTCCAGCCGCGCCAGCAGCTTTTTTTCCTCTTCACGTGTCAACTGCAAGATACGCATGTCCTGGCCTGTCTGCTCCAGCAGCACCTCGCGCTGGCATTCACAGGCGCCGGGCGGACAGGGCTGGCGCATAGGCATGGCGTTCACTCCCCAAGTGGCGCAACAGGGTTTTGAGGCCCCTGAGAGTCGATTCTAAACAAAGCACGTCCCGGATGCAGCCTGACCGGGGTATCTACTTGTCATCTCAACGGTTTTTTCACGAACGGCTGTTTCACGAGCAGCTGTCTACGATCTGCCTGCGTTCATAACGAACACCTTCCGGCTTTCAAGCATCAACTCTAGGATGACCTCTCGTGACCACCTCACCGCTCCCCTTGTCTGCCCTTAGAAACCTGGCTGCCCTACTGGCCCTGTCCTGCGCGTGCACAGCGCATGCCATCGACTTTTCTATCGGGGCTGGCGTCGGCTACGCCCCCAAATATGAAGGCGCCAAGAAGTACGAGTTCAGCCCTTTTCCTGTCCTGAGCATCAGCGGTGAACACTGGTTCATCGGCGGCAAGGGCAATGGCCCGGCAGCCGGGCTGCAATACGCCATTACGCCGGAATGGCGTACCGGCGTGTTTGTCGGCCTGCACGGCGGACGCAAGGAAAAAGACGGTGACCGCCTGTTCGGCACCGACGAGATCAAGAACCATGGCGTGGGCGGTCTGTTCACCGAATACCAACTGGGCCGTTTCGGCATAGGCCTGACCTATTATCAGGCCTTCAAGCGGCAGTACGGGAGCGGCGCCCTGCTGGACCTGTCTTACCAGGCGTGGGAATCGGCTTCAGGCACAACCTCACTGAGCCTGGGAGCCAATGCGCACTGGAGCAGCAAAAAAGCCATGAACACCTGGTTCGGCGTTACGGCAACAGAAGCGCGGGCCAGCGGCGGCCAGCTCACTGCCTATGAACTGAAGGGCGGCATGCGCTCCTATGGCATTTCAGCCACCCTGAGCCATCAATTCGCACCGCGCTGGACCACCTCAGTCAGCGTAGGCATGCAATCGCTGGCCGGCAAGACCAAAGACAGCCCGCTGGTGGAAAAGCGCAATGGGGCCGTGGGTTCTGTGAGCATCGCCTACGAATTCTAGGCCATGAAAAAAAGAAATAGCTTACTGCGGAGTTTTCCAGAAAATCACTCTCATTATTACTGAAGAACAGGCCGCCCGCTCAAGCGGCCTGTCCTGCCATAACGGGAACTTGAGCCCCGCCAAAGACTGCCGAACGCGTTGCATCGGCAATACCGTTCAATAAATTGGAAGTAGAATTTTTCATCTGCTCAAGCGATCGGCTTGCCGCGTTCGTGATATAGGAGCCCCCAGCTGCTCCGGCTGCTCCTCCCAGACCGGAAAAAACCATATTAATGGCATCCAGTAACTGCCCTTTCAACGTATCGTTCGCGGCTGAAGCTGCCGCACTACTCAAGAAACCCGCACGACTTGTACCAAATACCGCAGCCTCAGAAGAAATCGCCCCTCGATACGCCGCCTGCTGCAATCCCGCCCCGACATTTCCCGTAACCATAGCCGCACCTCCGGATAGCGCCGCCTGCGTCCAATCTACTGATCCATTAAGGATGAGCTGCGTGGCCACGTCCACGCCCGCTCCAACAGCCAAGGCGCCGATTTGCACCCAGAACTCGCCGCTGGGATCAACCCGCGTCACGGGGCTGTTGCCCACATAGGCGTACAGATTCAGATCACCCAGATATCTCGCCCGCGATTTCTAGCCCATGCATATAGCGTTTCTGCACAGAGGCAATCTTGCAAAAAAACGCGCTTAAAATAAGGATATTCCAGATAACCTTATTTTTTAAAATCCTCCTATTACTATTAAATTTTGGCCTCAAAAGCTCTCGAAGACCAGAAAAGCAAATAAAAGATAGAAAAAAAACAAGCAACATAAAACCAAGAGAAAATCAAAATAAACAGAAATTGATGAGAAGACCATTCAACAAAAATAACGTAGCTTTTATACTTAAAATCAAAAACCCCATTACAGGTGCTATAGATAGGATAAATAAAAGCAAACAACGACAAACCAAATAATGAAAAAATGCAAAACCAATCAAAATACCTACTTAACATACGGCGCATTAAGCAGCTTTGTTTCACTTCCTTGCACCCCTTAACTGATTCTGCATCCACCCGCTAGCATAGGATGCACCGAACTCAGCGCCTCGACTGCCCGCCACCTGCCCTGCCTTGACAGGAAGGCAGCAGACCGGGCTGTGTCGGCAATCCTATTAAACAATTCAGAGGTGTGACATATCGTCCGGTAAAAATTTATTTAATGAAAAACACCATCTTTTAAAATTACATTTCCACACCATCAACCCAAAAACAATCCGCGCCTTTTATTTCTATTATTTTTTGCCCTTCGTAAAATTTCATAAACAAAAAAAATAAAATAATAAAATATAAAAACAAGAGCAGAAACAAAAATAAAACAAATAAAAATAAAAATTTTAGGAAAAAATTCCCACTCAACAAAAATATGATAGTTTTTATAATGAAAATCAAAAACACCATTATAAATACTACTTATTAAAATAAACAAAAAAATCAATCCAAGGAAAAAATAAAAAATCATACCAAACCAAGCCCACGCCTTATGCTGAGCCGTGCGTATAACCCAGTGCTCCTTCATTTCCTGGCCCCTCTTAACTGATTCTGCATCCACCCGCTTCCATAAGATGCACCGAACTCAGCGCCTCGACTGCCCGCAGTCTGACCCGCCGTGACAGGAGCTTGAACACCGCCAAAGACAGCCGAACGCGTGGTATCAGCAATACCGCTCAATAAATTGGAAGTAGAATTTTTCATCTGCTCAAGCGATCGGCTTGTCGCGTTCGTAATATAGGAACCTCCAGCTGCTCCAACAGCGCCACCCAGGCCGAAAAGAGCCATATTAATGACATCCGGTGACTGCCCTTTCAGCATATCGTTCGCCGCAGAGGCCGAGGCACTAGCTGCACCACCAGCTAAACCGGTATATCCGACTGCTGCACCCGAAGAAATCGCCCCTCGATACGCTGCCTGCTGCAATCCCGCCCCGATATTTCCCGTGATCACAGCCGCTCCACCCGATAATCCGGCCTGCGTCCAATCGACGGAACCATTAAGAATGAATTGAATCGCAGCATCCATCCCTGCTCCAATCGCGAATGCAACGACAGGAACCGGGACCTCGCCACTGGGATCGACCTTGGTCACCGGGCTATTGCCCACATAGGCATACAAGTTCAAGTCCTCCTGATAGCCCGCCGGATCGGTCTGCAGAAAACGGCCCAGCGTCGGGCTGTACCAACGCGCTTTGTAGTACGACAGGCCTAAGGCAGGCACGTACTGTTGGCCGGTGTAGCGCCAACGCAAAGTGTCAGCAGGGGCGCTGGGTTCGCCAAAAGGACCATAGCTGTATGCTCCTTCGCTGGCACCAGACGTATTGGCGCGGGCAATGATGCTGCCTTGATGATTAGCGTACAGCCAGGATTTAGCGGCGGTGCCGCTGCCCTCATAGACTACCAAGGGCTCGTCGATGCCCGGCCCATGCACGTAGCGTTTCTGCATAACACCAGCCCCATCGTATTCGGCGATCAAGTCCATATCGTCATACAGCAATCGGGTTTGAACAGAACCCATGGCGGTCTGACGCAAGCGGCCTGGAGCATCGTAAGAAAATGCTGCACTCAGCCCCGCCTTGCCCGCGCTTATCAGGCGATTGTCCGTATCGTAGCCATAGGTCCATGCCCCATCGCCGGTCAGATTGCCGTTTGCATCATAGGAAAAAGCCGCGCCGGAGACCGCTGTGTACTGATTCAAGCCATTGGATGCATAGGTCTTCCAATCAGCCGACGCTTCCCAACTGTAGATCCGATTGGTCCAATTAGTGTGGATCAAGTCCACCGCGCGGTTATAGACATAAGCGTAGCCGATGTCATGAGCAGTCCCTGCCAAATCGTGCAAGAGCTTTGCCAAGAATCCCTGAGCGTTATATTCGTACTGAGTATTCGTACCATTGCCCAAGGCGACATTCGCCCGCCGGCTTAAATCATCATAGGTATAAACCGCCAGACTATGCAGCCCGTTTTCTTTGATTGAACTAGGCCGATTGAGCACATCATAACTAGTACTGATAAAGTAGCCGTCAGGCCAGGTCAAGCGTGTTCGGTTACCTGCAGCATCGTAAGCCGACGACACCGATTGGCCGCCACTGACGGTGTTGACCATCCGCCCCGCGTTGTCCCAGGCATACGTTGTGGCAAAGCTATTATTGGCAAACAGCGCCTGTGTGCGAAGCCCGCGCAAGTCATAGGAAAACTGGAGATTACGGGCTGCGTCTGGATAGTTCCGAGCGACTAAACGGTTCAGTCTGTCCCAGCTCTGGGTGACGATCAGCCCATTTCGTTTGCGGTGCTGAATGACATTGCCATTGGCGTCATAGCCGAACTGTTCGTAATCGTCTGTATTGCCCGTATTTGTCGCACTCGGCAGAGGATAATGAGTCCGGAACAAACGATCATGACCATCGTATAAATAGACTGTCAGAAAATCCTTCGCACCTTTGACCCCGTTCAGTTTGCCATTCGGCGTGTAGTAATACGTAGCATAGTCCTGGGCCATGACCGTCCCAACGGCTTTCTTGACCCGTTGCACACGGTTGTCGGCGTAGTACAAGGTTTCAGTTACCCGGTTTCCTCCCTCCTGTGGGGGCAAAAACTCCGTGACAATATGCTCGCGATCAAGATCATCGTAAGAGAAAGTAGTCAGCGGTACCTGCACAGTCGTGGCCGGACATGACAGTATGGAGCTAGCTAGGGCAGGTCCCCATTTCTGTGATGGCTTGCCCGTCGGCAAATATTGCGTGCAATTAGTAAACCATTGGGTACCCATTTTCCTGGACTGGCCGGTAGGTCGCCCATCAGGGTCATAACCATAGTGGGTTTCCAGGCCTGCCGCATTGGTCATCACTGTCAAACGTCTCTGAGCATCATATTGGTACAACGTTACGTCGCTGATGTCGGTTCTGGGCCCGTCGACGCTGACCAGGTTACCCACCGGGTCATAGGCGAATGTCGTGTTCAAGTTCAACTTGCCCACACCACTGTCTACTACAGAAATATGCGGTGCATAGTAATTGTTGACGCTATAACTCGTACTGGTCGTCGTACTGGCGTCCGCTGTCGTTTTCACAGTGACACTGGTGGGCAAGTAAAAAGTATTCCAGCCTGCCCGCAGAAAACCCGTATAGGCATGGGTTGAGACCGGAGAAACGCCTTCCGAATTCGCCGGCTCAGTAATGCTTTGCGGCTGCAATTGGCTGTTATAGGTGGTTCGCGTAACACTTCCCCGAGCATCAGTCGCCGTGGCTACTTTATTGCTAACAGGATCATAGGTGAAGCGTTGTGTAAGAACGCTTTCCGACGAACCTGGTTTGGGATGGTACTGAATTTCGCTGATGTTGCCGGTACATCTCTTTTCCGGACCGAAGCAGCTCGCGTCATCGTAACTATAAGATACACCGTTCGCCTCAGGCTGAGTGCGCGCTTTCAACCTCGACAGCCCATCGTACTCACTGACAACCCAGCGCCCCAACGGATCGCTTTGTTGAAGCGTATTACCCTGCCAATCCAAATAATGCGCACGGCTGGTATTCCCGGGGCCAAGCTCCTCAGATCGAAAACCGGCAAAGTAATAGGTATACAACTTGCCGGCAGCGTTGGCTTGTGTCTGTACCCTTCCTAAGCTGTCATAGGTATTGGTGACGGCGGCAACAGTGGGGAAACTGGGATACATCAGTTGTGTCATCCGGCCAGGCACGTCATATCGATATGCCGTCGCTTGGTTCAAGGCATCCCGATATGTTGTCAAATTTCCTGCCGTGTCATAAGCATAGGAAACGGAGCGGGAACCATCACCTACCTGGACCAACCTAGTGCCCGCATAGGTCATGCTCAGCATGCGTCCCAAACTGTTCTCGACTTTACTCAGTTGGTCACCGGTATAGCTATAACGGACTTGCATTCCGCTGGGGTCGTCATAGCTGACAACCTGACCAGCAGAATTGAATACGTATTTGCCATGATGCAGTTCGCCATAGTGGAAGCCACCGTCGGACTGTCGGGTCAATCGAATTGGCTTCCCAGGTGGCGGATTGTAGAATCCTTGTGGCAGCTTGACGAAAACCTGCCCATTCAGGCCACGCCGGACCACGACCGTATTGTTGGTAACGCGCTCCCCAAACCAGCGCTGACTTAACGAGGCCATCACCATTTTGTCCGTGGGCCGAGAGGAATCAAGCAATAAGTGATGGGTACTCAAGATTTCCACTACGGCATGGACGGCATCCAAAGCCGTGTACTGCCCCATGCCCAGAAACCCGTCTGAGCTGACGCGTGCGCTCATATCCAAATCATGAGCCCAGCCTCTTCCAAGAGTTCCATCCTGTGTAGACAGCCCTGAACTGTACAAACGATTCAAGGACAAACTGTAAGGAAAATCGCCTATCCCCGTCGTAATATCATTATTTTCATAGAGATAGTTGCCATTCACCATATCAATGGGGTCATTGAACACACCCTTGCCGGCATATTGATCCTGGCCATATCCCCGAGCTGTGGTATTGAACCGAATATTGCTATTGGTTTGAGGAGCCGGTAAGGGCTGAGCGGAAAAACCACCCGACAATCCTCCGCTGATAATCGCTCCCAAGTAAAGGCCGGGCCCGACCGTGTAATAGCCGACACCAGTCCAGTCCTTGACCGTCAAATCGCAACGCTGCGGGACAATTACGCGCCGCCCAGCATCCACCTCATGTTGAAAGTCAGCCAAGTAACCATTGCAATTGAGCAAATTTGGCTTTACCACACTGGAAAAGTTAGAAGTGGTCGCATTGTAAATTCGTAAGCCGTCTGCCGCAGCCTTGTCGATCAAACTGACTGTAGATACGGCCTCTACCCCGGTGGTCTGCTTGACCGTAGTGGACTCCAACACACTAAGATGCATACCCCAGTTCGCAAAGGTAGCGCTCTCCTGATTTGCATTCAATGCCGAGCTGACCACACTTACAATATTGCTCGGCAAATCCACATAAGACGAATTGGTATAGCCAGCGATACCTACCTGATGATGGTGCAACAGTTCTGTTTTACCAAAGCTTGCAGCTATATGACCCGCTTGAGTATTTTGCCCCATCCATTGAGCCGCCAATACGCTCAAACTGCTCCCCAACACGGGCTCGGCGCTACTGGCCATACCAGTTGTCATGTGTTCATTCAACGCAGTCAAGTAACGCTGTGCAAGACCGCGGCCAGTTGGGCCCCACGCATTCCCAATGACATACGTTCCGCCGCCTATCAGATTCTGTGAAAACACATGATCCGCGAATGCAGAAGAGTATGCGTTATGCCAGACAACAAAGGAAATTGTGCTCGGCGCCCCTGGTGCGACAGCACTCGTTCCTGTCGCTATCGTGACCCCGTCCAACTTCAACACTGGAACATTCACGGAATCATAGGTCACCGTCAAACGCCTGCCATAGATAGCATCTGAGGTAAACGTTTTATCTATCCCTTGGTACACAATCCGTACCGTAGGCTTGAAGGCGGGCGCAATTGACGTACTGACCGCCGTTTCATAACCTGCATCTCGGTATGGGAGATCAGTTTGTCGTAGTGCATTCCCAAGCATAGGAACGATGGTCTTGCCCCCGATAACATCATCAAGCGTTGCTGCCGGTTTATTTACTCGCAGCCAATCCGCCAATCTTGTCGCTGAGCTTTCTAGATCCGCATGGATATTGACGCGGTTGATGTTGTAAACAAAATCATTGGTGACAGTCGCGTTCAGTCGGGCTCGGGCAAAAAACGCCGCTGGATCATAACCGGCGGCAGCCTGCACATCGACCCCCTGCTTAACGCTATGAGGTTTATGAGAAGGGTCAAAAGCATACTTTACACCGTCAATATCAACCTGAACCCATACATGCTCAATAGCGACGCTCAACAAAGCTGCGTTCAGCCCAGGGCAACTGCCGGCTGACGTCGCGTTGATATCAGCAATAGGAATTTGAGCCTGGCCCAGTAAATTCAAAACGGCACAAACTTGAGAAGTATCATAGCCGTACCAACTCTGTAACTGAGCGGCAGACAAACGAACAACACCACGCACATAATTAGCGGTATAGCCAGAAGCACGCAATAACTCTACCATCAAGATAGCTTGATCAAACGCCGTACCTTGATTGTCAATAATGGTGCCTACAGCACCTTTCTGGACACCCCACACTGGATAATACTCAGTGTTATTGCGTATAAATTGATAGATCAAATCCACGTTATGACGCAACGCTCGCGCCAGCTCTGGTACCGAGGCGGGGCCCAGCGGATAATTAACAAGACGAGTGGACGAATCGGAAAAACCGGTTGCTGCATCTAGTAAGTCAACGGGCAAAATACGCGCTGGCTTGTCGAGACGAGCTTGCTCTAGCGTAACCGGAGGCATCACGGCCCGTCGGATGCCGGGTTCGGGAATAACAATAGATCGGCCAGAAGTTAACGAATGATGTGACGTATCGAGGCTGGAGGATAGCGGGTAATCGACTGATGGTTTATCGACACTCCAATGCACATTCCCCGCATGTACTAGTGAGCTGGCCATGAGTGCCAGACCAGTAAGAAATGAAACCAGTACGTTCTCGGTAATACGGAAACACCTCACCATCCGGCGAATCATAGTTTTCCTTAAAACTTTCTTTAAAAGAAAAATAATGAAAAAACAAAAAATAAGAAAAAAATCAATCTTTAGAAACTATGTATTCAATCCGATTACCAAGATCATCATAAGAATACTCAACCTTAAATAAAATAACACCACCCTCAAAATAGGTCACACCAATGAGTCGACCCAGATAATCGTATTCGTAATTAGCCACACTACCAGAAACAGGGCTTAAAAGACAAGAAAACAATAAAAGCGATAGAAAAATGCTTCTCATATTTATCTCAAAAAAACAACCATACGACAAAAAGCAAAAGTAGTCAAAATTATTTATTTATAAAATTAAAAGTTAAGCCGGCTTATGAAATAAAGTAAATTAAATAAAAATAAAATAGAAATAAAAGGCAAAAAAAGGCCTGCTTTCAGCAGGCCAACAGCAGAGACTTCTTAGACCGTCAATTCGACCGCCTTGAAGTCCACCGGTACATCCAAGGCCACGTTCACGTAATTGGTGAACAGGTTCAGCGCGGTCACGGCGATCAATTCCACGACCTGGCCTTCGTCGAAGCCGGCCTGACGTACGGCTTGCACATCAGCGGCGGTAACCTGGCCGCGCTGGTCGACCAGCTTGAGCACGAAGGTCAGCGCGGCTGCCGTGCGAGGATCGTCGGATCGGCCCTTCTGCGCCTTGGACAAGGTCTCTTCACTCAAGCCGGCATTGCCGCCCAGTGCGGTATGCGCAGCCAGACAATATTCGCAGCGGTTGCGGTCAGCGATGGCCACGGCCAACTGCTCGCCCAGCTTGGCGCCCAGCGTACCGCCGCCCAAGGCGCCGAACGAACCCCACATGCTGCGCAAAGCAGCGGGGGACAGGGAAACCGTGCGGAACATGGCGGGCACGGCGCCAAATGCTTTCTGTATTTCCTGCAGGGCGGGCTGGCTGGCGGCAGGGACCTGGGCAACGTCGGGCAAAGACAGACGGGACATGATGTTCTCCTGGGAGGGAGGCCAATAAAGGCCTGGATGGAAGTCCGACTGGACTGCAGACAGTGTCTCGCCAAAACAAGGACTATTGGATAACATTCATCCAGATAAGTTATCTTTCCATCCACCCAGGGGACGCTCATGAATCTGGATCGACTGTCGCTGCTGCTGGAACAGTTCCGCGTGCGCGCCCATCTGTTTCACAATGGCCCCCTATGCGGGGTCACCCAGTTCGCGGCACAACCCGGCCGGGCTTTTCTGCACGTCCTGCGCCGCGGCGAATTGACCGTACGGCACGACGCACGGGATCCGCTTCCCCAGACAATGATCATCGAGCGCCCCAGCCTGATTTTTTATCCTCGGCCGCTGGAGCATGCCTTCCACAATCCACCTCAGGACGGCTCAGACTTCACCTGCGCCACACTGGACTTTGACGGCGGCGATCAACATCCCCTGGCCCGCTCCCTGCCGGACTTGATCGTGGTGCCGCTGGACGACATACCGGGCTTGCAGCAGGCGCTGGAGCTGCTGTTCGCCGAAACCGAATCGGTGCGCTGCGGGCACCGGCTGCTAGCTGACCGCCTGTTCGAGATCGTGCTGCTGCAACTGCTGCGCTGGCTGTTTGACCACCCGGACCGATGCGCCATTCCCGTAGGACTATTTCGCGGCCTGTCACATCCACCCGTGGCCCGCGCTCTGCTGGCCATCCAGGCCGACCCGGGGCGAGACTGGACCGTGCAATCGCTGGCCCAGGAAGCCGGGCTGTCCCGCAGCGCTTTTGCCGCGCAATTCAAACACTGGGTCGGCGACTCTCCGGCCGACTACCTGGCTCAATGGCGCCTGGCGCTGGCTTGCCAGCGCCTGACCCAAGGCCAGTCCGCCAAACGCATCGCCCTGGACCTGGGCTATGCCAATCCCTCCGCCCTGTCACGCCTGTTTCGTCAGAAGACAGGGCAATCCATACGAGACTGGATGGCCTCGCGCCCGTCACGCTGACCAGCAGCGCCGCACGCAGTGCTTCATCCGGAATTACCCTGATTTTTTCAATGACTGCTTGTCCTTGAAAAATCAGTATGCCAGTATGTATACATCGATAAATACATAAATATATCCCGCTTTCTTTCAGTTTGCTGTATCTCGGGCTGAGCTTCAGACCGGTGGCACAAGCAGCACGCCCCTTTTCTGCTGATCAGCGCAACGCCATCTGCCGGAGGAGTAATGAAGCGAAATCGAATCACCCACGTAGAAGCCATCAGCCTCTATGTACCCATCGAAGAGAAAATCGATGCTCCCATCAGCGTGCCCCACGCCGCTGACCTGACCGACGTCATCTTCAGCGGCTACCGCACGACGCTGGTGCGCATACAGACCGAAGAAGGCATCAGCGGAGTGGGCGAATGCATGGTTCGTCTGACTCCCACGGCAACGCGCGACATCGTGCGCGACCTGGCTCCCATCTTGATTGGCCGCGATGTGCTGGACCGCGAAGCCATCTGGGAGCTGCTGTACGGCACCATGATGAATCGCGGCCATTGCAAGGGGTTTTATCTTGAAGCCATCAGCGGCATCGACATCGCCATCTGGGATGCCGCCGCCAAGACGCTGGATGTGCCGCTCTATACGCTGCTGGGCGGACGCCAGCATGACAAGCTCAAGGCCTATGCATCGTCCTTGCGCTTTCGGGAAATGGACGTGGTCATCGCCCAGGCCCTGGACTTCAAGAAGCGGGGCTATCAATCCATGAAGATCAAGATAGGACGCAACCTGGAGCATCCACAGGCCGACATTGAATTCGTGCGCGCCATCCGCGAAGCGGTGGGCGATGAGATCCAGCTGACTGTGGATGCCAACTGCGCCTATGGCGACGACGTGGCCACGGCCATGCGGGTGGGCCGGGCCTTGCAAGACATGGATATTTTCTGGTTCGAAGAGCCTCTGAGCCCGGACAACATCGAAGGCAATGCAGAACTGGCCAAGGCCCTGGACATACGGATCGCGCTGGGCGAGGCCGATTTCATGAAATACGGCGCCCGTGAGTTCCTGACCCGCAAGGCCGTGGACGTGTTCCAGCCCAACATTTCGCGCACTGGCGGCATTTCCGAGGCACGGCGCATTGCCGCCTTGACCCAGGCGTTCCATGTTCCATACGCACCGCATACGGGGAGTTGCTCGGCGGTCTGCCTGGCCGCCACACTGCAATTTGCCGTATCCCTGCCGAACTTCCTGATGTTCGAATCCATGCAGAGCGACTGGTCCAAGGCCCAGCCCAACCCGCTGCGCCATCACTTGCTCAAGGAGCCGGCCGAAATCTTCGAAGACGGCTATATGGTCATTCAGGAGCGCCCCGGCATCGGCGCAGAGCTGAATGAAGACATCGTCGACAAGTGGCGCGTCGCCTGAACACCCTTTTCAACAAGGAACCATCATGTCATTGGCAGGATTCACCGGCAACACCCAGTTCCAGTTCACCGCCAACATCAATCTGCGCTCGGGGCCAGGCAGCGCGCTGCTGCTGGCCCGGGAGCTGGAGGCGTTCGGCGCCCGGCGCCCCTTCATCATCATTGACCCCGGCGTACACGCCTGCGGCGCCTGCACGGACGTTCTTGGCAGTCTGGAGGCCGCCGGCATCCAGGCCCTTGTGTTCACGGCCATCGAGCCCAACCCGCGCGACACCACCATACACACTGCCTTTGAACAAGCCCGTCAGAATGACTGCGACAGCGTCGTTGGCATAGGCGGCGGCAGCGCGATGGATGCCGCTAAAGGTGTGGCCGTGCTGCTGAGCAACGGCGGGCAGATCCAGGACTATGACGGCATCAACAAAGTCGGCAAAGACCTGCCCCCGGTCATCGCCATTCCGACCACGGCCGGAACCGGCAGCGAAGTCACTGCCAACAGCGCGCTGACCCGCTCCAAGGATCACTACAAGATGTCCCTGCGCTCGCCGCGCCTGCTGCCCCGGCTGGCCATTCTGGACCCGACCCTGCTGCGTTCGCTGCCCCACTCCGTGGCCGCCACCAGCGGCATGGACGCCCTGACCCACGCCATCGAGGGCTACCTGTCTGTGCGCGCCAGCCCAATGTCCGATTTATTCGCGCTGGAGGCGATACGCCTGATCGCCGCCCACCTGCGCCCTTTCGTCGCCAACCCTGAAAATGCTCAGGCGGCCAGCCAGATGCTGACCGGCAGCATGCTGGCCGGACTGGTGATCTCCAATACCGGCACCGGCAACGACCATGCCTTGGCTCGCGCCCTGGGCGGCCTGTGCGATATCGCCCACGGCACGGCCACGGCTTTGCTGCTGCCGCAAGTGCTGGCCTTCAACGCGATCGCCCAGCCTGAGCGCATGCGGCACATCGCCCAGGCCATGGGCCTGTCCACGGCAGGATCCGCCCGCGAGATATCAGAATGGCTGGTCCAGGATATCGACACCTTGCTGGACGAGCTGCACATTCCTCGCAAACTCAGCGAACTGGGCGTCCAGCAAGCGCAGATCCCCGATCTGGTCCAGGTTGCGCTCAAGAATGTCGGACCCAATCCGCGCCGCACCAACGCCGCCGACCTGGAGCGCATTCTGCGCACCCTGTACTGATCCCCGCTTTCCACAGGAATCTTCCATGACTACCACGAGCACTTCTTTGGCACCCCAGGACTCGGAGGCCATCCATCAGGCCCACACACTGATCGGCTCACTCAAGATCGACGGCACAGCCCGCACCCTGGCCTCTCCCTACGATGGACGTCCCGTTGGACTGATTCACGAAAGCAGCCTGGACAATGTCGCGGCGGCCATCGCCTCGAGCAAACAAGCTGGCCGCGCATGGTCCCGCAAGCCGGCCCACGAACGGGCCGCCATTTTGCAGAATCTGGCGCGTCTGATGCAGCAGCGCAGCGACGAGCTGGCGAGCATCATGGCCCGCCAGACCGGCAAGACCCTGAAAGATGCACGCACAGAGACCTCCCGCTCCATCTCGGCCATGGTGATCTCTGCCGAAGAGGCCAAGCGCATATGCGGCCAGATGATCCCCATGGACGCCGTCGAACCGGGAACGGGCAAACTGGGCTTCACGCTGCGCGTGCCAGTCGGTGTCGTGGCCGGCATCACTCCCTTCAACGCCCCACTCAGCACGCTGGTGCACAAGCTGGGGCCCGGCCTGGCCGCCGGCAACACACTGGTTGTCAAGCCGCACCCCAATGGTTCAGGGGTTACGGCCATGCTGGCGGACCTGGCGCTGGAGGCCGGTGTGCCTGAAGGCGTATTCAATGTCGTGCACGGCGGCGCCGACGTGGGTGCCGCCCTGGTCCAATCCCAGGACGTGGCCCTGGTCAGCTTCACGGGCAGCGGCGCGGTGGCGGACAAGATCATCCGCTCCATCGGGCTGAAGCGAGTCTTGCTGGAACTGGGCGGCAACGCGCCTACCATCGTGCATGGCGACGCCAATCTGGACAAGGCCGTGCCGCTGTGCGTGGAAGCTGCCTTTGGACTGACCGGGCAAAGCTGCATTTCCACCCAGCGCATCTACGTCCAGCGGACCATCTACGACGCCTTTATGGAGCGATTCGTAGCCGCAGTGCGAAAGCGCAAGTCCGGCGATCCCGAAGATCCGTCCACCGAAGTCGGCCCCATGATTGATGCCGCCAGCGCGCAGCGCGTGCATGAGTGGATCCAGGAGGCCGTGCGCCAGGGCGCGCGCCTGGAGTGCGGCGGCGCCCGTGAAGGCAATATCGTGACGCCTGCCGTGCTCACCCAGGTGCAGCCCGACATGAAGATCGTCTGCGAAGAGGTCTTCGGGCCGGTCGCCTCGGTCACGCCCTACGACACACTGGACGAAGTCATCGAATGGGCCAACGACACCCCGTGGGGCCTGAAATCAGGCGTCTTCACCCGCTCACTGGACGTCGCCTTCCGACTGGCCCGCGAACTTGAGTATGGCGCCATCAATATCAACGCCGCCTCGCGCGCGCGCACGGATCAGGAGCCGTCGGGCGGCATCAAGCAAAGCGGCTGGGGTAAAGAAGGCCCGCGCTTTGCCATCGAGGAAATGACAGACGTGAAGATGGTGAGCCTCACGCCCGCCGGCTAGACTGCCGGCGATCCGGCCTTGGGCCGGATCGCCGCTTGCTGATTGCGCTGCACCACACGACATGCGATGCCCGCCATGACGGCATCCACCACACGGGAGACAAACCCATGCGCAAACTGAATCACTGGATCAGGCACAGCCTGACGAGCGTCGCCCTGCTGACTGGCCTGGGCATCATCCCCAAGGCCTGGGCGGCCTATCCCGAGCAGACCATCAAGCTGGTGGTTCCCTTTCCAGCCGGCGGCGCCAACGATATCGTCGCCCGACTGCTGGCTCCGCCCCTGAGTCAGCAACTGAGACAATCCATCGTGGTCGAGAACAAGGCCGGCGCTTCCGGGACCATAGGCTCGGCCAGCGTGTCCAAGGCGTCCCCTGACGGCTACACCCTGGTCATGGCCGCCGTGCCATTGGTCATCACGCCCACTTTGATGCCTAACCTGAGCTATCGGATCGACCAAGACTTCACGCCCATCAGCCTGCTGTCCACAACCCCCTTCCTGCTGGCCGTCAATCCAAAGGTGCCCGCCAACACAGTACAGGAGCTGATCGACCTGGCGCGCAGCAACCCGGACCAGATCACCTACTCCTCACCGGGCACCGGCAGCCCGGCGCACTTGGCCGCCGCGCTGATAGCCGAAAAAGCGCAAGTGAAAATGACACACGTTCCCTATAAAGGAGGCGCGCCCGCCATCGTGGACGTAGTCGCCGGCCATGTGTCATTCACCCTGGCCACACCGGCCGAACTGCTGTCGTTCGCCCAACAGGGCCAGTTGCGCATTCTGGGCGCGACGACCGCACAGCGCATTTCCTTTCTGCCCGATATTCCCACTCTTCAGGAGCAGGGCCTGAAAGACTATGAGATTTCGGTCTGGTACGGCCTGATGGGACCTGCCGGGCTATCTGTACAGACCGTCAAAACGTTGCAGCAAGGCATCCGCAACGCCCTGCGCGACTCGGATCTGGCGGCGCAACTGAAGAACCAGGGCATGCAAGCTGAAGGGCCGGACAGCGGCGACTTCCGCGAGTTCCTGGCCGCCGAACGCCGCAAATGGGACGCACTGGCCCGCCAGGCCACGTCTTGACCCGGGGAGCAACATGAATCTGACCATTCACCCCCTGGACCTGGGCACACTGAATGTCGACAAGAGCGGCCTGACCTTGCGCCATGGCCTGGGAACCCGCATCGATGCCCCCTGCCTGGGCTATCTGATTCTGGGCGGCGCGCATCCAGTGCTGATTGACTCGGGCCCCTGCCAGGACTCGGGATGGGGAAGCCTCCATCACAACCCGTTCAGGCGCAGCCCCGAGCAATCGCTGGCGCAGGCGCTGCAACAGCATGGCGTACAGCCGGAGCAGATCCGCACGGTGATCCTGACCCATCTGCATTGGGATCATTGCTACGGCAATCCAGAGCTGCCCAACGCCCGCTTCATCGTGCAGCGCAAAGAACTGGCCTACGCCATGACGCCACTGCCCTGCGATGCGCCCATCTATGAAACGAATCTGCATCCGGTGCATTTCCTGCATGGGCTGGACCGCTTCGAATTGATCGACGGCGACCGGGACATCCTTCCCGGCCTGCGCTGCATTCTGCTGCCCGGCCATACGCCCGGATTGCAAGGCGTGCTGGTGCAGACACGGAGCGCCCGGGTGCTGATTGCCAGCGACCATTGCCCGCTCTACGAAAACTACGAGCACGCCATCCCTACCGGCATCATCCACAGCCTGGAGGACTGGTATCGCTCCACCCAACGCATCCACGAACTGGCTGACACTATCCTGCCCGGCCACGACATGCGTGTGCTGACACAGGCAAAGGCCGATCATGACTGAACGCCCCATCTTACTGACCGGCGCCCATGGCTTCATCGGCCGCGCCGTATTGGCCGAACTGGCCCGGCTGGAGCTGCCCGTACATGCTCTGGACCTGGGGCCGCCGCCTGCCGGCCTGCCCGCCGGCACGCGTTGGACCAACGCCAGCGTGAACGACGAACAGGCTCTGCGTCAGGCCATGGAGGGCTGCGGCAAAGTCCTGCACCTGGCCTTTGTCATGGACCTGGAGGCCGAACAGGCTATGGCCAGCACCACGACCAATATGCTGGGTACGACTCGGGTCTTCGAGACAGCCCGCGAGCTGGGCCTGGAGCGCGTCGTCTGGGCCAGCAGCGTCATGGTCTACGGGCCTCGCGGCAGCTATCCGAAGGGGGCAGTGGGCGAAACAGCCGAACCCATGCCACGCACCGCCTATGGGGCCACCAAATTGGCCCTGGAGTGGATTGCACGCAGCTATCGACGCCAGGGCCTGGAAACCGTAGGGCTGCGCTTCACCACGGTCTTTGGCCCCGGCCGTCAAAGACTGGGCGCCGCCGGCTTCTGCGTAGAACTGTTCGAACAGGCCCATCGCCGTCTGCCCCTGGCGGTTCCCCAGGCCGCCCGCCGCGCCAATATGCTCTACATCAAAGACGCGGTTCAGGCCTGTGTGCGCGCCCTGGCGGCGCCAACACCACTGCAGGACATCTACAACATCGGCGGCTTCGAATGTTCGGTGGGAGAACTGGCCCAAGGCGCCGCCCGCCTGGCCGAGTTGCCCGCCCCGCAGTTAGAGCCGGGCGGAGCCAGCCCCTGGCCGACCGACATCGCCATTGATCGCGCCCGCCAAGATCTGGCCTATGAACCGCACTACCCGCTGAGCGCCGCCTGCCAGGACTACCTGCAGGCCTTGAAGTCCGACAACTAGACCGCGGCTGGATCCATTCCATGCCCACCCAGGAGACCACCATGAAACTAAAGACTCTATTGCTGCGCGCCGGCCTGGCCTGCGCACTTCTTCTCGGTTCCAGCGCCCAGGCCCAACAAGTCCTGCGCGCCGCGCACGCTTACCAGCCCGGCACGTCCGTCTATGTGTTCTGGGAGGAGTTGGCCAAGGGCGTGAATGCCCGCGCCGACGGCAAACTGACCATTCAAGTATTTCCGTCTGGCCAGCTGGGCGGCGACGAACAAGTCTTCCGCGGCATGAAGCTGGGCACACTGCACATGGGCAGCGGCGCCGCCGCCAATGAGGGAGTGCTGACGGACGCTTATTATTGGATGGACCTGCCCTATGTCTTCAAGTCGCGCGAAGGTGCGCAGAAGGTATTTGCCGATCCGGAAGTGGACCGCTATTTGAAAGAAAAGCTACGGCAAGATGCGGGCACCGAGCTGCTGGGGCACATCGAAGTGGGCGGCTACCGCTTGCTGATCAACAAGAACCGCCCGCTCAAGACGCCCAAGGATGCGCAGGGCCTGAAATTCCGCGCCCTGTCCAACCCTTCCGACTCGGCCTTGCTGAAGGCCTGGGGCTTTACGCCCACCCCGCTGCCCTGGAGCGATACCTACCCGTCCCTGGAGCAGGGCATGATCGATGGCCTGAATCTGCAGGCGGCCGCCATCAAAGCCTTCGGCTTCCAGGACCTGGTCAAGTACGGCACCGAAACCCGCACACTGATGACCTTTCACGTCGCCCAGATGAATGCCCGCACGTTCGACGCCCTGTCCCCCGACCTGCAAGCCATCATCCGGGAAGAGGCCGCCAAGGCGCTGCAGACCGCCAATGAGCTGGACCGGCGCGATGAAAAGGCCACCTATGCGGAGCTGAACCAGAAAATGCAGATCTACACACCTACGCCAGAGGAACAACAGGAATGGGAGAAACCCGCCCGGGCGCTGTGGCCTGAGCTGACCGCCAAGCTCGACAAGGGGCTGCTGGAGCGCATCGAGCAGGCCCAACAATAGCCCACGCCACACGTTGCCCGTCCAGTCCCCGCCACGAGGTCATGAAATGCGAAGCTTTCACTTACTTCACCGCCTGCTTGAACTGCTGTTGGTCTTGTTGCTGGCCTTCATGGTGATAGCCGTTTTTGCCAATGTAGTACTGCGCTATGCCTTTCATTCCGGCATCGCTTCGGTCGAGGAGCTGTCCCGGTTCGCCTTTGTCTGGGCCACCTTCATCGGCGGAGTCATCCTGATGCGCGAGCAAGGCCATCTGGGCTTTGACTCGCTGAGCCGCAAGCTCGGTCCCAACGGCCAATTGGCCTGCAAAGTCCTATCGGATGTGCTGATCATCGGCGTGGCGCTGTTCCTGGCCTGGGGAGGCTGGCAACAACTGCTGGCCAACCTGGGCAAGCACGCTCAGGTGTCTGGTTTGCCCATGGCGTGGTTCTTCGCCGTCGGTCCGGTGGCCGGCATCCTGATGGCGCTGTACGCACTGGAGGACCTGGCGTGCAGCCTGCGCAGCGTTCGCACAGGCAAGGCGCGCCCTACCATTCAGGCCAAGCTGCTTTAGGAGCCTCTCCATGACAACAATCTGGGTATTTCTGGGGTCACTGCTGGCCAGCATGGGCATAGGCATGCCCATCGCCTTTGCCTTGCTGGTGTCAGGCCTGGCGCTGATGTGGCAGCTCTCGGTGTTTGACCCCAACATCCTGGCCGAGAGCATGATCAACGGCGCAGACAGCTTTTCTCTTCTGGCCGTGCCTTTCTTCATGCTCGCGGGTGAATTGATGTCCAGCGGCGGCATGTCGCGGCGCATCGTCAACCTGGCCATGGCCCTGTTCGGCCACCTGCCCGGCGGCATAGGCTACGTGGCCATCGGCGCCGCGGTCCTGATGGCCAGCCTGTCCGGATCGGCCGTGGCCGACAGCGCCGCGCTGGCCGTTATCCTGATTCCTATGATGCGGGACGCCGGCTATGACATCCCGCGCGCCTGCGGCCTGATGTCGGCGGGCGGCATTATTGCGCCTGTCATCCCTCCGTCCATCGGACTGATCATCTTCGGAGTCGCCGCCAACGTATCCATCACCAAATTGTTTCTGGCAGGCATTGCGCCCGGCATATTGATGGGCGTGTCCCTGGTCGGAGCCTGGTGGTGGCTGGTGCGCAAAGGCGCCATGCCGACCCGACCGCGCAGCAGCCGGCTTGTGCTGCGCCGCAGCTTTCTTGAAGCCCTGCCCGCCCTGGCCATGCCGGTGCTGATTGTCGGTGGCCTTCGGCTGGGCATCTTCACACCGACCGAAGCTGCCGTCGTGGCCGCGGTCTATGCCTTGCTGGTCGGCCTGTTCGTCTACAAGGAGCTGAGTCTGCGCGAGCTCTACCCCCTGTTCCTGCGCGCTGCCAAGACATCGGCCTCGGTCATGTTCCTGGTGGCGGCCGCCTTCGTATCCGCCTGGCTGGTCACCATCGCCAACATCCCGACCATGCTGATGCACGTTCTGCAGCCTATCGCGCATGACCCCACCTTGTTGATGTTCGCCATCGTCGGCATTGTGCTGATGGTCGGCACGGCGCTGGATTTCACGCCATCCATCCTGATCCTGACCCCTGTGCTGATGCCTGTCGTGCAGCAAGCTGGCATAGACCCCGTTTACTTCGGCGTACTGTTCGTCATTGCTAATGCGCTGGGGCTGCTGACCCCGCCGGTCGGAGTCGTGCTGAACGTGGTCTGCTCGGTGGCCGGCATTCGCATGGAAGAGGTCGTGCGAGGCGTATGGCCCTTTTTACTGGCGCAGTTTCTGGTATTGATACTGCTGGTGATCTTCCCGTCCCTGGTGCTCTACCCCTTGTCCCTGATGACCAATTGAGGCCGTCAGGTTACAGTGTCCCGGCATGCCGACCCGGCCTGGGGAGGACTGCCGAGACGCGCATCGACTCTGCTTTAACGACACTTATGACCATCGCCAAACGCAAACCTGCCCAGCCCCTCTACGAGATGGTGTATGACGCCATCAAGGAACGCATCTCGGACGGCGTGCTGCGGCCCGGCGATCCGGTATCGGAGATCAACCTGGCCGAGGCCCTGTCGGTCAGCCGCACGCCGGTGCGCGACGCCATACGCCGCCTGATCACAGAGAACCTGCTGGTCGCTCCCGCCAATGGCCCGATCCAGGTATACGCGCCCCGAGCAGCGGACATTGCCGAGATCTACGCCGCTCGCGCCGCCATGGAAAGCCTGGCCGCGCGCATGGCCGCCATGACGGCAGACCCGGTCTTCATTCAGCAATTGCGGGACATCTGCGACAACTGCCTGGAACTGCAGCAACGCAGCAATCTGTCAGGGCCCATGCTCAGCCGCGATCTGGTCAAAGAGGCCGCGCGTTTCAACGGCATGTTCCATCAAGCTATCCTGGACAAGGCCGGCAATGCCCGATTGAACCAGCTGATCGCCAACCTGCGCCCGGTCATCGCCCGCTACCGGCATATTTCCCTGGCCCACACCGAGCACCTGACCGAATCCTGGAACGAGCATCGGCGCATCATCGACTATTTCGTGGACTGCAGCCCGGAAACGGTAGAGCAACTGGTGCGCAGCCATATCCTGAAAGCGGGCGGGCGCATCGTCTCGGCCATGATGCACTTGGAAGGCGACGACGCGCCTCCTACGCCATCCATGATCCTCGTGCTGTCGGAAAGCGGTCTGCCTATGCCCGCAACATACTGAACGAGAAGCGATCATATTCCGCAAGAGCCGCTCTTTTGAGCCTGCTCAAAAACACCTGAATCCTGAACCATTCAACCTACAAACAACGGCCTATCATGAAGGATATGGCCGCTGCGGCGTGCATCCTGGCTTCATCACTTGACACCCTCCCCGGCGGCCGGCCATCTGATCAAACAGGAATACTGCCATGCGTCGTCCCATTCTCCTGGTCCTGTCCGCCTTCTTCCTGATCTGGGCTGTTGAAGCCTTGTGGCTGTCGCCTTCCCCGCCCGGCGACGGGCTGTGGGTGATGCGCCAGGAAGGGATGCTGCTGACCGGCATCCTGGCTCTGGGCGCCATGAGCGCCATCATGGTCCTGGCGCTGCGTCCGCGCCGGCTGGAGCCCTGGCTGGGCGGCATGGACAAAGCTTACCGGCTGCACAAGTGGCTGGGCATCATCGCCATCCTGCTGAGCCTGGCGCATTGGCTGGCCAAGCAATCCAAGCCGGTCATCACCGCCGCCATCGGCACGACCGGAAAGTTAGCCAAAGTACCGGTGCCCGAATGGGTCAGCCTGCTCAAGCCCTACGCCAAAAGTATCGGCGAATGGACGTTCTACGCTCTGATCCTGATGCTGGTCATTACGCTTGCGCGCCGAACCGTGTCGTACCAGCGCTGGTATTGGCTGCACCGCTTCATGCCGCTGGCCTATTTGCTGCTGGTCTTTCACGGCATAGTGCTGACGCCTCCCGGTTACTGGAGCGGCGTGGGCGGCTGGCTGCTGGCGCTGACCATGACCGCCGGCACCCTCGCCGCCCTGATGCAGCTGATTCGCGATCTGCGCCCGTCCTATCCGCACACCGGCACGGTACTGTCCTGTACCCCGCACGGCGACGTACTGGAGCTGCGGTGCCGCATGGACGGCTCGTGGCCGGGCCACAAGGCCGGACAGTTCGCCTTTCTGCGTATCGGCGGCGACCAGGAGTCCCATCCGTTCACCCTGTCCGACGCGGACCATCAAGACCACCTTGTCCGCTTCCACATCAAGCAACTGGGCGACTGGACACGCCAATTGCCGCAGCGCCTGCAGCCGGGCCAGGCCGTAGAGCTGGACGGCCCCTACGGACGCTTCGTGCCGCCCGGCCATGATGATGGCTCGGTACACGTCTGGATAGGCGCCGGGGTCGGCGCCACGCCGTTCCTGTCCTGGCTGGGACAGATCCACCACGACGGCCACGCTCCCCAGGCCTGGCTGCAATGCCTGCCAGCACGCTGGAGACCCCCTGGCCACCGCTCTGCAAAAAGCGGCGGCATCGCATCCTGATGTCCATCTGGACATCTACGCCGACGGACGCCGCTGGACGCCCGAGCAAGTACTGCAGCGATATGAGGCAGGCAAGCCCTTGCAGGTATGGTTCTGCGGTCCTGCGGCCATGGGACGTCAATTGGAACAGGCGCTCAAGCAAGCCTTGCCGCCCGACTCCTGGACGTTGCATAAAGAGCATTTCGAGTTCCGCTGACCTTGGGAGCGGACACTTGCCCGCAAAGTCATGGCCTGGACATGAAACTGACTTATCCTGCCGGGCAGCCGCACACCATCGCCAGGAGAACATCATGCATGCTTTTCAGACCATCAATCCGGACGAAATCCTGAACACGTTGATCAGTCTGACCACCGCCTTCCTGATGGGCGGCATCGTGGGCTTCGAGCGGCAATATCGCCAGCGCACCGCCGGCCTGCGCACGAATGTCCTGGTCTGCGTGGGCGCCGCCATTTTCGTGGACATGGCGTTTCGCATCGCCGGGGCGGACGGCGCGGTGCGCGTGGTGGCCTACGTCGTATCGGGCGTGGGCTTTCTGGGCGCCGGGGTGATCATGCGCGAAGAAGGTCATGTGCGCGGCCTGAATACGGCCGCCACCCTGTGGGGCTCGGCGGCCATCGGCGCCTGCGCCGGCGCGGACCTGATCGTCGAAGCCGTGCTGGCCCACGCTGTTCGTGCTGGCTGCCAACACCTTGCTGCGTCCCGTCGTCAACGGCATCAACCGCCTGCCCGTGGACGCCCAGGCCACGGAAATCACGCACATCATCCACATCATCACCCCGGCGCCTCTGCGCCAGGCCGCCACCCAGGCGCTGGAAAAGGTTCTGGAACAAGAAAACTACCCGCTGGGCGAACTGGAGATCAGCCCCTTCTCCGACGATCTGGTGGAGATCAAAGCCACGTTGATGGCCACGTCCATCGACCCGCGCGACAGCGACCGCGTGCAAGCCCTGCTGTCCGTCAGTCCGGCCATCCAGCAAGTCTATTGGGAAACCAGCACGTCGGAATGAACCGCTGACCCAACCCGGACCAGCGAGACGATCTTCCCGGATAACCGGTCCCGCAGGCTTCAGCGAGCCTTGCGGCCCGGCTGATACGCCCCCACCCTGGCCCCCAGCCCAACAGCAAAGCGATTCCAACTGTTGATCTGAGTAATGGCCAGGGTCAGATTGGCAATTTCCTGATCCGAAAAATGTGCTTTCAGTTCGTGCACCAGCGCCGGGTCGGGATGCGCCTGGGCCAGCGCGGTCAGGGCTTCAGCCCAGGCCAGCGCAGCACGCTCGGCGGGACTGTAGAACGGCGCCTCGCGCCAGGCAGCCAACAGGTGCAGGCGCTGTTCGGTCTCGCCGCCGGCGCGCGCATCCTTGGAATGCATATCCAGACAATAGGCGCAGCCATTGATTTGCGACACGCGCATTTTGATCAGCTCCAGCAGGGGCAGATTCAATGCGTCCGTACGAACGGACTCCAGATAGGACTCCACTGCAACCATGACATTGACGGCTCCAGGGGCCGCCTGATAATAATTGACGTGAACAGTCATGCTGATCTCCTTGAATGTGTTAGCCCGGCCTGCTGGCCGATGCACCACCATAGACTACCGGGCTCCTGCGCCGACCGATTGTATTTTTCCGACAGACACGCCATGTTGACTGCCCAGCCCCTGCTCTATCGCTGCTGCTTGCCCAGCCCGGAACTGGCGCCGTACGTCGCCCTGCACTGGAGCATGCAGGGCGATCTGCCCGCCGATCTGGCGCGAGAAGAATATCTGCATCCGGAAGGCGGCTGCGGCCTGATCTTCAATCAGGGCGACCCCATACAACTCAATGGCCGCCGCCACGATGCCCGGCGCTGGATCAACGGCCCCTCCAGCCGCAGCGTCATCATTACCCTGCAAGGTCGGGTTCGTCTGGCCGGCGTGCGCTTTCTGCCTGGCGCAGGCCGCCTGTTGCTGCAGGCTCCCTTGCATGAACTGCTCAACCACAGTCTGGACAACAGCGACTTCCCCCTGCCGCCCGCCGCTGAAGCGCTCTGGAGGGACCTGCCCCTGGATGATCTGGGCCGGCAAAAGCAAAGTGTGGAGCAAGGACTGAGGCTCTTGCTGAGCAGGCAGGCAGCGTCCGCAGGCAGCGCATCACGCCAGGTACGGATGGAGCTGCACAGACTGGCCCAGCGGCTGCGGTCAGCCAATGATCCCGATGAAACCGCCGCTCCGTCGCGACAAGCCCGCCAGGTTCAGCGTCTGTTCCGAGATTACGTGGGCATTGCGCCCCAGCAGTATTTTTCGCAATTGCGCGCGCAACAAGCGCGGGAACGGATCAAGCGTCTGGCGCCCGACGAAACCCTGACGGAGGTGGCCCATGCGCTGAACTTCCACGACCAGGCTCACTTCATCCGCGACTTCCAACGCATCGTGGGACTGACGCCGGGCCAGTACCGGCGCCGTCAGGACCGCAAGCGGGAGCGCTAGGCCGGGCGCCGCGCCAGGGGATCCTGGCGATAGTAGCGACACAGCAACTCATACCATTGCGGCAAGGCCTGCGCCAACGGCGCTGGATCAATGAAGAACGCCTCAGAGCTGACCGCGAAGAATTCGGCATGATCCGTGGCGGCATACGGGTCCAAGGGCAGTTGTTCGTACCACGGCAAGGCCTGCTCCGACTCCGGATCGACATCGGACGGAATCGCTTCCTCTACGGCGGCCAAGGCCTGTTCAAAGGCGTCGAACGACTGTTCCAGAACCTGGCGCCAACGGCGCGCGGACAGATCGGCGTATCCCTGCAAAAGCGGCATGCCATCGGCATCGCCGCCCAGCAGATCCAGCTTGTGGGCAAACTCATGGATGACCACGTTCATGCCTGCCTCGCCCTGGGGGCCGCTCTGCTCCCAGGACAGTATGACCGGGCCTCCGTCCCAGGCCTCGCCGGATGCCGGCATCAGGTATTCGTGCACCACGCCCGCCTCGTCTACGTCCTGGTGAGGAATCATGAACTGACCGGGGTACAGCACGATCTCCGTCCAGCCTTCATAGACAGCCGGATCCATGTTCAGAATAGGCAAGGCCGCCTGCACCGCAATGGACAGCATCATGTCGTCGGTGACCAGCAGCCCCTGGGCTCCGGTGAACTGCTTGCTGGCCAGCAGCCAGGCGACACGATGGCGCAAGCCGTCCAGCTCCGACGGCGTGAGCCCATCCAGAAAATCATGCGCCTGCACAACCTGTTCCCACTGCGCATCGCCAATGGCGGCCAGGGCTTCTTCGACGCGGCTCTGGCGCGCACCGCGACCGCTCAACCATCCAAACATCGCACCGTCTCCACGCACATGCGCCTGAACCATAAAATCGACGTATTAGAATACACGCATGGATAAATTACGACTGGACAAATGGCTGTGGGCGGCCCGCTTCTACAAAACGCGCAGCCTGGCGTCAGAAGAAATCAGCAAGGGACGCGTGCTGCTCAACCAGCAGCCTGCCAAGCCGGCGCGCGAAGTCACGCCCGGCGACCTGATCACTTTGCGCAAGGAAGACCCGCCCATGCAAGTGCGTGTGATCGCCTTGAGCAGCGTGCGCGGACCGGCGCCCGTTGCGCGCACGCTGTACCAGGAAACCGACGACAGCAGCGCCGCCCGCGCCCAGGCCGCCGAAATGCGCCGCCTGGCGCCCGAACCGGCCATGGATTTCGACGCCGGCCGCCCCACCAAGCGCGACCGTCGTCAGATGCAGCTGCTGCGGGGCAAGTAAGCCTGCCTACCGACCCGCCGGCTTGAATCCATCCCGATTGTGCATGCGCACTTGCGGCAGGCTGGTCTGGTCCATGACCTGATCGGGCTGAATCGCGCCCGCCTTGGACAAGATGTAAGCGGTCAAAGCATAGACCTCATCGTCGGTCAGGCTGCCCGGCGCGGTAAAGGGCATGGCGCGCTTGGTGTAATCGAACAAGGTCGTGGCATAAGGCCAGTAGCTTTCCACCGTCTTGACCGGCGGGCCGCTGTTGGCCACCAACGTGCCGCGCCCGCCGATCAACCTGTCGCCAATGCCGCCCTCCAGATTGGCGCCATGACAGGCCATGCAATGCTGGGTGTAGAGCTTTTCACCTTGCTGCACCGTTCCCGAGCCTTTGGGCAAGCCTCGCCCATCCGGCAAGGGCGACACGAAATGAGCCAGTTCGGCCTCAGTGGCAGGCTGTCCGAAGCCAAAGGCCTTGTCGGCTTGCTGAGCCCCCGCTGCGCCGCAGATCGCCGCCAGCAAGACGGCCAGACAGGATTTAGTCATGATGGACATTGGACACCTCCCCGGAGGATGCGACTTTCCAGCTCTGAATGCCGTTCAGGTGATAAACCGAACTAAGCCCCCTGTCCTTGACCAATTGCGTAATCGTCGGCTGGACATAACCTGTGTCATCCGTGCAGCGGCTTTGCAGCACCGCCTCTTTGCCGTCCCACTCCCAGGGCAGGGAAAAGCGCGTATGACAGATAGGGAGCACGGGGCCGTGCAGCACCGCATCCTGCCAATGACGACCGCCGTCCACGGACACCTCCACCCGCTTGATGGCGCCGCGTCCTGACCAGGCCAGACCTGAAATCTCGTAGAAACCAGGCTCGCGCAGCACCATTTCCCCCGATGGGAAGGTGATGACGGACTTGGCCTCCATCAGGAAAGAAAACTGCAAAGCGCTGCCGTCGGGCATCAAATCAGTGTATTTGGAGGTTTCCTCGCGCGTCATGAATGGCGTATCGGAAATCTCCAGTCGTCGCAGCCATTTGATGGACATATTGCCTTCGTAGCCGGGCACGAACAGGCGCAAGGGATAGCCTTGCTCGGGCCGCAGCGCCTCGCCGTTCTGGCCATAAGCAAGCAGGCAGTCCTGCATGGCTTTTTCCAGCGGGATGCTGCGCGTCATCACGGCCGCGTCCCCACCTTCGGCCAGGAGCCACTTGGCCTTGGGGCTGACGCCCATTTCTTTCAGCACCGTAGACAGCGGCACGCCCACCCACTCAGACGTGGAGGTCAGCCCGTGCGTGCCTTGTACTGTTTTCATCGTGGGCTTGGACCATTCAGTCAATCCATTGCCCGAGCACTCCATGAACATCAGGCGCGACAAGGCGGGAAAACGCCTCAGATCGGCCATGGAGAACTTGCGCGCTTGCTTGACCATGCCGTGCACGAACAGCATGTGCTTGGCCGGATCGATGGTCGCAATGCCGCCGTGATGGCGCTCGTAATGCAAGCCCGACGGGGTGATGATACCCATGCTGTTCTGCAGGGGTGTGAAGCTCCAGGAGGATTCCGTAGTTTTGGTGGCATAACGCGTGCGCACTTCTTTTTCGAACTGGGAGCGCGCTCCGTAGCCGCCGTCATCCACGCCGACGCCCACGCCCTGAATACGGGTCGCATCCGGCGGCACAGGCCGTTCGATGGCGCCGGGGGTGGCAGCCTGAGCCAGCCCCGAGGCCGTGCCGGCCATAGCCAGTGCGCCCAGCATAAAACGACGGCGCGGCGGCAAAGAGTGGGGGTTGGGGCCATCGCCCTGATAATACGGCGAGGCAGGGTCCTGGCGCTCCTGGGTCAGAAACTGCTCTTCCATCTGCTGCAACTGGACATGGCTGCGCTTGATGGTCGCGCTGTCGCCACTGCGGTGTGCGTCACTCATAAACGTCCTCCCTTTGTGAACAGGTACGGCTTATGAACTACGGATCCTGCAGACAGGCGCAACAGGCAAGACGCTGCGCCGTCCCGCCAAGAGCGGAACGATATCAGTGTAGGTTCAGGAAATTAGCCTGCAAACTATTGAATACCCAGGTTTATAACGGTGGATAACCCCGTTCTTTGCGGGACGGTGACCATAGCATCGACCTGCGTGTTCGCTCCTTGCCCAAGGGTATGAGCAGTTCGCCATGAAAAACTTGTTACCAGCTATCTCCCTCAGCCTCGCCCAGGCCCTTCCTGTTGCACGCCGTTGCGCTTGCAACGCTCCGCACGTCAGTGCTGCGGCTAGCATTAGAGCCGCTTAGAATCACCCTCTTCCAGGGGAGTCCCGTATGCCTCTTGCTCTTCTTCCCACTACAGCGCACCCCGTGCGCCGACAACCCTCCCGCCTGACCCGCTTGATGCTAATCACCGGTGCCGCCCTGGCCCTGAGCGCCTGCGCCTACAACGACCCTTATTACGGCGGATATTACGAAGACGGCTATTACGACGGCCGCCGCTACGACGGCGAAGACTGGCGGATGCGCGAACACCAGCGCCAGCAGCAAGAACATCGCCGCGAGATGCGCCGCCATCAGCAGGAACAGCAGCGCCACATCGAGCGCCAGCAACGCGACCAACAACGGCAGGCGCGCGAGCAACAAGCCGAATACCGACGCCAGCAACAAGAGCACCAGCGTCAACTGTCGGAACAGCGCCGCCAGCAACATCAGGAGCGCGAGCGCCAGCAACGCGAAATGGAGCGTCAGCACCGTGAGATGCAGCGTCAGCAGGAGGAAATGCGTCGCCAGCGAGACGAGTCGAATCGGCATCGGTGGTAAAACAAAGCCGCTTCGAGCTCGCCCACAGAATGCTTTGATATATCAGAAAATGATTTAATATATCAGCAAAATCAAGGGTTTACACCGTTGATCGTTCTTTTGCCTAAAAGCTATAAACCTAAAACAATTACATGCGAACGCATGAAAATGACTTTAGGAGATAGCTGGCATGAAGATCACCGCTGTACGCGCCATTCCGCTGAACGTGCCGTTCGAGTTCAATGCCGGAGGGATACGCAAGCCCTCCAACCTGGCCGTCTGCCATGTGGAAATCGAAACCGATGAAGGCATCACCGGCTATGGCTTGACCGCCATCACCGAGGAGCACCCGGTAGCCAGTGCCGTGAACGATATCCTGGCCAGCGATCTGATCGGGCAGGATCCTTTGAACACGGAACGGCTCTGGGACCGCATGTACTGGAACGTATGCCCGCGCGGCCAATCGGGCTACGGCATGCACGCTATTTCGGCCCTGGACATTGCCCTGTGGGACATCAAGGGCAAGGCCCTGGGCCAGCCGGTCTGGAAGCTGCTGGGCGGCGCGCGCGAACAAATTCCCGCCTACACCACCTTCGGCTTTTCCTTCCTGCAGGACGAAGAGCTGGTGCAGGTGGCGCGTGCCTGCGTGGAGCAAGGCTTTCGCGGGCTGAAGATGGTGGTCGGCCACAACGGCCTGCAGCGTCGAGATGAGCCGCGCTCGCTACAAGAGGTCGTGCGCCAGGACATACGCCGCATGGCACTGGTGCGCGACGCCATTCCAGCCGACATCGCCTTGTACATTGACGGCAACTGCAGCCTGGACTATTTCCACGCCAAGGAAATCGCCCTCGCCGCACGCGATCTGGACGTGGGTTTCTTTGAAGAGCCCATCACCCAGAACGACACCGGACGGCTGCGCGAGCTGCGTCAGCAGACCGGCATCACCATTGCCGCTGGTCAGAACGAAGGCCAGTCCTACCGTTTCCGCGATCTGCTGATGAATCAGGCGGTGGACATCGTGCAGCCCAATGTCCTGATATCCGGCGGTTTCACGCAATCGCGCAAGATCTTCGGCCTGGCCGAAAGCTTTAACGCTTCAGTCGCCAACGGCGGCGCCTTCCCCTCCCACAACGGCCACTTGCACGCCGGCCTGCTCAATGGCGGCGAAGTCGAATGGCATTTGGCCGCCAGCGCGATGATGGCCGAAATCTATACCGGCCTGCCCCAGCCCGAACAAGGCTGGATGCGCATGCCTCAGGCTCCTGGCCTGGGCTTGACGCCACGGCTGGATCAAATCGACAAGCTGCGCCGTCTTCCCGGCAGTCTCGGAAACGGCAAAGGCTGATTCTCCCCCTACCAAAGAGGTAAGCAGACATGAAACCCTGGTCCCGTGTTGTTGTTGTCCTCAGTCTATTCCTGGCCGGCGCGCAAGGCGCCCTGGCCGCCCCGCCCGCCTGGGCGGAGCGACCGGTACGGCTGATCGTGCCGTCCGCCGCCGGCGGTTCCGGCGATACCCTGGCCCGTCCCCTGGCCGAAGCGCTAGGCCAGCAAATCGGCCAGACCGTCGTAGTGGAAAACAAAGGCGGAGTAGGCGGCGTGCTGGGTGCGGGCATGGTCGCCAGCTCCAGCCCCGCCGATCATCAATTGCTGTTCGGCGCCGTGCATCACACCATCGCCCCCGCCGTGCTGAAGAACTTCCCCTACGACACGCGCAAGGATCTGAAAGCCGTCACCTTGATTGCCGCCATGCCCAACGTGCTGGTGGTCAATGCCGCCTCGCCCTACAAGAGCGTGGACGACCTGCTGGCCGCGGCCCGCAAAGACAAGGGCGTGAACTACGGCACCAGCGGCGTGGGCACCATGCTGCACCTGATGGCCGGCAAACTGGAGAAACTGTCCGACACGACCATGACTCCTGTGCATTACAAGGGCAGCGGCCCGGCGGTGATGGCGCTGATCGGCGGCGACCAGATCGACTTCATGTTCGAGACCATGCCCTCGGCCGTCGCCCAGATACGTAATGGACGCCTGCGTGCACTGGCGGTATCCAGCCCCGAGCGCACCCAGGCCCTGCCCGACGTTCCGACCCTGAAGGAGCTGGGCCTGGACGAGCTGAGCGCCCAGACCTGGTATGGCATCTTCATGCAAGGCGACGTGCCCGATGCCACGGTGCAAAGCGTGGCCGACGCCATCCACAAGACCTTGCAGACCGACAAGATCCAGGCGATCTGGCAGACCAACGGCGCCCAGGTGCAATCCAATTCTCCGGCCGAGTTCACCGCCTACGTGGACCAGGAGCTGAACAACTGGGCCGACACGGTGCAGGTGCTGGGGCTGAGCAACTTCTGATCACGCCGCGCCCCTGGGCTAAGCGCTGATCACCGTATTGCATCGCTCAGAAAAAGGCCGCCAGGACAGCTCCCTTTGCTGCCCTGGCGGCCTTTTCGTTATGCTGTAGGATTGTCGTCCCGCATCCTACCGCAACATGCTCTGCACTTTTGCCCCCTTCCCCGAACTGGCCGCCCTCTTGCTGCCGCATTCCAGCGGCTGCGAAGGCGACGGCTCACACGATCTGTCCCACCTGCAACGTGTCTGGAAGAATGTGCGCGCCATTCAAGAAAACGAAGGCGGAAATCTGCGCATTTTGCTGGCCGCCACCCTGCTACACGACTGTGTGGCGGTAGAAAAGAGCTCTCCTCTGCGCGCTCAAGCCTCGACGCTGGCGGCAGAAAAAGCCGGAACCATTCTGGAACAGCACGGCTGGAGTGCGCCGGACCAGGAAGCGGTGATGCATGCCGTGCAGACACATAGTTTTTCCGCTGGCCTGCCTCCCCGGAGCCTGGAGGCCCGCATCCTGCAAGACGCCGACAGATTGGACGCCATTGGCGCCCTGGGCATCGCGCGCTGCTTTTATACAGCCGGGCGTATGGGCTCCAGCCTGTATCATCCGCAGGACCCCTCGGCGCAAAACCGCCCCCTGGACGACGCCCGCTATGCTTTGGATCATTTCCCGGCCAAACTACTGACCCTGGCTGATGGCTTCCAGACATCTGCCGGCCGCACACTGGCGGCGCAGCGGCAGGCGCGCATGCAACGCTACGTACAGGACCTGCTGGACGAACTGTGATCATCGTCAGGAGTGCGCAACAAAGGCCGACGGTTGGCCTTACAGCTCCGTGTATTTCTTGTTCGTGCCGCGCACTTTGTCGGCCGGGTATTTCTGGGCGTTCTTGGCGATCTTGCGCGTGACGGCGTCATTCATGTCCACGCCCAACACATAGGCCAGGCGACTCAGATAAATCTGCACATCCGCCAGCTCGTCGCGCACCGCTTCGGCCGTGCGCGGGTCCGATCCGGCCTGACGCGACTGCTCTTCGGTCAACCACTGGAATATCTCCACCAGCTCGCCGACTTCATTGGTCAGGGCCATCGCCAGATTCTTAGGACTGTGAAATTGCTCCCAATCGCGTTCGCGCGCAAATTCGGCCACCTTGGCGTTCAAGGCGGATAGTTCCATCAAGGGACGATCGGAAGAAGATTCAGACACGGCGGCACCACTTCAAAAAAAGACTCCCTGCATACTACGAGGCGTCGGGCTGCTGCGCAATGCGACACGCCACCCGACCTGCGCCGGTATTTGACGATTGAAAGGATTTATTCAATAATTGATAATGATTCTCGTTTAATACCATGCCTGCTCATCTTTCCGAACAATGGCACCTTCAAGCCGACACCGCTGCGCTGACGATCAGCGGCGGCTTGCTGCGCGTCCAGACAGGGCAGACTATCACCGAGGAAAATGAAGCCGGACTGAAACTGGTGCTGCTGCTGGGCGGGGGAGCTGTGCACTATCACATGCCGCACACCCCGGCCGCCCAGGTACAGGGCCCCGCGCTGCACCTGAGCCTTAGCCGCCAGCCTTTCATCGTCAAGCATAGCTTTCAGGCGGATGCGCCTTTGCATTACGTCGCCATACGCATGCCCGAGCACGCTCTGGACGAATGGCTGGATCTGGACGCCGCTGCATGGGGACGGCGCGCAGAATCAGCCCCTTTCATCCTTGACAGTCAGGCTGATAAGTCGCTCCAGGCGCTGGCGCGTCAATTGTTGCTCTGCCCGCTGCAGGGCGACCTGCGCCAGATGTATTTATCAGGAAAAGCACTGGAATTGACGGCGACCGTGCTGGCGGGGTTGGACCATGGCAGCGCAGCGGCATCCCCCGCCGCCGTCAGCTTGCCGGCGCGCCGGCGTGAATGCCTGCACCACGCACGCGCCCTCTTGCTGCAGGATCTGTCCCATACGCCCAGCCTGGAGGCGCTGGCGGCGCACGTCGGCTTGAGTGTCACCCATTTGACCCGAGGCTTTCGTCAACTCTTCGGCCTGAGCGTCTATGCGTTCGTACGCGAGCAGCGCCTGGAGCTGGCTTACCGCCTGCTGGCGACGGGAGAATGCTCGGTATCCCATGCAGCAGGCTTGTGCGGCTACAGCGATTCCCATTTTTCCCAAGCCTTCCAGAAGCGTTTCGGCATCGCGCCGCGCCGCTTGCGCGCCTGATCCGCACTGCATCGCATACCGGCAAACGCCAGACAAATACCGGCCGGCGACAATGCGAAGCGCCTGCTCTCCATAAAATAGATGAGATTGATTATCAATAACAACTCATCAGAGAGAAGCCCCCGTGCAGACCCTTCCTTCTTACCGGCATGCCGTCACGGCCCTGCTGCTGATCAGCCCCGCCGTTTTCGCCCAGACCCCGGCGCCGGTCAGTCAACTGGCCGACATTGTCGTGTCCGCGCAGCGAGATACGAATCCCCAATTAATGAAGGGCTCGCAGACCCTGAAAGAGACGCCTCAATCCGTCACCATCATCACCCGTGAGCGCATGGATCAGCAGAACCTGCAAAGCCTGGACGAGGTCTTGCAGCATGCGCCCGGCATTACCGTGCAGCCTTATCAGCTCCTGACCACTGGCTATTACGCACGCGGCTTCAAGATAGACTCTTTCCAGCAAGACGGCGTCCCGATCCAGATGGGGCAGATGGCCAGCCCGCCCCAGGACATGGGCATTTACGAACGCGTGGAAATTCTGCGCGGCGCCAACGGCCTAATGCAGGGCGCGGGCAACCCCGCCGCCACGGTCAACCTGGTGCCCAAGCGCGCTCCGCGCGATTTCCTGGCCCAAGGCGAACTATCCGCCGGCAGCTGGAATCGCTATCGCGGCCTGGTGGATGTAGGCGGCCCGCTCAGCGCCAGCGGCCACCTGCGCGCCCGCCTGATCGCCAGCCACGAAGACCGTGATTTTTTCTATGATGTCGCCGGCCAGAAATCCAGCACTGTCTACGGCACTGCAGACCTGGACCTGGGCGAGGACACCACGCTGACTGTCGGTCTGCAGCATCAGCGCATCCGATCCACCACCAATATGGCCGGGGTGCCTTTTTACCGGGACGGCACGGACATAGGCCTGCCGCGCTCGACTTATCTGGACGTGGACTGGGATCGCTTCAACTGGGACACGACCCGCGTATTCGGCGGTATCGAACACAACTTCAGCAATGAGTGGACCGCCAAGCTGAACCTGAACTGGCAGGACGGCGATTCCATCCTGAAATATGCCGGCGCCAACGGCGCCGTGCACCCGCTGACCGGTGCAGGCCCAAGGCTGACGGGCGGGGCCTATAAATTCGAGAACCGCCAGACCAGCGTGGATGGCTATGTGAACGGCCCCTTCAGCCTGCTGGGCCGTCGCCACGAAGCAACCCTAGGCATGAACTACCAGCGCACGAGCCTGGAACAGTTTTCCGGCAACTTCCTCGCACCTGTCAATCAGACCGTGAACGTCTGGGATTGGGACCCCGGCAGTGTGCCGGAACCCGCCGTGGGGCCTTACGCGTCCCGCGGCCCGACCAAAACCACACAATCCGGGCTATATGCCGTGGGGCGCTTTTCGCTGGCCGATCCGCTGACACTGGTCACGGGCCTGCGTCTGAGCCAATGGAAACAAGACGGCGCGGGCACGTCCAGCAAACTGAGCAATGAATGGACACCCTATGGCGGGCTGATCCTGGACATCACCCCGCAATGGTCTGTCTACACCAGCTACGCACAGATCTTTCAGCCGCAGACCCAGACCACCTGGGACGGACAGACGCTGGACCCGGTCAAAGGCACAAATCTGGAAGCGGGTATCAAAGGCGAACTGCTGGACGGGCGCTTGAATACCAGCCTGGCCGTGTTCAACATACGCCAGCGCAACCGCGCCCAGGCAGACCCTGCCTATCCGTGCGTGGGCATGAGCTGCTTTTACGTCAGCAGCGGCGAAGTGGAAAGCCAGGGAGTGGAAGCCGAGATCAGCGGTCAACCCCTGCCCGGACTGGATCTGTCCCTGGCCTACACCTACAACACCAGCAAGTACTTGAAAGACGCCCAATCGCAAGGCCAGCCTTTTGCCAGCTTCACTCCCAAGCACATCGCCCGCCTGTGGGCCAACTACACCTTTCCGTGGGACAACCACCGTTTGAGCGCAGGCCTGGGGGTGCAAGCGCAAAGCGCCTACACCGTTCAGTCCGGCGGCTTGACCCTGCGTCAGGGCGGATATGCCCTGGCCAACGCCCGCCTGGGATACCGCATCAACAAGAACCTGAATGCGGCCCTGCACATCAACAATCTGTTTGACCGCCACTACTATCAAAGCCTGTCCGGCCCGCAGTGGAACAACCGCTATGGCGAGCCGCGCAACGTCATGCTGACCTTGCGCGCCCAGTACTGACATGCGAACGCCCCGCTTCGGGGGCCGGCTCCGGGGCCTGTTGGCCCTGGGCCTGGCTCCCCTGCTCAGCCTAGGCGCCGCCATCGCCGTAACCGCCTGGGGACCCGGCGCCGATGCGCTGAACCGCCTGTATGCCGGTTTGTTCACAGGCGTGCTGCTGCAAGGCCTGTTGCTCGGCGTATGTCTGCTGGCGCGTCGCCCCGCCGGACTGACGCTTAAACGCGCTCTGTCCATCAGTCATGGCTGGGCGGGCGCCGCCCTGGGCGCCATGCTCTTCATCATCTGCATCAGCGGCGCGCTGGCTGTCCTCAAGCCCGAACTGCGACGCTGGGAAATGCCCTCCGAGCGCTCTGTTTTCAGCACCGCATTCGCGATCGATGATGTTTTTCAGCAAGGGCGACACGCCTTTCCGCTGGCGAGCGCATGGCGGCTGGAATGGCCTGACGACCACACCCCGACCCTGCGCATTCAAGCGGCAGGCCCGCAACAGCGCGGCCGAGAGCCTGTTCCCGCCTTGTCCTTTCCCTTCGCTGCGCCGCTCTACGGCGACCTGAGCGGCCTGCTGTCCCGCCTGCACTCGAATTTATACGCCGGTTTTCCGGGCCGCATCCTGGTCAGTTTATTCGGTTTTGGCCTGACCCTGCTTGTTCTGGGCGGGCTGGTGCTGCATCCACGCCAGGCTGGCTCAGTGCTGCGCCTGCGCCGGCGTTCGGGCTTACGCACTCTGGCCTATGACAGCCATAAGCTGGCGGGCCTGTGGCTGCTGCCCTTGCTCCTGCTGATCGCCACAACCGGCATTTTTTCGGGTCTGGGCGCGCTGGGCACGGTGCAACTGGCTCCCTATGCCTTTCCCGATCAGCCCGGCCGTGTCATGCAGGAGCTGATGCCGTCGTATGCGCGCCCCGCCCTGGGCCAGGCCGCCGACATGGCCAGCCTGGACGAGCTGCTGCGCCGGCATCATCATGCGCAGCCCGGCTTTCAGATGCACAGCATGACCGTGCACCATTGGGGCGACTCGCACGCCTACGCGACCGTACAGGGAACACAGCGCTGGCAACTGAGCACGCCGCTGTTTGAACGCTACCACTACGCCCTGGCCGACCTGTCCCTGCTGCATCATGACAGCGCGGCCCAGCGCGGTCTGTTCACCCAAGGCTTCATCGCCATCCAACCGCTGCACTTCGCCCAGTACGCGGGCCCGGCCAGCCGCTGGCTGCATGCTCTGGGCGGTCTGGCGGCCGCGTTGCTGGCCGCCAGCGGCGTCTGGCTATGGCTTCAACGGCACACCAAAGCGCCGCCGGGTCCACGGCGTGCGCCTTGGCTGGCCGGCCTGATGCTGGGGCTGATGCTGGCGTGCTGCACCCTGTTTGCCGTGACCGCTCTGTCTCCCGATACCTGGCCCCTGCGCGCCCGCTGGCAATCCTGGAGCTTCGCGCTGGCTTGGATCAGCGGACTGCTGGCGTGCCTGCTGCCTGTGACTTCGCTGCGGCGGCGCTCACACTGCCTGCTCAGATTAAGCAGCCTGTTGCTCCTCGTAGCGGCGAGCGCCAGCCTGCTGCGCGCCGGCACTGAATCAGCGCCTGTCGATCTGGCTCCCTTGCTCATCAACTTGATTCTGCTGTCCATGGCCGCCTTGCTCTGGCAAGGAGGCCGACAGCTCGCTAGGACTTCATCATGACATCGCCCTTGCCCTTCAACCTGTCCCAGACACTGGCGGCCCTGCAGGCCGACGCCACCGTACAGTTGCTGCCCTTCCATGATCGCGGCCGCACTCGCGCCGACTGGATAGTCGGTGTGCGCGCTTTTACCGATTCGGCCTCGGTCCACGGCAGCCACTGGGAGCGGCATCCTTGCGGAGACGAAATCCTGACGCTGCTGGAAGGCCGTCTGGACGTCATCCTGGAGGACACCCCAGAGCCCAGGCGCCTGACCCTGCAGGCCCATCAATCCTGTGTCGTGCCTCGCGGCTGCTGGCACCGTCTTGAAGTCACCGTTCCCGGACGGCTGCTTTTTATCACCCCTACCGCCGACAGCGAACATCGTCCGCACGAGGACCACTGACATGCCTGCACCCTCACATCCATCTTCTCCCTTGCTCTGGCCCTTGATTGCCTGCCTGTATATTTCCCAGGGCATTCCTTTCGGCCTGGCCATGGAAGCCTTGCCCGCGGCGCTGCGTCATGCAGGCACCAAGCTGAGCGCCCTGGCCTGGCTGCCTCTCGTAGGACTGCCCTGGGTCTTGAAATGGAGCTGGGCGCCCTGGGTCGACAATCACTGGCAAGCCGGCATGGGACGCCGCCGCAGCTGGATCATCCCCATGCAGTGTCTGGTGCTGGCGTGCCTGCTGGCCGTATGGGCGCTGGGCATCTCCGGCGCCACGCTGCCTTGGCTGATTGCCCTGGCGGTACTGGCCTCGGTCGCCAGCGCCACACAGGATGTCGCCACCGACGCACTGGTTGCCGAGCAATTTCGCCCCGCCTCCTTGCCCAGCGCCAACGCCATACAGGTCGCCAGCACAATGATCGGTTTTTTTTATGGCGGGCCCGTCTTCTTGATGCTGTATGACAGGCTGGGCCAAGGTCCCGCCATGCTGGCTCTGACGCTGCCCGTGGCGACCAGCCTGCTGCTGATCGGCATCTGGCGTGAACCGGCTGCCAGCCGGGCCACACCTTCGGCCACGGCCAGCCTGAGCACATTCCTGAAATCCGGCCGGACCGCCTGGGCGCTGCTGGCAGCGGCATTTCTATCGGCCATCACCATCGTCGCCTGCCACGGCCTGGGCAAACTGGTGCTGGTCGATGCCGGCTGGCCGCTGTCCAAGGTCGGGCAGATCGGCCTGGCGGGCGGTCTCGTGACTATCAGCGTCGGATGCGGCGGCGGCGCGTGGCTGGTGCGCCGTCTGGGAACCTGGAGCGCTTTTTACATCGGCATAGGATCGGCGGGGCTGGCCGCCGTGCTATGGGTATGGCTGGCCTGGCAAGGCTCGTCCCTACCTGACGCCGCCGTCTGGAGCGCCACCTTGCTGGCCAGTTTTGGCGCAGGCAGCGCCTCGGTCGCGGTCATGACCGCCGCCATGCATTTTGCCCATGCGCGCCAGCAGGCCGGCACGGACATGACCTTGGTGCAGAGCATGCGCGACCTGGGCGAAATGGCCGCTTCCTCGTCATTGATCGCCCTGGCTGCGGGCGTGGGTTACACCGGCGGCTTTCTGGCGGGGCTGGGGCTGGCCGCGCTGACCCTGATCCTGGTGCCGGCCCTGCTGGGCCGCACACATCAAGACGCCACGCACACCTAAGCCGTCAGGGACGGCCTGCCGTGCGCCCCCGTACGACCATCAGACGATCCAGGGCATTGGCGAACTCCCGGCGGTCGGCCTGGCTGAACGGCGGCGGGCCGCCGATATCGACGCCTGCGCCGCGCAGCTCTTCCATCATGTCGCGCATGGCCAGACGCTCGCCGATGGATCCGGCATCCAGCCGTTCGCCACGCGGGGTCAAAACCTGAGCCTGCCCCGCCAGCACCTGGGCCGCCAAGGGAATATCGGCAGTGATGACCAGGTCTCCGGCCGCCGCGTGCTGGACGATGTAGTCATCGGCCACATCAAAGCCGCGCGGCACCTGAACAGCGTGCAGCCAAGGCGAGGGCGGAGTGCGCAGCATTTGATTGGCCACCAGTGTCAGATGCCGTTCCCAGCGCTGCGCGGCTCGATACAGGATGTCTTTGATGACCGCCGGGCAGGCATCGGCATCCACCCAGATATGCATGGACTACAGCTCCAGGGCCTGGCCCAGCAAACGGTTCACCAGTTCGTTCATGGGCACATCTTCGGCTTGGGCGCGGGCATTCAGCGCGTCGATCACCGGTTGAGTCAGCTTGACAGGAAAGGACACCAGGCCAGCGGCCTGATCCAGGCGACGCTGCTCGCGTCGATCCAGCACCACGGCCTCGCCGGCGAAGCGGGCCGGCGGCGTGGCCGCCTTCATCTTGCCCATCAGTTTCAGGGCCTTGTTCTTTTCGAGATCAGTTCGTTTCATGAGCATTTCGCCAAAAGCCGGCATGCCCGCTCGGAAAAAGCAGACTGCGCATGGCGAAGCCATGTGCCGGCATGGCATGCATACTGCGCAGGACAGCGGCAAATGTCCAGATATTTAGGGCGTTCCGTGGACTGGCCGACACAGAGCCCGCCATGACTCCTCCCGTTGGCCCGGCTGCGCCCATAAAAAAAACCCGCCGAAGCGGGTTTCTTGTCGCATGAAGCGATCAGTCCTGACGGTCGGTGACTTCCACCAGGTGGTAGCCGAATTGCGTCTTGACGGGGCCTTGAACCACGCCCACGGGGGCGCTGAACACGACTTGGTCGAATTCGGGGACCATCTGGCCGCGGCCGAAGGTGCCCAGTTCACCGCCCATGCGGGACGATGGGCAGCTGGAATTTTCCTTGGCGACCTGGCCAAAGTCGGCGCCGGCTTCGATAGCGGCTTTCAGTTCGTTGGCTTTGTCTTCGGTGCTGACCAGAATGTGGCGTGCGGAGGCTTGTGCCATGGTGTACTCCTTTTTTGGGAAATCATTCAAGCTTAACCCGGAACCGGCCCGGGCGCGAAGCCCCCGAGCCGGTCCGATTCATCCGCATCAGGCCTGAGCGGCCTTGCTCTTGCGTGCGGCCAGGCCCTTGCCCAGCACCACGATCAGGATGGCGCCGATGGCTTCGGCGATCAGCTTGGTCGTGGTGGACGGCGTGCCGAAATGCTCCACGAACACGACATCGGTCACCAGCATGCCGCCGGCGATCCAGCCCAGCAGGGCAGCGCCGAATGTCACCACCAGCGGGAAGCGGTCGATCAGCTTCAGGACCAGTGTGCTGCCCCAGATGATGATAGGCACGCTGACGATCAGGCCAAAGACGACCAGACCGATCTGATGATCGGGGTTGGCCGTCTGGGCCGCGCCGGCAATGGCAATCACGTTGTCCAGGCTCATGACGAAGTCGGCCACGATAATGGTCTTGACGGCCTTCCACAGCGTTGCGCCGCCTTCCACATTGCCGTGTCCATCTTCTTCAGGAATCAACAGCTTCACGCCGATCCAGACCAGCAGCAAAGCGCCGACGATCTTCAGGTAAGGCACCGCCAGCAGTGTCAGCGCAAAGGCGATCAATACGACGCGCAGGCCGATGGCGCCGGCCGTACCCCACAAAATGCCCTGCATGCGCTGCTTGGCCGGCAAATTGCGGCATGCCAACGCGATCACCACGGCGTTATCGCCCCCCAGCAGGATGTCGATCATGATGATCTGAAACACTGCCGCCCAACTGATTGTCTGCAAAAGCTCAAGCATCTGTAGCCCGCCTCTTCAAGATGTTTAATGGAAACCAGACAGCCATTCTGCGGAGCATGCCGCATGCGGGATCCCCCCTTGCGCGGCGCCAAACAAAATGGCCTGTTCCACCAGGGACACAGGCCATCTCGATTGTGGAGAGTTCGCCTTGCCCATGATGGCAAGGTCTTGCTTGCAACCTGAGGTTGCCCGGGCACCGGGAATGAACAGAAACTGCCATTGCCGTAATGACGATGCACCGGAAAGTAAGCTACTCCCCTTGATAGGCGCAAAGTATAGCGATCTTACTGCCAACTGAAAAGCCCCCCTTTGCCGGCCGCCTATCTGTATCGGCCCGGCAAGGGGCGGCGTCGTTACTCCAGTTCCAGCTTCACCTCGCGCGCGAGCGCCTTCCAGGCCGCATTGTCCTGCTTGATAAATTCCTCTGACTGCTGCGGGCTCAGCCCGGTCGCAATGGCGCCAACAGTTTCCAGGGTCGGCTTGAGTTCATCCGATGCCATGATTTTATTGATCGTGACATTCAATACCTGCAACGGCTCGTCGGCCAGTCCCTTGGGCGCAAGCACGCCGTACCATTGAGTGGCTTCGTATCCCGGCACGCCTGCCTCCTGCATCGTCGGCACGTCAGGCAGGCTCGCCAGCCGAAAGTTCGATGTCACTGCGTAAGCCTTCAAGCGGCCTTCTTGGATGTGGGGCAGCAAGGGGGCCACGCCCAGCATGCCCAACGGCACCTGATTGCCCACTACGTCGGAGACAGCCTGCCCGCCCCCTTTGTAAGGGATGTGCGTCATCGTGACGCCTGCCAGGTGACCCAGCAGCTCGCCGGCCAGATGCTGGGAGGTGCCCAGGCCTGATGTTGCATAGCTCCAACGATCCGGGTCTGCCTTCATGGCCTGCAACAGGGAGGCCAGATCGGGCTGAGCCGTGGCAGCGGGCCCGACCAAGGCCATGGGCCCGCGCGCCAGGACAGCCACCGCCGCCATATCCCGCCCCACTTCCGGCTGCGGCCGCGCATACAGGCCTGGCCCCGGCACCGTAATCAGCGTATAGCCATCGGGCGCAGCCTTGCTGACATGCAGCAAGGCAATCGCCCCGGCAGCCCCTGGCCGATTTTCCACCACAACCGTCTGCCCAAGCTCAGTCTCCAGCTGGCGAGCGACCTGCCGCGTCAACGCGTCCATGCTTCCGCCGGCGACAAATCCCACGACCCAGGTGATCGGCTTGGCCTTGGGCCAGGCAGCCGGCTCCTTGGCCAGCGCTGGAGCGGCCGCCCCCGCTGCGACCGCCGCAGCCAGGGCCCATCTTTGAATGATTTTCTTCATGAGAGAGTCCTTGATGGTCCGGTTCAAGCGTCTGCGCCAGGTCGAGTATTGGGATAGGCTGCACAGCTGTCATTGAACTGCTTGACCATGCCCAATATCGGGTTGAGCGTCCAGGTGTTGAAGATCAGCACGTCGTGCTCTTCCTTGGGATCCCGAATCAGATTGAACAAGTAAGGAGATTCCAGCTTACCCTTGCTGTCATTGACTTCGGGCTCCCAGTAGAAATGCAGCTTCCAGTCCCGCCACTTGACCGCCCGCAGCGTGTCCTTGATGTAGAACAGAAAGCCTTCGCGAGCGGATTTCTCTTGCTGGCCACACAGGAAATCAAGCTGATCAACCCCGTCCACGGGTCTGTCCTGCGGAACAGTCGCGCCCGCCACACGGGCTAGAGTGGTGTAGATATCGGTGACGTGCACGATTTCATTGCTGACGGTGTCCGCCGCGATCTTGCCTGGCCAGCGCGCAATGAACGGCACGCGCAGACTGCCCTCCATCGCCGTGTGATAAGTGCCCCGCCAGGGCCCGGCGGTGCCACGATAGGGTTGGCGGAATTCGGGGCCGTTGTCGCTGCAAAAGATGAACAGCGTATTCTCGGCAATGCCCAGCTGATCCACTTGATCGATCACCTGACCGACACGAAAATCCATTTCCGCCATTGAATCGGCAAACTCTCCCTGGCCCGTACGCCCGACAAAATCCGGATGCGCCAAGGTCGGAAAGTGCAAGTGGACCAAAGGCAGATACAGAAAAAAAGGCTTGCCTTGTGCGTGATTACGCGCCATGAAATCCAGTGAAAGCGCCACCAGCTCCGCATCGATCTGGCGTCGTGCCTCCAGGTCGTATTCTTTTACGTCCGTGGACGGCTCGCCCGCCTTGCCCTGCATGATGTGCGGCAAGGGTGCAACCGAGGGATCGTAGCCGACAGTGGCTGTGAACTGGCTTTCGTCTGTTGTCCTGGGAATACCGTACCATTCGTCAAAGCCGCGATCCGACGGGTAGCGTCCGGCCACATCGCCCAAATGCCATTTGCCGAAATGTGCGCTCGCATAGCCTTGCCCCGACAGCAATTGCGCCAGCGTGATTTCCCGGGGGCTGATGCCCTGCGGCAATCCGGCCGGCACCGACTGCAAGGCACCCGTACGGATGGGGTGGCGTCCGGTCATCAGCGCCGAGCGCGTCGGTACGCAATCACTTTCCACGTTGTAGTTATGCAGCAGCAGGCCCTGCCGGGCCAGCGCGTCAATACGCGGCGTGGGGGCGCCGCGCAAGGCGCCGCCACCATAGCATCCCAACTCCCCCCATCCGAGGTTGTCGGCCATGATCAATACAATATTTGGCTGTGTCATCGGCTCGTCTCTTTTTTATCGCTGAAGCGAAAACTGTAGCCAAACCAACAACTTGATCCATAACCAAAAAGCCAAAAATACATGACAATAAGGAATATTAAATTGATTGTTCAGCGGTCGCGCTGACCGGGCCTGTTTCCTGCCCGCCTATTCTCAAACCTGTCATGACCTATTCATACAACGATCTTGTCTGCTTTCTGGCCGTCGTCGAGCACGGACAATTCAGCCGCGCGGCGGACGCTTTGCAACTGACGCAGCCAGCGGTCACCAAGATCATCCGGCGTTTGGAGGCCGCCGTGGGCACGCCTCTGTTTCACCGCAGCAGCCACGGCGTCGCACTGACCCCGGAAGGACTGCAATTCCTGCCGCCCGCACGCCGGCTGGTCCAACAACACCTGGACCTGCAGCGTGCCGCCAGCGATATCCAAGCGGGGCATATCGGTCTGGTTCGCATTGACCTCACGCTGGCGACCTCGGCCAGCGCCATCCCGCAGGCTATCGCCACGCTGATTCGCCGCCGCCCTGGGCTGCGCGTGAAACTCGACGTGGACAAGTCAGATCAGTTGGGGCTCAAGCTGGACAACGGCGCGCTGGACTTCATCATCATCCCCAATTACGACCCTCCTCTGCAGAGTTCCCACCAAACCGACCTGGGCAGCGACGAACTGGTCGTGGCCGCACGCATCGGTCACCCCTTGGCGTTAGCGACCGCGCAATCGCGCCAGCCCCCCGAGCTGGCCCAGACCCTGGCCTATGGCTGGGCGCTGCCCAGCCGGGGCAGCAAAGCCAGGGACCATATCGAATCCCGCCACCACAGCCAGGGGCTGGCTCCCCCTAAAGTCGTACTCGAGATTCAGCACAATATCGATGCCGTCATCGACATTGTTGCCCACACGGATCTGCTGTGCTTCATTCCGGCCCAGATCTTGCGCAAAGCTCAGGATCGCCTGGAAAAACTGCCGCTCGGCGGGATGACGCTGCACCGTCAATGGCTCGCCATCCATCGTCCTGATTCTCCGTGCAGCGCATTGATGCTCGACCTGCTGACACTGCTGCAAGCCGTGCCACACAAGCGGCTATAGGCACTTGAGCGCACTGATGTCGCCCGTATAGGGGAAGCGCAATTCCTCGTAGCCGAAGGGCTGAAAATGCACAGTCAGGCCGTCGTCATTGGGCAGGATCACCGCATAGCTGGCCGGCTCGAAAGTAGACGTGGCGGCGCCGGGACGCTCCAGATCCAGCTCGTGCTGGTGATTGGTGCCGCTGACCGTCACAAACGGAAATCCATTCCAGGTGCCGGCGGCGCAGCGGTGCACGTGCCCCGAAAACAGATGCACGGGCGCGGGATGCGCCTTGAGCAGGGGCAAGAGCAGTTCGGCATTGCTCAAACGCAGCCAATCCATGGACGGATACTGCAAGGCCGGCAAGGGATGGTGCGAGAACAGCATGACCGGACCTGCGTGCGTCGCCATCTGGCCGCGCAGCCAGCTCAGGCGTTCGTGGCATAGATACCCGTTGGTATAGCCGTCCTGCAAGGTGTCCAGATAGATCAACCGCCAGTCACCCAAGGATTCGGCGTGCTGCACGAAATCAGGCAAATCCGTGGACGACTGCGGAAACACCGCCTTGAACGCGTGCCGGCTATCGTGATTGCCCATCAACAGGCGCACGGGCGGGATCAGTTCCTGCAGCCCCATGCGCAGACGCTCGTAGGCCAGAGGATGGCCGGCATGCGTCAGGTCGCCGGTCAGCACGCACAGATCCGCATCAGCATGATGGTGATTGATATGACGCACGCAGCTGCGCAGCCGCTCCAGCGGATCCGAGCCAAACAGCAGCGCGCCGGGTGGGGTGATATGCAAGTCCGAGAACTGGATGATTTTCATGAACAACCCTTAACGAATGCCGGCCCGCAAAAAAGCCTGCATGAACTGTTTCTGAAACAGCAGAAAGCCCACCAGCAAGGGCAAGATAGTCATTAGCGTGGCGGCGCTGATCAAGGAAATGCTGACTCCGCTTTCAGGCGCGCCGAAGAGCGACAGGCCCACGGTCAGCGGACGGGTCTGTTCGGAACTGCTGATGACTAAGGGCCACAGGAAATTGTTCCAGTGCGTGGACACGGACACCAGCGCATAAGCCAGGTATACCGGCTTGACCAGCGGCACGTACACGCGCCACAGCACGCCCAGCCGGCTGCAGCCTTCCAGTCGGGCGGCGTCCTCCAGCTCGCGCGGCACCTGTTTGAAGGCCTGACGCAGCAGGAACACGCCGAAGGCGCTGGCCATATAGGGCACGCCCATGCCCCACACCGTGTCCGTCCAGCCCAGCAGGGCCACCATGCGGTAGTTTTCCACGATCAGCACTTCGGGCAGGATGAACAATTGCAGCAGCAACAGCATGAACAGAAACTGGCTGCCGAAGAATCGGAACCGCGCAAAAGCATAGGCCGCCAGCGTGCACAGAACGAACTGCCCGGCCAGAATGACGCTGACCAGTACGGTGGTATTGAAGATATAGCGCAGCCACGGCGCCCTGTCCCAGGCCGCACTGAAATTGCCCAGCGTCCAGCCCGACGCCAGGTCAAGACGCAAAGCGGCCGAGGGATCGCGGAACGCCGCCCAGCAGGCATACAGCAAGGGCGCGATCCACAGCAGCGCCAATACATGCGCCCCCAGGGTATCGAGCGAAGGCAGATAGACAGCGCGGCGTTGGACAGGAGCAGTCAGAACGGTATCCATGGCGATCACTGGTAATGCACGCGGCGTTCGGCGTAGCGGAATTGAAAGATGGCGACCAGCCCCAGGCCCGCCAGCAGCACCACCGTCAGCACCGCGGCGCTGGGGGTATCCATGTAGGCAAAGGCGGTTTCCCAGATCCAGTACAACATCAGCTTGGACGCGTTGTTCGGGCCGCCCTTGGTCAGGATGAACAGATGATCCACCAGCTTGACCGAATTGATCAGCGCATTGATCAGAATGAACAAAGTGGTGGGCGCCAGCAGCGGCAACAGCACACGACGTCCATACTGCCAGCGCGTCGCGCCTTCCAGCCGAGCCGCGTCACGTAGCTCGGGAGGAATGGTTTGCAAGGCGGCCAGATAGAAAATCATAAAAAATCCGGCCTCTTTCCAGATCGTCACCACCATGACCGCGCCCAGCGCCGTCTGCGGCTGGCCTAGCCAGTTGGTGGCTCCCTGGCCGAACAGCTTGCCAATCTGGTCCAGCAGACCCAAGTCGGGGGTATAGAAGAACAGCCACAGATTCGCCGCCGCGATCATGGGCAGCATGGTGGGCGTAAAGTAGGCGCAGCGCACCCAGGCGCGCGCCGTCATGGCGCGGTTGGCCCACAAGGCCATCAGCAGCGCCAGCGCCATGGACACAGGAATGACAATGGCCGCATACCAAAGGTTGTTCTTGAGCACCAGCCAGAACGTCGGATCAGCCAGCATGGCATCGTAATTGTCCAGCCCCACGAATTGGGCGGGACGGCGCGCCGTCCCTTTGCTGAGCAGGCTAGACCAGAACGTGTGCAGCGCCGGGATGAAGGCAAACACGCTCAGCAGCACGAACAGCGGCGTCAGCAACAGGTAGGCGAATACCCATTCTTTACGCAGCACACGCAATGGTTCAGCCATCAAAACACCCGCTTAGTTAAAAGGACGCAGCAGACGATCGGCCGCGGACTGCGCCTCGTCCAGGGCCGCCTGGGGCGTCTTGGAGTTGGTCAGTACCGCCTGCACGGCATTGGACAGCAGCTCGCGCACGCGGGCGGTTTCATAGGTAGCGAACTCGGGCGACGCCACGGCCAACTGATCACGCGCCACCAGCGCCTGCGGGAAGGACTTGGCGTAGTCGACCAGCGCCGGCGTTTCATAAGCAGCAGGACTGATGCCCACATAGCCGGTGGCCATGGACCACTTGGCGGCGCGCTCGGGCGCGGTCATCCAGCGCACAAAACCCAGAGCTGCTTGCTTCTGTTCGTCACTCGCCCCCTTGAACAGGTAGAAATTGCCGCCGCCGGTCGGCGAGGCCGCTTTTTCCTTGGCAGGGAGCATGGCCACGCCGAAATCGAACTTGGCCTCGTTCTTGACCGCCGTCAGATTGCCCGTGGTGTGCCACATCATGGCGGTTTGACCCTGCACGAAGGCCTGGCGCAGCGTGCCCCATTCGATCGTGCCGGTCGGGCTGACCTTGTGCTTGTAGGCCAGGTCATGAAAGAACTGCAAGGCCTGGACCGATTTGGGGTCGTTGAAGTACACCTTGTTGCCCTCTTCGTTCATCAGCTGGCGGCCGTTCTGCAGCGCCATCGCCTGGAACATCCAATAGGGATAACCGGTGGACGGAATCATCAGGCCATGGCGCTTGTCCGTGGTCAGTTTCTGGGCGACCTGCACCAGCTCATCCCAGGTCTTGGGCGGCTGGTCGGGATTCAGGCCAGCGTCGCGGAACATGTCCTTGTTGTAGAACATGACGATGGTCGAACGCTGGAATGGAATGCCCCAGACCTTGCCTTCCAAGGTGCCATTGGCCATCAGCGCAGGATAGAAACTCTTCAGCCAGTCCTGGCTGGGCACATCCTGCGCCACATCGCTGAAGGCCTCGACCAGACCCTGCTCCACCAGATCATGGGTATCCAGGGCGCCCAGCACGGACAGTTGCACGGGTTCACCGGCACGCAGCGCCGATAAGGCCCGCACGCGGGTTTCGTCATAGTTGCCGGAGTAGACAGCCTTGACCTTGACTTCGGGATTCTCGGCCTGGAAGTCCTTGATCAGGCCATCCACCACTTCCGTCAGTGGGCCGCCGACGGCAACAGGGTAGTACATGGTCAGTTCCACCGCGCTGTGGGCATTGGCGCCCAGGCCCATCAACAGAGCGCTGGAGGTGGCAAGCAGATAATTCTTGAACATGAATAGACTCGCAGTACGTTAGGCTGGAACAGCGGTGGACGGCGCCGGCAGGCGCGCTCCGCTGTCCTGGTTAAAGTAGAAAGCGTGAACGGGATTCCAGCTCAAGCCGCAGCGAGCGCCCGCCTCGACGCTGCAGCTGTGCGGCGCGCGCACGATCAAGGTATGGCCGTCATTCAGGCGCACATAAACGTAAGCGTCCGCTCCCTGGAATTCCTGGTGCTCCACCGTCGCCGCAACGAGGTGGTCCGCTGCTTCGTGCAGACGCAGGTTTTCAGGGCGCACGCCCACCAGCACCCGATGAGGCTGGTCGAACTGGCGGCGCGAGGGCCATAGATTCAAGGGAACGTGATCGCTGTGGATCATCATCATGGGCGGACTGCCGATAAACCCGGCGGTAAAAACGCTGTTCGGCTCCCCATACAAATGCTGCGCCGCGCCCTGCTGTTCGATACGGCCGGCATTGAGCAGCACCACATGATCCGCCATGCCCATGGCCTCGGTCTGATCGTGCGTCACATACACCACTGTCAGGCCCAGGCGTTGCTGCAAAGCGCGGATTTCGTGGCGCACCGTATGACGCAATTTGGCGTCCAGATTGGACAGCGGCTCGTCCATCAGGCAGATGCGGTGCCCTGACACAATGCTGCGCGCCAATGCTACGCGCTGGCGCTGACCGCCGGACAACTGGCCCGGCTTGCGCGCGTCCAATCCCTCCAGATTAGTCAAGGCCAGGGCTTCGCGCAGCCGCTCCTGCTGCTGCTTGCGGTCGGCCCGCCGCACCTGCAAGCCGAACAGAATGTTGTCGGCCACGTTCAGATGAGGAAACAGAGCGTAAGACTGGAACACCATGCTCAATCCGCGCCGCGCCGGCTCCAGATGGGTCGCGTCCAGCCCGTTGATCAGCAGCCGCCCCCGGTCCGGCGTTTCCAGCCCGGCAATGATGCGCAGCAAGGTGGACTTGCCGCAGCCCGAAGGCCCCAGCAGCGCGGTGAACGTCCCTTCCTGGATAGACAGATCCATGTGCTTGAGCACGGCCTGATCGCCCCAGGATTTGCCTATGCCCTGCAGCTCGATGGCGGTGCGGCTCATGACTGCGCCTCGTCGGCGATGACGACCTGCACCCTGGGCGGGATCCGCTCGCGATACGGCTCCGGTATCGCCTGGTCGCAAACCAGGATATCCACATCGTCCAGCGAGCCGCTGCGCACCGGTGCTCGGCGTCCGAACTTGGTGTGGTCCAGAACCAGAATGCGGATGCGGCAATTGCCGCGCAGCGCCTTATGGCAGTCGGATTCCGCCATGTCGAAATCCAGCAAGGCGCCGTCCGAATCAAAGCCTCCCACGCCGGACACGCCAAAATCCGCCTTGAAGCTGTTGAACAGGCGCTCGGCCTCGGGCCCCAGGATTTCGGGATTGGGCTGGCGCAACTGGCCACCCGCCAACACCACGTGATGGCTGACGTTATGCGTCAAAGCCAGGGCTGCGCTGAGGTTGTTGGTGACCACGGTCAGGTCCTGGTGATCCGCCAGCGCCAAAGCCACCTGCTCGGGCGTGGTTCCAAATCCCAGCAACACACTGGCGCCAGAGGGAATCAGACCGGCCACAGCCCGCCCTATACGCGCCTTGGCCTGCAATTGAGTGATACGCCGCGTCTGGAACGACACATTGCGCTCGATCGCATTCAATTCTGCGCCGCCATGGCGGCGACGCACCACATCAGCCTGATACAGATAGTTCAGGTCACGCCGTATAGTCTGCGGCGTCACGCCGAAATGCGCGGCCAGGCCATCGACCGAGACCACGCCCTGGGCGCGCAGCAAATCCACAATAATGCTTTGGCGGACAGATAGATTCATAACACTGCATACGGGTTTCGTTTGAATACCAGGCAGTGTAGAAATCCCAGGTTACGGGCCGGTGACGCTCAGATGAAAGTTTTATGACGAGAAAATGTTCATATGAACATAAGCGAATCAGGCCGCCCTGCCCGCCGTCTACTTGCCGGTCTGCTGCGCCCGCCAGTCGCGCACCGCTTTCAAGGTGTTGGCCACGTGATCGTCCGGCTCCATCGCGGTGTATTCGTAGAGAATGCGACCTTCGGGCGAAATCACATAAGACATGCGGGTGGCCCGCTCCGTGTGCACGCCCAGCCCGGCATCGTAAGCCTTGATAACACGGCTGCCTGTATCCGCGCCCACCGCGAACTTGCTGCCGCAGGGTCCCGTTGAAAAGTCCTTCAAGGTCTCGATGTCATCAGCCGACAAACCGATGACTGTGGCGCCCAAGGCGTCGTAATCGACTATGGCCTCGGCGAAGGTATGCGCTTCCACGGTGCAGCCCTGGGTGAACGCCGCGGGGTAGAAATACAGCACCACCGGCCCTTTTTTCAAGGCGTCCTTCATGGAAAAATCAAAGGTCTTTCCGGCCAGCGCCGCCTGCACCGTAAAGTCGGGCGCCGGTTCGCCCACGGCCAATGCCGCCCAGGCTCCCGTGGAACACAGGCCCGCCGCCAGCGCCAGCGTCCATCCTGCCATCGTCGTCTTCATCGGAATCCCCTCTTGCAAAAGACCGGTCACCGAACTAGCGTAGATTCATTCCGGTATGCCTGCAAGCGCAAACCTTTCTTACCCCAGGAGTCGCCATGTCCATCCTGATCATCGGCTGTCTGCTGTTCTTTAGCGTCCACTCCATACAGATTGTCGTGCCCGGCGCCAGGGCAGCCATGGTGCAACGCCATGGCGAACGCCTGTGGCAACTAGGTTACGCCGTCATCGCCGCTGTCGGACTGATCCTGATCGTGCTGGGCTACGGCCAGGCCCGCCAGGTGTCGGCCCTGATCTACGCACCGCCGATATGGGGCCGTCACACGGCCATGCTCCTGATGCTGCCGGTTTTTCCGCTGTTGCTGGCCACCTACTTCCCCGCCCGCATCCAGCGCACCGTGCGCCACCCCATGCTGATTGCCACCTGTCTATGGGCGCTCGCCCATCTGCTGGCCAACGGCGGACTGGCCGACCTGATTCTATTCGGCGCCTTCGGTGCCTGGGCAATCCTGGATCTGCTCTCGTTCTCCTGGCGCCCCGCCCGCAGCATCCGCCGCTTTCCTGTCCGTCCCTACAACGACGCAATTGCCGTCGTGGCCGGCCTGCTTCTGTACGGATTCTTCGTGATCTCAGCCCACCGCTGGGTGACCGGCATGCCGCTCTTCTGAACGCGGGCTCGCCATAGGGTAATATCGACAGGGCATGAATGAAAAAAATGAAAACATCACTGCACTATTTCTAGGAGACAAAACATGAGAATCCACCGTTTGCTGCGCCCTCTGCTGGCCGCCACCCTGCTGGGCGGCGCGGTCGTCGCCCAGGCTCAGGTCAGCATGATGCTGCCGGCCAACCCGGGCGGAGGCTGGGACTCCACCGGCCGACAGGCCATGCACGCCATGAACGAAGCCGGCATCTACACCGGCACGGTCAGCTTCACCAATAAGGGCGGCGCCGGCGGCACCATCGGCCTGGCCGATTTCCAGCGTTCTCAGAAAGGCAAAGCGGATGCGCTGGCCGTATTCGGCGCGATCACGGTGGGCTCGATCTCCATGAACAACTCCCCCATCGACTTGAGCAAGTTCAAGCCGGTGGCGCGCCTGACCGCCGAATACCTGGTGCTGGCCGTCAAGGCCGACGCCCCCTACAAGACATTGGACGACTTTGTGCAGGCCTTGAAGGCCAATCCCGGCGGCACGCCGGTGGGCGGCGGCTCGGCTGGCGGCGTGGACCACATCGCCTTGGCGCTGCTGGCGCAGAAAGGCCAGGTTCCGGTATCCGCCCTGAACTACATCCCCCAGGCGGGCGGAGCTGACACCGTGACCGGCATCGTCAACGGCACCCTGAAAGCAGGGATATCCGGGGCATCCGAATTCCAGCAATTCGCCGACAGCGGTCGCATCCGCATCCTGGCCGTGTCCTCCGACAAACGCATGAAGGGCCTGGACAATGTGCCTACCTTCAAGGAAGGCGGATACGACGTCGAAATCGCCAACTGGCGCGGCATCCTGGGCTCGGTCGACATGCCCGAAGAAAACTATCGTCAGTGGGTAGACCGCTTCACCCAGCTGAACGACAGTGCCCAATGGAAAGCCACCATGGAACGCCTGGGCTGGGAACCCTACTTCCTGAGCGGCGAGGCCTTCGGCGAATTCATCCAGGCGGACAGCCAGCGCATCAACACCATCCTGCGTGACGCAGGCCTGGTCAAGTAAGACCGCGGAGGCTGTCCATGACGTCTTCCACCCGACAGCCCTGGTGGCTGGGGCTGGCGGTCATCCTGACGGGGGCCGTCTGTCTGTATGCTTCCACGTCTTTAACACTGGGCGCGCAGTACGCCGCCATCGGCCCGGGCCTGTTCGTGGCCCTGGTCGGGGCCGGCCTGATCGTGCTGGGCATTCTGCTGCTGGTGCAGATGGCCCGGGGCACGGCCTTTGACGAAGAGGAGCGGGCCGCCGACCCCGGCATGGACAAAGGCCCCTTCCTGACCGTGTTGCTGGCCGCTGTCCTTCCTTCCCTGATGATGGAACAACTGGGGCTGCCCCTGACTGCCGCTGTCTGCTTCATGCTGGTAGCGCGCGCCCTGGGTTCGCGCCGCATCCTGCTGGACGTGGTGTCGGGCTTTGCACTGGGCAGCGCCTGCTGGTTCCTGTTCGGCAAGCTGGGCCTGCAACTGGGCGGCTTCCTACCTTTGGCGGGGCTGTGATGGATACCTTGTCCTTATTGCTGGACGGCTTCGGCGTCGCGCTGCAGCCCGTGAACCTGATGTGGGCCCTGGTCGGCTCCGTACTGGGCACGGCCATCGGCATTCTACCGGGCATAGGCCCGGCGCTGACCATTGCCTTGTTGCTGCCCGTCACCGTGTCGGTCGGGCCGGTCTCGGCCTTCATCATGTTCGCCGGCGTGCTGTACGGTGCCATGTACGGCGGTTCGACCACCGCAATCCTGATCAACACACCCGGCGAAGCCGGCTCCATGATGACGGCGCTGGAAGGCAACAAGATGGCCCGTCGCGGACGCGGCGCGGCCGCCCTTGCCACGGCCGCCATCGGCTCTTTCATTGCCGGCACCATCGCCACGCTGGCGCTGACCTTCGCCGCGCCTGCCGTGGCCGAACTGGCTTTCATCTTTACCCCTGCGGACTATTTCGCGCTGACCATCATGGCCTTCACCTCGGTGGCCGTGGTCATGGGCGCTTCACGCGTGCGCGGCTTCATCGCGCTGTTCCTGGGCCTGGCGCTGGGCGTGATCGGCATCGACGCCATGACGGGTCAGCCGCGCATGACCTTCGGCATGCCCGACCTGCTGGATGGCGTGGAACTGACCGTGGTACTGGTATCGGTCTTTGCCGTGGGCGAAATCCTGTACGTGGCCAGCCGCTATCGCCATCAAAGCGAAGAGATCATCCCCATCCGCGGCAAGGCCTTCATGACCCGCGACGAATGGAAGCGATCCTGGAAACCCTGGCTGCGCGGCACCATCATCGGCTTTCCCATGGGCGCCATCCCCGGCGGCGGATCCGAGCTGCCCACCATGCTGTCCTACTCCCTGGAAAAGAACCTGTCCAAGGAAAAACAGGAATTCGGTAAAGGCGCCATCGAAGGAGTGGCCGGCCCCGAAGCGGCCAATAATGCGGCGGCCGCCGGCATCCTGGTGCCGTTGCTGACCCTGGGCCTGCCGACCTCGGCCACGGCGGCCATCCTGCTGGTCGCCTTCCAGAACTATGGCCTGCAGCCCGGACCTTTCCTGTTCACCAGCAATCCCGAACTGGTGTGGGGGCTGATCGCCTCGCTCTATGTAGGCAACTGCATGCTGCTGGTGCTGAACCTGCCCCTGGTGGGCCTGTGGGTGCGCCTGCTCTACATCCCCAAGCCGCAGTTATATGCCGGCATCCTGGTCTTTGCCATGATAGGCATCTGGGGCGTGTCAGGCTCTGTGTTCGAGCTGGGCATGATGGCGGGCCTGGGCGTGCTCAGCTACGTCATGCGCGTCTATGGCTTCCCGATCGCCCCCTTGCTGATCGGCCTGATCCTGGTGCCGCTGACGGAAAACCAGCTGCGCACCGCACTGGCTGCCGGCCAGGGCGACTTCATGGTGCTGTTCCACAGCCCCATCGCCGTCAGCTTCTACATCGTGGCCGCCCTGTTCCTGGCTGTGCCGTGGATGCTGAAACGGATCCAGCGATAACAGTATGACGTCTAGCAAGATGTCGTTCCGAGTCTCGACCAGGGGTCCCGCTTGAACAAAGGGGCCCCTGACGACGCTACCGCCATCCAGTTTTACAGTGAGCACTGGGGCCTGACGCCGGACGGCGCTGTCCTGCGTACGCCCAGCTCCACGCTCGTTCCCGTCCTCCATCAAGGGCTGCCAGCCATGCTGAAAATAGCCCATATCGCCGAAGAGCAAATCGGTAATGGCTTGATGGCGTGGTGGGACGGCGCAGGCGCTGCGCCCATTCTGGCCCATGATGCCCGCGCCTTGCTGATGCAGCGGGCCACGGGGCTGCGAACGCTGCACGACCTGAGCCGCCACGGTAAAGATGACGAGGCCACCTTGCAGCTGTGCCTTGCGCTAACCCAACTGCATGCGCCCCGCCCTGTGCCTTTGCCGGCATTGACGCCACTGACACAGTGGTTTCAGGATCTGCTGACTATAGACGCGGGCAGCTATCCTGCACTGCGGCACAGCGCCCGTACAGCGCAGAGCCTACTGGCCCAGCCCCAGGACGAGTGCGTGCTGCATGGCGACATGCATCACGGCAATCTACTGGATTTCGACGAACTGGGCTGGCTGGCCATCGATCCCAAGGGACTGTACGGCGAACGTGGTTTCGACTATGCCAACTTGTTCTGCAATCCGGAGCCGGGCATTGCCGCCCGTGCTTTTGCGGCGCGCCTGGAACAAACTACCCGTATCAGCGGCCTGGACCGTCGCAGACTGCTGGAATGGATACTGGCCTGGAGCGGACTGTCCTCGCTCTGGCTGCTGCAAGACGGCGAAGACGCGTCTGGCCGGTTGTTCATAGGGAAAATGGCAGCGCAGGAATTATGTCTGACCTGAAGACTGTTCATGCGCAGGAATAGGCGTGTCCCAAGTTCTACGCTGTATTCTTCTGCCAATATGTAGTAACGTTGCCACATGACATTTTTTCACTTGGGAGACACCCCATGCCCGTGACAACCTTGTCCAGCCGGGAGCTGAATCACGACCTGGGACATGCTAAAAAAGCAGCTCAAGAAGGCCCTGTCATCATTACTGATCGCGGCAAGCCCGCCCATGTCCTTATGAGCTACGAACTGTACCAACGCCTGATCGGCCAGCCCCGCAGCCTGGTCGACGCCCTGGCCATGCCCGGCCTGGCGCAGGTCGAATTCGACCCGGCCCCCAGCGCAATTCACAGCCGGCCAGCCGATCTGTCCTGATGTACATCCTGGACACCAACGTCATCTCCGAGTTGCGCAAGGCGGGCGACGGCAAGGCCCACCCCGCCGTCGTGGCCTGGATCGCCGCGCGCCAGGCGCAGACCTTCTTTCTGTCGTCCATCACCGTGATGGAACTGGAAATGGGTGTGCTGCGCATCGAACGGCGCGACGCCCGTCAGGGCGGCCTGCTGCGGCATTGGCTGGACACCCGGGTTTTACCCGAATTTGATGACCGTATCCTGCCAGTGGACGGCGCCGTGGCTCTGCGCTGCGCCCGACTGCACGTCCCGGACCCTCGCTCCGAACGCGACGCCTTGATCGCCGCCACCGCTCTGGTGCACGGCATGACCCTGGTCACGCGCAACACCGCAGATTTCAACGCGACGGGCGCTAGACTGGCCGACCCCTGGACGGCCGCCTAGATCACAACAACTGGCAGACTTCCTCGAACTCGAAACGCGGGTGGCGGGCAAAGAGTTTCGAATGATCGCCATAGCCCAGATTGCACAGAAAGTTGGTCTTGACCGCCGTACCCGCCCAGAAATCACGGTCCAAGGCAGACGCGTCGAAACCGGACATGGGGCCGCAATCCAGACCCAGCGCCCGGGCGGCCAGGATGAAATATCCCCCTTGCAGCGTGCCGTTGCGAAAGGCCGTCGTTTCGGCATGATGCGCATCCTCGAACGCATGCTTGATGCCGGGATTGTGCGGGAACAGACGCGGCAAGTGCTGATGGAACTGCGTGTCGTAGCCGATGATGGCGGTCACCGGCGCCGTCATGGTCTTGTGCACATTGCCTTCGGACAGGTAGGGCCGCAAGCGCTCCCGACCCTGCTCGGTACGCACAAAAATGATGCGGGCCGGCGAACAGTTCGCTGAGGTCGGCCCCCACTTCACCAGTTCGTAAATCTGCCGCAGCATATCGTCGCTGACGACCTGCGACGTCCAGCCATTGTGCGAGCGGGCGCTGCGAAACAGCGTGTCCAGACTCATGCTCATGATGTAGCCTCCCTGCACACGGACATGAACCGCAACGCCGCCAAAGCTATCTGCCCGTCATGGCGCGTCAATTCGTCCAGAATCGTGAAATGATCCCGTCCGGCGCACAGCACATGCCCGGCGTGATGGGCACCCCAATGCTGGGCGAACAAGGCGCTCTGCTCATGGAACCCCGTATTTTCATCCGTGCCTAACCCCGTCAGCACGCGAGCATCGATCCCGGGCTGGCGCAAAACCGGGCTGAGCCGCTGAGCCTGCATGGGATCCAGGCCGGTCAGATCCCTGACCGAGGGCACATCCAGCAAGGGGCGCAAATCGTACAGACCGCTGACACAGATCGCGCCCTTGATCCTGGCTAGCTCGCCGCCCGCATCCGGGCAGTCCGCCACAAGCAGGCTGGCGGCCAGATGGGCGCCCGCCGAATGTCCGGCCACAAACAGACAATCGGGATTCGCCTGCCATTGATGGCCGCGCTCCTGCAGCCAGGTCGCCGCCAGGCGCATCTGCGCCACGATGCGCCCAATACCGACCTGCGGGCACAGCGCGTAGTTGACCACCGCCACCACATAGCCCGCCTGGGTGAAGGCGGGCGCGACGATGGACGCATCGGACTTATCCAGGGACGACCAGTATCCGCCGTGGATGTACATCAGCGTGCCGTGGGCCTGCCCTTCCGGGAAGAACAGGTCCAGCGTCTCGGTCGCGTCCTGGCCGTAGGGCACGTCAAGCCGGCATCGCCCGACTCGAACCGCCTGTTCCCTGACAGCCAGCGAGTCGCTCGCCCACCGGGCAAAAATGTCCCTGTAGCCGGGCGTGGCCGCCCGGGCGTTGTATGCGGCTTCGCCCCGGGCCTGAGCGGATGACAATGGCGCGTCCATATCAGTGCATTTCAGCGGCGATCTGCGACACCACCTGGGCCACCTGGGCGCGGGCGGCATCACTTAGCGGCCGGATGGGCTCGCGGGTGGGCCCGGCGCTGCGTCCGGCCAGTGTCATGGCTTCTTTGATGACAACGGGAAAAGAACCCAGCGCCCACGCCGCGCGCAAAGGCGCGAAAATATCGGACAGTCGCAGGGCTTCCTGCATATTGCCACCCCTCAAAGCCTCGTACAGCGCCACCATCAATTCCGGAAACACATTGGCCGCCGGAGAAATCGTGCCTTGCGCACCGTGCAGCATCATGGCCACGGCAATGGTGTCGCGCCCCGAGAACAACAGCGATGGTCTGGGCGCCAGCAAAGGATATTCGATCGACTGGGTCAGGTCGCCGCCCGAGTCCTTTACGCCCACAATATTATCGGCACGTTCCATGCAGCGCGCCAGCGTCTTGGGCGCTACGTTCACACTGGTGCGCGGCGGGTTGTTGTACAGCATGACGGGCAGGCCAGTCGCCTGCGCGACCGCCACATAGTGCTCGACCAGCTCATCTTGCGTAGGCTGGACAAAATACGGCGTGATCACCATGGCCAGATCCACGCCCATGGCCTCGGCCGCCTGGGTCAAGGCAATGGACTGGCGCGTGGTGGCCGCGCCCGTGCCCGCATACACCGGCACCCGACCGTCGACCGCCTGCACGGCAGCTTCTATCAGTTGCAGGTGCTCGTCCATGTCCAGGGCAAAGAACTCGCCCTGGCTGCCGGCCACTGAAATGCCATGCACCCCGGCGGCGATGTAATCCTCAATCAGCTCTGCGATACGAGGCACATCCAGCATGAAGTCCGGCGTGAACGGCGTCGCCATGGCCGGCACGACACCATGAAATCTTGAAATATCCATCTGGCTTCCCTACCTTGAAAAGCTGGGCTTATTCAACACCCATAAGTTGGCTGAGCTGTACGACATAACGACCGAATTCCACCGATTCCTTGCTGGTGCGCGGGTCGCGGGGACGCGGCAGTTCGATGCGGATATCCTCGATGATCCGACCCGGATGCTCGGACATGACCAGCACGCGATCCGACAGAAACACCGCCTCTGCAATGCTGTGCGTGATCAACAGCACGGTCTGGCGCATTTCCTGCCACAGGCGCAGCAGTTCCACATTGAGCTTGTCGCGCGTCAGCGCATCCAGCGCGCCAAAAGGCTCGTCCAGCAGCAGCACCTTGGGGCGCGTGGCCAGAATCTGCCCGATAGCGGCACGCTGGCGCATGCCCCCCGACAACTGGTGAGGGTAGTTGTGGCGGAATTTCTCCAGCTTGAGCACCGGCAACAATTCCTGCACCCGCTCGTCGACGACCGACTTAGGAAGATTCCGGACCTCGGCCGCCAGACGCATGTTGTCCTCGACCGTTTTCCAGGGCAACATATTGTGGGTCTGGAAAACCACGCCCACATCGTCCGACATGTGCTCGGGCGCCTGGGGCCGTCCCAATATTTCTACTCCACCGCCTTTGTCGGCCCCGATCAGACCGGCGACGATGCGCAGCAGCGTGCTTTTTCCGCAGCCGCTGGGACCCAGAATGGACACGAACTCGCCGCGCGGAATCGAAAAATCGACGGCGCTGAGCGCCTGCACGGCCCGTGCTCCTGCAAACGTCTTGCTGACCTGCCGGATGGCAATGGCCGTTTCCCCCTGAGGCGCTGCTTGACCTAAGCTCATCCCGGCTCCCTTATTTCTTGGCTCCGACCCAGCCATTCTCGGAAATGTCGAAGATCACGCCATCCTGGTCGCGGAACTTCATTTCGTAATACAGGCTGTTCTTTTCCAGCGGCAGATCCATGAAGAACGTGCCGCCGCTCTTTTCGATGATTTTGCGCTGCTCTTCCAGGTCATCGACCCAGAAACCGAAATGGTGCGTACCCACCCAGTCCTTGCCCTTGTCCAGGCCCGCGGCCTCGTCCGTCTTGTAATTGAGCAAGGCCAGGCAGACCGTGCCGTCCGACAGATAGACGCCGTCGGCCAGGGGCGAATAAGTAGGTTCCACAATCTCCATGCCGAACACTTCCGAATAGAACTTGGCTGCCTTGTGAGGATCAGGAACAGCGAGGGCGATATGACGCAGTTTGGCCATGTTGTTGTCTCCAGTTTGTTATGAATAAAAAATCCAGCACCTTACAGACCGCGCCACCAGACGCGTTTTGCAATCAGCTCCACCACCAGATACAGCAAGGCGGCAACCAGCGACACCGTTATCAGTGCCGCGAACAGATAATCCGTGCGGGCATTGGCCGTGGTGTCCAGAATCAAGTGACCCAGGCCGTGCTCGGCGCCCACGAACTCGCCCACGATGGCGCCGATCACCGCCAGGGGCATGGCCTGCTTACAGCCGTCCATGATCGAGGGCAAGGCGGCCGGCACATACAGGCGCTTGAAGATCACCCAGTGCGAGGCCCGTATGGCATAAAAATGCTCAATCAGATTGGCGGGCGTGGCCGCCAGCCCGCCCATGGTGGCGATCACCACCGGAAAGAAGGCGAACAGAAACGCCATCAAGATCTTGGAAATATCGCCATAGCCGAACCAGATCACCATCAACGGCGCCAGCGCAATCTTGGGGATGCCCTGGAACACGACAATCAGCGGATACAAGGTGCGCCGCACCGTCGCAAAGCCATGTATGACCAGGCCCAACGCCACCCCGCCCACGACCGCCAGCACAAAGCCGACCAGCACTTCTTTGGTGGTGATCCAGGATTGCACCAGCAGGTTCTCGCGGTTGACCCACATGCTCTCCAGGATCTTGGACAGCGGCGGCAACAAGTACGGCTTGATATTGAAGGCGCTGACCGCCACCTCCCACAGCACGGCGATGATCAGAAAAAAAACAAGGGGGTCCAGATACGAGCGCAACCCGCCCTGGCGCTTTGGCAGCCACTGCATGATGGTCTCCAGAATCGTTATTGTTTTTTGAACAAGAGCCTGACGGAGTCAGGCCCTGCACCTTGCTACTTTTTGTCGTCTTTATCGGCGGACGGTCCCCAGGCTGGCGGCGGGACGACGAATTTTTCGAATTCCCACTGATCGAATGCCTTGATGTCGTTTTTCCAGACACGGGCCACATGGGGGTGCTCGGGCGTCACCTGGATCATTTCCGCATAGAATTCGCAGTAATTTCCGTCCGGATCCTCGAACACCAGGAACAGGTTTTCGCCCGGTCCGTGCTTGCCCACCCCGCGCACGATCTTCACGCCCTTGCTTTGCAGGTAAACGGCGGCCTCTTCCAGTTCTTCCAGCGAGGCCAGTTGGTACGAAAAGTGCTCCAGGCCAGGACGGCCTGGCTCGTACACCGCCGTCATCAAGGGGCTATCGGGCGGAATCTGCGCCAGACCCAGATCGTGGTGATCGATGCCGCAGCGCAGGAACGCCATCTGGTCTTCGATGTAGTCCGACACCTCCAGCCCCACAATGTCGGTGTAGAAGCGCACGGATGCGTGCAGGTCGCGGACATTCAACACCACATGTCCGATACGTTGCGGCCTCGGTCGGTTAGCCATGAGTCCCCCTTTTTTACTTCAGCAGTTCGTTGGTGTAGAGATCGTCAGGCTTGATATCGGACTTGATATCGAAAGCCTTGGTAATGAATTTCACGGTCGCGTCCATGCGATCCGGCCGCAGATAGCCCAGCCCCTGATCCTTGGCATTGGGATCGACCAGCAAGGTATTGATGTCCTGTATCTGCATCAAGGCCACATTGGGATCGATGGTGGGATACAGCTTGGTCATGATGGCCGCAGCCTGCTCAGGCTGCTTCTGGGCGAATTCGTAGCCGGCGTAAGAAGCCTTAAGAAACTTGCGCACGACCTCGGGCTTTTTCTCGATCAGGTCGGCCCGCGTCGCAAAACCGCTGCCGTAGGCATCCAGGCCGAAGTCGCTGTATTCAATCCAGCCCAGCGTGACGCCGGCGGCATCCGCGCGCTTTTGAACGACAGCACGGTTGCTGGCGCGCCAGCATTCAGCCAGGTCCAGCTTGCCTTCCACGAGGGACGCGTCGATGACGGCCGGATCCATGCGCAGCAGGCGGATGAAGTCCTTGGGCTTGCCGTTCAGCTCCAACCACTCCGGCACCACGTTCTGGACCGGCGATGCCGACCCGCCCCCCATGGTCAGGCCTTTCATGTCGTCCAGGCCCTTGATGGCATGACGCTTGGCATCAAAGCAGATGCCTGCGGGCCACGTCGTGTTGATCGCCCCCACCATGCGCACCTTGCCGCCATTGGCGTGATTAAGCACCAGGCTGACCGGGTCCACATAGCCGAATTCGTACTGCCCCTGGTCCAGTTCGTTGACAGTGCGGTTGCCGCCATAGCCGCGCACGATGTCGACCTCCAGCCCTTCTTTGGCGAACAGCCCCTGTTCTTTGGCGACCATGACCCCGATGGAGCTGCCTTGCGGCAGCCAGGCCATGTTGTAGGTGACTTTTTCCTGGGCCAGCGCCGCGGACGGAGCGGCCAGCACACCGGCTGCGCACGCCCAGGCTCCCAGCAGTCCCCCGAATATCGTGAATTTTTTCTGCATGATGTCTCCGTTATAGGTGTAGTGACTTCATCTGCATTTCCCAGGCTTCGGGAGACCTGCCCGCCCGGACCTGCCGCATGAGGCAGGCCCGGACGCTTGAATCCTGTGCTTGCGGCTACGCCACCTCCGCCAGCACGTCGTTGGACAGCACGCCTATACCTTCGATGCTGGCCACCATCTTGTCGCCCGACTTCAGGTAAATACCCCGCCCCATGCCCACGCCTGTGGGGGTTCCGGTAGCGATTACATCGCCCGGCTCCAGGGTCACGATGGTGGACAGATAGGCGATCTGTTCGCGCACCGTCCAGATCATGTTCGCCGTGCTGTCTTCCTGCATGGGCACGCCGTTCACGTCCAGGCGCATACGCACGGCCTGCGGGTCCGGAATCTGCCAGGCGGGCACCAGCCAGGGGCCGATGGGCGCAAACGTGTCGTGGCATTTGCCCTGGAACCAGTCGTGCTTGAAGGGATAGTCGCTGCGGATGTTCAGATCGCGGGCCGAGACATCGTTGACGATGGTGTAGCAGGCAATGGCATCCAGGGCCTGATCGACCGAAATCCGCCGGCAGCGCTTGCCGATCACGGCCGCCAGTTCCACTTCCCAATCCAGCATGCTGGTCTCGGGCGGCATCTGCACGGTGTCGCCATTGCCGATTACGGTGTTGGCCAGTTTCAGGAACATATAGGGCTTGCTCTGCTCTTTGGCGGCCAGCACCGTGCCCATTTCATTCGCGTGCTCGGCGTAATTGGAGGCCGCGCAGAAAATACGCTGCGGCACATACGGCGCAGCGATGGCGACGCTGGCTTCGTCCAGGGCATTGACTGCACCCGAAGCCACGGCGGCGCGCAGAGCGGGCGTGGCGGCCTTCAGCCACTCTTGCGCCTTGTCCCAATCCTGCACCATGGCCGCCACCCCGGCCGACAGCCACTCGGATGGCACGGCCGGCAGGCCTGCCGCCACAGCCGCTTTCAGGTCATACAGGCGCTTGTCCAGCACCAGGGCAGGATTGAGCCTGTCCCCCTGGCGATACGTTGCAATTGCAATCCACTCCATGTCCCCACTCCTTTCTCAGCCGTTTTGAATACCACAAAGAACTCAAAATCACCAAATTGTATGCAATCTTAGATTTGTGCATCCCAATAGTCAATACAGTAGTCACCCTAACTATATTGAGTTCAAGAATGGGCAAAGGAGGAACTTAAGGGCTAGTCGTCGTTCAGGTGCTGCAACACATTCATGGCCGAGCTGGCCGCATGCTCGTACATGGCGCGCATGGCCGCCGCATCGTCCTGCGACAGCAAGGCGTGCACCAGTTCTTCGTGTTCGCGGTTCGAGCTGTCGATGCGGTTGTCCGCCACAAAGAACAGATGCGCGCGAAACGGGGCCAGACGCTGACGCATGCCCAGCGCCATTTCTTCCAGTACGGGATTGTGCGATCCGGCGTAGATCAGGGCATGCAGCTCGTCATTCAGGCGAGAATAAGTCTTGGCATCGCGGGCGGCGGCGGCCTGCATCGCTGCTTCGTGCACGTGTTGTATGCGCTTGCGCTCGGCAGGCGCGGCGCGCAGAGCACATAGTTTGGCGCACAGCGCTTCGATCTCCCCGGAGGCCTCGAACAAGGCCTCCAGTTGCGAGGCGTTGATGGCGGCGGCGGCAAAACCACGTCGCGGTCGATACTCCACCAGCCGCGTGCCGGCCAATTGGCGCAGGGCATCGCGCACCGGACTGCGCGACACCTCGAACCGAGTCGCAATCGATTGTTCATCCATGCGGGTTCCGGGCTTGATCCGGCCCAACACGATTTCTTCGGCCAACTGGTCGGCGATCGTTTGAGAGAGCGTTTTTTCCGTGTCCATTCTTATGTTCTTACCCATAGGATTGAAGTTACGAGCTGTGTGTGCCCCGGCAGAGAAAGGACACGATATAGGCAACATTATCCACAAAATCTGTTTTGTGCATACAAAATTGCGCATAACGGCCACGCTGTGTCATCAACAGACCAAACCGTCTCCATCGGTTACGGACTCTGCGAAGAAGCCCCCATCCCTTGCCCGTACAATAAGCAGCCTTCACTTGCACTGAATCGCCGCACCGGCAGCTTTCTATGTACAAAAACGACACCACCGTTTCCACGCAAAGCGAGGTTTCGGGCCGGCGCTGGCCCTGGCTAACTGTCCTGATGGCGCTGGCGCTGCTGGCGTGTCACGGTTGGCAACTGCATCAGGCCGACGTGCTGGGCCTGAGCGGCGCGGCGCTGACGACGGAACTGGGGGCCAACGTCGCCCCCTTGAGCGCGACCGGCGATTATTGGCGCCTGCCGGCCAGTCTTTTCCTGCACCAATCCTGGGAACACCTGCTGCAGAACCTGCTGGTTCTGCTGGCCGTGGGACTGGCCCTGGAAGCCCTGCTGTCGCGTTGGGCCCTATTGGCTGTTTTTATGGTCGGCGGCATCTTCGCCGCCTGGGTCTCGGCCTTCACGCACTTCGACTATGTGGTGCAGACCATGTTGGACGGCCTGCGACAAGTCATCTATATCAGCACGGGCGCATCGGGCGCCATACTGAGCCTGACCGGTGTCGCCCTGGTGCTGGCATTGGCCGCCCAGTGGAACAATCAAGCCAGCCCGCATTCGCGCAGCCTGCTGCGCAGCGCCCTGCTGGTTTCCATACTCAGCATCAGCTACGGCATGATGGACAACAGCATCGACAACACCGCCCACATCGCCGGCTTCGGCTTTGGCCTGCTGGCCGGGCTGGTCATCACCGTGACCCGATACGCGCCCCGTCCCCTTCCCGTGCTGGGCGCAAGCCTGGCCGCACTGGGCATCGTGGGGCTGATCGCCTGGAACGGCTACCTGGACATCCAGAACAACCCTTCCGCGCAGGATCTGCGCCGGATGGCGCTGGAGCTGCAGGAATCGCGCTCCTGACGCAGCCGTGTTTGACGTCCTGGCCGCAACGGCTGGACCAAGAGCTTGTGCAACTTTCCGCCTGCGGCACTGTCCATCTACTTTGTCTCACACAGTGCTGCACATCGTTTGAATCAAGCCACCACCCTGCACACACTCCCTCCCGTACTGGCCGGCCCCATCCTGCGCCGCCTGGAACCCGGCCGTCTGGTCATATGGCTGGTCGGCAGCACGCCGCTGCCGCTGACTTTGCTGCTGCAGCCTGACGGAGCCGCCGCCCAGCAAATAACACTGGACGACACGAGCTGCCACCTGATCCGGATTGGCCGCCATGCCTATCTGCACCTGATCGACGTCACGCTGGCTGACCCTCTGCCCCAGGATGCGCTGATTCAGTACGACCTGCTGGTGGATGGCGACACAAGCCGGGGCGTCGCACAGTGGGCTGCGCACCTGCTTCACAAGGGCCAAGCACGTCCCAACTTCGTGCTGCGCAGCCGCGCCGACAACATCCTGTACGGCTCCTGCCGCAAGCCTCATCACCCCGCCCGCGACGGGCTGGCCCGCGCCGACGAACTACTGTCCGAACACATCGCCCAGGCCGATGCGCGCCCTGCTCTGCTGATGCTGTGCGGCGACCAGGTCTATGCCGACGATGTCGCCGGCCCCATGCTGGCCGCCATCCACGCCTTGATCAAACGCCTGGGCCTGTACGGAGAGTACCTGGACGGGGCCGTAGTGCCGGACAGCGAATCGCTGTACGCCCACCCCGCCAGCTACTACCGGCGCGAAGACCTGCTGCCCGCCTTCAAGTCCAACGAAGCCTTGCGCGAACGCTTCTTTGGCGGTGTGGAAAAACCCATCTTCACCACCGCCAACGCCCACAACCACCTGGTGACCCTGGCCGAAGTCATGGCCATGTATCTGCTGGTGTGGTCGCCGGTGCCGTGGCAGCTTGTGCCCGATGCCCCCAAGCCCGAACTGAGCGCCGAGCACGAGCAGCGTTGGCAGCGCGAAGCCGAAGCCTTGCGCGGTTTCTACCAGGACTTGCCGCAAGCCGCCCGTCTGCTGGCGCATGTGCAGACCCTGATGATCTTCGACGATCACGACATCACCGACGATTGGAACCTGTCGGCCAAATGGGAAGAAACCGCCTACGGCCATCCCTTCTCGCGCCGCATCGTGGGCAACGCATTGCTGGCCTATATGTTGTGCCAAGGCTGGGGCAATCGCCCCGATGCCTTTGGCGACGTACTCGCCAGCGCGCAGGCGCTGACAGCCGCGCCCGATGACCAAGGCCGCCTGGACACCAAAGCACAAGACGCGCTGATCGGGCAACTGCTTGAGTTTCGGCAATGGGACTACGTGCTGCGCACGCAACCGACTGTCATCGTGCTGGACACACGCACCCGCCGCTGGCGCAGCCGGCGTCTGCCCAGCCGGCCATCCGGCCTGATGGATTGGGAATCGTTGACCGAGCTGCAACACGAACTGATGGACGAAAGCTGCGCCGTCATCGTCTCGCCCACGCCCATGTTCGGCGTGAAGCTGATCGAAGTCATACAGCGGATCTGCACTTTCGCCGGCCACGCCCTGACCGTAGATGCCGAAAACTGGATGGCCCACCGGGGCGCCGCCAGCGTCATGCTGAACATCTTCAAGCATTCACGCACGCCAGGCAATTACGTCATCCTGTCGGGCGACGTGCACTATTCCTTTGCCTATGACGTGCAGGTGCGCGACAGCGACCGCATCCCCCACATCTGGCAGATCACCAGTAGCGGCATCAAGAACGAATTCCCGCGCCGCCTGCTGGACTGGCTGGACCGCCTGAACCGCTGGCTGTACTCGCCCCGGTCGCCCTTGAACTGGCTGACCCAGCGCCGCGACCTGGCCATCGTCCCGCGCCTGCCCGACCGCCGCCAACGCGGCGAACGCGTCTGGAACGGCTCGGGCATAGGACAAATCCACCTGGATGCCCAAGGCCGCCCCGCCCGCATCCTGCAACACAACGCCGACGGCCAGCCCACCACCCAATTCCTGGCGCCGGATCAGGACATGGATGTTGAAACGGCGGTGGTGGAAACGCGGATTGGGGGGTAAGGGTGTGGAAGTTGGGGGTAAAGGGGACGGTGCCTGCTTGAGCTCAGACATACGCCGAACCGCATGTCCTCTTACACAACATCAAACGCCTATTTGCTAAGCTTGCCAGGTGGCGATCAACACTGGAAAAGCCGGAGGCAAGCATGCAGAACCTTTCCATCAAAGCAGGCGTCATATTATTGGGCATTTCCCTGTGGAGCACCGCCTGGGCCGAACCCAGCAAGCCCTGCAAAACATGTCCCACCGATAAAGCCATCGCCGGGCAAGGCGTCAAAGACAAACGCTTCAAATTCAGCGGCGATCTGCCCGCGCCCACCACCCCACCCGTCCTTCCCAAGGCCCAGATCAAATCCACCGACAAAAAAGACTCCATCTTCGGCGACGGCTCCACCATCTCCAAAGAATTCCGGGTCACCGAAGAAAAAGCCCCCGCCTACAGCGGTACCCGTTCCGTCACCACCTCCAACGGCAACATCAACTTCACCATCACCGACGACCGACGCAACCCCAACCCCCGCGCCCGCCACCAGTCCGTCTTCGAATCCGGCGGCAACCGAAACGGCCAGCCCTACGGGCCGACGGTGGAGGATTTGATGAATGGGAATCGGGGGTATCGCAGGTAAAACCTCAGCTGCGCTTAATCTTCGCAGGGCCTGTTAGCAACATCGCATGCTAAGCCAGGTGGTCGCAACAATTCATGTGCTTGCTTTCTCGCTTGGCCCAGGATTCCCCTGGGCCAAGCACAGTCAACGTTTTGCCACGAGTTCCGGCAAAAAGGTGGTGATGGAAGGAAAGACGGCCAGCACAAACACAATAACGATCGCAACCAACACAAACGGTATCAATTCGCGCGATACATCTTCGATTTTTTCGCCTGATATCCCCACGACAGCGAATAAGTTAGTGCCGACGGGCGGAGTATAGAGCCCTATCATGAGCGCCACGATAGCCACCAACGCCATATGAAGCGGACCAATGCCTCCAGTAGAGGCCGTTGCAGCCAGAATCGGAGCCAGAATAATGACCAGCGACGTGGCCTCAACCAAGGTGCCCAATGCAAGCAGGGTGACGGTAACCAGCAGCATCAGCACGATGGTGTTGCCCCCCGATACCGACATCAAGAACTCGCCTATGGTTTCCGGAGCCTGGAACAAGGCCATCAAGAATGAAAATGGGCCAGCGGCGGCGATAATAAATCCAAAGATTCCACAGGCCAGCAAGGTGGATTTCAAAGCGCTCATCAGCTCTTTCATCTTCAGCTTGCGGCGGATGAAGCCATAGACAGTCACATAAACAGCAGCCAGCACCGAGGCCTCGGTGACCGTGGCATAACCGCCGAAAATGAAATAGAAGATGATGAAGGGGACGCCAAAAGCCGGCAGAGCTTCCAGAATGACTGTTCCTGCACTAAGCTGCTCCGCTTGCTGGGAATGATGGTTACCCGAACCAATATCCAGACTACGGATACGCCAGGCCACCACAGCCAAAAAGCCAACACCCAATAGCAGCCCGGGGATGATGCCTGAAATAAATAGAGCCGTAATGGATACCGACGGCGCAATACTGGCATAAATGACCATAGGAATCGAGGGCGGAATAATGGGTCCGAGGCTGCCGCCTGAGGCCACAATCGCCGCCGAGAACGACTTAGGGTAGCCATGTGCGGCGAGCAAAGGAATCATCAAGGAACCGATAGCTACCGTTTCTGCCAGCCCGGAGCCCGTCATACCCCCAAAAACCATGCAGGCCACCACTGTGGTGTAGCCCATCCCTCCCTTCCAGCGCCCGACCAGCAGACGCGCAGCATTGCCCAGCGCTTGCGTCATGCCAATGGAATTCATGAGTTCACCGGCGATAATAAAACCCGGAATGGCCAACAGGGGGAAAAGCGACACCTGTGATACAGCTTTTTCCGCAATCAGCGGCAAAGGCACGGACGAGTCCCAAAGCAAAATAGCAATGGATGCGATCAACATGGAGATCGACACGTCAATAGAAAGCAAAACACAGGCGATGAAAACACCGCCGAGAATAAGAATCTCCATGCTATTTCTCCGTCCTTTTGCACCACAGCGGGCCACTCGACACCCAGCCCAGCAGGGCTATCGCCGTTCCGACCGGTAAACAAGCCATGTGCCACCCCATGGAAACCGGAATGGACGTCATCTGCTGCGTCAAACTCATCTGCAGAAGCTGTAGGGATATCACCAACAGGATGACCAGCACCGCAGTGCCGACCCACCGTGTCGCCACCTCGGCCACACGCCGCTTATTGGGTGCAAGACGTTCAATGAGAATGGTGAACCGAATTCGGGCGCCGCGCGCAAATGCCACGGCAGCACCCAGAAAGATGACCCAGGCAAACAGCGCCAGGCTAACCTCATTGGCCCACACCAACGAGACAGACAGAAGCTCGCGGGCAACAATATTAACGAACAGCAACAGAGCCAGGAGCGCTACCAGCAAAGCGCCGACGACTTCAGCGGCGCGCACGACGGCTAAAGTAAACGATTTCATGACGGTTCCCCCTACTGAGCAGCCAGGGCTTGTTCAATAAGGTCAGCCGGCACGGCGGTCTTGACCATGTTGTCATTGCGGAAGCGCTTGCCAAGCTCCTCCCACTGCGTCATTTCCTCAGGGGTCGGACTGTAAATTTCGACACCTTGCTGGCGTATTGCCGCCAGCGAAGCCTCGCGCCCCAGATCGTTGTAGTAATAGGCCCGATCTTCGTAATAAGCCATCGCTTTGAGCAGCGCCTGTTTCTGCATATCATCCAACTTGCCCAACGATTTGGCATTGATCGCAATAGTGCGATACACCAGCAGCGCACCGATTTCGGTGGCATGTTTGGTGACCTCATCGTGCTTGAGCATATCGGTCCACATGGGCTGCAGATGCTCTGCATCGACGACCCCTTGCTGTAACGCAGAATAAGTTTCACTGATGTCGATGGGGGTAGGAATAGCACCGGCCTGCGTCCAAAAGGTCTGCTCCAGCGGTGTCGCCGTCGTACGGATCTTCATACCTGCGACATCAGCCGGCGTCTTGACCGGCCTCTTGGTGTTCAACAACAAGCGATGACCTCCCCCGCTAGGGGAAAAGGCCAGAGACACCAGTTGGGTATCCTTGAACAGTTGCTCTGTGACACGCTTGCCGACATTTCCGGCCCAAACCTGCCGGCCGGACTCAGGGGTCTTGAACATGTAGGGCAAATCAGCGAACACAAAGGACGATGTCAGCTTGGTGAAGTTGCAGGTGCAAGCAATCGCCATGTCGACCAACCCGTTTTTCGCAGCCCCCACTCCATCGACTTCGCCAAACAGAGAGGCCGAAAAGAAGGGTTTGAGGATTACGGTTCCGTTCGATTCTTTTTTAAGAAACTCCGCCGTTTCCAGAAGCGCCTTGCTGTCCTCCATTTGAGGCGGCGAAGCCGAGGTCAAACGCAACGTCACCTTTGATTGTGCAAACACCGAGGCGGACCACGCCGCCAACACAATGCTTGCGAGAAATTTCGTCGTTTTTTTCATTGCAATCTCCTCCTGAGCATCCAAATTAATGGGTGAATGCCACCCCCAAAACGCCTGCTGCCGAGGTCAGCGACAAATAAGTCGCTCGACCGGATCATGTCCCGTAAATAAGCAATAAGGTCGTAGCGCACGGACCCGTTTTCGCGCCTGGATGACCTCCATCAAATCGACCAGAATGCCGGTGGGAATTGCCTCGGTGTAGTTTCGGTTCATTGGGATGGCATCACCGGTCAGTACGCAGGTGCCCTCGACGGTCTGTACGACAATGACTTGCGACCCCGGGGTATGCCCCCCCACTTTCAACAGTTGAACGCCAGGGCAAAGATCGGCATCCCCGTCCAGCGGCACGATCTGATTATTGGCAATCAGGTTCTCCAGCATGGTCCGATGACTGAAAAAACGCGCGGTAGCCTGGTTCTCCCACGCATCGCCGGTAAAGAAATCAAGCTCGGATCGCTGTGCATAAAAGCGCGCATTGGGAAAAAGGTCGGCCGACGAAGCGTGATCCCAATGCAGGTGCGTCAATACGATATGTTCGATGCTGAAAGGATCGATGGACAGCGCACGCAAACACTGATCTACCGGCTCTATTTCGGTAATACCGCGCGCTTGCGCTTCCCCGACCGGAGGGCCCGTATCAACCAGAATGACAGTATCTGCATTGCGCAGCAGCCATACCCGGTACGCAATTTCCAGCGGCTCGGCCCCGCCCTCCAGATAGTTGAACCAGGAAGACCGGGCCCAGCGGCGCCCGAGTGTCACTGGGGTTACCGTCCAGCCCGCCTCGTGAATCACCGCACAGGCGGGCATAAGAGTGGTTTGCATGACAAGACTCTCCGGTCAGTGAATCAGCCTTGCCGGGCTGACTCCTCCATCAAAATAGGAATAGCCAGATTGCATGCATGGATTCCCATGACGGTGGTCAACTGTATGACCTCCAGGATTTCCTCCCGGCTTGCCCCGTGTTTGAGCGCATTTTGCATATGCCGCCGCACGCCTGGCGCATAAAGGTGTGTCGTCGCGGCATTGATGGCAATCATGATCAGCTCTTTGTATTTCTGGGGCAGCGGCCCATTTTTGTGGGGCACACTGCGAAAGGCCAAATAAGCCTCCATGAACTGCGGGTCCAGTTCGCGCAATTGGTCCCACAACGGATTCCAATCCCCCTTGGCGATATGCTCCTCACACAGAGGGGTAGGAATGTTTCGACTGTCCGACATGACGTCTCCTTGATCTTAATGTTTGCCTGCGTCGTTCAAAATGAACTCCGCCGCTCGCTCGCCAATCATCATGGCCGGCGCATTGGTATTGGAAGATGCGATGGTCGGCATGATGGAGATATCAGCCACGCGCAGGCCCTGAACGCCGTGCACGCAGAGCCGCTCGTTCACGACGGACTCACCGGCTCGGCCCATACGACAAGTGCCCACGGTATGCCATGCCGTCTGCCCAGACTGACGCGCATAGTCCAGCAAGTCAGCATCGGATACAGCACTGGCCCCTGGCCGCTCTTCCTGGACAATGACCTCATGCAAGGCCGCCTGATCGGCGATTTCTCGAATTAATCGCAGCATGGCAACGACGGTCTGGCGATCCTCGGGGTCTTGCAGATAGCTGGGGTTGATGGCCGGCGCCACCCGATAGTCGGGAGAGGTCGCATGAATACTGCCGCGCGACTTCGGGTACAGCATGAATCCGCCAATCGAGAAACCCGAGAACTTGTCGATTCCGCCTATGCCGTCACGTGAATACCTGTCCTTGCCGCTGATGTGATAAATGCGGATCATGACATCTGGATGCGCTAGCTCTGGGCTCGTGCGCGTAATCGCATGGGCCGTCGATGAGGTGCCGGCCAGCAATCCCTTACGCCCTACCGCATACTGCAAAGCAGCCTTAACTTTATGAAAAGGGCTGTTCATGATGTCGTTGATGGTTTCCGCGATGGACGAGCGATAGGTGCAGCGGACCTGCAGATGGTCGCTCATATGCTCGCCGACGTCGGGCAAGTTGCTGACCACCGGCACACCCAGCGCGCCAAGCCGGCTTGCGTCGCCAATACCGGACAGCTCCAGCAACTGAGGCGATTGAACCGCGCCTGCGCAAAGGACCGTTTCACCCAGCGCCGATGCCCCATGCGTGGCGCCATTCCATTCGTACTCAACACCCGTGCAACGCGTCCCTTCAAAGCGCAGCCGACGCACAAATGCATGGGTTCGCACGACCAGGTTGGGCCGTCCGCGAGCCGGGCGCAGATAAGCTACCGCCGCGCTGCAGCGGCGGCCCTGATGCGCACTCTGTTCCAGATAGCGTACGCCTTCATAACTACCGGCGTTATAGTCTTCGGTCGGCGCAATCCCCGCCTGTAGACAAGCGGCGATGTAGGCGTCGGATATCCTGTCTGGATCACGTATGGCGCGGTCCGTGATCTGGATCGGGCCCGACTTTCCACGCCCGGGATGGCTGGAATACGGATTGGTTTCGATCTTTCCAAAGTAAGGCAGCAAAGTCTGGAAATCCCAGCCCTTGATGCCAAAGCGCTGCTCCCAACTATTGTATTCATGCGGGTCTCCCCACACGTAAGCCATCCCGTTGACCGAACTGGACCCGCCCAGCACCTTGCCGCGTGGCCAGTAAATCTGTTGCCCGGCCATATCGGCCTGCGGCTCCGTCCTGAAAGGCCACACCACGTTTTCATTGGTCAGAAGCCGGCCCACTCCCAAGGGAATATGAATCCACATGTTGCGGTCGCGGTCGCCCCCCTCCAGCAGCAGTACACGATACTTGCCGCAAGCGCTGAGGCGATTGGCCACTACGCAGCCCGCCGACCCGGCCCCGACCACGATATAGTCGAATTTTTCTACTGTCATAGTTACTTCGCGCGGTTCTTGAAAGAATCCCTACGAAAACTGTAGAGCGCGTTGGGGTCCACCCGGATATCGACCACAGCCGGTTGGCCGCAGCGAATGGCAGCCTCGATCGTCTGTCCAAGGTCAGCGGCACGATCCACGCGAAAACCACGTGCTCCCCACAGTTCGGCCAGTTGATCGTAAGGAGGGTTGACGACGTCGGCGCCGATGTATCGCTGGTCGAAGAAATCACGCTGATAGGCTTTCTCGGCCCCCCAGCTGCCGTTATTCAGCACCAGACAAACGGTATTGATTCCATTGGCGACAGCGGTGCCGATCTCGCTGCAGGCCATGCCAAAGCCACCGTCGCCCATCAGGCTGATCACAGTGCGGTTGGGGCGAGCAAGCTTGGCGCCCAGGCCGCAGGCATACGAAAAACCGACGAGGCCGAAATCCAAAGGGGTAAAGAGCGCAGGCGTCTGCGCATAGCGCATCTGGTCAGTGGCCTGCAAGCACAGCGTGCCGGCGTCCATTGTGTAGATCGCGTCATCGGGCGCCACGTCCCGCAAAATTTTGAACAGGTGCGCAGGTTGCAATGGATCGGCAGCCGAGCCGGCCGCCTCGTTGCGCTGCTCCAGCAAGACGCGGCGGCGTTCAATGAATTGATCTGCCCACTGTTTACTCTCGGACACGGCCGGAAAATCCTGCAATGCATCGACCAGATCACTGGCAACCGTATCGGCGTCTCCAAGTATGCCCACATCCACCACGAAGAAGCGCCCGAGCGCCGTGGGCTCGACTTCCACCTGGATCAGTTTGGCATTCGGATTCAGGCTGTCGCGCTGGTAAAACGTCGTGTTGAACCCCAGGCGCGTACCCAGAGCCAGAATGACATCGGCTTGTTTGGCCAGGTCCGAAGCAACCGGATTGCCACGCGGGCCGACTTGCCCGGCATAAAGGGGATGCTCACAAGAAATGGCGTCACCGTGACCGGGTGACATGGCAATGGGCGCATTCAAACGCTCCGCCAGTGCCAACACAGCGCGCTGACTACGGCTGTTCTTGACCCCTCCCCCCGCGATGATGAGAGGCCGATGAGCGCGCGCCAATAACTGGGCCGCCTTTTCCACCACGGATCTGGGAGCCGTCATCGCTCCGAAAACCTGTGCCCGCTCGAACTCCCCATAAGCCGACTCGTCAAGCGCATCAGCCAGCAGGTCGCGCGGCAGATTAAGCATGACGGGACCACGCCGCGGCGACAGGGCTGTACGGAATGCCTCGCCCACCATCTCCGGGATGCGCGCCGTCTGCGTCAAGGTATACGTCTTCTTGGTGATGGGCTTGAACAGTGACTGCTGATCCACTTCCTGGAACGCATCCCGGTAGATATGGGCGGAAGACAGCGATCCACCCAGCGCGACGACAGGCGAATACGCAGCATGCGCCTGCGCCAATCCAGTAACCAGGTTGGTGGCACCCGGTCCATTCTGCCCAGCCAGGAAAACGCCGGCCTGGCCCGATGCGCGCGCAAAACCGTCAGCCATGTGTACGCCGGTCCGTTCGTCCCGCACACCGATGAATCGAATGTTCTGCGCGTCGTACAAAGCATCGAATATCTCCATGCCTGCCGACCCGATCAACCCAAACACGTGGTCTGTACCCTGGGCACCGAGTGCTGCAACGACGGCTTGGCCGCCCGTCATATTCTTCATGTGGTTCTCCATTAATCCAATATTTCCCACTACGGGTTGTTCTTCAGAATTTTGTTGAACTTGCCCATCTCGCGCTCGATGTACGCATCAAAGGCCTCAAGCTGCCGGTCGTCCGGCACCAGCCCCTGCCGTGCCAGTTGCTCCTGCACGGCAGGGTCCCGGCTCACCTGGGCGATCGAGGCCGCAAGAGCTTGCTTTATCTCCGGCGAGGTCTTGGAGTTCATCAGCACGCCATACCAGATGCTGTAGTCAAAGTTGTCCAGGCCGCCTTCAGTGACTGTTGGCGTATCAGGCAACAGAACGGAGCGCTGCGGACTGGTCACTGCTAATGCCCTCAATTGACCCGACTGCATGAATGGCAATGCAAGCGCAATAGGGGGAAAGGAGACGTCGATCCGCCCGGCCGCTACTTCGGTCACCCCTTCCTGCACCCCCTTATAGGGAATGTGCTCCAGATGGATATTTGCCTCTTGGTTGAAGTAGCGCCCCACCAGATCGGTGGCCGAGTACATGCCGGCCGAACCATAGGTGAGGTTCGCGTCAGGTCGCCGGGCAGCATCAATAAGATCCTGCAACCGGGTATAGGGGCTTTCCTTGTTGACCACGACTAATGTCGGTGACACCGCAATGGTTGAGATGCCAGAAAAATCCTTCAGGGCGTCATAGGGCATTTTGTCGTTCATAGCGGGAATCGCCACATACGACGAAGACACAAACAACATGGTGTTTTTAATGACGGGCTCAGACAACACTCGCTGGGCTCCCACCATTCCTCCAGCCCCCGGCTTGTTCTCGACAATGACCGGCTGCCCAAGCAACACACCCATTTTTTCGGCATAAATCCGGGCAATGATGTCGATGAGCGCCCCTGGACTGAACGGCACGATGATCTTCAACGGGGTATCGAACTTGACCGGAGCGGCCTCGGCTACGGCCGAGGCGGGCCCAGCGGCGAAAAGTACGGCGAAGATGCCGGCACTCAGCCGGTGTCTAAACGCAAACATGTCGGTCTCCTTTAGTTATTTTTGTCTTCATTCAAAATGTCGACATTTATACTCTAAGATATAATTCATCGAGTTTCAAGCGAAATCAAAGTCAGCTCTGCCCGATACGGGACAATTCCTCTAGGACAGCATCGCGGTTCTGTACCGCCAGACGGTAGTGACAAGATGCGGCACGTTCAGGCTCATGCTGGATAATGGCCTGGATCGTTTCTTCCCAGCTAAGGAGTGAGCGCTCACGCCGCTCCAAGGTAGCCAAGCTGATCCGAACATAACGACCGATTTGCTTGCTGATGTCGCGCGCATAATTGGCAAGAATGGTATTGTCAGCCAGCTCGCCGATGTACTCGAGCAAGTCCCGGCTGTATTGCATGTATTTTGTGGCGTCCTCAATACTGCCTGCCAGAAGCTGCAGGCGATCTTGCAAAATCTTGGCGGCTTCAGGAGAACATCGCTCTGCTGCCAGCCGTGATGCAGTGGACACCATAGCGGCCCGCATAGCGTATAAGTCAAGAACCTCTTTGGCCGATAGCTGGATAACACAGGCACCGCGCTGGGGCCGGATCGTAACCAGACCTCGCATCTCCAGTAAACGCAAGGCCTCCCGCACCGTGGCGCGACTGACTCCGTAGGTCGTCGCCAACTCGGTTTCTCGTAAGCGCTCTCCGGGAGCCGACCGACCTTCGACGATTTGTTCGACGAGTAGATCCGCAATTTGCAAGGGGAGTGTTCTTAAAAGATTGCGATTCTGCTGTGATTGGGACATATGGCCTGATTACTAAAAACGTGACAAATGTCGACATTATAGCTAGCTCCAGTTGTCGGAGCGGGGGATATCACTGCGTTTCCGTATTTTCCCTGAGTTCCTGAGGATAGAATTTAAATTTCAATTTTACTTGCTAGAATGTCGACATTACAAATGCCAGTTAAATTGAAACTGACAACAAAGGAGGAGTCAAGATGCAAATCAGGTTCCAAAAAGCATTCGCGGCTGCATGTCTAGCCACCGGCTTATTAGCAGGAGCCAACGCTTCGGCCGTTTCATGGCCTGAACGGCCGATCACGCTGGTTGTACCCTTTGCCCCAGGAGGTAGTACGGATACCACTGCTCGGTTGCTGGCCGCCGGACTAACAGAGGTATTGGGTAAACCCGTCGTAGTGGATAACCGCGGCGGCGCTGGCGGCAACATCGGCGCCAGTCTGGTCGCTCAGGCAAAAGCGGATGGTTACACCTATTTGTTTGCCACCAACGCCCACGCGGCAGCCACCAAACTCTACCGCCGTCTTTCCTATGACTTGAAACGTGACTTTGTACCCGTCGCCCAAGTAGTGTCTTTCCCGAGCGTCGTCGTTGTTCAAACCGACTTCCCTGCGCGCTCCCTGCAAGAATTTGTCGACTATGTCGCCCAGAAAAAAGGCCCGGTCAATTACGGGTCTGCGGGCAATGGCTCCTCGCATCACCTGACCACCAGCCTTATGAATCGCATGATCAAAGGGGAAATGGTCCACATTCCATTCAAGGGCGGCGGGCCAGCCGCTGTGGCACTGCTTGGTGGCCAAGTCCAAATGAATATTGCACCACTGATCGAGGCCATGCCCTACATCAGCTCCGGGCAATTGCGCCCGCTGGGAGTGACCACCGCCGAGCCAGCTCCTCTGTACCCGGACGTTCCACCTATCGCCAGCGTCCTGCCAGGATACGAAGTTCAAATGTGGAGCGGCGTACTGGCGCCCACGGGCACCTCGCCTGAGATCATCGAGCAGATGAATGCGGCAATACGCCAGGTTCTGCACGAGCCTCAGGTCGCCCAGAAACTGGAAGGCATGGGTTACCGCATTTTCGATGAGCCAGTCGGCACGCTAAAGGCTATTTACGACACGGAAATCGAGCGCTGGAGTCAGCTGGTGGAACTATCCGGCGCGGAAATAAATTGATCAGCGCGGTGGCGACACTGCATAACTCACAATCAGGAGTGAAATGATGGTCGAATTGTCACCTGCTCGGAGCACCGGGCCGACAATATCCTATGCGCAGGACAGCGATACCCTGCCGCGTTATGGGCACTTCATCCATGGTCGCTGGGAAAGCCCTGACGAAACGCATTGCTACCCCGTCATCGACCCGTCCACCGGACGTCCAATGGCGGAGTTCTCGCGGGGTACGGCAATGGATGTCGACCGCGCCGTGGCCAGTGCCGAAAAGGGATTCCGTGCCTGGTCAGCGCTCCAACCCAAGGAGCGCTCACGAATCCTCTACGACACCGCGGCACTGGTGCGTGCCAACCGAGAATGGCTTGCTCACCTGGAAACCCTCGATACCGGAAAGCCATTGAAAGTGTCGCTGGCGGACGTCGACACCTGCGCACGCTACTTCGAGTACTTTGCCGGCTCGGCCGATAAAATTTTCGGCGAGGTCATTCCCGCCTCTAATGACCAACTGGTGTACACGCTGCGCGAGCCCTATGGCGTGACCGGCCACATCATTCCCTGGAACGGCCCCATCACGCAAGCAGGCCGGGGCATCGCTCCGGCTCTGGCGGCAGGCAACTCCGCTGTGGTCAAGCCCGACGAAAACACCTGCGCCACAACCCTAGAGCTGGCCGCCCTATGCATGCAGGCAGGCATGCCACCAGGAGTACTCAATGTTGTGACCGGAGATGGCCGCGAGACCGGTCAAGCACTGGTCGACCATCCGGGCGTACGCAAGATCGCCTTCACCGGTTCAGTAGCCACTGGCAAGCTCGTCATGAAACGCGCTGCTGATCGCGTCTGTCCATTCACGACAGAACTGGGCGGCAAGTCTCCGTTCATCGTTTTTGCAGATGCCGACTTAGACAAGGCGGCCCGTCTTGCCATTAAATCCTTCGTCTTCAATTCCGGGCAGATCTGCTCCGCCGGCACCCGCTTGCTGGTGCATGAATCCGTCGCCGATGCCTTCACCCGCAAAGTCGTCGCGCATCTGGAAAAAGTCAGCATCGGGCCGGGCGAACAGGATCATGACATCGGCCCCGTCATTTCCGAAGCTCAAATGGAACGAGTACTTGGCTATATGGAGCTCGGTAGCGCCGAAGGCGCCCGCCTGGAGTACGGCGGCCACCGCCTGACCGGGGACGGATTGAGCGGCGGCTACTACCTCTGCCCCACTCTGTTCTCGGGCGTGACAAACCAGATGCGCATTGCTCGAGAGGAAATCTTCGGTCCAGTGGCGTGCATCATTCCGTTTCGCACACGCGAACAGGCCGTGCAGATCGCCAATGACAGCGACTTCGGCCTGGCGGCGGCAATCTGGACGCAGGATGTGGGGCTAGCCCATGATGTCGCGCGCCAGATCGAAGCGGGACAAATCTATATCAACGACTTCATGCCAATCGGCGTCGAAGCGCCTTTTGGCGGATACAAAATGAGCGGTATCGGACGCGAAAAAGGCGTCGAGTCTCTATTGCATTACACCCAGCTGAAAACCATCAGTGTCAATATAAATAGCGCCTCCCACTAAGGCCGCGCCACTACGAGGAGAACAACACAATGACCACCACCACGACGGACATTACCGGCACGGGTGCCTACTATATGGCGCGCGCACTACGCGAGCATGGCGTACAACGCGTCTTCGGCTTGTGCGGAGACCACATCAACTCCCTCTATCGCGCCACCGCTCTGGAAGGAATCGAAATCATCGGAACCCGCAGCGAGTCCGGAGCTGTGCACATGGCTGACGCCTGGGCGCGCACCACGGGTCAGTTAGGCGTGGCATTCGTCACTGGCTGCCCGGGTCACTCCAATGCGTTAACCGGTATGGCTGTCGCGACCAATGCCGGGTCACCAGTGCTGGTCGTCTCGGGATTCACGCCGTCCAATCAGCGCGAACGCGGCGGATCGCAGGTCATGCATCAGGCCGACCTCGCACGCCCAGTAAGCAAATGGGCGCTGGAGGTCAACGACGGCACCCATATGGCCGAAATGGTCGGTAAAGCAATACGCATCGCCACGACCGGCACGCCGGGCGCCGTCAACCTTTCCGTCGCGTCCGATATCATGGACGAACCTGTGCCAGCCGGTCCCGATTACCCCGAAGATCATATACGCGCCGTCACGCGTCGCGATCCTGTGCGTACTGCCGCCTCGCTGCCCGCCGATGCTCTGGGGGATATACACAGCTTGCTCATGAAGGCAGAAAAGCCCGTCATCATCCTGGGTAATGGCGCTCGCACCGACGGCGGCGACTTCATCGACTTGAGCCGCCGCATAGGAGCGCCGGTGTTCACCATTGACCAAGCTCGCGGCCTGGTGCCCGATGACGGCGAGATTGGATTCGGCTACGCAGATCCACTCTTTAACCGAACGTTTCGTGAGATTATCGGCGCTGATCTGATTCTGCTGGCCGGGGCAACAATCGATTTCCACACGTGCTTTGGCCGTGAGCAGTTGCTTCGACCCGACGTCTGCATTGTGCAGGCCAGCGAAGACCCCAGCCTGCTCAACCAATGCCGGCAAGGTGAGCTTTCCATTGTCGGACCGGCCTCTGCCCTGCTGGCTGCCGCAGCCCACATTGTCGAGGCCAATAAGCTCAAGCAGCGCTGGCAGCCGTGGTTCAATCACATCCGCACACACTATGCCAATACCCGCAAGGATTGGGCCGACCAGGTGCGCGCAGCGTCCAGCACCGACGATTCGATCCACCCACTGCAACTGTGTGCAAGCCTGGAGCGACATCGCACGACCGATACCGGCATCATGATAGACGCGGGGGATTTCGTGCACTGGCCACGCGCCTACTTTCCGGCTATGCGCCAGGGCCGCTGGATGGATGCGGTATTGATTGGCAACCTGGGCGGCTCGTTGCCGTTGGGCATTGGTAGCCAATTGGCCCACGACAAGGGGCAAACCTGGGTGTTCATCGGCGATGGCGGCTTTGCTTTCTACTCATGGGAACTGGAGGTCGCCGTAGAGAAAAAGCTTCCTTTGAAGATCATTCTAGGCAACGACGCGGCCTGGGGCATCGAGAAGCGACTACAGCTCAACGCCTATGGCGCGCACGTAGGCTGCGAACTTCGCAGAATCCGCTACGATCATTACGCCCAAATGCTGGGAGCAACCGGCATTTATGTGTCCCAGGCCAGCGAGCTGGACGATGCCGTAGACAAGTTGATCGCGGCTGAGGGGCCGGCGCTGCTGAACGTCGATATCCGTCCCATGGCCGGCCGACCGCTGGCCGACTTCAAGCGCTACTGACTGGGAACGCGACATGCAACATGTACACCTGGGCCAATCCGGCCTATCGGCAGCGCAGCTGGGTTTCGGATGTATGGCACTGAGCGGCAGCTACGGCTCAGTGGATCGACACACTGCGCTGAAAACCTTGCACGACGCGGCTGACGCGGGCATCACGCTATTTGATACCGCTGACGTCTATGGAGCGGGGGACAACGAGCGCCTGCTGGGCGAGGCCATGCGGGACCGCCGTCAACAGATCCTACTCAGCACCAAGGGGGGAGCCACCCGGGACGCACAAGGCAGGGCCACCAATTGCGGCACGCCCGATTACCTTGTGCAGGCCTGCGACGCCAGCCTGAGGCGACTGGGCGTCGACTATATCGACCTCTACTACTTGCACCGCATCGACCCGGCCGTGCCTGTCGAAGAATCGGTCGGCGCCCTAGGGCGCCTGGTCGAACAAGGCAAAGTGCGGGCAATAGGCTTGTCCGAAGTCAGTGAAGCCACATTGCGCCGCGCTCATTTGACCCACCCCATTACCGCCCTGCAGTCCGAATTTTCGCTGGCCTGCCGGCAGCCTGCCGAATCCATGTTCGAAGTCTGCCAGGAACTGGGGGTTTCATTCGTCGCTTACAGCCCATTGGGCCGCGGCTTGCTAACCGGCGCCACACCCGCTTTACACGGCGATTTGCGCAGCAATATACCCAGGTTCGATCCTGACAACCTGTCCCATAACCTAGACACGGTGGCGCGGATGACAAGCCTGGCCAACGGCCTAGGCATCAGCCCCGCACAACTGGCACTGGCATGGGTATTGCGTCGCCCGCTTCCCGTGTTCGCCATTCCCGGAACACGTAGCGGCGAACGAGTCATGCAAAACGTGGCAGCCGCACGTATCGAACTGCCCGACACCATCCAGGCAGAATTGGAGGAATTGTTCGCCGATGGCGCCATCAAAGGAGCACGCCACACCGCCCCGATGCTAGCGCGCGTCGGTCTGTAACTGGAGGCCCTGGACGGGAGCAATCAGCAAGCACCCGTACCCAGGGCTAGCCCCCGCCCTCCCCCGATCAACTGGCAGGCTCAATGAACGCATTTCGCAGTAAACGGCGCAGTACCGAATCATAAGCTTGCCGTTGACAGCAGCCTGCTCAGCGGCCTGCCGCGCTAGATTCTGATCAATGAATATGGTGAGCAATATAAAGAACGGCTCAGAGCTCAACGGGTGACGCCAAGCCCAACTAAAAGTAAGGGAGCCAAATAAGCATTGTTTGGGTATCGGAAAATGGCTTAGGGACGGTTTCGTTAAGACAGCCTAGACTGACTGTTAGAGGGGCAATCCTTTCCGAACGTCAAGATGCACCTAGTAGTGGCATAAGCGCCTGTCCATCTCGCCGTATCTTGCATCCAGTACTCTCCTGCGAGTTGCACTGCGAAGTTTTAGACAAAAAAACAGACGCCTTTGGCGTCTTATTTTTTGGTGCCCGGGGCCGGAATCGAACCGGCACGCATTGCGGCGGGGGATTTTGAGTTGGCGTGCGAAGGTGTTTGTGTAGGGAACCGGGGCGAATTCCAGCGTAAGTTGAAATAGGTAAAATCAGTTTAAAATCAGTATGTTAGCGTGCTTTACTTGAGCTGGTGAAAACTGGCCACTGTACCTGTACTGTACCTAAATTTCGGTACAGTGAAATGGCATTTCAGTGCCGCCACGGGCTGTGGAGGTCTATAATAGAAGACGTTCTCTTATGGCGCGTTGAGAGCTAATGCGCAAGTATTACTGTTTGAACCAACCGTCGGACACGATTTTACTATGGCGACTTGTGCGTGACGCTCTGGAATTTTTATTAGCGTACATTCAACGAAACTAAAAGTACTAAGCTATGGTTTTTCTAAATGATGCTTCAATTCGCGAGGCGCTGATTCAGCGCCTTCGTTCAATGTCCAAGGCGCCGCGAGTGATTTTGGAAGAATTGCGAGTTCATAATGGAAATGCAATTGCTGATGTGGTTGCCATTAATGATTTTGCGCATTGCTACGAAATCAAGGGCGATAACGACAGCATTTTACGCGCTGTGAAACAGAGCCATTATTATGATCTGGTCTTTCGAAGAACCACGCTTGTTACAACCGAAAAACATATTCAGCGCGCGCTCTTGTTGGTGCCTCCCCATTGGGGGATGATTTGTGCGCGGATCCGTAATGAAGATGTAAAGTTGTCGTATGTCAGGCCTGCGCGTCAAAATCTTGGATTTGACAAGAAACTTGCTGTCATGACTCTTTGGAAGTCTGAGATGGTTGAGATTGCTACTCCATTGAATCTAAAAAATGCCAATAAACTTAATAGAGAGCAGCTTTGTGAGGCCATCGCTTCCAATTTTTCGACTAACGATTTAGTGAAGACTATAGGTAATAGTCTCACGCTGCGAGCAGGTTTAAATCCTGAAGTCTCTCAGCATGTAAGTTATATGTAAATTTATCGTGGGCTTCAAGATGCTGCCGGGAGTGACTCTTTTCCCTTCACCCATGGATTTGGAGTAAATGAAGTTATCTCCGTAGGAGTAGGCAGGTGTGCGATAAAAGTGCTGTCTTACAATGTGTGCAGCAATATCGTTGTACTGAAGAAGTCCCCTTTTATGGGTTCTGATTGCGCCACCTCTAGCTATATAGTGATTGTTACCATAGCTATATATGATTTTCGGAGCGGTTACGTTCTGCATTGCCTCTTTGGGAATGTCAACGTCGGAGTAATAGGGGCTTACAACAGTATAGTCTCCTAAATGGATATTGTGTCCGTGCAGGTGCGGCACTATGTTTCGGTAAATATCCAATTCAATGCGGGGGTGATGGTGCTCCTTTTCGACTTCTAAAATGTCGCGTATTGAAGCAGGTATCGACGATCCGCTAATAATAAATGAGAATAAGTCGAATCTGGCAATTGCTGAATTAATAAAATTCACAATTTCTTGACTCCTGTCCTCGACATTTACGTTGAGGCAGAGTCTATTGTCCAAAATTATCGACCAGTGATGAAATAGCCCTTGTCCACGAGCCATAAGACGTGATATGTCGGGCTCAACAAGGGCGAAGTTCTCAAAGTCATCGACTTGAAGCCTAATAACTATAGTATTAGATCTCAAGACTCCCGTCTCTTTGCGTTGAAACACTATCTCGTTTCTAGCATCTTCTCGATCTAGCCCTATTACTGGCACGAATTCGTTAAGATCTGAAAAGATGTCAATTACTGCACCGTAGCTATTTTCGCCATTTATCGTAAGCGAATCTTCATTGTCAAAGTCGTCTAAAAATATTGTGGGGCAGCCATTTGTGTGCTTACCTACACTCTTACGGTACTTTGCGAGCACATCTAGAAACTCTTCTTCCGTTGAGAATTGCCTCTTTGGCAGGTCCAGAAAAGGATGCGTCATGGATTTAATTGCTGGCTCTAGCTCGCTAAGCGCCATCATTTCGTTCGTTTTGAGCTTTAAGAATGGTATGTAGTTATTCATCGCCAAATATAATTTTTCTAGTGTTTTCAGAGTGAATTATTTTGGTAAAAATATCGTGTCTATTTAAGTCGCGCTGCAATCTTCCGGCGACTATCGCCGGATGAACTTGAACTTTTTCTGCGAATTTCAGTAAGGACTTTTCGCTCATGTCATATTTCACACTTGAGCTTCGCCAGGAGCTCCTGCTTATTAACGAGTCACTTGAAAGCTTGTTTGCTTGAGCCTCAATGAGACTTGTATTCTCGTCATCGACATCATCAAGTATCGGAGTGGTAAGTTTTTCATGATGAAGGGTTATATGCGCTAACTCATGGAGCAATGTAAACCAATAGATGTCAAGTCGCGCATACCTTAGGCTTAAGGCGACCACTGGATGGCCGGTTTCGAGCAGGAAGCAAGCTCCATCCACTTTCATCCCTGGAATGGCGCGCTCGTGGATCAGAATAATCCCTGCTTTGGCTAGCTGTCCGGCTAAATTTGGAATATTTCCAGGATTTGTACTTAAACGAGCAAGACTCTCTAAATACCCGACCTCTATTCCTGAGAACTGAGGTAGATCATTCCATGCGGAGTAAAACCACGCGGCTTCGCGTACTCGGGAAAGCCAATATTTGGCTATAGAATCTTCCGCATCAGATCGTTTTCGAAATAATGGTTGACCATTTTTCTTATATCTTAAATTTTCCTTGAATGCTCGATGCAGCGATTCATAGTAATCTTGATCTCTGTTTCCTTTTGGAATGTTATTGATCCCGCTCTGGCACTCCAAAAAGGATTCGTATAGCTCTTGGGATGAGAGGCCCTCCTCACTGTACGTAAGGGGAAAGTCTTCTTCATTGTTATTTGCTGGACTCATCTCTGCTCCAGAAAGATGGATGCAGATTGCATAGGCATCTCATAGTAAGGAAGCTGATCTTTGTCAAGTTGAGGATGCGCAAGCATTCCTATTTTTTCATAGAAGCCGATGGCTTTGGGTAGTGCATGCAGACAAAATCCGGGCCGAAGTCCGAGACCGTTTTTAGCGTAGTCACAAGCATGCTGTATTATCTTTGTCCCGGTTCCTTTTAAAAGCGAAGCTTTAAGAGGGTTTGGGCGATTCCAAGGGGCTACCGCGACATATTCAATATAAAATATGTTGCCGTCTTCTATAGCGCTTTTTTTCGGATGAAATATTACACAAGCAGCTTGGGGAAGCCCTTCAGCAAAGATAAAGAACCATTTGTATTCGTCTGTCTTTAAGACCGCGGATTTCTTTAACCAGTCCCAGTGATTATCCTCTAACTGGAGACCGTCTATTATTGTGCGACGTTCAATATCGTTTTTGTAGTTCTCATGCACAAAACTGAGGAGCTCCATGTTGAACGCTCCCCAACGCCTGTCACATAGATGGGCCTTGACAATATCCCAGCCTGAATGAAACGAATAAACTACAGATCTTCCGTCCGTGGACTTCAGTACGCCCTCGGCCACCTGGTCAGACATATCAGGCTGAAATTTATTCGCTATGAGGTGCTTTCTTATATCTTCGATCGTTGCGAACATCGGCTTACCTTACAGTTGCTTTTGTGGCATTCGCTTTGGACAAAGCGCCAACATGCAATTTTCGTGTGACAGTTACCGGCGACAGCCTATCCTGCACTAGCTTCAATCACTTATATTTTCTTCGTCATGACTAAGCTTTTGGGCTTGCCAAGGCACTACGCGGTTGCACAAATTCTTCGAGGTCAGTGTCCCCGTTGATGAACCGTTGAGCATGTTCTTCATTTGCTGCACTGATTGAGAATCCCCCCAAGCTGACTGATGCGCGTGCGTAATTGACGACGGCTACACGCCGGTCGCGCTAGGCACCGGATATCGTTTTACTTAATTCTTCTTCGTGCGAACCCATCTCAGACATGGTTGTCTCCCGTGCTTTAGGTAACGCTATATTACAAGACGTGGGATTTTTTTGGTGATTTGTTCAGAAAACAGGCAAAACGGCTTTACGCAGAAATTGTCTTGTTTTCGAGCCTATCAATAGGTTTTCCCGATTGACAGAGATATTGGCTGCCATTCGTGAGGACACATCCCAAAGAAACTTTGCCTCTCTGGACTCTCCACCCTCGCCAGCGGGACCCTCGGAGCAGGGGTTACGGGCCGTTGGCCCTGAGTACGACCGCCGGGTGCTTACGGCCGAAACGGTCGTTGATGGTGATGTTCAATCGCGCGTACAGGCTCTTCACTAAGCTCAGGTCTGGGCAACTAGCTAGGCTGTAATGTTTCAAGGCGCGTGCTTAATTCATCACACTTTTAATCCTGCCCCGTTCTCTTTCAACCACTGCCGGCACTGGGCATATTCTGGCATTACCCGCGCGACTTCCTTCCAAAACTCAGATGAGTGGTCATGGTGGATGAGGTGGCACAGCTCATGAATGACCACGTAATCCACCATGCGATTGGGTGCCATAGTGATCTGCCAGTTGAACTCCAGCTTCCCTCGTGCTGTGCAACTCCCCCATCGTGCACGAAAGGTTTTAATGCCCACGTCATTGGGAAGAACACCGACCAAAGGCGCAAATCTAGCTACTTTTTCTGTTAGCTTTTGGGCTGCCTGACGTTTGTACCAACGCACAAGGGCGTTGCGCACCATATGGGGCTGTTCGCTGCCGCAGGGCACACTCGCCACCAGACGGCCTTGTATCAATCGTACCGGCGTAAAATTGCCCCGCACTACCTTCAAGCGATAATTGCGGCCTAGATACGGAAAGGCTTCCCCCGAGACGAAGTCTTTGTCACTAGCAGGTGCGTTGTCACGATGCAGTGTGAGCTTCTCCTGAATCCAGCGTCGTTTACTCGCGAGAATGGCTTCGATTTTCTCCGTACTGACGCGCTGCGGCACCACGATAGACACCGCGCCGTCCTCTACGCGCAAGTCAGCCGTTTTCTGTCGCTCGGTACGGATGACCTCGACGATAACCCCCTGAGCGTCCAGGTATTCGTTATGGGTGCTGATCATTGTCCAAACTTCGTTTTTGCCAATTCCATGAAGCGATCTTGCAATACGCTGACTAATGCTTTGTCATCAAACGAGCAGTCCATGACGGCACGTTTAATAGCTTTCTTCATGCGCTTGATCTCGTCAGGCTTATTAAAGAAGTCCACAATACACGTGGCTTCCTCGAACACGCTAACCAGCGCCTGGCTCGTTGCCTTGATCTCATCGTTCACGGACTCACTAAGTGTATCCTCACCGGATAGACGAGTGACCTCTGCCATCAGAATGTTGTAGAACGCGTATTCCGTTGCATTGAGTCCAAGATCAGCGGCGGCTTGCTGGTGATCAGACTTCATCGTACCGACCATCTGTAATAGCAACTCTAGCTGCTGTTCCCATTTGCCATTGGTCTTTTCGATGATGTCGCGTAAACGTAGGCTGAGCGACTTGTAGTATTCCGGGTCTTCCTCTAAGTTCACCGTGATGTGGTGCTTGATCGCGCTTTCGATCTCTGATGCCCGCGACTCAGGGGACTTGGTCTGCTCAATTTTCGCCTTGAAATTGGCGTCCATCAGATCCAACGGTGGGATCTTTGGGTCCACCCCTGTGCTGATGATGTGCTCGTCGACCAGCTTGCGCACCTTGGCCCCCGCGTCGTGCAGATTCAGACCAAGATCGTAGTACGTGTTGCGTGCCGCATTCTGCACCTTGCCCCACAAGCGTAAGTCAGCCACAAAAGGCTTTGCGGCAGCATCGGGCAAAACCACATCCACCTGCTTGGCAAACGCTTTGAATGCTAAGTCGAACTGCTGGCGGACTTCCTCTTCTTTAAGATGCAGAACATAGTCATCAATGTCATTGCCCTTCACGGTTTTAAATATCACCGCCACCCGAGTATGCAAGGCTTTGAGCTTGGGCAACTCATCGCGCAGCGTCACATAGCTGCCTTCTACATCTTCGCTACTAAACTGCTCTAGCGCTTGCGTCAGATGATCCGATAGCCCGTAGTAGTCCACAATGAAACCGGCCTGCTTACCCTTGTAGGTACGGTTGACCCGAGCAATCGCTTGCATCAGCGTATGGTCTTTCAAGCTGCGGTCGATGTACATCACTTGTGCAATCGGCGCATCAAAACCCGTTAACAGCATATCTTTCACAATCAGCAGCGCCGTGGGGTCTTCTTCCAGCGGCTTGGTGAAGTTTTTGATGATGGCTTTTTGATGGGTGCTGTCGGTGTACTGCGCCAGGTAGGCTTCGTCGTTATGGCTACCGGAAATAATCACCTCGCTAGGTGGTGCGCCTAGTTCATCCAGGGTTTTCTTAAGCACGGTTGCTGCATGGCGACTACCCACCACTATCATGCCTTTAAATCCGTTAGGCAAAATATGTTCGCGATAGTGTTTGAGCAGGTCAATACACACCCAACGAATACGCGCAGGTGCCTCACAGACGGCCCGCTCAACCCCATGTTTTTTCTTGATCGCTCGCTTTTCTTCGTCGCTGTAGTCTTTGAAATATTCCTCGAACAACGCGTCTAGCGACTCACCGGCCACATCCGTTTTGACCTGACGCCCTTCGTAGATGATGCGTACCGTCGCGCCATCCTCTACCGCTTCATTGATCTTGTACTCGTCAATATAGCCACCGAAGGCTTGACCCATTTTCTGAGTCTTCAGCAACGGCGTACCCGTGAAACCGATCTTGGGGGCATTCGGCAGCGCGGCGTTGATCGTCATCGCCAAGCCACCAAACTGCGTGCGATGTGCTTCATCGGCAAGCACGATGATCTTGTCGCTGGTGTTCAGATTGTTAAAGTCGCCTTCTTGCTCGGCCTCTTGAAACTTCTGCACCATGGCCGTCACGATGTCAGAGGCATCTTTCTTGAGCAGGGTGCGTAATTCTGCGACCGACGCCGCGTTATGGATCGTTTCGTTCTGTGCATTGCGAAACGTGGTCGAGAGCTGACTGTCTAGCTGGGTGCGGTCAGTCACGAACACCAACTTGTATTGCTTTAACACCGGGTCGCGCCGCATTTTCACGGCCAGCATCACCATCGTCAGGCTTTTTCCTGAGCCTTGAGTATGCCACACCACGCCCGACTTTTCTTTGCGGGTGGTGCCGTGTTTCAGGCGATCAATCACTTTGTTGACAGCACGATATTGTTGATACCGCGCGACCTTTTTTATGAGACGGCCATCAATCGGTTCATAGATCACGAAATTCTGGATGATGTCCAGAAAATGCGATGGATGAAACATCCCCGCTAGCAGGCGTTCTTGTGGCGTAATCTCGGCAGCGACCTCTGTGGCTCCGTATGCGAACTGTGTCGCCGCTGCGAGATACGCCATGGATGGCACATCATTGAGCGTGTTTGTCGCTGGCTGCGGTGTTGGTAGGGGGGCAGCCAATAGATCCCGTACTTGATCGTCCGTGAGCGGATACGTATCTTTCCAGTCAGCGTAATGGGATGTGCCAGAGCTAATCGTGCCGACTCTCGCCTGATCACGGCAGGTAGACACCATCAGTTGGTTATACCAAAACAGCCTCTGTGAACCTTCGTCGGATGACGGCTCGCGCAGATTGGCGTAGCGGCGCAGTTGATCTATCCCCTGGGCAACCGCATCGGCGATATAAGGCGACTTGCACTCAATAACTGCCAAAGGCAAGCCATTCACAAAGCAAACAATGTCGGGAATGACCTTCTGGTTCGGGCCTTCGATTTTGAACTGGCTCGTGCAGAGAAAGTCGTTGTTAGCGGGGGTGTCGAAGTCGATGATTTTGACCGTTTGACCCTTGCGCCCTTTGCCTAGGTCTTGCTCGACCGAGACATAGTTAACTAGCAGCTGATAAAACGCATGGTTATATTCCATCAGCCCTGCATGTTTGGGGTGCGTGATCTCTCGCACAACCTTACGCAGATTTTCTTCATTGATCCATGGGTTCAAGCGTTTGATGGCCTGTTCCAAGCGGTTGGCTAGCACCACATCGCGGTAATAGGCTCGCTCGGCCTTATGACCGTATGGAAGATGTGCATCCGGGACGAGTTGAGCACCCGGCACATACCGCCAGCCTAGGCGTTGAAGTTGGTCTCGAGCAGGCAGTTCGACTTTCTGGATTTCGTCTTGAAACATGGCAAAGGGCGGCGGAAGATTACGCCGCAGCGGTCTCCGTAGGGGCAACCTTGACGCGGACCGTGCCGGTTAGAAGGTCTTGCATCAGGGCTTTTTTATGCTTTTCAAGAGCCCAAAGCTTTGCTGATTTAAGTTGAATATTTTCTTCCAGTGCCATGATGGTTTGACCGATGCTGTCTTGTTCTGGCTTTGAGGGCAGAACAACCGGGAGATTTCCCAAAATAGAGGTGTTCAAATTGAGCATGGTTTGCCCTACTGCATTGGCGTTTAACCATTCAACGATCTTCGGAAGTGTCAGATAGCAAGCCAAGTAAAAAGGACTGACGACTTCTGAGAGTCGTGCCCGTAGGCATCCAGTACCGCAGATAGCTCCTTCATCTTTCTCAGTTATTAATACAAATCGCCCAACATCGCCTCTCCTGGAAAAAAGAATGTCTCCAGATCGAACACTATGTTTCCTGAGTTCATCTGCTTTCTGGGGTGAGATGCGCGCAATGGATGACGTTTCCACACGATTGTCAGACATGTCTTTTGGCATTACTACAGGGATACCCCACTCGATATACTCGTGGGCATGGAGCTGGCTTCCAAAAGGCCCGGTTTGCAACCCATCTTTTGTAACAGCTGATCGCAGATCCGTAATGCCCCAACTTGCCGGAACTCTCCCCACCGGCGAATCCTTGAACTCCGTATGCCCAATCCCTTGTGTCAGCAACTCCTGCATCATGCCGGTTTTCAGGTCTTTGAGCTTGTCGATTTGGGCACGCGTTTTTTCGATCACGTCATCGACGGATGACAGGATGGTGGCGATTTTTTGTTGTTCGGGGAGTGGTGGGAGAGCTAATGGCAGTGCTCTAAGTGTTTCAAGGCGAATGCCTTTAACCGTAGAGCCTGTGGCCAAACTTGAAACTTGCTCACTATGAGCCAAATACCAATGCAAGAAAAAATCGGCATTCAATGATTTAGATGGATAGACTGCCTTCAAATCCTGATTGATTGCAACGGCCTTATCAAAAACAACAGCCTTTCCAACAGCCATTCGTGTTGCAATAATTGGTGTTTTAGCGGGCACCAATCGACTTGAAGATGCCAAAATGCCTTGTTCTGTTACTGATTCTTCTGTAGAAGAAAGTCTAATGCCCTTAAGGTCTTTCACTGTCGCCCAGGGAATCAGGCCATCCCAGAAATTTGGGTTGGTCCGGGAAGGAGTTCCCCCACCTTCTATCTTGAGCATGAGATCGCCCAGTTCATGAGCAAACCATGTATCGGGAAGCGTCTCACTCATACCCCAACTCCTTCAAATACCCACGCATCACGTTCTCCGCCTCAGCGACCTGAACATCCAGCTCACTCAGCGATACGCGATATTTGTCCCACCAGCGTTCTAGCTGCGCAATCACCTTACTATCCACATCTCCCGCAGCCTCTCGAATCTGCTCTCGGGTTTCAATCTTGGGTTTGAACTCGTAATACGCCTCGTCGCGTTTGACGAATACGGTTGAAACATCGAAGTCTTCCAGGATTTCTTCGCGGATGTATTCGCTTTCGACTTCACGCATGGGAATACCCCCGTGCAAAATGGCTCGTACATCAAAGATTTCAGGCGGTGGCGAGGTGTCCGCATAGCGGCGGATGTTCAGGTTGTAATCGTTCTGGGCGATCTCATTCAGCGTGACGATTTTCGAGTAGCGCTTGATTTCTGTATAGCCGTCGAAGGTGTTGACGATTTTTTCGATGTCGATATCGCGCAGCTTGTTTTGGTTTTTGCCCTCTTCGTATTCCAGCTCACCGTTGATGAACAGCACCTTGCCTTGGCGATCAACGGGCTTATGTTTATTGATAATCAATAAGCAAGCCGGGATACCCGTGCCGTAGAACAACCCAGCAGGCAAGCCAATGACGGCTTCGAGTAGGTCATCGTTAAGCATGCCTTTGCGAATTTCTTTTTCGCTGGAACCGCGGAACAATACGCCGTGCGGCATCACCACGCCCATCATGCCCTCGATATTGAGACTGGCGATCATGTGCTGTACAAAGGCCAGATCACCTGCGTCTTTGGGTGGCGTGCCATAGGGAAAGCGACCAAAGGCATCGTTATCGGCTTCGTCTTTGCCCCACATCTTTAAGCTAAACGGTGGGTTTGCAATCACGCGGTCGAACGTCATCAGCGCCCCTTGTTGGGTATGCTGCGGTTCGCGCAGGGTGTCGCCTTTGCGGATGTCGGCACTATAGACCCCATGCAAGAACATGTTCATCTTGCAGATGGCCCAGGTGTTCAGGTTCATCTCTTGGCCGAATAGCGACAAGTTGGCCGGGTTTTCACCGTGCTTAGCCAGATAGTTGCGCGTTTGAATCAGCATACCGCCCGACCCGCAGGTGGGGTCATACACGCGCATGCCTGCGGTGGGCTTCAGTAGGGAGACTAGTAGCTGAACGACCTCGGACGGGGTGTAGAACTCGCCGCCTTTTTTGCCCGCACTGTCAGCGAACATTTTGATCAGGTATTCGTAGGCAGTGCCCAGCAGATCTGGCCGTTCAAAGTCACCATTACGCAGGCGGTAGCGGCTGAAATGGCTGAGCAGGTCACGCAGTTTTTTGTCAGAGAGCTTGTTCTTGATGTTGAAGTCGATCGAAACGAGTACGCCCTCTAGGGAGGCGTTATGTTCTTCGATGGCTTCGGTGGCTTTGTTCAACTCGGCACCGATGTCGTGCTTCAAGTCTTTAAGGGTGTCCCAGCGTGCGGCGGGGGGAATATAGAAGGTTTTGTCGTATTCGTCTTCATCATCGGCCAGCTCTCGGGCTTGGACCTCGCTTTTACCTTTGTCGATGTAGTACTGGATCACGCTGTCACGCGCCTCGTCAAAAGCGTCAGACAAGCGTTTCAGGAACATCATGCCAAAGATATAGTCCTTAAACTCGGAAGCGTCCATGTTGCCGCGCAGAATGTCAGCGGCCTCCCACAGGAAGGATTCGAGTTGTTGCAGGGTGATGGGTTGGGTCATGCCAAAAATTCCGGTTGGTACAGCTGCAATCTTGTTTGGGTATCGGTGAGTTTAGTCAGTCGGGGCGATGGCGTAGTGCGTGCTGCGCCCACCCGCATGGGTTTTCTGCAGTATCCCGCGTTGCAGTAAATCCGTGATGTCACGTAAAGCCGTATCTTGCGAGCATTTGGCTAGTGCGGCCCATTTGCTGGTAGTCAGCTTGCCCTCAAATCCATCCAGTAGCCGATTCAGCACTTTGATTTGCCGTTCGTTCATGGGAATGGTCGCTGCGTGCTGCCAGAACTTCGCCTTGGCGAATACCTGATCGAGGACACCATGGGCGTGTTCGATGGCTTTTAGCAAGGTGGCAAGAAACCACGCCAACCATTGCGTTACATCCATGCCGCTCTTTTGCGTGCGCTCAAGGATCTCGTAATAGGCTTTCCGCTCTCGTTGGATCTGAGCCGACAAACTGTAAAAACGGTGTGTGCTGCCGTCTGCACGAGTTAACAGTAGGTCGCCAATAGCACGTGCAATACGGCCGTTGCCGTCGTCGAAGGGATGTAATGTGACAAACCAAAGGTGTCCTAGACCAGCGCGAACGAGTACGGGCTCTTTCGGTGAGGCGCCATTCAGCCATGCGAGAAAACGTGCCATTTCTGCCGCGAGCCGGCTGGCAGGTGGTGCTTCGAAATGCACCTTTTCCCGTCCGATAGAGCCAGAAACAACCTGCATGGGACCGGTGCTGTCATCGCGCCAGTGGCCTACCTTGATCGCACTGATGCCAGAGTAACCGGTGGGGAAGAGTGCCGCGTGCCAGCCGAATAAGCGCTCGGTCGTGAGCGGAGCCATCGCTTTGCTGGTGGCGTCCAGGATCATGTCGACGATGCCGTCGACATGACGGTCTGCGGGAGCCAAAGCGCCGATATCCACGCCTAAGCGACGTGCGACGGAGGACCGGACCGAGGCGACGTTGAGCGTTTCGCCTTCAATAGCGCTGGTTTGGACGACGTCTTCGGTCAGTGCTGCCAGGCTGGCTTCGTCGCGCAGTGCCATTCCCACGTCTGCCAGTCGGCCGAGCAGCAAGCCCTGGGCGCGACTGACGGCTGCCAAGGGTTCTGCCAGGGCGGCTAGGTCATAGTGCCAGTCAGGCCAATGCGGCGATTGCCAAATATATTCACCGTATTTCATGCGGTGATTGTGGCGGTGTTTTAGATTTTCGTCAAACCCTGATACATCGTAGCGGGGTTTATTGCGGCTGGCTCGGCCGCGCTGAATTACGTCACCTGCTGGCGAGCCAAGGCTTCAGCGTCACGCTTGGTACGAAATGTTTTGGACGAAGTCGGTCAGCCGGTCTTACGAATGACGGCTTTCCAGGTACCAGAAAGGGTTTTAACGATAGTAGCCATGCGCGCAAAAGCTCCGGAAGTACACTCGGTGCTTTACCACTGTACCCGGCTGACAAACTTGGAAAATCCCCTAGTGCTAGGGAAAGACTAAAAATCGCGCTAGATAATTGTAAACACTAGGGATTTTTGAGTGGTGCCCGGGGCCGGAATCGAACCGGCACGCCTTGCGGCGGGGGATTTTGAGTCCCCTGCGTCTACCAATTTCACCACCCGGGCATTTGAGTGTGTCGCCCGGCGGATGCGGGCGCGGCAGGAAAGATGAACATTATACACACAAGCCTTGGTTGCTTGGCAAGCTGAAAACGACGACGGCGCGGTGAATAAAGACTTCTTTCTTTTACAGCAGCCGGCAGAAGTCCATCAGGCGTTCGCGGAACCAGCGGTGGCCTACGTCTTTGTCGGTTCGGCTGTGCCAGGACAGGTAGATGGGGAATCGCGGGATGCGCAGCGGGACGTCGTAGGACTTCAGTTTGAAGTTGTCCATGTACAGCTGGCCCATGCGTCGCGGCATGGAGCAGATCAGGTCGCTGTTCTGTACCAGCACGGGCATAGACAGGAAGTGCGGGACGTTGATCGAGATGTTGCGCGCCAGGCCGCGCTTGGCCAGCGCCAGGTCTATCATGGGCCGGGAATTGAAGTCGTGCGCTAGCACGACGTGGCGCAGCGACAGGAACTTGTCCAGGGTCAGTTTTTCGGCGATGTGCGGGTGGTCGCGCCGGGCCAGCGTGATCAGCGATTCGGTCAGCACGCAGGTATTGACCATGGCCGGGTCTTCCAGCGGAAAGTAGTTCAGGGTCAGGTCCACCCTGCCCTCGTTCAGATCCATGTGCAGCTGCGTGGCGCGTTCGGGCCGGATGCGGATGCGTATGCCCGGCGAAGCCGTGCTCAGCCAGTCGATGAAGCGGGGCAGCACCACAGTTTCGCCATAGTCTTCGACCGCAATAACAAATTCCCTGTCCGCCTGGGCGAAGTCGAAATCCACGGACTCTCTCAAACCCACTTCCAGCAGGGCCAGCGCCTGGCGCACGGGCTCGGCCATGCCTTGCGCCCGCGGCGTGGGAATCATGCCCTGGGCGCTGCGCTCGAACAGCGGATCGCCCAGGCGCTCGCGCAGCCGGCCCAGCGCATTACTGACGGTGGGCTGCGACAGATGCAGGCGCTGCGCTGCTTTGGAAATGCTGCGATCCCGAAAGATGGCGTCAAAAACCACCAGCAGATTCAGGTCTATCGTCCGCAGGTTCATACGCACCTTTATTTAGCTTATGAATGATGATCATTCTATATATAAAGTTGTGAAATAAAACTCCAGAGCCAAGAATCTGTCTATCGCCACGTCGAACGAGAAGGATGGATGAGATGCACGCTGAAACCAATCTGGTGCTCCTGGACTACCCCGAAGACGGTATTGCCCGCCTGACGCTGAACCGGCCCGATGCACGCAACGCCCTGAACACCGCACTGCGGCAGGAATTGGCCGCCAAGCTCGAATCCCTGGAAGGCATGCCGTCCGTGCGCTGCGTGCTGTTGCGCGGCAATCAGGATTGTTTTGCGGCAGGAGCGGATCTGAAGGAAATCGTCGGCATGACACCTGCGCAGGTCGCCGACCTGCGCGTGCTGGAGTTCTGGCAGCGGATTTCCCGCTTCAAGAAACCCATCATCGCCGTCGTAGCTGGCAAGGCGCTGGGCGGCGGCTGCGAACTGGCGCAGCATGCCGACCTGATTCTGGCCGGGCGCAGCGCTCGTTTCGGGCAACCCGAAGTCAATGTGGGCATCATGCCCGGCGGCGGCGCCACGCAGCGCTTGGCCCGGACGCTGGGCTACTGGCGCGCCATGCAGATCATGCTGGCCGGCGAACCACTGACGGGCGAAGAAGCCGCCGCCATCGGGCTGGCCAGCGAAGTGGTGGACGACGACCGCCTGGAAGAGCGCTCGCTGGAGCTGGCCCGCCTGATCGCCTCCCGCCCCCCCCTGGCCGTGCAGCGCATCAAGGAAGTGGTGCAGGCCGGGCTGAACGCTTCCCTGTCCACCGGACTGCAACTGGAACGCCGCGCTTTTGAGCTCCTGTTCGATACCAGCGACCAGAAGGAAGGCATGCGCGCCTTCATCGAGCGCCGCGCACCGGCCTTTACCGGCCGCTAGATCCCCAATTTCACGACAGAAAGGATATTCCGATGGCAAATGATGTTGCGATTATTGGTTGCGGACGCACACCCTACAGCCGGGCCAAGCCCGGAGAGACACGCTATACCGTCGACGAATACATTGCCTGGGCCGCCAGCCTGGCGCTGGAACAGGCTGGCATGTCCAAGAATGACTTCGACGGCCAGGGCCTGGGCGTCGCCCACGCCGAGACGGCGCACACCGTGAACTGGTCGGCCGCCATGGCGGAGACCCTGGGCATCAGCCCGCAGATTCTGCTGCGCGCCGACCAGGGCGGGGCCTCGGCCACGTCCATGCTGATCCGGGCCGCCGCCCTGATCCGGGCCGGGGTCGTGGACCGTGTGCTGGTCGTCGGCGCCGACACCCCGCTCAACATTCCGTCCGCCGCGCCGGGGCTGCCGCTGTCGCCGGAACGCACGCGTGGCGTGTACTGGGACTTCCAGGGCCCCTTCGGTGTCATGGGTGCGACCGCACAATTCGCCCTGGTGCTCAAGCGCTATATGCACCAGTTCCCCGGCCTGGCCGCCCAGACCTTGGGAAAAATCGCGGCCACCAATCGCTTCCATGCATCTTTGCATCCGGGCGCCATCTACCGCGAGCCCTTCACCGTGCAGGACTATATCGATTCGCGGCTGCTGTCGGACCCGATCCGCCTGCTGGACTGCGTGCCCATCGTCAATGGCGGCCTGGCCTATGTCGTCACATCGGGGGAAACGGCGCGCCGCCTGTCGGACCGGCCGGTCTGGCTGCGCGGCTTCGGGGAAATGAACAACTACTATCACGGCGGGTCCCGCAGCTTGCCGGACATCACGACCACCGGGTTTGCCAAGTCGGGCCCCGAAGCGCTGCGCATGGCGGGCGTCACGCATGACGACATCGACTTTTTCCAGCCCTACGACGACTACCCCTTCATTTCCATGATGAGCATCGAGGACTGGGGTTTCTGCAAGAAAGGCGAAGGCGCGCGCTTCATCGACGAGCACAGCCTGCGCTTTGACGGCGACTTTCCCATGTCCACCGACGGCGGCCAACTATCGGGCGGACAACCCGGCGGGGCCATCGGCGGCTTCATGCCGCTGGTCGAGGCCGTGACGCAACTGCGCGGCGACGCCGGCCCGCGCCAGGTCAAGAATGCCCGACTGGGCGCTGTTTGCGGCTTCGGGGGCATTCCCTATGGCCGGCCCGGCCGCAGCTGCATCGCCATTGTTCTGGGCAACGACGATTAAGGACGCCAACCATGACCGAAAAGACCTTGCACAAACCCCTGCCCGAACTGACCGACCTGACGCGCCCTTTCTGGACCGCCGCCAAAGAAGGCCGGCTCGAAATCCAGAAATGCGCACGCTGCGCCACCTTCAATTTCTTTCCACGGCCCTGGTGCCTGGAGTGCGGTTCCCGAGACCTGCATTGGACCGCCACGAAAGCGACGGGCACGGTGTATTCCTACACGGTATCGCGCTCTGTCGCCATGAACTACCCCGGCTGGCAACAGGAACTGCCGCTGATTCTGGGACTGATCGATCTGGATGAAGGCGTGCGCCTGTACGCCCAGGTCACGGACTGCGCGCCTGAAGACATGCAGATAGGCCAGCGCGTCCAGATCCACTTCGAATCCATCTCCGACGAGGCTGGCATTCCCAAGTTCCGATTGGTGAAATGACATGACAAGCACACTGCCAAGCGAACACCAACTGCGCCAGGCCGCCATGCGCGATGTCAGCTTCAACTGGGAAGACCCGCTCTGCCTGGACGAACTGCTGAGCGATGAAGAACGAATGATTCAGGACAGCGCACGCGCCTATGCGCAGGAATGCCTGAAGCCGCGTATTCTTCTGGCACATCGTCATGAAGACTTCGATATTTCAATCATGAAGGAAATGGCCGAACTGGGTTTTCTGGGGGCCACGATAGATGGGTTCGGCTGCGCCGGCATCAGCTACGTGGGATATGGGCTTATCGCCCGCGAACTGGAGCGCGTGGACACCGCGTTCCGCTCGGCCTTGGGCGTCCAAAGCACCCTGTCCATGATGCCTATTTACCTATTCGGCAGCCAGGAACAGCGGGAACATTACCTACCCGCCATGGCGCAGGCCGAACTACTGGGCTGCTTCGGCCTGACCGAACCCGACCACGGCTCCGATCCAGGAGGCATGTCCACCCGCGCCAGAGCCGTCCCGGGCGGCTGGCGTCTGTCCGGCACCAAGACCTGGATCACGCATGCGCCGATTGCCGACCTGATGGTGGTCTGGGCCAAAGACGATGACAAACAAATACGCGGCTTCATCCTGGAACGGGATATGCCGGGCCTGCACACGACCAAGCTGGAAGGCAAGTTCTCGGTGCGCGCCTCGCCGACCGGGCAGATCATCATGGACGACGTCTTCGTGCCCGATGCCCAGCGCCTGCCCGATGCGCACGGGCTGGCCGCCCCGTTCGCCTGCTTGAACAATGCCCGCTTCGGCATCTGCTGGGGTTCGATGGGCGCCGCTGAATTCTGCTGGCACGCAGCGCGCCAGTACGCCCTGGACCGCAAACAATTCGGCCGGCCCCTGGCCGCCAACCAGCTCATTCAGAAAAAACTGGCCGACATGCAGACCGAGATCACGCTGGGCCTGCACGCCTGCCTGCAGCTCAGCCGCCTGCGCGATGCCGGGCGGGCCAGCCCCGAGATGGTGTCGATGATCAAACGCAATTGCGCCGGCAAAGCGCTGGACATCGCCCGCCTGTCTCGCGACATCCATGGCGGCAACGGCATCTCCGACGAATTCCACGTCATACGCCATCTCTTGAATCTGGAGACGGTGAACACGCTGGAAGGAACCCACGACGTCCACGCCCTGATCCTGGGGCGGGCGCAAACCGGCATCTCTGCCTTTAACTGAGTCTGGAAACAACCATGAACCTGCTCCGGCTTTCCCGCTCCGACGCCATCCAGAACATGATCGCCCCCCGCGCCATTGCCGTCATCGGCGCATCGGCGGACTTCTCCAAGGTCAACGGACGGCCGCTCAAACACCTGATCGACAAGGGCTATGCGGGCGGCATCCATCCGGTCAACCCCAAATACGATCAGATCGCCGGTCTGCCCTGCCACCCCGATATCGCCAGCCTGCCCGACGACATCGACGTGGCCATCGTGGCAGTGCCCGCACGCGAAGTCGTTGCCGCCGTCCAGGCACTGGGCGAGCGCGGCATCCCGGCCGCTGTCATCTTCAGCTCGGGCTTTGGCGAGATGGGCGAGCAGGGCCGCGCCCTTGAACAAGACCTGGCGCAGGCGGCACGGGAATCCGGAATCGTGCTGTGCGGTCCCAACTGCCTGGGTTTCGTCAATGCCTTTGACAATGTCTATGCCACGTTCAGCCAGTATGCCGATGGCGAGACAGGCTCCGGCCCGGTCGGATTCGTGACGCAATCGGGCGCCTTCGGGACGGCCATCGCCGCCCTGATCCGGGAACGCGGCCTGGGGCTGGGCTACTTCATCAACACCGGCAACGAAGCCGACCTGGTGTTCTCGGAGCTGGCCCTGGCCGTAGTCGAAGATCCGCGCGTCAAAGTGGTGGCCGGCTATCTGGAAGGCCTGGTGGACGGAGCCAGCCTGGTCGCCCTGGCCCAGCGCTGCCGCGAGCTGGGCAAGCCGCTGGTGCTGACCAAAGTCGGCCGCATGGCGGCCGGCGCACGCGCCGCCGCGTCTCATACCGGCTCCCTGGCCGTGGAAGACGACGTGTTCGACGCCGTCATACGCCAGTATGGCGTGCTGCGAGCGCGCAATGAAGAGCAAATGCTGGACATGCTGGAAGTGCTGGTCCAGCCACGCACCTGCGCAGGCTTTGGCCTGGGCATTGCCACGCAGTCCGGCGGCGCAGGCGTCATGATGGCCGATCGCGCCGAAGAGGTCGGCCTGACCGTGCCGGCCTTGAGCACCGCCACCCGCGAGCGTCTGGGCGAATTCATGCCGGCCTTTGGAGCCGTCGGCAATCCGGTGGATGTGACGGGCCAATTCGTGGCCAAGCCTGAACTACTGCGCGAGTCCGTCGTCGCCTTGCTGGACGATCCACAGGTCCACGTCGCCATTGTGTGGCTGCAATTGATGACCGCGCATGTGGACACGCTGGTCGAGATCTTCCGGGAAATCCAATCGCGCAGCACCAAGCCCATGCTGGTCTGCTGGGTCGCCGCGCCAGCGGACGCCCGTCGCAAACTGCGCGACCTGGGGATCGTCGTCTATGGTGCGGGAGAACGGGCTGTGGAAGCCGCAGCGGCGCTGGCTCGTTTCCATACCAGCCGAGTCCCGACGCTGGACGATGAACGTATGCCTGCGCTGCCCGCTGCGCCGGCTCTGGCCGCCACGCTGACCGGGCTGGTCCCCAGTTGTCAGGCCACCGACTGGTTGACGCACGCCGGCATTCCCATGGCCCCGGTCATGCTGGCTCGCGATGCGGACGCCGCCGTCGCAGCCTGGCGCCGCTTCGGCGGCCCCGTCGCCCTGAAAATCGAATCGCCCGACATCGCCCACAAGACGGAAGTGCAAGGCGTCATGCTTCGACTGGACGACGAAGCCGCCATCCGCAAGGCCTATGCTGACCTGAACACCAACGCAGCCCGGCATAAGCCGCGAGCCCGTATCGACGGCGTGCTGGTGCAACCCATGGCGCAAGGCCATGTCGAGCTGGTCGTCGGTGTTCAACGCGACCCGGTCTTCGGCGTGGTGGTCATGGTGGGCATAGGCGGCGTCCTGGTGGAAGTGCTGAAGGACGTAGCCTTCCGGCGCGCACCCTTCGGCGTGCAGGAAGGGCTGAGCATGCTGGCGCAGCTGCGCATGGGCGCGCTGCTGGACGGCGTGCGCGGCCAACCCGCCGTTGATCGCCACGCTGTGGCCCGTCTGCTGGCCAGGCTGTCCGCCTGGGCGGCGGCCACGGATCGTCTGACCGAACTGGATTTGAACCCCGTGCGAGTGGGACCGGAAGGTCCGCTCGCCGTTGATTGCGTGATGGTCCTGCGCGATCACTACCCAGAAGCCGCCACCGGCGGCTGATACACCCACTCCCTAAAAAACCAAGGCGGAGGAGACAATGATAAAGAAGTTGATACTGAAGCGCCGGCTGGGATTCGTGATGAGTTTGCTGTGCCTCATACCCCTTTCTGCCGCACACGCGGCCTATCCGGAACGCGCCCTTACGGTAATTTCGCCGTTCAGCGCCGGCGGCGATGCCGATCTGGCGGCCCGTACATTTGCAAACGCAGCATCGCGCGCATTGGGGCAGCCCGTCGTGGTGCTGAACAAGCCGGGCGCCAGCGGCGTGATCGGTTCCGCGCAAGTCGTTGCGTCGCCCCCGGACGGCTATACGCTGCTACTGGCTCGCACCGGCTCGCAGGCCATCATGCCGGCGATAATGCCGACCAACACACGCTATAAATGGAATGACTACACCTTCATCGGCATGCTGGAGATCAATCCCTATGGCTGCGTGGTCAACGCCAAGTCCCCGTACAAGACGTTCGAAGACCTGACGGACGCCATCAAGACACGCGGCGAAACCCTGAACTATGGCACCGCCGGGGTGCTGACCACCAACGATATGGGTCCGCGACAATTGTTCCGCCTGCTCAAGGTCACGGACAAGGCGCCCATGCAGATTCCCTACAAAGGCACGGGAGAGGCTGTGGTCTCGCTGCTGGCCGGAGAAACGCAGTTTTCCTGCGGCAGCCTGGGCACCTTCACCAGCCACATCAAGGACGGCGCCTTGCGCGCACTGATGGTCACCACGCCCGAACGGCTGAAAGACATGCCCGAGGTGCCGACCGCCAAGGAACTGGGCTACCCGGACATGCAAGGCATTGTGGGATGGAGCGCCGTCTATGCCCCGCCCGGCCTGCCGGACTCCGTCAAGGCGACCCTGACCCAGGCTTTGCAGACCATTGCCAAAGATGAACAATGGCGCGCCATGACCGCCCAGACCGGCTCGCTGCCCTACGTCCAGCCGCCTGAAGAAACCCAGGAGTTCGCACGCCAGCAATACGAGCTGTATGTATCGCTGGGCAAATCCCTGGACATCATCGACAAAAAAGACTGACCCGACCGCCGCCGGTGGGAATGGGGGTCAACCCACTTCCACCGGCGGGTGAGCGGCGTCGCCGTTGCGTATCCATTCGCGCCAGATGGCGACCAGCAAGGCCATCAGCACGGGGCCGATGAACAGGCCGACCAGGCCCATGGTCTGCACGCCGCCGACCAGGCCGAAGAAGGTTGGCAAAAACGGAAGCTTGACTGGGCCGCCGACCAGACGCGGACGCAAGGTCTTGTCCACGATGAACAACTCGATAGAGCCCCACAGGAACAAACCCACACCCGCAACCAGATGACCGGAGCCGATCAGGTACAGGGACACCATGGTAAAGGACAGGGGCGCCCCCCCGGGAATCAAAGCCATGAAGCCGGTAATGACGCCCAGCAGCACGGGCGACGGCACGCCCGCGATCCAGTAGGCAATGCCCAGCACTAGGCCTTCGCCCAAAGCGATCAGGCCCATGCCGGTAACGGTGGAGTTGACGGTGGCGGGAACCACGCGGGAAAAACGCTGCCAGCGTCCGGGCAGGATGCGTTCGCCCACGATGTCCAGCTGGCCCAGCAATCGGTCCCCATCCTTGAAGATGAAGAACAGCGTGATCAGCATGAAGAGCACAGTCAGCAGCAGGTGGAACACATTGCCCGTGGCCGACAGCACCATGCGATAGATATTGCCCAAGTGCTGGCCGCTGACCATCTCGACCAGTTCGCCCAGCGCATGCGGCTCACCCAGGTAGGTCTGCCAGTATTCCGTCAGCCGCTGCCCTACCAAGGGCATGGCCTTGATCCAGTCCGGCGTAGGCGTGCCGTAGCGATTGGCCGCCAGCGCCCAGGTGATGAAGCTGCTGGCCTCCTTGATGGCAAAAGACAGCGCCAGTGACAGCGGCACGATCAGCACCAGGGTGATGATGACCAGCGCAATGCTGGCGGACAAGGCGGTGCGTCCGTTGCAGCGCGCCACCAGATGCACATACAGGGGCCAGCTGGCCAGGCCGATGATCAGGGCGGCCAGGACAGGAACCAGGAAACCACTCAAGAAATACACGCCGGCGGCCAGCAGAAGCAGCAATAGCCAGCGTGCGATCAGGAATGCAGGTAAGACAGGTTGCATAAAGCGTGGTGACCCTCGAGTCTGATTGTCTGGGCGTGGGCCGGTGCCCGAAGAGGGTTTGACAATAGCATGATAGAAGCGAGCCGAATACCCGTTTTTTCCGTTAGGAAATCCCGACTATTTTACGCGCTTGCTGACAATAAGCTGAAAGAAAATCCTTATGGCGCCACCGGCAAGGCGCGCTTGTGGGCCGACAAGCGATAGGTACGCAGAATGGTTTCTATGGCGGCGTCATCAATGGCCTTGCCTTCCAGGAAGTCGTCGATCTGCTCATAGCTGACGCCAAAGGCGTCTTCGTCAGGCTTGAGCGGCGTCAGGCTTTCCAGATCCGCCGTCGGCACTTTATAAACCAAGGCATCGGGAGCGCCCAGAGCGGCGGCCAGGGCGCGCACGCGGCGCTTGTTCAGGCCGGCCAGCGGAGTAATGTCGGCCGCGCCGTCGCCGAACTTGGTGAAAAAGCCCATCAGGGCCTCGGCGGCATGGTCCGTGCCCACCACCAGGCCCGCATGGGCGCCGGCGATGGCGTATTGCGCAATCATGCGCTGACGCGCCTTGATATTGCCCACCAGAAAGTCCTGATGGCCTGCATCGCGAAACCCCAGTCCCGATGCCAGCAACTGTTCCAGCATGGCGTCGGTCGCCGGCTTGATGTTCACAACCAGCGTGTTATCAGGCCGGATGACGTCCAGACCGCCTTGCGCATCGGCTTCATCGGCCTGCTCGCCATAAGGCAGACGCACGGCATAGAACCGCGCCTGATGGCCGCGCCTGCGCGCTTCTTCCACGGCCAGCTGCGACAGGCGGCCGCCGGCCAACGAATCCACCCCGCCGCTGATCCCCAGCACCAGACTGCGGCAGCCGGTGCGTTGCAGATAGCCCGCCAGGAAAGATACACGGCGCTCGATTTCTTGTCGGGCATCGAAGGAATCGGTCAGGCCCAGTTCGGCCCGTATACGTTGTTGCAAGGCGCGTTGATCATCCGTCATGACGCAGGTCTCGAAGCAGAGTGAAGAATACTTTTATTGTACGGGACTGGCTCCGGCTTGATCAGGCTTGAATCGAATCAAAACGTGATCCGATTAGGAACATTCCCCTCGGGGCATACCCGGATAGGGAAGTCCCTGGCTCCCGCTGCCTCTGCGCCAGCTCCTCTGGACCTACCATTGTCGGCCAGCTTTTTACAATCCATTGATAAATAAGAAATTTATTTCTGGCCCAATGCCATGGGTCCAACGGCAGACCATCGCGCGTCCATGTACCTGCCACGCCATCCAGCAACCCTAGGCTTCTTGATTTCAAATTACATAGCGATATGATTCAAATCATCAAATGATCTGATTTGAACGTACGCGACAGCGTTTCATCCTTTGCCGTCCCGTGCACAACCGTTGGACCCATTGCCAACCACCCGGAAAGATCCTTCAGAGATCCAGGGAAAACGGAGACTACCACTATGAAAGTCCTCAGACAGCTGGACCTGCACCTGGAACGCTGCCTCATGCTCTGGCTTTACGCCTTCGTCGTCATTGTCATCGTCGTCGAAGTTCTGCGGCGCTTCGCCCTGGACTACTCCTCGCTCTGGGGAGAAGAAGCCGCCCGCTACGCCTTCATCTATCTGACCTGGATAGGTGCGGCCGCCGCCGTCAAAAGCAACGGCCACATCCGCATCGACCTGCTCTTCAATATCCTGCCGCCGCGCGGCATCGCCATGCTGAACATTCTGGCCGGCCTGTGCACCGTCCTGCTGGCCGTTTTCGCGCTGCGCCTGTCCTGGGAGCCGGTGGCCGTATCCATGCAATACGGCTCGGTAACTGACGGCCTGCGCCTGACCAAGGCCTGGTTCCTGTTCGCGGTGCCGTTCGGCTTCACGCTGGTGCTGGTGCGCGCCGTACAGATGACCTGGATCAGCGTGACCGACCTGATGCGCGGTTCGGTCAGCCTGCCCGACAGCAAACTTTTCGACTAAGAGAGCGACCATGCTTTATTCCAACTACAGTGCCGAACTGAATGTCGGCATGGACGTGGCCGGCCCCCTGCTGCTGATGCTGGCCCTGTTCGCCCTGGGCGTGCCGATCTGGGTATCCCTGGGCCTGACCGGCCTGGCCATGCTCTGGTTCACCGGCGCCCTGCCCCTGTCCCTGCTGGGCGAAAGCCTGTTCAACGGCGTGGACGCCTTTGCCCTGATCGCCATCCCGCTGTACCTGTTGACCGGCGACGCCCTGGTGCGCACGGGGCTGTCCGACAAATTGCTGAACATCGCCGAAGCCACCATGGGTTCACTGCGCACCGGCATGGGCACCTCTACCGTGATGGGTTGTGGCTTCTTTGCCTGCATTTCCGGCTCCGACGCCGCCGGCTGCGCCGCCGTGGGCCGCATCACCTTCAGCCGCCTGGTGGACAAGGGCTATCCGCCCGCCTATGCCGCCGCGCTGGTGGCGGCCGGGTCCTGCACGGGCATCCTGATTCCGCCGTCCATCGCCTACATCATCGTGGGGCTGGTGCTGGGCGTGCCCGTCACCAGCCTGTTCCTGGCCGCCGCTATTCCCGGCGTCCTGGTGCTGGTCGCCATCATGATCACCAACATCCTGATCAACCGCCTGCGCGGCTACGAGCAAAGCAGCCAACGCTTTGACTGGAACCGCTGGCTGGCCGCCATGTGGGACGGTAAATATGCCCTGTCCATTCCCGTGGTGATTCTGGGCGGCATTTATTCGGGCCTGTTCACCCCTACGGAAGCCGCCGCCGTCGCCGTACTGATCACCCTGGGCATCGGGTTCTGGAAAAAGACCATCACCCTGGCCGATATTCCGAAGATGCTGGCCAGCTCGGCCAAGGTCAACGGCGTGATCGTGCCCATCATCGCCGTGGCCTTGCCGCTGGCGCAGGCGCTGGCTCTGGTGGAAGTGCCCCAGGCCTTCGCCAGCATGATCAGCGAGTTCACCAGCGATCCGGTCCTGATCATCCTGCTGATGCTGGCGATCTTCATGCTGGCCGGCTGCTTCATGGAAGCCACCCCGAACATCGTGATTCTGTCGCCCATCATGTATCCGCTGGCTATGGAGATCGGCATGGATCCGCTGCACTTCTGCGTGTTCATGATCACCACCCTGGGGATCGGCTTCATCACTCCACCGCTGGGATTGAATCTGTTCGTCATTTCCGGCGTGACCGGCCAGCCCATTTTGCATGTGGCGCGCCACTCCATCGCCTATGTCATTGCCCTGGTCGCCGTCGCCCTGGTGATCGCCTTCGTGCCTCAGCTTTCGCTCTGGGCCTTCTAAGGAAAATCGCATGTCTTTGTTTCAATCCCTGTTCTCCCTGGAAGGACGCCATGCCCTGGTGACCGGTGGCGGCACCGGCCTGGCGGCGCAGATCGCCCTGGCTCTGCACGGCGCGGGCGCCCGCGTCACCCTGGCGGGGGGGGGGCCGCCCCCCCCCGCCGG
>JAEXOO010000034.1 GCA_023439305.1 Pseudomonadota bacterium
CCTGGGAGGCGAGCGACCCGCCGGAGTTCACGACGCGCCCGGCCACGCGAACCGACCAGGGCACCGGCGCGCAGCGCCGGCAAGCCGTCAGCCTGCCCCGTTCAGGCCGCACCTTGAGCGGCGTCTATAGAAACCGGTTCTGCTATGAACGTCGGCATCCGAACGTCATTCAAAAAAATGCCAGCCCACATTTAAGGGGCTGGCATTAGGCGTGCGCGCAAGGGTCTGTCAGCAGTCTGCCCCCCCTTGGGTAAACATCCCAAGGGGGGGCAAACTACAACAGTAGACGGCTCTAGTTCTGCCGATCCAGCAGACGGCCTTGCAGCGGCTTCAACATCGTGAAACGATCGCGTGTCGCCACATGTTCGGGCCTGGGATCCAGGCCGTACTTGGGGTCGTGCACGCAATTTTCCATGCTGTTGTACACCGTGAAGACATTGGCGCGCGGCCAGGGCGAGATATTACTGGCCGAGCCATGCATGGTGTTGCAATCAAAAAAGATCACCGAGCCGGCCTTGGCCGTGACCGCCTCGATACCGCCTTTGTCCACCAGGAGCCGCAGGCTGATGGGATCAGGCACGCCATACTCCTGCTTGCGCAGCGATTCCTTGTAATGATTGTCGGGTGTCACGCCTTCGCAGGACACGAACTGCCGATGCGAACCCGGCACCAGCATCAAAGGACCGTTGCAGGCATTGTTGTCGGTCAGCAGTACCGAGCAGCTCAGCGCCCGCATATGGGGCATGCCGTCTTCTATATGCCAGGTCTCAAAGTCCGAATGCCAGTAGAACTCCTTGCCCGTGAAGCCAGGCTTAAGGTTGGCGCGCGACTGATGCACATACACCTCGGAGCCCAGGATCTGGCGAGCCACGTCCAGCACGCGCGGGTCGCGCACCAGACGGGCGATCAGGGGACTCAGCTCGTGAACACGGAAAATCGATCGCACGGCCTTGCTGCCTTTTTCCACGACGGCTTCTTCGCGATCCAGGATGCTCGAGTCGGCGCTCATGCCCTCCACCTCGGCCAGCAAGGACTGTACTTCCTGCCCGGAAAACAAATCCGGCAGCAACAGAAAACCGTTGTCCTCGTATTCCTGCAGCTGGCCGGCGGCCAGCGGCCGGCTGCCGACCGGCGTGTCGTACACCACGGGTTCCTGGCGGCTGACGATCGCCGCGCCCCTTGCAGTGCGCGACGCGTACAGGTCCGTCATAGTCACTGTCATGATGACCTCCTTCTTGTGTTTACGTGGCGTCCGTCGCCAGGGGATAGACCCCCTTGGCGTCGTGCACCTCCTGCCCGGTCAGGGGCGGATTGAAAACGCAGATCACGCGCAGCGGCTTTTCCCCGCCACGCAGCCAATGCTCGTCATTCTGGTCCAGCGCATAGACCACGCCGGGGCCCAGGGCGTACTTCTTGCCATCGGCGATGGTTTCGATTTCGCCGTCGCCTTCCACGCACCAGACCGCCTCCAGGTGATTCTGGTAATGGATATGCGTCTCGGTGCCGGGAAAGATGACGGTTTCATGGAAGGAAAACCCCATGCCGTCCTTTTTGAGCAGCACGCGCCGGCTAACCCAATTGTCGGTGCGCACTTCGTCGCTCGTTCCAATGACGTCTTTTACATTTTTGACCAGCATCAGCGTGCTCCTCCCATTTTCAATACCCGCGCCTTGGCGCCGCGCTGCGACAGACACTGCGCCACACTGCGCTCAATAATGTTCAACCCTTGCGACAGCTCCTCGCTGCTGATGGTGAGAGCGGGCAGCAGCTTGAGCACTTCGTCGTGGGCGCCCGATGTCTCGATAACCAGTCCGTGCTCGAACGCCTGAGCCGCAATCTTGTTGGCCAGACCGTCGCCAACCGGGGTGACCAGACCTTGAATCAAGCCGCGGCCGCGCACGCTCAAGCCCGTGTCGGGATAGCTGTGCACCAGGTTCTCCAGCCAATCGCGCACCTGGCGCTCTTTGGCCTGGACTTCGCTTTCGAAGGCGTCGTCCGCCCAATAGGTTTCCAGCGCCTGGGCTGCCGTCACAAACGCCAGGTTGTTGCCGCGGAAGGTGCCATTGTGCGCACCCGGTTTCCAGATATCCAGTTCAGGACGCAGCAGCACCAGCGACATGGGCAGGCCAAAGCCCGACAGGGACTTGGAGAGCGTGATGATGTCAGGGCTGATGCCCGCCTGCTCGAAGCTGAAGAAACGTCCGGTGCGCCCGCAGCCGACCTGGATATCGTCAATGATCAGCAGCATATCGTGCTCGCGGCACAGACGCTGCAGTTCGCGCAGCCAGCGCTGGGTCGCCACATTTACTCCGCCTTCACCCTGCACGGTTTCCACGATGACAGCCGCTGGATGATCCAGCCCGCTGCTGGGATCTTCCAGCATGCGCTCCAGGTAGGCCATGGTGTTGACGTCAGGCCCCAGATAACCGTCGTAGGGCATGAAGGTGGTATTGCCCAGCGCCACGCCGGCGGCGCGACGGAATTTGGAGTTAGCCGTCGCCGCCAGGGAACCCGTGCTGACGCCGTGGAAACCATGCGTGAAGGAAATGATGTTCTGGCGTCCCTTGACCTGGCGGGCCAGCTTCAGCGCCGCCTCAACGGCATTGGTGCCGGTCGGACCCGTGAACTGCAAGCGGTATTCCCAACCTCGAGGCTTGAGCAGCACCCGGTCCACGGTTTCCAGAAAGTATTTCTTGGCACTGGTCGCCATGTCCAGGCCGTGCACGACCCCATCGGTGTGCAGATAGTCGATCAGCTTGTCTTTCAGATGGGGATTGTTATGACCATAATTGAGCGTGCCTGCGCCACTGAAAAAATCAATGTACTGCCGCCCGCTTTCGTCTTCCAGCACGGAGCCCCGTGCTTTGTTGAAGACCACTGGGAAGGACCGGACGTAGCCTCTGACCTCGGACTCCATCCGGTCGAATATTTTTAAGTCAGTCATGTTTCCTCTCCTGGTTGTAGGACGCCCCTCCTCGAACCGGCTAAGCATGATGCGGCGCCGGCTTGAACGTCCTGTTGCGTAGGGATCCCCTCAGGCAGCGCCAAAGGGTCCGATTCGTAACAGAGGTTCAGCGTCGTGGGCCTGTTGGCCGAACAACGTTGATTGAAAAAATTCCTGTTCGCGCAGCGGCGCCTGCCAACGCCGCGCAAAGGCCTTGAACAGCGCGCGTGAAGCCTGGTTGTCCGGACTGACCGTGGTTTCCAGATAGCGCAGCGCGCCGGTATCGAGGCGCGACTTCAGATGATCCAGCATGGCTTGGCCCAGACCCTGGCCGCGGGCGCGCTCATGCACGGCTACTTGCCAGACAAACAGCACATCGGATTTCTGCGGCAGAAAATAGCCTGAAATGAAGCCGTCCACCCGGCCGCCGCGCTCCGCGACCACGCAGGTCAGACGGAAATGCTCGCACAACAGCAAGTAGACATAGACGGAGTTGAGATCCAGAGGCGGACACTCTGCGATCAATTGATGGATGGCGGCGGCATCCTGTGCTTGGGGAGCCCGCAGCGTCAGTGCTGTGTCTGAAGCAGCGGGCCCCGCCGGGGCCGCTGTAGATGAAGGGGATGAGTCGGCGTGTACAGTCAAACCGCTAGCCCGGATTCAGGGGGCACGTCACCCTCCGGGACCTCCAGTATCGGCGATACGGCGTCCCCGGCCTCCACGGGCGACTCCGGATCTGAATCAATCAAGCGGACGATGCGCTCCAGTGACAAGGTCATGGTGGCCTGCTCCAGCTCGGGCAGTTCCTTCAAGGCATCGGCCAGTTTCTTCTGCAGAGGCGAAGGCGTGTCACGTGCCAGTTCCACGCCTTCAGGGGTCGCGCTGACGAATACGATGCGACGGTCTTCCCGGCCGCGTTCGCGCAACACCAGCTTCTTGTCTTCCAGACGATCCAGAATGCCCACCACCGTACTGGGGCTGACATGCATCTCACGGCTGATCGCCGTGGCAGTCAAGGGCCCTTTCTCGATGATAGTGCGCAAGCAGATCAGTTGTGGCGCCGTGATGTTGCTGTAAGCGGACAACTGCCTGGAATGCAGGGCAATGGAGCGGGTAATACGACGCAGTGCCCGCAGGATGCGCAAATCGTATTGTTGATCAGTAGTCATTTAATTTGCCAAACAAAATAATTCAGCACAATTCATTCGTGTTGAAATAATAAGATCAAGAAAGATGTAAGTCAAACAGGTTTGGTCGGCAGGATACACCTGGAAACAAACCTAGGCCTGCTTTGGCCCAATGTTGCGTTGTTTACCGACATCGCCCCGCACCGTGCAGCAAAAAAAACCTGCCCGCAGGCAGGTTTTCATGTGGCTGACATACAGGCGGTTCAGGCGGTTCCACCCACCGTCAGATTTTCCATGCGCACAGTGGGTATGCCTACGCCGACCGGCACGCTCTGCCCTTCCTTGCCGCAGGTGCCCACCCCTGGGTCCAACTGCATGTCATTCCCTATCATGCTGACCTGGTTCATGGCGTCGGGACCATTGCCGATCAAGGTCGCACCCTTGACGGGATACTGCAGCTTGCCATCTTCGATGACCCAGGCTTCGGAGGCGGAAAACACGAACTTGCCACTGGTGATGTCCACCTGCCCGCCACCGAAATCCACCGCATACAGGCCTTTCTTGACCGAAGCGATGATTTCCTGCGGGTCTTTGTCGCCGCTGAGCATGAAGGTATTGGTCATGCGCGGCATGGGCAGGCTGGCATAGGATTCGCGCCGGCCGTTGCCGGTGACGGCCGTTTCCATCAGGCGGGCATTGTGTGTGTCCTGCAGATAGCCCTTCAGGATTCCGTCCTCGATCAGCACGGTACGCTGAGTCTGATTGCCTTCGTCATCGATATTGAGCGAACCGCGGCGGTTGGCCAAAGTACCGTCATCCACGACGGTAACGCCCTTGGAGGCTACGCGCTCGCCGATACGACCGGAAAAGACACTGCTGCCGCGCCGGTTGAAATCACCTTCCAGGCCATGGCCCACGGCTTCGTGCAGCATCACACCGGGCCAGCCCGGTCCCAGCACGACGGTCATCTGGCCTGCCGGGGCAGGACGCGCATCCAGATTAGTCATGGCCGAGCGCACGGCCTTGTCGACATAGGTGCGCAGCAGATCATCCGAGAAATACGACAGATCCACACGGCCGCCGCCGGACGCCGAGCCGCGTTCACGCCGGCCATTCTGCTCCACGATCACCGACAGCGACAGATGCACCAGAGGACGCACATCGGCGGCCAACCGGCCGTCGCTGCCAGCCACCAGCACCACGTCGTATTCAGCGCCCAGGCTCGCCATGACCTGAATCACCCGCGGATCGGCCGCGCGCGCCAGAGCATCGAGTCGGCCCAGCAAGGCGACTTTGTCAGGTGCCGACAGGCTGCTGATGGGATCGGCATCTGTATATAGAACAGGCCGGGTCAAGGTGGATGGCACCAGTATGCCGCTGCGACCATTGCCGCCCTGACGGGCGATAGAGCGCACCACGCGCGCCGACGACAAGAGCGCATCTTCGCTGATGGAATCGGAATAGGCGAACGCGGTTTTTTCGCCGCTTAGCGCCCGCACGCCCACGCCTTGCTCGATGGAAAAGCTGCCGCTCTTGACGATGCCCTCGTCCAGGCTCCAGCCTTCGCTGCGGGTGTACTGAAAATACAGATCGGCGTAATCGGCCTGATGGGTCAATATTTCGCTCAGTGCACTCGACAGATGCGATTCCGTCAGCCCCCAGGGCTCCAGCAGCAATCCTCGGGCGCAGGCCAATGCGTCAATGGCAGGGTCAACAAGCTTCATTAATTTAATTCCTACTAACAAATTCACGACGCCCAGCCAGGGGCGTCAGGAACGAATCATTTCTGCCGGCGCGCGGCCCCTGGCCGGCGCATGGCGACCAGAGTGCCCGCCCGGGCTGTGTCCATGACTGCATTAAAACAGAATGCGCCCCAGTGCGCGACGAACTTGTCTCGCCGAGGTCGCCGCCCGGCGACACCTTGCCGCCTACGTGTGAGTGACAAGCTATTGTCAAACAAAGGCAATGTACGACAGATTGTGATTATGGATGCAAAGCGTTTCGAATTGATCCCGCGTTAACCTATATAGCTATACCATTTCCATATAAACCCATTCAAATTTATGATGACCCCTGATTAGCATAAATAATCACCAAGCTTTCCTATTCAATCGATGGGCATATGGATTACAAAGAAAAATTGAATTGACAATGAAAAGTTAATTTTTTTTCATAGGCTCTTATATTTTTCAAAAAATCAAAGTACACTGTTTTCGCATGATAAACACGCGCTCGCAAAGGCAGCGTTTATCAGATAATTACAATCATCAAACAGGAATCCCACATGTCCGTCGAAACATACAGCTCTGCCAAACAGAAGATAGAAAAAGAGATTCTGCGTTTGCAAAAGCAGATGAAATCCCTGAAGGTCAAACAACGTCGTCCCGTGATCGCGTCTATCGTGAAATCCATGCAGGACAACGAGATCACCCTGGAAGAAGTGGCGGAGGCTCTGGAAAACACGGCCAAGCGCGGCCCTTCCGCTGCTGCCGGCGCTCCCAAGGCCAGCCTGCCTCCCAAGTACCGTCATCCTGAAACGCAAGACACCTGGACGGGCCGCGGCCGCCCTCCACGCTGGATCATCGATGCCGAGGCCCAAGGCCAGAGCCGCGACGATTTCCTGATCAAGTAAATTTTGTCGCCACACATGAAAAGGGACAGCATGCATATGCTGTCCCTTTCTCGTTTATTCAAGGCCTTTTGCAATAAGGCGCTTATGTTTACCGTCCGTGTTTGGGAAGCTGATACTCAATATCAATCACCTGCCCGTTATTGCCGGGAAAACCATCAAATATGGCCTGGGACAAATAAGGCATCTGAACAGCCAGGTTTTCAGACTGACTATAGCTGACCGCCGAGGCGCGATAGACTTCAGCCTGTTGATTGCGCGTGTCCTTGATCACCACATTCAAGTAATTGCGATAGATAGTGACCGGCACATTGACGATCGGGGGCGAATAAAAGAAACCGCCGGCCCAGCCGTCATTGGGCGCGTAGTAGCCGCGTCCCATCCCCCACCCCATGGGGCCGTAAAAACTATCCGCATACTGAGGCACCCAGGTTTGCTCCTGGGGATTGCCATAATCCATTTCCACCACAAAACGAGCCGGCGCGCCCGCCTGGGCCTCGACCAGCCCGGTCACCCCGATCGCCGCACGTACCGAATCGGAAAAGGACTGAAACTCCAGATTGCTGCGCTGGGCGTCAGTAACCGCCAGGCGATAGGTTTCGCCGTTCGTGTTCGCCGGCCAATGCTGGTAGCGCGTAAGCTTTGCCGACCAACTGGGCGCCGCGCAGCCCGTGGCGAGCAAGGCCAGCCCCAGGGCCGCGAAACGGACGGCCCGCAAAGAAAATACGGTAGAAGATAAAGTCATGACATTCGTCCTTGAAGTTTCGCTCTTCTGGACAGAACACAAGCCTGCCAAAGCTTGGACCATGGAACGTGCATTTAGTTTACCGCTGCCCATCACCGCCCGCCCGATCAAACGACATTACAATAGAAGAATCTTTTTTTGATTGTCGGAACAGGATTACATGCGCACCGAGACCCTACCCACGATCTCCCGCCAGGACTACCAGCCTTACCCTTATCGTATTGAGCAGGTCAGGCTGGAATTCGACCTGGACGCCGAACAGACTCAGGTCAGCCTGCAGTTCCGTGCCAGCAGCAAGAACGGCCAGACACCTGCCCTGGTACTGGATGGCGACGACATCGAACTGCTGAGCGTCAGCCTGGACGGCGTGCCCGTGGCAGCGCAAGACTACGAACTGAACGGCCAGACCCTGACCTTGCACCCCGGCAAACCCGAGGTGGACGTCACGCTGGTCAGCCGCTGCCGCCCCGGCGACAACACCACGCTGATGGGGCTGTATGTATCAGGGCAGCACCTGTTCACCCAATGCGAGGCGCAAGGATTCCGCCGCATCGCCTTTTTCCCGGACCGCCCCGATGTCATGGCGCGCTACGAAGTCGTCTTGCGCGCCGATCCCGCCCAGTACCCCACCCTGCTGTCCAACGGCAACCTGCTGGGCAGCAGCGCCTTGCCCGACGGCCGCCAACAAGCAATCTGGCAGGACCCCTTCCCCAAGCCCTCGTATCTGTTTGCTCTGGTGGCCGGCGACTTCGACCTGCGCGAACGCGAGATCCTCAAAGCCGACGGCCGCCCTGCCTTGCTGCAGGTCTATTGCGACCGGGGCGACGGCGACAAGACCGAATGGGCCATCCAGTGCCTGGAAAACTCCGTACGCTGGGACGAACAACGTTTTGGCCTGGAGCTGGACCTGGACCGATTCATGATTGTGGCCGCCCGTGACTTCAATATGGGCGCCATGGAAAACAAGGGCCTGAACATCTTCAATGCGGCCTACGTGCTGGCCGATCCGCAAAGCACCACGGACGCCTCTTTCCGCGCCGTGGAAGCGGTCATAGGCCACGAGTACTTTCACAACTGGACCGGCAACCGCGTCACCTGCCGCGACTGGTTCCAACTTTCCCTGAAAGAAGGACTGACCGTTTTCCGCGACCAGGAGTTTTCCGGCGACATGCTGGCCCAAGGTCTGGACGGCGTCCAAGCGGACAGTGCGCGCGCTGTCAAACGCATTGACGATGTCAGCGTATTGCGCGCGGCACAGTTTCCTGAAGACGCCGGCCCGATGGCACACCCCATCCGACCCGAAAGCTATCAGGAAATCAGCAACTTCTACACCGCTACCATCTACGAGAAAGGCGCTGAGGTCATCCGCATGCAGCACACCCTGCTGGGCGAGGAAGGCTTTCAGACCGGCATGCGCGAATACTTCCGTCGCCATGACGGCCAAGCCGTCACCTGCGACGACTTCGTGGACGCCATGGACAGCGTCTACCGCGAGCGCCATCCCGGACGCGACCTGTCGCAGTTCCGCCGCTGGTACCAACAGGCGGGCACACCGCGCGTGACGGTGAACCTGCTGCACGACCCAGAAGCCCAAACCTGCACCCTGACCCTGCGCCAGAGCAATCCTGCGGTGGGCATCGAATCCAAATCCAGCGTCAAGCCACCCCTGCATATCCCCTTTGCCCTGGGCATGCTGGACCAGGAAGGACGCCCCCTTACCCTGCACCTGGAAGGCCGCAGCGATGCCACGCTGGTGCTGGACTTCACTCAGGAAGAACAAAGCTGGACTTTCTCCCAGGTGCCCCAGGCGCCAGTGTTGTCGCTGCTGCGCAACTTCTCGGCGCCGGTGCGCGTCGAGTACTACCGCCCCGACGCCGAACTGGCCCTGCTGGCCCGGCATGACCCGGACCCCTTTGCGCGTTGGGAAGCCGCCCAGTTGCTGGCCTCCCGCCTGATCCTGGCCCGCGCCGCAGGCCGCAATGCATCGCCTGCCCAAGCGGCCATCGTGGTCCAGACCTGGCACGCCCTGCTTCAGGACCAAGCCCTGAGCCCGGCTTATAAGGCACGCATCCTGTCGCTGCCCAGCGAACGCGAACTGCTCGAACAGACCCAGCCCATGACGCCGCTCGCCATCGTGCAGGCCCGTCGCCAGCTGCAGCATGAACTGGGCCTGGCACTGACCCCCTACTGGCAGGAGCTCTACCAGTTCCTGAGCCTGGAGCAGCCCGACTACAGCCCCGACGCCCTGCAGGCCGGCATTCGCTCGTTGCGCAATCTGTCGCTGGCCTATCTGATGGCCGCTGGTGCACGCTCCGGGCCGCAACTGGCCCGCAATCAGTACGACAAGGCCAGCAACATGACAGACCGCATGGGTGCGCTGCACGTACTGGTCAATTACGGCGACACCGAAGACCGTACGGACGGACTGGAGGATTTCTTCCAGCGCTGGCAACACAACCCCCTGGTGCTGGACCGCTGGTTCAGCCTGCAGGCCACCGCGCCCAGCACCGGTGTGGAGCAAGTGCGCGCCCTGATGCTGCACCCTGCATTCTCGCTGCGCAACCCCAATCGCGCCCGCTCCCTGATCTTCCAGTTCTGCATCAACAATCTGCAAGCCATACATAGCCCTGAAGGATACGACTACTGGGCCGAACAGGTTATTGCACTGGACAAGCTCAACCCCGAAATATCGGCCCGCCTGGCTCGCGTGTTCGACAACTGGGCGCGTTTCGAGCCCAGCGCCCGCGACGGCCTGAAGCGCGCCCTGGAACGCATCCAGGCCGAACCCGACCTGTCGGGCAACGTGGCCGAAATCGTACACAAGGCATTAACTCTTTGATCCCCCGGAGTCTCTCTTGAAGAAGAACCTTACTCAGTATCTGGTCGAGCAGCAGCGCCAGAAGCAAACCGTCACCGCCGATGTGCGCTTGTTGCTGGAAACCGTGGCTCGCGCCTGCAAGGCCATTGGCCATGCCGTCAGCAAAGGCGCGCTGGGCGGCGTGCTCGGCAGCCTGGGCACGGAAAACGTGCAGGGCGAAGTACAGAAGAAACTGGACGTGCTGTCCAACGAGATCCTGCTGGAAGCCAATGAATGGGGCGGCAACCTGGCGGCCATGGCCTCCGAGGAAATGGACACGCTGCACCGCATTCCGGATTACTACCCCAAGGGCGAGAATCTGCTCTTGTTCGATCCCCTGGACGGCTCCTCCAATATCGACGTGAACGTGTCCATCGGCACGATCTTCTCGGTGCTGAGCGTGCCCGAAGAAGCCCGTAAGCGCCTGATCCAGGAGCAGGACTTCCTGCAGCCGGGCGTGCGACAGGTCGCCGCCGGCTACGCCATCTACGGACCGCAGACCATGCTGGTGCTGTCCGTGGGCGACGGCGTGGCCGCCTTCACGCTGGACAAGGAAATGGGTTCCTGGGTGCTCACCACCGAGCGCGTCACCATCCCCGAAGACACGGCCGAGTTCGCCATCAACATGTCCAATATGCGCCATTGGGAAGCCCCAGTGAAGCGCTATATCGACGATTGCCTGGCCGGTGCAGAAGGCCCTCTGGGCAAAAACTTCAATATGCGCTGGATCGCCTCCATGGTGGCGGACGTGCATCGCATCCTGACTCGCGGCGGCGTCTTCATGTATCCGCGCGATGCGCGCGAATCCGGCCGCAAAGGCAAGCTGCGTCTGATGTACGAAGCCAATCCCATGAGCTTTCTGGTCGAGCAGGCCGGCGGCCTGTCCATCGACGGCAGCCAGCGCATCCTGGATGTGCAGCCCACCGAACTGCACCAGCGCATCGGCGTCATCCTGGGCTCGCGCAACGAAGTCGAACGTATCCGCCAGTACCACGAACAGAGCTGATCCAGGCTCTGGGCAAAAAAAGGCCGCCATCAAGGCGGCCTTTTTTGTACGGCACTTGCAAAGTCAATCCAGCGTCAGCACCGTAGAGCCCGTGGTGCGGCGTGCGGCCAGGGCCTCGTGCGCCTGGGCGACCTGCTCCAGCGGGAAACGCTGACCGATCAGGACCTTGATCTTGCCCTGCACCACCAGATCGAACAGTTCGTCGGCGGCTTCCTGCATGGCCTGCTGCGTCGGCACGTAGGCGCCCAGAACGGGGCGCGTGACGTACAGCGAACCCTTGGCCGCCAGCGTCCCCAGGTTGACACCTGTGACGGGGCCCGAGGCATTGCCGAAGCTGACCATCAGGCCTCGCGGCTGCAGACAATCCAGAGAACGCTCCCAGGTATCCTTGCCCACGCCATCGTAGACTACCGGCACTTTCTGGCCATCGGTCAGCTCCAGCACGCGCTGCACTATATCCTCACGGGAATAATCGATGACTTCCCAGGCGCCATGCTCCTTGGCCAATTGCGCTTTTTCGGGGCTGGACACTGTGCCGATCAGCTTAACGCCCAGGGCGCGAGCCCATTGGCAAGCATACAGGCCCACGCCCCCCGCCGCTGCGTGGAACAGGATGGTTTGGCCTTCGTGCACGCGATAGGTCTGGCGCAGCAAATACCAGCAGGTCAGGCCCTTGAGCATCAGCGCAGCGGCCTGCTCGAATGAAACCGCATCGGGAATGCGCACGACGCGATCGGCAGGCACATTGCGCGCCTGCGCATAGGCGCCCAACGGACTTTGACCATAGGCTACGCGGTCGCCCACCTTCAAGTGCGTAACACTGCGCCCCACCGCCTCGACCACGCCGGCTGCCTCGAAGCCCAGGCCATGTGGCAAGGGGTTGCTGTAGAGGCCATTACGAAAGTAAATATCGATGAAGTTCAGGCCCACGGCCTTTTGCCGGATGGTGACTTCGTTGTCCAGGGGGGCGGGCAGCTCTACCGACGCCCATTTCAGCACCTCCGGCCCACCATTCTGCTCGATGCGTATCGCTTTGACCGTCTGACTCACAGTTTTGCTCCTTCGAAGATAGCGGCGCGCGGCAAGTTAGTTAGAATGACGCAGTACACACGCACCATGGGGCGGCATTGCCATTTTGCGCGGCGCCGCTCTCTGACCCAAACCCTCAGAATAGCCTACTTTCAACTCCTTTTTGTCGGACTGCTTCACATGACCCAGCGGCGCGCCCTGGCGGCCATCCACCTGGCGGCCGTTCTATTCGGACTGACCGGCATTTTCGGCGAACTGATACAAGCAGGCGCTATGCTCATTACCGCAGGCCGAGCCAGTTTCGCGGTCATTGCCCTGTTCTTGAGCGTACGCTCTCAAGGCCGACGCCTGCGTCAAGGCATGGGCCGGCGCGACTATGGCATCTTGCTGGCGGCCGCCGTCATGCTGGCCATCCACTGGGCCACCTTTTTCGTGGCGGTCAAAGTCGGCGGCGTGGCCATCGCCACACTGGGCTTCGCCAGTTTCCCCGCGTTCATCACCCTGTGCGAATGGGGCGTGCTGCGCGAGCGCGTCACCCTGTCGGAATGGGTCATCCTGGCTCTGGTCACGTTCGGCCTGCTGCTGGTGACGCCCTCATTCGACTTCCAGGACCAATCCACCATAGGTCTGGCCTGGGCGGTGGCCTCGGGCTTTACCTTCGCCATGTTCACCATCATCAACCGGCGGGCCGCCACACATCTGTCAGCGCAGCAAGTGGCGTGGTGGGAAAACCTGTTTGTTGCACTGATGTGTTGGCCTTTCGCCCTGCATCTGCTGGGCCAGCCTTCGCTGCTGGACTGGTTCTGGATTGCCTTGCTGGGCGTATTTTGCACCGCCCTGTCCCACTACCTGCTGGTCTCCGCGCTGACGGTGCTCAACGCCCGCAGCGCGGGCATCGTGATCGCGCTGGAGCCCGTGTACGCCATCGCCTTCGCTGCCCTGCTATTCGCCCAGTACCCCAGTACGCGGGCCCTGATGGGCGGCGCCATCATGATAGGCGCCATCACCTGGGCGGGACTGCGCCCGCCCAAGCCCAAACCCAAAAACTGATCAGGCCATGGCCTGCAAGACATCGGCCACCGCCTGCCCCACCTGTCCGGTGCTGGCCTGGCCACCCAGATCCGGAGTGCGCGGCCCTTGCGACAGCACCTGCTCTATGGCTTGCACCACCTCGGCGGCAGCCTGCGGATAACCCAGGAAATCCAGCATCAGCGCGCCGCTCCAGATCTGCCCCACGGGATTGGCAATGCCCTTGCCGTAAATGTCAGGAGCCGAACCGTGCACGGGTTCGAACAAGGATGGAAAGCGCCGTTCGGGGTTCAGGTTGGCCGACGGCGCAATGCCGATCGTGCCCGTGCAGGCCGGTCCCAGGTCCGACAGAATATCGCCGAACAGATTGGATGCCACCACCACATCGAACCAGTCGGGGTGCTGCACAAAGTGCGCGCACAGGATATCGATGTGATACTTGTCCCACTTGACGTCCGGATACTGCTGGCCCATTTCAGCCAGGCGTGCATCCCACCAGGGCATGGAGATGGAAATGCCGTTGGATTTCGTGGCGCTGGTGACATGCTTGCCGCGCTTGCAGGCCAGCTCGAACGCGAATTTCAGCACGCGGTCGGTGCCCGTGCGGGTGAAGACGCTTTCCTGAATCACGACTTCGCGCTCGGTGCCTTCGAACAATATGCCGCCGCTGTTGGAATACTCGCCTTCCGTATTTTCACGCACAATGAAAAAATCGATGTCTCCTGGTTCGCGCCCCGCCAGCGGCGAGCGCACGCCCGGCATCAGGCGCACAGGTCGCAGATTGATGTACTGATCGAATTCGCGCCGAAACTTGAACAGCGACTCCCACAGCGACACATGATCAGGCACCAGGTCCGGCCAGCCCATGGCGCCAAAATAAATGGCCTCCACGTCTGCTAATTGAGCTTTCCAATCCTCGGGCATCATGCGGCCATGCTTCTGGTAATACTCGGAACTCCAGTCCAGCTCCTTCCAGTCAAAGCGGATGCCGTGGCGGCGAGCCGCCACTTCCATGACCCGCAGTCCTTCAGGCATGACTTCCTTGCCGATCCCGTCTCCGGCGATCACGGCAATGCGATGTGCTGTGCTCATTTTTTTTCCTTGTGGTTTTTCAATATCGTTATTGTGAAAAACGCCGGCAGGACAGCCGGCGTTTCGTCCTGAGAATTCCGGACTTAGTATCCCAGGGCGGCGTCGACCCGTCCCCCGGCTTCGCGGCCTGCATGCAGCAACGCGATGCGCGAGCCGATCTGCTCCAGGGCTTGCTCGCGCAAGGTGATGCCCGATATGTGGGGAGTGACCATGACGCCGGGATGCCCCCAGTACGGATGGTCGGCGGGCAGCGGCTCTTGGGTGAACACATCCAGCAAGGCGCCGGCCAGTTGGCCGCTGTCCAGCGCTTCGAGCACGTCATCGTCCACGACATGCGCGCCGCGCGCCAGATTGATCAAGTAGCCGCCCGGCCTCAACTGAGCCAGCACATCCTGATTGATCAGGCCCCTCGTCTGTGCGGTCAGCGGCAAGGCATTGACCAGAATGCGGCTGGCCGCCAGGCAGTCTTGCAAGCCCTGCTCTCCGGCATAACACGGAAAATCGGCCTCACGCGGGGTGCGCGACCAGCCATGCACCGGATAGCCCAGGCTGGCGATGACACCGGCCACCTTGCGGCCGATAACGCCCAGGCCCAGCACAGCCACCGGCCAGTCCTGGCGATTGATAGGCCGGTGCGCCTTCCAGCGCCCTTCCCGTGCCTGTTCTTCGTAGGGGCGAAAGCGCCCTGTAGCCTGCAGCACGCCGTACAGCGCGTACTCGGCCATCTGCTCGGCCATGCCGGCGTCCTCCAGACGATACAGGGGCATGCCGGCAGGAATGGAAGCCGCCATGGCATCCACGCCCGCACCCAGATTGAATACGGCGCTCAAGCCCGGTTCCTGCGTGAACAGCAGCGGATCCGGTTGCCAGACAACGGCATAACGGGCTCCGGTCGCGGCCTGCCCGGGCATGAATTCATCCACCCTCCAGTCGGGATAGGCATCGCGAAAATGCTGGGCCCAGCGCTGGGTTTCGGATTCGCGGGGCGTGGCAACCACAAGATGAGGTGTGGACATCAGCGCTTGCCCCCCATCAGCGAACCCAGCACGCCGCGCAGCAATTTGGTGGCGGCGCGCTTGGCTTCCGTCTTGACCATGCTTTGCACCAAGCCATCTTTCTTGCCGCCTCGTGGGCCGGTTGAGCCAAACAAAAAGTCGTTCACTGCCCCCATCAAACCGTCATCCGGCTTGGCCGCCGCCGTTGCGCCGGTGTTTTTGTCTGTGGCCGTGACCGCATTGTTCACGCGCTTGGCCAGCACTTCGTAGGCCGACTCGCGGTCCACGGTCTGGTCGTACTTCAGACCCAGCAACGAAGCCTGCCGCACTATCTGGCGCTCGGCATCCGTAGCGGGGCCGATGCGGCTGCCCGGCGCCACCAGCCAGGCGCGCTGCGTGGGGCTGGGCCGGCCTTTTTCGTCCAGCATGGACACCAAGGCCTCGCCCACGCCCAATTCGGTGATGGCCGCCTCGATGTCCAGGCCCGGGTTGGGGCGCATGGTCTGGGCCGCCGTCTTGACCGCTTTCTGGTCACGCGGCGTAAAAGCACGCAATGCGTGCTGCACGCGGTTGCCCAACTGCCCCAGCACGGTATCGGGGATGTCCAGCGGGTTCTGGGTGACGAAATAAATGCCCACTCCCTTGGAGCGAACCAAGCGTACCACCTGCTCCACTTTTTCCAGCAAAGCCTTGGGCGCGCCGGTAAACAGCAGGTGTGCTTCGTCAAAGAAGAACACCAGACGCGGCTTGTCCAGATCGCCTACTTCCGGCAGGCGCTCATACAGATCGGCCAGCATCCACAACAAGAAGACCGCATAGAGGCGAGGCGACTGCATCAGTTTGTCCGCCGCCAGAATATTGACCATGCCCCGCCCGGCGGAATCGGTGCGTATCCAATCCATGACATCCAGGGCGGGTTCGCCGAAAAAACGGTCCGCGCCTTCGGTTTCCAGGCGCAGCAAAGCGCGCTGGATCGCCCCTACGCTGGCAGCCGAAATATTGCCGTACTGGGCCCGCAGTTCAGAGCCACGATCCGAGACATTCTGCAACATGGCTCTCAGGTCTTTCAGGTCCAGCACTAACTGGCCTTCGTCGTCTGCCACCCGGAACACAATGTTCAGCACGCCTTCCTGGGTGTCGTTCAGTTCCAGCATGCGGCCCAGCAGCAGCGGCCCCATGTCCGACACCGTGGCGCGCACCGGGTGGCCCTGCTCGCCGAAGATGTCCCACAGCGTGACGGGGCTGGCGCCCCAGGCCGGCTCGGGCAAGCCCAGTTTTTGCAAACGCTCCTGCAGCTTGGGGTTGGGCTGGGCGGCCTGGGATAAGCCGCTCAGGTCGCCCTTGGCATCGGCCAGAAAGACGGGAGTGCCCTGGCGTGAGAACGCCTCGGCCAGCACCTGCAAGGTCACCGTCTTGCCAGTCCCCGTGGCGCCAGTGATACAGCCGTGGCGATTGGCCAGGGCGGGCAACAAATACACGGACGAGTCGCCGTGCTGGGCAAGCAGAATGGGATCAGCCATGATCGTTCGTCACCTTCCGGATAGAATGCCAAATGGGTAAATTCTAGCGACTTTCGCGGCAGCTCGGGCCTTCGCGTCCAGACAGGTTAAAATAAGCCTACTTTTCTTGAACATAGACTACTGAATTGGTAATACTTTATGGCCGGACATAGTAAATGGGCGAACATCCAGCACCGCAAGGGTCGACAGGACGCCAAGCGGGGCAAGCTCTGGACGAAGATCATTCGTGAAATCACCGTGGCCGCGCGTGCCGGTGGACCGGACCCCGATGCCAACCCGCGTCTGCGCATGGCCTGGGACAAGGCCACGGCCGCCAATATGCCCAAAGACAACATCATGCGCGCCATCCAGCGCGGAGCGGGTGGCGCCGATGATGCCAACTACGAAGAAATCCGCTACGAAGGCTACGGCGTCAACGGCGCGGCCGTGATCGTGGACTGCATGACCGACAATCGCCAGCGCACCGTCTCGGACGTGCGCCACGCCTTCACCAAGAACGGCGGCAACCTGGGTCTGGACGGCTCGGTGGTGTTCCAGTTCCGCCACTGCGGACAGTTCCTGTTCGCACCCGGCGCCTCGGAAGACGCCATCATGGAAGTCGCCCTGGAAGCCGGCGCCGACGACGTGCTGACCGACGACGAAGGCCTGATCGAAGTGCTGTGTCCGCCCTCGGACTATGCCGCCGTCAAGGCCGCCTTCGAAGCTGCGAACCTGACTCCCGAAGTCGAAGGGATTGTCATGAAGGCCCTGAACGAAACCGAACTGGCTGGCGAGGACGCCGCCAAGATGCAGAAACTCCTGGATGCGCTGGAAGGCCTGGACGATGTCCAGGAGGTCTACACCACTGCCGTCATGGACGAAGCCGAATAACCCTGATTCCTGAAAACTCCTCTTTGCGGGCCCAGCCCGAATTCACCACTATGAAGCTACTTGTTGTCGGCAGCGGCGGCCGTGAACACGCCCTGGCCTGGCGCCTGGCCCAGTCTCCCCGGGTGCAGACCGTCTATGTCGCACCGGGCAATGGCGGCACCGCCCGCGCCGAACGCATCTCCAACCTGGACATCACCGATATCCAGGAACTGATCGCCTTCGTCCAGCAGGAAAAGATCGCCTTCACGGTCGTGGGCCCCGAAGCCCCGCTGGCCGCCGGCATCGTGGACGCCTTTCGCACCGCCGGCCTGAAGATCTTCGGCCCCACGCAAGCGGCCGCTCAATTGGAAAGCTCCAAGGACTACGCCAAGGCCTTCATGATCCGCCACAAGATTCCCACGGCGGCCTACCAGACCTTCACCGACCCTGAAGCCGCCAAGGACTACATCCGCCAGCAAGGCGCACCCATCGTCGTCAAGGCCGACGGCCTGGCCGCCGGCAAGGGTGTGATCGTAGCCACCACGCTGGAAGAAGCCCTGGGCGCCATCGACGACATCCTGGGCGACGGGCGCTTCGGCGCCGCCGGCGCCCGGGTCGTGGTCGAGGAATGCCTGACCGGCGAAGAAGCCAGCTTCATCGTGATGTGCGACGGCAAGAATGTGTTGCCCATGGCCACCAGTCAGGACCACAAGCGCCTGAAAGACGGCGACCAGGGTCCCAACACCGGCGGCATGGGCGCCTACTCGCCCGCCCCCATCGTCAGCCCCACGCTGCACAACCGCATCATGCGCGAAATCATCCAGCCGACCATGCAGGGCATGGCCAAAGAAGGCTTGCCCTACACCGGCTTCCTGTATGCCGGCGTCATGATCGGCGACGGCCCCGATGCCACTCGCCCCATCAAGACCCTGGAATTCAACTGCCGCATGGGCGACCCCGAAACCCAGCCCATCATGATGCGCATCAAGAGCGACCTGACCGAGACCTTCGAGCTGGCGCTGGCCGGCAAGCTGGACGAGGCCACCATCGAGTGGGATCGCCGTACCGCCATCGGCGTCGTGCTGGCTGCCGCCAACTATCCGGACACCCCGCGCACGGGCGACCCCATCGTCCAGTTCGCACCGGACGCGGACGACTGCGTGACCTTCCATGCCGGCACACGCCTGGACGGGGACACCGTCGTGACCACGGGCGGCCGGGTACTGTGCGTCACGGCGCTGTCGGACTCCATCCGCCGCGCCCAGGAAGCCGCCTACCACGCGATTTCCCAGACGCATTTCGACGGCAAGCAGTTCCGCACCGACATAGGCTGGCGCGCCCTGCCCGCCAACGAATCCTGATCCACGCAGCAAGGTCTTCTCATGTCTTTACCCGTTGATTCCGCCCAGGCCTACTTCCGTCAACTGCAAAGCCACATCGTGGACACCCTGCAGGAACTGGACGGTTCGCGCTTCGAGGCGGATGAATGGCAGCGTCAGGAAGGCGGCGGTGGCCTGTCGCGCTTCCTGGAGAACGGCCCCGTGTTCGAGCGCGCAGCGGTACTGTTCAGCCACGTCAAGGGCCACACGCTGCCTCCGTCGGCCAGCGCCCATCGCCCCGAACTGGCCGGCCGCCCCTGGGAAGCCATGGGCGTGTCGCTGGTCATTCACCCGCGCAATCCTTTTGTGCCCACGACGCACATGAATGTGCGCATGTTTGTTGCTCAGGCCCAGGAACACGGCCAGAAAGACGTGTTCTGGTTCGGGGGCGGCCTGGATCTGACCCCTTACTATCTGGTCGAAGACGACGCCCGGCATTTCCACCAAGTCTGCCACAACGCTCTGGCGCCACACGGATCGGACTACTACCCGCGCTACAAGCGCTGGTGCGACGAATACTTCTACCTGAAGCATCGCAACGAAACGCGCGGCATCGGCGGCATTTTCTTCGACGACCTGAACGAACCCGGCTTCGAGGCCAGCTTCGCGCTGACCCGTTCCGTGGGCGACTGCTTCACGCAGGCGTATGCACCCATTGTTCGGGCCCGCGTGAATCAACCTTATACCGATGAACAGCGCGAATTCCAGGCCATACGACGCGGCCGCTATGTGGAATTCAATCTGGTCTTCGACCGTGGCACCTTGTTCGGCCTGCAATCGGGCGGACGGACCGAATCCATCCTGCTGTCCATGCCGCCCCAGGCCAAGTGGCGCTACAACTGGTCGCCCGAACACGGCACTCCGGAAGCCGCACTGGCGCAGTATCTGGTGCCGCGCGAATGGATCTAGCCCGCATCGGCCTGCTGGGCGGCAGCTTCGATCCCATCCACCGGGCCCACCTGGCGCTGGCGCTGGCCGCGCACGAGCAGCTTGCGCTGGATGAAGTGCAATTGCTGCCGGCCGCCCAGCCCTGGCAGCGTCCCGCCCTGGGCGCCAGCGCCCAGGACCGCCTGGCCATGACCTCGCTGGCAGTGCGCCCCCATCCCGAACTCAGCGTCAACCCCGAAGAAATCCGGCGCGGCGGCCCGACCTATACTGTCGAGACCTTGCGCACCCTGCCCGGCGGCGCCCGGTACTTCTGGATTCTGGGCAGCGATCAGTTGCTGAATTTCTGCAACTGGCATGCCTGGGAAGAAATCGTCGAGCGCGTCGAGCTGGCCGTTGCCCAGCGCCCAGGAGCCCGGCTGCAGGCGACGGACGCGCTGACGACCCGGCTGGAACAGCTCGGACGCCGCCTGCACTGCATCGCCTTCACGCCCATGGACGTATCGGCCACGCAAATCCGTGACCGGGTGCAGCGCGGCGACAACATCAGCGAACTGGTTCCGGACGAAGTCGCTGCCTACATCCGCAAAAACGGACTCTATCTTTCCCACTGACAGGCCCGCCCTGTATAGTTCTTTTTATGAATATCGAAAAACTCCAACGCATCGTCATCGATGCCCTCGAAGATGTAAAGGCCCAGGACATCAAGGTCTTCAGCACGACCCACATGACGGGGCTGTTCGACCGCGTGGTCATTGCCAGCGGCACCTCCAACCGCCAGACTCGATCCCTGGCCAACAGCGTGATCGACAAGGCCCGTGAAAACAAAGTCCAGATCCTGGCTCACGAAGGCGACGACACTGGCGAATGGGTCCTGATCGACCTGGGCGATATTGTCGTGCATTGCATGCAGCCCGCTATCCGTCAGTATTACAACCTGGAAGATCTCTGGGGCGAACGTCCTGTGGATGTAGAACTGCTGCCGCAATCGCGTCAGGTTCCCCAACCCGGTTTTTACGAAGCGGCTGACGACGACGGCCAATAAGGCTCGCCTGTCTCCCCCCGCTCACCGCGGTACCCGAGCCGCCCTTTCCAGGCGGCTCTTTTTATTTTCCGAAAGCACTGAATGAAACTGATCGTCATCGCCGTTGGGCAGCGCATGCCGGACTGGGTGGAACAAGGCTGGCAGGAGTACGCTCGCCGCATGCCCCCCGACTGCGCGCTTGAACTACGCGAAATCAAGGCCGAGCCCCGCAGCGGCGGCAAGACTGCGGCGCAGATGATGCTGGCCGAAGCCAAACGCATCGAAGCCGCCATTCCCGCTCAGGCCTTGCGTATCGCACTGGACGAGCGCGGCAAGGACTTGACCACAGTCAAACTGGCCCAGGAACTGGAGCGCTGGCGCGGCGAAGGCCGTGACATCGCTATTCTGGTAGGCGGCCCCGACGGCCTGGACGCAGCCCTCAAGCAAAGCTGCCACGGCATGCTGCGCCTGTCCTCGCTGACCTTGCCCCACCCTCTGGTTCGAATCCTGCTGGCCGAACAGCTGTATCGCGCCTGGTCCGTCATGACCGGCCACCCTTATCACCGCGCCTAGATAGCGCCTCTCTCGTCTCACGCCTCATGCAATTTCTTCCTATCTATCTCGCCTCCGCCAGTCCGCGGCGCCACGACCTGCTGAACAGCATGCAGGTGCCCCACGATGTGCTGAATGTCCCGAACCCGCCGGGCGAGGATGAACCCCGCCTGGAACAAGAGCGCGCGCTGGACTATGTTCGCCGCACGGCTCGTGACAAGCTGCTGCGCGCCTTGGAGTGGCGGGCCGAGCAGGCCGAGCTGGACCCGCAGCGCGCAATCCTGGCGGCCGACACCACCGTCTGTCTGGGAGAAGAGATATTCGGCAAGCCCACCGATGCGGACGACGCCGCCCGCATCCTGCGTGCGCTGTCCGGCAAGACGCACCGCGTCATGACAGCCATGTGCCTGGGTGCGCGCGGCAATGAGTACGACAGCATCAGCATCAGCGAAGTCAGCTTCAAGACGCTCAGCGAGCGCGAGATCGCCGCCTACTGCGCCAGTGGCGAACCAATGGGCAAGGCCGGCGCCTACGGCATACAGGGCCTGGGCGGCATGTTTGTGCGGCACCTGAGCGGCAGCTACACCGGCATCATGGGCCTGCCTGTGCACGAGACCTATCATTTGCTGCAATTGGCCGACTTGGTCGCCGGCCAGAACCCCTGAACTTGAAACACGGTCCAAGCGTAGAAAATGGGAACTCTGGAGCATTCCTGGAGTCCCATTCTCTTATTCCTTTTAATTATTTATATATTTTTGTTTGGTATATAAATTCGATGCTGATCCGTTTTGCAGGAAACTCCATGACCCAAGCCCTCTCCATTTCCCTGCGCGCAGCCCTGGGCGGCCTGCTGTGCGTTGCCTCCCTGGCCCAGGCGGCAGACCGTCCGGCAGGCCTGAAAGCGCTGGAAGAACAGGGGCTGTCCGTTGTCGGGCAATTCGACGCCCCCGGGGGCTTGAAAGCCTGGGGCGCTTACAGCGGCAATCGTCCCCTGGCGATCTACACTCTGCCGGATGGACAACATATGCTGGTGGGCACCTTGATCGACGCCCAGGGCGAAGAGGTGCGGCCTGCTGGTCTGGACGAGCTTGTGCAGCCCGCGATTGCCAAAGACATGCTGGGCAAGCTGGAAAAATCCCACTGGATCGCCGACGGCAACAGCGATGCGGCCCGCATTGTCTATGTCTTCACGGACCCCAACTGCCCCTATTGCATGCAGCTCTGGCAGATGGCCCGCCCCTGGGTGGAGTCCGGCAAGGTCCAGCTGCGACACATCATGGTAGGCATCCTGACACCGACCAGCGGCCCCAAGGCGGCCGCCATCATGGCCGCCAAAGACCCGGCCCTCGCCCTGCACGACCATTCGGTGGCCGCGCGCAAAGAGCGCGGAGCGGGCGTCAAAGCTCTGCAGAACGTGCCGACCGACATCGAAGCTCAGTTGATGGCCAACGAAGACTTGATGATGGGCTGGGATCTGCGCGCCACGCCGGCGCTGGTCTGGCAAGATGAGCAAGGCCGGATCCAGATGCAGACCGGCGCTTCGCCCGATACTGCCGACCGCGCCTTCGGCCCCCGCTGACACCGACCAGGACTTCAATCATGACGACTCAGGTACTGCTTCACGCCCCCACGCCCGATGCGTTGAATCGCGCACGCAGCAATGCTCGCAACCTGCTCAAGGACATGCCCGACGCGCAAGTGCGCATCCTGGTCAATGCGCAGGCCGTCGCCGCCTGCGTACAGGCCCAGGCGCACGAGTGCGATGCTTTCACCTATCTGTGCCCCAATACATTGCGCACTCTGAATCTGCAAGCGCCCGCACGCCTGAATGTGCTGGAACAAGGGGCCATCACCGCGCTGGTTCGCCTGCAGCAGGACGGCTGGCTCTACATCCGGGCCTGACGCCCACTGTGGGATGTAGACAACATACCGTACCGTTCGGTCATAATTTAACAATCGCCCCGGAAAATCTTGCTACGATAAACGCGCCCGCTCACAAAGCGGGCGCTTTTTTTTATCAGTTTCAAAAGGATTTCCCATGTCTCGTACCGTCTTGCACTCCGGCCTGCTGCTGGCTTTGTTCACCCTGGGGGCCAGTCAAGCGGCCGCTCAGCAAACAACCATCGGGCTGGGGATGGGCTTCATGCCCAAATACGAAGGTGCAGACACGTACACCGCGCGCCCCTACCCCCTGCTGGCCCATCGCAACGGTCACTTCTTCCTCGCCCCCAAGGCGGGCCTGCCCGCCGTCGGCCTGCAGATGAATCTGACCGACAATTGGACCATCGGCACCTATGCCTCTCTATCGCGCTCGCGCAAGGCCGACGACGCCGACCGTCTGTACGGCACGGACGACATCGACCGTCATGGCAATCTGGGGATATTCACCGCCTACCAGTTAGGCCGCGCCAAGATCGAGGCCAGCTACTACCAGGCGCTGAAGAACAACTACGGCGGCAATGCCGTACTCGACCTGAGCTATCGTCTCTGGAACGACCAGGACAGCAGCCTGTCCGTGGGCGGCGAACTGAAGTGGTCCAATGAAAAAGCCATGCATACGTACTTCGGCGTCAAAGGTCACGAAGCCGCCGCCAGCAATGGCCAGTTGCGCGCCTATCGCCCTGACGCGGGCCTGCGCTCGTATTCGGTGTATGGCCAATACACCCACAAGCTGAGCGCCAGCTGGGCGCTGCAAGGCGTGCTGGGCGTCACTGCCCTGGGCAAGGAAGCCAAGGACAGCCCCTTGGTGGAAAAGAAAAGCAGCGTATTCGGCGGCGTAGGCCTCGGTTATAGCTTCTGATCCGTCTTAGGGGCGGCCGGCGCGCTTAACCGTCAGGCCACGCTGCTCAAGCCGCGCCTGCACCGTGGCGCGATGGTCGCCCTGAATCTCCAGCACGCCATCTTTGTGCGTGCCGCCAGTCCCGCAGGCATTCTTCAGCTCCTTGAGCAACGCCTTCAAGCCTGACTCGTCCATGACGAGTCCTTCCGCCACGGTCACCCCCTTGCCTTTGCGCCCCTTGGTCTCCAAGGTCAGGCGCACCGGCCCCTGCGTCCGAGCCAGGCTTTGCTCTCTCTTTTCCTGTTCGCACCGGCATTGCGCCTGCGGCTGCGCGCATTCCGGGCAGATCCTGCCCTGTTCCGTGCTATACACCAGCCGGGAAAGCTGGTCCGACAAACTTGCCATGAAAACACCCTTCAAAATCATCGCCCGCACCGCGCCGCGCGCAATCGGACCGCAAAAAAAAAAGCCCACCTATGATAGGTGGGCTTGACCGGCAACGCCAGGGCTTGTTTACATCATGCCCATCAACACCAGACCCAGCAGGTCATCGGATGTGAAGCGCTGGCCGTTGATGTCGAACACCTGATCGGCGCCCAGGTATTTGATTTCGGTCGAAATGCTCTTGTCGTCCTGCTTGAGCAGCTTGGACTCCACATAGGGCTGAACAGCAGCCTCCAGCATCATGTCCAGCATGGCGGCCGTGCCTTCGTCAGGCGACACGCCTTCGGCCTTGTCCATCTGGGTGGCCACGCCGCGCAGCATAGGCTTGGACACGTCCAGGCTCAGATGGGCGGACGGAATAGCCTGCAGCCACAGTTGCGGATTCTGTTCCAGCTCCTGCACCGTCGCGTTGGGCTTTTGCAAGTCCACGCGCAGGGAGGCCTTGGTTTCGCCCTGTTCGTTGAACCAACGCAGCGGCTCGATACGCAGCACAGGCTTGCGCTCCAGGGCAACCAGCACCTGGTCCAACAGCAGCTTGGTGGTCTGCGGATCTTCGTTTTCCACCTTCTGCTCGAAGCCGGGATCCGAAATCAGCTTGCTCAGGGCGACCAATGCGGGGGTGTAGACGCTGTCCACATTCATGGCCAGCTCGGCCGAGCCCAGGTTCAGCTTGTCTTCGAACACCAGGTCGGTGAAGACATAGCGCACTTTCATGTTGCTGAGCGAATCCTTGGTAACGCTGTCGGTATCCACCAGAATCTGCTTGAACTTGATGCCATCGCTTTCTGGGGTATGGAACTGGACGTTGTCCACGCTCACTTTACCCGTCTGCGTGCCGTTCACGTTGATATCGCCCGTCTGCTTGAAATCCACGACGAAATTGTCAGCTTGCAGCTTGAGCGGATCTTCGCCGATGTCATCGACCAACAGCGTGGGGAAATTGCCCGTGACCAGGATGTCGTCGCTCTTGCCGCCCGCCTTCGCGCGCAACTGACCGCCACTGAAATCGACCTTGACGGTATCGCCCTGATGTTTGATGGCCTCGAAATGGGCGGTAGAGTCCACCGCACCGTCAAAGCCGACCAGGCTGTCTGCCCACAGCGGGTTCTTGTCGCCGGTCAGCTTGAACCAAGCCTCTACATCCTTGGTCTTGACCAGAGTGCTGTGCGACAAGGCGGCGACCGGCGTGAAATTGCCCATCTTCAATGCGGACAGCGGCAGCGGGCCATGGCTGATCTTGTCATCGAAGGTCAGCTCCAGGGGTTTTTCCTGTTTGTCGTTGGGCGCCATGGTGATGGTGTAGCGGGCATCCGACGAAAGCACGCCGCGCTTGTATTCCACCACGGTCATGGTGATCGTGCCGTCCATGCCGGACTGCTGGAGCTTCTCGGCGGAAACCGTATTGAACTCGGCGACCTTCTCGCGGATCAGTTGTTCCGTCTTCTGACCCATGAACCACGTGGATCCGCCATATACGGCAGCCAATGCCACGACCAGTGCAACAACCCCTGTGCTTTTCTTCATTTACTTCCCTTTTGTCAGACCAAAAGTCCTGGTTTCAAGTTGCCGTCATGATACCGAAACTAAGTTTTAGCATCGTGGTTTATTTATTGGAATTGTAACCGAGCACCTGGACGATTTCCGCCACGTCCCGCCCCCCCAAGCCCAGCCGGTGACCCGCCCTGTAAGTCTGCTGCGCCGCATGTGCGACCGGCATGGTGGTATGGCTGGAGCGAGCCAGGTCGGCGACGGTATTCAAGTCCTTCAACATCGTGTCAATCGACGCTTTGGTCTGCTTAGTGCCCTGGGTCATGCGCGGCACGAACAGCTGCAAAAGTACCGAATCAGCCCATCCTCCGCCCAGCGCCTCGCTGATCAAAGAAGCATCCACGCCATTGTCATTGGCCAGACTGAGCGCCTCGGCGATGGCGCTCAAGGTTGTTGCAACGATGGTCTGATTGCATAACTTTGTTACCTGTCCGGCGCCCACAGGCCCCATCAGCGTGACGCGCTGTGAATACGCCGCCAGGACCGGCCGCACTTTGTCCAGCCAGTGCTCCTGCCCGCCGGCCATGATGGCCAGCGTGCCCTGCTCCGCGCCACCCACGCCGCCCGAAACAGGCGCATCCAGCCATTGCGCGCCGCAACGCGCATCAAGCTGGGCAGCAATGTCGCGCGTATCCTGAGGCGGAATCGAAGAATGGTCTACGACGATGCGCAGGCTGCCGCGCACGGACGCCAGCCCATGCGCCCCCAGAACCACATCGTGCACCGCCTGAGCATCAAAAACACACAAAAGCACAATCTCGCACTCCTGCGCCAGAGCTGCTGGCGTGTCGCGCCACTGTGCGCCGGACTTCATTACCCCCTGCGCCTTGTCCGCTGAGCGGTTCCAGACCAGAACGTCATGTCCGGCCTGCAACAGACGTTGCACCATAGGCTGGCCCATCAGGCCCAAGCCGCAAAAACCAATTTTCATTGCCAATGATTCCTATCAAGGGAGATGCCTTGCCGGAGCAAGAAAAACCCGCCACGACGGCGGGTATACGGCAAGATCATGTCTTGCCGACATGAAAAAGGACAGATCAGGCCGCGTCTACCTGGCGCTCCGGCGCCGCCTCTTGGAAAGCAGATAGCTCCAGGCACTTTTCTTCGACCGCAAGCAGGGTCGGGTAAGACTCCAGGTCACAGTCGAGCCGGCGGGCATTGAACAGTTGCGGGATCAGGCAGGCTTCCGCCATGCCCGGCTGATCGCCAAAAATGAAATGACGTCCATCGCGGTGACGCTGCACCAGGGCTTCCAGCCCGTGCAGGCCGGCGGCTACCCAATGCCGATACCAGTCATTGCGGGCATCATCCTCGACCTGCAGCTCGCGCTTGAGATACTGCAACACGCGCAGATTGTTCAAGGGATGAATATCGCAAGCGACCGCCAGCGCCATGGAACGAGCCCAGGCGCGCTGCAGAGGATCAACAGGCAGCAGAGGCGCCTGAGGATGACGCTCTTCGAGATACTCGAGGATAGCCAGGGACTGAGTAATGGCCTGCTCGCCATCGACCAGCGTAGGCACCAGCTCGGCGGGATTCAACTGCGTGTAATCCGCGCTATGCTGCTGCCCGCCGTCCTTGAGTAAATGCACCGGCCGGATGTCGTAGGCCAGGCCTTTCAGATTCAGGCCTATGCGCACTCGATAGGCCGCCGAACTGCGAAAGTAACTGTACAGAATCATCGATGTCTCCGGTCCTTAGCTCTTTATTGAAGATGCAGCACAGCGGCCTTGCTTTTTCTTTATTTATTCAGGCTCTCGATCTTGCGGGAGAGTTCACGCGGCAAGGGAAAGGCGATATTTTCCTCGACGCCGTCCAGGGCCCGCACGCGCTCCACGCCCAGCTCACGCAAACGTTCGATCACCTGGTTGACCAGGACCTCGGGTGCCGAGGCGCCGGCGGTCACGCCCACGCGCTTTTTACCTGCGAGCCAGGCCGGGTCGATCATCTCGGGCTTGTCCAGCAGATAGGCCTCGGCGCCCTTGCGCTCGGCCACTTCCCGCAGACGGTTGGAGTTGGAGCTATTGGTGCTGCCGACCACGAGAACCAGATCGCATTGCGGCGCCATGATCTTGACGGCATCCTGGCGATTCTGCGTGGCATAGCAGATATCGCTTTTCTTGGGCTCGACAATGTGAGGAAAGCGCGCGCGCAAGGCATCGGCGACCACCTGGGCATCATCGACCGACAAGGTCGTCTGTGTGACGAAGGCCAGTTTTTCCGGGTCGTTGACCTGCAGCTTGGCCACATCTTCCGGCGTTTCCACCAGATACATACCACCTTCGGCCTGTCCAAGGGTGCCTTCGACCTCGGGATGGCCCACGTGGCCGATCATGATGATCTCCCGTCCTTCGGCGCGCATGCGCGAGACTTCGATATGCACCTTGGTAACCAGCGGGCAGGTCGCATCGAACACCTTCAGGCCGCGCGCCTCGGCGTCGGCCCGCACCTGGCGCGAGACGCCATGGGCCGAGAAAATGACAATGGAACCGGCGGGGGCTTCATCCAGCTCTTTGATAAAGACGGCGCCCTTGTTGCGCAGGTCCTCGACCACGTAGCGGTTGTGGACGATTTCATGGCGCACGTAAATAGGTGCGCCGTGCAGCTCCAGCGCACGCTCGACGATATCGATGGCGCGATCCACGCCGGCACAGAAGCCGCGTGGCTGGGCCAGGACGACTTCGGCGTCCTGAGCAGCAACGATTTGGTTCATTACAGAATCCCCAGAATATGAACATCCAGGCGCAGTGCGACGCCGGCCAGAGGATGGTTGAAATCGAACAGAGCGGTTTCGTCGTCGATTTCCTTCAGGACGCCCGAATAACGGCTGCCATCCGGCGCCGCGAACTCCACCATGTCGCCCGGCTCGAACTGTGCGCCTTCGGCCGCATGGGTGGCCAGCATGCCGCGCGTGACGCGCTGCAGCAGCTCGGGATTGCGTTCGCCGTACGCATCTTGAGCGGGAATATCGACCTGGAAACGCTCGCCCTCGCGATGCTCCAGCAGATGCGCTTCCATGCCCGGCGCCCATTGCCCGTTGCCCAGCTGCAAAGTGGCGGGCCGCCCCGTAAAGGTATCGGCAAAGACAGAACCGGCCGCCGGGCCGCTGGCCAGCTCTATGCGGTAATGCAACGTCAGGTAGGAATCCGCACGGACAATCCCGGCCTCGGAACTAGCAGTGTTACTCACGATCGATCACCATGGAAAATCATTCAATTACCGTATTTTAACGTTTCTTATGGCCACACCCCTACTACGCGCCCAAGGGCCTCGCGAACGGATGCTGGCGCACGGTCCCGCCTGCCTGTCCAACGCTGAACTGCTGGGCATCGTGCTGCGCACGGGTCGGCGCGGCTGCAATGCGGTACAGCTCGGACAGACGCTGCTGGATCATTTTAACGGACTCAAGGGATTATTATCGGCAGAGGCATCGGCACTGCGGCAAATGGACGGCATCGGCCCGGCCAAATGCGCAGAGCTCCTGGTGATCCGCGAGCTGCACCGCCGCTGCGCCCTGGAGTCCCTGACCGGCCAGCCCCTGCTGGATCAAGCCGAAAAGGTGCGCGACTATTGCCTGTCGCACCTGGGACACCTGCCGGTGGAACATTGCCTGGCCCTGTTTCTGGACAATCAACTGCGCCTGATCACCGCCGAGGAAATCAGCCGCGGCACCATCAATCAGGCGTCGGTCTACCCGCGCGAAATCGTGCGCGCCGCGCTGCGCCATCACAGCAGCGCCCTGATCCTGGCTCACAACCACCCCTCCGGCGCCGCCTATCCAAGCGATGCCGACATCCGCCTGACGCGCCATATCCGCCAGGCACTGGCTCTGGTGGAGGTACGCCTGCTCGATCACATCATCGTCACGCCCACCCAGGCCGTATCCATGGCTGAACGCGGCGACCTCTGAACCATACTGCTTAAGTTCTAAATCATCTACACTGCATTCATTACCGTCCGAAGCCAATTCCGCCATGAGCACTATCTGGGATATTTCACCGCCGGTCAGCACCCAGTCGCCCGTCTTTCCCGGCGACACGCCCTACCGCCAGACCTGGCGCTGGACCTTGTCGGACGCCTGTCCCGTCAATGTATCCGAAATCACGATGTCGCCCCATGTCGGCGCCCATGCGGACGCGCCGCTGCATTACGACCCGCAAGGCGGCGCAGCGGGCGCCATGGCGCTGGAACCCTTTCTGGGCCCGTGTCGCGTTATTCATGCCCGCCACGGCGGTCCCCTGATCGAACCCGGTGATCTTCTGCCTTACCTGGAAGGCTGCCCGCCCCGGATTCTGGTCAGCACCACCGACCGCTCGCCCCAGCACATCTGGACAGACGAATTCGCCGCCTACGCACCGACCAGCCTGCAACTGCTGGCGGACCGCGGCATCCGATTAGTCGGCATAGACACGCCCAGCGTGGACCCGTCCAGCAGCAAGACCCTGGACAGCCATCAGATCCTGCGCCGGCACGACATGCGCGTTCTGGAAAATCTGGTGCTGGACCACATCGCCCCCGGCGACTACGAACTCATCGCCCTGCCCCTGGCGCTGGTCCAAGCGGACGCCAGTCCGGTGCGCGCCATTCTTCGATCCCTAGCCTGACACCATGACCCATACCGATTCCACGCCCGGACAGGGCGAACGCATTGTCACTGAAGAACATGCCAAGCTCGATTTCTCACGCGACATGAGCTATGGCGACTACCTGTCGCTGGACCAGTTGCTCAGCGCGCAACACCCGCTCTCGCCCGAACACAACGAGCTGCTGTTCATCATCCAGCACCAGACCAGCGAGCTGTGGATGAAGCTGCTGCTGCATGAACTGCGCGCCGCCATTGCCTGTCTGCGCGAAGACCGTCTGCAGGAAACCCAGAAAATGCTGGCCCGCGTCAGCAAGATCATGGCGGCGCTGGTCAACGCCTGGGACGTGCTCAGCACCATGACGCCGCCCGAATACTCCGCGCTGCGTCCTTACCTGGGCCAGTCCAGCGGCTTTCAGAGCTTCCAGTACCGGGAAATCGAATTTTCCCTGGGCAACAAGAACGCTGCCATGCTCAAGCCCCACCAACACAACCCCGAGCGCCTGGCCGGCGTCACCCTGGCCTACGAATCACCTTCACTCTACGACGAAGCCCTGCGCTGCCTGGACCGCCACGGCGTGGCGGTGCCCGCCGCCTATCTGGAGCGCGACTGGCGCCAGCCCTACCAGGCCAGCCCCGAAGTCGAACAAGCATGGCTGCAGGTCTACCGCAACGCGCCCCAGCACTGGGAACTGTACGAGCTGGCCGAGAAACTGACCGATCTGGAAGATGCCTTCCGCCTCTGGCGCTTCCGCCATGTCACCACTGTCGAGCGCATCATCGGCTTCAAGCGCGGCACGGGCGGCACCTCTGGCGTTTCCTATCTGCGCAAGATGCTCGACACCGTGCTGTTCCCGGAGCTCTGGAGCCTGCGCACGAATCTATAGCAGACCGCGTGTTGCGGTCTTGCCGCGTCCTGGGCCGGTTTTTCTTTGAAAACCCCCGCTGCAATGTTAGAATTTCAGGCTTTACCGGATACGTGGCAAAAGCCCATTTAGCTTTTTGGCGCTGAAAGGCAAACAAACAGCGGTGCAGCCCCTGGCAAATGCTAGTCTGCCTTGTCTGAACCCTGATTGCTTGCCCAGAGTCTGCTGGCGGTCCTTACTTGTTAAAACAGGAATCATCATGAAAGAAGGCATTCACCCAGAATACCGCGACGTGGTGTTTCTGGACCTGCAAACGGGCAACTCCTTTATCACCCGTTCTACCGTCCAGACGCGCGAAACCACCGAAAAAGACGGCAAAACCTACCCGCTGTTCAAGTGTGACGTGACGTCCGAATCGCACCCTTTCTACACCGGCGCCCAAACGCGCATCGTGGAAACCGGTCGCGTCGAGAAGTTCCGCGCCCGCTTTGCCCGCACCGCCGGCACCGTCAAGAAAGGCGAATAAGCCCTTCTTAGCGCCTATGCGCTCAGTGCAAGAAAAGGCAGCTTCGGCTGCCTTTTTTATTGCCGCATCACGCTATGACACATAAACCCCTGCCGTTTCACGGCCACTGCGCAGCCCTTTGATTTAAGATAGGGCGAACTCACTGATCTGTTTCATCCGTACGTGTCCTCCAGCCTCATTCCCTCCTCTACGCCCGCCCGGCTGACCGCCACTGCGGCCGTCAAGCTGCCCAGACTGGTTTTGATCGTCGTGGGCACGATCTATATTCTTGCGGGTCTGTTTTTCCGCGACCCCTGGAAGACCGACGACGTCATTGGGCTGGCCACCATGATGACAGCCCTGACCGACCCCAGCGGGCAGGCCCTGCTGCTGCCTCAGGTCGGTAATCTGGCGCATGCACAGGACGGACCGCTGTCCACGTGGCTCGGCGCCCTGTGCATCGCCTTGTTCGCACCGCTGTTCAAGCTGTTCACCTCCGATCTGAACGCCACCATTGCCGCCTCCCGCCTGCCCAATCTGCTCTGGTTCGGCATGCTGGCCGGCTCAGTCTGGCACGGCGCCTACCTGCTGGCGCGACGCCCCGAGGCCCAGCCCCTGCGCCTGCCTTTTGGCGGCGAGCCCTCCCCGACCGACTACGGCCGCATGATCGCCGACGCCGCCCTGCTGTTGACCGTGGCCACGGTCGGCATCATCTGGCGCATGCACGAAACCTCGGAAGTACCCGCCATGGTGGCCTTGCAGGCCCTGGCGCTGTATAGCCTGGTGCGCATGTTCGACCGGCCGGCGTCCGGCTCCATCCTGCTCGGCCTGTCCCTGGGCGCCGCTTTCCTGACCCGCGGCTGGCTGGGCGCAGGCCCCGTCATGCTGGCTACCGCGCTGTGCTTTCTGCCCCGCAGCCCCTTGCGCTCTCATGGCCAGTGGCTGGCCCTGACCATCGCCCTGACCGTCGCCATCATCATGGTCTGGTGGATACCGGCCAAGCGTATCAGCGTCTACTGGACCGACCAATGGCGGCTCTGGCATCTGGCCGCCTGGGGCTGGAGCGGCTTCAGAGAACAGCTCAATAATCTGCGCGACCTGGCCTGGTTCTTGTGGCCGACCTGGCCGCTGGCGCTGCTGGCCCTGTGGCAGTGGCGCAGTTGGCTGCGCGCGCCGCACATCTACGTGCCCGCCATCGGCCTGCTGATCCCGCTGCTGAGCCTGATGTTCGTGCGCGATGCCTTCGAGCCCGAGTACGCCCTGCTGGTGGTGCCTTGCGCCGTTCTGGCCGCCTTCTCCTTGCCGACGCTGCGGCGCGGCGTGGTCAACACGCTGGACTGGTTCGCCATCATGTGCTTTTCCTTGACGGCCGCCACCGTGTGGCTGGGCTGGTTCGCACAGCAAACAGGCTGGCCCAGTCAGATCGCCAGCAATATCGCCCGCCAGACTCAAGGCTACGACACATTTGTTTCCTGGCCGGTCATGATCATCGCCGTACTGGGCACGCTGGCCTGGATCGCCCTGGTACGCTGGCGTCTGTCCACACATCCCGCCGGCCTGCTGCGCGGCACGGTGCTGTCGGCAGGCGGCCTGATCACCACCTGGCTGCTGCTTGTCACGCTGTGGATGCCGTCTCTGGACTATGTACGCAGCTACCGCGACGTATCCGGCGAACTGGCCGCCGCCTTGAAAGAACATCGCCTGCCCGGCGAATGCCTGCGCTCCTGGGGCGTAGGCTCGGGTCAACGCGCCTCTTTCCTGGTGTTCGACAACATCAATATCAACTTCGACAATCGCTGCACACTGGTGCTGGAACAGTTTTCCTTGCGCGACCTGCGCGACGGCGCAGCGCCTGTGCCGCCGAATGCCGTGCAACTATGGGAAGGCAAGCGCGGCGCCGAACGCCACGAAGCCTTCCGCTTGCTGCGTATCGCCAAACCCTGACAGCAGCCATGCCCGCCCTGTTTCACCACAACTGGAAAAGCCAGGCTGGCTTGATTCTGCGCCAGGCCTGGCCCGTGCTGATCGGCTCCTGGGCGGGCATTGTCTTTGGCGTGCTGGACACCGTCATGGTCGGTCACAGCAGCGCGATCGACCTGCAGGCCATGGGCCTGGGCGTATCCATCTATATTTCCGTCTTCATCGGCCTGATGGGCGTCATCCACGCCCTGATCCCCATCATCGCGCAGAGTTTCGGCGCTCGCAAGCTGAGCGACGTAGGCCGATGGTGGGGCCAAGGCGTCTGGTTGGCGCTGCTGCTGACCGCGGTCGGCACCCTAGGCCTGGCGATTCCGGACATCTGGCTGCGCTGGTCGGGCGACCTGGATCCCCTGGTCCACGAACGCGTCACCTGGTATCTGCGCAGCCTGATCCTGGCCTTGCCTGCCGCCCTGGTTTTTCGCACCATTTACTGCCTGGGCACCGCGATTTCCCGCCCCAAGATGGTCATGATGATCAATCTGCTCAGCGTGCTCTTCAAGGCCTTGTTCAATTGGCTGTTCATCTTCGGCAAGGCCGGTCTGCCCGCCATGGGCGCGGTCGGCTCGGGCCTGTCCACCGCTCTGGTGTCCTGGATGATGCTGGTGGCGGGCCTGTGGGTGCTACGCGCCGACCCCTTTTACCGCCCTTTCAAGCTGCGCCTGGGCTGGCCACGCTGGCAATCGCAGAAAGAGCTGCTGCGCCTGGGCTTGCCCATGGGCGGCTCCTACCTGATCGAGATCTGCGCCTTCAGCTTCATGGCCCTGCTGGTGGCGCGCGAGGGCGTGTTTGTTTCCGGCGCCCATCAGATCATGGCCAATCTGGCCGCCGTGTGCTTCATGGTGCCCATGGCTGTGGGCGTGGCCTCGGCCTCGGTCAGCGCCCAGGCCATTGGCGCCGGGCAGTACCATCGTGCCCGGCACATCGGCATGCTCGGCCTGACGCTGGTGCTGGCCGGCGTGTTCATCATCATCAGCCTGCTGGTGCTGCTGCGCCCCACTCTGGCGCATGCCTACACTGACGATCCCGAAGTCGCTCTACTGGCCTTGTTGCTGCTGCAGCTGCTGCCCTACTTCCATTTCTGCGATGCATTCCAGTGCGTCATCTCGTACCTGCTGCGCGCCTACAAAGTCGCTTTCGTACCCATGTTGCTGCAATTCCTGGCCCTGAGCGTGCTGGGCCTGGGAGGCGGCTGGTGGCTGGGCTTCGGCTCGGCGGCCGGCTCGCTGGACGGCATCATCCAATGGCTGGCCCCCGGCGCCCCCACCGGCGCCGCCAGCCTGTGGCTGATGGCCAGCCTGGGGCTGGGCGCCTCGGCCTTCTTGCTGCTGCTGTGGTACGCCCATATTCTGCGCCAGCACAATCCCGCCCGGCGGATTCCCGTGTAACAGAACTCCGTCCAACACAGGATGCCGGACAAAAAAGTTCTTCGCCTGTTTTCAGGAATCCCTGTTCATTCATGAGCAAAATACGAACTCTCGAACCCGCTATTCAAGTCTGGGGCTGGGCCGCCGTGGCTGACGGCTTGCCGGTGCTGCGCACCGGTGCCCCAGCCCCAGACTTGAACGGCTTGCACCGGCTAGACGGCGTATCAGCGGTCTTGAATGCATCGCTGCCATCTACACCTCTTCCTGATGGTTTATTGGATCATTCCAACGAAGAAACACACTGAG
>JAEXOO010000032.1 GCA_023439305.1 Pseudomonadota bacterium
CCTCCCAGGCGAGCGACAAGCGCCGCCGTCAAACAGCACGACGCTTGCCTCCCGTCCCCGCAAACCGCCTGCAGCAAGCCGTCTGACCCGCCTACCCCGTTCAGGCCGCGCCTTGACTGGCTCGAAGTCTCTGATTGCATTGATCGCGACCGTCATAGTGCCAGCCTTGTGAGGATTCACTGATAGCAAGACTGGGGGCGACCCATAGACCTCCTGCGTTGTAGGGTTCGTTTCTGCGCCGGCTCAACGAACGAATGCGACATAGGGGGATGTGCTCGTTCCACGGTCTGAACATGTGTTTGGGCTGAACCAACAGGCATGGGCGTAACAGCGGGGTTTGTCAGCAGTCTGGTCCCTTGGGATGTTTACCCACGGGGTAGTTGTGAGCCGCGTTTCTTAGGACGGATTGATGAAATTGCCCAGGAACTCCTGCGTGCGCGCTTGCTGGGGATGAGTGAACAATTCCTCGGGCGGGCCCGATTCCACGATGACGCCCTTGTCGAAAAAGCACACGCGATCGGATACTTCCTTGGCGAACTGCATCTCGTGCGTGACCAGCAGAATGGTCAGGTCGTGCTCTTCGGCCAGCTTCTGGATGACGCCCAGCACTTCGCCCACCAGTTCCGGATCCAGGGCGGAGGTCGGCTCGTCGAACAGCATGATGTTGGGACGCATGGCCAGGGCGCGGGCAATGCCTACGCGCTGCTGCTGCCCCCCCGAAAGCTGGCAGGGGAATTTGTCGGCCTGGTCGATCAGGCCGACCAGCTCCAGGTATTCTTCGGCGCGCTCGCGCGCCTCTTGCCTGGACAGGCCCAGCACATGCGTGGGCGCTTCGGTCACATTGCGCATGACGGACATGTGCGGAAACAGATTGAACTGCTGGAACACCATGCCCATTTCCTTGCGCATGTCGCGCAGATGGTTTTCGCTGGCCGGCACCAGGCTGCCGTTGACCTCTTCGTGCCAGAGGGGGCGGCCGGCTACGGTGATGACGCCGTCGTTGATGTTCTCCAGCGTCATCAGAATGCGCAGCACGGTAGATTTGCCCGAACCCGACGGCCCGATGATGGTGACTTTTTCGCCGCGCTGCACCTCGAAGTTCAGCGCGTCCAGCACAGTGACATCGCCGAACTTCTTGGTGACCTGATCAAACTGGATGATGGGGGATTCGTTGTGCGTATTCATCGTAGCGGGATTCCTCGTTTGGGCAGGCGGGTGTCCAGCGCGCGCACGCCGGCCGAGGCCAGTAGCGTCATGAGCAGGTACAGGCCGCCCACCATGGACAGGGGGATGATGTAGTTGAATGTGCGGTCGCCGATGATCTTGGCCACGTTCAGCATCTCCAGTACCGAAACGACCGACAGCACCGGCACATCCTTCATGATGGAGACCAGGTAGTTGCCCATGGCCGGGATGATGCGGGGGATGGCCTGAGGCAGGATGACCACCCCGAAGGTGCGCAGCGGCGACAGGTCCAGCGCGCGGGCGGCTTCCGTCTGACCGCGGGTGACCGATTCCAGTCCCGCCCGGTAGACTTCAGACAGGTAGGCGCTGTACTGCACACCCAGGGCCAGGGCGCCGGTCAGGAAGGCGGGCAGGACAATGCCGTAGTCGGGCAGCACGTAATACAGGAAAAAAAGCTGTACCAGTAGCGGCGTGTCGCGCAGAAATTCAGTCAGTACATAGGCGGGCCAGGAAATGATGCGCAGGCGCACGCTTTTCAAACCGGCCAGAACCAGCCCCAGCACGGCGGCGACCAGAAAACCCACGACGGTGGCCTGCACGGTTACCCACAAGCCCTTGAGCAGGATGGGCAGGATGGAAGCGGCGAAGGCCCAGTTGCTGCTGGTGTCCCATTCAATGCCGAACAGCATGGTCAGCTCCTTCCGGCGCGCCACCGTCCGGTGGAACGCTCAAGCAGTTTCATCAGGGCAGTCAGCACCAGCGCCATGCCGAAGTACATCAGCAGCAGCAGGGTGTAGATTGTGGTGCTGTCCTGGGTGAAGTTGCGTATCTGTTCGGCGCGAAACGCCAGGTCGCCCAGGCTGATCAGCGACACCAGCGCGGTGTCTTTCAGGTTCTGCACGGCCAGATTGCCGAAGCTGGGCATCATTTCCGGGATAGCCTGAGGCAGACTGATGCGCCAGAGCGTCTGGCGTTCGGTGAAGTCCAGCGCTTTGGCGGCTTCTAGTTGTGTTGGGGGCACGGCTTGAATGGCGCCGCGCACGACTTCGGCCCCATAGGCACCGATGTTCAGGCTCAGGGCCAGCGTGCCGGCCACCACGGGGGGCAGACGCAGATCCATGCCGATGGCCTGGCCCAGGATGGGCAGGGCGAAGTACAGCCAGAACAACTGCACCAGCAAAGAGGTGCCACGGAAGACTTCAATGAAGGCGATGGAGAGCGCGCGCACACCCACGTTGCGCGACAGCTTGCCGATGCCAAATGCAAAGGACAAGAGTCCGCCCAGCACCGTGGAATACAGTGTCAGCTTGACAGTGACCCATGCGCCCTCCAGCAGGGGAGTGCTATAGCTTAACCAATCCATGGGGAATCCCAGAGAGAGGCGGGCAGGGCGCCGCGGGGGCGCTGCCCGCTGTGATGGCGGGAGAGACGGCAGGGCCGGACGGCCCCGCGCGGCAGAAGCGGGTTAGCCCTTGCAGAGCTGCTCGGTGCTTTTCTCGAAGGAGTGTTTGACATCTTCTTCGGTGAAGCCGTAGTTGACCAGAATGGCTTTCCATTCGTCGGTCTTCTTGAACTCGGCCAGTTCCTTGTTGACCGCATCGCGCAGGTCCTGGGAGTCCGAGGCGAAGGCGAATCCCCCCCAGCTGCGTACCGGATTGCCGTTGATGATGGGATCCTTGAACTCTGCGGCCAGTTCGGCTTTGCCCGCGCTTTTGGCAGCCAGGTCACTGACGGTCTGTCCGGTGGCGGCGTAGGCGTCCGCCCGGCCTGTGGACACCGTGGAGATGGCGTCGGCATTGTTGGAGATGGTGACCATGCGCGAATCGGGCACGCCCAGCGCCTGCATCATTTCCAGTTGATCGGCGCCCGCCATGATGGCGATTTTGTGATCGGTCTTGGCGAAGTCTTCGTAGGAATGGATGTTCTTGGGATTGCCCTTGGCCACCAGCAGACCTTCGCCATACGAGCTGTTGGGTTCGGAGAACAGGATCTGTTGGCAGCGCGGCGGAAGAATGGCCATTTCGGCAGCCACCATATCAAAGCGTTTGGCCTGCAGGCCGGGGATCAAAGAGCCGAAATTGGCGGTTTCCCAGGTGATGTTCTTGACGCCCAGGCGCTCCATTACGGCTTTGGCCACATCGGGGCCGGCGCCTTTGGCCTGGCCGGACATATCCATATAGCCGTAGGGGATTTCATTGGCGACCGCAATGCGGATCGAACCTCGTTTCTGCACGTCGGCCAGTGTGATGGCGTGGGCGCCGGCCATGATTCCCAGGCAGCCGGCCAGCGCGAGGGCCAGAGCAGAAAGCGGTTTACGCGTTGTTTTCATGAGCATTTCCTTTTCTGGTGCGAATCATTTCTTAATAAATGATTTGCATTGCAAAAGATTTACCAGAGAATCATACTTCAAAAAAACATTAGTGCTCAAATTAATTTAATAGAAACTATTGATTCAGCAGAACGCCTAGAAATAAGCAATGAAGTGCTTAGGGCGCTAAGCATGCAGGTTTGCGGCAAAGAGGCCGTGCTTTTTGCTATGCTCGGCAGCAGTGCACAGAAGGCCAGGTTGGCGACAGCTCGACTAATGCTAAATCGTGGAGGCTCTATGAGCAGAGAAGAGGGCGGTTTCATCCAACGGCATCTGATCTGGGTGCTGATTGCGTTGTTGGGGGCGTTTTCCCTGGGGACGGTGGCCTTGCACAGGGGGGAGACCATCAATGCCCTGTGGATCGTGGTGGCAGCGGTCTGCGTCTACTTGATTGCCTACCGGTATTACAGTCGTTTCATTGCACGCAAAGTGTTCGAGCTGGATGCCACGCGCCAGACGCCGGCCTGGCGCCACAACGACGGTCTGGATTATGTGCCGACCAACAAACATGTTCTTTTTGGGCATCACTTTGCCGCGATTGCAGGCGCCGGTCCGCTGGTTGGCCCAGTGCTGGCCGCGCAAATGGGTTATCTGCCCGGCATGCTCTGGATTCTGGCGGGCGTGGTGTTTGCGGGCGCCGTTCAGGACTTCACGGTGCTGTTCATCTCCATGCGTCGCGACGGGCGCTCGCTCGGGGACCTGATCAAGGCCGAGCTGGGCACGGTGCCCGGGGTCATTGCGCTGTTCGGCGCCTTCATGATCATGGTGATCATTCTGGCCGTGCTCGCGCTGATCGTGGTCAAGGCCTTGATCGGCTCGCCCTGGGGCACGTTCACTGTGGTTGCGACCATCCCGTTGGCCCTTTTCATGGGCGTCTACCTGCGTTATCTGCGTCCAGGGCGTATCGGCGAAGTATCCGTGATCGGGTTGGTGTTCCTGCTGGCCGCCATTGTGTATGGTCAGGATGTGGCGGCGCATCCCACCTGGGGACCCTTCTTCACGCTGGATGGCGAAGAACTGACCTGGGCGCTGATCATTTACGGTTTCATCGCCGCCGTGCTGCCCGTATGGCTGCTGCTGGCGCCGCGCGATTATCTGTCTACATTTCTGAAAGTGGGCACGATCGTCGGTCTGGCCATTGGCATTGTGATCGTGGCGCCGCACATGAAGATGCCCTCCACGACGCAATTCATCGACGGTACGGGGCCGGTCTGGTCGGGTAGCCTGTTTCCTTTCCTGTTCATCACGATCGCCTGCGGGGCGGTGTCCGGCTTTCATGCACTGATTTCATCGGGCACTACGCCCAAGATGATCGAAAATGAAACTCAGGCGCGCTATATCGGTTACGGCGGCATGTTGATGGAGTCCTTCGTGGCCATCATGGCGCTGGTGGCGGCGTGTGTCATCGAACCGGGCATTTATTACGCCATGAACAGCCCGGCGGCCATTATCGGGACCACGCCCGAGCAGGTGGCGCAGGTAGTTTCCAGCTGGGGCTTTCTGGTGACGCCCGCCGACCTGACCCAGATGGCCAGCGATGTCGGCGAGAGCAGTATTATTTCGCGTGCCGGCGGGGCTCCTACCTTGGCCGTGGGCATGGCTTATATTCTGCACAACGTCATCGGCGGCCCCGCCATGATGAGCTTCTGGTACCACTTCGCCATCCTGTTCGAGGCCTTGTTCATTCTGACCGCAGTGGATGCCGGCACACGGGCCGGGCGCTTCATGCTGCAGGATCTGCTGGGCACCTTTGTTCCCAGCCTGCGCCAGACCGAATCCCTGGTGGCCAACTTGATCGCCACCTCCTTGTGCGTGGCGGCGTGGGGCTACTTCCTGTATCAGGGCGTGGTCGATCCGTTGGGCGGCATCAATACGCTCTGGCCCTTGTTCGGCATTGCCAACCAGATGCTGGCGGCGGTGGCCCTGGTGCTGGGCACGGTGGTCCTGTTCAAAATGAAGAAGGATCGCTACGCCTGGGTCACCGTGTTGCCGACGATCTGGCTGCTGATCTGCACCCTGACGGCGGGGTTTCAGAAGATGTTCCATCCCGATCCCAAGATCGGTTTTCTGGCTCATGCCCAGGTCTATCAGAAAGGCCTGGCCGAACAGACTGTGATGGCGCCGGCCAAGTCGCTGGAGCAAATGCAGCAGGTGATCTTCAACGATTACGTGAACGCTACCTTGTGCGGCCTGTTCATTTTCGTGGTGCTGAGCATGGTGTTCTTCGGCATACGCTGCGTATTGCGCGCGCGCCGTGATTCGGTGCCGCACACGGCCGAAACCCCTTATGCGCCGCTGCCTGAGCAAGCAGCAGCAGGAGCCTGACATGAAAGGACTGTTTACCGGCGCTCTGGCGCGCAGCACGCAGGCCGGCCGCGATACTGGCCGTTATCTGGCGACCACCTTGCGTCTGATGGTGGGGGTGCCCGACTACGATACCTATCTGGAGCATATGCGTCGCACTCATCCGGAGCAGACGCCCATGGATTACCCGACTTTTTTCCGTGAGCGCCAACAAGCCCGCTACGGCGGGCGAGGGCGGATAGGCTGCTGCTGATCCCGCCTGCCGGCCCGCAGGATCCGGGCCGGCGTTCACCTTGTCGAGCAGGACGTTGCTGTGTCGGTGTCTGCATTGGGCAGCGGGAAAAACAACAGCCTTGCTGCAATCAGATGGGTTTTTCCTGATTTGCAGGAAAACTCGAAACAAAAGGGCCTTTAAAAACCACAAAACGAAATGTTTATTTCGTTTTGTGGTTCATTTTTTGCCTGTTTTGGTATAAATGTTCTGTCTTATGCCTTATTTTTGCGCAGTTCTTGCCCGGGCGCTTGTCACGCTCAGGAAATCTGTGTTAGCATTTTTCTCATGAAGCAAGCAAGCCCGTTTTTCTACTTTTATTTTTACGCTTTTCCAATGCCGCTGGTGGAGGAAAGGACGGGTTGCACCAAACAAAAGTAAGCCCCAAATCCTGAAAAAAGCCGCCAGCATCGTCCGGGCGGCTTTTTTTTCGCCTACCCCCGGCCCTGGCAAACCAACTGGAGTAACGTCGTGTCGCACAATACTGATGATTTACGGATCCGTGAAATCAAGGAACTCTCCCCGCCATCGCACGTCATGCGCGAGTTCCCCTGCACGTCCGAAGTATCGGCCACGGTCCACAATGCTCGTCGCAGCATCCACAAGGTCCTGCACGAGAAAGATGACCGCCTGGTCGTGATCGTGGGCCCATGTTCCATTCACGATACGGAAGCTGCGCTGGACTATGCTCGCCGCCTGACGGTCGAGCGCAAGCGCTTTGCCCCCGAGCTGGAAATCGTGATGCGCGTGTACTTCGAAAAACCCCGCACTACGGTGGGCTGGAAAGGACTGATCAACGATCCGCACCTGGACGGCAGCTTCAATATCAATCAGGGTTTGCGCACGGCGCGTGAATTGCTGCTGGCGGTCAATCAGCTGGACTTGCCGGCCGGCTGCGAATTCCTGGACATGATCACGCCGCAGTACATTGCTGACCTGGTGTCCTGGGGCGCCATCGGCGCGCGCACAACAGAAAGCCAGGTGCACCGCGAGCTTTCTTCCGGCCTGTCCTGCCCGGTCGGGTTCAAGAACGGTACCGACGGCAATATTCGCATCGCCCTGGATGCCATCAAAGCCGCGTCCCAGCCGCACCATTTTCTGTCGGTCACCAAGGGCGGCCACTCAGCAATTGTGTCCACGGTCGGCAATAACGATTGCCACGTGATTCTGCGCGGCGGCAAGGCGCCCAACTACGACGCCGAAAACGTGGAAGCCACCAGCCAGGCCATGATCAAGGCAGGCCTGATTCCGCGCGTCATGGTCGATGCCAGCCACGCCAATAGCAGCAAGGACTACCGCCGCCAGCCTGAAGTACTGGCCGATGTGGCCGGCCAGATCGCCAAGGGCGACGCGCGCATCTTCGGCGTCATGATCGAAAGCCACCTGGTAGGTGGCCGCCAGGATCTGGTGAATGGCTGCGCGCTGACCTACGGCCAGAGCATTACCGACGGCTGCATAGGCTGGGACGATACGGTGGCTGTGCTGGAACAGTTGGCGCAGGCTGTAAAAGACCGTCGCCAGGCGCGCATCAAGCTTGAAGAGGCAGCGCTCAGCCACTCATAATAGCGTTTTGCTTGTTATTAGGAATCGCCATGAATGCTCCTGGCCATGCCGACGCCGTGCGTCGTCCCATACCGGAGGGTTTTCTCCAAGCCCTGCAGGCCCAGTTCAATGAACGCTGTTCGCTCGCGCACGCGGTGCGCGAGCACCATGGCCGGGACGAATCGCCGTTCCCGCCCATGCTGCCCGATGCCGTGGTCTTTGCCCGTACGACCGAAGAAGTCGCCTGGGTGGCGCGGCATTGCCACGAGCATCATGTCCCGCTCATTCCCTATGGAGTGGGTTCCTCGCTGGAAGGCCACTTGCTGGCCGTCCAGGGCGGGGTCAGTCTGGATCTGTCCGGCATGGATCAGATCGTAGCCATCAATGCGGAAGACTTCACGGCCACGGTGCAGGCCGGCGTCACTCGCCTGGCCTTGAACGAGCATTTGCGCGATACCGGGCTGTTCTTCCCCATCGATCCCGGCGCCGACGCCAGTCTGGGCGGCATGGCCGCCACGCGCGCTTCGGGCACCAATGCCGTGCGCTACGGCACCATGCGCGAAAACGTGCTGACCCTGAAGGTGGTGACGGCCGATGGCCGCATCATCGAGACAGCCAACCGTGCCAAGAAGTCGTCCGCCGGCTACGACCTGACACGCTTGTTCATCGGCAGCGAAGGTACGCTGGGCATCATCACCGAAGTCACTGTGCGCCTGTATCCGCAACCCGAGGCCATTTCCGCCGCCATCTGCAATTTCCCCGACCTGCGTTCGGCCGTGCAGAGCGTGATCGAGGTCATCCAGATGGGCATCGCCATTGCTCGTGTGGAATTCATGGATGCCGCCGCCGTGCGCGCCACCAACGCCTACAGCAAGCTGATGCTGAACGAATCGCCGCTGCTGCTGTTTGAATTCCACGGCAGCCCTACCGGCGTGCAGGAGCAGGCCCAGGTGGTGCAGGAGATCACCCGCGACAACGGCGGCACGGATTTTGAATGGGCCGACAAACCTGAAGACCGCTCGCGTCTGTGGACCGCCCGCCACAACGCCTATTTTGCCGGGCTGCAGCTGCGCCCGGGCTGTCGCGCCAGCACTACCGATGTCTGCGTGCCTATTTCGGCCCTGGCCGATTGCGTGGCCGAGACCGCTGCCGACATGGATCAGGCGTCTTTCCCCTACACCATCGTGGGTCATGTAGGCGACGGCAATTTCCACGTCCTGATGCTGCTGGATGCCGACAGCCAGGACGAATGGGAAGAGTCCGAGCGCTTGAATCGTCGTCTGGTCCAACGCGCCATCGATATGCAGGGCACGTGCACCGGCGAGCACGGCGTGGGCCTGCATAAAATGGAGTTCATGCTGGCCGAGCACGGCCAGGACGCGCTGGATGTAATGAGCAGCATCAAGCAGGCGTTGGATCCGCACAATATCCTGAACCCCGGCAAGATGATCCCGCCCCGTCCGCTGGATTGATCCATTTGGACTCAGGCCCTGGGCGTCGCGCCGCAGGGTCTTGGCGCTGGATTCGTCCCGGCAGGCGTACAATGCCTTTTTGTGGTCCGCCGGGGCGGGCCATCAGCGACAGAGCGCACTGCAAAGCGCGCCACACCACCACAGCAATGACTACATCCACCAAGAAAGGTCGCGTCGTGATCGGCATGTCCGGCGGCGTCGATTCCTCCGTATCGGCCTGGCTGCTCAAGCAGCAGGGCTATGAGGTCGTGGGCCTGTTCATGAAGAACTGGGAAGACGACGACGATTCCGAATACTGCTCCTCGCGCCAGGATTGGCTGGACGCCGCCAGTGTGGCTGACGTCGTGGGCGTGGACATCGAGGCGGTGAACTTTGCCGCCGAATACAAGGATCGCGTATTCGCTGAATTCTTGCGCGAATATTCGGCCGGCCGTACGCCCAATCCAGATGTATTGTGTAATGCAGAGATCAAGTTCAAGGCGTTTCTGGACCACGCCATGACCTTGGGCGCTGACTGGATCGCCACCGGTCATTACGCCCGCGTGCGGGGCGTGCAGGTCGGGACGCGAACGGAGTATCAACTGCTCAAGGGGCTGGATGCCTCCAAAGACCAGAGCTACTTCCTGCATCGCCTGAATCAGGCGCAACTGTCGCGCACCTTGTTTCCGCTGGGCGAGATCAATAAGCAGGACGTGCGTCGCATCGCCCAGGAATTGCAACTGCCCAATGCGGCCAAGAAGGATTCCACTGGCATCTGTTTCATTGGCGAGCGGCCGTTCCGCGAATTCCTGAACCGTTATCTGCCCACGCAACCCGGTCCCATCAAGACCCCCGAGGGCGTGGTGGTGGGCCAGCACGTGGGCCTGTCCTTCTATACCTATGGTCAGCGCAAGGGCCTGGGCATAGGGGGCGTCAAAGGCAAGCAGCGCGACGATGGCACGGCCGATGCCTGGTATGCGGCTCGCAAGGACCTGCAGACCAATACCCTGTACGTGGTGCAAGGGCATGATCATCCTTGGCTGCTGCAGTCCGAGCTGCGGGCTGCCGACGCCAGCTGGGTGGCTGGCCATCCGCCGGCCCTGGAAGCCTTGGGAGCCAAGACACGCTATCGTCAGTCGGACGCGGCCTGCCGGCTGGTTCAAGCCCAGGGAGAAACCTTTACCCTGGCCTTCGATCAGGCGCAGTGGGCGGTAACGCCGGGACAGTCGGCCGTGCTGTACGACGGAGATGTCTGCCTGGGCGGCGGCATCATTCAATAGGGGCGCACATGGATCCCATTCTGGTCGCCAGTCTGCTGGCGCTGGGCGCCGGTGTTGGCGTTGCTGCGGGGCTGCTGGGCATAGGCGGCGGCATGATTCTGGTGCCGTTCCTGACCTTTCTGCTGCCGCGCTTCGGCGTGCCGCAGGAGCTGGCCGTGCATGCCTCCATTGCCACGGCCATGGCCACGATCTTATTCACCTCCTTGTCCAGCGTGCGCGCGCACCACAAGCGCGGCGCCATACGCTGGGATGTCGTGCGCGCCATGGCGCCGGGCCTGATCCTGGGCGGCATGCTGTCGGGCGGAGCCGTCTTCGCCATCATCGACGGCACCGCGCTGGCCATCGTTTTCGGGTTTTTTGTGCTGTATTCGGCCTATAAGATGGGCCGCAATACGCCTGTGCCGCAGGGCAGGGCGCTGCCCGGGACCTTGGCCATCGCCGGCATGGGGGCCTTGATCGGTTTTGTATCTGGCCTGCTGGGGGCTGGCGGCGCATTTCTGTCCGTGCCTTTCATGCTGCGCGGCAATGTCCCCGTGCGCCAGGCCGTCGCTACGTCAGCGGCGCTGGGCTTTTTCATCTCGCTGGCCAACAGCGCGGGTTATATCTGGTCGGGCGAGGCTGTCAATGGCGGTCAGCCCGGCATGATCGGTTATATCTACTGGCCGGCGCTGCTCATTGTATCGGCGGTCAGCATGTGTACTGCGCCGATCGGCGCCGGCCTGGCGCATAAGATCTCTCAGGTCGCCCTCAAGCGGATTTTCGCCGCCATGCTGACCACGCTGGCGATTTACATGATTGTGCAAGCCGTCGTTCACGCCTGATCTTCCCGGCGCTGGCCGCCGTCGCTTGCGGCGTCCAGCGTATCCCGCTCGGTCTGCGCTTCCGGCCTGAAACACCCGCCCTGGGCCCAGGCGGCGGCCTGGCGCAGTCGTTCGAGCGCATGTCGGCTTTGGGGCAGCATATCCCCATAAGCCTGGAATTCATGCGTCATGTCCGGCCAGACCTCCAGTCGCACTTGGGCGCCCTGGGTTTGCGCCTGCAGTGCAAAGTCGCGGATCATGTCTACCAGAATCTCTTTGCCGCCTGCCTGGATATACATGGGGGCCAGGCGGCGCAAGTCCTGTGCGATGGGCGAGAGTTCCGTATCCGTCCAGCCGCCGTCGCCCTTGAGCCATTGCCCGTACTTCAAGGTCTGGTAACCCTGCACCATATCGTAACAGTCGTAAGCGAACTGGCTGGCGCCGCGCCGTCCAATGTCGGTCCAGGGGCTGAGCACCAGCGCCAGGGCGGGCTGTGGTAATGCAGCTTCGCGCAGGGCGACCAGCGTCATCAAGACCATGTGACCGCCGGCCGAGTCGCCGCCCAGGAGCAGTTGGGCGGGCGGCAAGCCGCGTTTCAGCAGCCAGCGGTAAGCCGCCAGTGCGTCATCCCGCTGGGCAGGATGGGGGTGCTCGGGCGTCAGGCGATAGTTCAGCGAGAAAATCGGCATCTGCAGGCGCACTGCAAGCAAGGCGATGAACTGGCGGCTTACCGCGGCATGGAAGGCGTACCCGCCGCCATGAAAATACAGCAGTATCTGCTGACTGGAGTGGCCATGAGGTATGAACCAGTCGCCGGCGGGTTCGCCAGGATCGCTGGGCCGTACCTGCACAGGCAGGTCGGGCTGGACCACTGTGTGCAAGCTGTCGAAGTAGGCTCGCCCTTGTGCCATGGTCGGCAGCGCAAATGCCTGGTTGAATTGACGGCGATAGAACAGCGTGCCGATTTCAAACCACATCGTCCAGCCGGGTACCAGAGGCCGGCCCATGGCGCGTCGCGCCAGTACGCCTAAGGTGGTTGCCAGCAATGTTGCCAGGCTTCGACAGCGGTGTGATAGGCTTCCCTGGAAGATGATTTTGCTCATGTTGAATGCCTCTGACACAGGATGAAAACCTGGGCAGTGTTACTCATACGCGGGTTTCTTTATAGAACGGAGACGACACGCCATGCCTGCAGCACGTCTGTATCTGCCTTGTGCCTCCTTGGCGAGCTGCGTGCACATGGGGGTGGAGCGGGACACGCGCGGCGCGCGACTGGATCATGCTCAACGTCTGAACTTTTATCCGGCCTCGCCTCTGGCCGTGATTTCCTGGATTCTGCACGGAGAGCTACGCGTATTGAACGCAGCCTTGGCCGGGGGCGCGCCGTCATGGTCGGATCCTTTACCGTCAATAGTGTTTGCGGGGCCGTCGCGCACTCCGACCATCAGCAGCGCGCGCGGTCCGGTGCATGCGGTGTCGATGGCGCTATACCCCGAGGCGTTGGAACGATTGTTCGGCGTGCGTGCCGCTGATTATCTGGATGCGGTCTTGCCGGCGCAGCAGGTCTTGCCGGCATCGGTTCAGGAGGTCTTGAGCGGAGTGGGGCGTGGGCAGGGCGACGTATTCGGGCAGGTCGAAGCGGCGTTGGGACGGCTCGTCCTGGACGCCCCGGCGGCCCGGGTCAGCGTCAATTTGCGCGCCTGGCTGACCGCCTTGTCGATGCGCACGGCGTTCTCGCCAGCGGGTCGGGGGCTGCGGCGGACGCAGCGCGCCATCAAACGCTGTGCGGGCCAGAGCCAGCGCGATCTGCTGCTTTACGCCCGGGTGGAGCAGGCTTTCGAACTGGCCGCGCAAGCGCGGGAACCGAGGCTCTCTCTGGCGACTGTGGCTGTGCAGGCGGGCTACAGCGACCAGTCCCACTTCGGGCGTGAGGTGAAGCGTGTGACGGGGTTTTCTCCCGCCCAGTTCGCCCGGCGGCTGGAGTCCGACGAGGCGTTCTGGATGTATCGGCTGTTGCAGGGGCGGTAGCCGCGCTGATCGCGTGCGTGGACGGCAGATACAAAAAAGCCCATTCGATCGAATGGGCCCTGTCTTGCCGGGGATGCCGGTCAGAGCGCAGGGAGTGTGCTGGCGAACGAAGGCCGCGTCTGGAGTTTTTCGTCCAGGCGTTGCAGGTTGCCGTATTGCGAGCGCCAGACCAGATCAGGGAAGCGCAGATCCAGGTAGCCCAGTGCACAGCCCACGGCGACGTCGGCCAGGCTGAAGGTTGTACCCATGCAGAAGGCCTGTTCGCCCAGGCTGCTGTTCATGGATTGCAGCGCCGCAGCGATCTTGCCATGCTGGCGGTCTATCCAGGGCTGATGGCGCAAGGCTTCAGGTCGGCGGTTCTCCACCACGATGGCCACGGCAGCGTCCAGCAGGCCGTCGGCGATGGCCTCCCAGCATTTGACGGCGGCCCGGTCTCGTCCGGCCTGGGGGATCAGGCGGCCGACGGGGGACAGGGTGTCCAGATATTCGACAATCACGCGGGAGTCGAACAGGCTGCCCTGGTCGTCCATGATCAGGCAGGGAATCTTGCCCAGCGGGTTGTACTTCATGATGTCGCTGTCGTCAGCCCACACGTCTTCCAGAATAAGCTCGTAATCGAGCTTTTTTTCCGCCATGACGACACGCACTTTGCGCGCGTAAGGGCTTGTGAGGGAAGCAAGGAGTTTCATAGGAGGCTATCAAAAGTTACAGGCTAAAAAAGTATAGCAGGAACATATGGATGCACGTTCCGGCCACCTGGCGTAAGAGACTTCGGGGTCGCAATGACGGAAAACTGTGGTTTATAAGTCAAACACAGCCGCTGGGCCGGCGGCGATTCCGGGGATGCCGCCGGAGCATGGCAAGCGGGCCAGGGCCGGCAATGTTAGAATGCGGGCTGATTTTTCCCCCTTTTTCCGTAAAGAACGATGCAAATAGCCGATACCTTGAGCACTCTCAATGCCTTGTCTCCTCTGGACGGGCGTTATGGCAGCCGTACAGGCTCCCTGCGTGGCCTGTTGTCCGAAGCCGCTTTCATGTGGCATCGCGTGGAGGTCGAAGTGGCCTGGCTGATCGGCCTGTCCGACGCTGGCCTGCCGGAGCTGCCTTCGTTTTCGTCCGCCGCGCGCCAGAAGCTGAAGGCTCTGGTAGAGAACTTCTCCGAAGACGACGCGGCCCGCATCAAGGCCATCGAACGCACCACCAATCACGACGTGAAAGCGGTGGAGTACTGGCTGAAGGAAAAAGTAGCCGGCGACGCCGAGCTGGCCCAGGCGGCCGAGTTCATCCACTTCGCCTGCACGTCCGAAGACATCAACAATACCTCGCACGCTCTGATGCTGACCCGCGCGCGTGAACAGGTCATCCTGCCTCAGTTGCAGGCCGTGTGCGACGCGATCAAGGCCCAGGCCCATTTGCACGCCGCCCAACCTCTGCTGTCGCGCACCCATGGCCAGCCGGCCAGCCCCAGCACCATGGGCAAGGAATTCGCCAACGTGGCGGCGCGCTTGCAAAACGCCATTTCCGCGATTGCCGCCGTCCAGCCGCTGGCCAAACTCAATGGCGCCACCGGCAACTACAATGCCCACTTTTCGGCCTATCCCGAAATCGACTGGCCTGCCTTCAGCAAGAATGTGCTGTCCGGCCTGGGCCTGACGCAGAACGTCTATACCATCCAGATCGAGCCCCACGACTGGATGGCCGCCTTGTTCGATGCCATCGCGCGCGCCAACACCATCTTGCTGGACTTCAATCGCGACGTCTGGGGCTATATCGCCCTGGGTTACTTCAAGCAGCGCCTGAAAGAGGGCGAGATCGGCTCGTCCACCATGCCGCACAAGGTCAACCCTATCGACTTCGAGAACTCCGAAGGCAATCTGGGCCTGGCCAATGCCATGTTGCGCCACCTGTCTGAAAAGCTGCCTGTATCGCGCTGGCAGCGCGACCTGACCGACTCCACCGTGCTGCGTAACCTGGGCGTTGCCCTGGGCTACAGCGTCGTGTCCTACGATGCCTGCCTGCGTGGCCTGGGCAAGTTGGAGCTGAATGCCGCCGCCGTGGATGCAGATATCGACGCTTGCTGGGAAATCCTGGCCGAGCCCGTGCAGACCGTCATGCGCCGCTACGGTTTGCCTCAGCCCTACGAGCAGCTCAAGGCATTGACTCGTGGCAAGGGCATCACGGAAAGCGCGCTGCGCGAATTCATCGGCGGCCTGGAATTGCCGGCCGATGCCAAGAATTATTTGCTGGCACTGACCCCTCGCAGCTACTTGGGCGTGGCGGTCAAGCTGGCCAACGCTATTTAAGAGCCGTCTCGCGCGCGTCGTGGGGAAGCGACGCGCCAAGCGGCCCGGCATGACCTGAAAGCCCCGCAAGGGGCGCTTAAGTTTCAATCAACAGGAGTCCGTATGAAGAAATTCGCTTTTCTGGCTGCTGCCGCCGCCGTATGCGCTGCGGTTGCCGCCCCGGCGACAGCGCAGTTCGCCAAGCCCGAGCAGGCCATCAAGTACCGTCAGTCCAGCATGGCGCTGATCGGTTCGCATTTTGGCCGCATGGCTCCCGTAGCCAAGAAGGAAGCGCCGTTTGATGCGGCCGCCATTGCCAAGAATGTGGAAGTGCTGAATGTGTTGGCCGCCTTGCCCTGGGGCGCTTTCGGTCCCGGCACCGAAGGCGGCGAGAGCAAGCCCGACGCCTGGAGCGATGCCAAAGGCTTCAAGCAGGCCGAAGATGACTTTCTGGCCGCCATGGGCAAGTTGAAAACCGCTTCGGATTCGGGCGACTTCGATGCCTTCCGCGTGGCGTTCGGCAATGTGGGCAAGTCCTGCAAGTCCTGTCACGACGCGTACCGCAAAGAAAAGTAAGAGCGGCTCCAGCATGAAAAAAGCCCTCTAAAGAGGGCTTTTTTACGTTTGCGTCCCACCCGCGGGGCAGGGGGCGGATGTCCATCCGGGCAACGTGGGTCGTACGTCATGGCCGGCCTCAGCTTTGGTAGCCGGATTCGCCGTGGGTACGGATGTCCAGACCTTCGCGCTCGTGTTCGGGGCTGACCCGAAGTCCGCCGCAGATCCACTGTGCCAGTTTGAAGGCAATCAAGGCCGCCAGACCGGACCAGGCCAGTGTCAGCAGCACGCCTTCCAGTTGGATCCAGAGCTGCATCCAGACGCTGTGCTTGGCGGCGGTGCCGGGACCGCCCCAGGAGGGCGCGTTGAACAGGCCGGTCAACAAGGCGCCGACAATGCCGCCCAGACCATGAATGCCGAATACGTCCAGCGTGTCGTCGGCGCGCAGCAGGCGCTTCAGGCCATTGACGCCCCACAGGCAGGCCAGCGAGGTGATCAGGCCGATGGCCAGCGCGCCTGAGGGGGCCACGAAACCAGCCGCTGGCGTGATGCCGACCAAGCCCGCAATGGCGCCCGAGCATGCGCCCAGCAGCGAGGGATGACCTTTGATCAGCCATTCGCCCAGCGTCCAGGCGACGACGCCTATAGCTGCAGCCAGCATGGTGTTGAAGAAGGCCAGGGCGGCGTTCTCGCTGGCGGACAGGGCCGAGCCGGCATTGAAACCGAACCAGCCTACCCACAGCAAGGCGGCGCCGATGAAGGTCAGCGGCAGGTTGTGCGGGGGCATGGCTTCGCGGCGATAGTTCAGGCGCGGGCCGATCAACCAGGCACCGACCAGTCCAGCCATGCCGGCGTTGATATGGACCACGGTGCCGCCGGCAAAGTCCAGCGCTCCCCGCTGATTCAGCAGCCCGCCATTTTCTGCGTCTGCAAACCATACCATGTGGCAGATCGGCAGGTAGGCCAGCGTGAACCAGATCAGGGTAAAGACAAGAATGGCCGACAGGCGGGTGCGTTCGGCCAGGCTGCCGACGATCAGTGCGCAAGTCAGGCCGGCAAAAGTAGCCTGAAAGGCGGCGAACAGTAGTTCAGGCAGTGTTCCCGATAGTGAGAACTGTTGTGCGCCCGGATTGAACAGGCCATTCAGCATCAGCTTGTCCAGGCCGCCGATGAAGGGATTGCCTGCCGTGAAGGCCAATGAGTAGCCGTAGACAAACCACAGCACCACGCCGAGCGAGAATACCAGCAGGGTCTGCGAAAGCATGGACAGGGCGTTCTTTCGGCGCACCATGCCGGAATAGAACAGGGCCAGGCCGGGGGCGGCCATCATTAGCACCAGGAGCGTGGATACCAGCATCCACGATAGGTCAGCGTTGTTCATGATGAAGTCTCCCAGGTTCAAAGGGCATTTTCATCGCACTCGCCGGTGCGGATGCGGACCACGTGGTCCAGGGGCTGTACAAAGATTTTTCCGTCGCCGATGCGGCCGGTGCGGGCGCTGGTCTGTATGGCTTCCAGCACCGTGTCGAGCAGCGCGTCGGTGACGGCCAGCTCGATCCGGATCTTGGGCAGGAAGTCCACGGCGTATTCCGCGCCGCGATACAGTTCGGTATGGCCCTTCTGGCGGCCAAAACCCTTGACTTCGGTCAGCGTCATCCCCTGTATGCCAAGCTCGGAGAGTGCTTCGCGGATTTCGTCAACCTTGAACGGCTTGACGATGGCGGTAATGAGTTTCATAGGTGTTCCTGAAATGAACGCAGATCCGCTGCTTGGGCGGGCGGGGCAGGAACACCGTGCGGGTGGCGATGAATAAGGCTGACCAGGCGGAACTTGTGATTCCGCAGGTTGAGAGCAATCCCCTTGCTGCATTGCCGCATGAAACAGCAACGCGGGCGCAAGGAAGCGGACCTGTGTTGTAGGTTGAAGAGCAACACAATTCCGGCAAGGCGAGTAAGCTGGCTTGGCACGTGACCCCGATCTTGCCTAGTCGGTGGGCAGTGAGGTGACGGCAGCGCTCTGTGACGCCTGTTTCCGCGGATCTCACCGCCGCAGGAACAAAGACTATGGAAAAATAATATATGTTGCGGCGCAACAAGTGCGCGCTGTCTGCCCTTTTTTTTTGAATAGTCTTAACTTTGCAACATTTTGGGCCTCAAATAATAAGGCTCCTCAGGGAACGAAGCGATTCGGGGGCAAGCGGGGCAATGCTATTATCAAGTCCCTTACAGCCCCAGGATAGCGCCTCAGGAATGGAGTCAGAAAAGAACACGCTGGATCTGGAGAATTTTCTTCCCTACCAGATCACCATGCTCGCCTCGCATATCGCGGTGACCTTTGCACGCCACCATGCTCAGCACTTCGGCTTGTCCATCCCGGAATGGCGGATCGTGGCGACCTTGGGGCGCTATGGCACCCTGACCTCGGGCAGCCTGACCGACCGAACGGGCATGGACAAAGCCAAGGTCAGCCGCGCCGTGTCGCGCTTGACGGCTTCCAGTCTGATCCAGCGCCGTGACAATGAAAACGACTTGCGCAGCAATCTGTTGTGCCTGACCGAACAGGGCCAGAGTGTGCACGACCGCATCGTGCCGATTGCGTTGGACCTGGAGCACGAGCTGACCTCTGTGCTTACGGCAGAAGAGTTGAATTTGTTCAAGCAGATGGTGGGACGGCTGGAAGGGCGTATGACTGAACGCTTCGGCGGCGATTTCAGCGGCGACGCACATATTTGAAACCTCAAGGGTAATCACGGAGTTGTAGATGTTCAGCTTCACGCTAATATTGTTTCGTTTCAAACGAAACAATATTAAGGAGATGAATATGCAGCACGTAGCAGATGGGCCGGAAGCGATAGCGGCTCTGGATGTGACGGTGATGTCACCGGCGATAGGCGTAGAAGTGGCGGGAGTGGATTTGGCGCAGCCGTTGGAGGAGTCTTTGGTTCAGACCCTGCGCGCCTTGTTGTTGCGGCATAAACTGCTGGTGTTCCGTGACCAGAAGTTGACGGCTGCTCAGCATGTGGGGTTTGCGCGCTTGTTCGGAGAACTGGAGGTCCATCCGGTGTTTCCGCATGATCCTGAGCATCCCGAGTTGGTGCTGCTGGGCGGCAACAACACGCAGCCGGGGCGAGAGAACCTGTATCACAGCGATGTGAGCTGGCGAGCCGAACCTTCTATGGGGTCTATTCTGCGTTGCATTGAATGTCCTGCGGCAGGAGGAGACACTATTTGGTGCAATATGGCACTGGCTTATGAAAACCTGCCCGCACATATTAAGAATATTGTGCATGAGCTGGAAGCGGTGCACGATTTGCTGCCCGGTTTCATCGACCGCATACCTGAAGAAGAAAGAGCGGCGATGCGGGCTCGCTTTCCGGCCCAGACCCACCCTGTGGTGCGCACGCATCCGGAAACCGGCCAGAAAATTCTGTACGTCAGCAGCTGGACCACGCATCTGGCCAATTACATTGAAACCCGCTTTTTCCATGGCATGCCTGAATTGCAAAGCGGAGCATACGCCCTGCTGCAGTACCTGGTCGATCAGGCGCGCCATCCAGAGTATCAGGTGCGGCTCAAGTGGCGGCCCGATACCGTGGCGTTCTGGGACAACCGTTCGACCCAGCATTATGCGGTCCAGGATTACTTCCCCCTGCCTCGCAGAATGGCGCGGGCCACCATCGTTGGCGACGCACCGTACTGATTGCGCGGCGCAACTTTCATAGGCTAGGGGGGAGACATGGAAAATCAGAAAACGTATTTCCCAGGGCAGCGGTACGTCGTGGTGTTTTTGTTGTTCTTGTTCATGGTGATCAATTTTGCCGACAAGGCGATTTTTGGTCTGGTGGCAGTACCGCTGATGGAGGAGTTGGCCATAGGCCCGCAGCAGTTCGGCACGATAGCAGGCAGTTTCTTCTTTCTGTTTGCTTTGTCCGGGATTGTGGTGGGCTTTATGTCCAACAGTGTTTCATCCCGTTTGTTGTTGAGCGTACTGGTGGTGGTCTGGTCTCTGGCGCAGATTCCCATCGCCACCGGTGCCAGCACGATTGCGGCCTTGATGGCATGCCGTATTCTGCTGGGGGTGGGAGAGGGGCCGGCCTATCCGCTGGCCCTGCACGCCTGCTACAAGTGGTTTCCGGATAAAGAGCGCACGTGGCCGACCGCTATCGTCATGCAGGGCGGGCAGGTGGGCATGCTGCTGGCCGGCCCCGTGGTGGGATACCTGGTCCTTAGCCATGGCTGGCGGTCGGTATTCTGGGTGACGGCAGCTGCGGGCGTGCTGTGGCTGCTGTTCTGGGCCTTGTTGGGCAAGGATGGCCCGATCACGGCGACGGCCGCTCAGGCGCAGCCTGAATCGCCCAAAGCCGAGCCATCGCCTCCCTATCGCTCGGTTCTGCTCAATCGAACGTTCATCGGCAATCTGATCATGTATTGGGTCGCTTACTGGTGCGCTGCCCTGGTTTTCACCTGGTTGCCGGCCTACTTGCAACGCGGCCTGCATTTTGAGCCGGAACAGGCCGGGTGGTTATTCTCGTTGTGCATCTTCGTGGCCATTCCGGTCGTGTCGTGCGGATCCTATCTATCCAATCGTTTGACCCGCGCGGGCTGTTCATCGCGTGTGGCGCGGGCTGGCCTGACGGCTGCGTTTCTGGCGGGCGGGGCTTTTTGCCTGCTGGCGGCCAGCTTGCTGACGCTGGGAAGCTGGGCGACCGTTGTGCTGATTGCCTTTGGGTTGAGTCTGCCGCAAGTGGGGTTCGTGTTGTGTTCAGCGATCTCCGCCCAGATCAGTCCACCCGAAAAACGCGGCTCGACGCTGGCCATCACCAATTCCTTGTCGACAACGGCAGGCCTGGTGGCGCCCATCGTCATGGGGCGGTTGATTCAGGCAGCGCCGGGCACATCGGGGTTTTTGACGGGGTTTGCGTTGACGGCGGTTCTGTTGCTCGCCGGTGCAGTGGCAGGGTGGTGGATGGTGGATCCGGCACGGCCGCTGTCAGGCGCATCTGGATCTGGGAGTCGGGTTCCAGCCTGATCGCTGCTTGAACGGTAGACGCAAAAAAGCCCGCTCTTGAGCGGGCTGATTTACGAGTTTGCGAAGCAATATATAATTTGCGGAGCAAACGCTTACGGAGAAATCCTCTGTAAGCCGCAAGATACTTGGTGGGTCGTGACAGACTCGAACTGTCGACCAATGGATTAAGAGTCCAGTGCTCTACCAACTGAGCTAACGACCCGTGTTTCCTGCGAAGAAAATGATTATAGAGCGAAACTATTTTCGCACAATACGTGTTTACATATTTTTACATCTATAGCTGTCTGAGCGAGTAAAAAATGGCGGCCACGGAGAATCCGGTAAAGGCGCGGCCGCCAAAAGGGAACTCAGTTCGCCATGGCCAGGGCCTGCCGGGTGCGGCGTTTCCGGGCCAGTGTTGAATACAGCAGACCCAGAATCAGCAGGAGGCTGGCCAGCATGAAGCCGGCGCTGATAGGGCGCTCGACAAAGACGGTCAGATCGCCGCGCGAGAGCAGCAGGGCCCGGCGGAAGTTTTCTTCCACCATCGGGCCCAGTACGAACCCCAGCAGCAAGGGGGCGGGCTCGAAGTCCAGCCGCATGAACAGATAGCCCACGATGCCAAAGAACAGCACCATGCCCACGTCGAACAAATTGTTGTTGGTGCTGTAGACGCCGACGCAGACAAAGAACAGTGCGGCCGGGAACAAGTACTTGAACGGTACCGTCAACATGCGTATCCACATGCCGATCAGCGGCAGGTTCAGCAGCAGCAGGATCAAATTGCCGACCCAGAAACTGGCGATCAGTCCCCAGAACATATCGGCATGCTCCAGCATCATCTGCGGACCAGGCTGGATGCCGTGGATGATCAGGGCGCCCAGCATCAGAGCCATGACTGGATCACCGGGTATGCCCAGGCTCAGCGTGGGAATGAAGCTGGTCTGGGTGGATGCGCTGGTGGCCGCTTCGGGGGAGGCGATGCCTTCGATGGCGCCCCGGCCAAAACGAGAGGGATCCTTGGCTACTTTTTTCTCCGTGGCATAAGCAATAAAGGAGGCGATGGTCGGGCCGGTGCCGGGCAGGATGCCGAAGGCCGCGCCGATGGAGGTGCCGCGTACGAGGGCGCCACGCGATTGACGCAGGTCGCCTTTTTGCGGCCGCAGCGACTTGAGCGTGACCTTGCTGCTGACCAGGCTGTTCTCCGGCGTGATCTGGTTGATGTTTTTCAGAAAGTCGGCCACGCCGAACAGGCCCATGGCCAGTGCGACGATCTGCAGGCCGTCACTCAGTTCCATGATGTCGAAGGTAAAGCGCATCACGCCGCTGTTCACGTCGGTGCCAATTACACCCATCAGCAGTCCCAGTATGACCATGGCCACGCCTTTCAGCGCCGAGCCGCGCGCCAGGGTTGCACCGGCCAGCAGTCCCAGCATCATCATGGCGAAGTACTCTGCCGGCCCGAAGAGAAAGGCAATGTCGACCAGAGCCGGAGAGAACAGCATCATCGCCAGGATGCCAATGGTCGCGCCGAAGAACGAGGAGCACATCAGCATGAACAGGGCCGAGCCGGCCTTGCCGTTGCGCGCCATGGGGTTGCCGTCCAGGCAGGCCACGGCATGTGAGGCCGTGCCGGGCAGATTCAGCATGATGGAGGTGATGCCTCCGCCGTATTGCGAGCCGTAGTAGATTCCGGCCAGCATGATCAGCGCCGCCGTTGGCGTCATGGTGTAGGTCAGCGGTAAGAGAATGGAAATGGCGGCCAGGACCCCCATGCCGGGCAGCACCCCGATCAGGTTGCCCATGAAGACGCCGAAAATTGCCCAGATCAGGTTGTCCCATTGCAGCGCGACCTGGAAGCCGTTGAGCAGGTTAAGCAGGGTATCCATGGCTCACCCCCAGCGCAGCAAGGGGAACTGCAGGCTGAGCCCCCAATGGAAAATAAGCGAGCCGGCCACGGTCATGAACACGGCCAGCAGGGCAGCGGTCTTGAGCGTGTGCTGGCGATCGCCCAATGCGGAAATGAAGACCAGTGCAAAGGTGGCCGGGGCCAGGCCGCCCCATTTGCCAAAAAACATGAAGGCCAGGATACCGGCGGTGATGCAACCCCAGCCGCGCCACTGCGGCGGGGGCGGCGCTGTTTCTTCTGTAACTGTGGATGGCGCCTGTCCCGTCAGGGCGATGGCCAGGCCCAGCAGGGCCAGAAGAACGCCCAGCATCAAGGGAAAGTAGCCTGGCCCCATGCGTTGCAGCGTGCCGATGCTGTAGCTGACGGAGGTTATGGCGGTCGCCAGTCCCAGCGCCAGCATGGCGCCGCCTGCGATCAGATTCTGTCTGCCGTGCAGTTTCATTATTGTGTGTCTCCAGAGAGCGCATGATTGCGCGGCTCCATAGTAGGGACACGTGGGGACGGCGGGGATTACAGCTGCCTTACCAAACGGTAATGTCGCACTTGGTTCTTGGAACTGGCTGCGGTCGCCGGCCAGGGAGTGCTGGCCGGCGGTTTTTGGGGTCAGCGAGGATCGGCTAAGGCGAAGGTGTCGCAACTGCGCAGCTGGCCGCTGCGATAGCCTTCCTGGAACCAGGCCATGCGCTGCTTGGCGCTGCCGTGGGTGAAGGAATCGGGTACGACATAACCTTGGGCCTGCTTTTGCAAGGTGTCGTCGCCCACGGCCTGGGCGGCGGCCATGGCTTCCTCGATGTCGCCGGGTTCCAGTATCTGGCGCTGGGCGTCCGCGTGATGCGCCCAGATCCCCGCATAGCAGTCGGCCTGAAGTTCAAGGCGTACCGATGCCTGGTTGGCGCGCGCCTGCGAGCCGCTGCGGCGTGCCTGATCTACGGCGCGCATATTGCCGAGCTGGTTCTGTACATGGTGTCCGACCTCGTGGGCGATGACGTACGCGGGCGCGAAGTCGCCTTTGACGCCCATGCCGCGCTCCATTTCGTCGAAAAAGCCCAGGTCTATATAGAGTTTCTGGTCGCCGGGGCAGTAGAAAGGCCCCATGGCGGATTGGCCGGTGCCGCAGGCCGTGGGTGTTGCGCCCCGATACAGCACCAGAACGGGGTCGCTGTACTGGCCGTTAGTCTGCTGGCGGAAAATGTCGCGCCAGACGTCTTCTGTTTCGCCCAGTACTTTGGCGATGTACTGACCCTGGGCGTCGTTGGCGGGTACGGATTGAGCCGGCGGCTGGCCGGTCGGGCCATCGGCCAGGTTCAACACCATATTGGGGTCTATGCCAAAGTACATGGCGACCAATGCCAGCACGACCGTGCCCAGGCCGATTTTGCCGCGCCCGATGCGCGGGCCGGAGGAGCGGCGGTCTTCGACGTTCTGGCTGGAGCGGGATCGACCCAGACGCATCACGTTCTCCTTGTTCTGAAAAGCGTCAATGTACTCCGAATCGGAGCGGGCGGGATTGCAGGCTGTAAGGCCACATGGCCGCCTGTGGCTGGCCGATTTTTGCTCTGCCACTATAAGTGATTGAAGTGTAGGCTTAAATTGGGTTTTTCCAGAGGGTTTCCCCATTTTTTCCCACTGAGATTGTGGATAAGCCGCCTCGGTGTATGCTGTTTGGCTTGAGCATGGCAAGAGGGAGAAGCCGCATGCTGGCTGGTACGTTGTTGACTTTGCGCGATCATGCGCGAGTGCGTGCGATCGGCGCTGTCGTGGCGCGTTACGGCATTCAGGACGTGATGCAGCGCCTGGGGGTGTCCGAGTTGTGGCCAGGCAGCCGGGAGCGCATGCCGGCTGCCGAGCGGGATCATGCCGCGCCGGTGCGCTTGCGCCGCGCTCTGGAGGAATTGGGTCCTACCTTCGTCAAGCTAGGGCAGATTCTGGCCACGCGCAACGACCTTTTACCGCTGGAGTGGACTCAGGAGCTGGAAAAGCTGCAAGGGCAAGCCGAGCCGGTGCCGTGGGCGGACATGAAACCGGTGCTGGAGCAGGCCCTGGGCCAGAGCCTGGAGCAGGCGTTTGAGCAGTTCGATACCGATGTGCTGGCGGCCGCGTCCATCGCACAGGTCTACCGTGCGCGTCTGCACGATGGTACGGAGGTGGTTGTCAAGGTGCAGCGGCCTGGGTTGGAGCCCTTGATCCGGGCCGACTTGCGCTTGCTGGCGCAAGTGGCGCGCCTGGTGCAGCAACAGGGGCTGTTGCCGGAGTACCGGCCGCACGATATCGTACGGGCGCTGGCGCAGGCCATTGCCGACGAATTGGACTTTACTCGTGAAGCGGTCAACGGCACGACGGTCCGGGACAATCTGAGCGGGCTGGATTACGTGCTTGTACCACGCGTGCACGATGTCTGGACCAGTCCGACAGTCATGGTGCAGGACTATGTGCAGGGCGCCTCGCCGGTGGATGCTGCGGCTTTGAAAGCTATCGGGGCCGATCGCGCTCTATTGGCCCGGCGCGGAGCGGTGGCCTTTCTGCATATGGTGCTTGAAGACGGCTTGTTCCATGCGGATCCGCATCCGGGCAATATGCTCGCCTTGCCTGGCAATCGGGTGGCCTTCATTGATTTCGGACTGGTCGGGCATCTGACCGAACGTCGTCGCCAGCAGTTGCTGGTGCTGCTGCGCGCCATTGTGGACGGGCAGGCGGACGGCGTCGCCACGACCTTGCTGGACTGGTCCGGCGCCGATGACTTCGACTGGGCCAGGCTGGAAGAAAGTGCACAGCGCTATGTGGCCCGGCAAAGTAGCGGCTTGCTGTCGATCTCGGCAGCCCTTTTGGATTTCATGTCCCTGGCGCGAGAGAACCGGCTGATGCTGCCGCCGGATCTCGCCCTTTTGTTCAAAGCCTTCATTACTGCGGATGGCGTGCTCAAGCGGCTGGATCCGCAGTTCGATGTGATCGCAGTGGCCCAGCCCATGATTGCCGCCATGATGCGTCGTCAGTATTCGCCCCGCCGCCTCTATGCGGACCTGCAACGCAGCCTGCTGGAGTCGCGCCAGCTGGCGATGGATGCGCCGCAACTGCTGCGTCTGTTGATGCACCGCGTGCGCCAGGGCAAGCTGCAGGCCCGCATCGAGATTCAGGGCATGCCGCGTCTGGGCGCGTCGCTGGAAAAAGCAGCGACCCGTCTGGCCATCGCCATTGTCACGGCCGCGTTTGTGCTGGTCCTGGGGCCGGGGCTGCTGACGCGGGGTCCTGCCTGGCTGGGCTTGACCATTTTTGGCTGGGCCGGTTTGCTCGCGGCTTTGTCAGGATTGGTGCTGGTGTTATGGGGCTATTGGCGACGGCGGTAATGTTGAATTTGCCAAGGCGACCGTTTCCAACGAAGATGCGGGGGTTTCAAGCCTTGAAGGGATTGCTATGCAGGGCAGATGGCGCTGTTTGATAATCGAGGACGATGCCGAGACGGCGCGTTACATTGCGGACGGGCTGGGACAGCAAGGGCATGTTGTGTCGCTTTGTCGAGATGGGGTGCAAGGCCTGGCCCAGTCCATGGAGCAGGATTGGGATCTGATCATTCTGGATCGGATGCTGCCTAATCAGGTGGACGGCCTGTCCATTTTGTCGACGCTGCGCGGACTGGGCAAGGAAACGCCGGTGCTGGTCCTCAGTGCGCTCAACGCCCTGGACGAGCGCGTCCGGGGCCTGAAGGCAGGCGGGGACGACTACCTGACCAAGCCTTTCGCCTTCGCGGAGCTGTATGCCCGGCTGGAAGCCTTGGCCCGGCGCAGCCGGCGCGGCGACCAGCCTGTGCTGCAGATTCTGGATCTGACCGCGGATCTAGGCTCGGGGCGCGTCACGCGCGCCGGCCAAGTGATCGCCTTGCAGCCGCGCGAATTCCGTCTGCTGGCCTACCTGATGCAGCATGAAGGGCAGGTCGTGACGCGCACCATGCTTCTGGAAGCCGTGTGGGATTATCGTTTCGACCCGCAGACCAATCTGATCGACGTGCAGATCAGCCGCTTGCGCCGCAAGTTGGATGTCGCTGCATCAATGCCTTTGATTCACACGGTGCGAGGAGTGGGCTATACCATGAGCGCCACGCCGCCTGCGGCCGACGGGGCAGGGTGATGGCGGCCCGAGTGCCCGCCTGGTGGCGTTCCATCTCCTTTCGTCTGACGCTGAATTATGGCGCTCTGGCTGTTTTGACCACGTTGACCTTGCTGGCCTTTATCTACATTCAGGTCATCAATGTCCTGCACACGCAGTTCTTTCGCCATGTGGCCGTCACGGCCCAGCGCTTGCAGCTGGAATATGAAGACGGGGGCCGGGCAGGACTGGTGCGCGCGCTGGAGCTGGCGCTGTCGGACCGGGTCGACTCCGAGCGCGAAATCTATCTGTTGCTCGACCAGGACGGGCGCAAGGTGGTGGGAAACCTGGATGAACTGGAGCCTTCCTTGCTGGCGCGGATGGATACTTCGGAGGTCACCGTGCGACGCGAGGGGGCGCTGACCCAGGGGCGGCTGCGCGTTCAGCGTCTGGGCGACGGCTCCGTGCTGGTGGTGGGCTACGATTTGCAGGAATTGAACGAAATCAAGTCCTTGATCGAGCAGGCCAGCCTGGTTGCCGTGTTGGTTGCGGGGTTGCTGATTGCCGCAGGCACGTATGTCTTTCATTCTGAATTGACCTACCGGGTGGCCAGCATTCGCCAGATTACGCAGGAGATCCGCGCAGGTCGTTTGCGCGAACGGGTGCCTTTGCTGGGGCATGCCGATGAATTTTCACAGCTGTCGCAGGACATCAACTCCATGCTCGATCAGATCGAAGACCTGATGCAGGGCGTGCGACATGTATCGGATACCATTGCCCATAATCTGCGCACCCCGCTGACTCGGCTGCGAGGCCGTCTTCAGGCCGCGCAGCGGCCAGACGCCAGCGTGGACGATATGAAGGCGGCTCAGCAGGCGGCGTTGGCCGAAATAGATCAGCTCAACCAGCTGTTCGGGAAGATGCTGCAGATCGCTGAGATCGAGGCCGGCATGCAGCGCCAGCGCTTCCATGCATGCGATTTGCGCGCCATCTGTCTGGATGTGCTGGATATGTACGATGCTTTGGCGGAAGAACAGGGCATGACGGTGATCAGTTCGCTGGATGCGACGCCGCGCCTGATGGGCGATGCGGACCTGCTGGCCAGTGCGGTGGCCAATCTGGTGGACAATGCCATCAAGTACGCGGGATCGCGAGTCTGGATCAATACCGGTTCAGACGGGCGGGGCTGGGCTCGCTTGACACTGCAAGACGATGGGCCTGGCGTCAGCGCCGACAGCGTGCCGTTGCTGGGGCGGCATTTTTTCCGGGCCGACGAGCGCTATCCAGGCCATGGGCTGGGTTTGAGCAGCGTGCTGGCCACTCTGCGCCTGCATGGGGGGGAAATCCTGTGGGAAAACGCGCAGCCGGGGCTGCGCGTGCATCTTTTCTTTCCGGCCGCCTTGTGACATCTCTAGGCCGGATGGCTTAGGACGGATAGTCGCCATCCAGTTTAAAAGACAGTCAGCAGGAATGCGGCTCAGCCAAAACAATCCCCGCGTTATCCCCAGGTTTGTGCACAGTTTTTGGGGATAAGTCGGGTTTACATGAAGTCGTCCATTCCACCTGCGGGCGCCAGCCCTGTCAGGGCATACACGCCCCAGGCGATAAGCGCGGCCAGCACAAGGGCGATCAAGCGCGTCTTCCAGGTGTCGGTGCTGGCGGGCAGGCGAGGCTGGGCAGGGACGGCGGCATCGCCGGTGATCATGGTGCTGGTCAATTTCTGCCCACCCAGGACGCGGTACAGCACGATGGCCAGGATATGCAGGGCGATAAGTGCGAGCATGATCCATTCATTGGCTTTGTGCAGGCCGGTCAGGGTTTTGGACCAGCTGCTGCTGAGATAGGCCAGCGGGCCTGTCGTGAAAATATCATCGTTGGCAAACAGGCCCGAGACGGCCTGGAAGCCAAAGACGATCAGCATGGCCCACACCGACCAGGCGCCGATGGGATTGTGTCCAGGGTAGACATCGGGTTTGTCGCGCAGGTAATTCAGGCTGCGAGCCGGATTGGGTAAAAAGCGCGTAAATCGGGAGTAATGCCCGCCGATCAGGCCCCAGACCAGACGAAACGCCAGCAGTCCGAGCGTCAGCAGGCCTAAGCGCACATGCCAGTCCATCCACAGACCGCCCACTTTGATGGTGACGAAACAGCCGACGATGCTCAGCACCAGAAGCCAGTGAAACAGGCGGGTAGGCAAATCCCAGACGCGCAGGCGGCGGGAATCGGAGGCAGTGTTCATGGTGAAATCCGGGATGAAACAGAACAATTGATTATAAGCATGGCTCTGTTGGAGAGTCCCGGGCGGACAAAGTTCCGGTCAGCGCAGGGCCTGGCGGCGCTTGCGCAGGCTGACTTTGCGTCCGTCGTAGCGATATTCATCGATGTGAGCCGGATCATCCCGATTGGGTGTTTCCATGATCAGGGTCTGGCCTTGGTGGCGTACCCGGATCTGGGCGCTGCAGGAACCGAAAGGGGGAGACAGCGTATAGCCGCTGGCGGCTACTGTGATCCAGTGGTAGCTGATGGGGCAACTGCCCAGGCCGGTGTCCACAGAAATGAGCGCAGTCTGGCCTTTGTGCTGGTTGAAGGCGTAGGGAATGTTGATCATGCCCTTGAGTTCGGGGGCGATGATAGTGGCGCCCAGCTGCAATTGGGCTTCGTAGACGTATTCGCTTTGGCTGACTTGCAGCTTGCCGTAAGGCGTTTCCAGGCTGAGCTGGGAAGGGGGTTGCGGCCAAGCTAGCGGCACGGCGCCGCTGGATGACAAAGGATGAGCCAGGATGGCCAAGCCAGATGCCAGGCTGCATAGAAAGGCTGTGGAAAGACGCATGGCGAGTCAAGTCTGGAAAGGGGCAGAATTGCGCTGCGTAGGGACCGCGCAGAATTTCCTCTGTTTGTAAATTCTATGACATTTTATGTTTCTTGTCAGTGAGGCGAATGCCTTTTGTAATAACCTTCAGGACTGAGGCGGCGACGGGGAGTTGCTGACGCCCGCTCACGAAGCCAGTGCGTTCTTGTCGGCTCCTATGCCTGTGAATTCGGCGCCTTTGTGCTGAAGCAGAGAGTCTGGCGGGCTCCGTTTTGCGCTATGATGGGCGGGCTGGTCCCGCCCGGGATCACACCGCATTTCTTTGTTGCAGCCGAGATCTCATTATGCAATCCACGCCGGAGTCATCCCTGGCCCCTGAAGCGGGTGCCCTAAAGCCAACGGCAGATGCCGGGCAGGCGCCCTTGCTGGACTATGTCAGCTCCAGCCAGTTGCCCACTCCCTGGGCGGTTTTCAAGATTCATGTCTTTGTCGAGCGCAGCAGCCAGAAAGAGCATGTGCTGCTTACTTTGGGCAATGTGGCCGGGGGAGAGCCTGTGCTGGCGCGGGTGCATTCGGAATGCCTGACCGGCGACGCCTTGTTCAGTCTGCGTTGCGACTGTGGCCCACAGCTTCAATTGGCGCTGGAGCGCATTGCCAAGCAAGGCCGCGGCGCGCTGATGTACCTGCGTCAGGAAGGGCGGGGCATAGGCCTGGTCAACAAGATTCGGGCTTATCAATTGCAGGATCAGGGCGCAGACACGGTCGAGGCCAACGAGCGTCTGGGTTTCCCCGCGGACATGCGGCGCTACGATATCTGCAAAAGCATGCTGGATCACGTCGGCATTCACCAGATCCGCCTAATGACCAATAACCCACGCAAGGTCAAGACCCTGCAGGATATCGGCATAGATGTGGTGGAACGTGTTCCGCACCAGATCGAAGGCAATCCCTATAACAAGAACTACCTGAACACCAAGCGTCTGCGCCTAGGCCATTGGTTGGATACAGATCAGTAAAACAGAACGCCGCAGCAGCAATGCCAGGAATGCGGCGGTTGTATGCGCACACAAAAAAACCGCCAGCTCTACGGGGCTGGCGGTTTTTTTTATGCAGCTGGCGGAATCAGGCTGTAGCTTGTTCCAGCAGGCTGGCGACGCTGGTCTTGGCATTGTCCAGAATAGTCTGACGCTGCTCGGGCGCCTGAGCCATGCCTTCGGCATAGATGATGCGCAGATCGGTCACACCCAGGAAGCCGAACATGACGCGCAGGTAGCTTTCCTGGTGTTCCATCGCCTGGCCTTGCTCGGAGCCCGAGTAGACGCCGCCGCGGGTGGCGACGATGTAGACCGTTTTGCCGCCAGCCAGGCCTTCTGGGCCGTTGGCGGTGTAGCGGAAGGTGCGGCCGGCCTGGGCGATGCGGTCCAGCCATGCCTTGAGCTGGCTAGGGATAGTGAAGTTGTAGAAGGGGGCGCCGATGACCAGGGTGTCGCTGTCCAGGAACTGGCTGATCAGTTTCTCGGTCAAGGCGTTTTCGGCGCGCTGGGTGTCGCTCAGACTGGCGTCTTCCAGACCCAGGCGCAAGCCCAGGGAGTCGGCCGAGAAGTGGGGGATGGGCTGGGCAGCCAGATCCAGATATTCGACCTGTACGTTGTCGTTCTGCTGACGGATCTGCTCGACCACATACTGGGTCAGCATGCGCGATGCGGAGGCGGAGCCGGTGATACTGGAGTCGATGTGCAGCAATTTCATGATGTAGGGTGTCCAAGTGGTTCAAGGAATGATGTCATTATGTTTGAATCCATTCCTGGTGATAAGCTGGCTATTTTGAGAAAGATTATTCCACTTTTGTTAGTAATGTTGCGGAAGCGCGAGCTATGTACGATCTGAACGATATGGTGCTTTTTACCGAAGTGGTGCAACGAGGAGGGTTCAGTGCGGCGGCGCGCCATCTGGGCATGCCGCCTTCGCGCCTGTCGCGGCGCATCAATCGGCTGGAGACCGAACTGGGCGTGCGCTTGTTGCAACGCACCACGCGCAGTCTTTCTCTGACGCCTGCCGGTGAGGTCTTCTTGCGGCATTGCCAGGCCATGCGCGATGAAGCCGAAGCGGCGCTTGCCGCTGTTGCTCAAGTGCAGCAGGAGCCGCGCGGGTTGTTGCGGGTGAGCTGTCCGGTGACGCTGGCGCAAACCGTGCTGCACCAGGTGTTTGCGCAGTATCTGATGCGGTATCCGCAGGTGGATCTGGAGGTCGAGGTCACCAATCGTGTGGTTGATCCGGTGGCCGATGGCATGGATGTGGCGCTGCGCGTGCGCAGCACGCTGAGCGACAGCGCCAGCTATATCGTCAAGCGGCTGGGAGAGAGCAGCTCTATTCTGGTGGCGCATCCGGCACTGCTGGAGCAGTTCGATCCGGTACGGGGGCCAGCGGATCTGGCTCGCCTGCCGACAGTGGGCATGTCGGCCCGGCAAGGCAATGCAGAATGGCAATTGCATGGCCCGGGCGGCGCGTCCATCAGCGTGGCGCACCGGCCCCGCTATGTGGCGACCGATTTGCTGACACTGCAGCAGGGCATCGAGCAAGGCGTGGGGGTCGGCATATTGCCGGATTACATGTGCTGCGAGTCCTTGCAGGCGGGGCGGCTGTTGCGGGTCTTGCCGCAGTGGGCGCCTTTGCCCGGCATTATCCATGCCGTATTCCCATCGCGCCGGGGCATGGCCCGGGCGGTGCGGCGTTTTCTGGATTTTCTGGCCGAGCAGTTGCCTGTGCATCACCCGCGCATCTGAGGCGCGGTGCTTATGGCTCGCGGGTGGCGGAACAGTCGCGGCTCGCGGGCAGAATGGCCCAATGCAGATCGATAACCGGACTGCGCTCGGATGACCAGCGCTGCTTTCGTAGGCCCTTGATAGGTGCCTGGGCGTAGAGTTCGGCCAGTGCTGGCTGGGGTTGGCCCCGTGTCTTAAGGCTGTAGACGATCAGCGCGCCGCACTCCAAGTCCTGGGGGATGTTCAGCCAAGGGGATTGGGCGGGATCCGCGTCAATGAATACCTGTGCCTGCGTTCCGGCGTGAACTGCAATGTTGCCGCCCAGCCAGGTGTCGGCGATCACGACACGCAGCGGCTGGCCCGGCATGTGTTCTTTCCATACTTCTAGCATCTGGGCGGATACTTCCGGTCCGGGGAATGTGGAGCGGGAGTCCCTGCCGGTGTGCCAGGCCAAGGGGCCGCGAGCCGCGGCATAGCCGACCGCCATCAGGATCTGCAGGGTGATCACGATCACGGCCATGCGACGCAGTTGCACGCGTTCGCGCCCGTGTAGGAACCACAGAGCATAAAAGCCGTACAACACAAAGAAGGTCGTGGCCCAAGAGGCGACCAGGCGCGTACCCAGCAGGGCCGAAATCAGCACCGTGCTCAAGAACGGGGCCAGGCCCACCCAAAGCAGGAATTGGCGGTCCGCCGGTTCCAGGGCGTTCGCGTAGCGCCGCGCCTGACGCACATCGGCGCCCGGGTCGTAGTTCACGCGATGGCTGCTGCGCCGGTTCCAGATTTTCAGCGCCAGCAAGGCGATGATCATGGGGCTCAGGCGAGCCAGTTGATCCAGCACGAAGCTGAGCAGCTCTTTGTAGGCTTCCCAGCGGGTATGCGTCTCCAGCGATCCGTCCATGTAGCGGAAAGGGGCCAGGTCGTGCTGATACAGCCAGTACAGGTGGGGAGAGATCACAAGCGCATACGCAAGCAGTCCGATCCCCAGCCCCTGCCACGTGCGCCTGTCTTTCAAGGCGCCGCTGCGCAGCAAATACAGAAAGAATCCGGCAAACAGAATGACGGCGCTGTATTTGGTCATTGTAGACAGGGCGGCGACAGCGCCCAGCCAGAACCAGCTCGACAACGGTTGGCGTCGGGTGGCGCGATAGAACAGCCAGATCGACGCGGTGACCGACCACAGCTGTGCGGTGTTGTGGTTGAAGATCGTGCCGCGCAGCGAGAAGTAGATGCTGACAGAGCTGATGAGCAGCACGATGAAGGCGCGCCGTTGACTGAGAAATTCGCAGCCCAGTTTCCAGATAAACCACAGTCCCAGCGCCGAGGCCGTCATGCCGGCAGCGAAGGTCAGCCAGATAGGCCGGCCGAAGACGCTGGTCAGCGCCGCCATGATCCAGGAGGGCAGTGGCGGGTGTTTCAGGTAGCCCAGCTCGAAGCTGGCCGCCCAGACCAGCTCTTCCATGCCGTCCAGATCGGGCGCCTTGTGGCTGAGCGCGGTCAGCGCCGTCCATAGAATGACCATGAACAGCAGGTACAGGATGACTTGGTGTTGCAGGTTGCGGCGTACCGCAAGGGATGGGGGACGGGCGCGCATGCTGGCTACTATGAAACAGGAAAACAGCAAGTGTATCGTCTTTGCGTTACAGCCGGCGTCCTTGGCTCGACACTGGGGAAGAACTGGGCTACCATGCACTCCGTCATTGGGGAGTAGCCGCTCTGGTTCGCCAGAGGTCAGCGTCAACACACTTGGTCAACAAAAGACCATGGCGCTGGCAGCAATAGCCTGGCAAGACCTTTGACCATGAACCTTCGCATATGGCCGGGGAGGTTTGTGGTCAATCGTCTCAGTTACCGGCCAGGAGTTGTTATGGAAGCCCTTTTTGTCTCTACCGGTGTGGTCGCCCTGGCCGAAATCGGTGACAAAACCCAATTGCTGGCCTTTATTCTGGCGGCGCGCTACAAGCGCCCCTGGCCCATCATTCTGGCCATTCTGCTGGCTACAGCGGTCAATCACGGCCTGGCCGGCGCCATCGGCGCCTGGGTTCCCGCTCTGCTCGATCCCGAAGTACTGCGCTGGGTGCTGGGCGTATCTTTCCTGGCCATGGCCGTCTGGATTCTGATTCCCGATAAAATTGATGACGCCGAAGCGGCCCGTACGCGATTCGGCGTCTTCGGCACGACCTTGATCACCTTCTTTCTGGCGGAAATGGGTGACAAGACCCAAATCGCCACTGTTGCCCTGGCCGCCAAATACCATGATTTCTGGTGGGTAGTGGTGGGGACGACCTTGGGGATGATGTTGGCCAACGTGCCGGCGGTGCTGTTCGGCGAGCGTATCGCCCGCCGCATGCCCACCCGGCTGGTTCATCGCATCGCCGCCTGTATTTTTGCGGTGCTGGGCGTGCTGGCCTTGCTGGGCGGGATGGAGAGCCTGGGCTTCTGATCCGGTTTCAGGCGCTGGACGCCAGTCGGCGCATCGTGCCTTGAGAGCCGGCTTGCCGTCTGGCGGAGTCCATGATCAGGACCGGGGCCAGATGGCGGGCTGCGGGAGCAGGTAGGGCGTGCTCATCCCCCCCGCCATGGTTGAGCACGCTGATGGCCTCTTGCAGTTGCGCTCCGTTGTCATTCAATCGCTGCGCCGTTTCGCTCAGGTCATGCACCAGCGCCGCATTATTGGTGGTGATCTGATCGACCTGGCCCAGCGCCTGGGTCAGTTGGGTCAGGCCTACGCTTTGCTCGCTGGTGGCGGCCGAAATTTCTCCCATCAGTACCGAGACCTCCGAGACTGACTTCAAAATTTCCTGCATGGTCTGTCCGGCATGTTCCGCATGGCTTGCGCCTTCTGCCGTCAATGAACTCGTGTTCTGAATCAGTTGCTTGATTTCACTGGCCGCGCTGGCCGCTTGCTGGGCCAGCGAACGTACGGCCGAGGCCACGACGGCAAAGCCTTTGCCGGCTTCGCCCGCGCGGGCCGATTCAATGGACGCATTGATGGACAGGATATTGGTCTGGAAGGCAATGCTGTCTATCATGGAAACGATATTGCTGATGTGCCGCGAGCTCTCCAGAATGCGTTGCATCGAGGCGGTGACTTCCTGCACGGCTTCGTTGCCGCGGGCGGCGATATCGGCGCTGCGGGTGGCCAGGTTGTGGCTGGTCTTGGCATTTTCAGCTGTCTGCAGCACGGTCTGGCTGAATGAACTCATGCTTGCCGTGGTCTGCTGCATCGATGCGGCCTGCTCATGCGTACGGGCTTCCAGCAGAGCGCTGTTGTCTGAAAGTTCCTGCGCGACGCCCTGGCTGTCGCGGCTGCTCTGGTCTACGTCGGTGCTGATGCTCACCAGGCTTTTGCGCATCAGATCCAGGCTCAGGCCTAGCTTTTCCAGTTTCTGCACGGCGAGGCTGCGGGTGTCCACAGTCAGGTTGCCGGCAGCGATCTGCTGGGCTACGTGTGTGGCGGTGCGCAATGATCCCAGTACGCGGCGCATCAGTACGGCCTGATAGCTCAGGATCATCAGCGTACCGATGCCGAGCGCGCTGGCTAGGGTGACCATGCTCTGGGTCGGCATTTCTGTGGTCAGCACCATGGCGATGATGCCGCCCGTGATGCCTATGTTCAAAAGGCCTTTGCGCAGAAATGCGGCCAGCAGGCTGGGACCGGCCAAGAATGACAGCGCGGCCCAGGGGCGGCGCCATCCGCGGGCGACGATACGACCCTCGCGCACGCCTCGAGCTCGGGTGCGCCCTTCGCGCAACTCTTGATAGAACTGTTCCGCTTCCTGGATCTGTTGGGCATCCGCGCGCACTCGTACCGACGCAAAACCGGTCAATTCGCCGTTCTCCACAATGGGACTGGCATTTGCCATGACCCAATAAAAACCGCCGTCCTTGCGGCGGTTCTTGACGGCTCCCACCCACGATCGGCCTTGCTTGAGGGTGTGCCAAAGATCGGTGAACACCTCGGAGGGCATGTCGGGGTGGCGCACGATATTGTGCGGTTGACCGATCAATTCGTCGCGGCTGAAGCCGCTGACCTCTATAAATGCCGGATTGGCATAAATAATGCGGCCTTTCAGGTCCGTCTTGGAAATTAGATATTGGTCACCTTGTAATTCTGTTTCGACTCCGGTGACTGGCAGATTTTTACGCATAACCTTTCCCCCTGTTTTTGCGGATCGGCAAGCAGCCCTGGCTGATACGAATAGCACAGATGGCATTTTTTCGAAGATCGTATCACTTTGAATTATTTTTGTGTTAAAAATTAAAAAAATGATAACAAAAAAGCGAAATTCGATATTCAATAGGCATGCTGCGGCGGACGACCTTGGAGAGTCGCCGTAGGGGCAGGCAAGCGTTAAAAGGGGGTCAGGTGGCTAAGTATTGGGCCTGGAAGGCTTCACTCAGCAATTGCAGCAGCAGCGCAATAGGGATGGGTTTGGACAATGCCGTGGCGCTGGGGGGCAGGCCGCCTCGGGAATGGATGTCGGCAGCGCTGAGCGCGGAGATGACATAGATGCGCGTGCGCTCGGTTTCGGGGGCGTTGGCCAGCGCCTTGAGCATGGCAAAGCCGTCCAGTTCGGGCAGGTTCAAATCAACCAGCAGCACATCGGGATGGAAGTTGCCGGCGGTGATCAGTCCTTTCAAGCCGTCTTCTTCGCAACGCAGCTCGATGGGAAACGGCAGGTTTTCCATCGCCATGCGATATACCGCCAACAGGTCCAGGTCATCCTCCACAACCAGCACGCGCAGACACGGCTCGCCGCCGGGTGTGGTCGGACGTGGGCAGGCGGGCAGGCCGGGGCCGGGCTCAGCCGCCGGAAGGGCGCTCTGTCTGCGCTGTTGCAAAATTGCCTGCACTGACTGGTGGTCGATCCGGCGATGGCCGCCTTGTGTTTTCCAGGCCTTAAGGGTGCCGGCCTCTACCCACAATTGCACGGTGCGCACTGAAACACCCAATAAATCAGCAGCCTGCCGAGTGGAATAGACGGCAGTGCTCATGGTGTTCGGGGAGAGGGCGGGACGAGGGACAGAAACGTCATGACGCAAGGAGTTTCTGTTTGCATACGGTTGCATAGTTTATAAACGGTATCATTTGCTACTTTGTTGACAATAATGGTAACGGTAAGCGGTCGTTTCAGGGATACTGGGCGTCCGGAAAACCATACAAGCATGTTTTCTAAAACCCGACGTTTCAAGTTTCCGTATGCCGTTACGGAATCGCTCAAGAAGTTGCAAGGCCGCTGGAGAGTCGCTGCCGCACTTATTTTAAGCTGGACACTGTTACTGTCCTGGATCAAGTGGGATGGAGGCCTGGATCAGAAGGGCGGCATGCAATCGCAGAAGGCGGTGTCGGAAATTCTGGCCATGCATATCAAGCAGATTCTGACCGAAGCAGATCGCCTGGTCTGGCGGCTGGCCAGGCAAGCCAGCGTCCAAGACCATGATCATAGCTGGCTTGACTCCGTTCTGGAAGAAGCAAAATTGTCCAGCCTTATATCCGGGATCGCTATCTATGACGAGAATCAGGCGCTGCTGATGTCGGCCGGCCAAATCAACGTGAATCTGTCTGCTGCGGACCTGGGGGAGATGGACGCGTCGTCTTTTGTAGTCCTGTCGGAGCCTTCCCTGACCCTGCTCAGCACAGCGCCGGAAAACACAGCGGGCAGAGCCCGAATCGTGAAATATCGCGTCAACCTGGGGTATTTTCACCAGATGCTGCATTTTGTGGTGGGGGATGAGCCGTGGCTGTTGCTCTTGATGGGCGCGCATAGCTTCGAAGTCTTCGATGCCTATCCCGGGCCCCCGACGCGCTGGCGCAAACACGATGTGCAGCGCGCCTTGCGTCGCTATCTGGCTCAGGGGGAAGCGGGGTCCCTTGGGACAATGACGTACTTCAGCGAGCATCAGCGCCATGTCCTGAGTATTACCAGTATGCAGCCCTGGCCCTTGCTCCTGGTGTCCGAAAGCATGGTGCGTCCTGCCTGGTCGCTCCTGCATTGGACGCGTTGGGTGCTGGTGTCTGCGCTGCTGCTGGCGTCCTGGCTGCTGTTGTGCTTGGATCGTCGTCGCCGGAGCGACGATGCCCAGCCGGCGCTGAGGCCGGATCCTGAGCGTATCGGTCATGCCATGCGTGTTTTCGAGCGCATGTTCGAGGCTCTGCCCGATGCCGTGATCATGTTCGACGCCCGGGCTCGGGTCGAAGGCATCAATTCGGCCATGCGGCGCCTGCTGGACTGTCCGCGGGAGCACGAGGAGCCGCGTTGTCTTAAGGATTTTGTGCATTTACTGCAAACAGGCGATCGCACCGGTAGTACCGTGGACCCTAGCGGCGCGATCGCCTTGAGTTATGGTCTGAGCGGAGTTATCGAGCGCGTGCAGCGCGAGTTTCGTTCCATGCAGGTGCAGCCGGGCAGCGATCCGGCTCGCGTGCTGGAGATGCGCGCCTACGCCGCCAGCGAACCGGATGACGCAACCTTGGTCGTGATCCGGGATGTCACCTTGCAGGTCGAGCTGGACCGCATGCGATCCGAGTTCCTGTCGCTGGCCGCCCATGAGTTGCGTGCGCCCCTGGCATCTGTCTCGGGCTATATGGAGTTGCTGGAATTGGGCCTGGTCGCCCCGGAACGCCAGCCCAAAGTCTATGCCCAGGTGCGGGAAAAGGCGCGGGACATGACGACCCTGCTGGATAACCTGGCCCGTCTGAATCGCATCGAGTATGCCGGAGACTGGAGACAGGACTGGCGCGAGCTGGATCTGCGCGCGTTGTTGCGTCTGAGTCTGCGCGCGTTTGATGAATCCCGGCACCGCATTCAGCTGGAACTGCCGCGCCAGGCGCTGCGCGCCAGTGTCGAAGCCATGCAATTGCTCGTGGCCGTACGCAATGCCCTGGAAAATGCCCTGAAGTATTCGGAACCCCATACTGAAGTCGTCGTGCGTCTGAGACCATCCAGCCCAGGATGGGCCTGCATCGAAGTCATTGATCAGGGGCCGGGCATTGCCCGCAACTACCATAGCCGGGTATTTGACAAGTTCTTTCGCGTGCCAGGGCAAACGGTGCAGGGAACCGGCCTGGGCCTGGCTATTTTGAAATCCATTGTGGTCAATCACGGCGGCCGGGTCTATCTACACCCCGCCGCCCGACAGGGTACGCACTTGGTGATCGAGTTGATTTTGCTGTCTTCCGCATCGTATATCGCCTAATTCATATTTAATTTTACTTATCTTCTTATATTGTCTTTCGATATAAGGTATAATCCCTCGTCTATAAGTGAAGCGGGACTCGCCGGCAGCGGGGTGTCTCGCTTTGATTTTCTGTGTCGCCGGGCCTGCTCCAGGGCACGTTGTGCTGGCGTGTGGCAGTACACGCGGACGTTGATCCGCGCGGCGCGGGGGTTTGTTTGCGGCTTACCTGTTGCAGGTGCTGCAGATTCCTTTTCAAGGAGCACGCAATCATGCAAGGCCTGCACCTGACAGCAGATCTCTATAACTGTGCCTGCAGCCCTCAGCTGCTTATCGACGCCGAGGCGCTGGCTGATCTTTGCCGCCAGCAGACCCTGGATTCCGGGCTGACTATCGTCGGCGAAGAATGGCAGGCGTTTCCCGAATTCGAAGGCCAGCCAGGCGGCGTGACCGGCACGCTGCTGCTGGCCGAGTCCCATCTGGCCATCCATACCTGGCCGGAGCGCGGCGGCGTGACGCTGGACGTGTACGTCTGCAATTTCATGCAGGACAACTCCGGCAAGGCGCAAGCGCTGATCGATGGTCTGGAGGCGGCGTTCCAGCCCGGCCAGTCGCAGCGCAACCGTCTGTGGCGCGGCGATGCCGACGGACCGGTCGACCGGGGCGAGCTCATCACCGAAAATCTGAATGCCGATGCTTTGTATGGCTTTCACTTCGCTGAGCGCCTGCTGGAGCGGCAGACTGCATTTCAGCGTCTGGAGCTGCTGCGCTCCGATACGCTGGGCAAGACCTTGCGCCTGGACGGATGTCTGATGACATCCGAAGCGGACGAGTTCTTCTATCACGAAGGCTTGATCCATCCGGCTGCCATGGCGCATCCTGACCCGCGCCGTGCGCTTATTGTGGGCGGCGGCGACGGCGGAGCTCTGGAAGAACTGCTCAAGCATCGCAGCCTGGAGCACGTCACACTGGTGGACCTGGATGGTGATGTCATCCAGGTCGCCCGCGAGCACTTGCAGTCTATTCACAAGGGCGCTTTCGATGATCCGCGTGCGGACATCCGGGTGGGCGACGGTGCTGACTTCCTGGCCCGTACCCAAGACCGTTTCGATCTGATCTACCTGGACCTGACCGATCCGGAAACGCCCGCTGGTCCGCTGTACACACCGGCTTTCTTTGCCTCCTGCAAGCATGCGCTCAAGGCCGGCGGCGCGTTGGTGCTGCACCTGGGCTCGCCTTTTCACGAAGCTGCGCAAGTGGGCCGCTTGGGCGCTGATCTGGCAGAGGTGTTTGCGCAGGTGCATGGCTATGGCCTGCATATTCCCCTTTATGGCTCGTATTGGGGGCTGGCCATCGCGTCGGACGATCTGAATCCCCGTGACTTGAGCGCCGATCAGGCGCAGCAGCGGCTGGAGCAGCGCCTTGCGCCTGCGCAGCAGGAATCTCTGCAGTTCTACAATGCCGAGCTGCATGGGGCTTTGTTTGCCCTGCCCACCTTCTACCGCCGTCTGTTGCCTGTCGCCCAGGCTTGCCTGGAAGAGGTCTGCTGACTGCACTCCAGGCTCTGAAACAACAAGGCCCCCAGGCAACCAACCTGGGGGCCTTGTCATTTCTGCTGAACAATCAGTTGCCTGCCTTGCGCTGTGCCCGGAAGGACAGGATCCAGATGCCGACCAGCAGTTCAAGCGCGGCGATGATCCACAAGCCGCTTTGAAAGCTTCCAGTGGTGTCTTTTAGGGCGCCCAGCATGAAGGGCGCGCCGAAGCCGGCCAGATTGGCGACGGAGTTGATGAAGGCCACGCCGATGGCGGCCGCCGAGCCGGCCAGCACCGCATTGGGCAACTGCCAGTAAACAGGGATGCAGCCCATGGTGCCCGACACGGCGATGGCCAGGCTGATGAAGGCCAGCGTCGTGTTGTTGCCCAGGAACAGGCCTACGCCGGCCAGACCGATGGCGCCGATGATCACCGGGATGCCGGTATGCAGGCGCGCCTCGCGGCGGCGGTCAGCGCTGAACCCCAGCGCCAATTGAAAGACGGCACCAAAGACATAGACCAGGCCCACCAGCAGTCCGACATGCAAGGGGTCGGTCGGACCGAGCGAACGCACAAGGGTCGGCGCGAAGAAGGCCAGGGTGGAGTTGGCCGCCACAATACCGAAGAAGATCAGCGTCAGCGTCCAGAGGTCGCGGTTGCCCAGCGCCTTCTTGAAACTGTGTTCGCGCGGGCCGGCGGCTTTGGCATCCAGCACCAGTTCTTGCTTGATCAAGTCTTTTTCCCGCTGGCTGAGCCAGCTCGCTTTCTCCGGGCTGTCCACGATGAACATCACCGCCAGAATGCCGGCAAAAATGGTGGGCAGGCCTTCGAGCAGGAACAGCCACTGCCAGCCGGACCAGTCATTGACGCCGTCCAGGCGCGTCATGATCAGGCCCGCCAGCGGTGCGCCCACGACCGAGGCGACGGCAGAGGCCGAGATGAACACGGCAAAGGCCTTGGCGCGGCGGTGTGCAGGGAACCAGAAGGTCAGGAACAGCAGCACGCCGGGTTGGAAGCCGGCTTCGAACGCGCCAAGCAAAAAGCGCATCACATAAAAGTAGGCGGCTGTCTTGGTGAACATCATCAATACGCAGATCAGCCCCCAGCCAAAGGCGATTCGGGCCAGAGTCTTGCGTGCGCCGATGCGCAGCAGCAGCCAGTTGCTGGGCACTTCAAAAAAGAAATACCCCAGGAAGAAAATGCCGGCGCCGATGCCGTACACCGTTTCGGAAAAACCCAGCTCGGGCTGCATCTGCAGCTTGGCGAAACCGATGTTCAGCCGGTCGATCCAGGCCAGCATCCAGAGCAGGAAGATAAAGGGCAAAATGCGCCACATCACCTTTTTATAGATGCCATCCAGTTCTTGCTGACTGGCAGGCAAGGCTCGGGCCCCGTCCACTGTCGTCGTTGTCATGTGTGCTTCTCCTCTTGGTTTGAGTACAGCGTATTAGGGGGTGCGTATGGGCAGGCGCTGGGCCATCAATTCACAGGCGGCGACGATGGGGTTGATGACAGGCACAGCCAATTTTTCCTGAAGCGCCTGGGCGCTTTGGGCCAGGGGGCCGCCACCGATGATTACGGCGCGTGCACCATCCTGCTCAATGCAGGCTCTTACGCTATCGGCCAGTTCCAGGTTCTGGCGTTCGGGCGTGCGCGCCAGATCCAGTGGCGCGGTGGGCGTCAGGCGCAATCCGGAGAACTGGCTGCCCCAGCCGTAGCGACGGACCTGTTCCAGGATGGATTGCTCCAGACCGGGCGTGGTGGTGGCGATTCCGAAGGGCGAGCCGGCCTGGGCAGCCTGAAACATGGCCGCTTGACCGATGCCGATCACAGGCGCGGACACGTCGTCGGCCAGAGCCTGCAGGCCCGGGTCGCCGAAGGCGCCGACGATGATGCCGTCCGCTTTGCGCGCCTGGGCGAGTACATCAGGATGTCCGGCGATAGCGGCCGCCTGTTCCAGCTCCTCCAGCTCTGTCAGCATGGCGGGACCTTGTGGTGCCGTCAGGCCTTGGACGAGGATGTCGGGTCGCTCCAGCAGCTCAAAGCAGGATTGGGCGATGGCGACCATCATGTCCGTGGTCGGGCCGGAGGTGTTCGGGTTGATGAGTAGTACGGTATGAGACATAAATAGACGCAGTGACCGGGCATGCCGGCCTGTCAAAAGGTGAAATCAGGTATCCAGCGGACGGCCGAAGGTTTCGGGCGCCAGCTGCAGTACGGCGGCAAAGGTGACATACATGCCGGCCATCAGCGTGAACATGCCCGCGACGCCGTACAGCTCCAGTACCCAGCCGCTCAGGGTGGGCACGAAGGCGCCGGCCAGCGTGCCCAGGGCCAGAATGAAGGCAGTGCCGAAGGCGCGCACGCGGGTTGGGTAAAGTTCAGGCGCGAAAATCCAGATCGTGGTGTTGAGCAGCAGCACGCAGAACTGGAAGGCGGCGCCGAACAGCAGCACCAGATAAATGTTGTGGCTCAGGAAGCCGAACGCCAGGCCGCTGGCGCAGGCCAGCAGGGCGCCGACGGTGAATACGCGCTTGCGCGGCACCCGGGAGCCCAGATAGGACGCTGTCAGAGCGCCCAGCAGGCTGCCCGATTGCATCAGGATGGTGAAGGTATAGCTCTTGACCAGCGAATGCCCCTGTTCCACCAGCAAGGTGGGCATCAGCGTCAACACGGTCAGCTGGGCGCCGTAGGTCATGCAGACGGCAATGCCGGTGACCAGCGTGCGTAGGGCCAGAGAGCCTTGGAAGATCTCGCCCAGGCGTACGCGCTCGGCTTTTTGCGCCTGCGGGCCGCTGCGCAGGTACGGGTAGGGATTGGCGACGTTGCGTCCCAGTTTGCCCGAGGCCAATATATTCAGTACATGGTTCGCTTCATCGATGCGCCCCTGGGACACCAGGAAGCGTGGTGTCTCCGGTATGTAGCGACGGTAAAACAGCACCATGAAGGCCGGCATAACCAGCAGGCCGAACAGCCAGCGCCAGCTTTCAGGCCCGGGAAACAGGGTAAAGACCAGCAGGCCGAAGGCGGGGGCAAGCATATTGCCCAGGCCGCCGCCAGCTACGTTGATGGTGCCTACGGCCGTGCCGCGAAAGCGCGAGGAGCAGAACTCGGCCAGCATGGTGACGGCAATCGAGATCTCGCCGCCCAGGCCAAAGCCCACAATGACGCGGCCCAGTCCCAGCACCCAATAACTGGGCGCCAGTGCGCAGATCAAGGCGCCCAGGGTGAACAGCGCCAGGTTGATGGTCAGCATGACACGGCGGCCGTAGTGGTCGGCAATATAGCCCGACAGCAGCCTGCCCAATGCGGCTGCCGCAAACGTCAGCGTGTTCAGAAAACCGACGTCACGGGTGCTGATGCCCCAGTATTCCTGCAGCAGCGGTCCGACCAGTCCCACGGCATTCTGTTCCAGTACATCGAATAGAACGCCGAGCAGAATCAGCGCCAGCACTTTGCGGTGCGAATGGGTGACGCCTATGGTTTCCAGTGAATTTTCCAGCTGATGCTGGACGGTGTTGCCGTCGGCGGCCGGCGCGACAGCCTGCGGCTGTGCGACGTCTGCAGGCAAGGCTTGGCTTGTGGTAGTCATGGTTTCTCCTCGTTCAAGGGCGTGCAAGGCACGCCCGCCTCCCAACACAATTTTTTCAGTGATTATCGGTATGAAAAAATTTTTGCAAAACTAGGGTAAACGAGAAATATTTTTACAGGATGACGCCTGCAAATTTTCAATTCATTGATATAAAAGGATATTTCAAATAAATCACATCATTCTCTTTTGAGTATGATGGTTATTTGATTTCTTGATGTGGCTACAGCTCCTGGAAGCTGTCGTGGAAGGCTTCCACCATGCCCAGGTGTCGTCGGCCGGCCGGACCGGCATTGTCCATGACCTGGCTCAGTACCAAGTGGCAGAGCCCGATCACGGCAACGTGATTATCCAGTACGCCAGGGGATTGCACGTCGCAGCGCACCGTCCAGCGACAGGCGCTTTTTTCGGGGCTGAGCTGATCGGTGATGTGCAGCACGTTGGGGCATTGAAGCGCCACTTGTCCTATCAGCTGGTTCATGCCGCGTACACGGCGACGCAGGGCAAATATCACCACCATGTCTTCGTCGCGTATGCCCGCCAGATGCTCGCCCATGGTTTCGCCCGGTCCGGGGACCAGTTGGGCGTCTGGCACGATCTGCAGCAACTGCCAGCGGAAATAGCTGGCCAGGGAATGGCTGGACCGGAAACCGAGCACCCACACTTTGCGGGCACCCAGGATGGCTTGGGCTATTTCGTCCAGTAGGGCTTCTGGGATGCGTCGATAGGTAGAGGCCAGATTATTCTGGCTTTGCTGCAGATGCGTCGCCAGGGAGCGGCCGGTTTCGGTGTCGGTTGCGGCCAGCAGCAGGGGCGAGCCTGCGTTTTTTTCAGACCGCACCTGTTTGCGGGCGGCCTCGTAGTTGGTGTAGCCCAGGCGCCGGATGAAGCGCGTTACGGTAGCATTGGAAACATGCGCCAAGGAAGCCAGTTCCGATGCCGTATAACCCGCCAGATCACCGGGAAAGTCCAGGGCGAATTCCGCCAGGCGCCGCTCTGATGGAGAGAGATCCTGGAGGATCTCGCGTATGCGTCCAACAAAGGATTTGACGGCGGTATCAGGCATGGCGTTCCGTGTTCTGTTTATAGTGTGTGTTCTGAATTTTACGGGTGAGCGGCCTTAACTGTATCAAAATTTCCCGTTTATGAGCGCTTGTTTCAGCAATGAATGGAATTAGCCAATACATTTCAGATCCAAGCGGAATGACGGAAATTCAACGGCCTTTCAGCACCTCAAAATGCCGCCTTAAGTCATTCAAAGCATGGGCCAGTGATCCCGCCACGAATTGCGTGCTGATCGCCACCATTAGATTGCTGGGCAGGCCGAAGTCTTCCACCAGGGCGCCATTGCGATCGCGCCAGACCTCGCTGGCCGAGTCCAGCACCAGCGGTCCGTAGTGTTCGCCTACGGTCTCCAATACGGTGCCCTCGTGTTGGCGATAGGTGAAGACAGGCAGGCCGCGGGCGACAGCATAGCCGATCTCGAAGGCCGTGCCGGTGTCGACTTCGGCGCCGCGAAATGGCGTGATGTTGGCCAGTACGGCGTCCGCCTGGTCCAGCAGGCGGATGTTGTGATGGTAGATGGCGCTGGCGTCGCTTTCCTCCTGATCTACCGGGTGCAGGGGTTCAAAGCCGAATTCCCGGACCATTTTCTTGTGTAGTTCGGCTCGCTCCAGGGCATCCGTGAAAAAAACATCCGGGCCGGCTAGATAAATGCGTTTCATAGAGTTCTCCATAAAAGGCTGGGCGTCGCAATGTGCTTGCGGCCTATGCGCTCCGCCTGGGTGGGCATGATTCATTTTATCGGCTCGTTTTTTGTCGCGAGGTATTTTTTTGTCGGCCGCTTTTTGGCCATTCAAGGTGGGGCGATGAACATGAAAAAAGCCAACCCGAGGGTTGGCTTTCTGGGGGCGGGCAAAGAAGGATCAGGCGCGCCCGGGCTCCAGCGTGGCAGCGGCGGTGAACAGCACATCGGTGGATGAATTCAGTGCGGTTTCCACCGAGTCCTGAACTACTCCGATCACAAAGCCGACGCCCACCACTTGCATGGCCACGTCGTTGGAGATGCCGAACATGCTGCAAGCCAGAGGGATCAGGAGCAAGGAGCCGCCGGCCACGCCGGAGGCGCCGCAGGCCGCCACGCTGGCGACCAGGCTCAGCAGCAGGGCGGTGGGCAGATCGGGCGTCATTTCCATGGTGTGCACGGCCGCCAGGGTCAGCACTGTGATGGTGACGGCGGCGCCCGCCATATTGATGGTCGCGCCCAGGGGAATGGACACGGAATAGGTGTCTTTGTTCAGGCCCAGTTTTTCGCACAGAGCGAGGTTGACTGGAATGTTGGCGGCCGAGCTGCGGGTAAAGAAGGCGGTAATGCCGCTTTCACGCAGGCAGGTGAAGACCAGCGGGTAAGGATTGCGGCGCAGCTTAAGGAAAACGATGAGCGGGTTGACCACCAGGGCCACCAGCAGCATGCAGCCCACCAGCACCATGAGCAGCAAAGCGTACTGTTGCAGGGCTTCAAAGCCGGATTCGGCTATCGTGGCAGCCACCAGGCCGAAGATGCCCAATGGCGCGAATCGGATCACCAGGCGCACCAGGGACGAGACAGCTGCAGCGGTGTCGGTCAGGAAGTCGCGCGTGGTCTGCGTGCCGTGCTTGAGCGCAACGCCCAGCACAATGGCCCAGGCGAGAATGCCCATATAGTTGGCATCCAACAGCGCCTGGACTGGGTTCACCACAATGCTGGTCAACAAGCCCAGCAGCACTTCGGCGATATTGCCGGGCGGGTTCAGAGTGGAATTGGCCAGGTCCAGCTTCAGCGTGACGGGAAAGGCGAAGCTGGCAATCACGGCAATCAGGGCGGCCAGGAAGGTGCCCAGCAAATACAGCATCAGAACCGGACCCATGCGGCTGTTGGACTGCGCTTTCTGGTTGGCGATAGAAGACATCACCAGCACGAAGACCAGAATGGGGGCCACCGACTTCAGGGCAGAGACGAAAAGCTGGCCGAGCAGGGAAATGGACTGGGCGGTGTCGGGCGCGAAACGGCCCACCAGAATGCCGGCGATCAGGCCAATGACGATCTGCGTGACCAGGCTGCCGTGAAAAATGAACCCGAACGGGCCCCTGGCTTGTGCTGCGGTGTGAGCCATGAGAAGGCGACTCCAAACAAGGTGTGGTGTTGGTAAAAGCGGAACCGGCGCCGCCCGCCTTGTGGGCGAGCTGCGCCGGATCAGGTAAAAACGTATTCTAGCACCTTGGTATGTACATCTTGCAGGGCGTGTGATATGCTGCTTTATCCACTGGGGTCGACATGGCTTCGACGTGGGTCAAGAAACAGAGCAGGGCGTGTCGAGCACCAGTACGCTCGTAAATCCACTGGAAAACCACAAACGCCAACGACGAGCGTTTCGCTCTAGCCGCTTAAGGCTGGGCCGCTGCACTAATTTGTCTTTGGGTTAGGTAGGGCAACCTACAGCAGCGACATTTACAAAGAATCGAATCGGCCTGGGCCACGAAGGTCGGTTCTAAAACTTAGTGGCTCGCCAAGGAAAGGCCTGTCGATTGGCACAGTCCGAGGTTAAAACTTAAAATTAATCGACTACACATGTAGAACTGCCTGCGGACGACTTGCGGACGGGGGTTCAATTCCCCCCGACTCCACCAAAAATCCCTTAAAAACCAATGACTTAGCTGTGGAGTTAAGCATAAGTTGGCATAAATGCCATCATATGCTTAATTTCACGAATTGCCATATTATGTTTTATCGAAAAAATATGGCATAGTTAAAGGTTTTGCTCAAAAAAAGCGCTCCAAAATTTGGAGCGCTTTTTTTTTGGGTCAAAACTTATGCTGGGTTCTTTGCTCGTTCGAGGTCAATTACCGAACTCGAAGATATAGGGTGCCCGGTTTGCTGGCCCACTTGTTGTATTCATCATTACTTGTCAGATGCCAGTTCGTAGCCAACAAAATCCGCCGCAGGCATATCTCTGGCCAATGTCGCCTGACGCTTATGGTTGGAAGACCAACCTCATCAAACTTACTTCCATGAAGTCGACACTAAAGTGCGAAGCTGTAATGGGTCTTCCATCTGGTGAAGCCAAGTAACGGGTTGTGTTAAGGTGCCGTCCCCGAAAACAGTCTCTATAGGAAAGTTGGCCAATCATTGTCATTGCAGCATATGGCATTTCTCTGCCAAGCCTAGCGAATTGAAGTCCATTGAGGCTAGTGAGCTCCTCATATTGCGAATATTTGTCTTACTAATTTCGTCGGAGGTCGGCATCGAAGTTGCCGCCCTCATGATTTAACCTTACCAGCGCTTAGTGCTGTTAACTATTGATATTGACCTCTCTGCGGTTACCAGCATAGACTAGACGGGTTTCTGATTCTTGAGTTTAAAAGTGGGCAAAAGTAGCTCTGTCGGGTGGCATCCGACATCTACCGTTCCGTTCGATTAAGAGCGGTTCGTCGTGGACTTCAGCGGCGGTCTAGCCCGTACTGATGCCGAACTTTAGACTTACTCTCAAGGACTATTCATGGAATTTGAATTTAAATTCAGAATACACCCGTTGTTTGTAATCTTCGTCATTAAGTTGGCGCTGGTTATCATCGGCGGTTAAAGTGGGATGAGGGAGACGAGACACCGTCTCCCTTATTTTTTCGTCTCGAGTATGGCTTGTGAGCCTATCGAGCCCAAAGATATAGCGTGGCGGGCTGCCAGATGTTCTTGTCGGAATTCATCCAGCGAGACCCGTATCGCACCCCATAAGCCCCTAGTCCACCACAGGAGTCATGTGTGCCAAGGCTACTGCTACGGTCTTGATTGGAGGCCCATCCCCATCTGACACTACAGGCTGAGAATTCTCCGGAATTTATAACAACGCCAGATTCTCTGAAATTAAACTCAAATCTAGATGTGAGAATAGGTTCCCCATTAGGATACTTCGTCTCACGTATAAACCAATCTGGATAGCTCGTCGTACCGGCGTCTCCAATGCCATCAGAGTATTCTTTCCGTTGTGCATCACCAAACGCTGAGAAAGGCGTTGACATAGGACGTGTTTCGAACTTTCGCGTAGCTTCGTTACTGGCTTCCAGGCGATATTCTGATGCATTCATCTGTGTGAATGCCTGTGATACTAAGTTCGCATCATTGCGGTTCAAATTGCTGGCTGTGTCATTCAATAGTGTCCCGGCAGTCCAGTACGTCGTATCTCCTTGAAGCGTTATACCATCGCCTTTCGCCTGCTTCATCAGCAGCGTCCAGCCGCCACCATCCGTAGTCATATCGCAAAAGACGTCATATGCCGGAAAGCGTTTTGACGGCCTCACTCGGAACACTCCATCACCTGTTGCGCCGTCATAAGCGTAGCCCGCCTTGCCTTGGCGATACTCCAAGCAGCTGGCCGCGAAAGTGCCGTCCGACCAAGTCCGATACCCGGCATTCTGTGCGATATTCACATAGATATTAATAGATACGGGTGTGGTGGCTTTTTTCCCGGCATAAGATGCGGTGATGGTTGATGAGAATTCTCCTGCCTTGCTTGGAGTCCCAGAGAGCACGCCCTTCAAAAGTGAGACGCCATCAGGTAAGTTACCACTGGATATAGTCCAGGATTCCAGGCCAGGAACATAATCTCGGTCGCCAGTGACCGACAGCCCTGGAGTCAAGTCCAGAGAGTACGCTTGGTTAACCCCCCCATTCGGCGCCGCAACACCGGCCAAGGTTATCGTGACTTCTGCCGCAATGATTTGATATTCCTGCTCGCCGGCCTTGTTCCTATAGGCCGCTCCTATGCGGACGAGGTAGGTACCCGGCTCAGTGAGGACACCCTTCAAAGTGCCATCGACTACGGAAAGCTCATCAGGCCCTTGAAGCAACGACCACACCACTTTTGAGCTATCGAAATGAGGGTCGCCTACTACCGTAAGTAGTGGATTCAAGTCGACCGTATACAGCTTGCCTACTGCGGCTCCAGGCAATGCGCCGCCAGTCAGCGTCACCTGGATTGGGGTGCTGCTGATTGTAGAGAGAGTCGGTACGACTACAAGGTACTTGCTGGCGCTAGCTGCGCTAGCAGTAGCGAAGGCCATCAGGATGGCGAGTGTTAATTTAGTCATGCTGTGTCTGCCCAAGTTTTGGATAGTCTGTATAGGCAATACAGCTCGTTTTTCGATAATAATTGTTCGGTAGTTCCAACAGACGAGATAGCTGCAGTCATTTGCACGGAATTTCACGCGTAATCGTCATTCGCCGCTAGGTCGGATAGTACCGAGTACAGGTTTTGTACCCGGTTCAGCATTTTTCTTTCGACCAATTCGCTCATCCGCTCCATCGATATTCCATCACCGTTTTGCTGAATATGCTCGCAGGCCTGCTTGAGCTGTAGATGAAGCTTGGCTTGTTTGTCATGCATTTGCTCACGGCGATAGCGGAGATAGCGTTCACCTAACTGGCGTGCTTCCTCTGTGGCCTGGATGTAGAGATGGCGGTCATCAATGTCCAGTTCTCCGGCGATATCAGAGACGCTCCTCGGTATTGGACGGGTAAGCTCTTGCTGTAGGTGCTGACGAATGGCGGGCCAGTCACGTTGTTGACGGTTTCGATGACTTGCAGTTTGCGGATAATGCAGTCTTAGGCAGAGTTGACGCAAGGTGCTGGGTGCCGTCCATTGGCTTAAGTTTCCTTGTAATAGTGCAGGTAGCCCTGTGTTGCAGTGAATGGCGATGCGCATCGCCGCGTCCAAGGTGAGTGCTGTGCGACTGTGCTTCCAGTAATGAACTGTGGACTTGCGAACCCCCAGCCGTCTGGCAAATTGTGCGGCCATACCGCCATTCAGTTCACCAATGAGTCTGTCGATAGACTCATGGCATTTATCCAAATCGGAGAAAAAATCCTGCTTGGACGTAGCGGCAAGTAGCTCGCCCACTGCCGCAACTTGCTCAATTTCTATTTGGCGTTTCTCTGTCTGCCGCTTTGGCCCGCCAACCTCTGGATAGCCTAGAAACTGCGTACATGTGGTGCACCAGCCAGGGATGACGTAAGCAGCGGCGTGACGCACATTGCTTTTCAAGCAATGAGGGCATCGTGCTATGAGTTCGGCCTGATGATTGGCGCATACCTTGTTTAACCCGATGTCCCAGGCTAGACGAAAATAAGGTGTCTTTTTGTGTTCTAGGTCGTCGTGAAGGCAATGCGGGCACCAGCGCGACTGCGTGGCCATCAACCCCTTGGGAGCGACTACCGACTGCAGGGGCAACAGCGTCAAGCGATGTAGGCAGGATTGACTGGTCAGCTCCGATAAAGCACTGGCCCATGTCAGGGCACTGTCACCTAGCCCAGAAATCGCCCGTTGATGCCAGACGAAACGACTTTTCCCTTTCACCCCTTGGTAGGTTGCCCAGCGTCCTGGCTCAATGCGGTCAATGACAAACTGCGCTAAATCGTTGGTGGAGCAGGAGTGGCTGTTGGCCAGCCTGCAAAAATAACTCGTTAAGCTTTCGACCTCTGATGTTCTTAAACCGATAGGTGGTAGAGCATGTAGGACTGAGCGAGGTGTAGACGTTGGACTCATGCTGCTTTCCTTGTCTTTCCGGGCTTAAAGAAATCGGACTCGAATCGCAATTCACCTTGTCGAATTTCTTCGAGAATGGCTACATGCTGTCCTTCCGTCAGTAGGCATCGCTCTAGTAAATCTTGCGTCACTGCGTCGGCGTGTTGGGCACGAGAAGCAAAGCCTCGAACGACGTCCATCAATGTGCCGACGCAGCCCAAGGTATTGGCATGCAACAGCTTGGCATTCTCCAGAAGCAGACCACCAAAAAAACCTTGAGCATCATGCTCGATTCGTTGCAGTACCCGCTCAAATACGAGCGTGTCATCTATGGAATCGCTACGGTATCGAGCGAAGTGAATTTCCTTGATACGGCGAGCCAGCTGCGCCGAGAGTCGGCTGATGCTTAAGATGTCATAGGAGCCAAACAGGATGATTTGGCATCCTGCGCAATTAGAAAGGCTTTTGAGCGCATCAGTCTGACGTTTCATCCGCGCTTCGGACACGTTGGTGAAATGCCCACCCTCGTCAATCATCAGTATTTTGACGCCTCGGTTTTGCAATGCCCGTTCGACTTTTTTGCGCAGCCCTGCAGTTGTATTCTTGCTCCGGCCCGAGGGGCGATATACACGATTGGTGTGTGGGTCTACGCCATATTCCACACCTGCTGGCATACCCGGGGTGACTTCGAGTTGCTCCAAAATATCAGCGTAAAAAAGCTTCCAGTTAAATTCGGCTTCCGAGGTGGCACGCGCCTCGATGAGGAGCACTGGAATCAGCCCTGCGTCTTGTTGCATAGCGTGAGCATGGTTTTTCAAGATGCGAGTAAGCAGAGAGTGGGCGAGCGTCGTCTTTCCCACCCCCGTTGGTCCGGTCACCATTAAGATGTGATTTGGCCCAAGACTTTGTAGGGCCTCTATTTCATCAATGACCTCTTTGATACGTGGATGAGAAATCCGGCGTTGCAGCAGCTCCAGAACGACTTTGGCGGATGTGTATGTGTTGGTGGGCTCTCTCATTAATCGAGGTCTCCATACAGTTGCTCGTCGGGCAGCGGGTTGCTTCTATCTGCAGACTCTCGCTTTGCTTTGCTCCGTGTGCTTTTGGGGCGGGATGCCAAGCCGCTCGACTGTTCGATGGCCATAGCTTTCAGGGGCTCCAGACCAAATACCTTGGGCCTGGCTCCGTCTGCAGCCGTGCCCAGTAAACCGAGTCGCTCATGCAAAAACTCGGTTTCACCGAGAAGCTGTGACTGACGAAATAGCTGTGAATCAGGCTTCATGGTGGCAATGAATTCCAGAAAGGGGCCCACGGCAATGCTGTCCTGACGCAGATGAGCCGCGCGAGAGTGCGTCGCTAGGTACTCCGCACTCATGGCTTCCAATTGCTTGACGTTCATACGTGGCAGGTGCATGAGTTGCATACAGTGCGCCTCCACCCACTCGTGATTGGGGAGCTGTACGAACACATGGGAAATGTCGTAAGGGTCGTAACGAACTGGGAGCTTTTTCTTAGCCAGAGCGTAAGTATCAAAAGCCGGTGACTGGTAGTAAAAGTTATGCACTTTGACACCGCGCTGACGGTCGATAGTGCGTTCAGCTCCGCGGTCGACACAGGGGCTGGTGGCAATTAGAAAATCACGATTAAAGAGAATGGCTCTATGCGGGCGCTCTCCGGTTTCTTTCACTGCCCGTTGGAATGCGTGGCGAGGCGAGACATCCAGTGCAGGGTGCGTTTCCTGGTCGTAGTAGTCAAAGGCCCAGTGAGCAATGATGGTGTAGACGTTCTCCAGGTTCCAGTTTGATAGCCGCTTGGGAAGATGCGAGCCAGAAAGCATGCGAACCTGCTTGGTCAGTTCTGTATTGCCGTCTAGGTTGTGTATCAATTGGGTATTGAGCGTTCCGAAGATGCGTTCCATCACAGAACCGACCCGCGGCTGTCCAGCGGGGCGTAAACGGATATGTACGCCCATGCCTGTTAAGAAGTGTTTGACGTCGGCGGCGACCAGGTCCTTACCGTTGTCGCTTACCACCATCTGCGGCAAGCGATTCCAGCGCTTTACAAAGGCACGCATGGTCATCAGAACGGCGGCACGGTCTGGCTGCTGAAAGCCCAAGTGAATGGCCATAATGCGACGCGAGAACGCGTCAATCATTAAGGTCAACCAAGGGCGGCCTAGGTCTAGGCCGGTACGTCGACACTTGAGCTCGATGTCGAGCAAGGTGTGGTCAATGTGGACGCTTTCAAATGGCCGTACTCCATGACGTGGCGTATCGTAGTCCAGCGAGTAGTAGAAGCTTTTGCCTTGGTAGGTCATGCGTTTGCCCAATCGAGTTCGGCGCGACCGGTCATCGTCATGGACCTGTAGGTGCTTTAAGAAAGTGGGGTAGCTTGGGCAAGGCGTGTTCTCTTGCCTACAGTAAGCGCGAAGTTGTTCAAAGGCAGCCCGCCCATTGGATGCTCGAGTTGTGGTGTAGACCGTTTTGCGAATGTGCTCCATGGCAATGAGCTGCGCTTTGGATAGGCGCGCGGAGCGATTGCCCTTTTCGTGATGACGAGGCGCCACGCTCAAAATCTCATGACCGCCATTGCTGCTGGCCAATGCTTGTTGAGCCTTTAAGCGGTAGTAGGTGCGCGCTGAAAAAGGTGTGGTCTTTTCGTCAAACGGCATGGCTAGATGACGAGCCAAAGTGCTGGCTTGCTCAAGTGCCGATGCGCTGTAATGCACCAGCGGATACACGTCCACGGCAGGCGTAGCATCGTTGCCGCAGGGTATCAGCGCGCCTTGTTCAAAAGCAGCCAGTAGCCATGCTTTATCTACGGTCATATTGCGTTCTTCGTTGACGACGCGAAAGACAACTTCTCGTTCACCGAGTAGAGAGACTTCTAGGATTTGCCCTTCGTAGCGAAACTGTGCGCCTGGCCTCAGGCTCAATGAGAAATCCAGTGCATGGGTGGGGGCATGTGTACAGGTAGAATATGCCAGCTGGAAATGCATCAAGCTGACATCTCGGTACAACATGAAGTCGTGTGGTTGACTAAGTAGTGCGGTGTCTAGGTTGCACGCTACGTGTCCTTCGACGATAGCGGCGTTGATGTCGTCAGCACGAAATTGGAAGGGGGCATCGAGCAAATCACCGACGCTGAGCATGGCATGTTCAGCGAGCGCTTGTTTAAGCCTATCAATGATGAGTACGGAAACTTGCGGTGCGCCGACGTGTAAGTAGTCCTCGAGAATCTCCCAGTTCTTGGTGCGATTCTTGGGAATCTCGGCGCCGCTATGTACTTCGTAGGCGATGCCCATTTTGGCCAGGCTTTGTTCGATTTGCGGACTGCGCCAGTGCTCACCTTCTTTTTGATAACGCCAGGGAAATTTGCGTGCTAGGTGCAGCAGCTTTTCTTCGGTTTTCCACTCCTGCAGCAGGATGTGCTTACGCGTGATGACGAGAAAGTCAGGCGTGTGGTCAATGGCGTGCACTTCGCCACTCTCGTTATCTATCAGTTCGAGTTTCAACGTGCAAGGCTGGGGATAGTATTCCAGTACCTCTGGCTCCACCTCGTGATTCAGCGCGGCAGCGTATTCAACGGTACGGCTTTCCGTGGCAATTTCGCGTTCCATCTTGCGGCTGGCCAACAACGTAATGACGTTACTACCACGCGACTGGACTTCACGAACGGGGGCCTGTAGCCGCGCCTGTGTAATCAGTCGCCGGCCCCGCTCTGGTAGCCCAAGCTCGTCTAGCAATTGTTCGAATGCAGGTGTCGTTAACATGGCCTGCTCCCCTGACAAGGTTATGAGAGCAGACGTATAGGAAAATATGGCCAGAATCGCGTATGTATTTTTATATTGCGAAGTTTGCGGTGCCGATGATGACGTCGTTGTACGTCAGTTTCTGTGTGCACAGAAGACAGGGGGATGGTTATGCAGCTACTGGCCTGCCGTAGCAAGACAAGTAGGCGGTCTGTCGCGAGCGGCGCTAACAGATACTTGTCTCTAGTCGTATGAAAAAAAAGAGAAAAATGCATCATCGCAAGCTCCTGGCAAATGGTATACCCCTTCATAAATAGGGCATTTGCCGACGGGCTTTGCAATAAAGCATCGGTAAGCTTGGAGTTTTTCGCTACCAGTCCAAGGAAATCAGACTGATGGCCCGATACTAGCGTTCATTTCTTTTCATGACAAATTATCCTTATGTATCAACGGCAAACCACAGGCTCGTTGTTGTATTTAAACTCCGATGATGTCGGAAGGAGCGGGTAGTGAGGCGCAGATGCGTACGGCGCGGAAAGCCTATGGATGCCTCGCACTCCCAGGTATACCCCTTTGGAATGAAAGCCCCTCGCAACATAGTTCGTCGGATAGCGATGTCCACATGCCCAGACACCGCTTGAGCAGCGTTCATTGATTGTTACAAAGCAGGGCTTCTCACTAAAATGAGCAGCTCTGCTTTGTAATTAATAAAAAAGTTCATGTAATGATGGGGGGGTACTTTAAGGTTTACATTTTTTATTTTTGTTTCATTGTTTTTTCTATGCGTTTGGCCCAATGGTCGTCTTCTATTTCTTTTTTTATTAATGTTTTTCGCCACGTTGTTGGGTTCCAATTTTCGCCTCTTTCTATAACCCAGGCTCCATTTGCTCCTCGTTTTGTTAAATGAGGCACCATTACCAGTCTATCAATAGATAAATCTTCAAGATACTCTATTTTAAGCGCTCTATTATCAAAAAAAGCAGAACGAGAAACGATAATTGAATTGTTTAATAGTGGGTTATGAATCCACTCCGAGGTCTTTGCTCGAGGATACCAAAATTTAGCTAAGCCGAGAATAAAAGGTAAGATGGCCTTGGATTCTTCCGATAGCCACATGGCTTTTACCTCTTCGCTTTTTGAGAGTGGGACAGGTTTTATCTTGCTTAACGGGATAAAAGACCACTTTAAAACCCCCGTACTCCGCGCTTCAAGCATAGCGCTCAAGGTGCTAGATGTGAGTGGGACCTGCTCCTCACGCAAAGGGATGACATCAGTAATAGGCGTATCTAAAGGGTTATTCGGACGTGATTCGAGCGCCATAGACTGGAGTTGCCAAGATAATCCTTTTTTCCATATTAGATGGATATCGTTGAAAGTACGCTGAAAAAAGTTATCTGAGGGCGTCCCTGCATAGATGCGGACCCCTGGTATGGCGCCAAAGAGCTGTTGATAAATCGTAGACATGAAGCCTTGGCTTTTTTTGTGCTTTTTGTCTTTGAATTCGACAAGAAGTTCAATGTCGTTGTAAGTAACGGCGCCTCGAGCATAAGAGCCAATAGCCCAGACTGCTTCAACGCTGAATTCACGTAGGATTCGACGTTTTGGAGATAGTGGGTCAGGTAGGATAGCAATTAAAGAGGAGAGCTTATCTAAGCGCTCACGGATGATTTTTATTTTCTTGTCTGCTATTTCACGACTTTGCTTGTTTTTAAAGTCCGGATATTGGGAATAATCGGACTGAATGAACTGATTGGTCATTGTTTTCCTCACCCTGATAGCTGTTTATTTTTTTCATTAAATTTTATTTTGTAACTTTTTGCTCTTGGCGTTGAAATTATCAAAGAAGTTAGACGACAACGGAATAGGGGGAAGCGCGAGTGTTGCTGAGCTGATGTCAGTGTTTTCACTGATGCTTTCGGTAACGAATGCATCGAAAGTGTGTTGTTTGTTCCTAAGAGTGCGTGGCTCCCCTAAGTAGCAGCGCGAGCACGAGCCGTTTACCCGATTGAGTGCGGTGTGAACGAAGTCTGTGATGAGTCCGTTAGGGTTTGTGGCTACTTGCGACTGACGTGGCGTTTAGGTGTCCGTGGTTTCCCATTATGGGCACAGCTAAGCCCCGCACTCCAGCGGCGCGTCATCGGCGCGACGTTTTATCGGGGGGAGCTGAACAAGTATGCTTTTCTAAGCAAACCGCGGTGGCAGCAGCTAGTTGAGGATGTGAAACGACGCGAGCCTAAGGCTTGTATTGCTGTGGAGAGGTGGTCCCAGGAGTGGTTGGAGAGTTTGGTTCCGACCGGAGAAGCGACAGGCGTAAAGGAAAAATGTGAGATTAAACTATGTGTTGTGTTCAGACTTCGATGCCTTACATGACCACTAGGCGCACGAGTCTCGTAAACGATGTGTAGGGCTTTGTAAGCCCAGTCGCACGTTGTTGGAGTGGATATTTACCTTGGAAGAGGTACTGGCTCACTTGCTGGGTGGGCAGCCTGGGTAGCCATCTCTAGGCCTGTGTACTTGTCTATGTTTCAGGGCTTCCATCTGCATTCAAGAGACGGAATTGAGCTGATGACTCTTCCAGCGCATTGCTTGCTCGCAGCCTTTGGATGAGCATATCCAGATTTGAATAGTCGAACTGGCTTGTCCATCGCGCCATCTTCACGATACTCCGTACGAATCCCCTGGGGTCATTACCATGAGTGAGTGCGCGGGCGCCGTCGACGTACTGAGGGTGATAGAGCGTCGGGATGATAATGCGGCTCAAGCCCGTGCGCGTGAGTTCGGCATTCATAACCAGTCGCGATAAGCGACCGTTACCATCGACGAATGGGTGTACTTCCGACACAAGGAATGCGTAGTACACGGCGCGAGCCAAACCTTCAGGGATGGAAAACGCCAGACGCGAACCCCCCTCAAGCGTACCTCGTACGTAGGCAGACTCTACAAACTTAGTTGTCCCCGCATAGTTTGCTTTGAGCTTAGATGTTCCCGGATTTACCTCAGGCCGCATCTTCAGCATTTCTGCATGCCAGCGTTTAAGGCCTTCCAGAAACTCCGGGCCAGAAATGGGAGGGCTATCTGCAGCGATGGCTAGATGGAATACACCGAGGATATCGTGCGAATCCTCTACGCGATTGGGTACGATGACTTTGTTCATGACAATGTCACGCGCTTGCTCGATGTCGAACTTCGTGCCTTCTACATAATTGGAGAAGTACGACTCTATGAACCCAAAGTGTTGCCTAGCCATACCGGTTATTGTTGATTCGATGCGCGGCAGTGGCTCTGTTCGAAGGTAGGCGGCAAGCGTTTCAAATCGAGCGCATCGCTCTGGGTCCACAGGAAAGCCCCGGGCAACTGCCAAGCCCTCTCGGGTACGCAGCTTTCCTTTGGAATGGGCTTCTAGCAATGCCTCGATGATGCTGAGAAGCTCCTTTAATGCCTTCTCAGCGCTGAGTGCAGGAGCCAGCGTTACTGCTTGGTCGCGAATATCGTTTAAGGTCTTTTCCCCCGAGGCGTTAAGCATTAGAACCAAAAGGGCTTCGACGTCCTCCCTCGGTGCTCGAAGGCTTCCCTTACGGCCAATATTCTCGAGAAGCATTCTTGTGCGACCGGCGTAGTGAATACCAGGGGCTCTTAACACCAAGTCGCCAGGGATGGGGCCGGGGCCCCGTACCACTCTAATAGTCAACCCTGGAAGCACCACCTTTTTGTTGAAAACGGTGGGGTGCGAAACTGTTAGCTCGCCACAGGGAAGGACGCCACCTTTCATGGCACTGACGTGAGATACCACGCCCCCAGGAACTGTAACTGCGGCAATCCGCTGCCAGTTCCGCCGCACGATTGCCGCTAGCTCATCGTCGGACGCAGGAAACGCGTAAACACCTTTGTACACGCGGATAAGCCTCCCCGTTGCGGCCCGCCTCTGCAAGGTTCGAGCTGCTGGAGCCGACAAGGAAGACGTGAAGAACAGCTCTTCACCTGGAGCTGACAGGCGGGGGGCTTTCATGGGCGCTGTCGTCTTTAACTAAGTAGGTTATGTAGAACATTTCGTGAAAACGTGTATAACTTTACGCTGTGATGGCCTAGTTGTCGCATTTCCGCTTAGTAGTAGTAATTTTTGTCGTATTTTAGCTAAATAATTACTGTCTTTGTCGTGTATGCATTAATTGCTTTGTGTGGGCCACACGCCTGTTTTGCAACGTAATATATGGAAATAGTCATAAAAGTCGCATGAAGATGGGGGGCGTTCAAACTCACTACGTAGCCCTTCAAAAGCCGGCACGGTCATGGCTTTTTGAATTGATTTGAGAGTTTAATAGACGAGTACCCGCTGTAATCACGGTAGTCTAGTTGGACTGTTGTTGATGTTGTTCAGCAGGCTTGCCGTAGCGCTTGGGCCTGGTATATAGGCTATGGGTTGAAGCTCCAAGACGCTGAACCACATTGTCCACTGGTTACTTCTAGTTTGAGTTCTTCCGTAAATCAGGCTGTGCTCATAAGCATTTCCTAGGTGAGTATTATGAAGCTAAGAATGTCTAGCAAATACTGGCCGATTCAACCATAAGCATTTCGTCATGGCGTAAGGTACGCACACGTAAAGTGCTGCAGGAGAATTAAATGCTGAGTGTGACTCCCTGAAGGAGCTTGTTTTTTTGCCTATTGTGATAGCAAAATTAATCGTATGTTTCTAATTGTTTTCACGGAAAATGGTTTCCTGTATAGTGCTTCTCTATACAAATTTGATGCTTGGGTAATGTGATGTCAAGTGGGAAGAGCATAGCGATGAGTTTTCGCGTGTCACCGCGTTTTAAAACGCTACTAAACGCGGCAGCAGCAAAGGAACGAAGAAGTCTCACAAACATGCTTGAGACGCTGCTATTTGATTACTGTAAGCAGCATGGTTTGGAAGAAACCAAGGGGCTCTCAGAGGATGCAGCTGAGAAAATAGAAGGGGCTGTTGAATGAACGAAATGACAAAGCGCGTAATTGACCTGCTTACCTATATCGAGCAAGTCGAAAAGCTCAAGAACAAGCCTGCGTTCTCCATACCAACAGACTACTTCGTTGCCTATGAACATGAGTTTCAGGGGTTGCCGGAGTTACAGTTCAATCTACAGGCTGATGACGATGATGTATGGTTGAGATTGCCTCGGTTGCAAGAAATTTCTGCCCCTCCATTGGCCGAAGGACTGAAAGCGTGGGTCACATTGCCAAAAAGCCCTGAGAAAACGCCTGAGCTAAAGGCGGAATATGTGGTCTACGAAAATAAGCAAGAGGTTGCGCGCCAGCAACTGAAAGACCACCCAGAAATCCAGGAGTTGTTTGATTGGTACGTAGAGAACCAGTGGGAGCCATGGGCAGCAGCAGAACGGCCTCGTCGTAAATTGATTGCTCGTTACAACCAGTTATTCTCTTTGCAGCAAGTCATAGCGTCAGAAGGGGCTGAGACACCCATTGAACTCGTATGGGGTATTGGCTATGCATCTTGGAAGAAAGAGGGGTTTGGAGTAGCCGTCCGTCATCCGTTGCTGGTGCAGTCTTGTGATATCTCACTTAATGAAAAGACTTTCGACCTAGAAATACGTCCACGAGACGCAGAGCCTCGTCTGGAAGCAGACTGCTACTCGGAGATGAACGTTCCAGGTGTGCCCGCTCTCGAGGCGTTTTGGAAAAGCACGCTTGCTACAGGCGCAAACCGACCCAACCCGTTTGAGTCCTCAACCTATGAGGGAGTATTGAAAGCGGCTGTTGGTCATCTAGACCCATCAGGAGTCTACGAAGAACGCTTATCCGATATGGCCCCGCCGGTACCCGATGAGCATTTAAAGGTGACTAGTACGTGGGTGCTTTTTGGGCGTAAGCGTTCAGGAGATATATTCATCCAGGATGTACAGCGTCTAAAGAAGAGTGTTGAGGCCGCTCCTTCTTTGCCAAGCGTTATTGAGAATTTCGTTCAGCATGGCGACGACACAGTCAGAGTGAGACCGTCTCAACCGTTTCGCGGCTTGTCGTCGAGTGATAGTCCAGAAGATGCTTTTGAACTGTACTTCCCCATGCCGTACAACGACGAGCAAGTCTCAATCGTTCAAAAGTTGGCTAATAACGATGGTGTCGTTGTTCAAGGCCCCCCTGGAACCGGTAAAACACATACGATTGCCAACGTGGTGTCGCATTACTTGGCGCAAGGCAAGCGTGTGCTTGTGACGGCCAAGAGCGAGACAGCTCTAGCTGTCCTTCGAGACAAACTGCCGGAACGGATTCGTCCGTTGAGTGTAGCTTTGTTATCCGACGAGCGAGACGGTATGAAGCAGTTTGAGCATTCTATTCAGACGATAGCTTCGAGCGTGGCTACGCTAAACCCCACACGTGCTGAAAGTGCAATCGCAGTAGCAGAGGAAAAGCTTAATCAGCTCCACGCCAAGATTTCTCGCGTTGACCAATCCGTAGCCGCGTATGCAGAAAAGCATATGCAGACATATTCTTTCCAAGGTCGTGATGTGACGCCCGAGGAAATGGCAAAGCTCGTTGTGGAGCAGGCTGAGGAGTATGAATGGTTTGATGATGAGCCGCCTGCCTCTACGGATGGCTCGTTGGCTTTTGATGATAGTGATATAAGCGCTGTACGCCAGGCGCGTATGAGGGTCGGTAAGGATTTGCTCTATGTAGACTCGACCTTGCCGGCACCCTCGGCATTTCCCGGGTGGGAAGTCTTGCTCGGGCTGCATCGTGACCTAGTAAAGGCTAAAGCCATTGATGCCAGTGTTCTTCTTGGCTGCGTGCTGCCTTTAGTAGACGCCCGCATCGACACTTTTGAGAAGGCACAAGCGCTCATATCCTTCCTTGATGAGCGACATGCCCTTAAGCGCAAGCTGGTCAACTCTCCAGAATGGGTCAATACGTTACGTGAACGATTGGTCAATGTGCAATCCGAAGACCCAATATGGAAGGCCCTGCAGCAGGTTTGCGTTGAGATAAAAGAGTTTGAAGAGCTTCGTCGCGAGCTATTGCCAAAAGCGATAGAGCTGCCGGCAGGTGCTGAGGAGAACAAAGACTTCAACGATGCCCTGGTACGTCTTATTGCGGGCAAGAGTGCGTTTGGGTTGCCCTTCGGAAAGGGGGAGGCTCGTAAGATTGTTCAGGCAGTCAGAGTGCTCGGAGTCACCCCAACGTTGGCTGACGATTGGGCGTTGGTTAGTCGACTAACCGTCTGGCGTCGGGATGTTCGTAAGTTGCTCGCACGTTGGAATGCTCTGTCGACAGAGTTTGGCCTTGAAATGGTAGGTGCGGACATTGACCTTGCTTTCCGGGAGGTAGTGAGTGCTCAAGCCTTTATTGAGGACACGCATCGGCTTCACGCTGAGTTCGACTCTAACCTGTATGAGCACATCACCAGGGTGTTTGGGCGAAATGTTGCTGAAGAGGCCGAACAAAAAGGGGAAAACTATCTTTTGGAGGTGGCGACCAGCCTTAAAGCTCATGTTGATAAGGGGCGGCTAGGGTACGCAAAACTGCGTGTTCACGAGCTATTAAAGAATCTCCAGGAGTGTAGTGGCACACTCGTCGACCAGTTACAGGACTTTATTTCTAACCAAATTGGGAATCCATTGGCAGAAGAATCTAGCCTGGATAAGACTTGGGGCAACTTGTACAGGGAGCTTGAACGATTATCAGCCCTGCGTTCATCGCTTGACGAAATTGTCCGTGTAGCTTCGGTCTTGGAGGCAGCTGGGGCATCTAAGTGGGCAGCCCGCATTCGAACCGAGCCAGCCACACAGGACTTGGATACTACTGTGCCATCGAAGTGGCGCGAGGCCTGGAACTGGCGGCAAGCCGATATATTCTTGAAACGCATAGATGGGCACAAGACTCTGCGTGACTTATTCGAAGAACGGAAAGCCTTAACAAACACGCTTGCTCGCACATATCAAGACCTTGTTGCTGACAAAACGTGGCTTGGTGTGTTTAATAATTCCCCCGATAGTGTGCGCCAGGCCCTTCAGGCTTATTTGAATGCCGTACAGGCAATGGGCGCGGGAACAGGTGTGCGAGCGATACGTCATCGCAAGTCGGCACGAGCGGCAATGACACGAGCCTATCTGGCGGTGCCGTGCTGGGTGCTTCCCCAGTGGCGAGTTTCAGAAACCATCCCGTCTGAGGTTGGCTTATTTGATTTGGTCATTATTGATGAGGCCTCGCAATCAGATATCTGGGCGCTACCTGCACTGCTACGCGGTAAAAAACTGCTCGTGGTCGGAGACCACAAACAGGTATCCCCTTCAGCTGTGGGTACTGCGGAAGAAAAAATTAAGGAGTTGGTCAATCGTTACTTGGCTAATCAGCCTCATGGCGCTCAGATGACCCCTGATAAGTCTATTTATGACTTGGCACGAGTCGTGTTTGCTGGCAACTCGGTGATGCTGCGGGAGCATTTCAGATGTGTGCCTGCGATTATCGAGTACTCGAATCGGGAGTTCTATAAAGGGGATATCAAACCTCTACGTGTTCCAAAGGCAAATGAGCGTCTAGACCCACCTCTTGTTGATGTATTTGTGAAGGGCGGTTTTCGTCAGGGAGATGTTAATCGTCCTGAGGCAGAGGCTATCGTGGCAGAGATTGAAGCCATCCTTGCAGACGAGCAGTTTAATGGCCGAAGTATTGGCGTCGTGACGCTTCTAGGTTCTAAACAAGCCGCTCATATTCAGACGCTTATCAGTAGCCGGATACTTCAAAAAGACGTGCTGGCGCGAAAAATTGCTGTAGGGCCACCGCCGATTTTCCAAGGAAGAGAGCGCGACATCATGATGGTATCTATGGTTCTGGCTCCGGGAGACCGAGCGGCGGCAAATAAGCTTGATATACAGCAGAGGTTTAATGTTGCCCTTTCGCGTGCTCGTGACCGGATGTATCTGTTCCGCTCCGTGAGTGAGACCGAGTTTCGCGATGACACCTTGAATGCTCGGCTTATTCGGCATTTTCGTAAGCCTTTTGAGCAGGACGGCAATAAGGTTCAGGCCCTACGTGAGAAATGCGAATCGGGCTTTGAGCTTGAAATGTTCGATGAGCTTGTTAAGCGTGGGTATCGTGTTCAGCCGCAAGTTCTATGTGGTGGATATCGTATCGATTTTGTGGTCGAGGGCAACGAGGGAAGGCGACTCGCTATTGAATGCGACGGTGACCGATTTCATGGTCCTGGACAATGGGCTGACGACATGATTCGCCAGCGTGTCTTGGAGCGTGCTGGCTGGACATTTTGGCGTTGCTTCGCGTCGAGCTTTGTTCGGCGTCGCGAAGAGGTGCTAGCGGATTTGCTAGATAATCTTGCACTACTCGGCATTGAGCCGCTGGGCTCTGAATCGGTGGATAACACAACATGGGTCCACATAAAAGAGGTAGACCCATTTGGTGTAGATGATGAGTTAGAGGCTCTTGAAGACGAGACTGAGGCATGAAGGCTAGACCGCTGTTCCAAAAGGGAATCGTTGAGCTGGAAAGAATGTTCAACGATTCGCAGCATGACCATGTCACTTTAAGACAACTAAGGGCTGAACTCAAACATCGCAAACTCGCGCGGGCGTTTGTGCTGCTTAAAAAGGTTGAAGTAGCTCTTGAGGTACCGGAACGATTATTCGATACGCTGCCTGCAGCGACTCAAGCTCTAGATTTTCCCTCATCGAGTATTGAGGGACCTGGTCGAAGCAGTAAGCACAGGGGTAGCTGGAGAGCATGGTGACAACACCAAGGCTACGCGGACTGTTATTGCTGTATCTACGCATCAGCAGGTTATGGGTACGCCGGATACAAATTGCCAACTTGAGCGCACTGAGGGCCGTTCGCAACAAACTGCCCCAGTTTCACAGACGTTTGAGCAGGCTTGTGGGAGATGGTGGGTGGTGCAATTGGGATTTTGGGCCCCTTCAGTTATTGCGCCTCTCCATCGGCTAAGGCTGCTTTTTCCCTTCGTCAGTCTCTATGCCTCGCGTCATCGTCTCTGAGCAGAGCGAATGTGCGCAGTGTGTTGTCGTTCTTGGCACTTCACGACCTACTTGTACAGCTACCTGTTTATTCTAAAATTACCATACTATTCAATGGGTTATAAAGAGTTTTGGCTAATGATTTATTTTCTGACCCAGAAATGGGCGGAGCGCCGATAAACAGTACCGCCTTATGCTTTGTTTCGTGCCACTTTTTACTTAACTCGACACCGTGCTCCAGCTCTCCAGTTGTTTTGGCGTGAAAGTATATTGTCGAAATCCCCTTGAAGAGTATGCATGGAGCGGAGGTTGAGGATAGTGAAGTTAGTGGTAGTAAATAACACCGTTCGTCAGCATGGTTCTGTCGCAAATTTATCGCTGGCAAACTACGAGCGACAATTTTTTTTGAAGTAACGAGCTGTCTATAAAGGCTTGGCCGAGTCCTTAAGAGGCTAGGCAATGATAGTAGTGTTCGTGACACTAACTTTATAACAGCTAAGAGCAATCAGGTAGTAGACGATATTAAGAAGTCCCTTTGGGCTGTTGGAAAGTGTAAACGTCTAGTTTTAGGTGGAGGAAGATTTATGGAGGAAGAACATGTCTTCAGCAAGGCGTCGTTTGATGGCACGCCAGAAGCCTTGGCTGTGTTAATTGACTCTGCAATCGGAAAAGGAGACCAAGCAGCACTATTTAAAGCGATTGAGTTTGCCGATGAGGTTGAAAGCAGATGTGCGCCACAGGATGCATGTCTTGTATGTTATTACCGCTCTAATGCATGGGCCGCACTACATCAGTCGCGCACGAAGGTGACAAACCCATGGTGTTGGGAGCTACCCGAATTGCAAGAGCAGATTTACTGGCTTCGTAGGGCTATTACGCATGAGGGTTATAGTCAATTACCAGCCTCTCGCAGGGCCCAGTTTCACTGCAATCTTGGTAACTTATTAAACACAGTCGGACGTTTTGTCGAAGCGCTAGATGAGTGGGAGCATGCCTTGCGTGAGCAGCCTATTCTCGGAATAGCACGAGGAAACTTGGGTAGGGGCTTAGTTGATTATGGCTTGTTTCTTTCTGACTCAGGTAATCAATACCTATTTCTTCACCGAGGAGCGCAAGAGCTTGAGAGAGCGATTGTGGGAGGGGTTGATAGGGATGGCTCAACATATCCAGAAGCGATTGCGGCGTTCGAGTCTTGGCTGAGAAAAGTAAAGGATATGCTTGGCGACGATATAAAAGATGAGCCGTCGCCTGTTTTCTCGCTTGGAAGAAGTCGTCGTGAGCGTGAGTATCGGCAGTGGTCCTTAGATAAAAAACTTTTTCTTAATCCACTTAATGACCTTGGTGTGGAATCTGTCGCAGCCTGTGATGCATTAACGTTACCTTCTCATAGTGCGAATAGACACGGAATCACCCTTCTAGCATTCTTTAATCAGCTTAAACAGGAGTATGTGTATGCACGTTGGTGTCTGTACGAAGGAAGTCATAGCCGCTTAGTAAATTTTTCAGACCGAGAGGTCGTATTGGCATTGAATGCGGATATGGCTTTGTATTCGATGGGAATAGAAAAGATAAAAACAGCATTCCGTTGTGCATACTCTCTGTTAGACAAGATTGCTTATTTTGTTAATGATTATTGGCAGCTGGAAATTTCTGAAAAACAAGTTAATTTCCGAGATGTTTGGTTCGAAAACCCTCGAGCTCCAGAAAAGCAGTTACGCAAAAAATTTGAATCCTCAAGAAACCAACCTCTTAGAGGGCTGTTTTGGTTGTCTAAGGATATCTACAGTAAAAATCATGCTGTTATGCATCCTAGTGCACGAGAGTTAGATTCGTTGCGTAATCACTTAGAGCATAAGTACGTTAAGGTCGTTTATGCCTTGTCTTCGATGGCTAGTGAGAGTGATATTTTTGCAGACAATCTGGCTCATCAGATTCAGCAGGATGAGCTCGTACGTAAAACTGAATACTTATTGAGGCAGAGCCGGTCTGCTTTGATTTATCTTTGTTTAGCGATGGATTATGAGGAGAGTCAGATGCGAGCGGGGAAGGATGGTGTCATTGCTCTAATGGAATATGGAACTTATCCCGATACCCAAAAAGTCGTGTATTAGTAAGCCGTTAGGTGTTTTATAACTTTCGGTCATAGACACGTCATGAGTGAAATGCTGCTCTAGTATCTAGTTACTGACGCTAACTGGAAGCTGGAAATCCCTAAGCAGTTTGCTCTGTTCCTCTCGCAACACACGCAGTGTGCTTGGAATGCTAAGGAGTTTGAGGGCCAACTCTACTCAAGAGACCTGACCACCGACACTATCCTTATTGACCAAGCTACGCGGTTGATGCCAGGCTGGGCTCGGCGAACAAGGGTTCAGTTTTCCCCTGGTGGGGCAATGGCAGAACGCAAGAAGATGTTCTCGAAGGGGCTGCACTGCGTTGGAATATGGCATTCGCATCCAGAGCATGTGCCATCCCCGTCGCGTGAAGATTTAGCGCTTGCAGCAGATTATGCTATTGCGGCTAAAAAGCAGTTAAGTGGCATTGTATTTGCCATTATCGGCACGGCTCCATTTCCATCTGGATTAGCCATATGGGTGCATGACGGCACGTCGTTACATGAGGCGAATCCGCTGGAGCCCACAGGGGAGTTGCTTTTTTCTCTAAAGAACCAAGAAGGTGGTGCTTTTTGATGATGGGGATACTTCTAGAAGAGAGAAAGTTACCAGCGTTCTAGCCCAACTGAAGGCATTTCATCCCAGCCTTCCACTAAGGGCACCTCCTTAGGCATTTCAGCCAGTAACTCATCTAGGCTGTATTTACGAGCTGGTTTCTCTTTTGTTACCAGAGTTTCTGGCTGGCCATGGGCTAGCAGGTGAACAAGGTTACCTTCCTTCAGTTCGTGCTGTTTGACGAACTGATTGGGTACGACTACAAACCATTCGTCGCCGTTACGCTGTAGTGAAACTTGCATAGAGCCTCCTGTTGCTTGAGCAGAAAGAGAAGTACTGTTTAAGTCATCATAAGCGTGTTTGCATAGATAGCAAATCGAATCTTCTGTGTAGTTGCATCCATAAGTTGGCAGTTCTTGGAGTCTTAATTTCAGACCAAAAAAAGCATAAGAAAAACTCCAGTTCTTCAAGGTATTAGAGGCACTGCCGGCATATGCTTTATTTTGAGATGAAGTGCCATCTTATGTTTTATGGGTTAGATGGCCTTCAGCCTGTAACGACGAGAATAGTGTCAGCTTATGCTTGAATTGCTGACAGCTTTTGCGTAACTCCACATTAGCGGTCATTGGTTTTTTCTTTTTAGGGCTGTTTGGGCACGATGCTCAGACCGCCTTTTTCTTTGCTGATGCAGCATTGGGCGAACAATCCGGTGGGGCTGGTGGCCATGCTGGGCCTGGCGTTCGCTTGCGGGCTGATTCAGATCACGGGTTGGGATAACTATCAGCGCGTCGCGACGGGCCAGGGCGTGGGTGTCTTGGCCGATCCGCAATTGCTGGAGGAGCGGGCACTGGCAGCGCGCCAAGAGCGTAATCGCGGGTGCGGCATGATCGGGCTGGCAAAACAGTTCTGGAAACCGATGGCTGGCGCCCTGGCGGGGCTAGCCATCATCGGCGCCGCTGTTGACGAGCTACGCTGGAACTGGTTCCGTGATTGATACGGGTTGCCTATGGACGCGGGAGCTCCGGATCAGCCAGCAGGATGATCTGACGCACGGAACCGCACAGCAGATCTTGGGGCACAACCAGGAGCGGGCGAAGCACTGTCCAGCCTGATAGCTTTTGGCTTGAGGTGGTGCCGGTAGCGGTTCAGACGAAGGTTGGAGCCATATCTTCGGCTTAGATGCTTGTTTGACGGACTCTCTTGGTCAGTGCTTGCGCGCTTTCCTTGCGTTCGCTGTATCGGTCCACCAGGTATGGCGTTAGATCGCGTGTGAGGAGCGTGAGTTTCATCAGCTCTTCCATCACGTCCACGATGCGATCATAGTAGGCTGAGGGCTTCATGCGTCCGATTTCATCGAATTCCTGATATGCCTTTGCGACTGACGATTGGTTCGGGATGGTCAGCATGCGCATCCAGCGTCCCAACACGCGCATCTGGTTGACAGCATTGAAGGACTGCGATCCTCCCGACACCTGCATCACCGCCAGTGTCTTACTCTGAGTTGGGCGGACGGCTCCGACCGAGAGTGGAATCCAGTCAATCTGGGTTTTCATCAGGCCCGTCATTGCGCCATGACGTTCAGGTGAACTCCACACCATACCTTCGGCCCACTGTACTAGCTCATGCAGTTCCTTGACCTTGGGGTGATCGACCGGCGCATCATCCACCAGTGGTAGACCCGAAGGGTCGAACATTCGTGTTTCACCGCCGAGCGCACGTAAGATGCGTGCTGACTCTTCTGCGGCCAGCCGGCTATACGAGCGCTCGCGAAGCGAGCCATAGAGCAGCAGAAAACGCGGCGCGTGCGTGGCGCGTTGAGGTGCCAGCAGACGCTGGGCGTCAGGTTGCTGGAACAGTGCGGCGTCGATGTTGGGCAGGTTGAGAACGGATTCAGACACGGCGCCCCTCCGCATTTACGACCATTTCGCCGTCTTCCTTATTGAATACGCCGCGCTGCGGCTGGGTGAGAATCTCCAGCACAGTCTCCGACGGACGGCACAGGCGCGTGCCCAATGGCGTGACTACGATGGGCCGATTGATGAGTATGGGGTGTTGGAGCATGAAATCGATCAGTTGCTCATCCGTCCATTTCGGGTTATCCAGGCCGAGTTCTGCATAGGGGGTGCCTTTTTCGCGCAGTACCGCCCGCACGGGGACGCCCATATTGGTGATTAGCGTTGTTAGCGTGGCGCGGTCGGGCGGCGTTTTCAGATATTCGACGACAGCCGGCTCTTCTCCACTGTTTCGTATCATGGCCAGCACATTTCGAGATGTGCCACATGCTGGGTTGTGATAAATCGTGATGTCGCTCATGTTGTTCGATCCTTATTGGGGGCTCAGTGTCCGGCGCTTAGCCGTAAGGCCAGTGCAGCCAGGGTGATGAGCAGTACAGGAGTCGTCAGTATTGTGCCCACTTTGAAGTAGTAACCCCAGCTGATGGTCGTGCCTTTCTTGGTCAGTACATGCAGCCACAGCAATGTCGCCAAGCTGCCGATAGGGGTGAATTTCGGGCCCAGGTCGCTGCCAATCACATTGGCATAAATCATGGCGTCTTTAACCGTGTCGCTGGCAGTGGATGCATCGATCGAGAGTGCGCCGACCAGCACCGTGGGCATATTGTTCATGATTGAGGACAGCAGTGCGGAAAGCACGCCGGTTCCCATCGCTGCCCCCCAAATGCCTGCTTCAGCGAACTGGTTCAGCAGCACGGCGATGTATTCGGTCAGGCCGGCATTGCGTAAGCCATACACCACCAGATACATGCCCAGCGAGAACACGACAATTTGCCATGGCGCACCTTGCAGGACTTTTCGTGTGCTGATGGAGGTTCCGCGACCAGCCACCCCCAATAGGAGCGCGGCACCGGCAGCGGCGACGGCACTGACGGGGACCCCCAAAGGCTCAAGCGCAAAAAAGCCAAGCAATAGCAGGACCAATACGGCCCAGCCGGCGCGGAAAGTCGTCAGATCCTTAATTGCTGCGGAAGGTCGCTTGAGTTGCTTCAGATCGTAGGTGTCCGGAATGTCTCGTCGAAAGAATAGGGTCAGTACACCCAGGCTGACCAGGACTGAGACGATACTGACAGGCACCATCACGGACGCATAGTCGGTGAAGCCGATGCCGAAGTAATCGGCGGACACTATGTTGACCAGATTGGATACAATCAGCGGCAGGCTGGCGGTATCGGCGATGAAGCCCGCAGCCATGACAAATGCCAACGTTGCCGCAGGAGAAAAACCGAGGGCAAGCAGCATGGCCATCACGATGGGCGTCAGGATCAGGGCGGCACCATCATTGGCGAACAGTGCAGCAACAGCGGCTCCAAGCAGTACGATCAAGGCAAACAATTTGAGTCCGCTGCCACCACCCCAGCGTGCAAAGTGAAGTGCGGCCCATTCAAAAAAACCAGCTTCATCGAGCAGCAGGCTGATGATGATGACCGCTATAAAAGTGGCAGTGGCGTTCCAGACGATGCTCCAGACAATAGGGATATCGCTCAGGTGGACGACTCCCAGCAGCAAGGCAATTGCCGCACCTATCGATGCGCTCCAGCCAATACCCAGACCTCGTGGTTGCCAAATGACCAGGGCCAGGGTGAATACGAAAATTAGGATGGCGGTCAACATGTTCATCGAGCTTTGTTGTTCAGCATTTGCAGGCAGTAGCAGAAGCGGGTGCGCATGGAGTGCCTTGGCAGCAGTTCTCGGTGAGATACGCCAATAAGCCATTCATCATGGGGAATTCCGCACGGTACAGCACGTTGCGTCCGTGCCGCTCCTGGCTGACCAGTTCGGCATGCGAAAGCTCTTTAAGGTGAAAGGAGAGTGCATTGGGAGCGATACCCAGTTGCTCGGAGAGGGTGCTGGGAGTCAGGCCTTCTGGTCCTGTCACAACCAAAGCACGAAAAATTCGCAATCGCGCTTCGTGGGCTAGGGCTGATAGTGCTCGAATGACATTTTTCTCTTCCATGATTCAATAATACATCATTTGTTGAATTAATTGATTGTTGTATGGGAATTTAATTGGACCGGCCGAGAGGGGGTACTGCCCATGCAGCCGACAGAGTGCCGCAACCAAAACGGCAAAACGGGGCTGTTTTGTCAACCGGCCCCAGGCGGGCAATCGGGCCTGTCGTGACAAAAATCCTGACACGGATGCGGAATTAGATGGAATATAAAGCAGCCTTTTCCAGTAAATAAGCCGCTAAATTCCATCTAATCTCCTAAAAAACAGATTCGATTCCTGTCGGCTCTGTCAGAGGGCCGTCGGGTGGTCCGTATTCGGCGCCTGGTACTTCACATTGCTCATCTGCCGCGTGACTGGGTGCCGCTGGATTGCAAAGCTCAGACTAAGCCCTCGTTCAGCGTTCGCTTTAGTAGCGCCCAGACGCTGAAATCGACGTTACGTTGATACGAGGCTGCGCACACAGACGCGCAAGGGAAAAGGGGGGGGGGGGCGCAGCCTATCAGCGCCGATCCCCATGGCGCTCCATTGTCCACCTCGATGCTACGCGGGTCGGATCATTCCGGCATGATGGGGTAGTGGGTGGTCGGTATGGGCAGCCATGCGTGGAGGGGTAGAGCGTGGGTGGGGGGGGGCTTAAGGTTGTGAACTATTTGTCCGTAAAATTTCGATAAATGAGATTGAGTATTATCATTAAACGCAAGGCCAAATTTTTATTTGTATTTATTCCTAGATTTCAACATGATTTTTCTTGTTTTTTTATCCGTAGTTTGTTGATTTTATTGAGTTAATTTTTATCGCGAAACTGATTAATTGTATTTTAATAATAAAGTAAGTATTTGTTTTATGGTTGTGTTTAAATACTGTAGCCGCACTAGCGGGGGGGTTGGTATAACAATTAAACGCCAACGATAATTTTTACAAAACAAGTTAGGGCCAGATCAAATGCATGGGGTCCCCGTGTTGATTTCTTACGTCTATCAGGGCGTGGGCCACTCGTTGCGCGTAGAGGTTGAAGCACCCTTGTCGCCAGTACGAGTGCTGTCAAAACTGCTTGATGTCCGGGGAATGCCGCAAGCTGGGCCGCCCATGCGAGAACAAGTTATGTATCGGCTGTTTCGAGACTTTGGGATCACACAAGTGAAATGGACGGTCTTGGACTGACTGGGGGGTACGGACGCAAAAAAGCCCGCCACAAGGGCGGGCCTTCATCCAGGTGCGTTTGTACAGTTGACACGATTCGGGCACGATGCACGGCGTAACCCGCATGCTTGCTGTGTTCGGTGGGTGGGGGGGGCAATTCTCCCCCCACCCCCGACTCCACCAAGTTTTTCTTAAAAGCCAAGGACTTAACCGTCCTTGGCTTTTTTGTTTCTAGGCCGATGTGCAGCGTTTGTCTGGATATCCGTGACGGCGCTGTACTCCAAAATAAATGAATGCTATCGGTGCTGCGCTCAGAGGCGCGCTAGCTGTTTTCGTCAATGATCCATGCGGACACGGGCGGTGCCTTGTCAAGCGGGTTAACCCAATCAGTGAAAACCCTTTGATGCTGCTGTGACCGTTGTCCTGGCTGCTGATGCCGGGCCGGTGTCGGTCTACATGACCGTATCGTAATGATCTGAAAATCTCCAGGACCCTACACTGATTCGGCAGCTAAGCGCTGTGCGAGGGGGCGTTCCCGCCAGCGGGACGCAATCAATAAAAAGGATCTAGAGATCGCTATGAAATTACAGGAAAAGTACCGGAAACGGGCCAGTTCAGCGGTGTTGCTGATACTGCTGGGCCTGATTGCTGTTTATCAGAGCTTTGACTACAACATAGGCACGGCCGCCCGAATGGGGCCAGGCTATTTCCCGCTGATGCTGGGGTTCTTGCTGCTCCTGCTGGCTGGGCTGGTGTTCATCAGTCCTGACGACACCGAGGAGCAAGCGCCTGTGGCGCAGCAGCTCAAGGCCGAGTCGTGGGGTCGCAAGGCGCGGCCATGGCTGGCGATTGTGGGCTCCATGCTGCTCTTCATTGTGCTGGGCAAGTGGGGCGGCCTGGTGCCGGCTACGTTCGCCATGATTCTGGTGGCCGCCTTGGGTGATGCCAAAAATACAGTCAAGAGCGCTTTCTTTCTGGCCGTGGGCGTGACGGCGGCTGCCGTGGCGGTGTTCCATTTCGGCCTGCAGTTGCAGTTTCCTCTTTTCACCTGGGGCTAAGCATGCTGGATAATCTGATCATTGGTTTCCAGACGGCGTTTTCCTGGAACTATCTGCTGTACGCCTTCGTGGGTGTTTTTCTGGGCAATCTGATTGGCGTGTTGCCCGGCATCGGCGCCTTGGCGGCCATTTCCATGCTCTTGCCCGTGACATACGGGCTGGATCCGACTGGCGGGATCCTGATGCTGGCGGGTCTGTATTACGGCACCAGTTTCGGCGGGGCGACAACCTCCATCTTGCTCAATCTGCCGGGTACGGCATCACATGCCGTGGTCTGTGTGGATGGGAATCCCATGGCCATGCAAGGCCGGGGCGGCGCGGCTATTTTCATGGTCATGTTTGCCTCCTTCCTGGGCGTTTTGCTGGGCATTGTACTGATGATGTTCTTCAGCCCCATGCTGACCGATATGGCCTTTTTGTTCGGACCGGCCGAGTATTTTGCGCTGATGGTGATGGGATTGCTGGCCGCGTCGGCGTTGACGACCGGCTCGCCCGTCAAGGGCATTGCGTCTGTTGTTATCGGCCTGCTGTTCGGAGTGGTGGGCACCGACGTCAATACGGGCGTGGCGCGCTTTGATTACGGCATTCCCGAGCTGCAGGACGGCCTGGCGCTGGTGGCTCTGGCCATGGGCTTGTTTGGTATCTCGGATGTACTCAAGAATGCCGGTCGGATCGGCGAAGGCAGCCTGATCTCGAAAAAGATGGACAGCCAGTCCATCCGTCCCGCCAAGGGAGAGATAAAGCAGTCCATGGGGGCCATAGGCCGAGGCGCGGGCGTTGGTTCCGTTCTGGGCATTCTGCCCGGCGCGGGCGGGACCATGGCGTCTTTCATGTCCTACGCCATGGAAAAAAAGGTCGCCAAGGATCCGGGCCGTTTTGGCAAAGGCGCCATTGAAGGTGTGGCGGGGCCTGAAGCGGCCAATAGCTCGGCAGCGATCACTGCTTTCATTCCTACGCTGACGCTGGGTATTCCCGGCGATGCGGTAATGGCCTTGATGCTGGGCGCCCTGATGATTCACAACATCACGCCTGGACCACAGTTGATGGTGGAGCACCCCGAGTTGTTCTGGGGGTTGCTGGTCAGCTTCATGATCGGCAATGTCATGCTCATGCTGCTCAACATACCGCTGATCGGAATGTGGGTGAAGCTGCTTTCCGTTCCATATCGTTTGATCTTTCCGGTGGTTTTGTTCCTGGTCGCGGTAGGCGTCTACAGCGCGAACAACAATCTGTTCGATGTGTATGTGGTGCTGGGACTGGGTATTTTTGGCTATATTGCGGTGTCGCTGGGCTTTCAGCCGGCGCCGCTTCTGCTGGGTTTCGTGCTGGGCCCGATGCTGGAAGAGAACTTTCGCCGCGCGCTGCTTCTGTCCAGGGGCGATATGATGACCTTCTTCAATCGCCCTTTGGCAGGCGCTTTCATGGCGGTGGTGATTCTGATGCTGGCTCTGGTGACCTATAAACAGGTTCGCAAGCGTGCTCTGCGGCGGGCACGAGCTGTCGTTGTCAACGCCTGACGAAAAAAAGCCAAGGACAGCATGTCCTTGGCTTTTTTCTTAGAGCAGGGCGAGAACCCGCTGCCGGGCAGGCCTATCCTTAGACCGCTTCCGTATCCTTGGCTGCCAGGCTTTGGGCCTCAGCGGGCTCGGCCTGTTCTGTGCCGTGTTTGACGCGGTAGTCTCTCAGGAACTTGGCCATGCGATTGATGGCCTCGCGCAGATCGGGCTCGTGGGGCAGGAAGACCATGCGGAAGTGGTCCGGATGAGGCCAATTGAAACCCGTTCCCTGCACCAGCATGACGCGTGTGGCTTCCAGCATCTGCAGGAAAAACTGGCGGTCGTCCGTGATGGGGTAGATTTCAGGATCCAGGCGCGGGAACATGTACAGGGCGGCGTGCGGCATCACGCAGCTGACGCCGGGAATGGCGGTGATCAGCTCGTAGGCCAGGTCGCGCTGCCGGCGCAGGCGACCGCCCTCGCAGACCAGGTCATTGATGCTCTGGTAGCCGCCCAAGGCCGTCTGGATGGCCCATTGGCCTGGCACGTTGGCGCATAGCTTCATGTTGGCCAGCATGCTCAGGCCTTCGATATAGTCGGCGCCTGCCTTTTTGTCCCCGGAAATCACCAGCCAGCCTGCGCGGTAGCCGCAGGCTCGGTAGCTCTTGGACAGGGAGTTGAAGGTCAGCGTCAGCACGTCGGTGGACAGGCTGGCCAGGGCCGTGTGCTTCATGTCGTCGAACAGAACCTTGTCGTAGACCTCGTCGGCCATCAGCACCAGATTGTGTTCGCGCGCGATCTCGACCAGCGCTTGCAGTACGGAATCGGGGTAGAGCACGCCGGTTGGGTTATTGGGGTTGATGACCACAATGCCCTTGGTGCGCGGAGTGATCTTGGCGCGTATATCGTCCAGGTCGGGGATCCAGCCATTGGCCTCGTCGCACAGGTAATGGACGGGCGTGCCGCCTGACAGGCTGGTGACGGCGGTCCACAGCGGGTAGTCGGGCATGGGCAGAAGAAGCTCGTCACCGTCGTCCAGCAGGGCATTGGTGGCCATGGCGATCAGTTCCGAGGCGCCGTTGCCCAGGTAGATGTCTTCCAGCGTGACGCCCGAGATCCCTTGCTCCTGGGTGTAGTGCATGACCGCCTTGCGGGCGGCGAAGATACCTTTGCTGTCCGAGTAGCCGGCCGAGTTGGGCAGGTTGCGGATCATGTCGAGCTGGATTTCCTCGGGAGCGTCAAAGCCGAACACGGCCAGGTTGCCGATGTTCAGCTTGATGAGCTTCTGGCCCTCGTCTTCCATCTGTTTGGCCCTGTCCATGATAGGGCCGCGAATATCGTACAGAACATTCGCCAGCTTGCTCGATTTCTTGATAGTTTTCATGGTGCTTGGTATTTCGATTCCGTTTCCGCGACTGATGATCAGTGCCAGGTGTCCGTGCGTGCGCCGCAACATATCGCCTGACGATGGCGTTCTATTGTCGCACCTTACGCACGACAGGTTTCGTCCTTGTCCACTCTATCCGTTGAACGGGGGGCAGAGCAATTCCCAGTTGCGCTGCATCGCATCATTTGCGCAACAACCAGGCCCCAATATGGCCGATCTGCCAGCGGAACACGTGTTTTTCAGATGTGCATTTTCTTGGTTTATAGTCATCAGGATTTATCGAACACAGTGGCGCAGGGGCGGACCCCGGCCAACCAGGAGCAGCCATCATGACCACCACGCCTCGCAAGGGATATGCGCGAGCGGCAGACATCCCCGCTGACATTTTGTTGTCCTTATCTCGTGGCGAAATAGCCAGCGCGACTCTGTCGGAATCGTTGGCGATTGACCAGCGGGTGCTGTTTCGCGCCGTGTTTCCGGAGATGACCCAGGCGCAGGCGGGAGAGTTTGAGCTTTTATGCGATCTGGGCATACTCAAGCGCATGACGGCGGCGGGCGCCTGGCTTTGGCAAGCAGGCGGACACGAGTTCTGGGAGCGTTGCCGCAGCCATGACTCGGACACGGTGCGGGGTTGGGCTTGCTTTATGGTCGGTGCGCAGCCGAACCTGAGCCAGACCGATCGACTGAGCAAGTTGCAGTCGTTGGCAGATGACGTGCACTTCGGCGTGCGCGAATGGGCCTGGATGGCGGTGCGACCACATCTGGCCGCCGACCTGGATGTCGCTATCGGCTTGCTGGCCGATTGGACCCGATCTCCGTCCGAGCGGTTGCGGCGCTTTGCCTGCGAGGTGCTGCGCCCGCGCGGGGTCTGGTGCGCCCATATCAGTGCACTGAAAAAGGAGCCATGGCGCATGCTGCCGATTCTTTCCGCCTTGAACCGGGACCCCAGCGTCTATGTGCAGGATTCGGTGGCCAACTGGTTGAACGATGCGGCCAAGGATCAACCGGACTGGGTGCGGGAGCTATGCGAGCAATGGCAGCAGCAGGCCCCGCTCGATGCGGCCACGCAGCGTATCTGCAAACGGGCTCTACGCAGCCTTTCTTAGGGCTGCGGCGGACGGCGCAGGGTGATGCGCGTGATTTCCGAGGGTCTGCCCACCCGCAAAGGAAAGCCCGCCCACAGGCCGGCGCCATTGCTGACATACAGCTGCATGGCGCCGACGGAGTAGAAACCGGAGACATAACCTTCATTGGCCATCTGCACGATTTTATGCAGGCCGATGACCTGACCGCCATGGGTATGTCCCGATAGTTGCAGGTCGGCCCCGGCGGCGGCATTGCGCGCCGCGTCGGTCGGTCGGTGGCTGAGCAGCACGACAGGCATGCTCTTGGGGATGCCGGCCAGGGCGGCGTGCGCATCGGGGCGCGGCTGCCCGTGTTGGACGGCCGTCGCATCGGTAATGCCGGCCAGGGCAAAAGCGGCATTGTCGCGTTCGATCAACCTGTGTTCGTTCAGCAGCGGCTGCAAGCCCAGCGCCCGGAAGTGCGCCATCCACTGTACATAGTTGGCGTAGTATTCGTGGTTGCCCGCCACGACGAAGACGCCGTGCGGCGCCGCCAGGTCCTGCAAGGGAGCGACATCGCCCAGGCGGTCGCGTACATTGCCGTCGACCAGATCGCCGGTGATCACGATCAGGTCCGGCGCCAGGGCATTGGTCTTGTCCACTATGGCGCGCATCCGCTCTCCTTGAAGCAAGCGGCTGGCATGGAGGTCGGTCAACTGGACCAGCGTGAAGCCATCCAGCTGGGCGGGCAGTCCGGTCAGTTGGACCTCGATGTTCTTGACATCGGGAACACGTACGGCCTGCCAGACACCTAGCCCGGACAGCGCCAGTGCAATGACGCCCAGAGCGGCGCGCGGCTTTCCTGCTTGCAAGCAACGCCGTCCAGCAGGACGTTTCACCAGCCACAGCGCAATGCTGACTACATCCAGGATCAGCAGCAGGCAGGCTGCCAGAAGAATGGCGCCGAAGGCCCATCCCAGCGTCATGATCCATTCAGCGGGAATTTCGGGAGAGGCGCGCGTACCCCAGTATAGGGCCACGATGCGATGATGCTGCGAGGCCGCCAGGATCAGGGCGGCCAGAAGCCATTTCAGCCAGGGCGGCACAGGCAGGCGGGGCAAAATGCGCCAGGATACGTAAACGGCGAGCAAGAGGGCGACAGCTTGGAACACGACAAGATCCAGAAAGAAAACCGGCATACGGCTGAGGGGCAAGTATAAGGCCTGGATTTCCATCTTTTTTTGTATCTGTGATGTAACTGAATGGTTCGGTGATGCTGGCCACGAAGGAAGCGGCGTCATGACTGGTCACGGCCCGAGAGATCCGTACGCAAACGGGCGGGTAAAAGCACGTAGCCTTTTTTTACGGGCCTGTCAGTTGACGACAAGCCGCTGGCAGTGCATTGAAAGACTCGTTTTTTCAGGAGCATACCGTTATGGATAAGGATCGCATCAAGGGTACAGCCCATGAAGTCAAAGGCGCCGTCAAGGAAGCAGTGGGCAAAGTCACCGGCAACAAGTCGGTCGAATTGAAAGGCAGGGCGGAAAAGACCGCCGGCACCCTGGAGCGCAAAGTAGGCGAAACCAAGGATGCGGTGCGCAAGGCTGCCAAACCCTAAGTCGTGTTCCCGGCGACAGTGTTTTTAATCCGACCAAGGAGCATCAGATGAAACCTATTTCCCTCGTACTTCAAGGCGTGTTTGCCGCTTCTGTGCTGAGCCTGGGCCTGGGGGCCGCATCCGCAACGGGCGCCCAGGACGACAGCGCCATCAAGATGAACTATGAGCAGGCGATCAAGCGCTGCGATGCCCTCAAGGGCAACGAGAAAGACGTGTGCGAAAAAGAAGCCAAGGCCCAGCGTGACGGTGCCAAGGCGGATGCCAAGGAAGCCAAGAAAGACGCCGAGGCGCATCAGGAGGCTGTCCAGGACAAGCGCGAGGCTGATTACAAGGTGGCCAAGGAAAAATGCGATGCCTTGTCAGGCGATGCGCAAGATGCGTGCCAGGCCGAGGCCAAGACGAAGTACGGCCAATAACGTTGATAAGGCCCCGTTTTCCAACGGGGCCTGTTTTTTTGAATGGCACAGGAGGAAATGATCGTGGCCAAGAAACCATCGAAACAACATCTCCAGGCTTGTTCAGGTCAAGGAGGCGAGCTGCATCAGAAAGGCGATTTAGGGTTGACCACCAACCACGGCATGCCCGTTTCGGACAACCAGAACTCCTTGCGTGCGGGCGCTCGGGGGCCGACCCTGCTGGAAGATTTCGTGCTGCGCGAAAAAATCTTTCATTTCGATCATGAACGTATTCCCGAGCGTATTGTGCATGCCCGCGGTACGGGAGCGCACGGCTTTTTCGAATGCATCGACCCCATTCCGGAGCTGAGCCGCGCTTCCTTGTTTCAGAAAAAGGGCGAACGCGTACCTGTATTCTGTCGCTTCTCCACGGTGGCCGGGTCAAAGGGCTCCAAGGACACGCCACGCGATGTGCGCGGCTTTGCCGTCAAGTTCTATACGCAGGAAGGCAACTGGGATTTGGTGGGCAACAACATGCCCGTGTTCTTCATTCAGGATGCGATCAAGTTTCCGGATCTGGTCCATGCCGTCAAACCGGAGGCGGACCGAGGGTTTCCGCAGGCCGCGTCGGCGCACGATACATTCTGGGACTTTGTGTCCTTGATGCCCGAGTCCATGCATATGGTGCTTTGGCTGATGTCCGATCGTGCCCTGCCACGCTCATTTCGCATGATGGAGGGGTTCGGCGTGCATACTTTCCAGTTGCTCAATGAGCAGGGCGAAAGTCGTTTCGTGAAGTTCCACTGGAAACCCAAGCAGGGCATGCAGTCCACGTTGTGGGACGAAGCCGTGAAAATATCGGGAGCGGATCCGGACTATTTGCGCCGCGACCTGTACGAGTCCATTCAGAGCGGCGCGTATCCGGAGTGGGAGTTGGGCATACAGGTCTTCGATCAGGAATGGGCCAGTCAGCAGGATTACGATGTACTTGACCCGACCAAACTGATCCCCGAAGAAAGCCTGCCGGTACGGGTCATAGGCAGGATGGTGCTGGATCGCTACCCGGACAACTTCTTTGCCGAAACCGAGCAAGTTGCCTTCCTGCCGTCCAATGTCGTGCCGGGCATCGATTTTTCGGATGACCCTTTGTTGCAAGGACGGCTTTTTTCCTACATGGATACGCAGAAGTCGCGTCTGGGCACGACGAACTTTCATCAGATCCCGGTCAATGCCCCACGCTGCCCGTTTCACAACTTCCAGCGTGATGGGATGATGCAGACCCAGGTCTTCAAAGGCCGTGCTACTTACGAGCCCAACAGCCTGGCTGAAGTCGGCGAGCCAGGCGGTCCGCGCGAGCAGGAAAGAGGGTTTCGTACCGTGGGCAGCGTGCCTGCGGACAGCGTCAAGTTGCGTGTTCGGGCCGAGTCATTCGCGGACCATTACACGCAGGCTCGCTTGTTTTATCGTTCGCAGTCGGAAATTGAACAGGAACACCTGATTGCCGGTCTGGTATTTGAACTGTCCAAGGTCCAGCTCAACCATGTGCGCCTGCGCATGCTGTCTCATCTGCGCGTGATCGACGAGGAGCTGGCGCGTCGTGCGGCCCAGGGGCTGGGCTTGAATTTACCCGAGCCGGCCGAGCCGGCGGTGACGCCGTTCGATATGCCACCGTCGGCCGCCTTGTCCATATTGGCTCATAAGCCGCCGGTCGCTGGCCGCACGTTAGGAGTTCTGGTCACCGACGGCGCGGACGATGCGCTGGTCGGCTTGTTGCGCAAGGCGGCCAAGCAAGCGGGGGTCACGGTCAAGATCGTGGCGCCGCGGGTGGGGGGCGTGATACTGGCCTCCGGCAAGCATTTGCCGGCCGATGAGAAAATCGACGGCGCGCCGTCTGTCCTGTTTGATGCCGTGGCTTTGCTGATGAATGAAAAAGAAGCCGGCAAGCTGTGCAATGCCAAGGCGGCGGTGGATTTTGTGGCCGATGCGTATGGGCACTTGAAAGCCCTGGGGCACGACGGAGGCGCCAAACCCCTGCTGGAGCGGGCTGGCGTATCGGCTGACAAAGGCGTGTTCGTCATCAAGACGGGCGATGACCTGGTGGACAAGGTCGCGACGCGCTTCTGGGAACGTCGCCACCAGGTGGACGGCATGGCCTAGGCTGAAATCAGGGCGGGTTTTGGCCCGCCCTGATGTGTCAGAAACGCCAGGTCAGGCCTAAAACGGGGCCGGACATGCGGGTGTCGAACACGTGGCCGCCACGACGATAATCCACATCCAGTACCTTGTAGCCGGCCGCCACGCTGAACCTTTCATTCCAGTCGTAACTTACGGTTATCACGGCCTGGTGGCTATGGCGCGCCCCGGCGCCAAAACCGCCCAGGCTGCCTTGAGCCTGCACGGAAAAACGGTCGTTGAGGCGATAGAACGCTCGCAGGCCTATCAGGGGATCCACCCAATTGAAGCTTTCTTTGCGGGACACGGAGAGCGGTCCCGATTGCAGATGGATGCGGGTGTCGATGTCCCAGAACGAGGCGCCGGCCAGCACATCCAGACTGGCCTGTTCCGATTGGTACACGCGATACCCGCCTTGCAGGGACGCCATGAACAGGCGGTTGTCTACCTTGCCTTCCAGGGCGCCCAGCAAGGGCAGCCCTTCCACGATATCGCTTTCGCTGGTGTCGACATAGAGCAGGTCGCCCGACAGCACATAGCGATCCCGGCGGGCCCATATATTGATGAATCCGCCGGCGTTCAGATCGCGCCAGACGTCATTGAAGGACTTCTCGATGCCGATTGTTGGTCCGCGCTTGAATGGGGATACATCTCCTTTCAGTCCGGTGACCCACAGATAGGGGGTGATCTGGAACGCCTGCCGGGTGTCGGGAGCCTCGGCAAAGGAAGGAGGGGGGGCGGTTTGGGCTAGGCTGGCCAGCGGGGCCAGTCCAAGCAGCATCCCCCATTTTCCGTGATTGAAGAGGCGGGAAAGCGTCATGGGTTGCAGTTTCCGGTGAGCGGCATGAAGCCTGAGTGACGAGGCTGGCCCAGGGCCGAGCTGGCCACAATGTAGCATGATTGCCATTCCGTCTTCGGGGGCTTTTCATAGAGGACAGACCCTGTGATTACAATCCTTCATCATGATCAATAACAGGGGGAAGCCATGATTCGTTTATCCAAGACTTTGCTGGTGGCGGCAATCGGTTTTTTTGCTTTTCTGGTGGCGCTGGGCAATATCACCGACTACGGCACGAATTTCGCGTTCGTGCAGCATGTGTTCCTGATGGACACGCTTTTCCCGGATGCCACCATTACCTATCGCGCCATCAATACGCCATGGGTGCATCACGCCGGCTATATCGGCATTATTCTTCTGGAAAGCCTGACCGCCATTCTGTGCCTGGCCGGCGCCTGGGTCATGTTCAAGCACCGCCACAGCCTGGATTTCAATAAATCCAAACGTCTGGCCGTGGCCGGCCTCACATTGGGCTTTCTGACCTGGCAAGTGGCGTTCATGTCGGTGGGCGGCGAATGGTTTGGCATGTGGATGTCCAAGACCTGGAATGGCGTGCCCGATGCCTTCCGTTTCTTCATCACGATTCTGCTGGTGCTGATATATGTCGTGCAGCGCGATGAGTTCGATGACTGATGCCGATCAGTGATTACTGGAAGCACCTGGCCACCTGCTCATGCAGGTGGTTTTTTTTGGACTACCGGCCAGCCAGGAGGTCTGCTGCGTCGTGCATGCAGTCGATCAGAAAATCGGCGACGGCCCGGATCCGGGGAGTTTCAATCGTGTCGTCATGCAAGATCAGGTAGATGTTCTGACGCAGATAGCCTTGAGGCCCGGCGATGCGGGTCAAGCCCGGGGCGTGATCGCCGACCAGGCAGGGAAGGTAGGCATAACCCAGGCCGGCCTGGGCCGCCGCCACCAGGCTTTGCAGCGAGCTGATCCTGAGCGAGGGAGTGCGCCAAAGTGGATGGGTGATCGCCGCCTTGGCGATGGGCAGGGCCGAGTGTGCCTGTGTCCAGCCTATCAGCCCTGGCTCGTGGGTCGCACCGTCATTGCCATCGCGGGAGCGCTCGCCGTACAGGGCGTGATGCAGCACGCCTACGCGGCGGGCCCTGAAGGCGCCGCTCTCGGGCATGGAAACGCGCAAGGCCAGGTCGGCTTCCCGGTCATGCAGGGGGATCGTGCGCACGCCGGTTTGCATGTCGAGCTGGATCAAGGGATAACGTTTCTGGAACGCCATCATGCGCGGCATCACGATCAGATTGGCGATGTTCTCGCTGATGGCGAGCCGGACAATGCCTGACGGGCCCTGCCCGGGGGTGTCGAATGAGTCGGCCAGGGATTCGAAGCTGGTTTCAATGGGCGCACAGAGTCTGAGCAGGCGCGCGCCCTCGTCGGTGAGCTGGTAGCCTGCGGGCGTGCGCGCAAAGAGTAGTTGCCCCAAGCCGAATTCCAGACTGGCCAGTCGTCGGGACAGTGTTGCCGGGCTGATGTTCAGCTGGGCCGCTGCCGCGGTCAAGGAGCCGGCCCGGGCGGTGGCGATAAAGCACTTCACATTGTCCCAATTGATTCGTTGCACGAAGTTGTCCTTGTCGCGGGAGTGCAGGGCAGTCTCCAAATATGAAAAAGGGGGAGCGAAGATTGTCTATGGGGCCGCTTCCTGTTTGTTTTTATACTGTTTTTGTGTTTTTCGATTTTAAACAAGAGCTGCGGCTCTCGGGTCTTTGTTCATGTGGAGGTGGCTATGCTGGATTCTGGAAATGGGCTTGCCTTTCGGGCAGCGCGAGCGAATGGCTTGCAGGTATCGTTGCTGGGACTGGGGTGCATGGGGATGTCGGAGTTTTACGGCGACAGCGATGAGCAGCAATCCCGCGACGTGATCCATTATGCGGTGGAACGCGGCGTGCGTTTCTTCGATACAGCCGATGTCTACGGTTACGGTCATAACGAGCGCCTGCTGGGCGGCGCACTAGGCGGTTTGCCGAATCGAGATGAGATTGTGCTGGCGACCAAGGGGGGCATTGTCCGTGACAGCGCTGATTCGGCAAGCCGGGCCGTGAATACGTCGGCAGACTATATCAGTGCGGCAATCGATCGATCTCTGGAGCGTCTCCAAACAAGGATTGATCTCTATTATCTGCACCGGGTCGAGGAGGACGGCGCGCGCATTGAAGAGAGCATGTACGCTTTGGCTGCCGCCTTGCAAGCCGGAAAGATTGGGGCGGTAGGCTTGAGTGAGGTTTCCGAACGCACGATACGGCGGGCGGAGACCGCACTGCGCCGTGCAACGGAAGGTGTACACGGCATTTCCGCTGTTCAAACGGAATATTCCCTGATGACTCGACATATCGAGATCGATGGAGTGGATCAGACGTGCCGCGAGCTGGGCATATTGCTGGTCGCTTATTCGCCGATATGCCGCGGCCTGCTGGCAGATCCAGGCTTTAATCCCGGCCAGCTCTCTTGCGCTGATTTCCGTCGCAAGCTGCCTCGGTTTACAGGGGACAATCTGGTGCACAATCAGCGTCTGGTGCAGGGCTTGGCGGAAATCGCCCGCATGGAAGGCCTGACGGCGGCACAGGTGGCTCTGGCCTGGGTATTGTCGCGCGGACCACATATTGTGCCCATACCTGGAACACGCAATCCAGACCGTCTCGACGAGAACATCGCGGCCTGCCGCGTGGCGCTGGGGGCGGAGTCCCTGCAGCGGCTGGACGAAATGTTTGCCCTGAACTCGGCGGCCGGCACACGCTACACCGCCGCTGCCATGCATGCTTATGGGCTGGCTCTCTGATTGCCTGATATGGAATTCTGGCCGTCCGCCGCCTGCTTTCGGTATGCTGGATCCTGTGTCCACCCATACAGCTGGAGGTTGATATGCATCTGTTCTATTTGTGTCGTGAAGAGGTCGATAGTCTGGCGCGTCTGGTCAGGCTTGCGGTGGCGGCCGGTCCTGGGGACGAGCCGGGATTCACGCCGCAGGAACTGAATCTGCGCGCCGCCCTGGAGGCGCTGGAGGATCCCAAATTATCCGAGCTGCTGGCGGGGGCGCGTATTGCACCCGATCGCTACGAGGTCGGCTTGGCGGACGAAGACTACCGGGAGGGGCTGCTGGAGCTGGAGACACGCGATACGTCCTACCTGATCGAGCAACTGATGGGCCTTTACCCGCAGTTGCCCTTGTTTTTCCGGCATCTGGAGTTTCCAAGCGGCCTATAAAAAAACCGGCTCCTGCAGGAGCCGGTTTGTGCTTTCCGTGACCGCCGATCAGAAACCGACCGTCAATTGGGCCCAGTAGCGGCGACCATCGTAAACCGCATCAAAGGTTTCGTCGGTGACACGCTTGTCCAGAATATTGTAGATACCGAAACCCACGCTGGTGTTCTTGTTCAGCTTGTACGACAGGCCGGCATCCACGAAGGTGAAGGAAGGCGTGCCTTCGCTCATGGAAGTGCGGCTGAGGTAATCGGATGTGCGACTGCGGTAATTCAGGCGGCTCCACAGGCCCAGTTGTTCGTTGACATCCCAGTCCAGGGTGGCGTTGAACATATGCTTGGGCATCTTGTTCAAAGGACGGCCGGAGAACTCGCCGCTTTTTTGCTTGGAGTAGGTGTAGGTATAGTTGGCTGCCAGGCGCACGTCGTCGGTAATGGACCACGTAGTGGAGGCTTCCACGCCGCGCATCACGGCCTTGTCCACGTTGACGCGGTCGCTGATGAATTTGTAGCCTTGGTCTCCCGGGAAAACGTGGCAGGTCGGCAGGCCATCGGGGTCCGTGCAGCGGCGGGTTTCGGAAATCTTGTCTTTGAAGTCCGTATTGAAGACAGTCAGGCTGTTGACCAGGCCGTTGCGGTTGTCCCAGATCAAGCCCAGTTCCTGGCTCAGGCTCTTTTCCGGCTTCAGGCTGGGATTGCCCACGATGACAGCCGGCACGCCGCCGCCGCCCGTGATCTGGCCCCAGTCCGCCACGGCCGAGCGCAGGGCGGGCGCCTTGAAGCCCGAAGAGACGCCGCCTTTGATGCTCAACTGCTCCGTGGCGTGCCATACGCCATACAGTCGGGGCGTCCAGTGATCGCCGTAGTTTTCATCGTGAGTCATGCGCAATCCGCCGGTCAGGGCGAAATCGTCCGTCATGCTCCATTCATCTTCAGCAAATACCGACCACTGATCGCGGCTCAGGTTGTTGACGTCGGGCTTGTACTGGTTGCCCATGTCGCGTAGCTCCTCGCGCAGGAACTGGAAGCCCGAGGTCAGCATGTGGTCACCCAGCGGCATGCTCCATTGGGTATTGAACTCCGTATTCTTCAAGAACATGCTGCGGCCGGGATTGTCGATTTCTTCGCGTTGCACGTAGGTGTTGGACAAGGCGCGGCCCCAGCGACCATTGTGCGTCAGGGAATAGACGTTGCGGTCATACTTGCTCTGGGACAGTTCATTGGGCGTGCATTTGCCTCTGGCGCAGGTCTCGGCCGCCATGCTCTTTCCAGGGGTGGAGGTGCGCTCTTGCAATGTGCGTGAGAATTCCGCCGTGAAGTCGTGGTTTGCATTGGGCGTCAGGGTCAGTTTGACGGTGCCCGAGGAGGTATTCTGCTTGTTGAAGCCGTTCAGGATTTCGTCTTCGTTACGGCGTGATTCCTGGCCATAGATTTGCAGGCCCAGCATGTCTTCTTTGATCGGGCCGGCCAGATAGAAGTTGCCTTGGTAGATATTGCCGGACTTGGAGTCTTCCTGCACCGTGCCTTCGGTACGCAGCGAGCCGGTCCATTCCTGATGGACTTTGCGGGTAATGATGTTGATCACCCCGCCCATGGCTTCCGAACCATACAGCGAGGACATAGGGCCGCGGATCACTTCGATGCGTTCAATGGCCTGCATGGGCGGCAGCCATCCTTGCTCGATGCCTGCTCCGTCGCTGTTGGGACGGGTTTCGCGGGAGTTCTGGCGTTTGCCGTCGACCAGGATCAAGGTATAGGCGGAGGACATGCCGCGTATGCTGATGTCGCTGCTGCTGGCGCCACCCGTGATCACCACGCCCGGCACGTCCTTCAGGGCATCTGTCACGTCGCGATAGGCTTTTTTTTCGAGTTCGACGCGGGGGATGACACTGATCGAGGCGGGAGCGTCTTCTACGGCTTGTTCGAAGCCGGACGCCGTGACCACGATGTTGTCCAGTTGCTTTACTTCTTGCTGGGCGAAAGCGCTGGAGAGGGGAAGGGTGGAGCTGGCCAGCGCCGCCAGAATGCGCACTGTTGGGGTCAGTTGAAATGACAACGGCATGAATGAATAATCTTTATAAGTAACAATAACAAGAATGATTCCTATTTTTAATTCATATGTAAAAACATGACCAGCGTTGTTACATATCTGTGGGTCAGGGACAACGCGCCAACGACAGGCGCGGCAGCCCGGTTTCCCGGGGTATGATGCGGGCAGTCGGCCTCAAAACCGGTCTTGAAGGGTCATCCTGCCGCGCGGCGCCATGTCGGGACCTGCCGGCCACTCACGCTTTCGGAGAAAAAGCTATGCTGCAACAACGGATTCGTCGCACCGTGCTGGCGTGCACCCTGGGTCTGTCGCTGTTTTCGCTGACGGCTCAGGCCTGTACGCGGGCGGTGTACCTGGGAGAAGACGGTCAAGTCATTACCGCGCGCTCCATGGACTGGAAAACCGATGTCATGACGAATCTGTGGGTATTCCCACGGGGCGTGCAGCGGTCCGGGCAGGCGGGTCCGACCTCGATCGAATGGACTTCGCGCTACGGCAGTCTGATCGCCTCGGGCTACGATATCTCCACCACTGACGGCGTCAATGAGAAAGGCTTGAACGCCAATCTGCTGTGGTTGGTGGAGTCGGACTATCCCCAGCCGGCCAAGGGTGACAAAACGCTGAGCATTTCCTTGTGGGCCCAGTATGTGCTGGATAATTTCGCCACGGTCGCCGAAGCCGTTGCGGCGCTGGAAAAAGAGCCGTTCGTCGTCGTAACCGATCATGTTCCTGGCGAAGAGCGTCTGGCGACATTGCATCTGTCCCTATCCGACTCATCGGGAGACAGCGCCATCGTCGAATACATCGACGGCAAGCAAGTCATTCACCACGGCCGTCAGTATCAGGTCATGACCAATTCACCCACCTTCGATCAGCAACTGGCGCTGAATGAGTACTGGAAGCAGATCGGCGGAGCCGTCATGCTGCCCGGCACCAATCGCGCGGCCGATCGTTTTGCGCGGGCTTCGTTCTACATCAATGCCGTCCCGCAGAAAGCGCCGATCAATGAGGCGTTGGCCAGCACCTTCGGCGTGATTCGCAACGTTTCAGTTCCATTTGGCATCACCACGCCAGACCAGCCCAATATTTCATCCACCCGCTGGCGTACGGTCTTCGACCACAAGCGCGGCTTGTATTTCTTTGAGTCGGCCTTGACGCCCAACACCTTCTGGGTCGATACCAAGCGTCTGGATTTTTCGGCGGAAACCGGCAAGGTGCTGAAACTGGATCTGGGGCCGAATCAGACCAAGGTTTTTTCGGGGGATACGGCTGATCAGTTCATGCCGGCCACGCCCTTTGTATTCCTGGGAGCGTCCTAGGCGCGAAGGAGCACCATCCGGAAAAGGGGGCCTGCGGGCCTCTTTTTTTGTAGGGCTTCCTGGTTTCCCCGTGTGCCTGACTGGATTATGCTGTGTCCTGCACCGTTGTGCTTACCAGGAGGAGTTGTCATGACATTCCTTGCATCGCGTTTTCGGGCGCTTGGTCTGGCTGTCGTGGTGTCTATAGGAACTGCCGCCTGCAGCAGCGGACCTTCCGGAGCGCCGCAGTTGGGAACCCAGAAAAATGTGGATCTGGCCCGCTATGCCGGCCTGTGGTACGAACAGGCGCGCTTGCCCAATCGTTTCCAGAAACAGTGTGTGGACGAGGTGCAGGCGCGCTATGAGGTCGCGGGACAAGGTTTGCTAGTCACCAACAGTTGTCGTACGGCTTCGGGAGCGCGTGAACAGGCCCAGGCCCAAGGGCGGCTTAATCCCGACGTCGAGGACCCTGCGCGCCTGCAAGTGCGATTTGCGCCTGCCTGGATGTCCTGGTTGCCCTGGGTATGGGGAGACTATTGGATTTTGAGAGTGGATGGCGACTATGACTACGCCTTGGTCGGAACGCCTGATCGGGAGTATCTGTGGGTGCTGAGCCGCACGCCCCGCACGGATGACGCCCGAGTTCAGTCCTTGCTGGATTATGCAGCGTCGCAGGGCTTCGATACGTCCAAGGTCAAGCGCACTGCACAGTCGCCGGAGTGATGTTCGAGCAGGCAATTGTCATCTGAAAGGTTTACAGTTATAGCTTTAGCCTGAAGTGCGGTAGTCATGCCTTATGTCGTAACGGATGCGTGCATCCAGTGCAAATACACCGATTGCGTGTCGGTCTGCCCGATGGATTGTTTTTTCGAGGGGCCGAATTTTCTGGTGATTCATCCGGATGAATGCATCGATTGCTCGATCTGCGTGGCCGAGTGCCCGGTCGGCGCCATCGTCAGCGAGCAGGATCTCAAGCCGGAACAGTCCATCTATGCCGATTTGAATCGGGAGCTCAGTCAGACTCCTGGCTGGACCCGTATCAGCCGTCAGAAAGATCCTTTGCCGGAACACGAATATTGGGCCGGACGCACGGACAAGCTGAGCCTTCTGGAGCGGCCCTAGCCGAACCGGCAACGCATTGCGCAAGCCGGTTCCGCTTGTTCAGGCCTGACGCCGTTGAAAGTGCCAGACGGCCACGGCTGCCGCAAACAAAAGGGCAGTGCAACAGGCCAGCACCGCCACGTAACCGCTGTCAAAGGCGTTGCGCGCCAGTTCACCGATCAATAGAGATTGATCCTGCGGCAAGCTTTCGGCCAGCAGCAGGGCTTCATCCAGGCTGTCGCGCACCGTGCTTGGCAGGTCTGCACCAGGCGGCAGCAGCAAGGTGGCGCTGTACACCGCCGAAAGCAGGCTGCCCATCAGGGTCACGCCCAGGGCGCCGCCCAGTTCGTAAGACATTTCTTCTACGGAGGCTGCCATGCCTGCGCGCGATACCGGGGCGCTTTGCATGATGGTGCTGGAAGCGGCCGTCATGGCGGCCCCTATGCCCAGACCCAGGAGCGCCAGGCTGAATGCCTGCAGTCCCTGGGGGGCGTTGTGCCAGAGCAGGTAGGCCCCCATGCCCAGGCCGGACAGCAACAGCGAGCCGGTCAGCAGGCGGGCGCTGCCCAGCCGAGGCAGCAGCTTGCCGGCCAGCGGCCCTGCCAGGAAGGCAGCCAGAGGCAGGGGCACGATGGCCATGCCGGCCTCCAGGGGCGAGAAGCCCAGCACCAATTGAAGCCGTTGGCTGAACACCAGCTCCATGCCGATCAGGGCGGCGGAGGCGGTCAGGGCAGCGACGACCGAGGTCGTGAAGGCGGCGTTGCGAAACAGCGAGAAATCCAGCAAGGGGAAGGCGCTGCGGCGTTGTTGTCGGGCGAACAGCGCCAGAAAAAGCACGCCAATCGCCAGGACCAGCGCCGCCAGCGACCAGGCGGGGGTTTGCTTGCCGGCTTCCTTGATGGCGAAGGTGCAGGCGACCAGTCCCACCATGATCAATAGCGATCCTTTCAGATCCCAGGGGCGGGAAGTATCCGGGCGCGAGCGCGGCACCAGCAGCATGCCCAAGGGCAGGGCGATCAGAACGATGGGCACGTTGATCAGAAAGACGGATCCCCACCAGAAGTGTTCCAGCAGCAGGCCGCCGACCACGGGGCCGAAGGCGGCTCCGCCCGAGGCGACTGAAGCCCAGATGCCGATGGCCACGGCCCGTTCGCGTTCATCGGTGAACGTGATGCGGATCAACGACAGCGTGGCGGGCATCATCATGGCCGCGGCGACGCCCAGAAAGGCGCGGGCGGCGATCAAGGCGGGCGGGTTGGGCGAATAGGCCGCGACCAGCGAGGCGAGTCCGAACAGCGCCAGGCCGCAGAGGAACAGGCGCTTATGGCCCAGCCGATCTCCCAGGGTTCCCATGCCCAGCAACAGCCCCGAGACGACCAGGGCGTAGATGTTCACAATCCACAGCTTGTGCGAATTGGAAGCATGCAGTTCGTGGGTGAGGCGAGGCAGGGCGGTATACAGCACGGTCATGTCGATGACGATGAGCAGCAGCGCGACCGAGACAATGGCCAGAACCAGCCAGCGGCGGCTTGTGGCCTGGGCGGATTCACTGGAGTGGGGTGTCGTGGTGAATGACATGGGAAGAGCAAAATTGTTGCGAGGTACTTATGATCCATCAATAATATATTCAATCAAAATTCAATAGCATCTATAAAATTGATATATGGACTGGACACTGGAAAGACTGAGGCATTTTGTGGCGGTGGCGGAGGCGGGTTCCATGACTCAGGCAGCGCGCAGATTGGGCAAGGTGCAGTCGGCGCTGAGCACATCCATCGGTCTGCTGGAAGCCGACTTGAATCTGGAGCTGTTTGATCGTTCCCGGCGGGCTTTGAGCCTGACCGCCTCCGGCGAGGTCATGCTGCTGGAAGCGCGCGCCTTGTTGCAGCAAGCCGATGTTCTGGAGCGACGCGCCCTGGCATTGTCGCAAGGGCAGCCCGCCAGGTTGGATCTTGCGCTGGACGAGGCCTTGCCCTATGAACCCATGGCGCTGCTATTGAAGGAGCTGGCGGTGCGCTGGCCGGCGCTGGAGCTGACCGTGCTCAATGGAACGGCGTCGGAGGTCATGGATTACGTAACCGAAGGCCGCTCGCGCATTGCTTTCCAGTTCGATCGAGGGCCGGCTGCGGCGCCTTTCGCACAGCGTTACATCGGCATCGTACCGCAGGCGATCTGTGTGGCTCGAGGTCACGATCTGGCAGCACAGGCGCAGGTCAGCCGCAAGGAACTGGCGGCGCATCGCCAACTGCTGATGCATATCGAAGGCGCCGAGCAGGCCGTCATCAGTCCGAATGTCTGGCGTTCAGATAGTTTTTATGTGATTGCAGATATGGTGGCCGACGGGCTGGGGTGGGCGATTCTGCCCTTGAATATTGCTGAGTATGAACATCTGCGCGTCAAATTAAGGCAGTTGCACTGCGAGGAACTCGCCTTGCCGCCCTTGGCGGTGCGTATGTTGTGGCGTCAGGGCGAGGCCCTGACGCCTGCGGTCTTGTGGATGCAGCAGCGCTTGTCGGCCTTGCTGCCTTGAGAAGGAAGGCTTAACAGGCCATGGGGGAGCTGGCGCGCGGCCGGTCCTGCGCCCAGCGTTGCACGCCGTCCCAGATTTCCGCGGCGTTGTTAGCGATCAGATCCGCTTGCCAGTCAGGAATGGCGGGGTCCTGTGCGCAGTAGCCGTAGGCCGCCACCATGGTCGCCATGCCTGCTGCCTGGCCCGCCTGGATGTCTCGCTGGTCGTCTCCCACGTACAGGCAGTGCTGCGGCTGGAAGCCTGCTTTTTCGGCAGCATAGAGCAGGGGGGCCGGGTGGGGCTTGGTGTGGCCGGTGGTGTCCCCGCCTACGGTAACGGCGCAGGCCCGCTCCAGCCCCAGGTGACGTATCAGGGGCAGAGCCAGGTATTCCAGCTTGTTGGTGACGATGCCCCAGGTATAGTGGTTTTGTTCCAGTTGCTGCAGCATGTCGGCCACGCCCTCGAACAGGTGCGTGAGCGAAGTCATATTGGCTTCGTAATCTTGCAGGAATTGGGCACGCAGTCGCGCATAATCGCGATGGTCGGGGTTCATGTCCAGGGCGACCTTGAGCAGGCCGCGGGCGCCGTGCGATGCATAGGGCCGCAAGGTTTCGTAGGGCAAGGCTTCCAGGCCGCGCTCCAGGCGCAGCCGGTTGGCGGCGGCGGCCAGGTCCGGGGCGGAGTCGGCCAGCGTGCCGTCAAAGTCGAACAGGACGAGTTTCTTCATGGTTCTTTTTGGGTCAGTCCTGCCGGCGCGTGGCCACCAGGTAGTTGACGGAGGTATCGCCGGACAGGCGGTAGTGGTCGGTAATAGGGTTGTATTCCAGACCTTTCATGGCCTGGGCATCCAGACCGCAGCGGCGAGCCGTCTGGATCAGTTCGCTGGGCTTGATGAAGCCGTCGTAGCTGTGCGTGCCTTTGGGGATCAGGCGCAGCACGTATTCTGCGCCCACGATGGCGAACAGGAACGATTTCGGGTTGCGGTTCAGGGTGGAAAAAAACACCCAGCCGCCGGGTTTCACCAGTTGCGAGCAGGCACGGATGATGGAGCCCGGGTCCGGCACGTGCTCCAGCATCTCCATGCAGGTGACCACGTCAAAGCGGCCCGGGTGCTGCTGCGCCATGTCTTCGGCGCTGATCGTTTCGTACTGTACGGGAACGCCCGATTCCAGGCTGTGCAGGCGGGCGATCTTCAGCGAGCGCTCAGCCAGGTCGATGCCGGTGACCTCGGCGCCGGCCTGAGCCAGACTTTCCGAAAGAATGCCGCCGCCGCAACCCACATCCAGTACTTGCTTGCCCTGCAAGGGGCCGGTATGCGAGAGGATCCAATCCAGACGCAAGGGGTTGATGGCATGCAAAGGCTTGAATTCGCTGGTCGGATCCCACCAGCGGGACGCCAGTGCGCTGAACTTGTCGATTTCTGCCTGATCGACATTGGGAGTCGAGGCGGATGCAGTGGAGACGGTCATGGTTCACCCAAAAAATTAAGGCCCCGCAGAAGCGGAGCCTTAATTGTAGCCTTAGCTACAGAAATGCGCGGCGCAGCAGAGATTACTTGCGGTTGCCGACGATTTCGATTTCTACGCGACGGTTCTGAGCGCGGCCTTCGCGAGTCTTGTTGGACGCGATGGGTTGCAGCTCGCCCTTGCCTTCGGCGTAGATGCGGTCAGCAGGAACGCCCTTGCTGATCAGGTATTGCTTGACCGTGTTGGCACGACGCTCGGACAGTTTCTGGTTGTAAGCTTCTGCGCCGATGGAGTCGGTGTGACCGGTAGCGATCAGAGTTTCCAGATCGATGGACTGCACGGTCTGGGCCACTTGATCCAGAACCTGACGGCCTTCTGGCTTCAGCGTTGCTTTGTCGAAGTCGAAGAAGGTGTCGGCGTTCAGGGTCACCTTGGTGACGGTAGGAGCGACGACGGGAGCTTCGGGGGCCTGAGCAACGGGCACACCGTCACAACCTGGAATACCCGTGGCGGGCGTCCAGAAGTTGTTACGCCAGCACAGTTCGTTGGTGCCGTTCTTCCAAACGTCGCCAAACGGATTGCGCCAGTTGTTGATCTCGCCGGATTCCTGAGCGGAGACCGCACCGGAGGCCGATACAGCGGCGATGGCGAGTGCAAGTGCGATTTTGGAGGGTTTGTTCATATTTCTCCTCGTTGAGCTGATGCTGTTAAGTGACCGCAGCGAACCCCTGCCGCCGATTTACGGAACCAGTATAGCAATGCCTTGAAGGGATCAAAGAATTGCGCTGGGTTTCATGCGTGTTAGCTCGAATCTTAAGACATTTCGGTCCCATGCGTTAGGTTGACGAGGAACGATTCGGCCAGATAAACCGAATTAGCCCCGTTCTTTCCTGTTATTGTTGGTTTTAGGCAACAGGCCGTCAAGTCCGGATGCGGGGCGTCATGGGAAGAGGACGATCAGCCCGCAAATTGCTTTTTGCCGATTCTTGGTCGGGCGCCGGAAACGAAACGGCGCGCCTTTGGTCAGGCGCTGCGTCCCCCTATGTGAAAGTGCTAGAATTTCTTCTTGTCCGTTTACGGCTGGCTTACTGCTTAACCCATATCTATAAAGAATTAACCTATGGATTCCTTTGCCAAGGAGACGCTTCCCGTTTCACTTGAAGAGGAGATGCGCCGCAGCTACCTCGATTACGCCATGAGCGTGATCGTTGGCCGTGCTCTTCCCGACGTGCGAGATGGTTTGAAGCCTGTGCATCGCCGTGTCTTGTTTGCCATGCACGAGCTCAATAACGACTGGAATCGTGCCTACAAGAAGTCGGCCCGTATCGTGGGTGACGTCATCGGTAAATATCACCCCCATGGTGATTCCGCCGTTTATGACACCATTGTGCGTCTGGCGCAGGATTTCTCGCTGCGCTACACGCTGGTGGACGGACAGGGCAACTTCGGTTCCATCGATGGCGACAATGCCGCCGCCATGCGTTATACCGAAATCCGCCTGGCCAAGATCGCCCACGAGCTGTTGGCCGATATCGACCAGGAAACCGTGGACTTCGTGCCTAACTATGATGGCAGCGAAAAAGAGCCGGCGCTCTTACCGTCGCGCCTGCCCAACCTGCTGGTCAACGGCAGCTCGGGCATTGCCGTGGGCATGGCGACCAACATTCCGCCGCACAACCTGGCGGAGGTGGTCAATGGCTGCCTGTACTGCCTGCGCAACCCGGAGTGCACCATCGACGAGCTGATCGAGCACATTCCGGCGCCCGATTTTCCGACCGGCGGCATCATCTATGGCATGTCCGGCGTGCGCGAAGGCTACCGCACCGGCCGCGGCCGCGTCATCATGCGCGCCAGCACGCACTTCGAAGACATGGAAAAAGGCAATCGCCAGGCCATCGTGGTCGATGCCATTCCTTATCAGGTCAATAAGAAGTCGCTGCAGGAACGCATTGCCGAGCTGGTCAACGAAAAGCGCATCGAAGGTATCTCCGATATCCGCGACGAGTCCGACAAGGACGGCATGCGCCTGGTGATCGAACTCAAGCGCGGTGAAGTGCCCGAAGTGGTGCTGAACAATCTGTACAAGAATACGCAGCTGCAGGAAACCTTCGGCATGAACATGGTGGCCCTGGTCGATGGCCAGCCCCGCGTGCTGAACCTGAAGCAATTGGTTGAGTACTTCCTCAGCCATCGCCGCGAAGTAGTGACGCGCCGCACGGTGTTTCAGTTGCGCAAGGCCCGCGAGCGCGGTCACGTGCTGGAAGGCTTGGCTGTTGCCTTGGCCAATATCGATGACTTCATCGAGATCATCAAGGCAGCGCCGACGCCCCCGGTCGCCCGTCAGGACCTGATGGCCCGCGCCTGGGACTCCGGCCTGGTGCGCGAGATGCTTGCACGCGCCGATACCAGCGCCATCGTAGGCGGTCGTCAAGCCTATCGCCCCGACGATCTGGATCCCGAATTCGGCATGGGCGGCGACGGCCTCTATCGCCTGAGCGAAGTCCAGGCCCAGGAAATCCTGAACATGCGTCTGCAGCGCCTGACCGGGCTGGAGCAGGACAAGATCGTTCAGGAATACCGCGAAGTCATGGACAAGATCGCTGATCTGCTGGATATCCTGTCCAATCCTGCCCGTGTCTCGGCCATCATCGGCGACGAGCTTATCGCTGTGCGCGATGAATTCTCCGCCACCGGCAAGGACCTGCGCCGTTCGCAGATCGAACACAATGCCACCGAGCTCGACACTGAAGACCTGATCACCCCCATGGACATGGTGGTGACGCTCTCGCACAGCGGCTATATCAAGAGCCAGCCCTTGTCCGAGTACCGCGCTCAGCGTCGTGGCGGCCGCGGCAAGCAGGCCACCACCATGAAGGAAGACGACTGGATCGACCAGCTCTTCATTGCCAATACGCACGACTACCTGCTGTGCTTCTCCAACCGCGGCCGCGTGTACTGGCTCAAGGTCTGGGAAGTGCCGCAAGGCTCGCGCAATGCGCGCGGTCGCCCCATTGTCAATATGTTCCCGCTGGAAGATGGCGAGAAGATCACAGTGGTGTTGTCGGTCAAGGAATTCAGCGAAGACCATTTCGTCTTCATGGCCACGTCTCGCGGCACGGTCAAGAAAACGCCGCTGTCGGATTTCTCCAATCCTCGCAAGGCCGGCATCATTGCCGTGGGCCTGGACGAAGGCGATTATTTGATCGGCGCGCAACTGACCGACGGTGTGCACGATGTCATGCTGTTCTCGGACGCCGGCAAGGCCGTGCGCTTTGACGAAGGCGATGTGCGTCCCATGGGTCGCGCGGCACGCGGCGTGCGCGGCATGATGCTGGAGGACGGCCAGTCCGTCATAGCCCTGCTAGTGGCTGAAGACGAAAGCCAGTCCGTGCTGACGGCAACCCAGAATGGTTTCGGCAAGCGTACGCCTATCGGCGAATACACGCGCCATGGCCGCGGTACCAAGGGCATGATCGCGATCCAGACCTCTACCCGCAACGGCAAGGTCGTGGGCGCCGTTCTGGTGCGCGACACCGACGAGATCATGCTGATCACTACCGGCGGAGTCCTGGTCCGGACACGCGTGGCGGAAATCCGTGAAATGGGCCGCGCCACTCAGGGCGTGACACTCATCAGCGTGGATGACGACAGCGAATTGTCGGGCGTGTACCGCGTGGTCGAGACCGATGACGACATGGACGCGAGCCTGGACGATGACGAGCAGGCCGAAGGCCAGGAACAGGATGATCAGCCCGCACAGGCCGATGGCCAGGCGGACCCCACAGGCAAGGAAGACGTGTGATGCGCGCATGGAATTTTTCGGCAGGCCCCTCGATGCTGCCGTTGGAAGTGCTGGAGCAGGCCGCCGCCGAAATGACGGATTGGCGTGGTACGGGCATGTCCATCATGGAAATGAGCCATCGCGGCAAGGACTATATGGGTGTGCGAGACGAGGCTGAAGCCGACTTGCGCGCCCTGCTGGCCGTGCCTGATGATTTTGCCGTGCTGTTCGTGCAGGGCGGGGCGCAAGGCCAGAATGGCCTGATCCCCCTGAACCTGATCCAGCGCAACGGCAGCGGCAAGGCCGACTATGTGCTGTCGGGAAGCTGGTCCGTGAAGTCCTACGAGGAAGCCAAGCGCTACGGCGACATTCAGGTTGCCGGAACCAGCGGCCACGACTGGCAGGACCTGGGCCAGACCTGGGCGCCCTGGACCTGGTTCCAGGATCCGTCGCAGTGGCAGGTGCGCCCGGACGCGGCCTATCTGCATGTCTGCACCAACGAAACCATAGGCGGGGTCGAGTTCAACGATATTCCCAGCCTGGACGTTCCGGTGGTTGCAGACGTGTCCTCCAACATCCTGTCCTGCCCCATTGATTTTTCGCGCGTGTCGCTGGCCTATGCCGGCGCGCAGAAAAATGCCGGCATGTCCGGCATCGCCCTGATGATGATCCACAAGGATCTTCTGGGCCATGCCATGGATGTCTGTCCTTCCGCGTTCAACTACGCCAATATCGCTGCTCAGCAGTCCATGTTCAACACGCCGCCCACGTACTCCATCTACATGGCCGGCCTGGTGTTCAAGTGGTTGTTGCGCCAGGGCGGCGTGGCCGCCATCCAGGCGCGCAATGCGGTCAAGGCCCAGACGCTGTATGGCTATCTGGACGCTTCCGAGTTCTACGCTAACAAAGTGCATCCGGCCTATCGCTCCCGCATGAACGTGCCGTTCCTGCTGCGCGATGAATCCCTGAACAGTGCTTTCCTGGAACAGGCTCAGGCGGCAGGCCTGACGTCCCTGAAAGGGCACAAGAGCGTGGGCGGCATGCGCGCCTCGATCTACAACGCCATGCCGCTGGAGGGTGTGCAGGCGCTTATCGAATTCATGAACGACTTTGAACGACGGAATGGCTAATACCTTACTTGAACGCCTGCAGCCCTGGCGCAACCGCATTGACGAACTGGATCGCCAGATACTGGAACTGCTGAACGAACGGGCCCGTGCGGCGCTGGAAGTCGGCAAGATCAAGCAGGACTTCAACACGGACGAGGTCATCCTCAAGCCCGAACGCGAAGCGCGCATCGTGCGCCGCTTGCAGTCGGAGAACGACGGGCCTTTCACCCCCGCCGCCGTCGAGGCGGTCTGGGGCCAGATCATATCGGCCTGTCGCGGCCTGGAAAGCGTGTTGCGGGTGGCCTACCTGGGCCCGCAGGGTTCGTTCTCCGAGCAGGCGGCCTACGAGCATTTCGGCCATGCGCTGGACAGCCTGCAATGCGACTCCTTTGACGAAGTGTTCCGCAGCGTGGAAGTGGGGCAGGCCGACGTGGGCATGGTGCCGGTGGAAAATTCCACCGAAGGTGCGGTCAATCGCACCCTGGATCTGCTGCTGAATTCGCCGCTGCGCGTATTGGGCGAACGGTCCATCCGGGTGCATCACAATCTGCTGACCCAGTCCGGCGCCATGGATGGGGTTACCCGCGTGATGGCGCATCCCCAGGCCCTGGCCCAGTGCCAGAACTGGCTGCAAAAACATCACCCGCAGCTCTTGCGCGAAGCGGCGTCCAGTAATGCCGAAGCGGCCCGCATCGCTGCTTCCGATCCTACTGTGGCCGCCATCGCCGGCAATACGGCTGTCACAGCCTGGAATCTAGGCGTGGTCGAATCGGGCATTCAGGACGACCCGCACAATCGCACCCGATTCCTGGCCATTGGCAATATCGAAGCGCTGCCCAGCGGCAATGACAAGACCAGCATCATTCTGGCCGTGCCCAATCGGGCGGGCGCCGTCTACGACATGCTCTCGCCGCTGGCGGTCCACGGCGTGTCCATGACGCGGCTGGAATCCCGCCCGGCCCGTACCGGCCAATGGGAATACTATTTTTATGTCGACCTGATCGGCCATCGTGACGAGCCTGCCATGGCCGCCGCCCTGACCGAACTCAAGAAACAGGTCGCCTTCTTCAAGATCCTGGGTTCCTACCCCGTTAACGATTTTTGATCATGACAAGCACTCGCGCAGCACTGGAGACGGCAGTCGCCGACCACATCCTGGCCATCGCTCCTTATCAGCCCGGCAAGCCCGTCAGCGAAATCGCCCGCACCTTCGGCCTGGACGAGAGCGGCATCGTCAAGCTGGCCTCGAACGAAAACCCCTTGGGCATGGCCGATTCCGTACGCGCCGCCGTGATGCGCGCCGTGCAGGAGCTGGGCCGTTATCCCGATCCCAATGGCTTTGACCTGAAGCAGGACCTGTCGCAGCGCTACGGGGTTCCGGCCGACTGGATCACCCTGGGCAATGGGTCCAACGACCTGCTGGAGCTGATCTCCCTGGTGTTTCTGGGGCCGGATGTGTCCTGCGTCTACGCCGAACATGCGTTTACGGTCTACAAGCTGTGTACGCAAGAGCGAGGTGCGCGCCACATCATGGTGCCGGCCGTGGATTACGGCCACGACCTGGACGCCATGCTGACGGCTATTTGTCCGGATACACGCCTGCTGTTCATTGCCAATCCCAACAACCCGACTGGCACCTTCTTGCCCGCCGAGCGGATCGAGGCATTCCTCGCCCTGGTGTGGGAGCGTCATGGCCGTCAGGTTACGGTGGTGCTGGACGAGGCCTATAACGAATACCTGGATCCGGAGCTGCGGTTCGACAGCGCCGACATGGTGCGCCGCTATCCCAATCTGATCGTGACGCGCACCTTCTCCAAGGCGTATGGCCTGGCCGGCCTGCGCGTGGGCTATGCCCTGGCGCAAGCCGAGCTGACCGATGTATTGAATCGCGTGCGTCAGCCTTTCAATGTCAATAGCGTGGCGCTGGAGGCGGCGCGCGCTGCTCTGGCCGACCAGGACTTTCTGCAGCGCAGCTACGAGCTGAATCAGGCCGGCAAGCATTTCCTGGTCCAGTTCTTCGAGTCCATGGGGCTGGAATATGTGCCTAGCCACGGCAACTTCATTCTGGTGCGAGTGGGCGATGCCGCTGCGGTCAATCTGGCTCTGCTCAAACAAGGCGTCATCGTACGTCCGGTGGCCGGGGATGGTTTGCCCGAGCACCTGCGTATCACCATCGGCCTGCCGGAGGAGAACCAGCGCTTTGCGCAGGCTCTGGCCGGCATTTTGCAGGATTGATCATGACAGCACTGCCTGAGTCAGTGACGCCGGCGCCACTGATTCCGGTGCTCGCTGTGGTCGGGGTGGGGTTGATCGGGGGCTCGGTCGCCTTGGCGCTCAAGCGCGCCGGGGCCGTGGGACGCGTGGTGGGCGTAGGCCGACAGCTCAAGACGCTGCGACGAGCCCAGGAGCTGGGGCTGATCGATGACATCGCCACGCTGGAGCAAGCCGCTGCCCAAGCAGACCTCATCATGCTCGCCACGCCGATCGGAGCCATGGGCCCTGTCTTGCGCGCCTTGCAGCCCCATTTGCGCGATGACACCATCATCAGCGACGCCGGCAGCACCAAGGTGGACGTCGTGCAGGTGGCGCGGGAGGCCCTGGGCGAGCGCATCGCCCAGTTTATCCCGGGGCATCCCATCGCGGGCGCCGAGACCTTGGGGCCGGATGCCGCGCGTGCGGATCTGTACGAAGGCCGCAATGTCATCCTTACCCCTTTGGACGAAAACCCTGCGCAGGCGCGTAAGCGGCTGATCGCGGTCTGGGAGCAGTGCGGCGCGCGCGTCATGCTGATGGATCCCCCGACCCACGATCAAGTGCTGGCCTCGGTCAGCCATGTGCCGCATTTCCTGTCTTCGGTGTTCATGTGGCAGGTGGCCTCCAGCGCAAACTCGGATCAGCGCTTCGCCCTGGCGGGGACGGGGTTCCGCGATTTCACCCGTATCGCCGCCGGGTCGGCAGAGGTCTGGCGTGATATTTTCCTGAGCAATCGCAGTGCCGTGCTGTCCGAACTCAAAGAGGTCCGGCAGGCGCTGGATCACGCCGAGCAGGCTCTGCAGGACGGCGATGATCAGGCTTTATATGAATTTCTGGAGCGCGCTGCGTTGGCGCGCCGTTTTTGGGCGAGCAGGAGCGGTTTGAAATGAGCCAGAACGATTCTATAGTCTTGGACCCCATCACGCAGGCTCGGGGAGAGCTGATGCTGCCCGGTTCCAAGAGCATCTCCAATCGGGCGTTGCTGCTGGCCGCTCTGGCGCGTGGTCGCACCCGGCTGGAAGGCCTGCTGCATTCGGACGACACGCGCGTCATGCTGGCCGCTTTGCGCCAGATGGGCGTGGACGTGCAGGACCTGGGGCAGGGCACGGTAGAGATCGATGGCGGGGCGCCCTTTGCGCTGCGCGATGCCGATCTGTTCCTGGGCAATGCCGGCACGGCCTTTCGTTCGCTGACGGCGGCGCTGGCCTTGATGGGCGGGCGATTTACATTGAGCGGCATTGCCCGCATGCACGAGCGGCCTATCGGCGATCTGGTGGATGCTCTGCGACGTCTGGGCGCCGATGTCAGCTATCTGGGTAACGAAGGCTATCCGCCACTGGCGATCGGCGCCGCTCCGCAGGACGGAAGCCGCCGCGTCTCGGTCAAAGGCTCGGTGTCCAGTCAGTTCCTGACCGCCTTGCTGATGGCCGCGCCTTTGTTGACCGCCCAGACAGGACAGGATCTGTGCGTCGAGGTGGACGGCGAGCTGATCTCCAAACCGTATATCGAAATCACGCTGGCCATGATGGCCCGTTTCGGCGTGACCGTGCAGCGCGATGGCTGGCGCAGCTTTACCGTGCCGGCGGCTGCGGCCTATGTCAGCCCCGGCCTTTATCCTGTAGAGGGAGACGCTTCGTCGGCCTCGTACTTCATCGCCCTTGGCGCTTTGGGCGGCGGACCCGTGCGCATTCGCGGCGTGGGCACCGACAGCCTGCAGGGCGACATCCAGTTTGCCGACGTGGCTCAGGCCATGGGCGCGCGCATCGAGCGCCATCCGCAGGAACTGGTAGTCAGCGGTCCGTGCGTGGCGCGTGGCGAGCGTCTGAAGGCGTTCGACCTGGATTTCAATCGCATACCTGACGCGGCCATGACGGCTGCCGCCATGGCCATGTTTGCCGACGGCCCGTGCACCTTGCGCAATATCGCGAGCTGGCGGGTCAAGGAAACGGATCGCATCCATGCCATGCATACCGAGCTGGCTAAGCTGGGCGCCCGTGTGGAGTCCGGCCCCGACTGGCTGACTGTGCACCCCATTCAGGGGGGCGACTGGCGGGCAGCCAGCATTCACACCTACGACGATCATCGTATCGCCATGTGTTTTTCACTGGCCAGTTTCGGCCCGGTGCCGGTCACGATCCTGGATCCGGGCTGCGTCAGCAAGACCTTTCCTGATTATTTTTCCGTTTTCAAGCAGCTGGTGCAGGCATGACCGAAACCCATTTTATTCCCGTCATCACGATCGACGGCCCTACGGCCTCGGGCAAGGGTACCATTGCCCACCAGGTGGCTGATCGCCTGGGCTGGCATACGCTGGACAGCGGCGCGCTGTACCGGCTGACCGCCTTGTCGTGCCTGCGCCGACAGGCCGACGTGACAGACGAGGCCCAGGTCGAGCGCATTGCCGCCGAGCTGGATATCCGCTTTCAGTATCCCGCCACCTTCCTGGAGGGTGAAGATGTCAGCGAGGCCATACGCCAGGAAGAGGTCGGCAATCTGGCCTCCCAGGTAGCCGTCATGCCGGGCGTGCGCGCCGCCTTGCTGCAACGCCAGCGTGATTTCCGCGTGGCGCCTGGCCTGGTGGGCGACGGCCGGGATATGGGGACTGTCGTATTTCCGGATGCGCCCTTGAAGATATTCTTGCTGGCCGATGCGCAGGTGCGGGCAGAAAGAAGATGTAAACAGTTGAGCGAAAAGGGGATTTCTGCTAATCTAACGAGTCTTCTGGAAGACCTTCGCGCGCGCGATGAACGCGACCGCACCCGGGCCCTGGCCCCTTTGGTGCCAGCGCAAGGCGCCCATGTCGTGGATTCGTCCCGGCTCAGCATCGAAGAAACCGTAACTATCGTGCTCGATCTCTGGTCGGGCGTGTCGTTCCCGACGGCGTAATTCCGCGCCGTTCGGGCTTTGTTCACTCCACCGGGTTCGCCTGGTGTGTTTTTAAAAGCCATTTTGGCTGATGGATTGATTTAATGTCCACTAACCTTCACACAGACGCAACAGGCGGCGAAAGCTTTGCCGATTTGTTTGCAGAAAGCATCAAAAACCAAGACCTGAAAAGCGGCGAAGTCATTTCCGCCGAAGTTCTGCGTATCGACCACAACTACGTTCTGGTCAATGCCGGTCTGAAGTCCGAGGCCCTGATCCCCCTCGAAGAATTCCTGAACGATCAAGGCGAGCTGGAAGTCCAAGCTGGCGATTTCGTATCCGTGGCCATCGATGCTTTCGAAAACGGCTATGGCGACACCATTCTGTCCCGCGATCGCGCCAAGCGTCTGTCGGCCTGGCTGTCCCTCGAGCAGGCGCTCGAGTCCGGCGAGCTGGTCAACGGTACCATCACCGGCAAGGTCAAGGGCGGCCTGACCGTCATGACCAACGGCATCCGCGCCTTCCTGCCCGGTTCGCTGGTTGATCTGCGTCCTGTCAAGGACACCACGCCGTACGAAGGCAAGACCCTGGAATTCAAGGTCATCAAGCTGGATCGCAAGCGCAACAACGTTGTGCTGTCGCGTCGCGCTGTGCTGGAAGCCTCCATGGGCGAAGAGCGTCAGAAGCTGCTGGAAACCCTGTCCGAAGGCGCCATCGTCAAGGGCATCGTCAAGAACATCACCGACTACGGTGCGTTCGTGGACCTGGGCGGCATCGACGGCCTGCTGCACATCACCGACATGGCCTGGCGCCGTGTCCGTCACCCATCCGAAGTTCTGCAGGTGGGTCAGGAAATCGAAGCCAAGGTTCTCAAGTTCGACCAGGAAAAGAGCCGCGTCTCCCTGGGCGTCAAGCAGCTGGGCGAAGATCCATGGATCGGTCTGGCACGTCGCTACCCACAAAACACCCGTCTGTTCGGCAAGGTTACCAACCTGACCGACTACGGTGCATTCGTTGAAGTGGAAGACGGCATCGAAGGCCTGGTGCACGTGTCCGAAATGGACTGGACCAACAAGAACGTCGACCCACGCAAGGTTGTGACCCTGGGTGAAGAAGTCGAAGTCATGGTTCTGGAAATCGACGAAGACCGTCGTCGCATTTCGCTGGGTATGAAGCAGTGCCGCGCCAACCCTTGGGAAGATTTCGCGATCAACTTCAAGCGCGGCGACAAGGTTCGCGGCGCCATCAAGTCGATCACCGACTTCGGCGTGTTCGTCGGTCTGCCTGGCGGCATCGACGGTCTGGTGCACCTGTCCGACCTGTCCTGGTCCGAATCCGGCGAAGAAGCTGTGCGCAACTTCAAGAAGGGCGACGAAGTGGATGCCGTGGTTCTGGGCATCGACACCGACAAGGAACGCATCTCCCTGGGCATCAAGCAACTGGAAGGCGATCCGTTCAACAACTTCGTGGCCACCTACGACAAGGGCGCCGTGGTGAACGGCGTGATCAAGTCGGTTGAGCCCAAGGGTGCCGTCGTGACCCTGTCGCTGGACGTCGAAGGCTACCTGCGCGCTTCCGAGATCTCCTCGGGCCGCGTTGAAGACGCCACCACCGTCCTGAAAGAAGGCCAGGAAATCGACACCATGATCCTGAGCGTGGACCGCAAGACCCGTTCGATCCAACTGTCGATCAAGGCTCGCGACACCGCCGAAACCGCTCAATCCATGGCCCGTCTGTCCGAAGCCAGCGCTTCGTCCGGTACGACCAATCTGGGTGCTCTGCTGCGTGCTAAGCTGGACCAGCAGCAACGTGACGACGGTTAATCAGCGTGACCAAGTCTGAGCTGATCGCGCTGTTGGCCAGCCGCTATCCGCAGCTGGCCCTGCGCGACATGGATTTCGCCGTGAAAACGGTACTCGACTCTATGACCCAGGCCCTGGCCAACGGTCAGCGAATCGAAATCCGCGGATTTGGCAGCTTTTCGCTCTCCACCCGCTCCCCGCGGGTGGGGCGCAATCCCAAGTCGGGTGAAAAAGTGCTGGTGCCTGGTAAACAGGTGCCGCATTTCAAGGCCGGCAAGGAATTGCGCGAACGTGTGGATTCTGTTTTTCTCCAGCAGGAACAGATTGAAACAGACGATCAGTCGTCGGCGTTCGAGCAGCTGAATGCGCGGGTCCGTCACGGCTAAAGACACCCTTGCAAGCTGATAAAACAGGCCCTTTACAGGGCCTGTTTTGCGTGTGCGCTAAAATGGCCTTCCACGTACAATCAGACCTTATAAAAATATTGTTGGAGCCTTAATAATGCGCTATCTCATCTGGGTACTGCGTCTGCTGGTCTTTGTGATCGTGCTGCTGTTCGCGCTCAAGAACACCGAGCCTGTGCAGGTGAATTTCTTTGCCGAGCACATTATTCAGGACGTGCCGCTGATCGTTGTCATGCTGGGCGCCTTTATTCTGGGACTGCTCATGGGCCTGCTGCTCATGATCGGCGCGATCATGCGTCGTCGTCGCGAGAACAATCGCTTGCGCCGCGAAATCGACCGCCTGCAAGAGCGGCTCGAGCTGTCCGGCCAGGCCTCCGTGACCGCGCCTGCGGTCGCGCCCGAAACAGTGGCCCCCCTGGCGCCTCTGTAATTAGCCGGAGTAACACACAGTGGATTTTGAAACCTGGTGGCTGGTCTTTGTGCCCATTCTGTTTGCGTTGGGCTGGGTCGCGGCGCGGGTGGATTTCAGACAAATGATGTCCGAAACCCGCAGCCTGCCCGATTCCTATTTCAAGGGCCTGAATTTCCTGCTGAATGAAGAGCCGGATCGGGCCATTGACGCTTTTGTGGAAGTGGCCAAACTCGATCCCGAGACCACCGAGCTGCATTTTGCGCTGGGCAGCCTGTTTCGGCGGCGCGGCGAAATGGAACGCGCCATACGCGTCCACCAGAGTCTGCTTTCCCGCGCGGACCTCCCGCTTGCCGACCGTGAGAACGCCCAGTTCCAGATTGCCCAGGATTTTCTGAAAGCCGGCATGCTGGATCGTGCCGAGGCGGCTTTCGATGCAGTGCGTGAGACGCGCTTTGCCATTCCGGCGATGCGGGCCTTGATCCGTATCTACGAGTCCGAACACGATTGGCCGCGCGCCATCGACGCCGTGCGACGCTTGCGCGCTCTGGTCGATGAGCCGGTGCCGCAGTTGGTGCATTACCAGTGCGAGCAGGCCGAAAACGCCCTGCAGGGCAAGCAGCCGGATTTCGAGCGAGCTTCCAAAGCGTTGGACGAGGCGGATAACGCCATCCGCAAGCTGGGGCGCGAGCAAACGACCCAGGCCTCCCAGGCTCGTGTGGCCGCGCTGCGCGCACGCGTGGCCAAAATGCAGAACCAGACAGAACAGGAGCGCGCCTATCTGGTGTCCATTCTGACCAGCGCGCCCGAATATGTGGGGCTGTACGCCAAGGACCTGCTCGACAGCTATAGCCAACTGGGCCGGGCGCAAGAGGGCGTGGCCATGCTGCGCAGCCACTACCAGAATCATCCCAGCCTGGACATCTTCAACGTCTTGTTCCGGGCGCTGCGGGAGCAGCAGGGCTACCAGCAGGCCTGGGCTTTCGCGCGCGAAGCGCTGCGCTCGCATCCCTCGCTGCTGGGACTGGACAAGATGCTGGAAGTCGAGCTGCAAGACGAAAGCCAGCATGTACAGGCGCGTGCCGAGCAGGCCACAGGCCTGTCCGCGGCAGCCGACATCGTGGCCGGCGCGGACCTGAGTCTGCTGCGCTCCCTGATTCACAAGCACACGCAACGCCTGGACCGCTATTCCTGCAAGGTCTGCGGTTTTGAGGCGCGGCATTTTTATTGGCAATGCCCAGGCTGCAACTCCTGGGAAACGTATGCCCCTCGACGACTCGAGGAACAACGATGATGGAATTTCCGACACAGACCGTACAAGCCAGCCGCGTCCTGGTGGTGGGCGACGTCATGCTGGATCGTTATTGGTTTGGCGATGTGGACCGTATTTCGCCCGAGGCCCCCGTGCCAGTGGTCAAGATGGGACGCACCGAAGATCGCTTGGGCGGCGCCGCCAATGTGGCTCGCAATATTGCCGCCTTGGGCGGCCAGGCCAGTTTGCTGGGCGTGATCGGTCTGGACGAGGCCGGCGCCAAAGTGCGGGAACTGGCCCTGCACGATCATGTGCAGGCGCATTGGGTGCAGGACCCTGGCATGCCGACTTCTCTCAAGTTGCGGGTGCTGGGACGTCAGCAGCAGTTGCTGCGGGTGGACTTCGAGCATAAGCCGGCCGGCGGGGCGCTGGCGCAGTTGCGCGAAAAAATGGCGGATTTGCTGGAGCAGCATCAGGTAGTGGTGTTGTCCGACTACGCCAAGGGGGCGCTGGCCCAGGTCGAGCAACTGATTGTTCTGGCGCGGGAGAAAGGCGTTCCGGTGCTGGTGGATCCCAAGGGCAAGACCTATCAGCGCTATCATGGCGCCACCATCCTCACGCCCAATCGCTCCGAGATGCAGGACGCCGTGGGCCACTGGGCGAGCGAGGCCGAACTCCAGGAGCGTGCGCAGCAGCTACGCCGCGAACTGGGCCTGGAGGCCTTGCTGATCACGCGCTCCGAGCAGGGCATGACGCTGTTCACCGAACAGGGCCGGGACCATGTGGATGCGCAGGCTCAGGAGGTTTTCGATGTCTCCGGCGCTGGCGATACGGTGCTGGCCACCCTGGCCGTCATGAGAGCAGCCGGACTGGGCTGGCTGGATGCAATGCGCTGGGCCAATCGGGCGGGCGGCATTGTCGTAGGAAAATTGGGCACGTCCGTGGTGACGGCAAAGGAATTGGCATGATAGTGGTGACGGGCGGAGCCGGCTTCATCGGCAGCAATCTGGTTCAAGGACTGAACCGGCAAGGCGTGACGGACATTCTGGTGGTGGACGACCTGAACGATGGCGATAAATTCGTCAATCTGGTTCGTGGACAGATTGCGGACTATATGCACAAGGACGATTTCCGTGCACGGCTGGCGCGCGATGATTTCAGCGGCAATATTGAAGCCATTCTGCACCAGGGCGCGTGCTCGGACACGACCGAGCGCAACGGTCAATACATGATGGACAACAATTACCGCGTCACGCTGGAAATCTTCGAGTATTGTCAGCGCAAGCGCATCCCCTTGCTGTATGCCTCCTCGGCTGCCGTGTACGGGGCAGGGCCGCGCTATGCCGAGAGCCTGGCCAACGAGGCGCCGCTGAATGTGTATGGTTATTCCAAGTTTTTGTTCGATCAGGTGCTGCGCCGCGAATTGGCCTCGCTGACGGCGCCGGTCGTCGGCCTGCGTTACTTCAATGTGTACGGTCCGCAAGAGCAGCATAAAGGGCGTATGGCCTCGGTGGCGTTTCACAATATGCTGCAATATCGCCGCGATGGTCATGTGCGCCTGTTCGGCGGCTGGGACGGCTATGTCAATGGCGGCCAGCAGCGCGATTTCGTCTTTATTGACGATGTCGTTTCCGTCAATCTGCATTTCCTGGGTCAGGATAAACAGTCGGGCGTCTTCAACTGCGGCTCAGGCCGAGCGCAGCCTTTCAATGACGTGGCCCAGACCGTGGTCAATACCTTGCGCGAGCACGATGGCCTGCAGGCCTTGCCGCTGGAAGAGCTGGTCGACCAGCAGTATCTGCAATACATCGACTTCCCGGATGACCTGAAAGGACGTTATCAAAGCCATACCGAAGCCGACCTGACCCAGTTGCGCGCTGCAGGTTATGACAAGCCTTTCCACGATGTGCAAAGCGGCGTTGCCGAGTATGTGCGCCGCCTGCTGCGTACGGGCGCCCTGACATAAAGGGCGCTTCATCCATGCGCAAGACTACGCATGGATGAATCCCGGTTGGAGCGATCCGCAGCCGTCCGGCATGCCGCACCATGAAGGCTCCTTTTTCTGGAGCCTTCGTCATGTTTATCTCTCGATTTTTTTCTTCGTCCGGGCGGTGCGTCCGTCCCGCCCGCAGTACGTGGGCGACCCGCGCTGGAAGGTTGCTTGCCCTGGGCGTGCTGGCCTTGCTGCCGGGATTGGCCGGCGCCGTGGATCTGAACGCGGCGGATGCCGAGCAGCTCCAGCAGGTCAAGGGCATAGGTCCGCGTACGGCCCAGCTCATTCTGGAAGAGCGCCAGCGCGGCGGTGCATTTGAGTCCTTGCAGGACCTGGCCGATCGGGTCAAGGGGATAGGCCCCAAGAAGATCGGAACCATGGAGCAGTCGGGCCTGACGGTGGGCTCCGTGCCCAAAGCGGTGGAAAGCGCAGCGACCATACGCGGCGTGGATATGAAAAAAAAGCCGTAGCCCTGGGCAGGATCTCGTTTTAAGCTAATAGATTGTTGTTTGGACACCGTTGCCGGCACACCTTGGCCGGCGGCGGTGCTGCGCCGGATCGAGCGCGTCAGGCAAGGTAGAAAATCCGCTGATGAAAAACTATCCCACAATTGAAGATACCGTAGGTCAAACCCCCCTGGTGCGCTTGCAGCGCATTCCGGGCGAATTCGGACAGGCCCGAGGCAATGTCGTTCTGGCCAAGCTGGAAGGCAACAATCCGGCAGGATCCGTCAAGGATCGCGCGGCCAGTTCCATGATCCGCCAAGCCGAGCTGCGAGGCGACATCAAGCCGGGCGATACCCTGATCGAGGCCACCAGCGGCAATACCGGCATCGCTCTGGCCATGATTGCGGCGGTGCGCGGCTACAAGATGATCTTGATCATGCCGGACAATCTGTCGGTCGAGCGGCGGGCGTCCATGACGGCATATGGCGCGCAGTTGATCCTGACCTCGGCCAAGGACGGGGGGATGGAATATGCCCGTGACCTGGCCCTGCAGATGCAGGCTGATGGCAAGGGCAAGGTGCTGGACCAGTTCGCCAACCAGGACAATCCCGCCGCCCACGTGGGCAGCACGGGCCCCGAGATCTGGCAGCAGACCGACGGGCAGGTCACGCACTTTGTCAGCGCCATGGGTACCACAGGCACCATCATGGGTGTAGGCGGCTATTTGCGCAGCCAGAACAGCGGGATCGTGGTGGTGGGGGCCCAGCCGGCTGAAGGCGCGCAGATCCCCGGCATCCGCAAATGGCCCGAGCAGTATCAGCCCAAGATCTACGACCCCCGCAAAGTCGATGAGTTCGAATCCATCGGCCAGCACGAGGCCGAGGAAATGACGCGCCGTCTGGCGGCGCAAGAAGGCATTTGCGCCGGCATTTCTTCCGGCGGGGCGCTGGTCGCCGCCATGCGTGTCGCGCAGCGGGTCGAGAACGCCACGATCGTGTTTATTGTCTGCGATCGCGGCGACCGTTATCTCTCAACCGGCATCTTCAACTAGTTCGGGTGCGCATAGCCCATCTGGGTGGCCAGCTCGGATGCCAGGTCAGCCACTGAACTGGCATAGAAGTAGCTGCGGTTGTAGTGGGTGATGGCAAAGAAGTTGGGAGTGCCCAAGCGGTATTCCGCCGTGTTGCGGGGCTCATCCACCAGATTGACCACGCCCAGTTGGGCTTGTTGCCAGGGACCGGAGTGGCTGGTCCGGCCCTGTACGGCGGCGCCCGCCTTTTGTAGTTCAGTCCAGCTGCGCTTGGGATAGATGCCGCCGTCGACCATGGTCTTGTTGGCGGCGCTCAGGCGCGCTGGCGCAAAGACCGGCAGCCCGGGCTCCCAGCCGTGCGCGCGTAGGAAATTGGCAATCGAGGCCATGGCGTCCACCGGATTGTTGCGCAGGTCGATGCGCCCGTCGCCATTGCCGTCCACCGCGTAACGGATCAGGCTGCCCGGCATGAACTGGGGCATGCCCATGGCGCCTGCAAACGATCCTTGCACGATGCGCGCGTCCAGCTCGCCTTCGTGGTGCAACTGGATCAGGTCGGCCAACTGGTCGCGAAAAAGCTGGCCGCGTTCGGGCCGGCTGTCGTCGGGATAGGCGAAACCCAGCGTAAAAAGGGCGTCCAGCACCTTGAAATCCCCCATGATCTGCCCATACACCGTCTCCACTCCCAGAATAGCCACAATTACCGACTGCGGCACGCCGTAGGTTTGGGAGATGCGGTCCAGATCCGTGCGATGTGTTTGCCAGAAGGCGACGCCACGGCGAATGCGGATGGGATCTACATTGCGCTGCTTGTACGTGACCCAGCTGCGCTTGATGCGTCCGGTCGTGGGCCGCATCAGCTTGACGGCAGTCGCATTGTACTGAGCTTGCATCAGCAGGGCGGTAACCACGTCCAGAGGGACCTGACGGGTATGGGAGACGTCGCGCGCATAGGCGGCGATATCGGCATTCAGCTGTCCGCTTGTGCTAAAGAACAGGGTGCGCCCGGAGCGCGATTCGCCTGCGCGTATGGAGGCCGGTTCGGCGAGCGACTTGATGGCGACCGAGCCTGCGCCGCGCTGGGGAGCCGCAGAGGGAGCCAGCGCTGCCTGGCCGGTCTTGGGCTGCGAAGGAGCGACGCTGGATGGGGTGGCGGCACAGCCGGCCGTGGCCAGCGCAATCAGCGCTGCTTGCAAAATACGAGTGGGTCTGAACATAATCCATCCTCATGGAGACACTATATATTACCCATCCGTCATGCCATCTGCATGAGATGGGACGATGGCATCCCGAAAGTCCGGAGCGGCTGGACGCCATCAATGACCAGTTGCTGTCCAGCGGGCTGGCCTCGTATCTGCAGGGTCGTCAGGCCCGGCCGGCCACGGACGAGGACATCTTGCGCGTGCACGATGTGGCCTATCTGAAGCAGTTGCGCCAGCAGTCGCCCCGGCAGGGTTATTTCAATATCGATGCCGACACCCTGATGAATCCGCACACGCTGGACGCCGCCTTTGCTGCGGCCGGTGCGGGTCTGGATGCGGTCGATGCCGTCATGAACGAAGGGGCCGCCGGCGCCTTTTGCGCCGTGCGCCCTCCAGGGCATCACGCCGAGCGCAACCGCGCCATGGGTTTTTGCTTTTTCAATAATGTGGCCGTCGCAGCCGCCTATGCCATGGCCCGATACGGGCTCAGCCGGGTGCTGATCGTGGACTTCGACGTGCACCATGGCAATGGTACGGAGCAAATATTTGCCGGCGACGAGCGCGTACTGATGTGCAGTTTTTTTCAGTACCCGTTTTTTCCTGGCTCATATCAAGTCCCGCCACCGCAAAACATGGTAAATATACCGGTTGAGGCCTATACAAAGTCGGCGCAGGTCCTGGATGCGTTCAAGCACGAATGCATGCCCAGAATCGAAGCGTTCCGACCCGAAATCGTCTTTTTTTCGGCCGGCTTCGATGCACACCGCGAGGATGAAATGGGACAGCTCAGCCTGGTCGAGGCCGATTACGCCGAATTGACCGATCTGGTGGTGAAGGCCTGTGCCCCCACAGCCGGGCAGCGCCTGGTCAGCATGCTGGAGGGCGGATACGACGCCTCGTCACTGGGACGCAGCGTGGTAGCTCACGTCAAGGCGCTGGCAGGGCTCTAGGCGGGGTGTCCAGGACAGCCGGGCTGTTCCGGAGACAAACCATTATTTCTATTCAAGATAGCATTGGAGAAAACTAGATGAAGGTGTTAGTACCCGTGAAACGCGTAGTTGACTATAACGTCAAGGTACGCGTGAAATCCGACCAGTCCGGGGTGGATATCGCCAATGTCAAAATGTCCATGAATCCTTTTGACGAGATCGCCGTCGAAGAAGCCACTCGCCTGAAAGAAAGCGGTGCTGTGACCGAAGTGGTGGCCGTGTCCTGCGGCGTGGCGCAAAGCCAGGAAACGCTGCGTACAGCGCTGGCCATCGGCGCCGATCGCGCCGCTTTGGTGCAGACCGATGCCGAATTGCAGCCGCTGGCCGTGGCCAAGCTGCTCAAGGCAGTCGTGGACAAGGAGCAGCCTGCTCTGGTGATCCTGGGCAAGCAAGCCATTGACGACGACGCTAACCAGACCGGCCAGATGCTGGCCGCGCTGCTGGACTGGCCCCAGGCCACTTTCGCCAGCAAGGTCGAGCTGTCGGCTGACAGCGTTTCGGTGACTCGCGAAGTTGATGGTGGTCTGGAAACCATCAAGCTGAGCTTGCCCGCCGTCATCACCACCGATCTGCGCCTGAACGAGCCGCGTTATGTCACGCTGCCCAACATCATGAAGGCCAAGAAAAAGACCCTGGATACGCTGACTCCCGACGAGCTGGGCGTGGATGTTGCTCCGCGTATCAAGACACTCAAGGTCAGCGAGCCGCCGGCCCGCTCGGCGGGTGTCATCGTCCCCGATGTGGCGACGCTGGTGGAAAAACTGAAGAATGAAGCAAAGGTGATCTAAATGTCGATTCTTGTTATTGCCGAACACGACAATCAGCAGCTCAAGGCTGCAACCCTGAATGCCGTAGCGGCCGCCCAGAAGATCGGCGCCGATGTTCACGTACTGGTCGCCGGCCACCAGGCCCGTGCGGTTGCCGAGCAGGCGGCCCAGGCCCAGGGCGTGGCCAAAGTGCTGCTCGCCGATGGTCCTGCACTGGCCGAGGGCCTGGCAGAGAACGTAGCGGCCCAGGTGCTGAGCGCGGCGTCCGCCTACAGCCATATTCTGTTCCCGGCCACGGCGTCGGGCAAGAACGTGGCGCCGCGGGTGGCCGCCAAGCTGGACGTGGCCCAGATCTCCGATATTTTGTCGGTGGAATCCGCGGACACATTCACGCGTCCCATCTATGCCGGTAACGCGATCGCCACTGTGCAGTCGGTCGATGCCGTCAAGGTCATCACCGTGCGCACAACTTCGTTCGACGCCGTGGCAGGCCAGGGCGGCAGCGCAGCCATCGAGGAACAGGCTGCGGTTGCGGACTCGGGCCGTTCCGCCTTTGTCAGTCGCGAAGTCGCCAAGAGCGACCGGCCTGAACTGGCCGGAGCCACGGTCGTAGTATCGGGCGGGCGAGGCCTGGGCAGTGCTGAGAACTTCAAGATGCTGGACGGCCTGGCGGACAAGCTGGGCGCGGCGCTGGGGGCTTCTCGCGCGGCCGTCGATGCAGGCTATGCGCCCAACGACTGGCAGGTCGGCCAGACCGGCAAAATCGTTGCGCCACAGCTTTATGTGGCGGTGGGCATCTCCGGCGCCATTCAGCATCTGGCTGGCATGAAAGACTCCAAGGTCATCGTGGCCATCAACAAGGATCCGGAGGCTCCGATCTTCGGCGTGGCGGATTACGGTCTGGTCGCCGATCTGTTCGAGGCGGTGCCCGAGCTGGAAAAAGCGCTCTAAGCACCATGAGCCTGTCGGTTTTTTCCGGCAGGCTTTTTTTTACCTGGGTGCCGACCAGGCGTCCAGGATAGAAAACGCCCCTTCTAGTTGTTTCTGCGTAGGAGTATCCATGACGTATCGTGTTCCCACTCAAGACATCCGTTTCGTGCTCCAGGAACTGGCCGATCTGCCTGGTGTGCTGGCTTTGCCGGGCTACGAGGATTTTTCGGCCGAGTTGATTGATGCCATCATCGACGAGAACGCCCGTTTCGTCGAACAGGAAGTGGCTCCTTTGAATCGTGTCGGTGACGAGCAGGGCGCGCAATGGAACGACGGCCAGGTCAAAACGGCGCCTGGTTTCAAGAAGGCCTTCGAGGAATTCGCCAAGGCCGGCTGGCAGGGGCTGCAGCACGAGCCCGAGCTGGGCGGCCAGGGCTTGCCCAAGCTGATCGGTGCTGTGGCGGGTGAAAACATCAACGCGGCCAATCTGGCTTTTTCTCTGTGCCCTTTATTGACCGACGGCGTGATCGAAGCCTTGTCCCTGGTCGGGACGGACGAGCAGAAAGCGCGGTTTCTGCCGCCGCTGCTGGAGGGGCGCTGGACCGGCACCATGAACCTGACTGAACCGCAGGCCGGCTCGGACCTGGCTCAGGTCAGCAGCCGCGCCGTGCGCCAGGACGACGGCAGCTACCGTTTGAGTGGCCAGAAGATTTTCATTACCTACGGCGAGCATGATCTGGCCGAGAATATTGTGCATCTGGTGCTGGCCCGTACGCCGGACGCGCCTGCCGGGGTCAAAGGCATTTCATTGTTCATCGTGCCCAAGTTCCTGCTCCAGGACGACGGAGTTCTGGGGGCGCGCAACGATGTCTGGTGTGCCTCGCTGGAGCATAAACTAGGCATACACGGCAGCCCGACGGCGGTGCTGCTGTACGGCTCCGGCAAGGGCGACGTAGGAGAGGGCGCGGTGGGCTACCTGGTCGGAGAAGAAAACCAGGGCTTGCAGTATATGTTCATCATGATGAATGCGGCGCGCTATGCCGTCGGCCTGCAGGGAGTAGCGGTGGCCGAGCGAGCTTTGCAGCAGGCTCATGCCTACGCCCTGGAACGTGTACAGGGCGCTCCCCTGACGGGCGGCAAACAGCCTGTGTCCATCGCCCATCACCCGGACGTGCAGCGCATGCTGCTGCAGATGCGCGCTCTGACCGAGGGAGCGCGGGCCTTGGCCTATTTCGCGGCCGGCATCAATGACAAGGCGCGGCGCACGACGGACGAATCCCGACGCAAGCGTTATCAGGCTTTGTACGAGTTCCTGGTTCCCGTGATCAAGGGCTTCAGTACCGAAATGTCCGTGGAAGTGGCGTCGCTGGGCGTGCAGGTTCACGGCGGCATGGGCTTTATCGAGGAAACGGGAGCTGCCCAGCACTATCGCGACGCCCGCATTCTGCCCATCTACGAAGGCACCACCGCTATCCAGGCCAATGACTTCATCGGCCGCAAGGTGCTGCGCGACGCTGGTACGGTCATTCAGGCCCTGTCGCCGCAACTCGAAGAAACCATCGCCCGCTTGCGCGAGCGCGCCGATCAGTCCGATGACCACGGCGAGGCTTTGAATCTGATTGCCGATCGGCTCGAAGGCGGCATGCAGAATGTCGAGCTGGCTGCGACCTTCACACTGATGAACGCACAGCAGAATCTTCCCGCCGTATTTCTGGGTAGCGTGCCATTCCTGATGCTGTCGGGCTATGTCCTGGCGGGATGGCAAATGGCGCGCGCGGCGCTGGCTGCCGAGGCCGAGCTGGCCGCAGGTAGCCAGGACGCTTTCCTGCGCCGCAAGTTGGCGACCAGCGTTTTCTATGCCAGCCACATCATGCCTCGGGGCGATGCGCTGGCGCTGTCCATTTCCGACGGTCTGGAGCTTGCGCCTTACTTGTCGGCCGATCTGTTGTAGGCGGGTGTCAGCGGGGGAGCGCAGCGCGCTCCCTTCCCGCCCTTTCAATAGCTATATGTATATTTCTAATAGCTATTTGAAATGACTTCCTTATGCTGACAAAATCTATCCAACTTAGTTAATGATCGGATCTGCCGATCTTTCCAACGCCGGCCTATCCAGCAAGGGAGCACACAATGGCAACACTACGTTTGGGCGATACCGCCCCTGATTTCGAGCAGAAATCGTCCGTTGGCACCATCAAATTCCACGACTTTCTGGGCAATAGCTGGGGTGTCCTGTTCTCGCACCCCGCCGACTTCACACCGGTCTGCACCACGGAACTGGGCTATACCGCCAAGCTGGCCGACGAGTTCGCCAAGCGCAATGTAAAAGTGCTGGCCGTGTCGGTCGACGATGTCGATTCCCACAATCAGTGGATCAGCGACATTAACGATACCCAGAAAACGACCGTCAACTTCCCCATTCTGGCGGATGACGACCGCAAGGTGGCGGATCTGTACGACATGATTCACCCCAACGCCAGCACCACAGCAACCGTGCGCTCGGTGTTCATCGTCGACCCGGCGAAAAAAGTGCGTCTGGTCATCACGTATCCGGCCAGTACCGGCCGCAACTTCAACGAGATTCTGCGCGTCATCGATTCTCTGCAGTTGACCGACAGCCACAGCGTGGCCACGCCTGTGAACTGGGAAGACGGCGACGACGTCATCATCGTTCCTAGCCTGAAGGACCCTGAAGTCCTGAAGCAGAAATTTCCCAAAGGCTATACGGAGATCCGCCCCTATCTGCGCGTGACGCCGCAGCCGAATAAGTAATCGGCACTGCCTCCGTTGCAAAGCCCCGCATCCTGCACTGGATGCGGGGTTTTTTTTCTTCATTGATTTTCGGGAACCACTGTTCATTCATGAGCAGACTACGAACTCTAGAACCCGCCGTTCCAGTCTGAGGCAAGCCCTCAGCCCGAACGGGACCTGTACACCTGTGAATGGCGGCTTTAGCTGCACTTCTTCTATCCGACGACAAGTCCATTTCGGAAATTTGCGACAATTTTTTTAGTTCCCCCTCCGCCGCGCGGCACGAAACCCAGGATAGGGGCGTGGGTTGGGCGCAACACGATGAAGCACTTGCTTGCATGCCATGCTGTTGTTAAGTACAGTACTGTATAAGAAAACAGTAAAAAGGAGCACGCCATGTCTCGCCCAGTTCGCCGTCCCGTTCCCGCTTCCAAAGCTTCCCGCAACTCGGTGCGGCGCAGCCCCTTTGCTCCTTTGTCCACGCGCACCAAAGTGCTGGATGTATGCCTGGTTGCCGTCTGGGGCGCCACGATACCCGGCTTGTTGTGGCTGGGCAGCATGGGCGGATTTTAGGTCCGCCCTACAGCGGCTTAGGGAACAATATTGGTCCACTCAGCTGTCAGAAAGCGATCCTGCGCCAATTGTTGTGCGCGCGCCAGGGTGGCGGGGTCCAGATCCACTTTCTGCAAGTCGGCTTTCTGCCGAAACATTTCAATCATGGCCTTTATGACTTCTTCGCGGCTCAGGCCCGTTTGGCTGCGTATGGGGTCTACGCGTTTCTTGGCACTGGTCGTGCCTTTGTCAGACAGCTTCTCCTTGCCGATACGCAGCACCTCCAGCATTTTGTCGGCGTCTATGTCATAGGCCATGGTCACGTGGTGCAGAACGGCATTTCCACGCCGCGCCTGGGCGGCTCCGCCAATCTTTCCGCCAGCGCTGGTGATATCGTTCAAGGGCTGATACCAGGCATCGATGCCCAGTCCGCGCAGTGCATCAATCACCCACGAATCCAGAAATTCGTAGGATTCCTGAAAGGTCATGCCGGACACCAACTGGCGCGGCACGCTCAACGAATAAGTAATGGTATTGCCCGGTTCAATGAACATGGCGCCGCCGCCGCTGATGCGACGCACCACCTTGATGCCGTGGCGCGCAGCCGCGTCGGCCTCGATTTCATTGCGCAGCGACTGGAAGCGGCCAATCACGACGGCCGCTTCCTGCCACTCCCAGATGCGTAGGGTAGGCAGGCGCAGGCCGTCGCTGACCTCCTGGGTAATGACATCGTCCAGCGCCATGTGCAAGGCGGCAGGTTGTGGTTTCGTATGAATCAGCTGCCAGGGCACGTCTTGCCATTGCATCATGCCAAGGCCCTCCGCACTACGACGCCAATAGCCTGGGCATCCAGGCCGTACATTTCGGTTTCCTGCGGCAGCGTGCGGCTGATATGTGCGGCGATTTCTTCGGCGCTGCTGTTGACCGACAAGCCGTGCAGCGCCGCATCGATCAGTCCAAGGGCTTCCGGCGGCTCCAGGAAGAAATCTCCACTGAGCCGTGCCTGACTGATCACACCGTCTTCAACGCTTAAATCCACGACAACCAGCTTCCCTCCAGGGACTTTGTATTCGGCATGCATGATGTTCTTTCCTTCGAGATCTGGCTATCCGGTCTGCTGTGTCGACAGCTGGCTTTCAGTATTCAGTGACGTTTCGCATCAGATAGCTACTTCGGATTGTGTTGTATCTTAACGCAGTTAAACGCCTGTCGCGCTGAGACGACATGGTTGTTGTGTTTGTGGGTATTGGGCTTTTAATGGTAGAATCTTTGGCTTAATCTTTATTTTTCATCCTCTGTCAGCGCTGGTGTATTTGCTTGTTTGCGGCTGATACGATGGTTTTGGAGTCAATCGTGGATTTGATCGCTATTCTTGAGCAAGAAGAAATCCAGCGCCTGACCGGTGGCAAGCTGCCTCCCGAGTTCGGTCCTGGTGACACCGTTGTCGTCAACGTGAACGTGGTTGAAGGTACGCGCAAGCGTGTCCAGGCCTACGAAGGCGTGGTGATCGGTCGCCGCAACCGTGGCCTGAATTCCTCCTTCATCGTTCGCAAGATTTCTTCCGGCGAAGCCGTCGAGCGTACGTTCCAGCTGTATTCCCCGCAGATCGCCAGCATCGAAGTCAAGCGCCGTGGCGCTGTGCGTCGTGCTAAACTGTACTATCTGCGCGAACGCTCGGGTAAAGCCGCTCGCATCAAAGAAAAACTCGTCCGTCGTTCGGGCAACTAAGACTCGAACAGCGACGATGCAAAGGCACCCAGGCGGGTGCCTTTGTTTTTATGTGAGAACGATGCCGGCCTCTATTATCAAGCCTCATCGCAGGCCTGTCGTAGTCCCAGGGTTCGATCCTCGTACGCAACCCTTGCTGCCGATCGAGCCTTTGCCTGATCTGCCCTCGCCAGCCTTGCAATTGGAGTTTCTGCGCAGTGCGTTTGGCCAGCCCATCCAGTGGCAGGTCGAGCCTTTGTTCCGCAGTTCCTTTTATCCCGATTTTTTGCCCGGCTCGATCAATGTGCGGGCGGCTGTCTGTATCGGCGTCATACAGCGCGCTGATGGCCCCAGCGTCATCTTCACGCGGCGCGCAGTCCACTTACACAACCATGCCGGCCAGATCAGTTTTCCGGGCGGGCGCATCGAGCCTTCGGATGTCGGGCCAGTTGAAGCCGCCCTGCGCGAAACCCAGGAAGAAATCGGCATCGAGCCGCGTTTCGTGCGCTACCTGGGACAGCATCCGATCTTCGTCACCAATACCCAATTTGCCATGCGGCCCATCATCGGCGAGCTGCAGCCTGGTTTTCAAGTTGTGCCCGACAGTTCGGAAGTCGCCGAGGTCTTCGAGGTTCCGCTGGCCGTGCTGCTGGACCCGCAACGCCATCAACTGCACCATGCGACCCTGCCGGACGGCACTCAGCGCCATTATTTTTCCATCCCCTGGGGCCCATATTTCATTTGGGGAGCGACGGCGGTGCTGGTGCGCAATCTTTACCATCACCTGGCTGCCGCCTGGGAGCAACTGTCCGCCGGCGGCGATGTGAAACGCTAGGGCTGCGGTGCAGGCGCCGCGACGGCGCCGATGCGGTTGCCGTGCCGGGCAGAAGTCAGTAGCGAGGCTTGTTCTCGTGCTCTGCCAGCAGTCGCTGGTACAGGGCGTGGCGATCCGGGTGTATGGTGCCCGCTTCGATGGCGGCCAGCACGCCGCAGCCCGGTTCGTGCCGATGGCTGCAATTGTAGAAGCGGCACGATTCCACCGCCTGGCGGAAATCCGGAAAACCGTAGGCGATATCTTCCTGTTCCAGATGCGACAGGCCAAAGGCCTGGAAGCCGGGGCTGTCGATCAGATCGCCGCCTTCAGGCAGATGGTACAGGCGTGTGCTGGTCGTGGTGTGCCGGCCAGTGCCCAGCGCCTGTGAGTGCTCCCGGGTCAGTGCATGGGCATCGGGCACCAGGGCGTTTAGCAAGGTGGACTTGCCCATGCCGCTCTGGCCCAGCAGCAGCGTGCGTTTGCCGGCCAGCCAGGGGGCCAGGATCTGGCGGGTCTGCGCCGGCTCCAGCGCGATCATTTCCAGAATCGGCACGCCCAGGGCGGCCGTGGGCGCCAGTTTCTGCCGCGCCCGGTCCACGGTGGCCGACAAGTCAGCCTTGTTCAGAATGATGACGGGGGCGATATCGGCGCTCCATGCGGCTACCAGGGCCCGGCCCAGCAGGTCTTCCGAATACGAGGGCTCGGGCGCGACTACGATTAACAACTGGTCGATGTTGGCGGCGAACTGCTTGGTGCGAAAATCATCCGAGCGATACAGCAGGTTGCGCCGTTCCTGCACGCGCTCGATCGAACCTTCTTCTTTGCCTTGCAGCAGGACATCGACCTGATCGCCGACGGCGATACCCGCTTTCTTGCCCCGCGGAAAGCACTTGATGGTCTGACCGTCGGGAAGTTCGACAAAATAATGGCGGCCGTGGGCGGCCGTTACCAGGCCGCTGAGAGTGGATTTGGATGTCATGCCAGGCTTTTGAGATGTCGGACGCGGTCGATGGCGTTGGGGTGGCTGTCATAGAACGCCGAGTGGAGCGGGTCGGGCGTCAGGGTGGCGGCGTTGTCATTGTAAAGCTTGAGCAGCGCGGAGATCAGTTCGCCCGATTGGCTGTGGTCGGCCGCGAAGCGGTCGGCCTGGTATTCGTCCCGACGCGAGAAATAGGCGGCCAGCGGCCCCATCCAGAAGGTGAAGGTCGGCACCACCAGGAAAAACAGTATCAGGGCCAGCGCATCGTTCGGACGGCCCAGTTGCGGGATCACGCCCAGGCTGGTGTAGAAGCTGACCTGAGACCAGGCCCAGCCGGCCAGCAGGAAGAAGGCCAGCGACGACAACAGGCTGATCAACAGGCGGCGCTGGATGTGGCGATGCTTGAAATGACCCAGTTCGTGCGCCAGTACGGCTTCGATTTCAGTGGCCTGCAGCTTGTTGAGCAGCGTATCGAAAAACACAATGCGCTTGTTGCGGCCCAAGCCGGTGAAGTAGGCGTTGCCGTGGGCGGAGCGGCGCGAGCCGTCCATGACGTACAGGCCGTCGGCGTGGAAATCGCAGCGTTGGGCCAGGGCGGTGATGCGCGCGCGCAGTTGCTCGTCCTCCAGAGGCTTGAAGCTGTTGAAGAGCGGGGCGATGACGCGTGGGTACAGCCACAGCACCAGCAGATTGAAGGCCACCCACAGGCCCCAGCCGTACCAGGGCCAGGACGGGCCGGCCCAGGCCATGAAGCCCAGGAGCGCGGCGCACAGAGGCGCGCCCAGCGCCAGCACCAGCGCCAAAGCCTTGAGCGTGTCGGCGATGAACAGCCCAGGCGTCATGCGATTAAAGCCGAAGCGGGCCTCCAGCACGAACTTCCTGTACCAAGCAAAGGGCAGGCCGGCTACGCCCATAATGGCCAGCACCGCGCCGATCAGAAGCAACTGACGCAGCATTTCGTGGTCAATCAGGCGCGCCAGGGCGACGTCCAGCCATTGCAGGCCGCCCAGCAGCGTCAGGGCCAGCAGAAGGATGGCCTCGACCAGCCGTTCGATCAGGCCAAGTCGGGTCCGCGCAATGGTGTAGCGGGCGGCACGCTGATGGCTGTGCAGGCTGATGCGGTCCGCGAACTCGGCCGGTACCTGGTCCTGGTGGCGATAGACGTGCCGGATCTGGCGCAGGCCGAGCCAGAAGCGCAGGATCACATCGCACAGCAGGAAGGCAAGAAACAACAAGGTCAGCATGGATGGCGGCAATATGTAAAATAGTCGTTTTGAGGAATGATTATATGGCGGTTCAAACACAGCGTCTGGTCTGGCTCGACATGGAAATGACGGGTCTGGATCCTGACAAGGAGCGCATCATCGAGGTGGCCGTGGTCGTGACCGAGCCCGACTTGACCGTCGTGGCCGAAGGGCCGGTCCTGGTGGTGCACCAGAGCAATCAGTTGCTGGACGGCATGGATGCCTGGAATAAGGGCACACATGGCCGCAGCGGCTTGATCGACAAGGTCAAGGCCTCAACCCTGACCGAGGAACAGGCCGAAGACCAATTGCTAGATTTCTTGCGACAGCATCTGCCTGCCGGTAAGTCGCCCCTGTGTGGCAACACCATCAGCCAGGACCGCCGCTTCATGTATCGCTACATGCCGCGCCTGGAGGCTTTTTTCCATTATCGCAACCTGGACGTCAGCACCCTCAAGGAGCTGGCACTGCGTTGGAAGCCTGAAGTTGTCAAAAGTTTCGTCAAGCAAAGCCGCCACGAAGCGCTGGCCGATATTTACGAATCGATCGCCGAGCTCAAGCATTACCGCGAGCATTTCATCCAGGCGTAAATCCGCATTGCATGCCCAACTCGTCAGGGCCGATTCTGGCGCCGCCCGCCGTCAGGCAGGAGGGCTCCAGGACCGGCCCTGATGTGTTGGGGCGGCGTCTTTTCCGAGTCTAGGGATTTACCCTTAAACCCCCTCTGGTATTCTCATATGATACGGATTTTTGATTGACATCAAATTTTTCGTATTAAATAATGAAGTGTATATGGTTTGCGCTGAAACAAAGTTTTTTGGCGCTGTCTGCACTATTACCGGGGGTTTGTCATGTACGCACAACTCGTAGAGACCGGCGTCAAGCAGGTCAAGGGCATGGACGACATGTCCGAGCAGGAGCGTCAGTTCCAGCAGCGCATCGACGATGGCGTGCGCATCGAGGCCAAGGACTGGATGCCTGATGCCTATCGCAAGACGCTGGTGCGCCAGATTTCCCAGCACGCTCACTCGGAAGTCGTGGGCATGCTGCCCGAGGGCAACTGGATCACGCGCGCGCCGTCGCTCAAGCGCAAGGCCATCCTGATGGCCAAGGTTCAGGACGAGGCCGGCCACGGCCTGTATCTGTACAGCGCGGCCGAGACGCTGGGCGTCAGTCGTGAACAGATGGTCGGCGACCTGCTGTCGGGCAAGGCCAAATATTCCAGCATTTTCAATTACCCGACGCTCAACTGGGCAGATATCGGCATGATAGGTTGGCTGGTGGATGGCTCAGCCATCATCAACCAGATTCCGCTGTGCCGCTGCTCCTACGGCCCCTATGCGCGCGCCATGGTGCGGGTCTGCAAGGAGGAGTCCTTCCATCAGCGTCAGGGCTATGACTTGCTGCTGCAAATGTGTCTGCACGGCACGCCTGAGCAAAAAGCCATGTGCCAGGACTCCATCAATCGGTGGTGGTGGCCTGCGCTGATGATGTTTGGCCCTTCTGATGCGGAATCCACCAACAGCACCCAGTCCATGCAATGGAAAATCAAGCTGTTCTCCAACGACGAACTGCGTCAGAAGATGGTGGATCAGACCGTTCCGCAAGCAGAGTATCTGGGCCTGACAGTGCCGGATCCCGATCTGCGCTGGAACGAGGAGCGTGGTCATTATGACTTTGGCGAGATCGATTGGGACGAGTTCTGGGCGGTCATCAAGGGCAACGGACCCTGTAACCGCGAGCGACTGCAAGCGCGTGTTCAGGCGCACGAAAATGGCGCCTGGTTCCGCGATGCCCTGGACGCCCATGCCCAGAAGCAGGAAGCGGCCCGCAAAGTCGCCTGAGCAATTGTTGTGAATGGCGGGGCGCGACCAGCGCCTTCCATCTGACCGGATACGCAGCCCGCGGTTACTGCTCGCGGCTGCACAGCGAGGAAGCGAAGTATGAGCAAGCACGATTGGCCCCTCTGGGAAGTCTTTATCCGCAGCCAGCACGGCCTGGCCCACAAGCACGTCGGCAGCCTGCACGCGCCCGATGCGGAAATGGCGATCAACAACGCCCGCGACGTCTATACCCGTCGCAACGAGGGCGTCAGCATCTGGGTGGTGCGCGCGGCCGATATCGCCGCCTCCAGCCCCGACGACAAGGGTGCGCTGTTCGAACCGTCCAACAGCAAAGTCTACCGTCATCCCACCTTCTTTCCGATGCCCGACGGCATCAATATGTAGGAGGTCGCATGGACAAGGCCTTGTTTTCCTATGCCCTGAGACTGGGCGATTCCACCTTGGTGCTGGCACAGCGCCTGGGCGAGTGGACCGGCCATGGCCCGGCCCTGGAAGAAGAGCTGGCCAGCGCCAACACGGCGCTGGATCTGCTGGGGCAGGCGCGCATGTGGCTGACGCTGGCCGGCGAGACCGAAGGGCAGGGCCGCGACGAGGACCAGCTGGCCTATCACCGTGATGCGCATCAATATGCCAATTACCTGCTGGTTGAGCGCGACAACGGCCATTATGGTGAGACCCTGATGCGTCAATTCCTGTTCGACAGCTGGCACTTCTTCCTGCTGGAGGAGCTGGTGCGCTCGTCGGATGAACAGGTCCGGGCCATTGCCCAGAAAGCGCACAAGGAAGTCATGTATCACCTGCGTCGCTCCAGCGACCTGATCGTGCGCCTGGGCGATGGCACGCCGGAAAGCCATACCCGCATGCAGGGCGCGCTGGACGATGCCTGGCGTTTTACCGGCGAACTGTTCCTGGACGACGAGGTGACGCAGACATTGGCCGAACGCCAGGCCGCGCCCTTGATGGCCAATCTTTGGGCGCCATGGCTGGACTATGTCGGCGAGGTGTTCGAACGCGCCACCCTGCGCCGTCCATCGGAGCAGGATGCGCAGCACAAAGCCTATCGCGGCGGCCCGCAAGGACGCCACACGGAGGCGTTGGGTTATCTGCTGGCGGAAATGCAGCATCTGCCACGCATGTATCCCGACGCTCGCTGGTGAGCGTCATGATGGCGACCTGGACCGTGGAGCAGGTCATGGACCTGCTGGCCCGCATTCCGGATCCCGAGATTCCGGTGATCTCGCTGCTGGACCTGGGCATTGTGCGCGATGTGCGCTGGGACAACGAGACCTGCGTGGTCACGATCACCCCGACCTATTCGGGCTGTCCGGCCATGTACGAGATCACGCGCTCGATCGAAGAGGCCCTGCACGGGCAAGGGCTGGAGCAGGTGCGTGTAGACACGCAGCTGTCGCCGGCCTGGACCACGGACTGGATGAGCGAGCAGGGCAAGCAGGCCCTGCGCGGCTACGGTATTTCGCCGCCTGCCCAGCAGTCAGTGGACATCTCGGGCCTGCTGCGTCAGCCCGAGGCGCCCGTGGTGGATTGCCCGCAATGCGGCTCCACCCATACCCGGGTGATCAGCCAGTTCGGCTCCACGCCTTGCAAGGCGCTGTACCGCTGCATCAGTTGCGGCGAACCTTTCGACTACTTTAAGGCGCATTAGTCATATGAGTCAGTTTTACTCCCTGCCGGTGGCCTCGGTTTCGCGCAGCACCCGTGATGCGGTGGTGGTGGCCTTCGCCGTGCCGGACGAATTGCAGGACGTGTTTCATTTCCGCCCCGGTCAGTACCTGACCCTGCGCACGCATCTGGACGGCCAGGAATTGCGGCGCTCCTATTCCATCTGTGCGGCGCCGCACGATAAGCTGCTGCGGGTAGCCATCAAGCGCGTCAACGATGGCGCGTTCTCCACCTGGGCCAACAGCCATCTGGAGGCCGGCGCGACGCTGGAGGTCATGCCGCCCGATGGACATTTCACGGTGGAATTCGATCCCGCACAGGCGCATCGCTACGTTGCTTTTGCGGTGGGCAGCGGCATTACGCCGATTCTGTCCCTGGTCAAGACGGCCCTGAACACCGAGCCCGATTCTTCGTTCACGCTGTTCTTTGGCAACCGGGCCTCGTCGGCCATCATGTTCCGCGAAGAAATCGAGGACCTGAAAAACACCTATATGGAGCGTTTCTCCATCGTGTATATCATGAGCCGGGAGACGCAGGACATCGATCTGTTCAACGGTCGGCTCGACGGCGACAAGGTGCGCGAACTCATGAAGGTCTGGTTCGATCCGAGTTCGGTGGATGTCGCTTTCGTATGCGGTCCGCAAGACATGAGCGAGCAGGTCATCGCCGCTTTGCAAGAAAATGGTCTGGAAAAGTCCCAGATCAAATTCGAACTCTTCGGTGCGCCCAAAGGCCCGCGCGCCCTGCGCACCGGCGAAGACGCCCGCAAGGCACCGGGCAAGGAGCAATGCGAGCTGACCGTCATTCAGGACGGCATCACACGCAGTCTGACCATTGATAAAAACAGTGCCAGCGTATTGGATTCGGCGCTGCAGCAAGGCCTGGAGCTGCCTTATTCTTGCAAGGGCGGTGTCTGTTCGACCTGCCGCTGCAAAGTGGTGGAAGGCGAAGTGGATATGGATGCCAATTTCGCGCTGGAAGACTACGAGGTGGCGCGCGGATTCGTGCTGAGCTGCCAGAGCTTCCCGGTCAGCGATCGCCTGGTCATCGACTTCGATCAGGAAACCTGAAGCGGGGCTGCGCCGCGATCGCAGGTGCAGCGTTGGGGGCATTTTTAGAACAACAGCACTGTCCGGCCGGCCCGGGCAGTGACCAGAGTCAGGAGCAATTTGCATGGCAACCAATTTTTTCAAGACGCACCAGGCCACGCTGGACCAAGCCTTGGCCAGCATCAACGAGCGCACCTTCTGGAGCGCCTACCCCGAAAACCCCAGCCCGCGCACCTACGGTGAAACCGCTGCGCAGCAGGGGCAGGAGGCATTCGAGGCCTACCGTGGCAAGACCTTTCCCTTGGTGCTGGAGGGCGCGCAGGGTGAAACAGGCGACGAGCAGTCGCCGTTCGGTTTTGGTCTGAACATCCGTTATCCCAAGCTGTCGGTTGAGCAACTGGTTTCCCAGTCCGAACTGGCGCTGGACAGTTGGCGTGATGCCGGTCCGCAAGCCTGGGTCGGCGTGTGCCTGGAAATCCTGCATCGCCTGAATCAGCGTAGCTTCGAGATCGCCAACGCCGTGCAGCATACGACAGGGCAGGGGTTCATGATGGCATTCCAGGCCGGCGGCCCGCATGCGCAGGAGCGAGCCTTGGAAGCCGTAGCCTATGCCTGGCAGGAGATGGCGCGCATCCCCGGCCTGGTTGATTGGGTAAAACCTCAGGGCAAACACGACCCCATCCAGATGAAAAAGCAGTTCAAGGTGGTGCCGCGCGGCGTGGGCCTGGTCATCGGGTGCTCCACCTTCCCGACCTGGAACGGCTATCCCGGCCTGTTCGCTTCTTTGGCGACTGGTAATACCGTTATCGTCAAGCCTCACCCCGGCGCCATCCTGCCCCTGGCCATTACGGTAGCAGTGGCGCGTGACGTATTGGCTGAAGCGGGCTTCAATCCGAATGTGGTATTGCTGGCTGCGCACGATTCCCAGGAAGATACGGCCCAGCAACTGGCCTTGAGTCCGGCCGTCAAGCTGATCGACTTCACCGGCAGCAGCCAGAACGGAAACTGGCTGGAGGCTCATGCCCGCCAGGCTCAGGTCTACACGGAAAAAGCCGGCGTGAACCAGGTCATTATCGATTCGGTGGATGACTTCAAAGCGGTGGCGCGCAACCTGGCCTTTTCCTTTGCTCTGTATTCAGGCCAGATGTGCACGGCGCCCCAGAACATCTACGTGCCGCGCAGCGGCATACGCACGGCGGACGGCGTCATGAGTTTTGACGAGGTCGCTCAAGGTCTGGCCTTGGCGGTTCAGAAGCTGGTGTCGGATCCCTCGCGCGCCGTGGAAATCACCGGCGCCGTGCAGAACGAAGCCTGCGCCGAGCGCATCGAGACCGCCCGCAAGCTGGGCATGCCCATCCTGGCCGACAGCCAGACGCTGGAGCACCCCGCCTTCCCGGGCGCGCGCGTGCGCACCCCCTTGCTGTTGCAGGCCCGCGCCGACCAGCCCGAGATTCAGAAGGAATGGTTCGGCCCGATTGTCTTCGTGGTGCAGACCGACTCTACTGCGCACAGCATCGAACTGGCCGGACGTACCATTGCTGAGCACGGCGCCCTGACTCTGTCTGCCTATAGCACCGATGAGCAGGTCACCGCGGATATCCAGCGCATGGCCGAGCGCGCGGGTGTCTCCCTGTCCTTGAATCTGACCGGCGCCGTGTTCATCAACCAGACGGCCGCTTACAGCGACTTCCATGGCACGGGGGCCAATCCGGCCGCCAATGCCTCGTTGTCGGATTCGGCTTATGTGGCCAACCGTTTCCGTGTAATCCAGACCCGTTGGCATTTCTGAAAGGACGATGGCCGGATGACTTACCAGAATATTCAATTTGAACTCCAGGAAGGCGTGGCCCGCATCACGCTGAATCGTCCCGACAAGCTCAACAGCTTCACGGCGGACATGCACGCGGAGTTGGCCGATGCGCTCAGTCGTGTTGAACAGGATGCCGGCCTGCGCGTGCTCGTGCTGACGGGCAATGGCCGCGGTTTTTGCGCCGGCCAGGACCTGTCCGAGCGTCAGATGAGCGCCGGCGACGCGCCCGTTGATCTGGGCGCCACCATAGCCAAGTTCTACGCGCCGTTGGTGCGTCGCCTGCGCGCGCTGGCCGCCCCTGTGGTGGTGGGCGTGAATGGCGTCGCGGCCGGCGCTGGCGCCAACCTGGCCCTGGCGGGCGATATTGTCGTGGCGCGCCGTTCGGCCAGTTTCATTCAGCCCTTCTGCCGGCTGGGCTTGCTGCCCGATACGGGCGGCACGTTCTTTCTGCCGCGACTGGTGGGGCCGGCGCGCGCCATGGGCCTGTCCTTGCTGGGTGACAAGCTGACCGCTGAACAGGCCGCGCAGTGGGGCCTGATCTGGGAATGCGTCGCCGACGAGGACTTCGAAGCGCGGCTGGATGAGCTGGCTCGGCATTTCGCCCAGGCGCCCACCAAAGGCCTGGCCTATGCCAAGAAAGCCATTTACGCCAGCGATGCCAATTCGCTGGACCAGCAGCTGGACCTGGAGCGCGACCTGATGCGCGAACTGGGCGCCAGCCAGGATTACCGGGAGGGCGTGGACGCCTTCCTGGCCAAGCGAGCACCCGTTTTCAAGGGGAAATAATGGATAACGTCGTTGTTTCAGAAGATCCGCAGCAACTGGCCCGGCAGGTCAGCGACCATATGTACGGCAATGACCAGGCTTCTCAGGCCCTGGGGCTGTCCCTGGGCACAGTGGCGCCCGGGCAGGCCGATATGAGCATGACGGTGCGCGCCGATATGCTCAATGGCCACAAGACCTGCCATGGCGGCTTTATTTTCGCCTTGGCGGACAGCACGTTTGCCTTCGCCTGCAATTCGCGCAATGCGCCTACGGTGGCTTCGGGCTGTACCATCGACTACCTGGCCCCCGCCTTCGAGGGCGATGTGCTCACGGCGCGCGGCGTGGAGGCCTCGCTGGCCGGCCGCACCGGGGTCTACGATATCGAAGTGGTGAATCAGAACGGTCGGCGCATTGCGCTGTTCCGTGGTCGCTCGTACCGTCTGAATGGCACGGTGCTGGGCGGAATCGAGAAAAAGTAACTTTATTGACGAGACATACCCTGCAGGCCCGGGGGGCCGTTGTTCCAAACGAGTGGCAGGGCAGGAGTACACCATGACAGCAATTCAAGAACGCGTTGGGCGCGACGCTATCGAGCACGCCAGCATTGACGAAATCCGCAGTCTGCAGCTGGAGCGCCTGAAGTGGACGCTGCGGCATGCCTACGAGAATGTGCCCCACTATCGTCGCAAGTTCGACGAAGCCGGCGTGCATCCGGACGACCTCAAGCAGTTGTCCGACCTGTCCAAGTTCCCGTTCACGACCAAGCAGGATCTGCGCGACAATTACCCCTTCAACATGTTTGCCGTGCCCCGCGAGCAAGTGGTGCGCGTGCACGCCTCCAGCGGCACCACGGGCAAGCCGACGGTGGTGGGGTACACCGCCAAGGATATTTCCACCTGGGCCGACCTGTTCGCCCGCTCCATGTGGGCAGGGGGCGCGCGTCCGGGCGATATCGCACATGTGGCCTACGGCTATGGCTTGTTCACGGGCGGACTGGGCGCGCATTACGGCGCTGAACGTCTGGGATGCACGGTGGTGCCTATGTCCGGCGGCCAGACGGAAAAGCAGGTTCAACTGATCCAGGATTTCCGCCCTGACGTGATCATGGTCACGCCGTCCTACTTCTGCAATATCGTGGAGGAGATGGAACGCCAGGGCATCAATCCGCGCGAAACATCCCTGCGCATCGGTATCTTCGGGGCTGAGCCCTGGACAGGCCAGATGCGCCTGGACATTGAACAGCGCGCCGGCATCGATGCCGTGGACATCTACGGCCTGTCCGAAGTCATGGGCCCAGGCGTCGCAATGGAGTGCGTCGAAAGCAAGGACGGTCCGGTGGTCTGGGAAGATCATTTCTTCCCGGAAATCATCAACCCCGAAACCGGCGAACCTGTGGCTGACGGCGAAAGCGGCGAACTGGTGTTCACCTCGCTCAGCAAAGAAGCCATGCCCGTCATCCGTTACCGCACGCGCGACCTGACGCGCCTGTTGCCGCCGACCTCCCGCAGCATGCGCCGTATTGGCAAGATTACGGGCCGCAGCGACGACATGCTGATTGTTCGAGGCGTGAACCTGTTCCCGACCCAGGTCGAAGAGCTGGTTTTGAAAGTGCCTGAACTGGGCGCGCAGTATCAACTGGTGCTGAGCCGCAAGGGCAATATGGACGAGCTGGAAGTGCTGACCGAAGTGCGCGCCGAGCACAACCATCTGGATCAGGCGGCCCGCGATCTGCTGGCCAAGCGGCTGACCCACTCGATCAAGACCTTCATCGGCGTCAGCGCCCGCGTCAGCGTGCAGTCGGCCGGCGCGGTCGAACGTACCGTGACGGGCAAGGCCAAACGGGTCGTGGACAAGCGCTCCCTGTAATCGCGGCGCAGTGCAGCTGAAACGGCTCTGCCCATATGGCAGAGCCGTTTTTGTATTCGACCGTCTCACGGTATCATTCAGTCTTGCAGGCGGTTGGATCGTAAACCGATTCCAAGCCGTCTTTCTGTTTTTTGCGTGGCCGACCATGTCCGATACAGTTCCCGGCGCTATTGCCGGCATAGGTACCGACCTTATCCGCATCGAGCGGATCGAACGCGCGCTGGCCCGGCATGGCGAGCGCTTCGTCGTCCGTATCCTGGGCGAGCAAGAGCGCATCGTCTACGCGCGCCGTGCGGCGCGCCATCCGGTGCGCGGCGTGCGCTATCTGGCCACCCGATTTGCCGCCAAAGAGGCCTTTTCCAAGGCGATCGGCCTGGGCATGCACATGCCCATGGCCTGGTCGCGTATGCAGACCTTGAACGCACCGGGCGGACGGCCTGTCGTACAGTTGTCGGGCGAGCTGCAAAGCTGGTTCGATGCGCGCTTCGGTGCTGCCCATATTTCCCTGACGGATGAATCCGACATGGCCATGGCCTTTGTCGTGCTGGAGCACAAGCTGCCGGCCAGCCGTCATTTTTCTCTTTCCGAGTCCGACACCCAATGAGTTCTTCCTCGCCAGCCGTATTGCCTCCCGGTCCCGTCATGGTCGACGTGCAGGGCACCGTCTTGACGGATCAGGAGCGCCAGCGCCTGCGCCATCCCCTGGTGGGCGGCGTCATCCTGTTCAGCCGCAACTTCGAGAATCGCGCCCAACTGACGGCCCTGTGCCAGGCCATTCACGCCGAACGTGACGAACCGCTGCTGATCGCGGTCGATCACGAGGGCGGGCGCGTGCAGCGCTTTCGTGACGATGGCTTCACCACCTTGCCGGCCATGAGCCAACTGGGCGAATTGTGGACGCGAGATGCCGTCAAGGCTGCCGCCGTGGCGGCCGACACCGGCTACGTGCTGGCGGCTGAGCTGCGCGCCTGCGGCGTGGACATGAGCTTCACCCCTGTGCTGGATCTGGATTGGGGCGTCAGCAAGGTCATCGGCGACCGCTCCTTTCACCGTAGCCCGCGCGCCGTGGCCATGTTGGCCGCGGGCCTGATACGCGGCCTGAACAAGGCGGACATGGCTGCTTGCGGCAAACATTTTCCGGGACATGGCGGCGTCGAGGCCGATTCGCACCACGAAATCCCGGTTGACGATCGCCCGCTGGAGCAGATTCTGGACGAAGACGCGGCCCCGTATGGCTGGCTGGGCACCTTGCAACTACCCTCGGTGATGCCGGCGCACGTCATCTATTCAAAGGTCGATCCCAATCCGGCGGGCTTTTCTCCCTACTGGATCCAGCGCGTGCTGCGCAAGGCGCTGGCCTACGACGGCGTGGTGTTCTCGGACGACCTGACCATGGAAGGCGCCTCGGTGGCCGGTGATATCCTGGAACGCGCTCAGGCCGCATTGGGCGCGGGCTGCGACATGGTGCTGGTCTGCAATCGCCCGGATCTGGCTGACGAGCTTCTGGAGCGCCTGGAGCGTCTGGAGTTCACGCCATCGCCCGAATCGACTGAACGCATCCGCACGCTGATGCCAACCACCCCCGCTCTGGACTGGGACGCCCTGCAGGCGGACGAGCACTATCAATATGCCCGCGGACTTCAATCTAAAATCCTTTCTGTCTGAATTGCCGAATCTGCCGGGCGTGTACCGGCATATCGACGAGCAGGGCGAGGTGCTGTACGTGGGCAAGGCCCGCGACCTGAAACGCCGTGTCAGCTCGTATTTTCAGAAGAACCTGAGCAGCCCGCGCATCGCCCACATGGTGGCGCGGGTGGCGCGCATCGAGGTCACGGTGACGCGCAGCGAAGCCGAGGCCCTGCTGCTTGAAAACAACCTGATCAAGCGTCTGCGGCCGCGCTACAACATCCTGTTCCGGGACGATAAGTCGTACCCGTACTTGATGATCAGCGCGCATGAGGCGCCGCGCATTGCTTATTACCGGGGCAGCACCAGCGGCAAAGGGCATTTTTTCGGCCCTTATCCCAACTCCTGGGCGGTGCGCGAAACCATACAGATTCTGCAGCGCGTGTTCCGCTTGCGCACCTGCGAGGACAGTGTCTACGCCAATCGCACGCGCCCCTGTCTGCTGCATCAGATCGGACGCTGTTCGGCGCCTTGCGTGGATTTGGTGTCGCCCGAGCAATATCAGCAGGATGTACAGCGCGCCATCCGTTTTCTGGACGGCCATACCTCCGAAATCCTGGATGATCTTCAGGGTCGCATGATGCGGGCCTCCGAAAGTCTGGACTTCGAGCAGGCCGCCGCGCTGCGCGACCAGATGAAGGCCTTGTCCGCCGTGCTGCAGCAGCAGAGCATGGAGCAGGTCGGCAACGATGATGTGGACATCATTGTGGTGGCCAATGCCGGCGGCAAGTTCTGCGTCAACCTGGCCATGGTGCGCGGCGGCCGCCACCTGGGCGACCGGGCCTTCTTCCCGACCCAGATCAACGATGATTCGCCTGGCGATGTGCTGGCGGCTTTTATTGCTCAGCACTATCTGGAGCGCCGCATGCCGCCGGTTCTGGTGTGCTCGCATGCCTTGCCCGATCCTGATCTGATGCCGCTGCTGGCCGAGCAGACGGGGGTCAAGGCCCGTGTGTTGACTCGCCCTCAAGGCGTGCGCAAGACCTGGCTGGAGCAGGCGGGCAAGAACGCCGAGCTGGCGCTGGCGCGGGTGCTGAGCGAATCCACGGCACGGGCTGATCGCACGCGTGCTCTGGCCGAGGCTCTGCAGCTCGATCTGGACGAAGCCCAGCTCGATGCCTTGCATATCGAATGTTTCGACATCAGTCATACAGCCGGGGAGGCTACCCAGGCTTCCTGTGTGGTGTACAGGCAGCACGCCATGCAGCCTTCCTTATATCGCCGCTACAATATTGCCGGCATTACGCCGGGCGACGATTACGCGGCCATGCGTCAAGTGCTGAACCGGCGTTTTGCCCGTGTCGCAGAAGGTTTGGCCGAGCTGCCCGACATTGTCCTGATCGACGGCGGAAAAGGGCAGGTCGAAATTGCGCGTCAGGTCTTTGTGGAGCTGGGACTGGACATCCATGTGCTGGTCGGGGTGGCAAAGGGCGAGAAGCGCAAGGTCGGGCTGGAAACACTGGTTTTTGCGGACGACAGGCCGTCGGTGGCGCTGGGCGTCGAGTCGGCCGCCCTTATGCTGGTGGCCCAGGTGCGTGACGAGGCTCACCGCTTTGCCATCACCGGCATGCGCGCTCAGCGCGCCAAGGCCCGCAATGTGTCGCGTCTGGAGGATATAGCCGGCGTCGGCGCCAAGCGCCGCCAGCGTCTGCTGGCTCGGTTTGGCGGCTTCAGCGGCGTGGCCGACGCCAGCATGGACGAGCTCAGTTCGGTCGACGGAATTTCAACTGAGCTGGCCGAGCGTATTTATCATGCTTTACGATAGGCGTGAGCCTTTATCCATTTAGGTTAGTATCAAGCTATGCCTTTTAATTTGCCTATCGCCCTTACGTGGCTTCGCATCGTCCTGATCCCTCTGATCGTGGCGCTTTATTACCTGCCCGAAAGCTGGTTGTCCGAGCCCACGCGCGATTTGTGGGCGGCGCTGGTATTCATTGTGGCGGCGCTGACTGACTGGTTCGACGGCTGGCTGGCCCGGCGCTGGAATCAGACGTCCTCGTTCGGAGCCTTTCTGGACCCCGTCGCCGATAAGCTCATGGTGGGCGCGGCTTTGCTGGTGCTGCTCGACCTGAACCGGGTGGATGCGTTCATCGCCTTGATCATTATCGGCCGGGAAATCACCATTTCCGCATTGCGGGAATGGATGGCCAAGATCGGCGCCAGTGGTAGTGTGGCTGTTCACCGGCTCGGCAAGTTCAAGACGGCGGCGCAGATGGTGGCCATTCCCTGCCTGCTGTACTGGCATCCCATCATGGGCGTGCCGACCCGCATTGTCGGCCAGGCGCTGATCGTCGTGGCCGCTGTTCTGACGGTCTGGTCCATGTGTTATTACCTGCAGAAGGCCTGGCCCGAAATCAAGAAAAAGCAGATCTGAGCATGTCTGATACGCAAACATCCACGCTGGATGGGCAACTGGCCCCCAGCTCTCGGGACTGGCAGGTTATCGGCGTCATCGGGATCGCTCATGCCAGCTCGCACTTCTTCCAGCTGATTCTGCCCACGCTGTATATCTCGCTGGGCCAGGAGTTTGGTTACGACTTCCTGACCCTGGGCGGGCTGGTCACCGCGTTTTATCTGGTTTCCTGCCTGGGGCAAGCCTCATCCGGTTTTCTGGTGGATCGGATCGGAGCCTTGCCGGTGCTCAAGGTGGGCCTGGGCTGTTTTGTGACTGCGGCATTGCTGATCGGCATGGCCAACGGTTATGCCATGCTGCTGGCGGGCGCCTTGATCGGGGGCGTGGGCAATGCCGTGTTTCATCCCGTGGACTACTCCATCATTAATCATCGCGTCAGCCCGGCACGGCTGGGCCATGCCTTCAGCACGCACGGGCTGACGGGCAACCTGGGCTGGGCGTTGACGCCGGTTTTCATTACGTCGCTAACCATTTATTTCAACTGGCGAGTGGCCGTTCTGTCGGCGGCCGCGCTGATTGCCGCCGTCCTGGTGCTGGTGCTGCTGAATCGCGATGCGCTTGCCGGCAGGAAAGTGGCGCGGGGCTCAGCAGGCGCCAAAGAGGCTCCTAAAGAGTCCATCTGGACGACGCTGTCCACTCTATTGTCCAAGCCTGCTCTGTGGGGTGCGTTTCTGTTCTTCGCCTTCGCCACGGCAGCCATGGCCGTCGTGCAGAACTACACCATTCCCATGCTGCACAGCACCTATGGCATTGACAAGGTGCTGGCGGGGTCTGCCCTGTCTGGCTATATGCTGGCATCGGCTGCCGGGATGCTGGTGGGCGGCTTCATCGCCTCCAGCACGCCGCGCTCGGAATTGATCGTGTTCGTTTCGTTGATTGTTTCCGGTACGATGCTGCTGGTCTTGGGAGCGGGCTGGGTGGCGCCTGCCTTGGCGCTATTTTTTGTGGGTGCCGCTGGCTTTTGCTCGGGCATCGCCTCGCCGTCGCGAGACATGCTGATTCGGCGCGTCACCCCTAAGGGATCCACAGGAGCCGTGTACGGTCTTGTGTATTCGGGTATGGACGTGGGCTCGTCCATCGCTCCAGTGGGTTTTGGGCTGCTGCTGGACGCCGGCCTGAGCCAGGCACCCTGGTACGGCGCCGCCATCGGGTACTGGACCGCAGCCGGGCTGGCTGTGTATGTGGCATCCACGGTGACGCGCGCTGCCCCTCGCTAGACGCGCACGAATCATTGAAAAGGCCACTGCATCGCAGTGGCCTTTTTGTTTTCTATCGGCATTTCCGCCAGGATGTGGATAGTCCCAGACTGCGCTCTTACTGTCGCGCCAGGCGTGGTTCGTCGACATCGTCCGGGTGGCTGCTGCGCCAGGGATTGATGTCCAGGCCGCCGCGGCGAGTGTAGCGGGCATAGACCAGCAGGCGCTCGGGCCGGCACAAGGCCATGATGTCGCTGTAGAGACGTTCTACGCAGTGCTCGTGGAATTCGGTGTGGCGGCGCAGCGACACGATATAGCGTAATAGGGAAGCAGGGTCGATCTGCGGGCCGGTGTAACGCACTTGCACGCTGCCCCAGTCGGGCTGGCCCGTGACTGGGCAGTTGGATTTGAGCAGGTCGGACACCAGGGACTCGGTGACGGTGGTGGCACCAGGCAGGCAGCGCAACAGATCGCTCTGGGGGGTGTAGTCCCGGATCTCGATGTCCAGTTGGTCGATGCTGCGACCTTCCAGTGTGCCGATGCGCTGGTCCTGCAGCGCTTCCAGGGGCAGCAGCGTGACATCGATAGAGGCGCCGACGACGGCGCTCAGGTCTTGTGTCATGCGCTGGCGCAGTGTTTCTGCATTGTCCATGACCTCGTCGTTGAAAGAGTTCAGATAAAGCTTGAATGACTTGGATTCGACGATGCGTGGGCTGTTCCAAGGTATGGAAAAACGAGCTAGCGCGACTACGGGCTTGCCTTTGGGATTCAGCCAGGACAATTCGTAGCCGTTCCAGATATCGGCTCCGTGCCATTGATTGGGTACGGTCAGCGCAGCGCGGTTGATGGCGCGGTCGATGCCGAACAGCAGGGATGGATCGTAGCGGGTGGGATAGACCACATCGTGGCCCAGCGGGGAGTCGTTCAGGGGATTGGTCATGGGCGGGTAATACAACAGCAGAACAATGGGTCTGTACAGCGGCCGGGTAAGCGCTGCCGCGAGTCGTCATTATCCCACATGGTGAAACTGCTGTCCCAGCATGCAGGAAATGGCTGCTGCGACGCACATCTCCTCATTTCATAAAAGAGAAAAGCATTTCATATCTCGAAATATAAATTTTAATATCATGATTTTAAAGGAAAAAATATTTAGTCTTGTATAAGATATAAAACATCATTGCGGCGCAGCATTTATATAGACTGTAGTCATCTGTTCACCATCATCTCTGATAGAGGAGTCAACCATGAATGCACGAGAAGCCGAAATCCGGAACCTGCAAAAGCGCTGGGCCGAGGAACCCCGTTGGCAAGGCGTCAAGCGCGGCTATACCGCCGAAGAAGTGATTCGGCTGCGTGGTTCCCTGGTCGAGGAACACACGCTGGCGCGACGCGGAGCCGAGCGGCTTTGGCAGTCCATCAACCAGGAACCCTTTGTTAATGCCTTGGGTGCGCTGACGGGCAATCAGGCCATGCAGCAGGTCAAGGCCGGGCTGAAGGCTATTTACCTGTCGGGTTGGCAAGTAGCGGGCGATGCCAATACGGCCGGTGAAATGTATCCCGATCAATCCCTGTATCCGGTCAATTCGGTGCCGTCGGTGGTGCGCCGCATCAACAATTCGCTCGCCCGTTGCGACCAGATTCAGTGGATGGAAGGTGTGAATCCGGGTGACGAAGGCTATATCGATTACTTTGCGCCCATCGTGGCCGATGCCGAGGCCGGGTTCGGCGGCGTGCTGAACGCCTTCGAGCTGATGAAAGCCATGATTGCAGCCGGAGCGGCCGGCGTGCATTTCGAGGACCAGTTGGCTTCGGCAAAGAAATGCGGCCACTTGGGTGGCAAGGTGCTGGTGCCCACGCGTGAGGCCGTCTCCAAGCTGGTGGCCGCCCGTCTGGCTGCTGACGTGCTGGATGTGCCCACGATTCTGGTGGCTCGCACCGATGCCGATGCGGCCGATCTGATCACCAGCGATGTGGACGAGTATGACCGCCCCTTTATCCTGGAAGAGCGCACCGTGGAAGGTTTTCACCGCACACGCGCCGGCCTGGATCAGGCGATCGCCCGCGGCTTGGCTTACGCACCCTATGCAGACTTGATCTGGTGCGAAACGTCCACGCCGAACCTGGAGTATGCGCGCCAGTTCGCCGAGGCAATCCATCGCCAGTTCCCTGGCAAGATGCTGGCTTACAATTGCTCGCCTTCGTTCAACTGGAAGAAGAATCTGGACGACGCCACGATCGCCAAGTTCCAGCGTGAACTGGGCGCCATGGGTTACAAGTTCCAGTTCATCACGCTGGCCGGCTTCCATGCGCTGAACTACGGCATGTTCGAATTGGCGCACGGCTACGCCCGCAACCAGATGAGCGCATTCGTGCAGTTGCAGGAAAAAGAGTTCGCCGCCGCCGAGTTGGGCTTTACCGCCGTCAAGCATCAGCGCGAAGTGGGAACGGGCTATTTTGACGCCGTTACCCAGACCGTAGAGGCCGGCAAGTCCTCGACGACAGCTCTGGCCGGTTCTACCGAGGCTCAGCAGTTCGCGACCTCGGAGGCCTGATCGGAGAGGGCGCCGGGTGCTGGGCGCCCCTTCCGATGCAGACAGCCCGCCGGCTTGCTCCAGCCGGCGGGCTGTCTTTTTTGTGTTTCCGGGAACGAGGAGGGGGCTGCCAGGGTCAGGCAATCCTGTTTACGTCAAGGCAGGTCGCTTAATTACCACGCTTCAGGAGGCGGGCTGACTTTCTGCATTTCGAGCTATAGAATCGCCGCAGGTCGGAAGGACTGTTCCGAACGGATACTGATCCCGTGGTCAGTCTGAGCTATAGCCGAAAGGCAAAAAAAAGAGGCTGCCAAAGGCAGCCCAAAGCATTGAACAGTTGATGCCGTGTTGGGGGGATAACGGCCTGAACAAGATGCGTAAGGACAACGATATAGGAAGCAAGCAAAGTCGTATTGATTTAGATCAACAATAAAGAAATATCAGTGGTTTATAGTCCTTTCATGCGCGCATATTCCATTTTTTCCTTGCCCAAGCCCCTTACCGACGAACAGCGTTCGCGCAGGCGCCACACCCTGGCTCGCCTGGGCCTGGCCTGGCTGGCCGCCATGCAGGTCATGATGTTCGCCTTTCCGGGTTATATGCGCTCGTTCAGCACCTCGCCGGACAATATCGAATCCCTTTCCCAAGCCATCGTGCTCATGAATTGGGCCAGCCTCAGCCTGACTATGCCTGTCGTGCTGTACTGCGCCTGGCCTATTCTCAAAGGCGCGATCGCCAGCCTGTCCGCAGGGCGCGTTGGCATGGACGTGCCTGTGGCGCTGGGCATCATCGGCGCCTTTCTGCCCAGTGTGGTCGCTACCTGGACCCATCAGGGCGAAGTCTATTACGACTCGGTCACTATGTTCGTGGCCTTTCTGTTGTCCGCCCGCTACCTGGAGCTGTGCGCGCGCCAGTCGGTCGCGCAGGGCGGCTCGCACGACGTCATCGAGCAGTTCCGCCGTTCCGTCACCGGCCACGCAAACTCCCTGGCATTTTGGTTCGTCACCATCCAGCTTTTGCTGGCGGCTGTAGTCGGCATGGCCTGGTATTGGCTGGATCCGTCCCACGCCGTGCCCGTAGTGGTCTCCCTGCTGGTCATGAGCTGTCCCTGTGCCATGTCCATGTCGGTGCCCACCGCCGTGGCGTCGGCGCATGCCGGGCTGTCGGCTCGGCCCGCCGTCAACGAATTCGAAGTCGTTCAACTGACTCAGCAGACCGGGCGCATCGCGCGCCAGAACCTGTACGGATCCATCGTCTGGCACCTGCTCATGACGCCGCTGGCGGCCGTCGGAATCGTGGCCCCCTGGCTGGCCGCAGTCAGCATGCTGGTGTCGTCGCTGGCGGTGGCCGCGAACTCCTGGCGCATCTATCGCGGCCGCGTGCGCCATCTGCCTTCCGCCTGGGCCGATTCGGCCACCACCGGGCAGGCCTGACATGTTTGGCTCTCTGCTGATCCTGATTCCCATTTCCGTCATGCTGGTCATTCTGATCGGCGTGGCTTTCTGGTGGGCGATTTTCGCCGGCCAGTTCGAAGACGCTCATAACGCGGCCGATTCCATCCTCCAGGATGACGATACGCCCGCTCTCCCGCCTCGACGGGGACGTCCTCCGGATTCTCACTGATTTTTCGCTTTTCAAGCTTCAGGACAGTTGGCGACAGACCGTCCTGGGGCTGGAATGCGCGCGTTTGCGCGGCTTTCCAAGGCTTCTTGATGCACATCAAGGAGCGGTTTATCGACTTGCAGGATGATGCTGGTAGTTGTCGCTTGTATTAACAATGTTTGTTTAGGGGAAGCAAATGGGCACTTCCGATGCGGTCGGAAATAACGCCGAAGTCTTCAATTACGGAGTGGTGCGACAATTCACCATCATGACCGTATTTTGGGGCGTCATAGGCATGGCAATGGGCCTTTTCATTGCCTTGCAACTGATTTGGCCAGAACTCAATTTCAATACACCATGGCTCAGCTACGGGCGCCTGCGTCCGCTGCACACCAATGCCGTGATCTTCGCGTTTGGCGGCACCGGCCTGTTCGCCACGTCGTATTACGTCGTGCAGCGCACCTGTCAGGCCCGCCTGTTCTGCGACAAGCTGGCCGCCTTCACCTTCTGGGGCTGGCAGGCCGTCCTGGTGGCCGCCGTCATTACCTTGCCCATGGGCTACACCAGCAGCAAGGAATATGCCGAACTGGAATGGCCCATCGACATCCTGATCACGCTGGTCTGGGTAGCGTACGCCGTCGTGTTCTTCGGCACCATCGTCAAGCGCCGTGTCCGTCATATCTATGTGGCCAACTGGTTCTTCGGTTCCTACATCCTGACGATCGCCGTTCTGCACATCTTCAACAACCTGGAACTGCCCGTCAGCTTCATGAAGTCCTATTCCGCCTATGCCGGCGTGCAGGACGCCATGGTGCAATGGTGGTACGGCCACAACGCCGTGGGCTTCTTCCTGACGACCTCCTTCCTGGGCATGATGTACTACTTCATTCCCAAGCAGGCCAACCGTCCCATCTACTCGTACCGTTTGTCCATCGTCCACTTCTGGGCGCTGGCATTCACCTACATGTGGGCAGGTCCTCACCACTTGCTGTACACCTCGCTGCCTGACTGGACCCAGTCCCTGGGCATGACCTTCTCGCTGATTCTGCTGGCGCCATCCTGGGGCGGCATGATCAACGGCATCATGACCATGTCCGGCGCCTGGCACAAGCTGCGCACCGACTCCATCCTGAAGTTCATGGTCGTGGCCATGTCGTTCTACGGCATGTCGACCTTCGAAGGCTCCATGATGGCGATCCGCACGGTCAACGCCTTGTCGCACTACACCGACTGGACCATCGGTCACGTTCACTCCGGTGCTCTGGGCTGGGTAGCCATGATCACCTTCGGCTCCCTGTACTACCTGATTCCCCGTCTGTACGGCCGCACCGAGATGGCCAAGCCGCGCCTGATCGAGCTGCACTTCTGGCTGGCTACGCTGGGCGTCGTGCTGTATATCGCCGCCATGTGGATCGCAGGCGTGATGCAAGGCATGATGTGGCGTGCTACGGGCGCCGACGGCACCCTGACCTACAGCTTCGTGGAAGTCGTGAAGGCAACCTATCCTTTCTACGCCATCCGTGCGCTGGGCGGCCTGCTGTTCGTGGCCGGCATCCTGATCATGGCCTGGAACACCTTCCTGACCGTCAAGGGCCAGCCGCGCGTCAATCCTGTCGTGCCTCTCAAGAATCCAGATGCCCGCGATCCAGCCCTGGTGGGTACGACCACCGTGCTGGCGTAAGGAGTACACCATGGCTAACGAAACCAACAAGCGCTTTTCTCACGCCACTATCGAGAAGAACATCGGGCTGATGATCATCCTCAGCATCCTGGTCATCTCTTTTGCCGGCCTGGTGCAGATCGTTCCTTTGTTCTTTCAGCATTCGACCACCCAACCCACCGAGGGCACGGTGCCTTACGAGCCGCTGAACCTGATCGGTCGCGACATCTACATCCGCGAAGGCTGTGTGGGCTGCCACTCGCAGCAGATCCGCATGCTGCAATCCGAAGTGCAGCGCTATGGCCCTTATTCGCTGGCAGGCGAGTCCGTGTACGACTATCCCTTCCTGTGGGGTTCCAAGCGCACCGGTCCCGATCTGGCCCGCGTGGGCGAGCGCTACAGCGACGAATGGCATCGCATTCACCTGCGCAACCCGCGTGATGTCGTGAAAGAGTCCAATATGCCCGCTTACCCCTGGCTGCAGCACAACTCGGTCGAAGGCGAAAACGTGCAGGACCGTATGTCCGTTCTACGCACCCTGGGCGTGCCGTACACCGACGAACAGATCGCCAAGGCGCCTGAGCAGCTCAAGGGCAAGACCGAAGAAGACGCCCTGGTGGCGTATCTGCAAGGTCTGGGCGTGAAGAGCCGCGCCGCCGCTGCCAAGGCTGTGGAGCAAGGAGGTCACTAAATGGTCATGGTCAACGCCGTAGTAACTGTTTTGGCGATGGCGACCTTCCTGGGCATTTGCTGGTGGGCGTTCTCTCGGGGGCGCCGCCAGGCCAACCAGGAAGCCGCGCTCCTGCCTTTTGCTTTGCCCGACGAGGGACGCAACGACAAAAACCTTGGGGGTTCGAATGAGTGATTTTTTCAACAATGGCTGGAGCATCTGGATCTCCGCCATCGCTCTGGGCGGTATCGCATTCTGCCTGTGGCTGCTGTTTACGCAACGCTCCTTTCTGGGCAAGAACGTCCAGATCGAGGAAACCGGCCACGTCTGGGACGGAGACCTGACCGAGCTGAACAATCCCGTGCCGCGCTGGTGGACAGTCATGTACATCGGCCTGTGCATTTTCGCCCTGGGCTACCTGGTCCTGTACCCGGGCCTGGGAACGTACAAGGGTGAGCTGGGCTTTACGTCCGGTCAACAGGTCAAGGCCCAGCAAGAGGAAATCAATTCCCGCCTGGAGCCTGTTTATGCTCGTTACCGCGAGATGCCTATCGAGGACATCGCCCGCGATCACGAGGCCCGCGAAATCGGCCAGCGTCTGTTCCTGAACAACTGTGCGCAGTGTCACGGCTCAGACGCCAAGGGCGCGCCCAGCTTTCCCAACCTGGCCAATAAAGCCTGGCTGTGGGGCGGCGAGCCCGAGCAGATTCTGCACACCATTACCGAAGGCCGCACCGGCATGATGCCGCCCCAGGCGCATCTCACCCCGGCCCAGGCATCGGATGTGGCGCAGTATGTGCGTTCGATGTCGGGCCTGGCTGCCGATCCGTTGCGCGTGGTTCCCGGCAAGCGCGTGTACGACAGCACTTGCTTTGCGTGCCACGGTGCAGACGGCAAGGGCAACGTGCTGCTGGGTGCTCCTGACCTGACGGACGACTACTGGCTCTATGGCAGCTCCGAAGCCACTATCGTTCAGACGGTATTGCAAGGCCGCACCAACCAGATGCCTGCCCAGAAGGGCACGCTCACGCCCGAGCAGATTCGTCTGTTGGCCGGCTGGGTCTGGGGGCTGTCCAATGCCGAGGCGGCTCCCGCCAAGTAAGTTGTTTTAAATCGATCCGACGTCTTCAGGACATGCAATGAGTAGTGAATCTCCCAAAACCAGCGCCGATACCGCGCCGGAGAGCGTTCCCAAGTGGCAGCCGCCACGTCATAGCAAAGGGGCAGGAGGCACCTCGCCGCAGGTCGAGAAGGCGTTGGTCGACGTACGCAAGAAAATCTATCCTCGTTCGGTCACGGGTGTCTTCGCCCGCTGGCGGGTCTGGATGGTGTATTTCACGCAGATCATTTTCTACGGTCTGCCCTGGATCGAATGGCATGGCCGCCAGGCTGTGCTGTTCGACCTCCTGGAACGAAAGTTCTATATATTCGGCATGATCCTCTGGCCTCAGGATGTCATCTACCTGACGGTGCTGCTGCTGATCTCCGCCTTCTCCTTATTCTTGTTCACGGCCATGGCCGGGCGGCTCTTTTGCGGCTACGCCTGTCCCCAGACCGTCTACACCGAAATTTTCATGTGGGTCGAGCGCAAGGTCGAAGGCGACCGCCTGGCCCGCATCCGTCTGGACGAGCAGCCCTGGACGCTCAAGAAGCTGCGCATCAAGGCCACCAAGCACTTTCTCTGGATCGTCATTGCGCTGTGGACCGGCTATACCTTCATCGGTTACTTTGCCCCTATCCGCGAACTGGGTAGCGAGCTGATCGCCCTGACGCTGGGCCCCTGGCAGTGGTTCTGGCTCCTGTTCTATGCCTTTGCCACCTGGGGCAACGCCGGCTTCATGCGCGAGGCTGTGTGCAAGTACATGTGTCCCTACGCCCGCTTTCAGAGCGCCATGGTGGACAGCGACACCTTTGTGGTCACTTACGACTTCGTGCGCGGTGAAGCCCGGGGAGGGCGGTCCCGCAAGATCAACCACAAGGAAGCCGGCATGGGCGATTGCGTGGATTGCAGCCTGTGCGTACAAGTCTGTCCCACGGGGATTGATATCCGCGATGGCCTGCAGTATATGTGTATCGGGTGCGGCGCCTGCGTGGACGCCTGTGACCAGGTCATGGACAAGATGGGCTATGAAAAAGGCCTGATCCGCTACACGTCCGAACGCGCCATCAAGGACCGCATGACCCAGTCTCAGGTGCGCCAGCGCATGATGCGTCCTCGCGTCATCTCCTATGTGCTCATCCTGGCCGTCATCTGCGGCGCCTTCGTGTATACCTTGGCAACGCGTACGCCCATGCGGGTGGACGTGATCCGCGATCGGGGCGCGCTGGGCCGGGAGGTGCCGGGAGGACTGATCGAAAACGTCTTCCGCCTGCAAGTCATCAATACCTCGGAAGAAGCCATGGAGCTGCAGCTATCGGTCAGCGGCCTGGAAGGCGCGCGCATCGTCTTGACGGAAAACGACAGCGACCATATCCATGTGGACGCGGCAGCCAACAAGATGCTGCCTGCCATTGTCCAGGTGCCTATCGACGCTGCCAAGCCGGGGCTGCACGAAATCTCTATTCAGGCGGTGGGTGAACACGAAAACGGCCAGAAGACCTACGTGAACGAACGCAGCAGTTTTTACATACCTCAGTAACTTTCAGAGAGAGCAAGTCATGGATAAAGAAACCGACAGCCAACCGTGGTGGCGCGAGCCCTGGCCCTGGATTCTGATGGCCGGCCCGGCTCTGGCGATTGTGGGCTGCGCGATCACCATCGTGCTGGCTTTCCAGAACTATGGCGACCAGGCCATTCACGATGGCGGCGTCAAGCAGGGGCTGGTGGTCAGCAAGCCCGACACGGCTCAGGAAAAAAACCGATAGCCTGCGTTATCGGTTTACGATAGGGTAAAGAAACATGTGGCCTTTCAAGAAGGGGGTGCGAATGGGTATTCGGTCTCTGATGTGGATACTGTGGCCTTCATTCCTGGCGGCGGGGGTGGTCAGCGCCATCGTCTTCGCTCTGGTGGACCCACAGGATGTCGTCTTTCTTGGGCATCTGCAGGCCGATCGCCTGTCGGTTTATACCGCCTCGTTCTTCCTCTTCTGGCTGGCCGCCGCCGGATCCAGCGCGCTGAGCCTGTTCATGTCGCCGGGAGGCCGGGACGATATTCCCGAACCCGCCGACAGCCTGGATTGATCTGCGGCCCAGGACAAAAAAAAGCACACGCCTGATGACGTGTGCTTTTTTTATGCGTGCGTTCTGGCTGACCTGTCGTGCTTTCCGGCCCTATCCCGAAAAGCCGGCTGGTTTCAATCGCATTCGGCGCCAGCCAGGGTCTGGAGGGCGGGCAGGTCCAGCAGGTGGACTTCGCGCTGAGAGATCTTCAGCAGGCCTTCGCGGGCGAAGCGCGAAAAAAGACGGCTGACGGTTTCAAGAGTCAGGCCCAGGAAATTGCCGATTTCCTCGCGGCTCATGCGCAGAATGAATTCGTAGGGGGAGTAGCCCAACAGAGACAGGCGCTGCGACAGGTTCAGCAGGAAAGCGGCCAGGCGCTGTTCGGAGCGCAGGCCTGCCAGCGTCAGCATCAGCTGATGCGCGCGGTTGATTTCCTTGCTCATCAGGCGGCGGAACTGCTGTTGCAGAATAGGCAGCTGGGCCGACAGGCGATCCAGGTCGTCCAGGCGGATCACGCAGACTTCGCTGTCTTCCAGCGCGATGGCGTGCGAGACGTGGCGGTTTTCGACCAGGCTGTCCATGCCCAGAATCTCGCCGGGCAGCAAGAAGCCCGTGATCTGGATGTGGCCGGTGGAGTCTTCCAGCTGCATTTTGATGGATCCGGAGCGCAGGCCATAAATGCCTTCGACCGGGTCGGCGAGGCGAAACAAGGCGCCGCCCTTGGGGATACGGATGCGCTCTTTGACCAGGTCGTCGAGCCTTTCCATTTCATGCTTGGGCATGCCCAGGGGTAAACAGACCTCGTTCAACATACAACTGGAGCAGCGTATGGAATCAGAGGTAACCGAGATACGTTTTTGCATAAAGATAGGGACGGATAGCGAAACGCAAAATCCTTGAGTCAAATCAAGATCAATTGTAGCTTTTTATTGATGACTATTCTGGTATTACCGGAATATGTTCGGGAGTCTGGCGCCGCACGCTCGCCGACAGCGCCTTGTGGGTGCTTTTCTCCTACGTTGAGCAGGCCGCATGGCGTTGTTGTATAAAAGCGATGTTTGGCCTTGAATCCAGCGGTTTTGTCCTTATCTGTATTCCATCCTGTTATTTGTTGCGAGACCCGTGCGGGCAGTGATCAGTAACTGTTGGCGGTGGGGTTTCGTATTTGTTCATAAGTGAATAATCTATGCGAATCGATAAACTGACAACGAAGTTTCAGCAAGCGTTGGCCGATGCCCAAAGTCTGGCTGTTCGCGAAGACAACCCCTACCTGGAACCGGCCCACGTGCTCGTTGCCTTGCTGGCCGACACTGACTCGGGTACAGGCAGTCTTCTGGCGCGTGCCGGCGTGGCCATTCCCCGGCTGGACACCGAGCTGACTCGCCTGATCAACAATCTTCCTAAAGTGCAAGGCGCCGAAGGGCAGCAGCAGCTCAGCTCCGCTCTGCAGGCGGCGCTGGCGCGCACTGAAAAGGAAGCGGCCAGCCGCGGCGATACCTATATCGCCAGCGAGCTTTTTCTGCTGGCCCTGGCCGATGATAAAGGCGAGGCGGGGCGCGCCCTGCGCGACAGCGGCTTGCAACGCAAGGCGCTGGAAGCGGCAATTGATGCGGTGCGCGGCGGCGCCAATGTGTCCGACCCCGAGGGCGAGAGCAATCGCGAGGCCTTGGATAAATACACCACCGATCTCACCGAACGCGCCCGCCAGGGCAAACTGGACCCTGTCATTGGTCGCGACGATGAAATCCGCCGTACTATCCAGATTCTGCAACGCCGCACCAAGAACAACCCTGTGTTGATCGGCGAGCCGGGCGTGGGCAAGACCGCCATTGTCGAAGGACTGGCTCAGCGCATTGTCAACAACGAAGTGCCCGAAACCCTGAAGGGTAAGCGTCTGCTGGTGCTTGACCTGGCTGCCTTGCTTGCCGGCGCCAAGTACCGGGGCGAGTTCGAAGAACGGCTGAAGGCCGTGCTCAAGGAGCTGTCCAAGGACGATGGCAAGACTATCGTCTTCATTGACGAGCTTCACACCATGGTGGGGGCCGGCAAGGCCGAAGGGGCGATGGATGCGGGCAATATGCTCAAGCCGGCGCTGTCGCGCGGCGAGCTGCATTGCATCGGCGCCACCACCTTGAACGAGTACCGGCAGTACATCGAAAAAGATGCGGCGCTGGAGCGGCGCTTCCAGAAGGTGCTGGTGAACGAGCCGGACATGGAGTCCACGATCGCTATTCTGCGCGGTTTGCAGGAACGCTACGAGCTGCATCACGGCGTGGCTATCACCGATCCAGCTATTGTGGCGGCGGCTGAGCTGTCGCAGCGCTATATTACCGATCGTTTCCTGCCGGACAAGGCCATCGACCTGATCGATGAAGCGGCAGCCCGGATCCGGATGGAAATCGACTCCAAGCCGGAAGTCATGGACAAGTTGGACCGGCGCATCATTCAGTTGAAGATCGAGCGCGAGGCCGTGATCAAGGACACGGATGAAGCGTCGCAGCGTCGCCTGCAGGCGATCAACGACGAGATGGAAAAGCTGCAGCGCGAGTACAACGACTACGAGGAAATCTGGAAGGCCGAGAAAGCGTCGGTACAGGGTTCCCAGGTCATCAAGGAAGAAATCGAGCAGGTGCGCGCCGAGATGGCTGAACTGCAGCGCAAGGGACAGTTCGATAAGCTGGCGGAGTTGCAGTATGGCAAGTTGCCGGAGTTGGAAGAGCGCCTGAAGGCGGCCGAGAAGGCGATGGACAACGCTGATCAGGAAAAACCCCGCTTGCTGCGCACACAGGTCGGCGCCGAGGAAATCGCCGAGGTTGTGTCGCGCGCCACGGGTATTCCGGTCGCCAAGATGATGCAAGGAGAGCGCGAGAAACTGTTGCAGATGGAAGACTACCTGCACAAGCGGGTGGTAGGGCAGGACGAGGCCGTGCGCCTGGTGTCCGATGCTATTCGCCGCTCTCGCGCAGGCCTGTCTGATCCCTCCCGCCCTTATGGCTCTTTCCTGTTCCTGGGCCCCACGGGCGTGGGCAAGACCGAGCTGACCAAGGCCTTGGCCAACTTCCTGTTTGACTCGGAAGATCACATGATCCGCATCGACATGAGTGAGTTCATGGAGAAGCATTCGGTGGCCCGCTTGATTGGCGCGCCTCCGGGCTATGTGGGCTACGAAGAGGGCGGCTACCTGACCGAGGCCGTGCGTCGCAAGCCGTATTCGGTGATCTTGCTGGACGAGGTGGAGAAAGCCCACCCCGACGTGTTCAACGTGCTGCTGCAGGTGCTGGACGATGGCCGTTTGACCGATGGCCAGGGACGCACGGTGGATTTCCGCAATACCGTCATCATCATGACGTCCAACCTGGGTTCACAGCATATCCAGCGTCTGGCCGGCGAGTCCTACGATGTGGTCAAGGAAGTGGTGTGGGAAGAGGTAAAGCAGCATTTCCGCCCTGAATTCCTGAATCGTATCGACGAAGTGGTGGTGTTCCACGGCCTGGAGGCTCAGCACATCGAGTCCATTGCCCGGATTCAGTTGCAGCGTCTGGATGCGCGTCTGGCGCAACGCGACATGCATCTGGAAGTCAGCGATGCTGCGCTGGAGCAGTTGGCCAAGGCCGGCTTCGATCCGGTGTTCGGCGCCCGGCCCTTGAAGCGGGCCATCCAGCAGCACATCGAGAATCCGGTTGCGCGACTGATTCTGGAAGGGCGTTTCGGGCCCAAGGATGTGGTGCCTGTGGACTGGCGGGACGGCCAGTTCGTATTTGACCGCACCATTCAGTAAGCCGGTCCTCGGGGGGAAACACCTCCCGAGCTTGGCAGTCAAGAAAAAGCGCCTGGATCTTCCAGGCGCTTTTTTTATTTTCAGTCTGGCCGGGCAGATGATCTGCCGGTGCCGGAAGGCTGCACAGGTCAGGGCGTATCGGTGGGAGCTGGTGGCGGATTCAGTTCCAGTTCGTCTTTGCCGTAGAACTTGATGCCGATTTGAATGCGTTCGCGGCCGCTGGCGCGACGATGGCGGTTAGTGTCGCGCAGCGAGTAGACGCAACCGCAGTACTCTTGTTGATAGAAGTTTTCCCGTTTGCTGATTTCGAGCATGCGTTGAGAACCGCCGCCCTTGCGCCAGTTGTAGGTCCAGTATTTCATTTCGGGATAACGCGCCGCGGCGCGCTCGCCGCAGTCGTTGATCTGGTTCATGTCTTTCCAGCGCGAAATGCCCAGCACGCTGGAGATGATGTCAAAACCATGCTCGTAGGCATACAGGGCTGTTCGTTCAAAGCGCATGTCGAAGCAGACCGTGCAGCGTTCGCCGCGTTCAGGTGCGTGTTCCAGGCCGCGGACTCGATCGAACCAGTTGTCTACATCGTAGTCCGCATCGATGAATTCGATGCCGTGCTGCTCGGCGAAGCGGATGTTTTCCTGTTTGCGCAGTTCGTACTCACGCGCTGGATGAATGTTGGGGTTGTAGAAGAAAATGGTGTAGTCGATGCCCGAGGCGTGCAGCGCCTCCATGACTTCGCCCGAGCAGGGGGCGCAACAGGAGTGCAGCAGCAGCTTTTGCCGTTGTTCCGGCATGGTCAGGGGTTTGCGGTCTACCAGGGTGGACATGATCGTGTATCCGTGAAAAGAGCGCCCGCGGGCGGGCGCGCAAGGAATCTATAACGCTATTTTAGGTTCTTGCGGCATTTCGTGCAGGGCTTGCTGTTCAATACCCCAGTACTTGATCCCAAAGTCGCATCACGGCGTGGCGTTCGGCGACCAGGTCACTCAGCGGCACACGGGCCTTTTCGGCGCCTTCCAGGCGCAGGGCGTGCTGGCGGCGGCGCAGGCTGCGGTAGGCGTCGGCCACGGTCTGAGCCAAGTCGGATGCGATCAGGCCCACCTGCGCGGCGATGCCCAGCAGCGCGATATTGCCCAGGTTTTCCAGCAGGCGGGGGTGGGCTCGGCTGTGGCACAGCACCAGGTACTGGGTGATGAATTCCACATCCACCATGCCGCCCCGGTCGTGCTTCAGGTCAAAGAGCTCGCTGCGGTTGGGGTGGCCGGCGCTGATCTTGTCGCGCATGTCCAGAATGTCGGCGCGCAGCTTCTGGGGGTCGCGCTCCATCAGCAGGATGGAGCGTCGGATTTGGTCGAAGCGTTTCTGGATGGCCGGATCACCGGTGACAAAGCGCGCCCGCGTGATGGCCTGGTGCTCCCAGGACCAGGCGCTGCGCGTCTGGTACTGCTCAAAGGCATCCACGCTGACGGCCAGCAGTCCGGCGTCGCCGTCCGGGCGCAGGCGCAGGTCGATTTCGTAGAGCCGGCCCGACGAGGTCATGGCGGACAGCCAGCTGGTCATGCGCCGCGCCAGCTTGATGTAGCGCTCGACGGAGTCCTGGTCTGGATCATCGTACAGAAAGACCAGATCCAGGTCGGAGGCATAGCCGATCTCTTTGCCGCCCAGCTTGCCATAGGCGATGACGGCAAAATGGGGCGGGGCGTCCTGTGATTCGTCCAGCGTGCGAGGTCGGGTCAGGGGCCAGGTGCGGCGCACGGTTTCGGCCAGCATCATGTCGGCCAGGGCGGAGAGCTGGTCGGCCAGGGATTCGACCGTCAGCACGCCCTCCAGGTCCTGGGCCAGCAGTTGGAAGGTGATCTGGTGCTGCCAGTCGCGCATCAGGTTCATCTGCTGCTCCACATCGGCGCGGCCGTCGGGCAGCAGGCAGGCATCCAGGTCGCGGCGCATCTGGCCCGACAGGGTGGCGAAATCCGGCATCTCCATCAGGGAGCGCCATTCGATCAGGCTGTCCAGCAGCAGGGGGTACTGCGCCAGATACTGGGCCGCCCAGGGGCTGGCGGCGACGATGCGGGCCACGCGCGCCAGGGTGTCGGGGTACTCCGCCAGCAAAGCAAGATAGGCGCTGCGTTGGGCGATGAGTTCGATCAGGTTGAAGAGGCGGGCGGCTGTGCTTTCGGGGTCCTCTGAGCGCAGGGCGCAGCTTTCGGCCAGGGGCAGCAGGCGCTGCACGCGATCCAGGCTGATATTGGGCAGGCTGCGCACGCGGTGGCTGTCCAGCAGAGCCTGGCGTCGGTGCGCGATTCGTTCCTCCAGGTCATGGTCTGGCGCTTGAACGGCCGGGGGTACGGCCGGCTCGGACGGTTCGGGATCGGATTCCTCGCCCATACCTGCCAGACGGAAGGCATTGCGGAAGGTGTCCGAGACAAAGGAACGGTGGTCTTTCAGTTGCTGGTCGAAATCCTCCAGGCTCAGCGCCAGTGTCGCCGCCAGGCCCGCCCGCTGTTCGTCGTCCTGGGGAAGCAGGTGGGTTTGTTCGTCTTCGCGATATTGCAGCCGGTGTTCGACTTGGCGCAGAAAGGTGTAGGCCGCCAGCAGCCGGTCGCAGAAATCTTTTTCCAGCAGGCCGGCGGCGCATTGGCGCTGCAAGGCCAGATGCAGGCTGGAGGTTTGCAGAGAAGGCTGTCGTCCGCCCCGGATCAGTTGGTTGAGCTGGACGACGAATTCGATCTCCCGAATGCCGCCATCGCCCAGTTTGATGTTCTGCCAGGCCTCGACGCCAGTGCGATGGTGGGCGCGCCGGTTCCAGTCCTGGCGGATGCGTTCACGCAGGCCCCGCAGAGCGGACAAAGCGTCGAAGTCGAAGTACTTGCGGTAGACAAAGGGGGTGCGCAGCGTTTCGAACTGGCGGATATTGGCGCGTGATTGGCTGCCCTCGAACGCTTGGGCCGCAATGGGGCGCGCCTTGATCCACGCATACCGTTCCCATTCGCGTCCTTGGTTGACCAGGTAGTTTTCCAGCGCCTGCATGCTCCAGGCCAGTGGGCCGGCATCGCCGTCCGGACGCAGCCGCAGATCCGTGCGAAAGACCTGGCCCCAGGCGTCAGTGTCCGAGAGCACGGGCATCATGCGCTGGGTCAGCTTGCCATAGAATTCGTGGTGGCTGACAGGGCGGCGCCCGTCGGTTTCGCCGTCCTCGTCATAGAGCATGATCAGGTCGATGTCGGATGAGACATTCAGCTCGCATCCGCCCAGCTTGCCCATGCCCAGGATGATCATTTCCTGGGGCAGGCCGGTTTCGGGGTGGCGCGGGATGCCGTGGACCTGCGCCAGTTGCGCGGCGACGGTCTGGTAGGCCTGGGCGACGGCCAGGTCCGCCAGGGAGGACATGGCCCGCATGACTTCGTCCAGATTTGCCGCCCCGTTGATATCGCGCACCATGAGCAGCAGAAAGACCCGTTCGCGCAGTTGCCGCAGCGCCTGGCGGACTTGTGCCAGGCGGTCGGAATCGGGATCGGGCAACAAGTCCTGATACCATTGCCGTATGAGCTCGGGCGAGACGGCCAGTCCGGCCTGCTGTTCCAGCCAATGGCCCAATTGGGGGTGCGAGTTTACTTTTCGACGCAAGGGGCCGGACCACTGCATCGCGGGCTTCAATATAATGGACGGGCTCATACGCTAAGAGACTGTTCGGGAACGGGGGTGCCGGTGCGCAAAGCGGGCGTGGCGCAGCCGGAAATGGCCGCTCTAACTATACTCGGGAATTGACTGCATGGTGGTACGAAGGGTCCTGCGACTGGCGCTGTTGCTCTACTTCGCGCTGATGCTGGGCCTGGTCGGGGTTCGCTATCTGCTGGTTCCCAATCTGGACGTTTTTCGTCCGTATCTCGTCCAGCAGCTCAGTCAGCGCAGCGGCCTGCAGGTGCGGATCGACCATTTGCAGGGTGATTGGCAGGGTTGGAATCCCAGCCTGGACCTGAAAGGTCTGTCGGTATCCGAGCCGGGCCAGCCGCCTTTGCTGGAATTGCCCAGTCTGCAGGCCAGCATCAGTTGGAAATCCCTGTTTCAGGGTTCGCTCCAGTTTCGTCAATTAAACGTACAAGGCCTGAATATTCCGGTAAGGCGGGATAGGCGCGGCCATCTTTGGGTCATGGGGCAGTCTTTTCATCCCGACGACGATCCAAGCCCGGAGGATCCGCAGGCCTGGCAGGGACCTGCTCGCTGGTTGTTGCAGCAGCGCGGCATACGTATCCAAGGGGCTTCTCTGGCCTGGCTGGATGAACGACGAGGCGCCCCCGAGCTGCGCCTTCCGGATATCGAGTTGGGCATGCGCTATGCCGACGGCTGGCATGAGCTGAGCTTGAACTCGCCGCTGCCGGCTGGTCTGGGCGAGACCTTGCGTGTGGCGCTGCGGGTTCAGGGGGAGCGTCGCCTGCCCCAGGCCCAGGATTTGCGCAATCTGCCTTGGGAACTGGCCGTCCAGGGCAAGGGTGTCGATGTCCCCGGCCTGAGGCCCTGGCTGGATATGCCGGACGCCTTGTATCGTGGCTGGGCGGATTTGCAGCTTACGGCGCGGCAGCCCGCTCAGGCAACAGGACTGAACTGGCAGATTTCCCTGGCCCTGCGCGATCTGGCCGGGCGCACGGAAGACGGGGAGCGGCTGCAAGCCAGGCAGGCCTTGTTGCAGGCCTCAGGCGATCTGGCGGTCGTGCAGAACCTGATTCAGGAAACGCATGGCGGCTTTATGGACTGGTCGGTCGCTTTGGCGGATATGGAGCTGCGCGCGCCGCAGCTCTTTGCGCAGCCTCGGATGGTGACCCGGCTTGCTGGTCATGGACGGGCAGGCCGCAACGCAAAGGGGCAATGGGCGCTGGATAGGATGGCCCTGAACGTGAGCAACCCGGACGTGGCGTTGACGCTGGAAGGCAGTTGGCGGCAGGACTCGTATTTCGAAGCCGGGGTGGCGGATTGGCGTGGGCGCCTGGAGCGGCTGAATCTGGCCGCCTTGCTGGATTATCTGCCTTTGACCGTCAATCAGGACGCGCGCGACTGGATGAAGGCCGGCCTGGTGCAGGGTACGGTCACGCAAGGCACGCTTGCCGTGAACGGGGGGCTGGATACGTTCCCCTATGGCCTGGCGCCCGAGGACGGGAAATTCGAGATTGGGGGGGCTTTGCAGGATGCCATCGTGGACTATCAGCCGGCCCGTCGAGATCGTCTGGCCTGGCCGCGGCTTGAGCAGATCAGCGGCTCCCTGCGCATGCACAACGACAATCTGGACGTCGATGCGAAGCAGGCGCGCATGCGCATTCCAGGTCAGGCTGACATTATCTTGCAGGATATCGGCGTCCGCATCGTCAACATGGAGCAGCATGCTCTGTTGACTCTGGAAGGGTTGTCGCGGGCGCCGGCGGAAAGCTATCTCGGCCTGGTCAAGCATTCTCCGTTGGATCAGTTGCTGGGCGGCGTACTGGCCGACAGTCGCGCCGCTGGAGACTGGCGCGTACCGCTGCGCTTGCAGATACCACTCGATGATGTGGATCGGACAACCGTGCAGGGCAGCATCCAGATGGAGCGCGGACTGTATCAGTATCTGCCCGAGGCGCCTCCCATGACGGAGCTGAAGGGCGAGTTGGCTTTCAGTGAGAAAGGCATCAGTGCCCAGTCTCTGACAGGGCAGTTTTTGGGCGGTGCGGCGCGTATCAAGGGAGAATTCCAGCCCGGCAAGCAAGGTCTGCGCATTGACGGTACGGTGACCTCGCAGGGCTTGGAAACCTACTTGAATTTGCAGGGTGTGCGGCGTCTGTCAGGCAGTGCCGCTTATGGATTGGTGCTGACTCTGGGGGCCAAGGGAGAATTCGGCATGGAGCTGGAGTCCAATCTGAAAGGGCTGGCCCTGGACTTTCCGCAGCCTTTGAGCAAAGAGGCGGACCAGCCGGCGGCTTTGTCGGCGCGCTGGAGCTCGGACGCGGCGGCCAAGACCGATCTGTTGCAGATCACTCTGGAAGACAGACAGACGTTTATGCTGCGCCTGCTGCGCCGACAAGGATCGACGCAGGGGGCGTATTTTCAGGGTGTCACCATAGGTACGCCGGGTTTGATTGCGCAGCCCCAGCGTGGTACGCAGGTGCACGCAAAGTACGACAGACTGGATATAGACGCGTGGGAAAGGGTGTTGCTGGAATTCGAGCATTCCCTGGACGGCACGGCGGCGGCGCCGCGCTCGCAGCCTTTGTTTCCGGATCTGGAGCGCGTGCGCCTGGAGGCGGGCCAGGCATTTTTCATCGGCATGCTGATGGATGATCTGGAGCTGGACAGTACGCAGGATGCGCTCGGGCACCTGCGTTTGCGCTTGAAGGCGCGCCAGTTGGACGGCGTGTTGACGGCCCAGCGGCAGCAGCGCAGCTATGTAGGCCAGCTTTCCGCCAATTTTTCCCGTCTGCATGTGGAGAAAACCAGCGCCGATTGGGTCATGCCCGAGCCTGAGGGGCAGACCCTGGATGACAATCTCCAGTTGCCAGCCGTGGCACTGGAGGTGGACGATCTGCGCATGTACGGGGTCAAGCTGGGCAAATTACAAGCGCGCGGACGGCCGCAGGAGGCGGGCCGCCAATGGTTGCTGGATCGTTTTTCCCTTCAATCCGAAGGCATGGATTTGAACGGGACGGGCAAGTGGGTGCTGCGGGGTGAGGAACGCGGCCTGCAATTGACGGCCCTGAGCAATATCAGCAATCTGGGTCGCTTCATGGACAGCAGCGGATTGCCCAAGGATGTGCTGCGCGATGGCGCGGGCACGGTGCAGGGGGCGTTGTTCTGGCAGGACTTTCCGTGGACGGTGGACAAGACCAAGATCAGCGGGCAGATCAATGCCGACCTGGCCAAGGGGCGCTTCTTGAGCGTGAATTCCCGTTCGGCCAAACTGCTGGAATTGCTCAGCCTGCAGTCTCTGGCGCGGCTGAGCCGGCTGGATATCGACCTGTTCGGCGCGGCGCGAGAAGGCTTCCCCTTCGATAGCCTGACAGGGCGCATGACACTGCGCGGCGGTAAGGTGGATCTGGAAAACTATCGTGTGGTGGGGCCAGCCGGCACCATACGCCTGCATGGCCAGGTGGATATCCAGGCCGAAACCCTGAACCTGACGGCGGTAGTGGCGCCCAATCTGGATATCAGCGGTGCGGCCATTGCCGCCATATTCGCCGTCAATCCGGCCGTGGGCGTAGGGGCCTTCCTGACGCAGTGGATGATGCAGGCGCCGCTCAGCGAAACCTTGTCCGTGACCTATGCCGTCAGCGGCAGCATCGATGATCCTCAGCTCAAGGAGGTGGATGCGCCGCCGGTGCCTCGGCGTAGGGACCAGCCGCAGACTTTCATCGAACCCTGATTTCCTGCTTCAGCCGGCCTGGCGCTCCAGTATCTCGTCAAGCGTTGCGTAGTAGCACATGGAGGCGTGACGCAGATTGGAGCGGACTTGTTCGCGTGCCTGTGCCTGGTCCTTGTCCATAAAGGACTGCAGAATTCCACGTGTGGCCTGAAGAGACAGTTCGCGGTAGCGCGGGTCGCGCAAGGTGGCCAGGCGCACGGCCTCCACATGGTCGCCCAGGCGCAGGATCATGGTGCTCAGATGCGTGTTCGGACACAGCGTGATCCAGCTTTCCCGGAAGGCGTCGTTGGCAATCATGTATTGCATCGGATCCTGGGCCTCATGAGCTTTTTCGGCGGCGGCGGCCGCCTTGTTCATCAGTGCCAGACCTTCCAGGCCCGCTTGCTGGCAGGCCGTGGCTGCGGCCTCGGGCTCCAGCAGCATGCGAATTTCGAAGATCTGGGCGATGTCGGCGGGCGTGAAGCGCCGCAGCACGAATCCGCGTGAGGTGCCTTCCAGCAGTCCTTCATTGGTCAGCTGCAGCAGTGCTTCGCGCACCGGCATACGCGAGACCTGCAGTTCTGCGGCGATCTCGTGGTCGACCAGGCGGTCGTCATAGCCTATTTCGCCGCTGCGCATGCGACTGCGCAGATGGCGATACACCTGCTGGCGTATGTTCAGTTTCGGGGTGACGGGCTTGCTTTTATTCATTGGCTCTGGGCGTGACGGTGAACAGGCAGTCGGCATGCGTGCCTTGTGCGCAGCAGTGACGCTCCTGCACCTGGACCTCGTGATCGTAGATCAGCTTGCCGACGGCCGTAAGCATACCAACGATAGGCCGGCACAGGGGCTGTTCATGATGGCCGAAGCCACGAGCAAAAGGGCTGTTGCTCACCTGGACCCTCAAGCCGGCTTCCGGATGCGCTTCGATGCGCCAGGCCCCCCAGCCCAGCTGGGCGGAGATCGTCGCGATGCTGTCCAGCAGCGCTTGCGGCCTGTGTCCGCAGGCCTCCCAATAGGCCTGGGCTGACAAGCCTCCTTGTTCCATGACGGCCTGTCCCAGAGCGTCCAGGGCCTGCGTGCGGCCAGGTTCTTCCAGCCGTCGAAACAGCCCCATCAGCACGTCGACCCGCAGCATCAGGTAGCGCCGGTCGGCATCCAGGATCTGGCCGTGTTCGGCATCCCAGCGCAATCTATCTTTGAATTCAGTCATTTTTAAGTAAAAGTATATTGTTTTGTTTTTAGATAATATATTGATATTTAACGAATTAAATTATAGGGAAAACCACTATCAAATTAATTTAAGAATAAACTATATACTTTTCGCAAGGCGGGCTGCCGCTGGAGTGAAGCACACGACAAAAGGGGACACATAGTGAAAGCGTTGCGAAAAAGCGTGATGGGGCTGGCCTTGGGAGCAGCTCTGATGATGGGGTGGGGGACGGCCAGCGTGGCGGCTGGAAGCGAGTTGAAGATTGCGTTTCCAGTAGACATTCCGTCGTGGGATCCGACCTCGGTCACTTTTCCCGCCGGTCAGTCCATTTACAAGGCGGTCTTTGATTCGCCCTTGTTCGTGGGGGATGACCTGAAGGTGGCGCCGCGTCTGATCGAGTCCTGGGAGTGGGCGGACGATCAGGGCATGGCCTTGAAGGTCAAGCTGCGTGACAAGGTCAAGTTTCACGACGGCAGCGACATGAGCGCGCAAGACCTGAAGTTCACGTTTGACCGTGCCATCAACAAGAAAACGCTGGCGCTCAATGGCATGCTGCCTACGCTCAAGTCAGTGGACGTCACCGGTCCGCTGGAAGCAGTGATCCATTTCAGCTCGCCAACGCCCACGGCGCCCAAAGGCCTGGCATTCCTGTCGGCCTATATTTTGCCCAAGGCCTATTTCGAGAAGGTGGGAGAGGCGGAGTTCCTGAAGCGTCCCGTCGGCGCCGGTCCTTACAAACTGAGCGACTATCAGCGCGGTTCGCGCATCACCTTGGAGGCGTTCGAGGATTACTGGCAGGGGGCGCCGGCCTTGAAGCAGGTGGTATTCGAGATCGTGCCTGACTCTTCGGCTCGTGTCGCGGCGGTGGAATCGGGGCGGGCGGACGTGTCGGTGCAGATACCTGTGCGCGAGATTACCCGTTTGGAAAAAAATCCCAAGTTGGAAGCCAAGGTCTATCCGTACAGCGAAATTTATATTCTGCAGATGCCCAGTTATGTAGACAGCTTCAAGGATGCGCATGTGCGTCGCGCCATGAATCTGGCCATCGACAAGGCGGGCCTGTCGCGTGCTTTCTATAAGAACGCCGCCCAGCCCCTGTCGGTGCTGGCCACCAAGGGATCGCCGGGTGATGTGCCGGATTTGAGCATACCTTTCGACAAGAAAGCAGCGGTGGAGGAGTTGGCCAAGGCGGGCTACAGCACGCAAAAGCCGCTGACTATTACGCTGTATTCCACCAATAACACGTTCCCGTCCGACTATGACGTGGCCCGTGCGGTGGCGCAGATGTGGAGCCAGATCGGCGTGCAGACCACGGTGGAAGAAATCACGGTGGCCAAGTACCTGGAGCTGAGCCATTCAGCCAAGTTGACCGGCGTGATGCTGTACAGCTGGGCCAATGCAACCGGGGATCCGGAGATCTTCACGGGGCGCATTCTGGATCCGCGTCTGCGCTTTTCCACCTGGAAGGAAGAGCGCCTGGCGGGCACGCTGGATGAGCTGAACCGCCAGATGGATGAAGGCAAGCGTGTGGAGGGCTATCAGGCGCTGAACCGCGAGGCGGCTGAACAGGCCTGGAGCCTGCCGGTGTTGCAGTCCATCTCCACTATTGCCTACAAGAAGGGGCTCAAACTCAACACCTATCAGACCGGCTACATCCTGCCGCAGGAATACTCCTGGCAGTAAGAGGCTCGTGTGTCCCGCCGCGCAAGGCGGCGGGGCTGTTCGCCGGGTGGGTCCCGGCGCATTTTCTCCTGCGGTTCTGTTCATGAAAAACGTTTGCTTCCTGATGGCGCGCAAGCTCGTCTTCGTGCTGGTGACAGCGTTCCTGCTGTCCATGATTGTGTTCTTCATGTTGCGCGTCATTCCCGCCGATTCCTTGGGCATGATGCTGCCGCCGTCGGCCACCGAGGCCGATGCGCAGGCGCTGCGTGTCGAGTTGGGCATGGATGGCTCGGCGCTGCATCAGTATCAGGTCTGGCTGAGCGGCGTGCTGCGTGGCGACCTGGGCAATTCCATCTTCTTTCACCAGCCCGTCACCGGCTTGTTGGGCCAGGCCTTGCCGCCCACGCTGGAGCTGGTGTTCATCAGCTTGTTGATGGCTTTGCTGATCTCCATTCCCGGCGGCATTGTCCTGTATCTGCTGGACAAAAAGAAAATTGAATTTGTTGCTGATTTCGTGCTGGTGCTGTTGCTGTCGGTGCCGTCTTTTCTTTGGGGCATCATCCTGATCGTCGTGTTCGGTGTGCTGTTTCCCGTGCTGCCTTTCATGGGACGCATGGAAGGTACCCCCGCCGTGGATGGCGGCACGGGGTTCCTGCTGCTGGACTTGCTGCTGAGCGGTCAGTGGCAGGCGTGGTGGGATGCTTTTTCGCACTTATTGCTGCCTGCGTTGGCGCTGGCGCTGGCCTTCAGCCCCATTGTGATCCGTGTTCTGCGCTCCAGCCTGATCGAGACGGCTACGAGCCAGTACGTGAACGTGGCGCGGCTGCGCGGTGTCGCGGAGTGGCGCGTCCTGTTGGTGCACATGCTCAAGAATGCCGCCTTGCCGACATTGACCTTGATTGGCGTGCAGTTCGGCTTCCTGTTTGGCGGCACCTTGCTGATCGAAGTCATTTTTTCGTTTCCCGGCATCGGCAATCTGATGGTGCAGGCCATCAAGAACCATGACCTTCCCTTGATCCAGGGTGTGGCCCTGGTGTTCTGCCTGATGGTGCTGGCTGTCAATTTCTGTGTCGACGGCTTGTACAGCGTCATGAACCCCCGTCTGAGGTCCGCATGAGCACGGCTGTTTCTTCCTTCTGGCGGGGACGGCTGCGGCCGGTGCTCGCCCATCCCAAAGTTCTGATCGGCGGCATCCTGGTGCTGATCTTCTCTCTGGTGGCTCTGTTTGCGCCCTGGCTGGCGCCCAATGATCCCAATGCCCAGGACCTGCTGGCGACCTTGCTGCCGCCGGCCTGGGATGAAGGCGGTCTGGCGCAGTACCCGCTGGGTACCGATGGCCTGGGGCGTTGCATTCTGTCGCGTCTGATCTACGGCAGTCGCGTCGCGTTCCAGGTGGCGGTCACGGCCGCCGCCGGCACCATGGTGCTGGGCACGGTGCTGGCTGTCCTGGCTGGTTATATCGGTGGCTGGTTCGATCGCGGAGTCAGTTCGTTGGTGGTGCTGTGGATGGCGTTTCCCCCGGTCGTGTTTTCCATGATGCTGATGGTGGGCCTGGGCACCGGCCTGTTCAACGTGATCCTGGCCGTGGTCCTGGTGGACTGGACGCGCTTTTACCGGGTGGTGCGGGCCGAAGTGCTGGTCGCCCGCCAGCGGGACTATGTCTATGCGGCGCACCTGCTCGGGTTTTCGCATCTGCGCATCATGCTGCGCGAGGTGCTGCCCAGCGTGGCACCGCTGATCGTCACCTTGTTTAGCCTGCAGATGGGGGTGGCCATCGTGGTGGAAGCCATCCTGAGCTTCGTCGGTCTGTCGGTGCCGTCGGATGTGGTGGCCTGGGGCGTGATGCTGGCCGATGGCCGCGACCAGATCTACCAGGCTGGCTGGGGACTGATGGCCCCGGTCATGGGCATTGTGTTCGCGGTTCTGGGGTTCAATCTGCTGAGTGACGGCCTGCGTACGACGCTGGATCCTCGGCTCAAGCAACGAGGAGCGCACTGATGAACGTGCCGGTCATCGAATTCAAGCAAGTCAGCGTCTCCGTGCCTGTCCAGGGACAGTCTGTGGAACTGCTGCGCAAAGTGTCTTTTTCCGTGCAGGCGGGACGCACCCTGGGCCTGGTGGGCGAATCGGGGGCGGGTAAGAGCATGATAGGGCGGGTGATCTCGGGCATGCTGCCCAGCAATCTGCGCCTGTCGTCCGGTCAGGTCTGTTTCAAGGGGGCGCCAGTGACGGGCGCGCAGATGCGCCGCTTGCTGGGCCGCAAGATCGCGTTTGTGCCGCAGGAACCCTTGTCCTCGCTGAACCCGGTGCTGACCATACGACAGCAGATGTACGAGCATCTGGCGCGTCTGGGGATCGCCCGCCGGGAGCGCGAGCAGTATTGCCTGGAGCGGCTGCACGAAGTGGGCCTGCCCGACCCGCCTTCCATGCTGGGACGCTATGCGCATGAGCTGTCAGGCGGTCAGTGTCAGCGCATTCTGATCGCCATGGCGTTCTCGGGCGATCCGGAATTGATTATTGCCGACGAGCCGACCACGGCCCTGGATGTGATCACCCAGGCCCAGATCATCCGCATTTTGCGCGATGTGCAGCAGCGCCACCAGACGGCCGTCATCCTGATTACTCATGACCTGCGCATGGCGGCTCATGTCTGTGACGAAGTCGCGGTGCTGTATGCCGGCGATGTGGTGGAGCAGGGGCCGGCAGCCGATGTGCTGGACACTCCGTTGCACCCCTACGCCTGGGCGCTGAAGAACGCCACGCCTGCGTTGAGCGGACCCTTGCAGACCCTGCCGTCCCTGGCCGAGATCATGCCGGGCTTGAAGGACATGCTGGAGTTGCCGGGCTGTCGCTTTGCGCGGCGCTGCCCGACCCGCAATACGCAGTGCGAGCTGCGCCCTCCTGTGTTGGAGGCCGTGCGCTCCGGCCACTGGGTCAGCTGTGCGGGGAGCTGTCTGGCCGGTGATGCGACTGCACAAGCGCAGCCGCATGAGCTGCCCGAGCCACCGTCCGCTGATCTGGCACCGCTGCTGGAGTTTCGCGAGGTCGAACGCAGCTATCGCGTCACCCGCCAAGGGCGCCGCAGCCTGATGTACGCCTTGCGTCCCTTGTCGTTGTGTGTGCGGCCCGGCGAACTGGTGGGCGTGGTGGGCGAGAGCGGAAGCGGCAAGAGTACGGTGGCGCGCCTGATGGTGGGGCTGCTGCAGCCCAGCGGCGGCCAGGTGCGGGTACAAGGGCAGCCGCGCGAGCAGTTTTCCGCTGGCGGCGGCGAGTCCTTGTCGCAGACCATACAAATGGTGTTCCAGGATCCGGACTCGGCCTTGAATCCTCGTCGAAGCGTGCAGCAACTGGTGACGCAGGTGCTGGAGCTGCAGCCCGGCATGACGGCCGAGCAGCGCCGCCGCAAGGCCGATGAACTGATGGCCCAGGTAGGCATCGCCCAGGATGCGGGCGTGCGCTTTCCGTCGGAGTTGTCGGGCGGGCAGAAGCAGCGCGTCAACATCGCCCGTGCCCTGTGCGTCCAGCCTCGCCTGCTGGTCGCGGACGAGATCGTATCCGGCCTGGATGTATCAGTGCAGGCGCTGATCCTGAATCTGTTGCTGCGCCTGAATCGGGAACTGGGGGTGGCGGTGGTATTCATCTCTCACGACCTATCGGTGATTCGTTATCTGTGCACGCGTGTGCTGGTGATGAAGAGCGGCGAAGTGGTCGAGCAGGGTCCGACGGCGCAGGTCTTTGCCCATCCGCAGCATCCGTATACCCGTTTGCTGCTGGCCAGTGTCCCGCCCGACGACTCCAGCCGTCCCTGGCCCGCGCCCCTGGCGGCGCAGGCCGACGCTGGGCTCACGGCAGCCGCCATGTCGCCCGCGTTGGCGCTGTGATACCCGATTTACCTGAATTTGAAGGAAGCATCATGAAGTATGCCAAGGACGAGGCCGCGTTGGACGGCCTGACTCAGGACCATCAGATCCACCGGGATGCCTATCTGGATGAAGAGGTATTCCAGCTTGAAATGGAGCGGCTGTTCAACCGCGCCTGGCTCTATGTAGGCCATGAAAGCCAGGTGCCCAAGACCGGCGACTATATTTCGGTAACGCTGGCCCAGAGCCCGGTAATCATGCTGCGTCATGGCGATGGCACGGTGCGCGTGGTGATGAACCGCTGCGCCCACAAGGGCGCCCGCCTGGTCAGCGAATCCAGCGGCAATGTGGGCAAGATGCTGCGTTGTCCCTACCACGCCTGGACCTACAAGCTGGATGGATCATTGCTGGCGGTACCGCTGAAAAACGCCTACGAGAACACTGGCTTTGCACAGTGTCCGGCGGCTGCCGGCTTGTCCACGCCAGGAGGCGTGGATACGTATCGCGGATTTGTCTTCGCCCGTTTAAGCCAGGAAGGCCCGAGCTTGAAAGAGTATTTCGGCGACGTATTGCAGGCGCTGGACAATATGGCCGATCGCTCGCCGCAGGGCGAGCTGCAGGTGGCCGGCGGTTCCATACGCACCGTCATCAACTGCAATTGGAAAATGTATCTGGAGAACATCAACGATACGGTTCATCCGATTTCCACCCACGAGTCCGCGTCCAGCTCGGCGGCCAAGGTCGGCGAAGTCTTCAAGGACGAAGACCCGACCGCGCTGGAGCAGTTGCTGCCCTTTGGCTCGGGCTATGATTTTTATTCGCGCATGGGGGTGCAGACCTACCCCAACGGGCACAGCATCCTGGGCACCAAGTTCAGCATTCATACCGATTACTCCGGCATCCCAGGGTATGAAGCCATGATGCGCGAGGCCTGGGGTGAGGAAAAGGCCGCGCGCGTGCTGGGCTTCAATCCGCAGAACGTGGTCTTCTACCCCAGTATGGCGGCCAAGGGTTCACCCCAGATCATCCGTGTACTCAGGCCACTGGCAGTGGATCAAACCTTGTTGGAAGTATGGGTGTTTCAGCCCAAGGGCGCGCCCAGTCAGATGCTGGATCGCGGCCTGTCGTACAGCCGCCTGGTGTATTCGCCCATGAGCGTGGTGGCGCATGACGATGTGCATTTGTTCGAGAGCCAGCAAGCCAGCCTGAAGGCGCAGGGCAACCCGTGGGTGAACCTGCTGCGCCAATACGACGCGCAGGAGCGTGAGCAGGCCGGCGGCCTGTTTGACGATGCCAATAACGAATGGGTGATACGCAATCAATACCGTGCCTGGAAACAGGGCATGGCGCAGCAGGAGCAAGAATGATGAGCATGGACACGCAGCGCAGCCTGCAGGAGTTTGTCTGGCAGGAAAACGCCTTGCTGGATCAAGGGCGCTTTGATGAGTGGTATGAATTGTTCGCGCACGACGGGCTGTACTGGATACCCGGCGAATCCGGGCAGGAAAGCCCGCAAGGGCGCATGTGCATCGCCTTGGAAAATCGCATGCTGATGCGTTTGCGGATAGACCGGCTCTCGCACCATCGCGCATTTTCCTTGCAGCCGGGGGTAAAGGGCTTGCGTGTGATCCAATCGCCCCGGCTTCAGGCAGAGCAGCCCGACGAGCAGGGATGCTATTCCGTCCGGACCAATCTGATCTATTCCGAATACCAGAAAAACAAGACCGAAGTCCTGCCCGCGACGGCCTCGTATAGGCTGCGGCCCAGCGGCCAGGGCTGGGAAATTGTGGAAAAGCGGGTGGATCTTCTGAGTGTGGACGGCTATCTGCCCACGATTCAACTCTTTATCTAGGACGGCCATGGACCGCTCGACCACCTATCGCAGCTTACCGTGCGCCGATATGCAAGACAGCCTGGCCTACCGCTTGCTGACGTCGCTGGTCGTGCCGCGCCCCATTGCCTGGGTGTGCACGCTGGAGGAGACCGGCAGCGTCAATCTGGCGCCGTTCAGCTCCTTCAACTACGTGGCCCACAGCCCGCCTATGCTGGCCATCAACATCAACCGTACCGAACAAGGCGGCCTGAAGGACACCGCCCGCAACCTGCAGGCCAACGGCGAATGCGTGGTACAGATGTGCCGATCCTCGGACCTGGCGGCGGTCCATGCCAGCGCCGCCGAACACCCGCCGGGCCACAGCGAAGCCCAGGAACTGGGACTGACCCTGTCACCCGGCCATTACGTGCGCGTACCGCGCCTGGACGGCGCAGCAGTGCAGATGGAATGCCGCCTGGACCAGGTAGTCAACCTGGGCCGCGGCGTCAATCAGCTGCACATCCTGGAAGTGCTGGCCTTCCACGTAGACCAAACCTTGCTGGGCGAGGATGGCAAGGTGGACATGCAAGCCTACCAGCCCCTGGCCCGGCTGGCGGGGCCGTATTATTGTGCGCCGGGGGAGGTGTTGGAGCCGTGAAGGGAGGAGGGGGCTAATTAGGAGGTGGGTTTTTCGGCCCATTCCAGTCATTCACGCCACAACCTAGCGACATGGGTAGTTCATCGACAGGGCTACCATTCCGGATGTTCCTCTGCCATATGACTCTATCCGACTGAGATCTTGCGCTTTGATGGTGTTGGCAACTCGAGCGGCAATTTCACGAGGATCAGGGGACTCGTCAGGAGGACAGAACTGCGGAATACCAACCGGCTTTGCCTTGACGAGATACGCGTGATTAGCAGCGCCATCAATCAGGCCTAGACAATAGGCTGCATGTACTGCATCTTCTGGCCCTTTCGTTTCTCGAAGATTGCCTAGGATCTCACACCCTCTGAGCAACTGCGGAGTGTTGGTTTTAGTTTGCTGTGCAAACGCTGGGATTACAATTACTAAGGCAGCAAAGGTGACGGCGATGTTCTTCATGATGTTTACGTTTCTCCTTAGCCTCTAAGTAGAGCTTACTATGCAAAAAAAAACTGCTGAGCAAGCGGCCGCTATAGCCAATACGTATTTCCAAGGACGTTGCACCGCTCGGGTGATCGATTTTGGCAATCGGGTAGCATTCGATATGGATGGTGCTGATTCGATTGATGTCGCAGGTGACCAAGTCTTTGACGTGGATCGCTTCGAGAGGCTTCTCAAAAATTTAGAAGATGGAATGCAATGGTTTGCCGCAAAAGCAAATAAGTCACTGTAAATCCTACTTGTTGAGCGTCGGCTCTTGGCCGATTGTGGCCAAAGGCTTGTGGCAGACTCCGATCCATTGCAGTCCTTTCCATTTCTGGTTTGAGGGGCTGTAATAGCTCAGCAATCGAAATACACCTCCGGGCAACTGATAGCGAAAGCAGCTGTAGTTCTTATGGTTCGATGAAAGGGTATGCGTAGAGGTCGTCGCTATTGATGTAGGCCTAGAATGGAATATCTCCCTCAAGACTATTTGCAAGATCTACTAGATAAATTATCTGTGATGCGCAAACAGCTAGAACGTACTCGGCGACTTCGGCAGAAACCCTCCCTCCTGTCGTCGCTCCATGAGCTACGCCTTCAGCTCCATTTCGGAATGCGTAGATGCCAGTGAGCGTCTGTGTGAGAGCCTTCGGAACTGACACAAGCTTCGTTGTTCCGAACCATTTGATCAAATCCCCCAGCGTTGAAGCCTTGGCCATTGGAAAGAGCATCTTGCCGGTTGCCTCAACAGCACACACTGCTTCTTTAACTGTGTTCTCGAAATCCGGCTTGGTGGGATGCCGGAAGAACTGTAGTGCCTTCTCGAAATGCTGCCGTGCACTTATCAATTCAGTTGCACCAAGGACGACCTGAGATTTTGATGTGAGCTCTACGGTATTTTTTCGGCCACGCCGCCGTACCGCTCCGTCAGTGAACTCGTATGCGAGCGATTCCTCAAGAAAAAGTCGCTGAAGTTCAGCGGCGATGTAGGCTTGTGAATCGGAACGGGAAATCTCCTCAGTGTAATTACCGTAGTTGTCCTCCCATCCGACCTGATTTGGGAGTTGAGAGTAAAGCCGTTCGCAAAAGTCATAGGCTTTTTGCCACTGCAGAGTTTCCAGCGCATAAGTAGCGTTGACCTTCGCCTGCTCAAGGCTAGAAATCGATGAGGTGTCATACGACACCAGCTCAAACCGACCGATGCGGTGAAGTTCTCGGGCAATTACCACCCAGTCGGCCACGTATCTTCGTTCAATAAGGTCAGCCAGCAGATGAAGTAGGCCAGCCCTACCTGTATCGGGAAAGTCAGCGTCAATTTGCCGATGCGGTCCCTTCGTGCGCGCGGAGAAAGGTATCGATGGGGTGGTGGTCATGTCTCAGTGGTCAAGCCGTTTGTGTGTGGATTATTAACGATTTTGTATAGAATTTTAGCAAGCAGCATGGTCGTGGGTGTAGTACGTGCCCTGTAAGATACCGTGATTCCGTTATATGACCCACTTAGCGTTGCTTTCCATGCCAAGCAATACTAGAGTCAAAATCGGCTATTGATCGGTTGGTTGTAGTCAAAGTGAGGTGACCGAAAACGACTCGAAGCAGATAGAAAAACTTTAACGTGGAATTGGGGAGTGACACGCTTTTGCACCGTACCGTTCGACTGTAGGGTTAACCATTGAATATGGTATACGTAGTGAGCTTCGGCGGGAAAAATAGAGCTCAGCGGGCGCAGAAATATGTCCGATGCCATGGCGGGTTAGGTCTCATTTTGCGAGATGAATGCGCAGTAAGCCTCTTTCCCGACCTTGAGAGCTGCAAAGAGACAAACGGCAACAAAGCCAGAAAGCAGTGTTGCCGAAACGCCAATTGATGCGCCGAGGAACGTGGCAATGATGCCAACGATTGCAGCGGTGGACTTCTTCTGAATTTCTAGTATTTGCTTCCAGAGCGCGCGGTACTTCTTTTCGTCCGTGCACAGAAAAAGCTGCATCTCTGCGTTGACGAAATCCCAGTATTTCTTTTCAGGGCGCTGGTCGTCAATGCGTGGCGGCCTTATGGAGGCTTGCGGAGGAAGTGGTCCTCCTCGGTACATGAAGCGAGCAATTTCTTCTTTTGTTGAAGCAGCCCCCATTTCCCAAATAACAAGTGGCGTTGCCTCAAGAGTGAGATCCGTCGAATTGAGGGCAGCGAGCAAGCTTTGTGTTTCCATAGTTTTTCAGTCAGGCCTAACTGGATTTAGCCAACAGGGAAAAATTTTTGGCGTTCATATAACGATTAATCTATCCCTAATAATGAGAGAGGGCGATCACGCGCAAACTTTTAGGTAAATCTAAAGATCTTTAAACTTAAGCTTCTAATGAGTCGTCAAAGAGAAATGATGGAATGACTACTTATAGCCGAAAACAGCCAGTCTAACAGGGCTTCGCCAAATAAATGAGTACCATGCCTAAAAACCGCTCAGACAAGAAATTTCAAATCTCCATCAGTCAAATTTTAAACCTATGTTTTTTGCCGGTACCGAATTTGGAGGTTTTTTAGAGTCAAAATAAAACGGAAAAACTCGAGGCTCAATCAAATTCGACAGCAGCCCAATTCTTTTCATGATCACGCAGATGCGATCAAACCCTTTCCCCAAACAAAAAAAGACCGCCTCGTGGGCGGTCTTTTTACTACTGAGCAAGGCGCAGAACTTAATAAACACCTTGATGACGCATCGCAGTGGCCACTTTGACGAAGCCGGCGATATTGGCGCCATTGACGTAGTTGACGAAATCACTTTCTTGACCATAGTTCACGCAATTCTCGTGGATGTCGCGCATAATGGAGTGCAGTTTGGTGTCGACTTGTTCGCGGGTCCAGTTCAGGCGCTGGGCGTTTTGGCTCATTTCCAGGCCGGAGACGGCGACACCGCCGGCGTTGCTGGCTTTGCCGGGTGCGTACAGGATCTTGGCATGGACAAAAACGTCCACTGCTTCCAGGGTGCTGGGCATGTTGGCGCCTTCAGCCACGCAGCGTACGCCGTTCTTGACCAGCGTTTCCGCATCCGCACGTTCCAGTTCGTTCTGGGTGGCGCAGGGCAGGGCGACATCAACCGGCACGTGCCAGGGGCGCTTGCCTTCTTCGTAACGCAGACCTTGCTGCTCGGCGTAATCCTTCACGCGGCCACGCTGCACATTCTTCACGTGCATCAGGGCGGCCAGCTTTTCAGGCGTGAAGCCTTCCATGTCCACCACGCAACCGTGGGAATCTGACACTGTCACTACTTTGGCACCCAGCTGCATGCATTTTTCGATGGCGTACTGGGCCACGTTGCCGGAACCGGAAACGGACACTGTCAGGCCTTCGATGGACTGGCCTTTGCGCTTGAGCATTTCTTCGGCGAAGTACACCGTGCCGTAGCCCGTGGCTTCAGGACGGATCAAGCTGCCGCCGAAGGTCAGGTCTTTGCCGGTGAACACGCAGGCCGCGCTGTTGGACAGTTTTTTCATCATGCCGGCCATGAAGCCGACTTCGCGGGCGCCTACGCCGATGTCGCCGGCTGGCACGTCGGTGTCAGGACCCAGGTGACGGTACAGCTCGACGATCAGGGCCTGGCAAAAGCGCATGACTTCGCCGTCGGATTTGCCTTTGGGATCAAAGTCCGAACCGCCTTTGCCGCCGCCCATGGGCAGGGTGGTCAGGGCGTTCTTGAAGGTCTGTTCAAAAGCCAGGAACTTCAGGATGGACAGGTTGACCGAGGGGTGAAAGCGCATGCCGCCCTTGAAGGGGCCGATGGCATTGCTGTGCTGGATGCGAAAGCCGCGATTGACCTGGACCTGGCCGCGGTCGTCCACCCAGGAAATACGGAATTGGATGGCGCGTTCGGGTTCGACCAGACGTTCCAGCAGGCCGTGGTCGGCGAACTGGGGGTTCTTCTCGATGAAGGGCCACAGGCTGGACATGACTTCGCGGACGGCCTGCATGAATTCAGGCTGATGCGGGTCACGGGCTTGGACCTTGGCGAGGAACTGTTCTAATGAGGTAAGTTTCATTGCAAGCGAACTCTGTTTGCAAGACTGAGGGTTTGATTAGAACTCAGCTGATTAAAAGAATGGGTGCATGGGTGAATGCACCAAGCTCATACGTCCATCGCAAGCAAGCCTCTCGAATGGAGAGGCTTGCGTAGGATGTTCGATTTACTTCTTCATCATGTCGAAGAACTCGGAGTTGGTCTTTGTAGCCCGGATTTTGTCCAGGATAAATTCCATGGATTCGATCTCATCCATGCCATGGATGAATTTGCGTAGCACCCAGACTTTTTGTAGAAGGTCCGGTTTGATCAGCAGCTCTTCGCGACGGGTACCTGATTTGTTCAGGTTGATGGCAGGGTAAATACGTTTTTCGGCCAGACGGCGTTCCAGATGGATTTCCGAGTTGCCGGTGCCTTTGAATTCTTCGTAGATGACTTCATCCATGCGGCTGCCGGTTTCGATCAGCGCGGTGCCGATGATGGTCAGGGAGCCGCCTTCTTCCAGATTGCGGGCTGCGCCGAAGAAGCGCTTGGGACGCTGCAGGGCGTTGGCGTCCACGCCGCCGGTCAGGACTTTGCCGGAAGCCGGTACGACCGTGTTGTAGGCGCGGGCCAGACGGGTGATGGAGTCCAGCAGGATCACCACGTCTTTTTTCAGCTCGACCAGACGCTTGGCTTTTTCGATGACCATTTCGGCCACCTGGACGTGGCGCGTGGCCGGCTCGTCAAAGGTCGAGGCCACCACTTCGCCGCGCACGGTGCGTTGCATTTCGGTCACTTCCTCGGGGCGCTCGTCCACCAGCAGGACGATCATGGTGGCCTCGGGGTAGTTGGTCGTGATGGCGTGGGCCATGTGCTGCATCATCACGGTCTTGCCCGACTTGGGGCTGGCCACGATCAGGGCGCGCTGGCCTTTGCCGATGGGGGCGAAGATGTCCAGGATGCGTCCGGTGATGTTTTCTTCGCTCTTGATGTCGCGTTCCAGCCGCATGGGCTGGTCCGGGTGCAAGGGCGTGAGGTTCTCAAACATGATGCGATGCTTGATGGCCTCGGGCTGCATGCCATTGACCTTGTCCACCTTGACCAGGGCGAAGTAGCGCTCGCCGTCTTTGGGCGTGCGTACTTCACCTTCGATGGAGTCGCCCGTGTGCAGGTTGAAACGGCGAATCTGCGAAGGCGAGATGTAGATGTCGTCCGTGCTGGCCAGGTAGGAGGTTTCCGGCGAGCGCAGGAAACCGAAGCCGTCCGGCAATACTTCCAGCACCCCGTCTCCGAAAATCTGCTCGCCTTTCTTGGCGTGCTTTTTCATGATGGCGAACATGAGCTCTTGCTTGCGCAAGCGGTTCGCGTTGTCGATTTCCAGAGTGGCAGCCATTTCTAGCAGCTGCGAGACGTGCAGAGCTTTTAATTCGTTGAGGTGCATGAGAGGGGAAGGGTCTTCAGCAGCAGACCGCGGGCCAGCGGCGGGCCCGCGTGCGGTTAATCAGAGGATTACAGGGAGCTGTCGAGAAACGCGCTGAGTTGCGACTTGGAAAGTGCCCCGACTTTGGTTTCGGCCACTTTGCCGTCTTTAAACAGCATGAGCGTGGGAATACCGCGAATACCGAACTTTGCCGGCGTATCGGGATTTTCATCGACATTGAGTTTGGCAATAATAACACGGCCTTTGTACTGTTCGGCAGCTTCGTCGAGCAGGGGCGCGATCATTTTGCAGGGACCGCACCAGGCGGCCCAGTAGTCGACCAGAACAGGCAGTTCAGCTTTGAGGACGTCGCTCTCGAAGGAGGAGTCCGTAACGTGTTTGATGGAATCGCTCATGGCAAGATACAAAAAAGATGAATGGATGACCAAAAACTATACGTGTGGCAAGGCCTGAGCACAATGTATTCTACGGTGAATTGCTACGGGCTTGTTGCCAATTTTTGACAGGATAGCATTGACTTCGGCCCTTGGTGCCCGCACGGCGGCGGCAAGGGTGCCGACAAAGCGTTTCCCCCTTGGCCCGTCCGCTCGGTAAAATACCGCTTTTCTGATCGATCTTCCGGGAATCAAGTTGTCTACTACACGTTACGACGAATCCTCCATTCGGGTGCTCAAAGGACTGGAACCGGTCCGCCAGCGCCCGGGCATGTACACCCGCACCGACAATCCGCTGCATATTCTGCAGGAAGTTATAGATAACGCCGCCGACGAGGCGCTGGCAGGCTTTGCCCGAACCCTGACCGTGACGGTGCTGGAAGATGGCGGTATTGAAGTCGAAGACGACGGACGCGGGATTCCGGTCGGCCTGCATCCGGACGAGCATGCGCCAGTCGTGGAGCTGGTCTTCACGCGCCTGCACGCCGGGGGCAAGTTCGACAAGGCTGATGGCGGCGCCTACGCGTTTTCGGGCGGCCTGCACGGCGTGGGGGTGTCCGTCACCAATGCCTTGTCCAGCCGGCTAGAAGTGCTGGTCTGGCGCGACGCCCAGGCGCACGAAATCGTGTTCGCGGGCGGCGAAGTCGATCAGCCACTGACGGTGGTCGGCAGCGTGGGCAAGCGCAAGTCGGGCACCCGGGTCCGTTTGTGGCCGGATCCCCAGTATTTCGATTCCGCCCAGATACCGCTGGGCCAGTTGGCCCACATCTTGCGCAGCAAGGCGGTCTTGCTGGGCGGGGTTACCGTGCTGCTGGTCAATCAGAAAACCGGCCAGCAACAGCAATGGTGCTATCAGGACGGGCTGCGCGGCTACCTGCAGGAAGAGTTGGGCGATATTGAGCTGCTGGTGCCTTTGTTCGAAGGGCGCCAGTACGCGCCGCAGGACGATGACAATTTCTCGCCCGGTGAAGGCGCCCATTGGGTGGTGACCTGGACCCTGGATGGCAATGTCGTGCGCGAATCCTATGTCAATCTGATTCCCACCACCGCCGGAGGCACCCACGAAGCTGGGCTGCGCGACGGCCTCTATCAGGCGGTGCGCAGCTTTGCCGAATTGCACAGTCTGATCCCCAAGGGCGTGAAGCTGCTGCCCGAAGACGTATTCGCCCGTGCCAGCTTCGTGCTGTCGGCCAAGGTGCTGGACCCCCAGTTCCAGGGCCAGATCAAGGAAAAGCTGAACAGTCGCGACGCGGTACGCCTGGTGGGCGGCTATGTGCGCAACGCGCTTGAGCTGCACTTGCATGCCCATGTGGATCAGGGCCGCAAGCTGGCCGAAGTGGCCATACGCCAGGCCCAGGCCCGCACCCGCTCGGCCCAGAAAGTGGAAAAGCGCAAGAGCTCGGGCGTCGCCGTCTTGCCGGGCAAGCTGACCGATTGCGAATCGCATGATCTGGACCGGTCCGAACTGTTCCTGGTCGAGGGCGATTCGGCCGGCGGTTCGGCCAAGATGGGCCGCGACAAAGAGTTTCAAGCCATTCTGCCGCTGCGTGGCAAGGTGCTCAATGCCTGGGAAGTGGAGCGCGATCGCTTGTTCGCCAATCAGGAAATCCATGATATTTCCGTCGCCATCGGGGTGGATCCGCACGATGCGAGCTCCGATCCCGATCTGTCGGGCCTGCGCTACGGACGCATCTGCATTCTGTCGGATGCGGATGTGGATGGCTCCCACATCCAGGTGCTGCTGCTGACCTTGTTCTTTCGCCATTTCCCCAAACTGATCGAAGCGGGCCACGTCTATGTGGCGCGCCCTCCGTTGTTCCGAGTGGATGTGCCGGCGGCTGGCAAGCGCGCCGCGCGCAAGATTTATTGCCTGGATCAAGGTGAACTGGACGCAACGCTGGAAAAGCTGCGCAACGAATCGATCCGGATGGAGTCGCTGAGCATCAGCCGCTTCAAGGGTCTGGGCGAAATGAGCGCCGAACAGTTGTGGGACACCACCATGAATCCGGATACCCGTCGCCTGTTGCCGGTCAGTTGGGAGGCCGACGGACTGCCTGGTACGCAGGCCATGTTCACGATGCTGATGGGCAAGGGCGAGGCGTCCCAGCGGCGCGCCTGGCTGGAAGAAAAAGGCAATCTGGCCGAAGTAGACGTTTGAGTCCGGGTAAAGAGTAATTTATGGATAGCAATCAATTGGATTTTGAACCGGCGGGATCGGACGATCAGATCACGCTGGCGACGTATGCCGAGCAGGCTTACCTGGACTATGCGGTGTCGGTGGTGCGCGGTCGCGCGCTGCCCGACCTGACCGACGGGCAAAAACCCGTGCAGCGCCGCATTCTGTATGCCATGGATGCGATGGGCCTGGGCCCCACGGCCAAACCCGTCAAATCAGCCCGCGTCGTGGGCGACGTGCTGGGCAAGTACCACCCTCACAGCGATCAGGCGGCGTACGACGCCATGGTGCGCATGGCGCAGGACTTCGTGTTGCGTTACCCGCTGGTGGATGGCCAAGGCAACTTCGGTTCGCGCGATGGCGACAATGCCGCTGCCATGCGGTATACCGAAGCGCGCCTGACGCCGTTTTCGCGCTTGCTGCTGGATGAGCTGGACGAGGGCACGGTGGATTTCGTGCCCAACTACGACGGCAGCCAGAAAGAACCTGTGGCCTTGCCGGCGCGCCTGCCCATCATGCTGCTCAATGGGGCATCGGGCATTGCCGTAGGCATGGCTACCGAGATTCCCTCGCATAATCTGCGGGAAGTCGCTCAGGCCTGTGTGGCCTTGCTGAAAGATCCCAAGCTGACTGATCAGCAGCTTTATGACATCGTGCCGGGGCCGGACTTTGCCGGCGGCGCCCAGATCATTTCGCCCGCCCAGGACATCGCTGCGATCTATTCGCATGGCCGCGGCTCCATCAAGGCGCGAGCACGCTGGGTTTTCGAAGACATGGCGCGCGGTCAGTGGCAACTGGTCGTGACCGAGCTGCCGCCTGGCACCTCGGCGCAGAAGATTCTCGAGGAAATCGAGGAACGAACCAATCCCAAGGTCAAGAACGGCAAGAAGTCCCTGACGGCCGAGCAGCAACAGACCAAGGCCTTGATGCTGAACCTGTTGGATGCGGTACGCGATGAATCGGGCAAGCAGGCTGCCGTGCGGCTGGTGTTCGAGCCCAAGTCGCGCGCCATCGACCGCGACGAATTCGTCAATACGCTGCTGACGCAGACCAGTCTGGAGGGCAGTGTCTCCATCAACCTGGTGTGCATCGACGTGGACGGCCGTCCAGGCCAGCGCTCGCTGCGCCAGGTGCTGGAGAGCTGGCTGGAGTTCCGCCGCCACACCATGGAGCGCCGCACGCGCTATCGCCTGGACAAGGTGTCGGACCGCATCCATGTGCTGGAAGGGCGCATGGTGGTCTACCTGAATGTGGACGAAGTCATCCAGACCATACGCGAATCCGACGAGCCGCGCGCTGCGCTGATGCAACGCTTCGATCTGAGCGAGCGCCAAGCGGACGATATTCTGGAAATGCGGCTGCGTCAGTTGGCCCGCCTGGAAGGCTTCAAGATCGAAAAAGAGCTGGATGAGCGCCGCGAGGAGCAGGCCGGACTGCAGGAGCTGCTGGACAATCCCAAGGCGTTCAAGCGCCTGATGATCCGCGAGATCGAGTCCGATGCCAAGACCTATGGCGACGAGCGCCGCACCCTGATCGAAGCGGCTGAACGTGCCGTGCTGGAAAACAAGGTGGTGGACGAGCCTGTCACCGTCATCATCTCCCGCAAGGGCTGGCTGCGTTGCCGCCAGGGACATGGCCACGATGCATCGCAATTCACGTTCAAGACGGGCGACAAGCTGTACGATGCGCTGGAGTGTCGCAGTACCACCGACCTGGTGGCCCTGGGGCGGGATGGGCGGGTCTATACTGTGCCCGTGTCCAGTCTGCCCTCGGCGCGCGGCGATGGCCAGCCTATTACGTCCATGATCGACGTCAGCGCGGGCGCGCCGATCGAACACATGATGGCGGCGCCCGGCGATCAGCGTTATGTCCTGGCCGCTTCGGACGGCTATGGCTTTATTGCCAGCCAGGCCGACATGAACACGCGTCAGCGGGCCGGCAAGCAATTCCTGACCATCGAGGCCGGCAAGACCTTGCTCAAGCCTCTGGCCTTGCAGCCGGACGACCAGTACGTAGGACTGCTCAGTGCCAAAGGGCGCTTCCTGGTTGTGGATATCAACGAGTTGAAAGTGCTGGAGAAAGGCGGCCGGGGTACGATTCTGATGGGGCTGGACGAGGGCGACAGCCTGTCTCAGTGGGTTGCCATCGGCCAGGACGGCCTGGCGGTGTCCGGCGTCTATCGCAAGCGGGAATCCACGGTGCACATGGATCTGGACGCCTTGGCCGATTATCTGGGCAAGCGGGCCCGCAAGGGCAAGCAGTTGGGCGTCAAGCTCAGCGATCCGGTGCTGCATAGGCCGCAGGCGCAGTAAAGTCTGGGTGCCGGGCCGCTGTCTCATGGCGGCGCCCGGCCTGTTTCTTTTTTGAGTATTGGATATGAGTTTCAAGATTACGGTACAGCCCAGTGGGCATAGCTTCGATGTTCAGCCTGGGCAGTCCGTCTTGGACGGCGCCCTGAATGCAGGCATCGTCCTGCCTTACAGCTGCCGCAACGGCACCTGTTCTTCCTGTCGCGGCAAAGTGCTGGAAGGCGACTATGATGCTGGCCGCGCGCCTGAGCAGTTGCTCAGCGAGCAAGACCGGGCCGAAGGCTTTACCTTGTTCTGCCAGGCCAAGCCGGCCACGGACATGGTCATCGAAGCGCACGAGATCCGCATGGCGACGGATATCCAGATCCGCAAGATGCCCTCGCGGGTCGTGGGTCTGGAAAAGGTCCGTGATGACGTCATGATCGTGCGCTTGCAGATGCCTTCGTCCGAGCCATTCCGCTATTACCCGGGGCAATACCTGGAGTTCATCCTGAAGGACGGCAGCCGTCGCAGCTATTCCATGGCCACGCCGCCGCGCGACGACAACCAGGTCGAGTTGCACATTCGCCACATGCCTGGCGGCGTCTTTACCGACCATGTTTTCGGCGCGGGCGCGACCGCCATGAAAGAGCGTGAGATTTTGCGCGTCGAAGCCCCTCTGGGTTCGTTCTTTCTGCGCGAAGACAGCGATGCGCCTATGGTGTTCCTGGCCAGCGGCACAGGCTTTGCGCCTATCAAGGCCTTGATCGAGCGCCTGCGCGAGACGGGCAGCCGGCGTGAGATCGCGTTGTACTGGGGTGGACGCCGTCCACGCGATCTGTATCAGTCTGAACTGGCCGAGCAGTGGGCGGCGCAGATGCCTAATCTGCGCTTTGTCCCGGTGGTGTCGGACGCCCAGCCCGAAGATGCCTGGGAGGGGCGCACCGGTTTCGTGCACCAGGCGGTGCTGCAGGATCTGCCGGATCTGTCGCGCTGGCAGGTCTATGCGTGCGGCGCCCCTGCCATGGTGGAAAGCGCCCGACGCGATTTTGTCGAGCAGGCCGGTCTGGATCCGGAGGCCTATTTCGCCGACGCCTTCACTTCTTTGGCCGACGTCAAGTAAGCCGCGTCGCCACACACGCAGAATCGGACAGCAAACATGAAAGTAGCAGTACTGGGCAGCGGCATTATCGGGGTTTCGACGGCGTGGTGGTTGAGCCAGGACGGGCACGAGGTCGTCGTGCTGGACCGGCGCAACGGGCCGGCGCAGGAAACATCCCGGGCCAACGGCGGACAGATCTCGGTATCCTACGCCGAGCCCTGGGCCAATCCGCATATGCCGCTCAAGCTGCTCAAGTGGCTGATGCAGGACGATGCGCCGCTGCTGTTCCGGCCTCGTCTGGACGCGCGCCAGTGGCGTTGGTGTCTGTCTTTTCTGCGTGAATGCCTGCCTGCGCGGCTGGCCCCCAATGTGCGGGCGCTGGTCGGTTTGGCCGAATACAGCCGCAGCACGCTCAAGCAGATGCGGCCTGGCCTGGATTTCGATTATCGCCACCAGGAAAAAGGCATCATCACGTTTTATCGGGACGCCGGCAGCCTGGATGATTCCTTGCAGATGGCCGATCTGATGCGCGACATGGGCGTAGACCGACGAGTGATGAGCGTGGATGAGCTCTTGCAGGTGGAGCCCGGCCTGACCGCGGCGCGCCATCTGATTGTGGGCGGCGATTACACCAAGGACGATGAGTCCGGCGACGTCAATCAGTTTGCCTGCGGCCTGGCGGCCATGGCCGAGCGCGCGGGCGTGCAGTTTCGCTTTTCCACCCAGATCAACCGCCTGCAGACCGAGCAGGGCAAGGTGACCGGGGTGGAGATCATTGCGCCCGACGGCAGTTTTGAGTCCGTGCAGGCCGATGCGTTCGTGGTGGCCATGGGCAGCTTCAGCCCGGAGCTGCTGCAGCCGCTGGGCATCCATTGCCCGGTCTACCCCGCCAAGGGCTATTCCGCCACGATTCCGGTGCTGCAGGCCGACGCCATACCAACGGTCAGCCTGACCGACAAGGACAGAAAGATCGTGTATTCACGCCTGGGTGACACCTTGCGCGTGGCCGGGACTGCCGAGTTGTCCGGTTATTCCCGCAGCCTGAACACAAAGCGTTGCACATCCATGCTGGCCCAGGTCGCTGAGTTGTTCCCAAGTGGTCTGGATTTTGATAATGTTCATTTCTGGTCGGGACTGCGTCCCGCCACGCCTTCAAATGTTCCGCTGATCGGCCGAACCAGCATTCCAAACCTCTATTTGAATACTGGCCACGGCACCTTGGGGTGGACCATGGGGGTCGGCTCCGGCCGGGCCCTGGCCGACCTCATGGGCGGCCGTCAGCCCGAACCCGAATTTCCTTTTTTACGCTAAAGGATGTATGAATAATCTACGCGGATTAGCGCTGAAGCGGTGCGTCTTGGCACTGGCGACGGCAGTGGGCGGCTCCGCCGCTCTTTTGTACGGTTCCGCTGCACTGGCTGCGGTGGATATCCAGGTATGGACATCCCTGAACCCGCATAACCAGGCCGAATTCGAGAAACTGGCCAAAGACTTCAATCGCAGCCAGAAAGACGTCAAGGTCGAGGTCAAGGCGCACGATTCCGACGCAGCCCTGGATCAGGCCGTGCAGTCGGTATCGGGCGCGCAATTGCCCAATCTGGTGCAGCTGGGCGAGATGTCCGGGCTGGATGAGGTCGCGGATCGCGCTTATATCCTGCCCATGCATACCTTGCTGGCCAAGGAGAAAATGGACAAGGTGTCCTGGTTCCTGGCGTCCAATTCCTTTGTGCGCAACGGCCGCGGCCAATTGCAGGGTTTCCCGTTCATGGCGGAAATTCCCGTCATGTATTACAACCTGGATGCCTTCAACAAAGCCAAGGTCGAACCGGCTGTGCCCAGCCGTGTCTGGCTGGACCTTCAGGCCCAATTGGTGCAGTTGGCCAACAACGGCTCTCGTCGCTGCCCCCTGACCTCGGATCAGTCCGTTTCCATCAACCTGGAAAACCTGGCGGCCGTAAATAACCAGATCTATGGCCTGGCGCCCGGTCCCAAGGTCAAGGGCAAGGTAGGGTTTGACTTCGACGTCATGTATATCCGCCACTTGTCCATGATGATCAGCTGGGTCAAGTCCGAACTGATGGTCAAGCCCGACATGCTGCCCCAGTCGCCGCAGCGCTTTGCCAAGGGTGAATGCGCAGTCATGTTCTCGAACTCGGGCCATATCGGCGAATACAGCGCTACCCGCGGCCTGAAATACGCCGTGACCGGGCTGCCTTATTACCCGGAAGTTACCCAGACACCGGGCAAGCCCTTCGTGACCGGCGGCGCCCTATGGGCCACCAAGGGGCATTCTGCCGAGCAGAACCAGGCCGCTGCGCGTTTCATCGCCTGGCTCGCTCAACCCGAGAATGCGTCGCGCTGGTATCAGCAAACGGGTTTCTTGCCAGTTAGCCGTGAGGCCTTCAATTCGACCGCTGGCGGCTATTACAGCGATAAAGGCGATTGGCAGCATCTGGTAGGCGCTTATGGCAGCGGCGCCTCCGGCACGGCCAAGGGCAACTTCCGCAACTATCGCCAGATCCGCGCCGTGTTCAACCAGAGCCTGGAAAATGCTCTGGATGGCAAGCAGCCCGCCCTGACGGCGCTGCGCGGTGCCGCGACCGAGGCCAACCGACTGGTAGCCCAGAAAGCACGCTGATTCATCCATCAGTACAAGCCGATCTGGCGCCAGGCTCAGGCCTGACCGAAGATAAGCTCCATGCCCTGAACGGGGTGTGGAGCTTTTTTTTGGGGTGCGTGCCATGTGCTTGTTCAGGTTGCGCTTGCTGGGGGCGGGCTTGTTGTTGCCGGCCTTGCAAGGATGTCTGGTGGGGCAGGGGGTTAGGGTTTCAGCCCCAGACATAGGGGCGCAGGCATTCCATTTCGACTGGCGCTTAAGTGGCGATCCCCGTGTCGGCCCTTTGCAAGTATTCGACAACGGCGCACGCATCTGGCTGCATTTCGCGCCCGGTCAGCCTGTACCGGCTGTTTTTGGGCTGCGTAACGGTCAGGAACAATTCCTGACGCTCAAGCCGCAAGGGCAGTTCCAGATCGTGCAAGAGATGTGGCCGCAGTTGCTGTTTCGCGCAGGTTACGGCCTGGCCCAGGCCGGGCGGCAGCAGACCGGGCTGCTCGCTACCGGGCGGCCGGAAGCCGTTGTTGCCGCGTCAGATTCGGCCTCTTCTGCTCCAACGCCTGCTTTGCCGGCATCGCAGGCTCAATCTCCTCGTCCTGCGGCGCCAGCGTTTACTGCCGTATCGCCGCCGCCGTCTGTTCCCGTGCCTGCGCTTAGCTTCGACCTGCGCCTGGATGACCACACCTTGCGGCAGGCGCTGGCGCGCTGGGCGCTGCGTGCGGGCTGGATGTTTCAGGCTGAGCATTGGGACCTGAACGTGGATCTACCTGTTAGTGGAGCGGCGGTATTCACCGGCGATTTCAAGCAGGCGGTCCAGCAGTTATTGCGGGGGACCGAGCTCAGCGCGCATCCCGCGCAACCGTGCTTTTATTCCAATCAGGTATTGCGCGTGGTGGCTTGGTCCCAGTCCTGCGACCGCGACCTGACCGCCGGAGATCATTCATGAAGCTCTGGCGACTATGTGTTCTGTCTGCACTGGCGGGGTGTAGCGTGGTGCAACATGGCGAAGAGGTGGCGCAACGGCATCACGACATGCAGCAGCACATGCAGCGGCATCAGGAGCGGTTCAGCAAGAAAGCAGATCCCGAACAGCGTCGTCGTCGGCAATCCGTGGACAGGCCATGGGTGGCGGGTCGCGCTATACCATTAGGGCGCGACACCTCTTTGCCGGCGGTGCTGCGTTCGGCGCGCAAGACGAGCCTGGCCTTGGCAGATCCATTGCCTTCCCTGGATCAACTGGCCTCAAGAATGGCGCATCTGTCGGGCCTGCCGGTGTATGTCAGCCCCGACGCGCTCTTGCCGGCGTCGGATTTCTTGCCGCGCCTGAACAGTGTGGCCGCCGAGCGCGGCTCGCCTTCTGCAGAACGAAGCGGGCGACTATTCCTGGAACAGCGCACCCTGGCAGATCTGCTGGATCACTTGAGCGCGGCCTACGATGTGAACTGGCGCTACAGGCAGGGGCGGATTGAATTCTTTCGTACGGAAACGCGCTATTTTGAATTGGGCGTACTGCAGCAGGACCTAGGCGCCCAGGCCGGAGTGGCAGGAGCCCAGCAGCAGGGCCAGGGAAGTTGGCACACCAGCCTGACCATCACGCCCGTCCCGGTCATGGAATCCATGCGCCAACGCATCGAGGCCTTCCTGTCCCGAGCCGGCACGGTCGTGGCCAGTTCTGGCCCCAGTTCCATGCTGGTGGTGACGGATACGCCGGAGCGGCTGGAGGCGGTCGGGCGTTATCTGGAACTGGAAAAGCGTGTGCTGGCGCGCCGGGTACGCCTGGTGTTCGAGGAAATAAGCCTGTCCTTTTCGGATCAGCAGCAGCTCGCCTTGGACTGGAATGTTTTATTTCGTTCAACCGGCTTGGCATGGGGGCTGGGCGGAGTCGGCGAATCCATTGCCGCTGCAACGACGCTCAAAGGGCGCAGCGAGCAGGGCGAATGGACAGGCACCGAAGGTTTTTTGCAGGCCTTGGCCGGTCAGGCGCGTGTCGTGCGCCGGCAAAGCTTCCCGCTGTTTGCCGTGAACCGGCGTCCGGCCAGCCACATGCTACGCACGCGCTTTACTTATGTCGATAAGGTCGAGGCGGCGGCCTTGTCCGCCGGCGCGCAGATGTCCTTGCCGGCCGTCAGCGTCAGTCAAAAAGAAGAGTCCGTGGGGGCGATGTTGACAGTGGTGCCGGATATTCAGGACGACGGCCGCATTCTCTTGACCATCGCCTATGACAGTACCGTGGCGCAGCCCTTGCGCACGCTCAACTTCGGTGATCGCAGCCATCCGCTGCAACTGCAACAGGTCACGATCGACGGCAGCAGCATGATGCAGCAGGTATCGGTGCTGCCCGGTCAGACCTGGTTGCTGGCCGGTCATGACCGCGTACTGGATCAGGACGAGCATAGCCGAGCGGGCAGGGATCTGCCCTGGCTGCTCGGTGGCCGCCGTCAGGTGCGCAGCCAGACTGTGCGCACCTTGCTGCTGTTGACGGCTCACCTGGAAGAGGGCCGCTGATATGGCTGGCGGGCATTCGCGTGCGCAATATTGTTTCGGACTGCATTGGTTCGCGCTGGTGGACGGGCCTTCGGGCGCGGGGCTGCGGCGCTTGCTGCAAAGCCATCGCCATGCTGGGTATTGCTTGGCGGGCGCGGGGTTGCTGGCGGTGGGCCTGTGGGATGTTCTCAGCCCCAAAGAGGGTGTTTTCATGCTGAGTTCCCCCGAGTCGGGCAAGGCTGGACAAGACGCGGTTGCCTATTCAGCGGCGGCGTGCCTGGCCAGTCAGCATCCTGAAGGTTGCATTCTGGCCTTGTGGGTCTTGTCCGATGGCCGCTACTGGCTGGTGGCGGCCCACGATGGGGCTGTCATCGGCGGTACGGATTGCGTGTTCGATGTTCTTGAGCACGCAAGAGCCATGCAGAGCAACATTCAGCAGCGCTATCCGTCCTTGTTTGTCCTGCCTCAGCCCGATGATCTGGCGTCTCATTTGGCGCAGGGGCGGCAGGACACGTGTCGACTGCTGCCCGCCGCCGGTCGGGGCGGACGGACCGCTGTGTTGCTCCCGGCCCTGCTTCTACTGCTGGCGGGGTGCTGGATTGCCGTCGTCCGTGTTGCCGAGTCTGATTCACCCCTCCCTCAGGCAGACCCGCAGTTGGTCTTGCTCGACGTTCAGCAGCAGCACGCCTTGTCCGGTGAGGATGGGCTGCGCGCCTTATTGAGTCTGCTTGAAGGCATACCTTACCGCGCGGCCCGTTGGCAGTTGCATCAGGTCGAATGCCATACGGGAACGGGCGAGTGGTCTTGTTCCGCCCACTATGAACCAGCCGATGCCCAGGCCACGAATCAGGGGTTTCAGGCCCTGCTGGGGCCGCAGGCCGATGTGCACTTTCCCGCGCTGGATCAGGCTCGCCTGATGCGTACGGCGGCATTTCCACAGCAAGGTCTGGATGTGTCCGTGCTGAATAGGCGGCAGCATAACGAACGCGAGCTGTTCAGCCGTCTGCAGGTGGTGCGGCCCGCGTTCGGCCATCTGGCCTTGGGCCCGTCTCTGCCGCCAGAGGGACTCGCGCCTTTGCTGGAGCGGTTGCCGCAAACGGATGGCAAAGCATGGTCGGGGTTGCGGCGCAGAGCCTGGAACAGTCAATCGCCCTTGCGCTCCGCCTATCTTCTGTTGCCCACGGCGCACACGCTGAAGCTGGAGAAAGCCTCGCTCCAGGTCGACCCGCAAGCGATCGCGTCGCTGGCGGGCAGTGTCCTTACCCTGAACCTGAAGGGATATCTCTATGAACAAGATGACTCGCTCAGTGTGCCCCCGACACCTATGCCCGCTGCTGATCTGTCTGCCCCTGATGTTGTGGACGTCGACAAGCAGATCCGATCCGGCATTGCTGATCACGGTTCATGACATGTTGCGCCAGGATGCGGAACGAGCACAGCAATCCTTGTCGTCGCGGTCTTGTTCATCGCAGGCCGCGCCAGGCATCGCGTCTTTGCAGTCTGCACCGGGCGCACTGGAGCTCAAAGCCATTTATGGCCGCCAATCCCATTTGTTGGCCGAGGTGCGGCATGCAGAACATTCCCTGGTCTTTCAGCAGGGTCAGCCGTGGCCGATTGGGCGCCATCGTGACCCGCGTTTTCGTCTGCACAGTATCAGCAATCGTTGCATTCAGCTTCAAGAAGGGGAGCGTCGACATGAGCTATGTCTTGAGCCTTAACCGTCTTTTGCGGGGAAACTGGGGGGCGCGATTTCAACGGACGCGGACGCGTCCCCTGACAGCAGGCGTATGTACAAAGGAACGGTCGTTACCCTCCCCGCATAGCGGTCGTCTTGACCCGGTCACACTGAGCACGGGTGAGCTCTGCCGGGTTTGCGCCCGTCATCGCAGCCTGGCTGCCGAACTCGATGTGGAGCATCTGGCCAGTCGCTTGACGCCGCTGCTTTTACAAAATGGACAGGCTGCCGTGCTGGCAGTGGGGGAAATGGCGGTTTCAGATCAGGCGGCGGCTTTGCTGGGCCTGATGCAGGAGCGCGGTTATGTCCTGGCTGATCCGTCCCTGTACCACGTGGACGAAGCGACGCTGGTAGCGGTTCAGTCCGAACGCCAGGACGATTCCGACGCTCTTTCCGCGGGTAGGGATCGCAACGAGCTGGAACAGTTGTTTCTGCGTTTGCTGCGCTGGGCGCTTGAGCAGGGGGCCAGCGACATTCATGTGCGCTTGCGGTTGGATCAGGCGTTTTCCGACGTTCATTTTTCAGTGGCGGGCCGTCATGTCCGTCCCGACTTGTTCCAGGCGCTGGATACCCGACTGCTGATGGATATGCTGGCGCTGGTATGGATGGATGCTCAAGGCGGCAATGGGGCCGTCTTCGACCCGCAAGCCGAACAGCAGGCCAGTGTGCACAAACAGGTGGGCGAACGTAGAGTTTCCTTGCGCTGGGCATCCATGTCAGCGTTGCACGGGCCTGCTGTGTGTCTGCGTCTGTTGGCGACGCCGAAAGACAGCGCCTTGCCCGAGCTGGAGGAACTCGGCTATTTGCCGGCCCAGCTGCAGCAGTTCCGGCGGCTCATGAGCAGTGAAGGAGGGGCCATTCTATTTGCCGGGTCAGTTGGGTCCGGCAAATCCACGTCGCTGGCGGCGTTGGTGCGCAGCGTGCCTGCCACGCGCAAAATTATTACGCTTGAAGACCCAGTCGAATACTTGATCCCCAATGCAATTCAGAGCTCCTTGAGCCGTAGACTGGATCAGGATGCTCACACGGTCTTTGCCAGCAAGTTGCGAGCCCTCAAACGATCCGCCATGCAGGATGTCTTGCTGGGGGAAATCCGGGATCGAGAAACGGGCGAAGCCTTCATGGATCTGGCTTCTTCCGGGGTCAGCGTGTACAGCACGGTGCATGCCGCGAGCGTCGAGCAGATTCCCGAGCGGCTGGCGTCTGGGTTCATCGGCGTGCCCAGGGAATTCCTGGCCACCCCGGGCATGCTCAAGCTGTTGGTGTTTCAGGCCTTGCTGCCGGTCTTGTGTGCGGCCTGCTCCGCAGACAGTCCTCCGGATCAGAGCGCGGCCCGCAGCCTGGCTTGCTTGGAGGCCTTGGCGCCGGGTTCTTTTTCGGGCCTGCGGTGGCGAGTCGCGGCGGGCTGTGCACATTGCCAGCGATCTCGCCTGCCCGAGCAGTTCGGCTATCAGGGGCGTACGATTGTGGCCGAACTGTTAGAGCCGGATCTGCTGCCCCAGTCGCACGAGCGCATGCGCCAAGGGCTGGTTTTGCGGGCGGCGACAGCGGATTTGCCCGGTATCTTGTCATCGGCCTTGCAGTTGGCCGGGCAGGGGAGGTTGGACTTGCGCGACATCGAGGCCCGTTTCGGGGCGTTCGATACCTGGCGAATGCGACGCCGAGCGATGCTCGATGGTACGGCCTCCATACCGGGGTGCGCATGAGTTCGGGTTTGGCCGGGCCGGGCATAGGCGCAGCCTGGAGCCGGTGTCGTCTGCGCTGGGATCAGTGGCGTTTTTTGAGCCGCCGTCACGCCTATTTTCAATATCTGCACGCATTGCTGCAGGCCGAGCAGGGCAGGCGAACCCTGTTCGCGGTATTTGCGCAGGATAGCGAGCGTTACGGAGAGCGTCATTTTCGAGGTCGCTTGAGCCGTCATTGGCAAATGCTCTATCGCCGCAGCGGCGGCGATGTGCTGACCGTGTGGAAAGGCTGCCTGCGGCCCGAAGAGCTTCTTGTATTGCGGACTGCCCAGACAAGAGGCCGGATACACGAGGGGCTGGAGGCCTTGAATACCTATTTGGCACTGGCCGGCTGGGCTCGGGGGCAATTGTTGCATCTGCTCTGGCCTGCCGTGGCAGCCATGCTGATCGTGGCCGTTCTGCTGGCTTGTATTCCCTGGTTGACTGTTCCCGCCTTGCAGCACGCCTTTCTGGACATGCCCTCGGACTACCTGGGGACGCGCACGCTCAGCCTCTATCGTTGGGCCCAGCGCCTGCAAACCTGGATTCCCGTCTTGCCCGGACTGCTGGGGCCGGGCGCGTGGGGGCTGCGGCACGCACTCAAAGGGCGCAGTCACGGGCTGCGCCGGCTGCTCGACCGTATTGGGCCGGGGCTGTGGCTGCGACGCTTGGCTGCTTTGCGGTTTCTTTCCTTACTGTCCGTGTTGGTGCAGCCCCATGCCGCAGGCAGCCTGCCCTTGCGGGCCGCTCTTCAGTTATTGGCTCACGGCTCTGACAACTGGATGCGCTGGCATCTGGCGCTGATGTTGCAACGCGTGGGTGCCGGTTACCGGGACGAAATTATCTTCGACACAGGTCTGCTGGATCGGCAACTGCTCTGGTTTCTATCCGACATGATTCGGGCCCATGGTCTGGAGCACGCTTTGTTGTTGTGCGCCCAGCAGGCAGCTCAGGATTTGCGCTCCAGTTTGCCACGCCAGGCGACGGCCGTGCGCTGGGTCTGCTTGCTGGCGGCGGTCTTGTCGGGTTTGGGTTTGTTGGGGTGGCATTACGCCGTGCTGGACGAACTTAGGCGCTCCCTAATGCTGTATTTCAGTTCTTCTCCCTCGTTCTCTTGATCCCCGGAGGTTTCATGGCTGTACTGCATCATTCAAGGTCCGCTCCTTATCAACGCGGATTCTCCTTGCTGGAAGTGTCCGTCGTTACGGCCATTATTTTGTTGGTCGCCATTCTGGCCGTACCCGCCGTCGGCTCTTATCTGGTTGAAAGCCGGGTGCCCAAAGTCGGGGAAGAGCTTAGCCGTTTCATTGTGCAGACACAGGTTCATGCGCCGTACGAGAGCGGGGCGCCGTACGCGGGGGTCACGACTGCGACTTTGGCCAGACACATTCAGCCAGGCTCCGCATTGACGGTATCGGCCAATCGGCAACAGGTGATGCATGGGCTGGGCAGCGGCGGGCAGGTCAGTCTGGAAGTCAGGGAGTCGGGCGCGGCGTTGGCCTTGACGTTGGACAAGGTCAGTCATGCGGCGTGTCCGGCATTGCTGTCCATGCTGCAGCGTCTGGCGGCCGGGATGAGCATTCAAGGCGAAGGGGCGCTCAAAGAGGTCAAGTCGGCCACCTTGGCCTATAACGCGTTGGCGGCGCAGTCCAGTTGCGCGCAAGGCGACCGGAACACCTTTGTGCTGTTGGTGCGCTGAATGATGCGGCAGCGCGGCCAGGCTTTGCTGGAAATGCTGCTTGTGCTGGCGTTCAGTTTGCTGGCGGCAGTCTGGGCGGTGCAGCAATGGCAGCAGCATCTTCAAGAGCAGCAAGTGCAAAGCTGGGCGGGTTGGCTGCTGGAAGTCAGGCTGGGCGTACAGCGGTATGTGCAGGCGCATAGCGCCCAGCTGCAATTGGGAGACGGCAGACTGCAGGGCTTCCAGGATCCCTGGAAGCCCGCCCTTGCCGAATTGGCGGCTCAGGGCTGGTTGCCTCGCGGCATGGCGTCCGTGCCGGGGAGCTGGCCGCACGTGCAGATCCAGGTTCTGCGTGAACCCGGTTGCCGGACAGCGTGCCGCATGGATACCGTATTGTCTCTGGAGGCCGGGCAGGAGTGGGTGCGGCGGCCCGAGGTGTTGGGGCAATGGCTGCTGGCGACGCAGGGGCACGGGCTGGTGGTGCATCCCGACCATCCTCAGCGCCTGCGCGGCTTTGCGGGGGATTGGGCCAATCCGCCCCAGCAGGGCAGCCCGCTCTGGCCGGTAGGAACAATGGCGGTGCTGGCGGCGGGCGCTTCTGGAAAAGAACAGAGCGCTATTGATATGTCGCCTTACGTGCGGCTGCGCGACGAGCGCGACCCCGACCTTCAGGCCGGCCTGAGCGTGCGAGGTGTCGTGCGGGCGCAGGGCGGTCTGCAGACCAAGGGAGCGTTGGTGCTGGAAGGCAGCGCACAAAGCTATTCTGCCTGCGCCCAGGAGTCGGCCATCGTGATGCGGGCGGAATCGCCGGGCTTGTTGCGCTGCCTGAACAAGGTATGGCGCCCCCTGGCCGTTCCCGACGGCGGCGCCTACATGACGCATTCTTTGTCGTCTTGTTCGCGTGGACACACGCATGTGCAGGTCAACCCCGTGACAGGCGCATGCAGTTGTCCGCTTGGTTACTTTCCTTTGCGCATTGCCGAATACCTTGCTGGGGCGGGTACCGCCCGTTCCTACCTGTGCATCGCCTAGGTCCAGGCATGAAAAAACCCGGCATGAAACATCATGCCGGGTTCTGGTCTGAAGGTGCAGCATAACGGCTGCTGCACTAAATCAGGGAACGGCTTAGTCGGCCTTGCCGCTCCAGGCGGCGATCTCGGCGCGCTCTTCTTCGGTCATCTGGGTCATGTTGCCCAGTGGCATGTAGTGGGAGCCCACCACATTCTTGACCTGTGCAGCGTGCAGCAGCGTGTGTTCCTTGGTGTCCAGCAGCATGCCGGCAGGAGCAGACGGGAAACCGAACTGCGCGCTGGGCTTAGCGGCGTGACACTGGATACAGCGGCCATCCATGATTTCCTGGACGCGCGCCAGGCTGACCTTGGTCGCCGAGTCGTCCGCCGAGACGGCGGCATTCTGGGCAGGCGCCTTGACGCTGGCGGGAGCGGCAACCCAGCCCACGATCACCAACAGGATGGCGCCGGCGACAGGATAGGCCAGATTGTTGGTGCCGCCGTGCAGCAGCACGAAGTACTGGCGGATCAGGGCGCCGGCGATGATGAACAGCACCATGATGATCCACGCATTGGGGTGGTTATACGTGAACGAATAGTGGTTGCTCAGCATCAGCAGCAGAACGGGCAGCGTGAAGTAGGTGTTGTGCACCGAACGCTGTTTGCCGCGCTTGCCATCCAGTGGATTGGGCGCCAGGCCTGCTTTCAGGGCTTTGACCATGCGGCGCTGGCCAGGAATGATCCAGAAGAACACGTTGGCCGACATGCTGGTGGCCATGACGGCGCCGGTCAGCAGGAAGGCGGCGCGACCCGAGAAAATGTGCGCGCTCAGGTAGGCCACGGCAATCATCATGATGGCGACGGCCACGCTCAGGAGGCCGTCGCGCTCCATGTTGGGGCTGATCAGGCGGCACAGGCCGTTATAGACGACCCAGCCCAGCACCAGGAAGGCGATGGCGACCACGTTGGCCTGGGTGCCCGTCATCTGGGCGGCCCATTCCCAAGGGCTGCTGGGGTTGACCAGGTAGAACTCGGGCTTGGTCAGGTACAGCAGGGCGAACAGGCCAAAGCCCGACAGCCAGGTGGTGTAGGACTTCCAGAACGACCAGTGCAGGTCGTCGGGCAGCTCGGCCGGGTTGGTCAGGTATTTCTGGTTGTGGTAGAAACCGCCGCCGTGAACGGCCCACATTTCACCAAATACACCGCGCTTCTTGCTTTCTTCGCCTTTCGGGGGTTTGAGGCCGTTGTCCAGCATGACGAAATAGATGGATTCGCCGATCCAGGCCACGGCGGCAATGACGTGCAGCCAGCGCAGCAGCAGATTGCCGTATTCGAGTAAGTATGCGTGCATAGAAGTCTCGTATCGGTTTATTGATTAGTTATGAGATCGAAAGAAGCTGTTCAGATAACCGATCAACTGCCGCGGTACGTAGACCAGGACCAGGGGGTCACGACCAGGGGAACGTGGTAGTTGGCGTTGGCGTCGGCGATGCCAAAGCGAATGCCGACCTGGTCGACAAAGCGAGGCTCGGGCAGCGTGTTGCCGTTGGCGGCGAAGTAGTCGCCTGCGTGGAATACCAGTTCAAAAACGCCGGTGGCCATGGATTCGCCCTGCAGCAGGGGTTCGTCACAGCGACCGTCGCTGTTAGTGGCCGTGGTCTTGATCAAAGTGCGCTGGTCGCCTTGGATGGAATAGAGGTCGACGCGCACGCCTTGTGCTGGACGACCTTGCGTCGTGTCAAGCACATGGGTAGAGAGCTTGCCCATAAGTGTCTCCGGTTTATGGTGATCAAAAAAGGTCCAGCGAGCCCAGTTTTGAGAACCGGCCGGGGGCCAACGGTGCAAGGATCAGTGCGCTGGGTTGAGGCCCCAAAAATGCCACTCCGGTTGAGGTCCGGATTGTTGACAATTTGTGTTGACGATTTTGTAGGGATGCCGAATAATTGTCAAGAGTTAATAACGAGAATTTTTATGCTTCAGATTAGGCGCCACGAGGGCGATACGTCCGATGTCCAGGCGCCCAGCGCCTCGTCCCTGCTTGAAGGCGGGATGGCAGACAGCGAAGTCGGACGCGTTTACAGCCAGATTTTCGATGCTGTCGTGGATCGCAGGCTCCTGCCCGGCGCCAAGCTGACTGAAGTCACGCTGTGCGCCATCTTCGATTGTTCGCGTGCTACCGTACGCGCCGCCCTGTCCGCTCTGGCCCATGACAAGATCGTGGTCATCGAGCCCAACCGGGGCGCGTTTGTGTGGAAACCCACGGCCAAGGAAACGCAGGACGTGTTCGAGCTGCGGCGCGACCTGGAAGAACTTATTCTGCGCAAGCTGCTGGCTTTGCCAGATCTGCCAGCGCACCTGGTCGGGTTGTATGACATGGTCGCGCGCGAGCAGCAGGCGTTCGAACAGGGCGACCGCATCAGCTGGTTGCGTCTGTCCAATGCCTTTCACGTGGTCCTGGCGCGTTGTGCCGGCAATCACGAACTGACCGAATTGATGCATACCTTGTGCGCCCGCACCACGCTGATCATCGCCTATCACGATACGCCGGGCGAAAAGGCATGCTCGTTTCACGAGCACAAGGAAATTCTCGACCGATTGAGCCAGGGCGACGCCGAAGGCGCGCGCCAGGCCATGCAACATCACTTGAGTGATTGTGAACATCGCATGAGCGAGTCCGATGACGGCAAACCCGCCGACCCCTGGCTCGCTTTCAGTGTGAAACGCTAACAGGAGACGTCATGTCCTTAGATAAGTCCTACCCCCGTGACCTGATTGGTTACGGCAAGAATGTGCCTCACGCCAACTGGCCCGGCCAGGCGCGCGTCGCAGTCCAGTTCGTGCTGAACTACGAAGAAGGCGGCGAGAACTGCGTGCTGCACGGTGACCCGGGCTCGGAGCAGTTCCTGTCGGAGATCATTGGCGCAGCGGCTTATCCGGATCGTCACCTGTCGATGGAGTCCATCTATGAATACGGCTCGCGCGCGGGCGTCTGGCGTATCCTGAGCGAATTCGAAAAACGCGGTCTGCCCATGACGATATTCGGCGTCGGCATGGCGCTGGAGCGTCATCCCGAACTGGCACAGGAATTCGTGCGCCTGGGTCACGAAATCGCCTGCCACGGTTACCGCTGGATTCATTACCAGAACGTGTCCGAGGAAGTCGAGCGCGAGCACATGCGCCAGTGCGTAGAGGTGCTGACCAAGCTGCTGGGCCATCACCCCGAAGGCTGGTATACCGGCCGCGACAGCCCCAATACCTTGCGTCTGGTGGCCGAAGAAGGCGGTTTTCTGTATGACTCCGACTATTACGGCGACGACCTGCCATTCTGGAGCGAAGTCGAACTGAAAGACGGCACGATCAAGCCGCAGCTGATGGTGCCCTATACCCTGGATACCAACGACATGCGCTTTGCCGCGCCCCAGGGCTTTAATACCGGCGATCATTTCTTCAGCTATCTGAAGGATGCGTTCGACGTGCTGTACGAAGAAGGCGAGACTGCGCCCAAGATGCTGTCCATCGGCCTGCATTGCCGCCTGATCGGCCGCCCTGGCCGCTTCAAGGCTTTGCAGCGTTTTCTGGACCACATCCAGAAGCACGAACGCGTATGGATCTGCCGCCGGGTGGACATCGCCCGCCATTGGGCCGAGCACCATCCTTACCAGCCAGGCAAGTAAACGCCTGGCGGGCGCGCGCCACACATGTGCCGGCGCGTCGCCACAGAGGTCCCGGTCTGTCGGCCAGGACCCCGCCGTTCCGGCCCTTGGGCCGGAATTGTTGTTTATGGCGTCTGAAAACAGTACTATTTGACGCTTGCGCAACTCCAGTGCAGGAGTCGTGCCGTCCTGGCTTTCTCTGCTTGCCGGACCTTCGAGCGTGGTGCGCCTGCACCGAGCTTCAGGGCTGCAAGGCCGCCCGTCTTATAATAGGCTTTATTTTTTCATCGCGTTTCATGTAATGAAAACCTCCGAAATCCGTCAGAAATTCCTATCGTTCTTTGAATCCAAGGGCCACCACATCGTCCCCTCGGCGCCCCTGGTTCCAGGTAATGACCCCACCTTGCTGTTCACGAATGCCGGCATGGTGCAGTTCAAGGATGTTTTCACCGGCAAAGAAACGCGCCCTTACCAGCGCGCGACCAGTTCGCAGCGTTGCGTGCGCGCGGGCGGCAAGCACAACGACCTGGAAAACGTCGGTTACACGGCCCGTCACCACACTTTTTTCGAGATGCTGGGCAATTTCAGCTTTGGCGATTACTTCAAGCATGACGCCATCCGCTATGCCTGGGAGTTGCTCACGACCGTCTACAAGTTGCCTGCTGACAAGCTCTGGGTGACCGTCTATCAGGAAGACGACGAAGCCTACGACATCTGGGCCAAGGACGTGGGCGTACCGCACGAGCGTATCATCCGCATCGGCGACAAGAATGGCATCCGCTACAACTCGGACAATTTCTGGCAGATGGCCGATACGGGCCCGTGCGGTCCATGTTCGGAAATTTTCTACGACCACGGCCCTGAGGTCTGGGGCGGCCCTCCCGGCTCGCCCGAAGAAGACGGCGATCGATATATCGAAGTCTGGAACCTGGTGTTCATGCAGTTCGAACGCGCCGCCGACGGCTCCATGACGCCGCTGCCCAAGCCCTGTGTGGATACGGGCATGGGCCTGGAGCGCATCTCGGCCGTGTTGCAGCACGTGCACTCCAATTACGAAATCGACTTGTTCCAGGCCCTGATCAAGGCGGCTGCGCGCGAAACCGGTACGCAGGACCTGGAAAACAACTCGCTCAAGGTCATTGCCGACCACATCCGCGCCTGCAGCTTCCTGATTCTGGATGGCGTGATCCCCAGCAACGAAGGCCGGGGCTATGTGTTGCGCCGCATCATCCGCCGCGCCTTGCGTCATGGTCACAAGCTGGGTCAGAAGGGCTTGTTCTTTCATCGCCTGGTCAAGGACCTGGGCGAACAGATGGGGCAGGCTTACCCAGAGCTGTTGAATCAGCGCGAGCGCATCGAGCAGGTGCTGCGCCAGGAAGAAGAGCGTTTCTCCGAAACCCTGGAGAACGGCATGCGCATCCTGGAAGGTGCACTGGCCTCGCTGCCCGCCAAGGGCACGCTGGACGGCCAGACGCTGTTCACGCTGTACGATACTTACGGTTTTCCCGTCGATCTGACGGCCGACATCTGTCGCGAACGCGAGGTGGAAGTGGACCTGGCTGGCTTCGAGGCCGCCATGGAAAACCAGCGCGCGATGGCGCGCGCTTCCGGCAAGTTCAAGGCGGCAGAAGGCCTCAGCTACTCTGGCGTGGACACCCGTTTTGATGGTTACGAAACACTGGCCGGCCAGGGCAAGGTCACCGCGATTTATGTGGACGGTACGTCGGTGGATTCGCTGAGCCAAGGCCAGCAGGCCGTGGTCGTGCTGGATGCTACGCCGTTCTACGCTGAATCGGGCGGCCAGGTCGGCGACGCCGGCCTGCTGTCGGCCCAGGGCGTGGCGTTCGATGTGCAGGACACTCAGAAAATCGCCGGCCAGGTATTTGGCCATCAGGGCGTGCTCTCCAGCGGCGCCTTGTCGGTGGGCGATGTGGTCCAGGCGCAGGTGGACACGGCGCGCCGTGCCCGTATCGTGCGCAATCACTCGGCTACCCACTTGATGCACAAGGCCTTGCGCGAGGTCTTGGGCGCTCATGTCCAGCAGCGTGGTTCGCTGGTGGATGCTGACAAGACCCGTTTTGACTTCGCCCACGACTCGGCCATGACGGCCGAGCAGATTGCGCGGGTGGAAGCTATCGTCAACGCTCAGGTGCTGGCCAATCAGGATGTGCAGGCTCGTCTGATGTCCTTCGACGACGCCGTCAGCGGCGGCGCCATGGCCTTGTTCGGCGAAAAATACGGCGACGAAGTGCGTGTGCTGGATATCGGCTTTTCGCGCGAGTTGTGCGGCGGCACCCACGTGGCGCGCACGGGCGACATCGGCTTGTTCAAGATTCTGTCTGAAGGTGGCGTGGCCGCGGGCGTACGCCGGGTCGAAGCCATTACCGGCGACAACTCCCTGCGCTGGGTTCAGGAACAGCAGCGTCTGCTGAATGAAGCGGCATCCAGCCTGCGTACTCAGCCCGAAGGATTGGTCGGTCGGATTGCTGCGCTGCAAGGCCAGGTCAAGGATCTGGAGCGTGAGCGCGAGCAATTGCAGTCCAAACTGGCTTCGGCGGCGGGACAGGATCTGATTTCTCAGGCGGTGGCCCTGAATGGTGGCGGCCGTTTGTTGGTAGCCACGCTGACGGGCGTGGATCCCAAGGCGCTGCGCGGCATGGCCGACCAGCTCAAGGACAAGCTCAAGTCGGCTATTTTGCTGCTGTCCGTTGTGGCCGACGGCAAAGTCAGCCTGGTGGGTGGTGTGACCGCCGATCTGTCGGGCAAGGTCAAGGCGGGTGATCTGGTGGGCTTTGTGGCCGCCCAGATCGGCGGCAAGGGCGGTGGCCGCCCTGACATGGCCATGGGCGGCGGTACGGATGCGGCAGCGCTGCCAGCTGCAAACGCCTCGGTTCAGGCCTGGGTGCAGGAAAAGCTGGGGGCATGAGCATGGCGGATTCGGACAAAACCGGCCTGCCGGCCTTTGACCTCGAAGTAGACGCTTCGGGCTTGAAGTGCCCTTTACCCATATTGCGCGCCAAGAAAGCCTTGGCGCAGATCGAATCCGGACAGGTGCTGCTGGTCGTTACGACCGACCAACACGCGGTCCAGGACTTTCAGGCGTTCAGTCGTCAAACGGGCAACGAATTGTTGGCCCAAGAGGCGGATGCTGAAAAAACTCTGCACTTTTTACGCCGTCGTTGAGCAGGCAGCGTTAAAATACTGCTTTGTATGTTGCGTTTTTAGGACTTTGTTCGGTGTTTAGGCGCGCCATTTTTGGCATGCGGGCCGGAAAAGTGCTAGAATTTTTTGTTTACCGTTTACCTTACACAATAAAGGGATTATCAATGGTGGTAATTCGCTTGGCCCGTGGTGGCTCCAAAAAGCGTCCTTTTTACAACGTTGTAGCCGCCGAGGCGCGTGATCGCCGTGATGGTCGCTTCATCGAGCGTCTGGGTTTCTACAACCCCGTCGCTGGCGAAGGCCAGGAAAACCTGCGTCTGCAACTGGACCGCGTTAAGCACTTCACCGACAACGGTGCTCAGGTGTCGCCTGCTGTGGCTCGCCTGGTTAAAGAATACTCGGCTAAGGTCGCTTCGGCTGCCTAAGTTGAAACACCGGTTTTTTTTGCAGCGTTCTGGTTCGTGAAACAAACAGCGTTTCCCAGCGATCTTGTCGAGCTTGGTCGCATTGTTTCTGCGTATGGAGTGAAAGGTTGGGTCAAGATCCAGCCACACTCGATGCAAACCAAAGCGTTGCTGAATGCCAAAACCTGGTGGTTAAAAACGCCCCAGCCTGGAAGCCAGGCGGGCGTTTTTGCGTCTGTACCTTCCCGAAATGTGCTTGCTGCCCGTCAGCACGGCGCCACCATTGTCGCTCAGTTCGAGGGCATGGACGATCGGGATCTGGCTCAGGCCATGAAAGGGCAGACCGTCTGGGTCTCCCGCGCCGCTTTCCCCAAGGCGGACGACGACGAATTCTATTGGGTCGATCTCATCGGCTGCCGCTTGGTGGGCGAGCGCGATGGTCAGCCTCAGGCGATCGGCGAAATCACGGAAGTCCTGGATAATGGCGCGCACTCCATTTTGGTGGTGCATCGCGGTCATTGGGATACGGATGGCGTCTTTGCGCCGCTGCTGGACGAAAAAGGCCGCCCGCTGGAAGAGCTGGTGCCTTTTGTGCAGGCGATCGTGCATACGGTGGATCTGCCGGGCCGTCAGCTGCTGAGCCACTGGTCCGTCTGATTTTCGGCTGTTTCTGCCGGCGGTCATTGGGGAAACCCATGGCTCGTCTTTTGCAGGATTCATCTTTCTTTTTTTGAGCCATCATGCGCTTTGATGCCCTGACTCTGTTTCCGGACATGTTCAATCTGGTCAGCGAGGCCGGGGTGACCGGGCGAGCCCACAAGCAGGGGCGTTGGCAGATGCGCACATGGAATCCCCGCGACTATACGAGCGATGTGCATCGCACGGTGGATGACCGCCCTTATGGCGGCGGTCCGGGCATGGTCATGCTGGCCGATCCCTTGAATGACGCGCTCGATCAGGCGCTGGCCGATCGGGGTGATTCGCCCGCAGTCATCCTGCTCAGCCCGACAGGGCGGCGCTTTGATCAATCGGTGGCGCAGGAATTGGCGCAGGGGCCGGGCGCGGTTCTGGTCTGTGGGCGTTACGAAGGCATAGACCAGCGTTTCATTGACGCGCGCATCACTCAAGAGCTGTCTCTGGGCGACTTTGTGCTGTCGGGCGGCGAGATCGCTTCACTGGCTATCATCGACAGCGTGGTGCGCCTGCTTCCGGGCGTGCTGAACGATGCTGACTCGGCGCGCCAGGACTCGTTTCATGCTGACAATAGCGGTTTGTTGGACAGTCCGCATTACACCCGGCCCGAAGTCTATCGCGGTGAATCTGTTCCCGAAATCTTGATGTCCGGTCATCACGGCCGTATCCACGCCTGGCGCCGGGAGCAATCGCTGCGCCTGACGGCGCAGCGGCGGCCCGAGCTGATTGAGCGGGCCCGCGCTCGCGGCGAGCTGAGCAAGGCAGACGAACGCTTCTTGGCATCTCTGGCTGAGGCTACAGAGTAGGGCGAGTCTTGACCTTCTTTGCCGGCTACAGGTAAAAATAAAAAGACGATAAAAAAAGGCCCTGCGCATGCAGGGCCTTTTTGCTGTGTGCCGAAGCGATCAGCCCAGGCGCTCGAACTGCTGCTGCACCTTGGTCAGGGTCTCGCCGAACTGAGCGACGCGCTGGCGTTCCTGTTCCACCACGGCGGCCGGGGCGCGCTCGACAAAGCTGGCATTGCCCAGCTTGCCTTCGGCCTTGCGGATTTCGCCTTGCAGCCGTTCGATTTCTTTGGATAGGCGAGCGCGTTCGGCTTCCACGTCGATTTCCACGTGCAGCATCAATTGCGAGGCGCCGACCACCTGCACGGGCGCGCCGGCATCGGTGGGCAGTTGCTCTACGATCTGCACGCTTTCCAGCTTGCCCAATGCTGCCAGGTACGGGCCGTTGGCCTGCAGTACGGCAGCATCGCCTTGTGCGATCAGCGGCACGCGCTGGGCGGGTGAGATGTTCATTTCGCCACGCAGGGCGCGAATGGCATCGACCTGGGCCTTGAGTTCGGCGACCAGGGCCTCGGCTTGCTCGTCAATGGCGGCGGGATTGGCGATGGGGTAGGGCTGCACGGACAGGCTGGTGGTTTCGTCTTCGGAGCGCTTGCCGGCCACCACGGAAACCTTCTGCCACAGTTCTTCTGTGATGAACGGAATGATGGGGTGGGCCAGGCGCAGCACCACTTCCAGTGCCCGGATCAGCGTGCGGCGGGTGCCGAGCTGCTGCGCTGGCGTGCCGTGCTGGATCTGGGTCTTGGCCAGCTCCAGGTACCAGTCGCAGTATTCATCCCACACGAAGCGGTAAATGGAATTGGCGATATTGTCGAAACGGTAGTCGGCAAAGCCGCGTTCGGCGTCTTGTTCCAGGCGTTGCAGCAGGCTGATGATCCAGCGATCGGCAAAGGACAGCTCGGCCGGCGCGTCCTGCTGCAAGTCGTGTCCTTCGGTATTCATCAGCACGAAGCGGGTGGCGTTCCACAGCTTGTTGCAGAAGTTGCGGTAGCCTTCGCAGCGCTTCATGTCGAAGTTGATGTTGCGACCCAGCGTGGCGTAGGCTGCCATGGTGAAGCGCAGGGCGTCCGTGCCGAAGGCCGGTATGCCGTCCGGATAGTCTTTCTTGGTGCGCTTGGTGATGCTTTCAGCCTGACGCGGGTTCATCAGCCCGAAGGTGCGCTTGTGCAGCAGGTCTTCCAGGGTGATGCCGTCGATCAAGTCCACGGGGTCAATGGTGTTGCCCTTGGACTTGCTCATTTTCTTGCCTTCCATGTCGCACACCAGTCCGTGCACGTAGACGGTGCGGAACGGAACCTGGCCGGTCAGGTGCATGCTCATCATGACCATGCGGGCGACCCAGAAGAAAATGATGTCAAAACCGGTGACCAGCACGCTGGAAGGCAGGTAGCGGGCCAGGTCGGGGGTCTGTTCGGGCCAGCCCAGGTCGGTGAAGGGCACCAGAGCGGACGAGAACCAGGTGTCCAGGACGTCTTCGTCGCGGCGCAAGGGGCCTTGCACGCCGGCGGCGCGGGCCTGGGCCAGGGCGTCTTCTTCGTTGCGTGCCACGAAGATGCGCCCGTCATCGGAATACCAGGCGGGAATCTGGTGGCCCCACCACAGCTGGCGCGAAATGCACCAGTCCTGGATGTTGTTCAGCCATTGGTTGTAGGTGTTGGCCCAGTTGTCGGGGTAGAAGCGCACGCGGCCGTCCGCAACCACGTCCAGCGCAACCTGGGTAATGCTTTTGCCAGGGTGCAGGGAGTCGGCGGGCGCGGGTTGGCTCATGGCCACAAACCATTGGTCGGTCAGCATGGGTTCGATGACCGTGTTGGTGCGGTCGCCGCGCGGCACCATCAGCTTGTGCGGCTTGACGGCTTGCAGCAGGCCCTGGGCGTCCAGGTCGGCGACGACCTGCTTGCGGGCGGCAAAGCGCTCCATGCCCTGGTAGGCGGCGGGCGCGGTGTCGGCAATATGCGCGTCCAGCGTCAGGATGCTGATCATGTCCAACTGGTGGCGCTGGCCCACGGCGTAGTCGTTGAAATCGTGGGCAGGCGTGACCTTGACCACGCCGGTGCCGAATTCGCGATCCACGTAGTCGTCGGCGATGATGGGGATTTCACGTCCGACCAGGGGCAGGGTGACGGTCTGGCCGATCAGGGCGGCGTAGCGCTCGTCCTCGGGATGCACCATGACGGCGACGTCGCCCAGCATGGTCTCGGGGCGGGTGGTGGCCACGACCAGATGGGTCAGGCTGCCATGAGGCTGCGTCAGGGGGTAGCGGATTTCCCACATGTGGCCGTCTTCTTCCTCGCTGACCACTTCCAGGTCGGAGACGGCGGTGCCCAGCACGGGGTCCCAGTTGACCAGGCGCTTGCCGCGGTAGATGAGGCCTTGTTCAAACAGGCGAACAAACGTTTCCACCACGCCGCGCGACAGATTGTCGTCCATGGTGAAGTATTCGCGGTCCCAGTCGCAGGAAGCGCCCAGGCGGCGGAACTGGCCGGTGATGGTATTGCCGGACTTTTCTTTCCATTCCCAGACTTTCTCCAGGAATTTTTCGCGGCCCAGGTCGTGGCGGCTGATCTTCTGGGCATCCAGCTGGCGTTCCACCACGATCTGCGTGGCGATGCCGGCGTGGTCGGTGCCGGGAATGTAGACCGTGTCATCGCCCTTCATGCGGTGATAGCGCGTCAGGCCATCCATGATGGTCTGGTTAAAGGCGTGGCCCATGTGCAGCGTACCGGTGACGTTGGGCGGAGGCGATTGGATGGCGAAGGGTTCGGCGTTGTGGCCGGCCGATGGCTGGACGTGCTGGCCGCCCTTGAAATGGCCGCCTTGCTCCCAGCGCGCGTACCAGCGCGATTCGATTTCCTGGGGTTCAAAGCTCTTGGACAATTGCTCGTCGGTGGTCGATGCGGATGAGTTGGTCATGGTGATGCAGTCTTTATGCGCGATGTCGGTACGCCTGCGGCGCCGGCCGCTTGGAGCGCCGGTGTTCGCTTCTTGGGCAAAAATCGATTTTAAAACACACTATTTTAAGATGTAGCCGTGCGTCTTTGGCGTGGTAAAATGCCGGGTTGCCGTAAATGCGATGAAAGTGCTTGTTTTCATTCGGAAAATTGGCGCAGCCCATCGGATGTGCATTTTGCTTTACGCAGCAAAGACTACACTATATTGTTCTTATTTGGATTTTCACATGGCTATTGAACGCACCCTGTCCATCATCAAGCCCGACGCCGTTGCCAAAAACGTGGTCGGTCAGATTATTTCCCGTTTCGAAGGCGCTGACCTGAAGGTCATCGCCGGCCGCATGGTTCACCTGTCGCGCGGCGACGCCGAGCGTTTCTACGCCGTGCACGCCGCCCGTCCTTTCTTCAAGGATCTGGTTGATTTCATGGTCTCCGGTCCTGTATTCGTGCAAGTCCTGGAAGGCGAAGGCGCCATTGCCAAGAACCGCGAACTGATGGGCGCAACCGACCCTAAGAAGGCAGAGCCAGGCACCATCCGCGCCGACTTCGCTGACAGCATCGACGCCAATGCCGTACACGGTTCCGACGCTCCTGAAACCGCTGCCGTCGAAATTGCATTCTTCTTCCCTGAGTGCAACGTCTACAGCCGTTAATTTATTTAACCTGCGCAGCGTGGGGTATGTTTTACCTCTGGGCCGTCGGCATGCCGCATCACCCAAGGTAAAGCCCGCCCCCTCCGGGGGCAGCAAGTAGGCGTTAGCCTGCGCAGCGTGGGGGTATTATTTCTATGTCATCGCTCGAACCAATCAATCTCCTGGGCATGGGCCCGGAGCAACTCGTTGATCTCGTCGCCCAGTGGGGGGGCAAGCCCTTTCGCGCGCGGCAACTGCAGCGTTGGATACACCAGCGTCAGCAGGACGAATTTGGGCAGATGACGGACCTGGCGCGCGAGTTCCGCGAACAGCTGACGGCGCACTGCGTCATCAGCGCGCCCCAGATGTCCCACGAACATCTGTCTGCCGACGGCACGCGCAAGTGGCTGTTCGACGTCGGCAGCGACAATGCCGTGGAAGCGGTCTTCATTCCCGAAGACGACCGCGGCACCTTGTGTATTTCCAGTCAGGCCGGCTGTACGGTCGCCTGCCCCTTCTGCTCGACGGGCTACCAGGGGTTCAACCGTAACCTGACTACGGCCGAGATCATCGGTCAGTTGTGGTTTGCGCGCCGCGCCTTGCTGGGTGCACCCGAAACCGCCCGCATCGGCGAGGGCGCCGGCGATACGTCCCGCGTCATCAGCAATGTGGTAATGATGGGCATGGGCGAGCCTCTGCTCAACTACGATCAAGTCCTGGGCGCTTTGCGCCTGATGCTGGACGACAACGCCTATGGGCTGTCGCGCCGCCGTGTCACGGTGTCGACCTCCGGGGTCGTGCCCATGATGGATCGACTGGCCAACGATTGCCCGGTGGCCCTGGCGGTGTCCTTGCATGCGCCCAACGACGCATTGCGCGACCGCCTGGTGCCGCTGAACAAGAAGTATCCGCTGGCCGAGCTCCTGGCTGCCTGCAATCGCTATCTGGAACACGCGCCGCGTGATTTCATTACCTTCGAATACATCATGCTGGACGGCATCAACGATACCGACCAGCATGCTCGGGAACTGCTGGACATTGCGCGCGAAGTACGCTGCAAGTTCAACCTGATCCCGTTTAACCCTTTTCCGCAGTCCGGCCTGAAGCGTTCCAGCCATGCGCGGGTGAAGCAGTTTGCCCAGATGCTGATGGAGGGCGGTGTGGTGACCACGGTGCGCAAGACCCGCGGCGACGACATCGCCGCCGCCTGTGGCCAGCTTGCGGGCGATATCCGCGATCGCACCCGCATTGAGCAGCGCCTGCCGGATCGCGCCGTCATTCAAATCAAACAGGAACGTGCATGAGCGAGACCCTGTCCTCTTCCAGCCAGTCCCCATCGGCGCCCGCCCTGACCGGCGTTGGCCCGACCTTGCGCGAATTGCGCCAGGCCAGGTCGCATACGCTGGCCGATGTTTCCGGACGCCTGAAGTTCTCGGTGCGCCAGCTCGAGGCGCTGGAGTCCGAAGAGTGGGAGCATCTGCCCGGCGGACAGTCCTTGCGCGGCATGGTCCGCAACTACGCTCGTTTTCTGGATGCCGATACGGCGGCAGTGTTGACCATGCTCGAGAGCCAGGTCAGCGGGGCGGGCGCGCCCAAGCCTGTACCTCGCAGCGCGCCGGGGAGCCTGGGCGGCGCCGATCTGTCCCTGTATGCCGAGTCCCGATCGGGCTTTTCCTGGGGCTGGCTGCTCATTATTGTGGCATTTTTGCTGGTGGCTGGCTTTTATGCCATCGACCGCGGCTGGGTGCCGGATTCCTGGCTGGTCTTTGACTGGCTTAAAGGCTTGAAGTCATGATAAGCGATACTCAGGCTCCATCGACCTGCCAGCCCTTGCCGGTAGGCGCCAAGCCCAAGCGCGTCACCCGAAGCGTGGATGTGCGCTGGGGAGATCACGTTGTTCATCTGGGCGGTTCGGCGCCCGTCGTGGTTCAGTCCATGACCAACACCGATACCGTCGATGCCATCGCCACGGCCATTCAGGTCAAGGAATTGGCGCGAGCCGGCTCCGAGCTGGTCCGCATCACCGTCAATACGCCGGAGGCCGCCCGCGAGGTGCCAGCCATCCGCGAGCAGTTGGATCGCATGGGAGTCCATGTGCCGCTGGTGGGAGACTTCCACTATAACGGCCACAAACTCCTGGCGGATTATCCCGAATGCGCACAGGCGCTGTCCAAGTACCGCATTAACCCCGGCAATATGGGCGGGGGCAAGCGGCGCGACGATAATTTCGCCAAAATGATCGAAGTGGCATGCCGCTACGACAAGCCGGTGCGCATCGGCGTGAACTGGGGCAGCCTGGATCACGAACTGATGGCGCGCATGATGGATGAAAACAATGCGCGCGCCCATCCCTGGACAGCCCAGGCCGTCATGCGCGATGCCCTGGTGGTGTCGGCCATCAGCAATGCCCAGCGCGCCGAGCAGCTGGGTTTGCCCGGCAGTCGCATCGTGCTGTCGTGCAAGGTCAGTCACGTGCAGGATCTCATCACGGTGTACCAGGATCTGTCGGCCCGTTGCGACTATGCCCTGCATCTGGGCCTGACCGAGGCTGGCATGGGCAGCAAGGGTATTGTGGCCTCGACGGCGGCCCTGTCCGTCCTGCTGCAGCAGGGCATCGGGGATACCATCCGCATTTCCCTGACGCCGGAACCCGGCGGTGATCGGGCGCGTGAAGTCGTGGTGGCGCAGGAAATCCTGCAGACCATGGGCTTGCGCGCCTTCACTCCCATGGTGGTGGCCTGTCCCGGCTGCGGACGCACCAGCAGCACAGTGTTCCAGGAGCTGGCCAACGATATCCAGACTTATCTGCGCGACCAGATGCCTGTCTGGAAGACGATGTACCCGGGTGTGGAAACCATGAACGTGGCCGTCATGGGCTGCGTCGTCAACGGTCCCGGTGAAAGCCGCCATGCCGATATTGGCATCAGTCTGCCGGGCACCGGCGAGGTTCCTTCCGCGCCTGTCTATGTGGACGGGGAGCGTGTCGTCACTCTGAAGGGTGATACTATCGCTCAGGAATTCCAGACCATCGTGCAGAATTACGTCGAGCGCCGCTACGGCAAGGCGACGACGGCTTGATCAACAGTCCTGTCATCCAGACGGCGGGCAAACCATTAGAACTATGACGCAGCAGTTTCAGAAGCTCCGCGCCCTGACGGGCATGAAAGACACTTTGCCGGGCGAAAGCGCTCAATGGGAGGCCCTGGAGGCGCTGGTGCGCGACTGGTTGGCCAGTTACGGTTATCGCAATATGCGCACCCCCGTGCTCGAACATACCCAGCTTTTCGCGCGCGGCATCGGCGAGGTCACCGACATCGTCGAGAAGGAAATGTATTCCTTCACCGATTCGCTCAACGGTGACAAACTCACCATGCGGCCCGAGTTCACGGCCGGCATGGTGCGCGCCGCCATCGAGCACAATCTGCTTTATGATCGTCCGCATCGCGTCTACGCGTTGGGCCCGGTGTTCCGTCACGAGCGCCCCCAGCGCGGCCGGTATCGCCAATTCCACCAGATCGACGTCGAGGCCTTGGGCCTGCCGGGTCCGGATATCGATGCCGAACTCATCGTCATGCTTGCCCGTCTCTGGAAAATGCTGGACCTGAGCGACATTCGGCTGGAGCTCAACTCGCTGGGGCAGGCGCACGAGCGGGCGGCGCATCGCGCCGCTCTGATCCAGCACCTGGAAGCTCACGTCGATGTATTGGACGAAGAAGCCCGTCGTCGCATGCACACCAATCCGCTGCGCGTGCTGGACACCAAAAATCCTGCCATGCAGGAAATGGCCAATTCGGCGCCGCGCCTGTTCGACTTCCTGGGTGATGAATCCCGTGCCCACTTCCAGGGCGTGTGCGATCGTCTGGACGATGCCGGCATTGCCTATACCCTGAATCCCCGGTTGGTGCGCGGGCTGGACTATTACAATCTGACCGTCTTCGAGTGGGTCACCGATCGTCTGGGCGCCCAGGGCACGGTCTGCGGCGGCGGCCGCTACGACGGGCTGATCGAACTGATGGGCGGCAAGCCGGCCCCGGCGGTCGGTTTTGCCATCGGCATGGAGCGCCTGCTGGACCTGTGCTCTCAAGACGGCGAACAGCAGACGGCCCCCGAATGCCAGGTCTATATGGTGCACCAGGGCGAAGCGGCCCAGCGCAAGGCGGCCCTGCTGGCCGAGTCGTTGCGCGATGCCGGTCTGGATGTCATCGTTCACGCCGGTTCTTCCGGCTTCAAATCGCAGTTCAAGCGTGCGGACGCCAGCGGCGCCCAGGCAGCCGTTATTCTGGGCGAAGAAGAGCTCCAGAAAGGCCAGGCCAGCGTGAAGTGGCTGCGCGCCCAGGACGGCGCCGAGCAGCAGCAGTCCGTGGATTTCACTGAACTCGCCAACGTTTTGTCAGCAAGGATTTAATAAGCATGGCCTACGATCTTGAAGAACAGGAAAAACTGGATGCGATGCGGGCCTGGTGGGACCGCTGGGGCACGCTGTGCATCATAGTGGCTTTCGTGCTGGTTGCCGCCGTCGCCGGCTGGCGCGGCTGGCAATGGTACCAAGGCCATCAGGCAGGTCAGGCCATGGGCTATTTCGAGGCGCTGGAAAGCGCCGCGGCGCAGCCAGGCGAGGAGTCCGATGCGCGCATCAAGGCGGCCAGCAGCACCTTGCGCGCCGATTTCGCCAAGTCGGCCTACACTTCGCGCGGCGTGCTGGTGGCCGCTCAGGCTCTGCAGCAGCGCGGCGATCTGGATGGTGCTCGCGAACAGCTGGAATGGCTGGTCAAGGCCGACCATGACAAGGCGTTGACCCCGCTGGCGCGTCTGCGTCTGGCCGGCGTGTTGCTGGAACAGAAGAAATACGACGAAGCCTTGGCTCAACTCAGCAATCCGCCCGCCAGCTTTGCGGGCCTCTTTGCTGATCGCCAGGGCGACATCCTTGCGGCTCAAGGCCAGAAAGAAGCCGCCCGCCAAGCCTGGGCTCAGGCGGTGGAATTGCTCAAGAATGATCCTATTTCGCAGGTCGTGCAGATCAAGCTCGACGCACTGGCAGGAGCCTAAACGATGTCCGCTTATTCTCTCCGTAACTCCAAGCAATCCGCTTCCCGGGCGCTGCGCGCTCTGCGCTTGAGCGCTGCCGCCCTCAGTCTGGCCGCCGTGGCGGGCTGCTCCATGTTTTCGAGCACGGATCCCCGCTTTGAGCCCGCGCCCCTGACTGAATATGCTCCTGGTGTTTCTGCGGCTATCGTTTGGAGTACTTCCATTGGCAGCGGCAGCGACTCCGGCTTTGCGCCGCAGGTCGTCGGCTCCGACGTATATGCTGCCGCCGTATCCGGCCAGGTCAGCAAGGTTGATCTGGACAGCGGTCGCGTCATGTGGACGGCCAATGCGGGCAAGAAGCTCACGGCGGGCGCGGGATCAGATGGCAACGTCACAGCCGTGGCTACGCTGGACGGCAATGTTGTCGCCTTCGACGACACGGGCAAGGAGTTATGGCGCAGCCGCTCGAGCAGCGCGGTCAATGTGCCTCCGGCCGTGGGTGCGGGCGTAGTGGTGGTGCGCACCAGCGACTATCGCTTGCAGGCCTTTGACGCCAGCACGGGCGATATCCGCTGGAGCATTCAACGTCCCGGTCCGGCCCTGTCCCTCAAGACCAGCATGCAGATGCGTATTGTCGACGGTCTGTTGCTGGCCGGCATGCCCAATGGTCGTCTGATGGCGATCAATGCCGCCAACGGCGCCTTGGTCTGGGAAGGCAGTATTTCGGTGTCGCGCGGTGCAACTGATCTGGAGCGCATCAACGACGTGGTCGGCGCGCCTCAGGTGGTGGATCCCTTGCTGTGCGGCGCAACTTATCAAGGCCGTGTGGCGTGCTTCGATGTATCCCAGGGCGGCCGTCTGGTCTGGGATCGTGACTTCTCCGCCGGCACGGGCGTTGCCTCGGATAATCACATGATTTATGCGGCCAATGGCCGCGACAAGCTGGAAGCCTTTGCCTTGACGGATGGCCAGACCATCTGGACGCAGGATGCTCTGCGCAATCGAGGTCTGGCTCCCCTGGCCGTGGTGCCCCAGGCGCTGGCCGCCGGGGACCGCGAAGGCTATGTGCATTTCCTGTCCCGCGTGGACGGCACCCTGCTTGGACGCGTCAGTGTCGGCGGCGGCGCCATTGTTTCGCCCCTGGTGGGGACGACGCGTGGCGTGCTGGTCCAGACTGGCAACGGTAATCTGGTTTTGGTTGGAATCAATTGAAAAGCGTTTCCTTTAAGCCCGTCGTCGCTCTTGTCGGCCGGGCCAATGTGGGCAAGTCCACTCTGTTCAATCGCCTGACCCGTTCGCGGGCGGCGCTGGTGGCTAACTTTCCCGGCCTGACGCGCGATCGCCATTATGGCGAAGGGCGCGTGGGCAGTCGTCCCTATATCGTGGTGGATACCGGCGGCTTCGAGCCTGTCGCCAAAACGGGCATGCTGCTGGAGATGGCGCGCCAGACTCAGCAAGCCATTGCCGAGGCGGACGTGGTCGTGTTCCTGGTGGATGCGCGCGAAGGCGTCAATGCCCTGGACCTGGAAATTGCGCAGCTTTTGCGCAAGCTGGGCCAGAAGGTATTGCTGGCGGTCAACAAGGCCGAGGGCATGCGCCACAGCGCCGGCGGCGTGGAGTTTCACGAGCTGGGGCTGGGCGAACCCTACCTGATCTCGGCCTCGCACGGGGATGGTGTCGAAGAGCTGATCAACCTCGCTCTGGAAAAAGTGCCTGCGCCCGATGAGCAGGACGAAGACGAGGACGACGATTTCCAGCACCGCATCAAGCTGGCCATCGTGGGCCGCCCCAATGTGGGCAAGTCCACGCTGATCAACACGCTGATGGGTGAGGAAAGGGTCATTGCCTTCGACCAGCCGGGCACTACCCGCGACGCCATCGAGATCGAGTTCGAGCGCAACGGCGTGCAGTACACCCTGATCGACACCGCCGGGCTGCGCAAGCGCGGCAAGGTGTTCGAGGCTGTGGAGAAATTCTCTGTCATCAAGACCCTGCAGGCCATCGAGGCCTGCAACGTGGTGCTCCTGATGATCGACGCCCACACTGAAATCTCTGATCAGGATGCCAGCATTGCCGGTTTCGTGGTCGAAACGGGGCGCGCCCTGGTGGTAGGCATCAACAAATGGGATGGCCTGGACGAATACCAGCGCGAATGGATCAAGCGCGAATTCGACCGCAAATTGCGCTTCCTGAGCTTTGCCAAGATGCATACGCTGTCGGCCTTGAAGGGGCAGGGCATCAACCCTTTGCTCAAGTCGGTCAATGCGGCGCATGCGGCTGCTTTTGCCAAATTGTCCACGCCCAAGCTGACGCGCGTGCTGCAGGAAGCGGTGGAACAACAACAGCCACCGCGCAAAGGTATTTTCCGTCCCAAGATGCGGTATGCTCATCAGGGCGGCATGAATCCTCCTATCGTGGTCATTCACGGCAATGCCCTGGACGCCATTTCGGATTCCTATCGCCGCTATCTCGAGACGCGCTTTCGCGAAGCCTTCAGCCTGGAAGGCACGCCGCTGCGCATTGAATTCAAATCGTCTAAAAACCCTTACCTGAAGGAAGCGTGATGAGCCGTTTGTGGAGCGACCATGTAGCAGAGCTGTCGCCTTATGTGCCGGGAGAGCAGGTCAAGCTGGACAACCTCTTGAAACTGAACACAAACGAACATCCATTCGGTCCGTCGCCGAAAGTCCTGGAGGCCATCCGCCAGGCAGCGACGGACGATCTGCGTCTTTATCCTTCCTACAGCGCGCAGGAACTGCGCGAGGCTGTCGCCCAGGTGCACGGCGTGCAGCCGGCCAATGTCTTTCTGGGCAACGGCTCGGACGAGGTGTTGGCCCACGTGTTCAGCGCCCTGTTTCTGCGCGGCGTGCGTCCTGTGTTGCTGCCGGACATCACCTACAGTTTCTACACCACCTATTGCTCCTACTTCGGCGTGCCTGCGGATATCGTTCCGCTGCGCGAAGATTTCACGCTGGATGTGGAAGATTATGTGCGTGAACGCCCGTTGAAGCCGGCCGGCATCATTTTCGCCAACCCCAACGCGCCCACGGGCATTCCCTTGGGGCTGGACAAGGTCGAGGCCATCCTGGCGGCCAATCCCGATACCTCGGTGGTGGTGGACGAGGCTTATGTGGATTTCGGCGGCGAGTCAGCCGACCGGCTGCTGGCACGCCACGACAATCTGGTCGTGATCCAGACCATGTCCAAGTCGCGTTCCCTGGCCGGCCTGCGCGTGGGCTATGCCCTTGCCAGCGCCGAAGTCGTGCACGCTCTGGAGCGGGTCAAGGACAGCTTCAACTCGTACCCCCTGGATACCCTGGCTCAGGTCGGCGCGCTGGCCTCGCTGCGCGATTCCGATTTTTTCAAGCGCCAGTGCCAGGCCGTGATCGACGCGCGAGAGCAATTGCGCGGCGAACTTGAGCAAATGGGCTTTCAGGTGCTGCCTTCCAAGGCCAACTTCCTGATGGCCACCCACCCTGGATATCCGGCATCCGGCATACAGCAGGCGCTGCGTGAACAGGGCATACTGGTCAGGCATTTCCGCCAACCGCGTATCGAGCAGTATCTGCGCATTACGGTTGGATCGCCTGAACAGTGTTCGCGCTTGTGTGCCAGCTTGCGTCAAATTCTGGAGCAGGGCGTAAAATAAATAGCTACCACAGCAAAATGTCCAGTGCAGCAGGTGCGGATTCAGGGAAAACCCGGTAAAGTATCAGCATCTGCTTCCTCTCTGGAATAACAACATAACTGGAGCCTCACCAATGAGCAACAAAGGGCAAATTCTACAAGACCCGTTTTTGAACGCGCTGCGCAAGGAACATATCCCCGTTTCGATTTATCTGGTCAACGGCATCAAGCTGCAAGGCCAGATCGAATCTTTCGATCAGTACGTGGTGCTGCTTCGCAATACGGTCACCCAAATGGTCTACAAGCACGCGATTTCCACCGTCGTTCCCGCCCGTCCCGTCACCTTGGCTGCGGATGATCAGGCTGAGTAAATCCGTCCCTCATCCTTCGCACCCTGAATTACCCGTCTTGCGGTGTCCGCAGACGGGTCTTTCTTTCTGGAGCGTCCCATGAAAGCCCTTGTCATCAGCGTCGACATGGGGGAGCTGGACTTTCAGGCGCATTCCGAAGAATTCGTCATGCTAGCCGAAGGGGCTGGCGCCGATATCGTCGAGATGCTCATCGTGCGCCGCGCCAGACCCGACCCCGCTTATTTCATTGGCACCGGGAAACTGGACGAAGCCGTGGCCCTGGCCAAGGCGGCCGGCGCCGAAGTCATCCTGTTCGACCAGCCCTTGAGCCCCGCGCAACAACGCAATCTGGAGCGCCAGTTCGAGCTTCGGGTGGTGGATCGGGTGGCCCTGATCCTGGATATCTTCGCATTACGGGCCCAAAGCCACGAAGGCAAACTGCAGGTCGAGCTTGCTCAGCTTCAGCATCTGTCTTCGCGTCTGACCCGCATGTGGTCCCACCTGGAGCGTCAGCGCGGTGGCATCGGCATGCGCGGACCCGGCGAATCCCAGCTGGAAATGGACCGCCGCATGATCGGAGCCAAGGTCCGTACCTTGCGCGAGCGGTTGGACAAGGTTCAGCGCCAGCGCAGTACGCAGCGGCGCGCCCGCTCTCGCGGCGACACGCTGTCGGTGTCGTTGGTGGGCTATACCAACGCGGGCAAGTCCACCTTGTTCAACGCCCTGACCCGCGCGCAAGCCTATGCGGCGGACCAACTGTTTGCCACCCTGGACACGACGACACGGCGCGTCTGGATCGAGGGGGCAGGGCAGGTGGTCATCTCCGATACCGTCGGTTTCATCCGCGACCTTCCTCCCACCCTGATTGCGGCGTTCCGCGCCACACTGGAAGAAACGGTACATGCCGATCTGTTGCTACACGTGGTGGATGCGGCCAGCCCGCAGCGCGACGAACAGATTTCGGAAGTTCACAAGGTTCTGGAAGATATCGGCGCCCATGAAATCCCCCGCATCCTGGTCTATAACAAAATCGATCAGGCCGGCTATGAGCCGCGGGTAGAGCGGGATGAACATGGTACTATTGCCCGAGTCTTTGTTAGCGCTCTCGAGCGCATCGGATTGGATGGATTGCGTACGGCAATCGTCGAATCAGGTCACTTCGCGGAAAACAATGCGTCTGAACAATAAAATATTCAATCTCAATGATCCCGGTTGGGGACGAGACAACGGCAAGAATGGTTCCGAGCCGCCCCGTCGCCCCGAGAAACAAGATGGCCCGCCTGATCTCGACGAGGTATGGCGCGATTTCAACAACCGCCTGGGTTCCATGTTTGGCCGCAAGGGACGCCGATCGCCTCCGGGCGGCGGCATGCCTCCCGGCGCCGGCGGCCCTTCTTTGCCCAAGGGCTCGCCCAAGCTGCTGGTCATCGGCGGCGTGGTGGTGGTCGGGCTGTGGCTGGCCAGCGGCTTCACCATTGTCCAGGAAGGCCAGGTCGCCGTGGTGACGCGTTTTGGCGAATACACCAAAACCCTGAATCCCGGCCTGCAGTGGCGCTGGCCCAATCCCATCGAAGATCACCAGACGGTGAATATCTCGCAGTTGCGCACCTTCGAGGTCGGTTATCGAGGTAATGCGCGCAACAAGGTGCTGCCTGAATCCCTGATGCTGACCACAGACGAAAATATCGTCGATATGCAGTACGTGGTGCAGTATCGCCTGTTGCCCAACGGTGCGCCGGACTATCTGTTCAACACCAACAATCCCGACGAATCCGTGCGCCAGGCCGCCGAGACCGCCATGCGCGAAGTCGTCGGCAAGCAGCCCATGGATTCGGTGCTGTATTCAGGTCGAACCCAGATTGCGGCCGACGTGCAGCAATTGGCCCAGTCCATTCTGGACCGCTACCGCACCGGCATTCAGATCAGCACGGTGGCCATCCAGAACGTGCAGCCGCCCGAGCAGGTTCAGGCCGCCTTCGACGACGCCGTCAAGGCCGGTCAGGACCGAGAGCGCCAGATCAACGAAGGCCAGGCCTACGCCAACAAGGTTCTGCCTGAAACGGCCGGCCAGGTGGCGCGCATGTTGCAGGAATCCGAGGGTTACAAGGCCCGCGTGGTGGGCGATGCCAAGGGCGATACGTCCCGCTTTGCCAGCGTGGAAGCGCAGTATGCCAAGGCGCCCGGCGTCACGCGTGATCGTTTGTACCTGTCCACGGTACAGGAAATCCTGGAGCGTACCAGCAAGGTATTGGTGGATACCCGCAGCGACAACAACATGATCTACCTGCCTTTGGATAAGATCGTGCGTCAGGTGGGCAGCCAGCCCGGCATGGAGCCATCGGCTCCCGTCGCGGCTGCCGCTTCCCAGAGCCAGCCAGCGCGTCCGTCGCCGGCGGCGCCAGCCAAGGCGCCGGCAGCGAATATCGACACCTCGCTGGGCTCGCTGGTCAGCCCTTATTCCCCATACGCACGCTAGGAGAGCATGATGCAACGTTTATTTCCTGCTCTGGTGGCCCTGGCGGTGATCATCGGTCTGCTGCTGTCGTCGGTGTTCATCGTGCGCGAGCGCGATGCAGCCCTGGTCTTCGCCCTGGGTGAAGTACGCGGCACCATCACCAGCCCCGGGCTGTATTTCAAGCTGCCGCCGCCGTTCGAGAACGTGGTGTTCCTGGACAAGCGCCTGCAGACCATCGAAACCAAGGACCCGGAACGTATCCAGACCGCCGAAAAGAAGAACCTGCTGATCGACTCCTACGTCAAATGGCGTATTTCCGATCCACGCCAGTTCTACGTGACCTTCGGCTCTACGGATCGTGGTGCGGTCGAACGCCTGCAGGCCCAGATCCGCGATGCGCTCAACGCCGCGGTCAACGTGCGCACGGTCAAGGAAGTGGTATCCACCGAGCGTGATGCGATCATGCGCGAAGTGTTGGCCTCGGTCGAAGCCCGCGCCCGTCCGCTGGGCGTGGAAGTGGTGGACGTGCGCTTGCGCCGCATTGACTTCGCTCCGGAAATTTCCGAATCCGTGTACCGTCGCATGGAAGCCGAGCGTACCCAGGAAGCGAATCGTCTGCGCGCCACCGGTGCCGCCGAAAGCGAGCGCATCCGGGCCGAAGCTGAGCGTCAGCGCGAAGAACTGCTGGCCGACGCCTATGCCCAGGCACAGGCCATCCGCGGCGAAGGGGACGGTCAGGCTGCATCCATCTATGCGGACACCTACGGCAAGAACCCCGAGTTCTATCGCTTCTACCGCAGTCTGGAAGCGTATCGCAGCGCCTTCAGCAAGCAGACCGACACGCTGGTCATCAGTCCCGATTCGGACTTCTTCAAGTACTGGAGCAATCCGAACGACGCTGCCCCCGCGGGCCGCTGATCCTCGCCAAGGTCAACTCAGGGCCGCCGGGTGTTCCCCCGGCGGCCCTGATCGTTTATACTACCGTGTAAGTTACTAACACCACTTCGCAGGCGACTTGGGCGGCTTACAAGCCCCAAGTCGCTTTTTGTTTGGCTGGAACTTTTGTCGATTAAGTAGTTCGAGGCACTTGTATGTCCAATTGGTTGTTGCCAGAGAGCCTGGCCGATATCTTGCCCGCCGAGGCGCGCCGCATCGAAGAACTGCGCCGCCATCTGCTGGACTTGTATCGCACGTATGGGTTCGAGCTGGTCGCCCCTCCGCTGGTGGAGTACCTGGAATCGCTGCAGGCCGTGTCGGGCACGGACCTGAATCTGCGCACCAGCAAAGTCGTGGATCAGATTTCGGGACGCACCATGGGTGTGCGCGCCGATATGACGCCGCAGGTAGCGCGCATCGACGCCCACTTGCTCAACCGTGAAGGCGTAACCCGCCTGTGCTATTGCGGCTCGGTGCTGCATGCCCGGCCTGCCGGTCTGCTGTCCGATCGTGAACTGCTGCAGATCGGCGCCGAAGTGTTCGGCCACGCGGGCGTGGAGTCCGACCTGGAAGTCATCCAGCTGGCGCTGGCCAGCGTGGGCCGGGCAGGGGTGCATCACCCGCGCCTGGACTTGAACTATCCTGGCCTGGGGCGCTTTCTGATCGAACGCGATCCTGTACTCAAAAGCCGTGTGGCGGAAGTCTGCGACCTGCTCAATGCCAAGGATGTATCCGGCATTCGCGCCCTGGGCCGCGAGTCCGGCTGCCTGCCCGAGACCACGCGCTATCTGTTGGCCTTGACTTCACTCTATGGCGATGCCGGCGTGCTGGAGCGTGCGCGCACGCTGCTGCCGGATGCCCCTGAAGTGCGCGAAGCGCTGGGCAGCCTGCGCACCCTGATCGACGCCTTGCCGGGCCACGACATCACGGTGGACCTGGCAGACATCGGCAGCGGCTATGCCTACCATTCCGGCCTGGTCTTTTCCGTTTATGCGGAAGGCTGGCACGACGCGCTGGTGCGCGGCGGGCGTTTTGACGGCATAGGCCGTCTGTATGGGCGGGCTCGTCCCGCCACGGGTTTCAGTCTGGACCTGCGCAAACTGTCCGCCGGCTTGCCGCCGGCTCAGGCCGCGCGCGCAGTCCGGGCGCCATGGGGTAATCAGCCCGACCTGATTGAGGCGCTCAAGCGCTTGCGCCAGAGCGGCGAAATTGTCGTCCAGATGCTGCCCGGACAGGAGCCCAGCCTGGATGAATTCGTGATCGACCGCGAGCTTGTCTTGCTGGACGGTCAATGGCAGCTTAGGGCGCTGTAAGCCGGGCGGCTTGCTGCGCAGGTGATTGTTCTCGGTCCGGCACCGTGCCGGCCTCTTTTATTCTGATACTAGACATGAGCAAAAACATTGTGGTGATCGGCACCCAGTGGGGTGACGAAGGCAAAGGCAAGATCGTCGACTGGCTGGCCGAGTCCGCGCATGGCGTGGTTCGCTTCCAGGGCGGTCACAACGCTGGTCACACGCTGTGGATCAACGGCAAAAAGACGATTCTGCGTCTGATTCCATCGGGCATCATGCACGGCCACGTCACGTGCTACATCGGCAACGGCGTGGTGCTGTCGCCTGAAGCGCTTCTGACCGAAATCGCCGAACTGGAAGCCGCCGGTCTGGACGTGCGCTCGCGCCTGCAGATTTCCCCTGCCTGCCCGCTGATCCTGCCCTACCACATTGCTGTGGACCAGGCCCGCGAGAAACGCAAGGGCGACGGCAAGATCGGTACCACCGGCCGTGGCATCGGCCCGGCCTACGAAGACAAGGTCGCTCGCCGCGCGCTGCGCGTCCAGGACCTGTACGATCAGGCCATCTTCGACGAAAAACTGGCTGAAGCGCTGGATTACCACAACTTCGTGCTGACCCAATACCTGGGCGCCGAGCCCGTGTCCGCCGAACAAGTGCGCGACCTGGCCATGAAGCATGCCGAGCAACTGGCTCCCATGGTGGCCGACGTCTCGAATAATCTGTACCTGGCCAAGAAGGCCGGTCAGAAACTGCTGTTCGAAGGCGCGCAAGGCGCCTTGCTGGACATCGATCACGGCACCTACCCCTTCGTGACCAGCAGCAACTGCCTGTCGGGCGCGGCTTCGGCCGGCGCCGGCGTGGGCCCGCAAGAGCTCAGCTATGTGCTGGGTATCGCCAAGTCCTACACCACGCGCGTGGGCTCGGGTCCGTTCCCCACGGAACTGCTGGACGACACCGGCATGCGCCTGGCCACGGTCGGCAAGGAGTTCGGTTCGGTCACGGGCCGTCCTCGTCGCTGCGGCTGGTTCGATGGCGCCGCCATGAAGCGTTCGGTCATGATCAACGGCATTTCCGGTCTGTGCATCACCAAGCTGGATGTGCTGGACGGCGTTGAGCAGATCAAGATCGGCGTTGGCTACCGCTATAAGGGCGAGTTCCTGGACGTGCTGCCCTACGGCGCGCACGCCGTAGCTGAAGCCGAGCCCGTGCTGGAAGAAATGCCCGGCTGGACCGAATCCACCGTGGGCGTAACCGACTACGACAAGCTGCCCATCAATGCGCGCCGCTATCTGGAGCGCATTGCCGAGATCTGCGATGTACCGATCGACATGGTCTCTACGGGGCCGGATCGCAACGAAACCATCGTGCTGCGTGATCCGTTCACCAAATAAGCGCATTCTCGCGGTATAATGCCTTGCACCGTTGTACGGTGCGTACAAAGCGGCCTTTGGGCCGCTTTGTCGTTCTGGACGCTGCGTGGCCTGCCCAGACTCCTTCCTGCAGGTTGCGGCACGCAGCTATTGCATCTATACCTGGAATACATATGAGTCTGCCCCCAAATACCGATACTGATGAGTGGGTTTCCTGGGACCAGTACAATCGCCTGATCGAGCGACTGGCCCTGAGCATTCACGAGTCCGGCTGGAAATTCGACAAGATTGTCTGCCTGGCTCGGGGTGGGATGCGCGTAGGGGATGTCATTTCCCGCATTTATGACGTTCCTCTGGGCATTCTGGCTACCAGCAGCTATCGCGAAGCGGCCGGCACGCAGCAGGGCGATCTGGACATCGCCCAGTACATCACCATTACCCGCGGCACGCTGGATGGCAACGTCCTACTGGTGGACGACATGGTGGATACAGGCAAGACCTTCATGCGTGTGCGTGACCACCTGCGCGCTCAGTTCCCTGCCATCACGGATCTGAAAACGGCTGTTTTGTGGTGGAAAGGCCACGCTCAGGTCGAACCAGACTATTACGTGGCCAAATTGCCGACAAATCCCTGGATTCATCAGCCCTTTGAGGACTACGATAGCATTCGTCCTCATCAGCTTGACGCCTGGATCCGCAAGGGTACTGGTCAGGCTTGAGTTCACGAATCCAGACATCCGGTGGATAGCCCAATCGCGCCTTGCTTGGCCGTGGCCGGCAATCGTGCTATGATTTTGGGCTATCTGTTTACGCTAACACTTAATTTACAAGGCAAGGTATTACATGACCATTGTTCGCCTGAAAGAAAACGAGCCTTTCGAGGTTGCACTGCGTCGCTTCAAGCGCACGATCGAAAAAACCGGTCTTCTGACCGAACTGCGTTCGCGTGAATTCTACGAAAAGCCAACGGCCGAGCGCAAGCGCAAGCACGCTGCCGCCGTGAAGCGTCACTACAAACGCATCCGTAGCCAGCAGCTGCCCCCACGCTTGTATTGATTCCTGAATCTTTTGTTCAGGAACTGCTCGCCCGTGTCGACGTCGTTGATGTCGTCGGGCGATATGTGCAGTTGCGCAAAGGCGGGGCCAACTTGCTTGGCCTATGCCCTTTTCACAACGAAAAATCTCCCTCCTTCACGGTCAGCCCCACCAAGCAGTTCTACCATTGCTTTGGTTGCGGAGCCCATGGATCAGCCATATCGTTCCTGATGGAGCATACGGGGGCCACGTTCCCCGAGGCCGTGCGCAGCTTGGCTGCGAGCGCCGGCATGACCGTACCCGAAGCGCAGCGTACGCCGCGTCAGCGCGCCGCAGATGCCCGTCGCAAAGACGAGCTCTCGCGCCAGCACCATATCCTGGAAGCCGCACAGGCGCACTATCTGCGCCAGCTCAAGCAATCGCCTATCGCCATCGACTATCTCAAGCGTCGCGGCCTGGACGGGGAAACGGCTGCCCGTTTCGGATTGGGCTGGACCGGCACGGAACGTCGCGGCCTGGCCACGGTGTTTCCGCAGTACGAAGATAACCAATTGGTTGAATCGGGGCTGGTCATCGAGTCCGATGATGGTCGCCGCTACGACCGGTTTCGTTCGCGGATCATGTTTCCGATCCGCAGCACCAAAGGCCACATTATTGGGTTTGGCGGCCGCCTGATCGAAAAAGGCGAACCCAAATACCTGAACTCGCCGGAAACCACCCTGTTTTCCAAGGGGCATGAGCTCTACGGCTTGTGGGAAGGGCGGCAGGGCATACGCAAAGAAGGGTTCGTTCTGATTGTGGAAGGCTATATGGACGTGGTGGCGCTGTCGCAGCACGGTCTGCACAATGCCGTCGCCACACTGGGAACCTCCACGACCGAACACCACATCACTAAGTTGATGCGCGCCAGCGACAGACTGGTGTTCAGCTTCGATGGCGATTCAGCCGGCCGCAAGGCGGCGTGGCGGGCCCTCAATACCTGCCTGCCGTTGGTGCGCGACGACGTTTCCATTCGTTTCATGTTCCTGCCGGACAAGCATGACCCCGACTCCTATGTGCGCGAGTTCGGGGCCCCGGCTTTCCGGGACCAGGCACAGGAAGCCTACGCCTTGTCGCGTTTTTTCCTGGACGAGCTGGCCTCGCGCCACCGCATGGATGAAGCCGAAGGGCGCGCCGCTTGCGTGCACGAGGCGCTGCCCATGCTGCTGGAGCTGGCGGACAGTACGCTCAAAGTCCAGATCCAGCACGAATTCGCCCGCCTGGTGATGTTGACGCCCGACGAGCTGGCGCAGCGTCTGAGCACGGTTGAACCTCCGCGCCGCCCCGCAGCGGACAAGCCGCCGGCTCAAGACGGCCTGGTCCCGCGAGCGCCGGTGCAGGCCGAGCCGCCTGTGTCCGGCGACATGCCGGGCTTTGACGGCGGTTTTGACGGATTCGACGGGTTCGACGGTTCGTTTGCCGACAGCGTCCCCATGGACGACTGGCAGGAGCCGCAGGAATGGCGGCCGCCGTCTCAATCGTCAGGGCAGGACAAGGGCGAATGGCGCAAGGGGGAATGGCGTAAAGGCAAGGGCAAGCAGCGCCAAGGGCCTGCGCCTGTTATGGGCAGTCGCGCAGTGACGCCCATGGCCAAGCGCCTGCTGCGTCTTTTGATCGCTCATCCTGCGCTGGTGAGCACCCTGGGTGATCAGCAACTTGAAATTTTGGCACAGAGCCCTCATCTGCGTCTTGTGCAGGAATTGATCGCTTTGGCCAATATAAGTGCAGCGCGCCATGCCGGCGCTTTGCTCGAGGCCGCCGATCCTGATTCGGATCTGGCCCCCGTGCTGCAGTCGCTGGCGACTGAGCTGCTGGGCGAAGACGAGCTTCCGGATCCCCAAGGCGAATGGCGTGACGCTTTGCATCGTATCGAACTGGACGCGATCAAGGCCGAGCAGTCAGCGCTGGTGGAAACCGGGCTGCGCGAGCCTGAGCAGCGTCAGCGTTATCAAGAATTGACACGCCGTATTGCTTTGTTGAATGCTGCTTATACTCGTCAAGTGAAGTAAAATATTGGGTTTATGTGTTGCGTTTGCATCTGGCCGGGGTTGTTGCGGCGAGCGGGCAAATGCGGCGGGTAGCGGGTTGCGAACCACATCATGCCTTGAGCCGACGAGCCAGGGATTAAATCACGCAGGGTTCGCTTGCGCGGCACGCCCAGGAGCCAGCCGGATGGCGGCGCACGCATTATCAGGTTCTGGCCTGTACGACTCGGTGGCTACATATTTGGTACCACAGGGGTAATTGGCGTCTATGGAAGAAATTATGACTCAAACGACTGGTAAAACCTCGGCGACGGTCTCTCGGTCTAGCAAGAAAACCCTGGCTGCTACGGCCAAGACAGGGGCTTCAAGCTCGGTAGACCTCGATGATTTCCTCGAGGATGGCGAACCAGGTGCAGCGCCTGCCAAGAAGGCGGCCAAGAAAGCCGCCGCCAAGAAGACGGTAGCCAAGAAGGCTGCCGCCAAGAAAACGGCGGCCAAAGCCGTGACCGGCGGCCGCCGTGGGCGTCCCGCCAAGAATGCGAACAACGACGGCATCGATTTTGTCGATGACGATGAAATGGGCGATGACGAAGTCATTCCCGATCTCAAGCCGGTTGCCAAGCGCGGCGCCAAGCGCGCCAAGGCCGAAAAAGACGTGTTCGGCGTGCGCGGCCAACTGAGCCCCGAAGAGCAGGAAGCCCGCCGCAATCGCCTCAAGGCGCTGATCAAGCTGGGCAAGGACCGCGGCTACCTGACCTATGGCGAGATCAACGATCATCTGCCTGACGACCTGGTGGACGTGGAAGCCATCGACGGCATCATCGGCACCTTCAGCGACATGGGCATCTCGGTCTACGACCAGGCGCCCGATGCCGACACGCTGCTCATGAGCGACAACGCGCCCATGGCCTCCAGCGACGACGACGTCGAGGACGAGGCCGAGGCAGCGCTGACCACCGTGGACTCGGACTTCGGCCGCACCACCGACCCCGTACGCATGTACATGCGCGAAATGGGTTCGGTCGAGCTGCTGACCCGCGAGGGCGAAATCGAGATCGCGAAGCGGATCGAAGACGGCCTCAAGCACATGGTCATGGCTATTGCCGCTTGCCCGACCACGGTCAACGAAATCCTGACCTACGTGCAGCGCGTGCGCGAAGGCGTGATCCAGATCGACGAGGTCGTGGACGGCCTGGTGGACGATGATGGCGAAGAATACGCCGGCTCGGGCGTGTCTGCCGAAGACGAGGACGAAGGTCCTGCCGGCGGCATGAGCAGCAAGCAGATCGAGTACCTGCGCAACAAGTCGCTCAAGAAGTTCGACATCATCGGCGAATGGTTCGACAAGATGCGCGTGTCCTTCGAGACCGACGGCTACAAGAGCGCCGGTTACGTGCAGGCCCAGGAAACCATCCTGAACGAGTTCATGGGCATCCGCTTTACCGCCAAGATGGTGGAAAAGCTGGCCGATACCATGCGCGAACAGGTTGCCGTGGTGCGTCAGCACGAACGCGAAATCCTGAACATCTGTGTGGAACGCGCTGACATGCCGCGTGCGCACTTCATCAAGGCCTTCCCGGGCAACGAAACCAATCTGAACTGGGTGGTCCAGGAAGTTGAGGCAGGCCATGCCTACAGCTCTATCCTGGAGCGTCATATCCCCGCTATCCAGGAAGTGCAGCAGAAGCTGATCGACCTGCAGACCAGCGTGGTTCTGCCGCTCAAGGACCTGAAGGAAGTCAACAAGCGCATGACCACCGGCGAGGCCAAGGCCCGCAAGGCCAAGCGCGAAATGACCGAGGCCAACCTGCGTCTGGTGATTTCCATCGCCAAGAAGTACACGAACCGCGGCCTGCAGTTCCTGGATCTGATCCAGGAAGGCAATATCGGCTTGATGAAGGCCGTGGACAAGTTCGAGTACCGTCGCGGCTACAAGTTCTCGACCTACGCTACGTGGTGGATCCGCCAGGCCATTACCCGCTCCATCGCGGACCAGGCCCGTACGATCCGTATTCCCGTGCACATGATCGAAACCATCAACAAGATGAACCGGATCAATCGCCAGATTCTGCAGGAAACGGGCGTCGAGCCCGATCCAGCCACCCTGGCCCTGAAGATGGACATGCCCGAGGACAAGGTTCGCAAGATCCTGAAGATCGCCAAGGAACCCATCTCCATGGAAACGCCGATCGGCGACGACGACGATTCCCACCTGGGCGATTTCATCGAGGACAACAACACGGTGTCGCCCTCGGATTCGGCCCTGCATGGTTCTATGCGCGAAGTTGTCAAGGATGTGCTCGATTCCCTGACGCCTCGCGAAGCCAAGGTGCTGCGCATGCGTTTCGGCATCGAAATGAGCACGGACCAGACGCTGGAAGAAGTGGGCAAGCAGTTTGACGTTACGCGCGAGCGTATCCGTCAAATAGAAGCCAAGGCCCTGCGCAAGCTGCGTCACCCCAGCCGCGCAGACAAGCTCAAGAGCTTCCTCGAAAGCCAGTAAGCTGCAGTCCTGAAAACCCGGTCCCTTGGGGCCGGAGCAATGCCAGTCAGTTAACGCTGACTGGCATTTTTTTTGGATTCATTGTGGGTTTTTGAGGTGTGTTGGGCAGTGCGGGTAGAAGAGGTGAGGCAGACGCTACCTTTGCCGATATGCGGGTCTGTTAGAGGTAGCGGCTTACTGGTGCCTCGTGCTGGTTCCCAACTCGCTCATTTCCCGTATGAAATGTTGAGTGTTATTGGGAATTGAGCCAAATTCGCTCATCAGTACAAATACTCAAAACTGATAGCTTGGAGGGCTGCTTTCGACCCGAAGCTGTCGGTCAGCAGCGTCAATTTTGGTGTATTACCACTTGTGGATCAGCTCAACGAGCGCCGCAAGGAGGCGGAAACATGATCGATCTGGCAGTTACCAGCCAAAAACCAAGTCACACGAATACTCCCACCGCTTTCCAGCGTCCTGATGATGTGATCAATTAAAAAGGGGCGAATACCCAGTTTCTCTCGCAAGGCGTAGTTACTGCGCATATCAGAGTTCACAATCAATGAAATCACTGAGCGAGTAGCCTCCGCATATTCGGGTACATGCTCCCTTGCGTATAGTTCGAATCCGGCATCAGTGACTGAGACGCCGCGCAATGACCCCGAAAGGTCTTGTTTCCAACAAATGGCCCCGTATTCATTGAGATATTCAAGTGAATCCCTTAGTTGAGGCTCAGGAATGATGAAGTCACCATTTTTCCTAAACGCTTGAGCGCCAATCAATGAGCTTCCACTCTCTATTGCAGCCTCACATGCGAGCCTCGTCACTAAGCTGTCGATATTATTATGGCCGGCCACGCCGCCAGCACCGAATGCAGGCACATAAGTGGGCGGATTGCCCAGAGGAGGCTTGTCAGATGCTCCAAATATGGTAGCAACGATCTCAGAAAAAGAAGCATCGTAGGCAGATAAATCTTTGAAACTAACCCACTTCGTGGCTTTCAGTGCTTGGGGAACCTCGCAATCGTCTAGCACTAATGGAATAATTCTAGTTCCTTCACTGATTTTACTCACGACAGCGTGGTCTAGTTCCTCACGAACCCAAGGCTTATTTACGCTATTGCTCGAAAGAACAACAATTACTACCTGAGCGGCGCCAAGGCCCTCATCAAAAATCTTTTTGACGAGGCTGTCACCAACTTTTATTTCCCATTTATCAACCCAGGCATCAATGCCATTATGTCTTAGCTGCTCAGCGAATTGCATCACGAACCGAGCCTTATCTTCACTTGCATGACTAACAAAAACTTTTGGGGCATCCATGTAACATTCTCTAATCTAGGTCTGGGTTAATACCGTATGAAGTCATCAATCAAGTCGCGGCGGTAGAGCAGGTGACTAAAAGCGAAGCGTGCTCGTGAATATCTGGATCTGAGAAAAACTTATGTTCGCGCGGCTCGAAGTGCCTTTTGCCGCTCTACAGTTGCCTTGCGCCAAGCCTCCAACCCTTCAATATCCGCACTCAGTTCATCGGGATCAGGGACGGGAAGTCGTCCAACCCTCATGGCCGCGTCATGCTCAAATTTTGAGCATTTTGTCATCCCGTCGTAGATTTTTCGGTAGTCTTCGTCTGTCACAGTGACGGCTTTGAGGAGCTGCGTCGAGACTCCTTCGCCAAAGCGCTGAATCGCACCGTTAAAGAGAACTTCTTCTACTGCACGTTCCCAAGAAAGACGAAGCTCTCCATAAGCGTCCGCAGTTAATGTACGGTGCGCATCCTCGTCGTTGCTATGCTGAGCCTGTTTTATATTCTGGAGCGCCACCCTCAACCGGCCGATCCGCTCTTTCGTGCCGAGCACATCAAACGGCAGATCCTGAGAATGCACGCCGAAGCCAGCAGGAGTTCTTCGCAAGTAGCTCTTGGCCAAATCAGCCTTGGCTTCCGTCGCTTTCTGCTCCAGGATGCATAGAAAGTAGATGTCGTGCGTGAAAACAATCACCTGCCGCGTCAGGGCCTCTTTGGCGAGTCGTTCTGCCACCTCCCAACGACGACGGTGATCAAGTGATGAAACCGGGTCATCGAAGACGACGCCTCCACAACCCCTCGCCAGCTTGGTCTCAGCAAAGAACGATGCCAGAGCTATCGCACGTTGCTCACCTTCACTAAGAATTGCAGCGGGAGCACCTCCTCCGGGCAGCTCGAGAATCAGCTTGAACTTAGTACGCCCTTTTGGTGACTCAGGCTTCATCACAATTTTCAGTTCGTGCACCTTTAGCTTTTTCAGCTCTTCGTTCAAGGCGTCTGCCACTTCTTGGCGAGCCATTGTGTTGGATAGCTCCGTACACTTCTTCGAAATTGCTGTGGTACCCATCCCACTGATGCATGTCTGGAGCTTTCGGCAATACTCGTGCTTCTCAATTGCTTCCAAAACCGCAACCTTCACGTCGCCAAGCTTGCGCCGTGCATCCAGTTCTAGGTGCTCGGCGATCATGGCTGCTTTCGCCTTCTCGTCGGCGCTGTCCTCCAGAGCCTTGGCTTTTGTCTGCAATCCCACGGCTATGGTATCAAGGGAAGGTCTAGGGTCGTTCGCTAGGTCGGGCACTTCGTTCCAAGCCAACTTGGTGCCGGCAGCCAGACGCACGGCAGCCTGGCGTGCCGTCAGGGAGGCTTGCATGGCGGCGCAAGCGGTGGCGGTGGCAGGGTCGAGTTCAAGCAATTCTTGCTGCAAGGCCTCTTCTAGTGCCAGATTTAGGGACGCTTGATGAATAATTTTGTAGCTGTCTTCTGCTGTCCTGCGGGTCTCTAGTGCTGCCTGTTCGGCCCGCTGCTTGATGAAAGTGTCGAACTGAACCAGCCGTTCCGAGCCTTCTGCGCCAAGCACATTCTGGCAGAGCGGGCATGCTGCCTCCTTTGGCAAATTCGGAAACACATGCTCAGCATGGGAAATGGCTGCAAATGCCCTCGCGGCTGCGAATAGCTCTTTCCATTCATCGCCCCCGGTACCGCTCAACTGTCCAGGCAGTGCCTTAAATCCAGCTGCTGCCAGGTCCGCGGCCTCGCGGGCGGTTTTTTGGTTGTTAATCAAGCCTCGAAGTTGGTCAAGCTTTTCCTTACTTACGATCTCGACGGCAGCAGAGATACGGTCCTTTAATCCGTTGAGTCTTAGGATTTGCTGTCTAAGCGTCTGAGCCTTCTGCTTGGGATCAGTCTCCGCCAAGATCTTTACCAAAACCTCAAGCCTTGCTCGCTCGATATCAGAGAGAGTGGCGAGGGCCTCGATGTCCTCCGGCTTAGTCTTCCCTGGAATGCCACCAAGCATCCTTGCAACAGCGGTCTGCCCGCCAGAAAGGGCCACGTATGCGGCGTTACTTGGTGCGTTGGCAAGCTTCTCTTCTGTGGCCCGTTTTTTCAGCTTGTCGCAAAGACTTACCAGGCCCTCAAGGATGTCCAAGCCGTACGGCGCATAGGCGAAGTCACCGTCGTTGTCGATGTAAGCACGAGCGCAGTGGCTATCAAAGATTGAGAAGTCTGCTAATGCATCTGGGGACGGCTCCCCGTATACCCAGGCGAGGTCTGTAGGAACTCCGTCAATCAGTGTTTCAAATACGGCCTTTGCGGCACCGACGGTTTTCGGATCGAGTTTCGCATCAGGTAAGATCCGTTCGCTACGATCTCGGGCTCTACATGCGTGTTTGAAAATACGTGAATATCCAGACTTGCCCGCGCCATTCTCACCGTAAATGACGGTCAGTCCTGTCAAGGCAACTGGCAGCTTTCCGTCATTTGCTAGAGCATTTACGTTAGCAACATCTTTAATGCCAGCAATCTGAACCGAACGTGTAGGGTCCGCGGACAATGCAACGTCAGCATCTTGCAGTGGCTTTGGGACTCTTCCCTCTGAATCAGCGATGCCGGCACTGCGCTTGGATAACGCGTAAAGATCATCAAGGTCGCGGTCCGATAAGGTACGAGTAATATATAAGCGCGCAACCGCATCTTGCTGCCATGCCGCTAGGCCTTTAGCCCAGACGTGGATCTCTCGCAATATCGTCACAGCTCGTCTCGCAAGTAAATGAATTTACCGAAAAACTCGGTTATTCCTTTAGTTATGTCAGAAGGTATATCACGGTAACTAATGTTTTCGCAAGTTACAGGGATTTTATCTGCTTTGCGTTGACCCTATCGTGATATCTCCCTGGGGAGATCGTTCCGGACATGCGAACGCCGAAATTCGAATGTCTAATTGAGCATATGGATCAATGGCGGCTTTTGGCCGAAAGCAGCCAGTCTAACTGAGCTTGCTACAGCAATGAGTTCTCAAACGCAGAAAAATGCCAAAAAAAAGCATTCTTGAAAATTGTATCCGTTCCATTTGGGGTTCGATGTTCGATCCGGTACTGAATTTGGTCGTTTTTCAGAGCTCAAAAATAAATGCTTCAAGATTAGAACTCAGCGGCGTTCGACATGGGAGGCGCGCACCTCAAACGGCTTGGTGCATTTTTATATCGAGATGCAGCATAAACCATCGGCTTAAGCCGCGTGTAGGACCGCGGTCCGCGTTAGCTGGATTTCACGCTGATCATGGTAAGTTTCAGCACGTTTTTGATTCGCAAAACCGATGCTCGGCACGCCGCCTGCATGGGGCTGCGAGGTCAGAAACACATTACCAAAAATTCATTGGCTGGGAATCCGGCGCCGTGCTACAACGGGCGCATCTCCCGCCAGGGTTTGCGCTGACCGGCGGCTTATCCGGCTTGCGGTCGGCCGGCTGCTATTCCTTGTCCCCATGATCTATCCGTCTATATTCCAGAGTCAGGAGCCAGGAGCATGATTGCGACCAGCTCCGTCACGCATCGCATTCAGCTTGCCATGGGCCTGTCTCTGACGGTCATGGTGCTTGTGCTGGGCGCAGGTTCTTATCTGGCCTTCGGTTACCTGAAGGATAAGGTGCTGGGCGAACAACTGGATGACGTCGCCGTCCAGATCCAGTCCCTGGGGCCTTCCCGCAGCGGAGTCCTGGTGCTGGAGCAGCCGCATACGCATCTGGCCTGGTTCCTGGAGGCGGCGCAAGCCGATGGAAACCAAGGTCTTATCGGGGTGCCGCCTGAATTGGCCCAACTGGACCCGGGCGAGCACGAGCTGAACTGGCAACAGCAGCAATGGCGGGTGCGGGTGCAGGATCTGGATTCGGGGCGCCTGATCATCGCAGCCAATTCGGAGTCCTTCCGGCAGCGCCAGACCGAATTTGGATTGCTGATTCTGGCGTGCATGGCGTTTTGCCTGCTGCTGGTCTGGTTGACGGCGGGGTATCTGGCGGCGTTGGCCTCGGGACCCATCATCCGCCTAGTTACGCTGCTCAGTCAGCGCAGCGGCGAGCAGCATCAGTATCAGGTGGCCAACGACAATGAAATGGGGCGGCTCTTGAGCGCCTTCAATGTCATGCAAAGCCGCCTGGAGGAAGAGCTGTACGAAGAGCGGGAAATGGCCCTGAACCTGGGGCATGAGCTGAATACGGCTTTGTGCGCCATTCGCAGCGAGGCTGAAATGCTCTTGTTGACGGGGCAGCAGGGCGGGCAGGCAAGACTGGAAAACATCATCCGCCAGGCCGATATTGCCGCTGCCGGATTGCAAAGCGCCCAGAATCTAGCGTCGATCGGCAGTTCGAACAAGCAGTCCTGCGGCTTGTCACGTTATGTGAATGACGCCTGGCATTCCTTGCCGGCGCGCTCTGGCGTCGGCCAGGCTCGATTTCGCAACGAAATTCCCGAATCCATGCGTATGAACCTGGATCCCTCCGCCTTGCTCGTCGTCATGCGCAACCTGTTGCAGAATGTGGTGGATCATGCGCAGGCGACCCAGGTGGTGGTCAGCTCCCCTGCGCCCAATACGCTCTTGTTTCGCGATGACGGCCAGGGCATCTGCGCCGAGCGCCTGGAGCGTCTATTCGAGCGCCATTACCACCAGGGTGGCCGGTCGTCGCCGCAGGCTGGAAGGCGCGGGCTGGGCCTGGATATCGTACGTCAGATCTGTCTCTATCACGGCTGGACTTTGCAAGTACAGTCCGATACCCAGGGGCCACAGCGCGGCACGCGCTTTTATCTTGAGTTGGATTGAGGCCGGGCGCGGCCATTTATTCAACGCGGTTTTTACGCTCGGATCATTACAGTGATGAGGTCAGTGGCGAGCCAGTTCCGGCTCGCCCCGCCTCTACACGAGATCTGATCATGCATGGCGCTCCTTCTTTGGTGCAACGCAATTCACTGTTCTATATTTTGACCCAGGTCTTCGGGGTCACGCTGTTGCTGGCCTGGCTGGCCGCCTTGACCCAGCAGTGGGCGCCTGTGAACCCCTTGTTGCTGGCCGCCAGCCGCCCTGCGCACATGGCCCACGAAATGAAAGAAATGCAGGGGGTGCTGATGGGGCTGATGGCGGCCGCAGGGCTGGCGGTCGCCGTGTGGCAGATGCGGCGATTGTCCGGGCAGACCGGGGAGCCGGTCAGGAGCGCCTTGGTCATCGGCGCGGGTCTGTTTCTGGCCGCTCCGCTGCTGATCATGCTGTTGCAGTCGGCATCTGGTCTGGCAGGGCTGGCGACGCTGTATCGCTGGGTGCCCGAGTTGAGGCTGTTGCTGGATGTAGGCACGGTGGTGACGGTAGGGGCCGGCCTGCTGTATTTGTATTTTGCCGGCTGGGCCTTGAATCAACCGCGCCTTCGTTGGGCAGGTTTGTTGGCCGGCGTTCTGGGCGCCTTGATCCTCGGCCTGCTGGAGCCTGGGCAAGGCAATATCAATTTTGCTCGGGTGTTCAGTTCTCTGGCCGTGGTCTGGCTTCTGTGCAGCCTGGTGTTCTATCCCTTGATCGTGGCGCCGGGCCGCTGGTCTGCATCACATAGTGCGCGAGCCACCGTGGATCAGGCCTGGGAACATCTGGCGGTCATCCAGGTGCGCCGGCGTCGCACGCTGGGCATGATCGGGGGCTTAATGGCGGTGCTGCTGCCGTTTTTCTCCTCGGCCTGGGCAGCCGATTCCCTGGTCTTCCAATTCACGCGCATGGCCGGCCTGGCGCTGGTATTGCTGGCGGTACTGGGACGGTGTTGGTGCATGCTGTATCTGGGCGGGCATAAAGGCAGCAGCCTGATATCCCAAGGGCCTTATTCCATCAGCCGCAATCCGCTCTATGGTTTTTCCTTGTGCGCGGTGCTGGGTATGGGAGCGTTGTCGGGCAGTTTGCTGCTGGGGCCGATACTGGCCTTGTTTGTGTATGCTGTCTTCAATAATGTCATCGACGAAGAAGAAGTGTTGTTGACGAAGGTATTCGGCGCCGGCTATCAGGAGTACTGCGCGCGCGTTCCACGTTTTGGCCCGCGTCTGGGGCAATGGCGTAGTCCCGAAGAGCTGCCCGTGTCCATCAGCGGATTGGCTCGTACACTGCGCGATGCTCTGCCGTATTTTCTGATTTGGCCGGTATTTGCTCTGACTCAGTGGATGCAAGTCAATGGCTGGGTGCCCGTTCTCTTGCACCTGCCTTGAGTCGTTCTTCGTTTGCCGCAAAGGCGGGTTTCCTCTATTGGAATGGATTGTCATGCGTGTACTGATTGTTGAGAACGACATAACTATTGCCGAAAACCTCTATACCTACCTGGAGTTGAAGGGGTTTGTGGTGGATGCGGCTTACGATGGCAATGGGGCGCTGGGCCTGCTGCAGGAACTGGATTTCGATGCCATGGTACTGGATCTGGGGCTGCCCGGCCTGGATGGCTTCGGTGTGTTGCAGGCCTTGCGCAAGTTGGGGCGTGCGCCCATTCCTATTCTGGTGCTCACGGCGCGCAGCCAGCTGGAGAGCAAGTTGACGGCGTTCGACCTGGGTGCGGACGACTATCTGGTCAAACCCTTTGCCCTGGCCGAAGTCGAGGCACGCCTGCGCGCTTTGTTGCGGCGCGGCCCATCGCAGGTGCAGAATGGGTCCTTGCGCTGGGGCTCGCTGGAATACAACCTGGATACCGCCCTGGTCAGCGTGGCGGGTCAGGATTTGCACCTCAGCTTCAAGACGCGTCAGGTGCTGGAGGCCTTGCTGCGCGAACCGGGCGCTATCATTACCCGTCGCGCGCTGGAGAAAACGCTTTGGCCGGAGGGGGCGCCGTCGCCCGAAGCTTTACGCAGCCAGATTCATCTGTTGCGCCGCGCGCTGGCCGAAGCGGGCGCGGGCAATATCGAGACCTTGCCGGGCCTGGGGTGGAGACTTGAAAAGGAAAACGAAGATGTTCAGGGGGCTGAGAGCGCCTAGATTCATGAGTACGCTGACTCAGCGGGTATCCTGGGCGCTGACACTGATCGCCACGGTGCTCGTGGTGGTGGTGGGGACGCTGGCTTATGCCGCCTTCGCGCGCATGGAGGACGAAATGGTCAATGCCATGCTGATGTCCTACGCCAAGAATCCGACCTTGTTACCGGACAGCGCTTATGACCGCAGCGAAGCGTTGGGCTCGGAACTGGACAGCTACTGGTTTGTTCAAGGGCAGTCCTTGACCGGCTTGCCGGCCTTTGCCCGCGTCCAGGAGCCGGGCCTGCACGAATTCCATCTGGAAGGGGAAACCTGGCACGTGTTGCGCCAGGACAGTCAGAGCGGCAGTCTGTACCTGGTCTACAGGGCGACGCCGCACGAGCAGCGGGTTCGGGAGTTCGGCCTGATTCTGGTGATTATCGGTGCGGTGGCCATTTTGCTGGTTTTCTTGTTTTCGCGCCAGGTGGCCAGGCGCACCGTGGCGCCCATGCAGATCCTGTCGCGGCATCTGGAAAACTGGGCGCCGGGCCGTTCAGGTTTGCCCGAGCGCCAGGACGATGAAGCGGGACGCCTGATCCGGGCTTTCAATCGCATGCAGGAGCAGGTCGAGGAGTTGCTGACCCACGAACGCGAGTTTGCTGCCAATCTGGGGCACGAGTTACGCACCGGGCTGGCCGCCATACGCAGTGACTGCGAGTTATTACAGTTGCAGTTGCCGCAAGGGCCGGCGCAGCAGCGCCTGCAGCGCATGATGGTGCAGGCTGACTCGGTCTGTGCCAGTCTGGATGCGGCAGAAAGTCTGGCCTACACGGCCGAGCGGCATGTCCGCGAGGTCAATGTAGGAGAGCTGGCGCAGCAGACATGGCAAGCCGTGGCCTTGCTGGATGCGCGCAGCGCACAGGTGCGCTGGCATAATCATCTGCCGGATTCACTCCAGCGTCCCTTGGATCCGTATGCCTTGTCCATGTTGCTGCGGATTCTGATGCGCAATGCGGTCGATCATGCCGCACCCTGTGCTTTGCATCTTTCCTGGGAAGCGCCGGCCGTGCTGGTGCTGACCGATGATGGTCCAGGAATCGCCGCGCAGGATCTGATTCTGATTTTCGAGCGGCATTTCAGCCGAGGGCGAGCCCTGCCGCCTGGGGGGCGAGATCAAGGCCATCGCGGCATAGGCCTTGCTCTGGCGCGTCAACTGGCCCTGGCCCAGGGCTGGAGCCTGACGGTGCAGCCCGGCGCGCACGGCGCGGGCTGCGTATTCCGACTGGATCTGGCGCCGGACTAGACGGTGCGTTGATGCACGCGCCGGCCGCCACTGTAGGTGGCGCTGATGCAGCGGTCATCACCCAGAATGGCCAGCACGAAGAGCTGTTCTTCCAGGGTTTCCAGCAAGGCGCTGCGACGGGCCATCAGGGGCGTGGACTGGGTATCCAGCACGATGAAGTCCGCTTCGGCACCAGGCTTCAGAGTGCCGATCTGGCCTTGCATGTCCAGGGCCCGGGCGGCGCCTTCAGTGGCCAGGTAGAACATGGATGCCGCCGTCAGGTGATAGCCGCCCAGACGGGCTACCTTGTGGGCTTCGTTCATGGTGCGCAGCATGGAAAAGGACGTGCCGCCGCCTACGTCCGTGGCCAGTGCATGACGCACGCCGCTCTGACGTATGGATTGAAAGTCGAACAGGCCGCTGGCCAGGAACAGGTTGGACGTCGGGCAGTGGGCCGCGACGCTGCCGGTGTCGTGCATGCGGGCGCGATCGGTTTCATCCAGCCAGATGCTGTGGCCGTAGACGGCACGCGGGCGAAGCAGGCCGAAGCTGTCATACACATCCAGGTAGCTGCGATTGTTGGGGAACAATTCGCTGACCCATTTGATCTCGTCCTTGTTTTCGGCCACGTGCGTCTGGACGAATACATCGGGGTAGGCGCGCGCCAGCTCACCGCAGACGGCGAGCTGCTCGGGGGTCGATGTGGGAGCGAAGCGGGGGGTCAAGGCATAGAGCTGGCGACCTTTGCCGTGCCAGCGCCGGATCAGGTCTTCGGAATCCTGGCCACCGGATTCGGCGGTATCCTGTAGATACTCCGGGCAATTGCGGTCCATCATGACTTTGCCCGCGATCATACGCAGGTTGCGGCCATGGCTTTCCTCAAAGAAAGCATCCACGGACTGCGGATGCACGCTGCCATATACCAGAGCAGTGGTGGTGCCGTTGCTCAGTAGCTCGTTCAGGAATACGCCGGCCACTTCACGGGCGTGGCTGCTGTCGCCGAATTTGCTTTCTGTGGGAAAGGTGTAGGTTTCCAGCCAAGGCAACAGGCCTGGGGAGGGCGAGGCAATGATATCGGTCTGAGGAAAGTGCAAGTGCGTGTCTATCATGCCCGGCATGATGAGCTTGCCGCTCAGATCAATCAGCGGGGTGCCGTCAGGCAGGGACTGCACCAGTTGGGCGTAGTCGCCACAGGCCTGGATCAGACCGTGCGCGTCGACCAGCAGCAGGCCGTCGCTGTAATAGCGCATGGCCTCGGACGGATCCTCGCAGGAGGCCGGGTCGGCCACAAAGTACAGCAGTTGCGCGCGGTAGGCGCAGGCAGTCGTATCGTGGTTTGTCATTCTTGTCCTTGGAAGCAAAGTGGGGGCAGGTCAGCGGCTGAGCTGGCCCAGGCGATAGGCGACGGCCAGCAGCTCGGCCGCTACGGCCACCGCGATCACCGGTGGCGCCTTGCCGGTGATGCCGGGTGTGCCGATGGGGCAGACCAGTTCCTGAACGCGTGCGCTGGGCAGGCCGCGCTGCTGCAGGCGACGCTCGAACTGGCGGCGCTTGGTCATGGAGCCGATCAGGCCGACGTAAGCGGTGTCCAGGCGCCGCAGGATCTTTTGGCAGAGCTCCAGATCCAGGGCGTGGTTATGCGTCATCACCAGAAAATAGCTGTTGGGCGGGGCCTGTTCAATCAGGGCGTCGGGAATGTCCGTGGCCTCGATGCTGACATTGGCCGGCACCGAGCCGGGAAATGCCTCCTCCCGCTCGTCTATCCATTGCACCCGGCAGGGCAGGGTGCCCAATACTTGCACCAGGGCCTCGCCCACATGGCCAGCGCCGAAAAGCAGGATATTCATGGGGGCCGGAGGCAGGTCTTCCTGCCATAGTCCTTGATCGTCCTGCCGTTCAAGGCGTGAGCCCGAGCAGGAGTTTAACTGGATCTGCACATCTCGGCGTCCGGCGGGCAACAGATGGGACAGGCGGCTGGCTGGCTGGCCGGCGCTCAGCACGCTGTCCAGCTCCTGGATCCAGCCCAGGTCGTCCTGCGTCAGCACTTCGTGCAGCAGCGTGACCACGCCTCCGCAGCACTGACCCAGGCTGGGCCCCAGAGGCAGGCGGCTCAGAAACCAGGCAGGCGCGTCGGTTTGCGCCAGCAGGGCGCGCGCCTGTTCGCCGGCTACCCATTCCAGATGGCCGCCGCCGATAGTCAGCCATTGTTCTTGGGGGCTGAACAGCATGGCGGTGCCGGCCGTGCGTGGCGTGGATCCCTTGGCTTCGGCCACCGAGCACAGTACCAGCCGTTCGCCGGCCCGCAGGCGGGCCAGCGCCACAGAGGGCCAGTTCATCATTGGGGGCGGCGCAGACCGGTGACCGCGCGCAGAATGGCCTCGGGTGTGGCCGGTGCGTTCAGTTCGGGTTCGCGTTGATAGTCGGCCACGCTGGCAACGGCGTCCCGAATGGCGTTGAATACGCTGAAAGGCAGCAGCAGCGGGGGTTCGCCCACCGCCTTGGAGCGGTGGATGGAATCCATGACATTGCGATTGTTGAACAAATGCACACGGAAATCCGTCGGGCAGTCGCTGATGGCGGGAATCTTGTAGGTGGACGGCGCGTGCGTGGTTAACTTGCCTTGCGCGTTCCACACCAGTTCTTCGCTGGTCAGCCAGCCCATGCCCTGGATGAAGGCGCCTTCGACCTGGCCGATGTCCAGGGCCGGGTTGATGGACTGCCCTACGTCATGCAGCACGTCGGCGCGCAGCAGGCGCGACTCGCCCGTCAGGGTGTCGATGATGACTTCGGACACGGCGGCGCCATAGGAAAAGTAGTAGAAGGGGTGGCCCTTCATCTTCTTGGAGTCCCAGTGCAGACCGGGGGTGGCGTAAAAACCGTCGGACCAGAGCTGGACACGTGCCTGGTAGGCCCGCTCGACCAGTTCGAAGAAGGGCAGGACTTGCCCGGCGATGTGGACCTGGCCCTGGGCCAGACGGACCTCGTCTTGTTCGACGTTGAACGCCTGCGCGGCAACGCTGACCAGACGCTGGCGAATCTGGGCTGCTGCGTCCTGAGCGGCCTTGCCGTTCAGGTCGGTGCCGGTGGACGCGGCCGTGGCCGAGGTATTGGCCACTTTGGTGGTGTCGGTGGCGGTGACGCGAACCTGATCCAGGTTCAAGCCCAGTTCGTGCGCCACGACCTGGGCCACCTTGGTGTTCAGCCCCTGGCCCATTTCGGTGCCGCCGTGGTTCACCAGTACGGTGCCGTCGCGGTATACGTGCACCAGTGCGCCGGCTTGGTTGAAAGCCGGGACGTTGAACGAGATACCGAACTTCACCGGCGTGAGCGCCAGGCCCTTCTTCAGGATTGGACTGCCGGCATTGAAGGCCTGCACCTGGCGGCGGCGCTCGCGATAGTCGCTGCTGGCTTCCAGCTCGGCGACCAGTTCGTTGATCACGTTGTCTTCGACCACCTGGTCATAAGGCGTGATATTGCGCTCGTCCTTGCCATAGAAGTTCAGACGGCGCACGTCCAGAGGATCCTTGCCCAGACGGCGGGCGATGGCATCCAGGGCGACTTCCATCATCAGCGCGCCCTGAGGGCCACCGAAACCGCGGAAGGCGGTGTTGGACTGAGTATTGGTGCGCCCGCACAGCGCGCTCATTTCGACATCGGACAGATAGTAGGTGTTGTCGAAGTGGCAGATGGCGCGGGTGGCGACGGGGCCCGACAGATCGGCCGAATAACCCGCGTTGGCGGTCATGTCCAGGCGAGCGCCCAGCAGTCGGCCTTCGTTGTCGTAGCCGATGTCGTATTCGTAGTAGAAGCCATGACGCTTGCCGGTGATCATGAAGTCGTCGTCACGATCCAGACGCAGCTTGACGGGGCGCTGCAGGCGCACCGCGCAGATGCTGGCCACGCAGGCATACAGCGCCGATTGTGATTCCTTGCCGCCGAAGCCGCCGCCCATGCGCCGGCATTCCACCTGCACTTTGTGCGCACCTACGCCTAGGGCATGTGCGATCAACTGCTGCATTTCAGAGGGGTGCTGGGTGGAGCACAGCACATGGACAGCGCCGTACTCTTTGGGCAGGGCGTAGGAAATCTGGCCTTCCAGGTAGAACTGTTCCTGGCCGTTGCATTCGAACGTACCTTGCAGGCGGTTCGGCGCAGACTCCAGCGCGCGTTGGGCATCGCCTTGCGTCAGGCTCATCAAAGGCAGTACGCCGGCCTGCGCCTGTTTGGCTTGCTGCGGCGTCAAAATGGCAGGCAGCTCTTCGTAGTCGATCTGGCCCAGACGGGCGGCGCGACGCGCCTGATCGTGCGAAGCGGCCACCACGGCGAAGATGGGCTGTCCGACGTAATGAACGGTGCCGTCGGCCAGAATGGGATCGTCGTGGATAATGGGGCCACAATTGTTTTCGGCCGGAATGTCCGCTACGGTCAGCACGGCAATCACCCCGGGCGCTTTGCGCACGGCATCCAGATTCACATCCAGCAGGCGCGCATGGGCTTTCTGGGACAGGCCCAGGGCGACGTGCACGGTGCCTTGCAGCTCGGGGATGTCGTCGGTGTAGGTGGCCGTTCCCGTGACATGCAGATCGGCCGATTCGTGCAGGAAGGAGACGCCGACGCGCTCGGCGCTGCCCTGGCTCATCAGTTCGCTGGTTTCGATTTTCATGGCTGTGCCTCCAGGCGGACCTGCGGGCGGGTGAAGACGTTCAGTTCACCGGGACTCAGGGCGTTCTCGGGACGGGTTTCCAGGTAGAAGCGGTACAGCAGGTTGGCCGCCGTCTGGCTGCGGTATTCGCTGCTGGCGCGCATATCGCTCAAAGGCTGGTAATCCTGCTGCAGGGCCTGCATGGCGGCCTGCACATGGGATTCGTCCCAGGCCTGGCCTTGCAATGCCTGTTCAGCCTGAGCGGCGCGCTTGGGCGTGGCGGCCATGCCGCCGAATGCAATGCGGACCTGGCGCACGATGTCGCCTTCCAGCTCGACGGCAAAGGCTGCGCAGACGGCCGAAATGTCCTGGTCAAAGCGTTTGGACAGTTTGTAGGTGCGGAACTGCCAACTGGCTTTTTCTTGCGGTACCAGCAGGCCCTGGACGAATTCGCCCGGTTCCATGGCGGTCTTCTGGTAGGCCAGGTACAGGTCTTCCAGCGGCAGGATGCGCACGCGCTCGCCTTTGCGCAGCACGACGCGGGTGCGCAGGGCGATCAGGGCCGGCATGGAGTCGCCGATGGGCGAGCCGTTGGCCACGTTGCCGCCGAGCGTCCCGGCGTTGCGGATGGGAAAGGAGGCAAAGCGCTGGCGCAGTTCGCTCAGCTCGGGATGGTCCTTGACCAGCGCGTCGAATGCGTCGTTCAGCAGCACACCGGCGCCGATATACAGGTCGTTCTCGGCGGTGGGCGCCAGATCACGCAGCTCGGCGACGCGGCCGATATAGATCAGGTGCGGCAGTTCGCGGAACTGCTTGGTGACCCACAGGCCGATATCGGTGCTGCCGGCCAGAATACGGGCGTCGGGAAACTGTTCGCGCAAGCGCGCCAGCTCGTCCAGCGTACGGGGCGCATGGAAGGTCTGGCCCTGATGCTGGTAGGCCAGCATATCATCGGTCTGAATGGCCTGGAGCTGCCTTTCCACGGCGGCGCGATCAAAGCTGGCCGCGGGATAGCGATGCATGGCCTGGGCGGCGTCGATGATGGGGCGGTAGCCCGTGCAACGGCACAGATTGCCCGACAGCACATCGTCGATCTGCTCGCGCGAGGGTGGGGGCGCATCGGCGGGGTGCGACAGGTACAGGCCCCACAGGGACATGATGAAGCCTGGCGTGCAGAAGCCGCACTGCGCGCCGTGCAAATCCACCATGGCCTGCTGGACGGGATGCAGGCTGCCGTCGGCCTGGCGCAGGTCTTCAACGGTGTACAGGACTTTGCCGTCCAGAGTGGGCAGCAGCTGGATACAGGCGTTTACGGCCCGCATCTGCAGGCGGCCATCGCTTCCCAGCTCGCCCACCATGACCGTGCAAGCGCCGCAGTCGCCCTCGGCGCAACCTTCCTTGGTGCCGGTGCAGTGCAGATCCTCGCGTATATACTGTAAAACGGTTCGCGTGGCAGGGGTCTGCTCGACCTCCTGCACCTGGCCGCGAAAAATAAAACGAATGGGTCTTGTCTCCATGGTCTCACTCGACTGGTTTTTTACCTGCCCAAGATAGCATTTGCCTTGGGTGCGGACATTCGCTTGGGATGATGTTCACTATTTTTGCCCATGTTTGTCCAGTCGCATCTACCATGACGGCGGAGGACAAAACAAAAGCCATGCCAAAACTACGAGAACAATTAGATATTCATTTGCTCAAAGTCTTGCAGTCGCTGCTCAAAGAGCACAGCGTCTCGCGCACCGCCATCCGCCTGGGCATGTCCCAGCCGGCGGTCAGCAATGCCTTGAGACGCTTGAGGGAAATCACCGGGGACGCCATTTTGCTGCGCGGCAAAAAAGGCATGGTGCCCACGGAGCGCGGCCAGGAGTTGCTGCGCAATGCCAGCGAAGCGCTGCAAGCGATCGAGCGTATTTCCGCTGCGGCCGAGCCGCACGATCCGGCCTTGTCGACCCGCGTTTTCAATCTGGGCGCGCCGGATTATCTGGACGGCTCGTTCATTGCGGATATTGCCGAACGGGTGCGCCGCCAGGCGCCGCAGGCCCGACTGGTCGTGCATGCCATCAGCCCGGACCTGGATTATGTGCAGGCCCTGGAAGAGGGCGAGCTGGATGTCGTCATCGGCAACTGGCTGGAGCCGCCTGAAAAACTGCATCTGGCGCGTTTGTTCGACGATGAGGTCGTCTGTATGCTGGGCCGCCAGCATCCGCTGGCCCAGCGCGGTCTGTCCCTGCAGCATTACCTGGAAATGCCGCACTTGGCGCCGTCGGTGCATGTGTCCGAAAAGCAGGGCTTTATCGACGGTTGCCTGGCCGAGCAGGGCATCAGCCGCATCATACAGATGGTGGTGCCGTACTTCGGCCTGGTGCCTGGGATTCTGTGCCGCACCGACATGGTGTTCACCACCAATCGCCAGTTTGCGGAGTATTATGCGCGTCTGCTGCCCATTGCCGTGCTTCCTTGCCCGGTCAGCTTTCCGTCCATGCGCTACTACCAGCTCTGGCATCCGCGCACGCACCATGCCGCCGAACTGCTCTGGTTCCGGCGCTGCATCGTGGAGGCCGCAGGACGGCTGGGCAGCGCAGGAGAGTTGCCAAAATGAGTATTCACATTGATCTGAACTGCGATATGGGCGAGAGCTTTGGCGCCTGGACCATGGGCCACGACCAGGAGGTCATGCCCTGGGTGTCCTCCGTCAATATCGCTTGCGGTTTTCATGCCGGCGATCCGGCCACCATGCGTCGTACCGTCGCCCTGGCCTTGGCACATGGCGTGCGCATCGGCGCGCATCCCGGCCTGCCGGACCTGGGCGGTTTCGGCCGCCGCGCCATGGCCATCAGCCCTCAGGAGGCGTATGACCTGGTAGTGGTTCAGGTGGGGGCGCTGGCGGCCGTGGCGCGCTCGCAGGGCGCGGCCCTGCACCACGTCAAGGCGCACGGGGCGTTGTACAACATGGCCGCGCGCGATGCGGCTCTGGCGCAGGCCATCGCCCGTGCCGTAGCGGACGTGGACCGAGGTCTGGTGCTGTATGCTCTGGCCGGCAGTCTACAGGTTCAGGCAGGCCTGGAGGCCGGACTGGCCGTGGCCCACGAAGTCTTTGCCGACCGCAGTTATCAGCCCGATGGCAGCCTGACACCGCGCCAGCAGCCCGGCGCCATGATCACCGACGTCGAACAGTCCGTGCAGCAGGTGCTGCAAATGGTGGAGCATGGGCAGGTGACCTGTCTGTCCGGCGAGACGATCACGCTCCAGGCCGATACCTTGTGTCTGCATGGCGACCAGCCGGGCGCAGCCGACTTTGCCCGCCGCCTGCATCAGGCGTTCCGCAGCCGCGGCATAGGCGTGCAGGCGGTCTGATCAATCCTTGTGTTCGGGCAGGTTCTTGCGCGCAGTGTCCGTGCTGGCCAGTTCTTCGAGCTCTTTTTCGCTCATGCTCTCGTACATGTCGCGGGCAGCGCCTTTCAGGTTCGAGACGCTGGTTTCACCGCGTTTGGCCGACAGAGCGGCGCCGGCGGCTTTTTGCTGTGCTTGAGATTGGGCTGGCATATGGTCATCCTCGTGATTGAGTAAAGGGCGTCCCTTCAGCATGCCAATAAGCCGCGCGGCATGGGCAAGCAAATGTGAGGCTTGGTTGCCGGGTTTGGCCGCACTGGCGCAGGGTTGCGATCAGGACGCTTTTCGTTTCTGAATCAAATAGATGGCCATGCCGAAGATCAGGCCCCAGAAGGCGCTGCCGATGTTCAGCAGGCTCATGCCCGACGCAGTGGTCAGAAAGGTCACCAGCGCGGCGTCGCGGGTGTCCGGGGACTCCAGTGCCATGTGAATGCTGTTGCCTATGGTCCCCAGCAGCGCCAGGCCGGCGATGGCGGCGATCAGTTCGGTGGGAAAGGCGGCGAACAGGCTCACTACCGTGGCGCCGAAGATGCCGCCGGTGAAGTAGAACAGTCCGGCCCACACGCTGGCTCGGTAGCGCTGGCGCGGATCGGGGTCGACTTCCGGCGTCATGCACAGGGCGGCGCTGATGGCTGCCAGATTATAGGCATAGCCGCCGAAGGGGCCCAGGATCAGACCCATGACGCCGGTCCAGCTGATGACGACTGAATTGGGCGCTTCGTAGTTGTGCGCCTTGAGCACGGCCACGCCCGGTACGTTCTGCGAGCTCATGGTGACGATGAAGAACGGAATGCCTACGCCCAGGAGCGCCGTCAGGGAGAATTCCGGCCAGGTGAAGACAGGCGTGGCTGGCGTCCAGCTCAGCACTTCCATCTTCAGCAGGCCCTGGAAAGAGGCGATCAGCACCCCGCACAGCAGCGCCAGCGGCACGGCATACCGCGCAAACCATTGGCGTGCCAGCAGAAACACCACGAACATCGCAATGCACATAAGCCACTGCGTCTGCATGGCGCCGAACAGGTCCAGGCCGAAGCGCAGCAGAATGCCGCCCAGCATGGCTCCGGCGATGCTGCGCGGCATGTATTGCATCAGTTTCTGGAAGCTGCCGGTCAGGCCGCACAGGGTGGTCAGCAGAGAGGAAAACAGAAAGATGCCGATGGCCTGGGACATGGGCAGCCCCACCAGGCCGGTGGCCAACAAAGCGGCGCCCGGCGTGGACCAGGCCGTCAGAATGGGAATCTTGTAGCGCAGCGACAGGCCGCAGGATAGAAAGCCCAGCCCTATGCCAATGGCCCACATCCAGGAGCCCAGCTCCTGGGTGCTGGCGCCGGCGGCCTGGGCGGCCTGGAAGACGATGGCGGCCGAGCTGGTGTAACCGACCAGCACGGCGATCAGGCCGGCTGACATGTGCGAAATCTGGAACCAGCCCAGCAGACGATGCAGAGGGCTCAGGCTGGATGAGGGGGTAGAGGACATGGGGCGCAGGGTTCAGTGATGGGTATGCAGGCGCGACTGCGTCTGATTCAGGTAACGGCTGGGAGTGTCGCCGAGAATGGACTTGAAAACGGTGATGAATGCGCTGGTCGATTCGTAACCCAGTTCCTGAGCCGTGCTTTTGACCGGCATTCCCGAGGTCAGTTTTTGCAGCGCCAGCATCATCATCAACTGGTGGCGCCAGCGCCCGAATGTCATCCCTGTGTGTTTTAGCATATGCCGCGCCAGCGTGCGCTCGCTCATGGCGACGCGGCTGGCCCATTGCGCCATGCTGACGCGTTCGCCGGGTGTGTGCAGTATCTGGCGGGCGATGTCCTGCAAAGTGCGGTCTTCGGGCAGCGGCACATGCAGGTGGCGCGCAGGCATGGTTTCCAGCGTTTCCAGCAGCACCTGGCCCAGACGCTGGCTGGGGCTGTCGGCGGCATAGTTGCGAGGCAGACTGCTCATGTGCATGATCATTTCGCGCAGCATGGGGCTGATTTCCAGGGTGCAGCAGTGTTCGGGCAAATGACCTGCGCCCGGTTCGATGAACAGAAAGTGAATCATGGCATTGGCGCCGGCGTGATTGCAGTGGCGTATGCCGCCGGGCACCCAGACGGCGCAGCCGGGCGGCACCATCCAGTAGCCTTCGTCGGCCTGGAAGGTGACGGCGCCGTGCTGGGTCATGATGAGCTGGCCTTTGCGATGCACGTGCAGCGGCACCTCTTTGGGGCAGCCGCCGATGGCGACCTTCACGCTGAAGACGGGCACATCGTGGGAATCGGGATCAAAGCTCATGCGGATTGTCTGAATTCAGATATGAATTGTCATGATATCGTGATTACGTCGCCTGTAAAACAAGATAGAGTGTAGTCTCTTCAAATCAGTTTGCTGCGTCTCATGTCCCGCTTTGCTTCTTTTCTTCCTTCCAAGCCCATGCTGGTGCTGATCGGCGTGCTGCTGATCGCCGCCAATTTGCGTGCGCCGGTGACTGGCGTCGCCCCTTTGCTGGAGCTGATCCAGAGCGATCTGGCCTTGTCGTCCACGGCGGCCGGCTTGTTGACGGCCATGCCTTTGTTCATTTTTGCGATTGTCTCTCTGCTGGCAGCCTCGATGGCCCGCACGATGGGATTGTTCCGCTCCTTGTTCGCAGCTGCGGTCCTGATCCTGGCGGGTGTGGCGCTGCGAGTGCTGGGCGGCACCATGGCTCTGTTTGCAGGCATGGGCCTGCTGGCCGTGGGGATCGCGATCGCCAACGTCTTGTTGCCGTCCTTGGTCAAGCAGCAGTTTCCCCAGCGCATCGCCTTTGTGACCTCGCTGTACGTGCTGGTCATGGGGGTGGTGGCCGCCTTGAATTCCGCTGTGGCGGTACCGCTGGCGGATCTGGCCGGACAGAGCTGGCGCTGGTCATCCTCAGCCATCGGTGTGATCGCTTTGGCCAGTGTCGTGGTCTGGTTTACCCAGTTGGGGGCGGATCGTCGTGCCACGCAGGCGCAAGGCCTTGCCGCCAAGCCCGGCGCGTCGGTATGGCGCTTGCCGCTGGCCTGGCACATTACCTTGTATATGGGACTGAATTCGGTCGCTTATTACATGATTGCCAGTTGGCTGCCGGTCATGTTGGTCAGCTATGGTTTTGATGCGGATCGGGCCGGCCAGATCCATGGCCTGATGCAACTGTGCTCGGCGGTGCCTGGACTTGTCCTGCTGCCTTTGCTTAATCGCCTGAAGGATCAGCGCCCCGTCGCGTTTGCCGGCGCGGCCTTGCAAACGTTGACGATGCTGGGTTTCTTGTTCCTGCCCTCTTGGTCGATGCTGTGGTCTTTGCTGTTTGGTTTTGGCAGCGGCAGCGTGTTCATTGTGGCGCTGTCCCTGATCGGACTGCGTTCCAGTTCCACCTCGCAAGCGGCTTCCTTATCGGGCATGGCCCAATGCGTGGGGTATCTGCTGGCCGCGTGCGGACCTCCGGCCATCGGCGGGCTGCACGATCTGTTCGGCGATTGGGGTTGGGCGCTAGGCCTGTGTCTGGTCGTGACCCTGGGCATGATTTATGCCGGCGTGCTGGCTGCCCGTCCGGCCGCAGAGAGAACAGCCTGAACGCCGTCAGACGCCTGTCTTGACCGATGAGGTGCGGGCCGCCAGGCGCAGCGACCAGGCATGGATGCCCAGGCCGCCTAACGCCAGCAGCGCACCGACCCAGGCTGTCGAGGTCCAGCCCAGGCCGGCCGACACCGTCAAGCCGCCCAGCCAGGCGCCCAGCGCATTGGCCAGGTTGAACGCGGAGTGGTTCAATGCAGCGGCCAGGGTCTGGGCGTCGCCCGCTACATCCATCAGGCGGATTTGCAGCGCCGGGCCCAGGGCCACCAGAGTGCCGATCAGCAGAATATTCAGCGGCCCCAAGATAGGACTGTGCGCGGTCAGCATGAACAGCAGCAGCACGCCTGTCGCCCAGATCAATACCATGCGGATGCTCCGATCCAGGTGGCGGTCGGCATAGCGCGCGCCCAGCAGATTACCGGCCACCATGCCCGCGCCGAACAGCGCCAGCACAATGGGAATAGCGTGGATCGACAGGCCTGCCAGCTCCATCAGGGTGGGCTTGACGTAGCTGAACACGGAAAACATGCCGCCGAAACCGATGGCGCCTATGCCCAGGGTCAGCCAGACCTGCTTGCGTTTGAGCGCACCCAGTTCGCGCAAGGGGCTGGCCAGCTTGTTGGCGGGCACGAAGGGCACAAAGCGAAGCACCAGCGCCATGGTCAGTACGGCGATGGCGCTGACAAACACGAAGGCGGCTTGCCATCCCAGCCACTGTCCCAAGCCGGTGGCCAGCGGCACGCCGGCCAGCGTAGCGACGGTCAGGCCCAGCATGACATACGCGACGGCCTGAGCCCGTTTGTGCGGAGCCACAAGCCGCGCAGCGACCAGGGCGGCGACACCGAAGTAGGTGCCATGGGGAAAGCCGGCCAGAAAGCGCGACAGCAGCACACTGGAATACGAGGAAGCCAGAGCCGTGAACAGATTGCCGGCCGCATAGGCGCCCATCAAGGCGATGAGCAGCCTGCGCCAGGGCCAGCGGGCGCCCAGCACCGCCAGCACCGGCGCGCCGATGACCACGCCCAGAGCATAGGCGCTGATCAGATGGCCGGCGGTAGGAATGTCGATCAGCAGGTCCTGGGCGACATCGGGCAGCAGTCCCATGATGACGAATTCGCCCGTGCCGATGGAAAAGCCGCCGGCCGCCAGGGCCAGGATGGCCAGCAGGACAGCAGAACGGGACGGTGTCGGCGCGGAGGCGGAATGGGAGTGAGGCATGGTGAGGAATACGCCGGCGGACGCAGAGTGCGCCGCGGAGGTGTTGGAAAAAACCTATTGTCGCGCAGGGACCCCATTGGCCTCAAGGGAAAACCCTTGGTTTTTCAGGGTTTTATTTTCAGATATGAATATTATTGTGCATTTTTAACTGAAAAGTACGCGGCTAATACCACGGTTTTCAGGGGATTGTTATATCATTTAATGTAATCAACTTATTTGGATGTTTTTTTATCTATTTAGATAGAATACAGATGTTGGGTATTTTTATTGCCCGATCATTTTCCTGTGGTAGCTTTCCCCTGATTTCTTTTAAAGAAATCAGGGGTTTTTTTATTTGTCTTGTATAAATGTCAATTATCAGCAGATTGACGGTGTAATCATCATGCATTGTGCGCGCGAAGGCAAGGCGTATACTGCGCAAGGCCGCCGTATCGGGCGTGCTTGTCTTTAGCGGACGGGATGCATGTTACAGGATCCTTTTTTCTATTTTGCCGCCGTGCCGGCGGTCTTGCTGCTGGGTATTTCAAAAGGCGGGTTCGGCGGCGGGCTGGGCGGGTTCAGCCTGCCTTTGCTGCTGCTGGTAATGCCGCCGGTGCAAGCGGCCGCCGTCATGCTGCCCTTGCTGTGCCTGGCCGACTTTACCGGCTTGAAGGCGTATTTCGGCAAATGGGATTGGACCAATCTGCGCATTATTCTGCCTGGAGCTCTGCTTGGCACGGTGCTAGGGTGGTGGGCCTTCGATGTGTTCAAGTCGAACCATATCTTGTTGCTGATCGGCCTAATTTCCGTCGCTTACGCGCTACTGAACATCGTGCGCCGTTCGTCGGCAGCCCGGCAGGCTCGGGCCGCGGGACGAATGCGCGGCTGGTTCTGGTCAGCAGTATCAGGCTTTACCAGTTTTGTTTCCCATGCGGGCGGCCCGCCATTGCAGATCTATCTGTTGCCCCAGCGTCTGGATAAGGAAGTTTATATTGCCACCACCAATATATTTTTTCTTTTAATCAATTTGATAAAGCTGCCTCCTTATTATTGGCTGGGGCAGTTCAGCCTGGATAATCTCTGGCTTTGTCTGGTGCTGGCGCCCTGGGTGCCGTTGGGCGTCTATCTGGGCGTGTACCTGCAGCGCAGAGTGGATGCCCGGACTTTTTATGGCTTGCTGCAGTTCTTTTTATTGATCACCGGATTGTGGCTGGTCTTCAAAGGCCTGCAGGGCTGAGCGGGCGCGGTGCGCTAGAATGAGCCTAACCGTAGACACAGGGGGCGCGCCATGAAAGTCGCATTGGGTCAATTGGCTGTATCCAAGGATGTACAGGAAAATCTGACGGCTTGCCTGGGCCTGATCGAACAGGCCACCCGTGCCGGGGCTCAGTTGCTGGTGTTGCCCGAGGGCGTGCTGGCGCGCAATGTGGCCGATCCCGAGCTGGTGCTCAAAGCTGCCCAGCCCTTGGATGGCGACTTCGTCACCCGTTTGTGCGCGGCGACCCGGGATACCGACCTGACCGTGGTGTTCTGCATCCACACGCCCGCCTCCCAGGGCAGGGTCTGGAACACGCTGGTGGTTTTGCGCGACGGCCAGGTTCTCGCCCATTACCACAAGCTGCATCTGTATGATGCGTTTTCGGTGAAGGAGTCGACTTATGTGCAGCCCGGCCAGGATATTCCTGCCCTGATCGATGTGGCGGGCCTCAAGGTAGGCCTGATGACCTGTTACGATCTGCGTTTTCCGGAACTGGCCCGACGTTTGAGCATTGACGGGGCTCAGGTCCTGGTTGCTCCGTCCGCCTGGCTGAAGGGGCCGCTGAAAGAGCACCATTGGCGCGTGCTGACCACGGCGCGGGCGCTGGAGAACACGGCCTATATGGTGGCCGTGGGCGAATGCGGCGAGCGCAATATAGGCCAGAGCCTGGTGGTGGACCCCTTGGGCGTCATTGTGGCGCAGGCCGCAGAGGCGCCTGCCTTGCTGCTGGTGGAGTTGGACCGCGAGCGCTTGGCCTATGCACGGCGCATCTTGCCGGTGCTGGACAACCGCCGTTTTGTCGCCCCGCAACTGGACACGGACTAGCTCGTCAGCCGGCGCGCCGGAAAGTAAGGTTGACGCGCGCCTGTCCCCAATCCGGGTGCAAGGGACCATCCAGGCGGCGCACGCCATGAAAGTTCATTCGATCCGGCCCCCACCAGATCAGCACATCGCCATGCCGCAACCGCAGGGTGCGCACCGGGTCGGTGCGCTGTACGCCTCCCCACAGAAACAAGGCTTCCCGCCCCAGCGATATCGACACGATAGGCGCTGTAAGGTCGCGCTCATTGCGATCCTGGTGCAAGGACATATGAGCCTGGCCTTCGTATCGGTTGATCAGGCAGGTGTCGGGCTGAAGGTCGTCCAGACCTGCCTGGGCGCAGGCCTGCCGCACTAACTCTAGAAAAAGGACGGGTATGGCGGGCCAGGGGCGACCATTCTGGGGGTCGTGCGCGCTGTAGCGATAGCCTTGCGCATCGGATACCCATCCGAGTCGGCCGCAACTGGTCTGCGCGGCGGACATAGTATGGCCGGAGGGCACCTGCATATGGCGCCATGCAGACTGTGCGGTCAGGGTGTTGATGTCGTCGCGCAGCCGTCCGGCATGGGCGAGCGCCATGCCGGGCAGGGCCAGCAGGCCTGCGCCTAGGCGCACGGGCGGCTGGGGCAAGGAGTCAAAGAGCGATAGGCTGGACATGGAAAGGCCACACACACGTAAGCGCAAGCGATGACGGTATAGTAAACGCGTTTCCTTACTCTTTCCGCATGCTTCCAGGGAGAAAGCCTTATGGTGGAACTTGTCATCAATCAACGCCAGCACAGCATCGGCGCTTTTGAAGTGGGCCGCGTGCTGCCGTTCCGCCAGCGGCGCATGGTGGGGCCTTTTATTTTCTTTGACCGCATGGGGCCGCAGGATCTGGCAGGGCCGATCGGTCGCGAGGCGGATGTGCGTCCTCACCCGCATATCGGCATTTCGACGGTGACCTATCTGTTTGAAGGCACTATCACGCACAGGGACAGCCTGGGCGTGGAGCAAGATATCACCCCCGGCGCCCTGAACTGGATGACGGCCGGCTCGGGCATCAGCCACTCTGAGCGCTTTGATCAGATGCGCCTGCAGGGCGGGCGTATGGACGGCATCCAGGCCTGGGTGGCCTTGCCGGAGACCAAGGAAGAGCAAGATCCGACCTTTGTGCATTATGCCTCTCAACAACTGCCCTTAATCAGTGAGGCCGGGCTGCAGGGGCGGCTGATCGCCGGCTCTGCGTTGGGGCTGACCAGTCCGGTGCACGTCGATTCGCCGCTGTTCTACATCGAGCTGCGGGCTCAGGCGGGGCAGTCCATCCCTTTGCCCAGCGGACACGAGGAACGCGCCATCTATATCTGTAATGGCGGGTTGGAGGTGGCGGGCCAACGTTACGAGGCTGGCCAGATGGTCGTGTTTGCCAAGGGCGAAGCGCCGCGCATTCTGGCCACGCAGGACAGCCATCTGATGCTGTTGGGCGGGGAGCCGCTGGGGCCGCGGCATATCTGGTGGAACTTCGTGTCGTCGCGTAAAGAGCGGATCGAGCAAGCCAAGGACGACTGGCAGAACGGCCGCATTGTCCTGCCACCGCAGGATGATCAGGAGTTCATTCCCCTGCCGACGGTTTAAGCCGGGAGAGCTGGGCCGCTCCAGGCCTTGATCAGCCGAAGAAAAAAAAGGCCCTGGAACCATGTCCAGGGCCGGGAAGGCTTGCGCGTCAGGGCTGGTGGATTTGCCTGTGTCTGCGAGAAGCGGCAGAACGGTTTTTTAATGTGACGGCAAGCCAGGCGGGCGGCAGGGCCGCACACGCTCTATACATCGAGGGCGATTGTACGGACAGTGCGCGCCGCCGGGCGGCAAGACCTGCCCGGCAGCAGGGCTATTGCCTGTGCCGGCATCCTGCCGCTTGTCGGGTCCTTAGTCGCGCGCCGGGATAGCCAGGCCGCGTTGGACGGCAGGGCGCTCGACAAATTCGTGCAGTACGCGGGCGACGTTGCCGAATTCTTCAAACTTTACCAGCTCCCGGGCTTCGTAAAAACCGATCAGGTTGCGTACCCAGGGAAACAGGGCGATGTCTGCAATGGAATAGTCCTGGCCCATCATCCAGTCCTTGCCGTCCAGATGCCGGTCCATGACACCGAGCAGACGACGTGATTCAGCGACATAGCGATCACGCGGGCGCTTGTCTTCGTATTCCTTACCCGCGAATTTATGGAAAAAGCCCAGTTGGCCGAACATCGGTCCTACGCCGCCCATCTGGAACATCAGCCATTGCAGAGCTTCGTAACGCCGTGCCGGATCCTGCGGCAGCAACTGGCCGGTTTTGTCGGCCAGGTAGACCAGGATGGCGCCGGACTCGAACAAGGCCAGAGGCCGCCCGCCAGGGCCATCCGGATCCAGGATGGCCGGAATCTTGTTGTTGGCGCTTAAGGAAATGAATTCGGGGCTGAGTTGATCATTGCGCTCGAAGCTGACCAGGTGCGGTTCGTAATCCAGACCGGTTTCTTCCAGCATGATGGAAACCTTGACGCCGTTGGGGGTGGGCAGGGAATACAGCTGCAGCCGTTCTGGATGTTGCGCGGGCCATTTTCGGGTGATGGGAAAAGAGGACAAATCGGGAGTCATGGCTTCCTTGCGATCGCGTGATTGAGACTCTTTACATAGTACCAAGCCTGGTTCAGCGTAGGGCGGGGGGGCGCTGCGGGAAGGCGGACTGGCCGAATTGATTGCCCATGCGGTTGCTCAGCGTGGACGGCGTGGGCAGGCCCAATGAGTTGGGCGCTTGCAACACCTGCTGTTCCGATCGGGACAGGGTCGGAGGGCGTTTTGCTTTTTCCGGAGACAGGCGCTGCTGCAGGCATTCATACGAGGGCACACGCTGACCATTGACTTCGACCTCCACGCAGCTCTCGGGGGGGCGGGCTGGCGCGGGCGCTTGCGCCCAGGCCATGTCTGCTGTCAGCAGCAGTCCCGAAGCCAGGGCATGGGCCAGAAAGGGGAGGGCGCCGTTTTTCATTTGTTCATACCTTAAATAAAAGGCTGCCGACAAAATGTTCGGGAGCTTAATTAACAGAACTGAAAAATTAATCCAATACGATGCTGGATTGTTTCCAAGCGTAAATCGGCGTGGTCGCTGGCGTTTGTGTGCATTCACGCAGCTTTTCCTGTCGGCTGCTTACTTTAGTGTTTTTTTATTTCAACACGCTGACAGTTTCCTTGCAAAAGACCGGCTTTGCTTTGTTTCTTTTGAGGGAGCAAAGGCTTTTACACCATTGGGCTTTGTCATGACTAAAACATTGAAACGGGTATCCATGCAGGAGCTGGACACCCGCTTATCCAAAATCGTCGATGAGGCCAGGGATCAGCCTGTGGCAGTGACGCGTTACAACGCGCCGTGGGTGTGGATTGTGTCGCACAACGTGTGGGTGGATATCGAAAAGCTCAAGAGCGTGGTGCCCGAGGGCCACCCCTTGGCGGAAGTGCGGCGTCTGACCGATGCCGACATCCAGGCCAGCTCCCCCTTGCTGGGCGAACCGTCCGGTTTGCCCGATTCTCCTATGCCGGCATCGGCCATTTTCCGCTGCCTGCTTTTGCAGGTGCTGTTTTCCTTGGGGTCGGCCGACCGCGTCTATGACGAACTGCGTTTTAACTTGCTGTATCGCTGGTTTATCGGGATCGAGACCTTCCGCGAGCCCCTGGACGGTCGCGAGCAGTTGCGTGAGCGCCTGGCCACGATGCGTCAACGGCCTCCTGCCTTAAGCCTGTTGGCGCGCTGTGTGGCGGCCGTGCGGACGTCCAGTCACGCCGGAGAGTTCCTGATCGATGAGCCGGCCTTGCGCGCATGGCAAAACAATAATTCGAATCCTTAAATACTTTTTTCAAATAAAGAACAAGAAAAATAAAGAAAAAAGTTTCCATTAAAAAAGTTCCCGAACTTTTTTAATAAAACGGAAGTATTGGATTATTAACATTTCTTTTTGTTTGGGCTGGAAACGAGATATTGCCTTGACTCGGGTCCTGCTTCGTACCTCGACATTCCCTTAACGAGCCTTATTCATGCAGCCTTTCAGCCGTATCCAACAGGATTCCCGCCATTGCGGCCCGATCCGGCGTCCGCTGGCCAGAATCTGCCTGGCCGCCGGTGCCTTTGTCGCGGCCGCCGCCTGTGCGGCCCAGGCGCAGTCGCAAACGGTCAATATCAACGAATACATCGTACGCGGCAACACGGTACTGGGTGCCCGCGAGATCGAGACGGCCGTCTATCCCTTTCTGGGCGAAGGGCGCAGTCTGGCCGAGATTGAACAGGCCCGCGACGCCTTGCAGCAGGCCTACCAGCAGGCCGGCTACCAGTCGGTGTACGTCGATCTTCCTGAGCAGCAGGTGGAAGGCGGCATCGTGATCCTGCAAGTGTCGGAAACCAAGGTGGGCCGTGTGCGCGTCGTAGGCGCCGAACATCATTCCCCGCTGGCGATCCGCGATGCGGTGTCGGCGCTGCAGGAAGGGCAGGTGCCCGATTTCGACAAGGCCCAGGTGCAGTTGTCGCAATTGAACCGGGGCGGTTCGCGCCAGGTCATGCCGTTGGTGCGCGAGGGCCGTCTGCCCGGCACGCTGGACGTGGATCTGAAGGTCGAGGACAAAAGCCCTTGGTCCGGTTCGCTGTCCTTCAATAACGATTACAGCGCCGACACGACCAAGACCCGAGCGGTGGGCACGATTTCGCATGACAACCTGTGGCAGCAAGGTCATAGCGCCTCCTTGACCTGGTTTACCGCTCCGGAGCGTCGCGACGATGCCAGCGTTTGGTCCGCGTCGTACGGCATGCCCTTGTCGAGCCATTGGGATTTGGGCTTGTCCGGCTACAAGTCCAACAGCGACATCGCCACCGTGGGTGGCACCAATGTGCTGGGCAAGGGACATTCCTTCGGCTTGCGCCTGACGTATTCGCCCGATTACCAGGCGCCCTGGTATCACAGTTTCTCCATGGGGCTGGATTACAAGCGTTTCAACGAATCCATCCGCTTTGGCGGCGATAACGACGATGTGCCCATTACGTACGTTCCCCTGACGCTGGGTTACAGCGGCTACCGGTATACCGAGCAATCCCAGAGCATGGTCGGGCTGGATCTGGTGGCCGCGCCCAGCAGTTTCATGGGCATCACCAGCAACGACGACCAATTCGATTACAAGCGCTATCGCGCCAGCCCCAGTTTCGCGCTGCTTAAGCTCAATGGCTCGCATACCCAGAGCGTAGGCCGTGACTGGCAGGTGCATGGACGTGTGGCCGGTCAGATCGCGACCGGCCCGCTGATCTCCAACGAACAATTCTCGGCCGGTGGCAGCGGGACGGTGCGGGGCTATCTGGCGGCGGAGCGCTCCGGTGACGACGGCTACATGGGCAGCATCGAGTTGCGCACGCCGTCCCTGGCTCGCTGGCTGGGGACGCGCGTCAACGAATGGCGCTTCTATGCCTTTGCGGATGCCGCCCGAATCCGCCTGCAAGACCCCTTACCCGAGCAGGAGGCGCATTTCACCCTGGCCAGCGTGGGCCTGGGCAGCCGCATCCAGCTTATGGATTGGTTGTCGGCCAACGTGGACTGGGGTTACCCGCTGCGGGACGGCGCTACTACCCGCAAACACAACTCTCACTGGCATTTCAACCTGCGCGCCAGCTTCTAACCCTCTTCTGTCTGTATCCGGAGCATACGAATCATGCAACGCTACATCCTGTTCCTGCTGGTGTTCATCACCAGTTTCCTGCCGGCGGCCGCACAGGCCTGGTGGCAGCCTGACTGGACCTACCGCAAGCCCATCTCCATCGACGCCTCTGCCCAGGGCGCCAACCTGCCTGAAGGCCTGGGCCGCACGCCCGTGCTGGTGCGCCTGCACACGGGCAACTTCACCTTTGACGGGGTGAACGACAACGGCTCGGACCTGCGCTTCGTGCTGGACGATGACAAGACCGTGCTCAGCCACCAGATCGAGACCTTCGATCCCTTGCTGGGCATCGCCCTGATCTGGGTGGACCTGCCCGAGCTGGCCGCCGGCCAGAAGCGCGATCTGTGGATGTACTACGGCAACGTCGCCGCGCCCCAGGCCTCCAATGGCCAGACGACGTTCGACCCCAATTACACCCTGATTTACCACTTCAACGGCGCGCCCGACGCCCCCCCGCGCGACACCACCGCCTACGGCAACCACGCCCAGACCAACGCCGCCGGCTATATCGACGGCGTGGTCGGGCGCAGCGCTCAGTTCTCCGGCGCCGCGGCCTTGATGCTGCCCGCCAGCCCCTCGCTGGCCGTGCCCGCCGCCACGCCCTTCAGCTTCAGCGCCTGGGTGCGCCCCGACCAGATCGTGGGCGAGCAGGCCGTTTACGCTCGCCGCGACGCCGGCAACAGCCTGGTGCTGGGCCTGGCCCAGGGCGTACCGTTCATGGAAATCAACGGCCAGCGCAGCCAGGCCGCCCAAGCCCTGACAGCCGGCAGCTGGCAGCACTTGGCCATCAGCAGCGACGGCAACCAGGCGCAACTGCTGGTTCAAGGCCTGCCGGCCGCGACCTTGGCCGTGGCCATGCCCGCTCTTACTACCGCGACGGCGCTGGGCGGGGACCTGCCCGCCGCGCCTGCCGCCGCGCCTACCGCCGTGGCCCTTGATGGCGCCGAAGGCGAATCGGCCGCCGCACCCGCGCTGGCTGCGCGCTATGCCGCCTTTGTCGGCGCCATGGACGAGATCCGCCTGTCCAAGGTCGCCCGTCCTGCCGGTCTGCTGTATGCCGACGCGCTCTCCCAGGGCTCGGAATCGCGCCTGATCGCCTATGGCGTGGACGAGCAGCAGTCCGGCTTTGGCTTTGGCGCGCTGGGCTATCTGCTGGCCGCCGTGCCGCTGGATGCCTGGATCGTGTTGGCCGTGCTGGCGATCATGATGGTTCATTCCTGGGTCATCATGGTGTCCAAGAGCCGCCGCGCCAAGGCCCTGGAACAGGGCAATGCGGTGTTTCGCGAACGCTTTGCCCAGGTGGGCACGCAGCTCGAAGCACTGGCCGACGCCAAGCCGGACGCCGCTGTTCAGCAGCGCCTGGACCACTCCCCCCTGTGGAAGCTGTATGTGACGGCGGTGCGTGAAGTGCGCAAGCGCCGTACCGAAAGCGGCTCCAGCCACCTGTCCGCCGCCGCCATCGAATCGATACGCGCGGCCATGGACTCGGTGCGCACCTACGAAAGCCAGGCGCTGGCCTCGCGCATGGGCGCACTGTCCAACGCCATTGCCGGCGGCCCGTACATCGGCCTGCTGGGCACGGTGCTGGGGATCATGGTGGTGTTCCTGGGCACGGCCATGGCCGGCGATGTGAACATCAACGCCATCGCGCCCGGCATGGCGGCGGCCTTGCTGGCCACGGCCGCTGGCCTGTTCGTGGCCATCCCGGCCCTGTTTGGCTACAACCGCATCCTGGGTCGCAACAAGGCCCTCAACGCCGAGATGCGCGTATTCACCGAAGAGTTCGCCACCCGCCTGGCCGAGAGCTATGGCGGCCAGGACAGCGGCGAGCGCAAAAAGAGCGGCAAGGATCGCGCGGCGCACGCCTCCGATTCCCCTCTGGCCGCCCTGTCCACCGACGCCAGCACGGCGCAATAAACCAGGAGATCCCCCATGTCCCGATCCATGGCTGATGAAGACGAGGACGGCGCGGTCGATGGCATCAACATCACGCCGCTGGTCGATGTGCTGATGGTGGTGCTGGTCATGTTCATCCTGACCGCCACCGCGCAGGTGGCCGGCATCCAGGTCAACCTGCCCAAGGCCAGCTCCACGGTCTCGCTGTCGGTGTCCCAGACCAAGGCTATTTCAGTGAACGAGGCCGGGCAGGTGTTTTTGGACGCCTACCCGGTAACGCTGCCCGAGCTGGAAGAGCGGCTGCGCACGGAAAAGGCCCTGAACCCGGACTTCCCCGTCATCGTGCGCGGCGATGCCGACGTGCAGTACCACCGCGTGGTCGAGGTCCTGGACCTGCTGCGGCGCCTGGAGCTGTCGCAGGTGGGACTGGTCACCGGCAAGCCCAGCTGATTATTTAAAGCGCCGCAATCATGTCCTCAAACACACCAGATCCATTCAAGAGTTCGCCGCCGCCGGCGCCACGCAAGTCTGCCGCCCGCTACCTGAAGGGCGCGGCGCTGGTGGTCGTGGTGGCCGTGCTGGGCTACTTCGTGTGGAAGTGGGCCACGGACATGGCGGGGATCAAGCGCGAACCGCCGCAGATCAACGCCATCATTCCGCTGCCCCCACCGCCGCCCCCGCCACCCGAACCGGAGCAGCCGCCCGAGCCCGAAGAGCCCAAGGAAGAAGAAGTCGTGGAGCCCGAACCTGAACCGGAGCCCACGCCGCTGGAGGAACCCAAGCCGGCCGACGAAGCGCCGCCTTCGCCGGTAGACAGCACCACCGAATCCATGCAGATGGACTCGGACGCGCAGGCCGGCTCGGACGCCTTCAACATCGGCGCCGGCTCGGGCAAGGGCATGGGTGGCTCGGGCGCCGGGCGCGCTGGCAATGCCACCTATAGCCAGTACCTGGGTTATGCGCTGCAGAAAATTCTGCGCGACAACGAGCAGACCCGAATGCTCAGCTACCGCGTGCGCGTCAATCTCTGGATGACGGACATGGGAGAGATCACTCGCGTCGAACTGGTCGGGTCCAGCGGCGATCCCGAAACGGATCAGGCCGTGCTGTCCGCCTTGCGCGCCGTACCACGACTGGAAGAGCGTCCGCCACCATCCCTGCCCATGCCCGTGCGGGCGGCCCTAAACAGCCGCCGGCCATCCTGATACGCCACTGCATAACGTCTTAACGGAGTCCTGAACAATGAAACTTCAACCACATCGTCTGAGCAAGGCCCTGGCCGTTGCTTTGATGTGTTCCTCGGCCGCGGTGGCAGCCCAGCCCGCCACCGACAATGCCACTGCCAATCTGATCCGACTGCTGGTCGAGCAGGGCGTGCTCCAGCCTGAACAGGCAGCCACCTTGCTGAAACAGGCGCAGTCCGAGGCTGCCGCCGTGGCCCGTACAGGTGCAGCTCAGCCTGGCGACGTGCGTGTGCCTTATATTCCGCAGACCGTGCGCGACCAGATCCGCGAGGAGGTCAAGCAAGAGGTCATGGCCACGGCCAAGAGCGAGAACTGGGCCGCTCCCAATACATTCCCCGACTGGGTGTCGCGCATCACCGTGGACGGTGACGTGCGCGTGCGGTTCGAGAATCGCGGCTTTGCCAGCGGCAACAGTTCTGAAATCACCGACCTGGCTCGCTTCAACGAGCGTGGTCCCTATGAAGTTGTCTACTTCAATAGCGCCGGTGTGCCTGAGTATGCCTATCCACCACTGATGAATACCCGCAAGAGCCGCAACAACCAGTTGCGCTTTCGCGCCCGGCTGGGGGTGACGGCCCAACTGAGCGAGCAATGGAGCGCCGGCGTACGCCTGGCCAGCGGCAGCAGCAAGTCCCCGGTGTCCACGACTGACAATTTCGGCGGCGGTTTCAGCAAGAAGGATTTCTGGCTGGATCAGGTCTGGCTGAACTACAAGCCCACCCAATGGGCCAGTCTGACGGCCGGCCGCGCGGCCAATCCCTTTGTATCTACCGACATCCTGTACTCCAGCGACCTGAACTTCGATGGCGTCTCGGCCGTGTTCAACAAGCCTTTGCCTGATTCCCCCTTTGCCTTGCGCGGTGCCTTGGGCGCGTTCCTGATCGACAATACACACAACCCGTCTCAGACGGGAGTGGCCGACAGCGAAGGCGAAACCAAGAGCAAATGGCTTCTGGGCGCCCAGATCGGCGGCGACTGGAAGATCAACGCCGAGCAGCAATTGGGCGCGCATGTGGCCTACTACACGTTCCAGAATACTCAGGGCAAGCTGTCCGAGCCCTGCTATTGGCATCAGACGGTGTGCAGCACCGACTGGTCGCGTCCCGCCTTCATGCAGAAGGGCAATACGCTGTTCTACTTGCGTGACCTGATCCCGCCGACGCCCGGCGAAGCCGGTTCGATGTCTCAGTATCTGGGCCTGGCCTCCAAGTTCAACTTGCTGGACCTGAACCTGAACTGGAAGGGCCGTGTGGGCAATGGACTGGGCCTGATGGTGTCGGGCAATTACATCCGCAACCTGGCCTACAGTGCGTCGCGCATTGAAGACCACGTCGGCGGCAGTCTTGTCGCCAATAACGTGGATGAAGACGGTTTCATCCGTTCCGGCGGCAATGCCTGGATGATCCATGCGGCTCTGGGCAAGGATTACCGTGTGGCCGACCGCGGCGACTGGCAGGTGTTCGCCGGCTATAAATACATCCAGCCGGATGCGGTTCCCGATGCTTACAACGACTCTACCTTCCATCTGGGTGGTACCAATGCTAAGGGCTATTACCTGGGCGCGGCCTATGCCATCGAGAAAAACGTGGTGGGCCAACTGCGCTGGAACAGTTCACGCGAGATCTATGGCAGCCCGCTGTCGATCAACGTCATGCAACTCGAACTCAATGCACGGTTCTGACATGAAACAGTCACGACTCCTTCACGCCAAGGTCCTTGCGGCCGTGTTATTGGGCCTGGGCGCAGGCCTGGCCCAGCCGGCCGGGGCTCAGACCATGGAAGAGCGGCTGCGCGCCGAGCTACGCTCCACCAGCCAGCAGTTGCAGCGGTTGCAAAGCGAACAGGCTCAGACCAACGCCGCCAAGGCGGCGGCTGAATCGCAGCGCGATGCCGCGCAAGCCGAGGCAGCTCAACTGCGCAAGGCGCTGGACAAGGCCCAGGGCCAGGCTGACACCTTCAGCAAGGCGCATGAATCACTGCGCGCCCAGGCCTCCAGCCAGATCAGCGCGGTTCAGTCGCAACTGGCTCAGGCCCGAGGCGCGCATGAGCAGCTCAGCGCTCAGGCGCGCCAGTCTGAAACTCAGCGACAGGCGCTGGGCAAGCAGTTGGTCGCTCGCGATCACGAGTTGCAGGTCTGCATGCTCAAGAATGATCAGCTCTACAGTGCGGGCAAGGAAATTCTGAGCGCTTACGAGTCCTTTTCCACGGGCGAGCTGATGGCGCTGCGCCAGCCTTTCTCGGCGGGAACACGGGTGGCCTTTGACATGAAGGCGCAAGAATTGGGCGATAAGCTGTACGAGCATAAATTTGACCGGCAGGCGGTGGACACGCCGGCCGTCGCGCCGTGACAGCAGCGACAAGGCGGGACGATATCGCTTTGCGCCTTGCCGCTGACGCTTTGAATCGGGTCGCCATGTCGGCGGCTTCTACAAAAGACGGCGCTGGCCAGGCCGTTATATTTATCCTGGGATAGACAAGGAATGGAAAACAAGACCCTCATCGAATCCGTCACGACCGACGCGCTGACTGTGCTGCTGCAGGACATGGGCTATCGCGTCACCGAGGCGCAGCAGGGCGATATCGTGCACTTGCTGACGGCTGCGCAAGGCATAGGCTTCACGGTGCGCCCCGGCAACGCGGGCACCGAGGAGCGCAGCTATCTGGACTACACCTTCTCGTGCGTGATCCGTGTGGAAGGTACGCTGGCCTCCAGCCTGGTCAATCGCTGGAACGTGGAAAAGCGCTTTGCGCGCATGGCCTTGCAAGGCGAGTTCCTGACTTTGGAGATGGATGTGGTTGTCGCCGGCGGCGTCGGCCAGACCTATCTGCAGGCCCAGACCGAGCTGTGGGATCGCCTGTTGCAGGAAATGATCCTGTTCCTGCGCGGCAATCCCGAAACGCCGTCGGCGCCTGAAACGGCGTCCCAGCCGGTGGAGGCCGCCTTGGCCGAATCGTCGGATAGCACAGGGCAGGCCGCCTGATCACGACATGCCCGAACGCCCTGAGCGGGGCGTTCTTTCTTTTCTATTGTTTTAGACATGACTGAATTGTCCACTATGCAGAAACCGTCCCGGCTGTCCTTGGCCCTGCGCATCGCCGTGAGCGCGTCTCTGGTTCTGTTCAGCGCTTGCAAAGACTCAAACGGGGAAACCAGCGCGAAGGCGGCTGCGCCCGTGCAGGATTCCCCGGCCAAGCTGCCGATCGCCGCCGCCGGGCCGTCCATAGTTGTGCCGGTTCAAGAGGCAGCTGTTGCCCGGCTGGGGCAGGTACAGGTGGGGGCCGATGAGCTGGCCCTGCAGCTCAAGGGCATCACCCGTGCCCAGTATCAGTTGCTGCAGCAGAATCGCGGCAGCCTGGAGCAATGGCTGCGTGAGCGTCTGGCGGAAAAAGCGCTGTACGAGCAGGCCTTGAACCAGGGTTGGGACGACAAGCCGGAAATCCGGCAGGGCATCGAACAGGCGCGTCGCCAACTGATTGTGCAAAGCTATTTGCAATCGGTCAGCCAGCCGCCCGAGTCCTACCCGTCGGATGCAGAACTGACGCAGACGTACGAGCGCAACCAAGCGGCTCTTCAAGTGCCGGCCCGCTATCGGATTGAACAACTGTTCCTGCCGTTCACGGGCCAGTCTGACAGCGATGGCAAACTCAAGGCGCAGGCAGACGAGATCGTGCAGAAAATCCGCAAGTCGGGTAATTTTGCCGCGGTCGCTCAGGATCTGGAAAAACAAGCGCCCGGTCAGGTCAGCCGGTCCGAAACGCCTTTGCTGCCCTTGGACCAGTTGCTGCCTGAAACGCGTGCTGCGATCGCCCAACTGAAGACGGGCCAGGTCAGCGAACCTGTGCGCTCGGCCAGCGGCTGGCATGTATTGCACCTGCTGCAGGGCGAGCCCGCCCGGGCTGCCACGCTGGACGAGGTCCGCGGACAGCTTGTGCGCCTGATGCGCGAGCAGCGCCAGCAGGACATCGCTTTTTCCTATCTGAACGGCTTGTTGGATACGGGCACGGTCACCATAGACGGCGGCGAGCTGAGTAAGGTTTTGGAACGCAGCGCCCCCGATGGGGCACCTGCAACGCCAGCTCAGCCTGACGCCAAACCTTGAACCTCCGGCGATCCATCATGAACCTATTTTCCTGGAACGATGCTTTTTATTCCCTGGGGCAGCGATTGCGGTTGATCAGCCGCCGCTCCGGCCAGTTCGGGGTCGCGGCCTGGCTGGGGCTGGCAGGCGTGCCCGCCGTTGCCCAGACGCCCCCCTTGCATTGGCAGAACTACGCCAGCCAGGCGAGCCAGACGGTGCATGCCTATATTCAAGAGATGGACTCGCCTGGGGTCGAGCCATTGCGCACATGGGCCTTGTCGCGGCCGGATCAGGCGGTGGGACCCTTGCGCGCCGCGTTCTGGATCGACGCCAAGGGGCGCATACCCAAGCTGGAACTGGAAAGCGTGGGCGATGCAGACATCGACCGCCAGCTGAAGGTCGTGCTGGGCCAACTGGTCTTTGCCCATGCGCCGCCCCCCGATATGCCCCAGCCCTTGCGCTTGCAGCTGTATTGGCAATATTCGCAAGCGTCCGAATAAGAACGCCCGTCACGATTCCTTTGTGGCAGTCCCTTTGGGGCCACCTTCGGGTGGCCCTTTTTTTGTTTCATGATGATTTCAGTGCTGCATGAATGCCTACGAGCGAAATTACCCATTCAGATGTCCAACCAAGATGGACATAACACTCATAGGGCGCAAGCTCATGGCGAGGTTTATGCGCTATGTTCATACCGAGCGCAAGCCGATGCGCAGTGCGGCCGAGCGGGCTGCGAATCCGTGGCTAGCGATGAGTCGAACATCCTGTTTTATGGAGATGTCAGCATGACAAGGAAAGCGTCTGAGGCAACGCGGAAATCTGCCGCCTTACCAGCTGGCTATGCCGGCATCCACGGCGGTATCGTGGAGCTGCTGGATGCTGCGCGCCAGGCAGCGGCGCGCAGTGTCAATGCGCTGATGACGGCCAGCTATTGGGAGATTGGTCGCCGGATCGTCGAAGCCGAGCAGAAAGGTAGGCGGCGGGCTGGTTACGGCGATCAGTTGATGGCACGGCTGTCCGCCGATCTGACGGCGCGATTCGGGCGCGGTTTCAGCCCGGACAACCTGGAGAACATGCGGCGCTTCTTCGCCGCTTACCCCCTTGAAGCAATTTCCGAGACACTGTCTCGGAAATCTGCAGAAGGACTACCCATCGAGAATTCCGAAACGGTGTCTCGGAAATTCGACCTATCCGAACTGGCCCAGGTCTTCACCTTGCCGTGGTCGGCCTATGTCCGGCTGCTGTCGGTCAAGGATGACCAAGCCCGCCAGTTCTACGAGACCGAAGCGCTGCGCGGCGGCTGGAGCGTGCGCCAGCTCGACCGCCAGATCGGCAGCCAGTTCTACGAGCGCACAGCCCTGTCCAAAGATAAGGCGGCGATGCTGGTGAAGGGCTCGATGGCAAAGCCCGAGGATGCCGTCACGCCCAATGATGCGATCAAAGATCCTTATGTGCTGGAGTTTCTGGACCTCAAGGACGAGTATTCGGAGTCCGACCTGGAAGCGGCCTTGATCCAGTGTCTGGAAGACTTCCTGCTGGAGCTGGGGGAGGGCTTCACGTTCGTCGGTCGACAGCGGCGCTTACGTATCGACCAGACCTGGTATCGGGTTGATCTGCTGCTTTTCCATCGCAAGCTGCGCTGCCTGGTCATCATCGATCTGAAGCTGGGCAGCCTGACCCATTCCGATGTGGGGCAGATGCATATGTATTGCAACTATGCCAAGGAGCATTGGGCCTATCTGGATGAAAATCCGCCAGTGGGTCTGATCCTGTGCACTGATAAAGGCCATGCTCTGGCACGGTATGCGCTGGATGGCTTACCGACCAAGGTGATGGCGGCGAACTATCGGACGGTGCTGCCGGACGCCGAATTACTGCAAAAAGAGTTGGAGAACACGCGGCGTTTGCTCGAATCGCGTGGAATGGAGTCTCTCAAGGACGAAAAACTATAGCTGTTCGTTCTGGCAGGCTCTGAAATGAAGCCCGACGTTTCGTGTCGATCGCCGCTGAACCTTGAATTGCCGCCCTTTGATAATCAACCCCTTACGGGAAATTTACCATTGAGTCTTGAACGATCCAGGTTTTGAACTTCCCGTCCATTCCACCGTTTAGTTTTGAACTTTCCACACTGTTCTACATGACAATCATCAGGAAACTTCTGGGCCTGGGCGGCTGCTTTCGACCCATAGCGGACGCCAACTAGTTGATCAAAAGCCGAGCTGTCACCGATTGGACTATTGTGGCATTTTAAGGGGGTAAACGGCATGAGGTTTAATCCTCGCGCATGCTTCCATCTGTCTGCTCTCTGAGGCCGTAATCAGGTAAGTCCATGCATTGTTCTAATTTAAATAGTTCTTGTAATGCAGAAACAATCTCTGGTTCGGTGGATTGAACCATGCTCTTAAGCTGTAAAAAATTGATCCATGCATATGCCCATCCAAGATCAATATTGGAATGGCATACTTGCTTGGCTATTTCTTCAAGTGCAACTTTAGGGGCTACCTTAAAAATAGGTTTAATCTCGTCAATCAGGTCGTTAGACTCAATAGCGGTGAGAATTTCGAAGGGTTTCGTATAGCGAATTGCAAGTTCGGTCGCCCTAGTTTCGTACAATGAAATCCCAGTAAGGTCTGAGTCCTTAATGATGACGCGATTCAGATTTACCCCGTATAGAGACGAGAGGGATAGGTTGGCAAACTGAAATACCGAGTCAATAAGTTCGACTTGATCCCAATAACTACCTTTAAGCCGGGTGTGTCGGAAGGTCGCGCCGTCAATAGCCATATTCATGAACGTGGATCCGTCCAGTGAAGAAAAATCAAAGCTGGTTCCGCTGAGGTTGGTGCCAACAAAGACAGACCCGTAGAGCCGAGTGAAGGCAAGATTTGCACCAGACAAATCAGCATCATGGGCCCAAACACGAGGGATGACTTGGTGGCTGATGTCTAGGAACCGGAGGTTTCTGGAGCGCACATCTAACACCACTTCGCGTCTCATGAATTGCTCTTTGGCATCTGCATTGCCGCTGTGTTGGGCAAGATAGTCATTGCTTTCAACTCGCCCTGGCCAGAGTGGTGTTGCACGATCAATATGAATATGAGGTATCCATGCGGCCGCTCCGCCATCCTCATTGTCCAACCAAGTCGTGTGTGTTTTAAGCCAAAGCGTTACGGAATAGTTAGTTGGCAAAAAAATTACATCAGCGGCCAATACGAGCCAAGTCGCCAACATAGTCGTTGCGAGGCAAGAAGCCCATTTAATGAATCTATTTGTGTCCTGAGCTGTATGAAGTACTTCTTTGTAGCGCACAAAGGCTGCATGGCAGGCGTACATCAGTGTGCTAGCATGAATGAGGAAAAGCGCTGGGCTCTGGTAGGCAGCGAATCTATAAGTAATCAGAAAGAGGGTAACTGGCCCCGCTAGCAGCAGGCTGGTAAACATGAAATAATCGGTGTTAATGTTCAATTTCTCATGTTTATAACGGGGCCGAGCATATGCGAGCTTCGAAAACGAATGCGGGATCTGTCTAAGCGTTGCCAAGTGCCCTACCAACACAATTAGCGGACTTAGTAGATAAAAGCCTATAACCGATACGCTCACGCCCACTAAGGGCAACTGGATGCCATGGTGATTGTTAAGTAGCATCTCATCTTTTGTCGACGATACGCTAGCAAGTACGTACAGAACCAGAATGGCATAGGAGAGGTAGGACGAAAAATCAACCCTTCCCCCCACTCTAATTTCTTGAGCGCTAGTCTTACGAAGGGATCGAGGTTTCGTAGTAAAGGAACGTCTAGGTTTCATGAGTTGCAAACGGTAATAATAACCGCATAAGAGTAGCCCGGCATCAACGGCATCACAAATGAAAGGCTTCAAGGCGCCATGTGAGGACGAAATAAGTTATGCACCGATTCTGCTTCGGAATCATTCGCGGTGCACGGAAAAATCTGCGGCCCCGCCTGTAAATGACTCAACCAGAGGGCATAGAAAAATAAGGCTTAGAACTTTTCGTAATGGGCGGAAATTTAACGGCTAGTTTTGGCCGACAGCAGCCAACAAGTCAACTCGGCCCCACCCAGGCCCCATCTAACTCAAGATAACCATCAAAGCACGCATTGTCTAAAGCCCACCTAAAACATGAAACTCCTGCCAACTCTAGGGACACCTGGTTTCAGGAGTTCAAGACTCAGTGCCGGAAGTTCAAAATTCACTGGCGTTCGGCATTTCGTGCAGAACCACCGCCGTCTGGCGCCGATCCCTGACGCCTCCGGCCTGAACTGTTGATCCAGGCCTGCGCGTGCAGCGTACGTCTACAGAAGGTCACGCCCCGTGATTTTCCTAAAGGGCTTTGCGAGGAACCTTATCAATCCCGCCGCCCACGCAGCGGAGCCAGTAGATCCCGCAAGCCGTTGTGGTCCAGCTCGTGCGCCAGCGCCAGCAGTTGTCCCAGCCGTCCGCTGGGAAAGCCTTCGCGTGCAAACCAGTTCAGGTAGTGGCCGGGCAAGTCCGCCAGCAGCCGGCCTTTGTACTTGCCGTAGGGCATCGTGGTGGTCAGAAGGGCATGCAGATCATCACCGGAGGCGGACATGGCGGCAGGGCGGGAAAATGAGGAGTGCTGATTATGGCATGTACCCAGCAGGACATTGTGCCAAGTCCAGGCGTATCGCCAGAGAGACGCTGTTTGCCTTGAGCGGTGCGGCACACTGACGATAGGGTGACAAAAAAGGAAGAAAACATCCTTATTTTTCGCCTAAAAAACAAAAGTTTCAAATGCGACTAAATGACTACATAAAAGCAATAAAGAGAAATAAATAAAATAGTGGCTAATGCATTGAAATGAAAGTGAATTTACCTCTTTGTCCGGGCTTTTCCTGGCAAGGTGGCGCAGGGCTTGGAACAGGGGCGGTTTCCCCCGACAGTTTTCCGCAATACAGGCGATGCGGCTTGGCTAGAGTCCGTTTACGTTTTTTGACATTTGGACATAGTCATGCGTATTTTCAAACGCACCTTGCTTCGCGCCGCTGTGTTGTCGGCCCTTTTGACGCTTACCGCCTGCGGCGGCGGAGGGGGAGGTGGCGGCGGTTCGGGATCTCATGATTCCTGGCAGCCGCCGCTGCTGCCGCCGGCTGCTCAGCCGCCCGGCCAGGAGCTGCAGGGCCAGAGTCCTGCCGAACCGTCACGGCCGCAAACGCCCTTGCCCGACAGGCCGACGGGTACGCGCAGTTTCGGCCCGGGCTGGAGTCAGGGGTATGAAGGGCAAGGAGTGCGGGTGGGTTTGGTGGATGCCGGCATCAATCCTGATCATGCCGCCTTGTCAGACCGACTGGGCAGTTACGCCGTCTTCAACAACAGCGGCCCGGTCGCCGGATCCTCGGGCCAGGCGGACAGCGCGCAGCACGGTGCCCGCGTGGGGCAGGTCATCGCGGGCAATGGGTTTGGCGGAAGTCAGGCGGGCTATGCTCCGCAAGCGCTGTTGGAAGCCCGGCAGATCGGGCAACTGGAGACGGTGTCGGTGGCCGCGGGCATTCTTGCGATGCGAGACTTGCAGGCCCGAGGAGTGGATATCGTCAACAACAGCTGGAATGTTGCGCCGCTTATTGCTCCGACGCCGGAGCAGGTGCGCAGCCGGCAAGCGGCTAACCTGAAAGCCTATGGCGATCTGGTGGCCGGCGGCATGTTGATCGTGCAGGCGGTGGGCAACCAGGGGCAGTCCCAGCCCGGCGCCTTGTCGCTGCTGCCCTTGGCCGACGGCCGTTTGCAGCAAGGGGTGATCGCCGTGACCGGCGTGCAGGAAGATGGGGAAGGCAGGCCCAGCCTGCCTCCCATGGCCAATGCCTGCGGCGCTGCCGGTCCCTGGTGCCTGGCCGCCCCTTTTGCTTTCCGGGTTGCCATTGCTTCGGGAACCGATTATTCGCTGCTGAATGACAGTGGAACCTCGTTCGCGGCGCCGGCGGTGACGGCGGTGGCCGCCGCGATCAAGCAGAAGTATCCCTGGATGAGCAACGACAATCTGCGGACCACCTTGCTGACGACGGCCATGGACTTAGGCGCGCCCGGGGTGGACGAGATCTTCGGCTGGGGGCAGTTGGATGCCGCCAAGGCCATGAACGGGCCCGCCCAACTGCCCTTCGGTGACATGACGGCGGATGTGACGCCCGGGCGCTATGTCTTTGGCAACGCCATCTCGGGCCAGGGCGGCTTGATCAAGCAAGGCGACGGCACGCTGGAGCTGTCGGCGGACAACCGCTACACCGGAAGGACGCGGGTGGAGCAAGGAGAGCTGCGCGTCAGCGGCGCTTTGCTCTCCGAGGTGCATGTCGGGCAGGGCGGAGTGCTGAGCGGACCGGGACGGGTGGGTTCGGTTCACAATGCCGGCGTGGTCAGCGTTCAGGACTCGGGCCTGACGGTGCAGGGCGACTATCGCCAGAGTGCGGATGGCGTCCTGGCTGTGCAATGGGGCAGTGTGCTGGCCGTGCAGGGACAGGCCGACTTGGACGGCGCTTTGTCGATGGCGGGACGGCAGCCGGGTTTTGTAGGGGCTTCGGGGCAATGGATCACTGTCTTGACAGCGGGTCAGGTCCAGGGTGAGTTCGTCCGTGTGCTGGACCAAGGCTCGCTGTTGCTGTCCAAGGACGTGGCATATCGCCCGCAGGGCGTGGATGTGCGCTATCAGGCGCTTCCGGCCTCGGGGTTGATGGCCGCGCGCGCTCATGTGCCGGCGGCCCAGGTGCTGCAGCGCAGCGCTCAGGCCTGGGATGCTGTGGTGGAAAGCCTGAGCGCACCGGACCAAGACAGCGCCGGCACGGCATCCGTGCAATCGGCCCGTCAGGCGACCGGTCGATTGCAGCAGGCGGCCAACTCCGAGCAGGCCTTGGGCGATGTGCTCTATTCGCTGAGCGGCGCCACGTACGCCAATGCCTTGACGGTGGCGGTGCGCCAGTTTCGCACCGAAGGCGCACAGTTCATGGAGCAGCTTGGCCGGGCAGGGGGCGCTCAGGAAATACCCTTGCGCGCCTGGGCGTCGCAGACCCGGCAGGATATGCGTTGGCGGCCGCAGGATCTGGATGGTCGGCTCAAGACCGATGCGTCGCACGTGGGACTCAGCCGCCGTTTGAATCCGGAATGGAGCGTAGGCGCAGCGGTGGGGCGTCAGTCCCAGCGCTGGACCGAGTCCTGGACCGATCTGTCGCCGGAACAGTCCAGCACGATTCGGGGCCAGTCCGCCATGCTCGGGCTGGCGTGGCAAGGGACGCAAGGCTGGCAGGTCCAGGGCGCGGCGCTCTATCAGCATTTTCGCCAGCAGGGGCAGCGCTGGCTCGGATCGGCCCAGGATGCCGACGCAGTCCGCGGCGAGAGTCGGGGGCGCATGTGGTCGCTTGCGGCGTCGGTGGAGCGCACCGTGCCCTTGGGCGGCTCATGGAGCATGACGCCGTCGGCGGGCTTGGTCTGGCAGCATGTGCGCCAGAATGCCTTCCAGGAAGATGGGGGCGCCTACAGCCTGGCGCTGGGTCGCCTGTCCCGTGCAGTATGGACGGCGCAGGCGGGTCTGCGCGCCGCCTATGACGGTGAATGGGCGGGGCGGCCGGTTCGCCTGTCGGGCGCCTTGAGCTATGAGCGCGACCTGAACAGTCCGGCGCTGGCGTACCAGGCTGTGTTCCAAGGCGTGCCCGGCAGTGTGTTTCAACAGCAGGGCGTGGGTGTGAGCCGCGATAGCATTAGCGCCCGCGTGCAACTGAACTGGCAAGTCATGCCCCACGCCGATCTGGGCCTGGCTGCGCAGGCTCGTCATGGCAAGGACTGGAGCAGCGTAGACCTGGGGCTGCAGCTGGGCGTGCGTTTCTAGTCGGCTGTGCGCAGGCCCGGGGCCTGCACCAGTTCCATGAAGTGCCGGGCCAGCAGCGAGGGTGTGCTGCGCGAGGGACTGGACATGCGCACCGATGTGTCCAGGCTGGGCATGAGCGGCTTGACGAGCAATTGTTGCGCAAAGGTGCTGGCCACATAGGGATTGACGATACCGACGCCGGTGCCGGCGGCGACCAGGGCGCAAATGGTGACCGACGAAGTGGTTTCGATGGCGATCCCTTGGGTCAGGGCGTTCTCGCGCATCAGTGCGGCGATGCGTATGGCCAGCTCGTCATTGTCGGACAATGACAGGATACGACTGTCTTTCAAGTCGCTGAAATGGATATGCGCTTTATGCGCCAGGGGATGGTCCAGCGGCAGCACGCAGACGGCTTGGGAGCGATCCACGATCTGCGGCTGGATCTCGTCGTCGTCGAAGTCGCTGGTGGTGAAGGCCAGGTCGATCAAGTCCTGGTGCAGGTAGTCCATCAGTTGGCGCGATGTGGTGGTCTGGATGTCGATATGCACATCTGGATAGCGCTCCAGGAAGGGCTGCACGATACGCGGAAGCAGACCCATCCCCAGAGTGGGTGTGCTGCCCAGGCGCAGCACACCAGTGCCTGAGCGGCGCATGATGGCGATCACGCTTTTTCAATGCTTTCCAGACCTTGGAAGTGCTTTTGAATGGTCTTGTAGAGTAATTTGGCTTCGTCGCTGGGACGCAGCCGTCCGCGATGCAACTCGAACAAAGCCAGGCCGGTGGCGGCCTGGATCTCGGCGATGCGCCGGCTGACTGAAGGTTGCGTGGTGTTCAGAAACTGGGCGGCGCGTGTTGTCGTGCCCAGCTCCATGACGGCCTTGAAGGCCTGAATCTGCTGAAAATTCAAAGGGCGGGACACGACGGCTCCTGGCGCAAAGGGTTAACCCGAAGTATATCAAAATTGAATTATTGATAGACCAAAAAGAATTTGTTCGTATAAATACCGGGTGATACTTTCTGGGCTGGGCAAGGGCCTGTCCTGCAGCGGGACGGCTCCGAGATTCAGCACAACTGCAGACCCAGAAAGGGAATTTCTGTACTCATGTCAGACAAGATCATCACCAAGACCAGTCCTATCCGCCGTTTGGGCTCGGGAAGCAAGCATCACTTCTTTGGTTACTACAACAAATCCACCTGGGACCGCAGCGACCGCTACCTGTTGGCCAATCAGGTCCCCATGATGGACGCCGACGTCAAGGCGGACATGGAAGCCGAGGTCGGTTTTTTTGACCTGCAGGATCAGGATGCATTCACGGTGGTCGATGCGACCACCAGCTGGAACTGGCAGATGGGCTGTCAGTTGCAGTGGCTGGACGGTCGCCCTGGCCGCCAGATGATCTACAACGTACGCCATGATCGCACGGATACCCCTTACCCCGGGCTGGGTTCGCGCATCGCCAATGTCGATACCGGCGAAAAGACCGATCTGCCACTGCCTGTCTATGTGACGGCGCCCAACAGCCGCTTTGCCATTTGCGTGAACTACCGCCGGCTGTGGATCACCCACGAGACCATCGGCTATGCCGACCTGGACCCTCAGCCCGAGCTGCCGCTGGCGCCTGCGGATGACGGTTTGTGGAGCATGGACCTGGATAGCGGCGATTACCGTCTGCTGGTCAGTTATGCGGACCTGAAGAGCTTTCATCATCGCGACTCCATGGACAAAGCCATTCATTGGGTCAGCCATATCGAAATCAACCCCGATTCCAGCCGCATCCTGTTCCTGCACCGCTGGACCGAGCGGGTCAAGGACGAGACCTGCTTCCTGCATCGCCTGATCACGATGAATCCCGATGGTTCGGATCTGCGCTTGCTGGAGTGCTCGGACCATCCTTTGCCGCAGTTGGCCGACGATTTCGATCCGGCTGCCGTGGGTACCTTCGATTACGAGAAGTCCGAATATCAGATTTCTCACCCGCTGTGGTGCGACTCGCAGCGCATCATTGTCTGGGGCCCGCATGATGGCGAAATCCATTACCACCTGTACGAGGATCGCGATGGCGGCCGGGTCGAGGTTGTGGGTGCGCATGTGCTGACTGAAAATGGCCACATGACCTTTTCGCCGGTGAACAAACGCTGGCTGCTGAGTGATACCTATCCCGATTCACAGACCAACCAGCGCATTTTGTTCCTGTACGACATGCAGGAGCAGTGCCGCTACGATCTGGGCAGTTTTTACACCAGCCCGGACCTGCGCAAGGAAAATCGCTGCGATCTGCATCCGCGCTGGAGCCGCGACGGCCTGTCGGTCTGCATCGACTCGGTTCACGAACATGTGCGCCAGATGTATGTGATCGATGTGAGCGCGCTGGTCGCCTAAGAGTTAACAAGGAGCGCCGGGCCGCAGGCCCGGCACATAAAACGTGTTGGAGAGAGCAATGAAAGCAGAAAAGACCTTCCTGACGGGCGCTGTGATGGCTGCCCTGACCCTGCCTCTGGCGGTTCAGGCCCAGGATGCGGCGGATACCTTGCAGAAGATCCAGAAGGAAAATGTGCTGGTCGTGGGTTATCGCGAGTCTTCCATTCCTTTTTCGTACTACGACGAGCAGCAGCACCCCATTGGCTATTCGATGGATTACACCAATCTGATCATCGAGCGTATCAAGAAGGACCTGAACCTGCCCGAGCTGAAAGTGCGCTTGCTGCCCATCACATCGCAGAACCGCATTTCGCTGCTGCAGAACGGTACGTTCGATTTTGAATGCACCACTACCACGCATAATGAGTCGCGTGCCAAGCAGGTGGATTTCACCAACAGCATCTTCAAGGTGGGCACGCGCTTGCTGGCCAAGGTCAACGGCGGAATCAAAGATTTTGACGATCTGAAAGGGCAGAGTGTCGTGGTGGGCGCAGGAACGACGTCCGAGCCCATTATCCGCAACATGAATATTGAAAAAGACATGGGCATGCGCATCATCAGCGCCAAGGATCACAGCGAGTCCTTCCTGATGCTGTCCACTGGCCGAGTCAAGGCCATGATGATGGACGATGCCTTGCTGGCGGGCGAGCGCGCCAAGGTGCGCAAGCCGCAGGATTACGTCATCACCGGTACGCCGCAATCGTTCGAAGTGTACGGCTGCATGGTGCGCAAGGGCGATGACAAACTGCGCGCCTTGATGAACGAGGTGATCGCCCAGGCCCAGACCTCGGGCAAGGCGACAGAAATCTACGACAAGTGGTTCATGCAGCCGATTCCGCCCAAGCAGCTGAATCTGGACTTCCCCATGTCCGACGAAATGAAGGCGTTGTTCGCTCAGCCCAACGACGCAATCTAAGCTTGCGCCGCGCCCCTCGCCCTGGCGGGCGGGGGCCGGCCGGCCTCGCAGGGAAGGGCTGGCCTGAATCACACTTATTATCGGTGTTCGGATGGATTATCAATGGAATTGGGGGATGTTGCTGGAGCCCGTCGCCACGGGCGAGCCATCGACGTACCTCGGCTGGATTTATTCCGGCTTTATCAATACGGTCTTGCTGACTGTCTGTGCCTGGGTGCTGGCTTTGGCCCTGGGCGTTGTCTTTGGCGTGATGCGCACGCTGCCCGGGCGCCTGCCGCGGGCGCTGGGCACGACGTATGTGTCGGTCTTTCGCAATATTCCGCTGATCGTGCAGTTTTTCATCTGGTTCTATGTCGTGCCGGAGTTGCTGCCTGTCAGCGTGGGCGACTGGATCAAGAGCCAGGAGCCGGCCATTCAGTTCTTCGTGGTGTCGGTGTTTGCGCTGGGGGTTTATACCGGCTCCCGTGTCTGTGAGCAGGTGCGCGCCGGCATCGCCGCGCTGCCTCGCGGCCAGCGCATGGCCGGACTGGCCATGGGCTTTACCTTGCCGCAGACCTACCGCTACGTGCTCTTGCCCGTGGCCCTGCGCAACATCATTCCGCCCTTGACCTCTGAGTTCCTGATTATTTCCAAGAACTCGGCGGTCGCCTCCACCATCGGCTTGCTGGAGCTGTCCGGTCAGGCCCGCCAACTGGTGGACTACACCTCGCAGCCTTACGAATCCTTCATCTGCGTGACGCTGGGCTACATCGTGCTGAATTTCCTGATTATTCGTCTGATGAGCTGGATCCGTAAATCCACTCGTCTGCCTGGCCTGCTCGGAGACTGACATGCTGGAACTTGATTGGAGCGCGCTCTGGGATTCGCGCCATCTGCTGGTCGCCGGGATGTGGATCACCCTGCAAGTGACGGCCGTGGCCATTGTGTGCGGACTGGCCTGGGGTACGGTGCTGGCGGTTTTCGCTATTTCCAACAACCGCTGGCTGCGCGGCTTTTCTCAGGCCTACGTGACCTTCTTCCGGTCCATACCGCTGGTCATGCTGCTGTTGTGGTTCTTTTTGATCGTGCCGCAGGCCCTGAAAGCCGTGTTCGATCTGTCGCCCAGCGTGGATATACGCCTGGTGTCGGCCATGGTGGCCTTTGCGCTGCTGGAGTCGGCGTTCTTCTGCGAGATCATGCGCGCCGGCATCCAGAGCCTGTCGCGCGGCCAGCTTTATGCTGCCCGCGCTTTGGGCATGACGCCTTTGCAGTCCATGCGCTATGTGATCCTGCCGCAGGCGCTCAAGGCCATGACGCCCATCATCATGACCCAGTGCATCGTGATCTTCCAAGACACGTCATTGGTGTCGGTGATCGCTCTGGGCGATTTTTTCCGCCGCGCCACGGCCATCGGCGAGCGCGACGGGACGTTGATTGAAATGCTGGTGTTTGCCGGCGTGACTTATTGGATAATCTGTTCGTTGTTGACGGCCTTCGTCAAACTGATTCAAGCAAGGACGCAGAATGGTTGAGCTCAAGAATGTATCGAAGTGGTATGGCAAGTTCCATGCCTTGAAGGAATGCAGCGTGCAGGTCCAGAAGGGCGAGGTCGTAGTGTTCTGTGGTCCTTCCGGCTCGGGCAAGTCCACCTTGATCAAGACCATCAACGGCCTGGAGGAGATCCAGGGGGGCGAGATCTTGTTCAATGGCCGCTCTATCCACGCGCCGGGTCAGAAAATGTCTGAATTGCGCACTCGGATCGGCATGGTGTTCCAGCATTTCGAGTTGTTCCCGCATCTGACCGTGCTGGAGAATTTGTGCATTGCCCAGATCAAGGTGCTGGGCCGCGAGCGCAAGCAGGCCGAGGAAAAGGCCTTGAAGCTGCTGGACCGCGTGGGCCTGTCGGACCATGCACATAAACACCCGGCCCAGCTGTCCGGAGGCCAGCAGCAGCGCGTGGCCATTGCGCGCGCCCTGTCCATGGACCCGGAAATCATGCTGTTCGATGAGCCGACCTCTGCCTTGGATCCGGAAATGATCAACGAGGTGCTGGCGGTGATGGTGGAGCTGGCTCATGAAGGAATGACCATGCTGGTGGTTACCCACGAAATGGGCTTTGCCAAGAAAGTGGCCGACAAGGTCGTGTTCATGGATCAAGGCTCGATTGTGGAGGTGTCCGACAAGGAGTCTTTCTTCACCCAGCCCAAGTCCGATCGCGCCCAGGATTTCCTGAAGAAGATCATCCACTGATCTTGGGGGGGGCCTGCGCTGTGCGGCCCGGTTCGCCTCTGGCGTGCCGGGCCTTTTTGTTTTTCGTGCCTGCTCAACCAGGCCCGATCAACGCAAATGTTCGTTGAAGAAGGCCAGGGTGCGCTGCTGCGCCAGCTCGTAGGAGGGCGCGTGGAAGTCGGCGCGCTGCTGGCAGCCGAAACCGTGGCCGGCCTCGTCATACTCGTAGATGTCGGCCTGAGGCTGGGCGCTGCGCACGGTGTGTACCGCGCTGGGCGGGATGGAGTGGTCCTGTACGCCAAAGTGCATCTGCACGGGAACGCGCGGATGCAGTGTGGCGGCCTGGGCGATCTGGGCGCCGTACCAGCAGCTGGCTGCTTGCAGGCCGTCCAGTTTGCAGGCGGCTTGCCAACTGAGCGATCCGCCCCAGCAATAGCCGACGATGCCCACATGGCGCTCGCCCAGTGCGTCAATGGCCGCCTGCAGATCCAGCAGGGTTTTTTCCAACGGGATGGCGCCGCGCAAGGCCAGGCCGCGTTGCACCTCTTGGGCGGTGTAGCCCATTTCGACGCCGCGTTCCTTGCGATCGAACAAGGCGGGCGAGATCACCCGGAAACCTTGTTGTGCAAAGCGATCGCAGGTGGCGCGGATATGATCGTTGACGCCGAAAATCTCCTGCAGCACGACCAGCCCCCGCGACGAGTCCTCGTCGCCGGCGACGTACGCCTGGAATTCGTGCCCGTCGGCGCTGATAAGGCGCTGTGTGCTCATGTCCTATTCCTTTATGGTTGAATGAACAAAGCTTATTTATAGCAGGCCGCCCGTTGTTGCGGCCAGCGCCAGGTCGCAGGAAACGACGCTGGGTTTTCACGCAAAACCAACGCTTGGCAGCGCATGATGCTCCGATGCTTGTGAACCCAGTCTGGATTTCAAAGGGAGTCTGTCATGCCTATCGTAAGCCGAGTTCCTGTTCTTGCTGCCGCCCTGGTGTTGGGCGCTGCATCCTTGATGCCTGTGCATGCCGAACCGGCCCAGGCGGTTTCCGCTCAATCTCAGGCCCGTCCGCAGCGCAACAGTCCATCGGAACCAGCGCCCGCTACCTTGGCGGACGGTAAGCAGGAACGCGTGCGCATCGGCCTGTCCGACCCCGAAACTCGATTGATTCTGCCTTGGTTCCTGACCGAGATCACGACAGCCGTTAATGAAGGCAAATCAGTGAAAGAAACCGCGCAGGGACTGGCGCAGGGTTTATAGGCCGGGCGCTGTCTCTTGCGCTCGGTCTGCCTTTACAATGCCAGGGTTCTTGTTCTGGCAGAAGTACGATGCGTGAAATTATGATGGATGGTCTGTTCTGGACCATTGTGATGCCGTGGACCTTGTTCATCGGCTTGTTTCTGGTTCCCAAGAACCCGTTCTGGATGCGGCGTTATGCGTTTCCGGGGTTTTTCTTTGTATTGGGCGCTGTGCTGATCGGCATGGTGGCGATCGGCGTCGGAATTTTCAGTCTGGTATTGGGTTTGATCGCCTTCTGGGTTGCTTACGAGAGCCCTCGCGCTGCGGCGTGATGCTTGCCAGGCCGTAAAAAAGCCGGTCGGGTAACACCTGACCGGCTTTTTTTCGCCTGGAGTCGCCAGAATCAGGCCGCCTGAAGCACCGGCAGGCCATAGCGGGCCGCCACATTGCGCTCGCCGATGGCCAGACCCGTGGTCATGCCCAGGCCCGTGTGCATCACCGTGACCTGGGTGCGGGCATCCGCATTCAGTACGGAGAAGGGCGCCGGCCCCTTGGCGCCGTAGACACCCTGCCAGCGTTGCAGTACCTGCACCCGGCAGCCCAGCACCGTCTGGGCCAGATCCAGCATCAACTCGTCCGTTTCTTCCTGGTTGAACGGGCTGGCCTGCTGGCCGTAATCGTGCGAATCCCCAATGATCAGATCGCCATCGGGCGTTGGGCTGATCAGCAGATGTATGCCTTGATCCAGCAGTTTGCCGTGGCGCCGCGCCACGTGATCGCGCAGCGTCTGGGCCAGAGGCAGGTCGCTGAAGGCGCCGTAGTGCAGGCAAGACAGACCTGTCAACAAGGGGCGATCCAGCAGCCAGCCGGCATCGTCTGCGCGTACCTTCAGCATTTGCAGGCGGGTGACGGAGGGCTGGACGGTTTGCAGCAGTTCGCGGTGCAGGCTGACGTAGTCGTGCCCGGGGCAGACGTAGATGCTGTCAGCCGTGAATTGCCCCAGATTGCACTCCACCCGTCCGTCCTGTGCCGTGTGCACGTGGGCATTGGTATGGATGGTCACGCCCATGGCCTGCAGGCTGGCCGTGATGGCGGGCAGAGCATCACGCGAATAGATCTGCAGATCGTCCATGCCTTGCAGCGCGCCATGGTGATGCGCGAGCCGGCCGTCGAACAGTTGCGCCAACTGGCTTGCATCCAGCAGGCGGCAGGCCACGCCCAGTTCCTTGGCGCGTCCGTGTTCGAAATCAGCCAGCAGCGCCAGTTCTTGCTGATTGCGCGCCAGCACCAGCGAGCCGTTGCTGCGGACATGAAAACCGGCCTGGGCCGCCAGCGACAACCACAGGGGGCGGCTTTCGCGCGCCAGTTCCATCATGACGCCGGGGGCTTGGCCGGTGATCAGGACCTGGCCGAAGTTGCGTATCGTGGCGCCCTGCGCCTGGTGGCTGCGCTCGAACACCGCCACGCTCAGATTGCGGCGGGCAGCCGCCCAGGCATGTGCCATGCCCAGGATGCCGCCCCCCACGACGATGACATCGTAGTGTTGCGTCATGATCTTACTTCTTGGCTTCCGATTTGCCGTCGTAGCGCTGGGTCCATTCCTGGATGATGCGCTCGCGGTTCTCAGCGGCCCACACGAAGTTGTTGGCGATCAGGCGCTTGTTCAGATCGGCAGGCAGGTGCGGGTTGGCCGTGGCGATGGACGGGATTGCCAGAACGGCGAAGTTGCTCTTGTACAGATGGTTGGCGGCTTCGCTGGCCGAGAAGTCAGCCAGCTTCTGTGCGGCTTCCAGGTTCTTGGTGCCTTTCATGATGCCGGTGGCTTCGATTTCCCAGCCCAGGCCTTCCTTGGGGAAGACCAGTTCCAGCGGTGCGCCGTCTTCTTTCAGGCGGGCGCCGCGGTAGTCGAAAGACACGCCGATGGCGTATTCGCCGGCAGCGGCCATATTGCATGGCTTGGAGCCCGAGTGCGTGTAGGCGCCGATGTTCTTGTGCAAGCCGTCCATGAAGGCCCAGCCTTTTTCTTCACCGAACAGTTGCAGCCAGGCGCTCACGTCCAGAAAACCCGTGCCCGAGGAGGCGGGGTTGGGCATGACGATCTTGCCGGCGTATTCCGGTTTGGTCAGGTCCTCCCAGGAAGTGGGCAACGGCAGCTTGTTCTTTTCCATTTCCACCGTGTTCACGCACAAGGCGGCCGCATAGCCGTTCATGCCGACCCAGCTGGGGGGATTGGTCTGATCGCGCATCTTGGCGTCGATCTTTTCCAGGCCCTTGGGTGCGTAGGGCTGCAGCATGCCCTGGCTGGCCATCAGGCCCAGCGAGGAGCCGGCCAGACCCCAGATGGCGTCTGCCTTGGGATTGTTCTTTTCAGCCAGCAGTTTGGCGGTGATGATGCCGGTGGAGTCGCGCACCCACTGGATCTTGATGTCGGGGTTCTCTTTCTCGAACGCGGCCTGGTAGGCCTTGAGCTGGTCTGCTTCCAGGGCCGTGTACACGGTCAGTGTCGTGGCGGCCTGGGCCAGGGAAGCGACGCCCATCAAGGCGGCGGTCAGGGAACTCAGAACGATGGTTTTCATGGAGAAGCTCCGTTGTGTCGGAAAGGGGTTCAGGATTGAATGGGGTCGGAGGGCAGTTCGCCTTGCGCCAGGCGCTGCTGGATGTCTTCCAGTACGGCGGGCAGGTCGGCAACCGTGTCGATCAGGTAATGCGGGCGCACAGGAGTGAAAGAGGCGGCGGCCCGATCACGGGCGGATTGGCGCGCCGCGTCGTCCAGAGCGTGGAATTCAGCTTCGGTCAGGCCGGCGGCATTGCCCGAGAGCAGCAGGCCGACGGTCCACATGCCGGCGCCATGGCCCTCTTCGATGCCGACGGGGGTATCGTCGATTTTCACGCAGCCAGCGACCTGGGCGATTTCCAGGCGGATGACGTTTTCCAGGGCCATGGCCGGCCAGGGGCGGGCCAGCGGCACTTCGTCGAACGCCACATGATGGTCGACGAATACCTGCTGCTGGTTGGCGTGTTGCAGCAGGTTGTCCAGTACAGCGCGGGGGTAGCCCGAGCAGGAGCCGATTTTCAGGCCCTGGCGGCGAGCCCAGGACAAGGTTTCGCGCACGCCCGGGATGGGGGCTGAAAATTCGCCTACGCGTTCGGTCTGCAAAGGCAGGAAGGTGTTGTAGATCTGGTCGACATCGCTGTCTTCGGAGGCTCGCTGGTGCAGGGCTACGAATTGAGCCTGCACCTCAGGCAGGGCCAGCATGGCCTTGATGTGGTCCCATTTGCCTATGCCCATGGCGCTGCGTGCCTGCTCCAGATTCAGTGTCAGGTCAAAGCGGCTGAAGGCCTCGACCAGGATCTGGGTGGGGGCGAAGGAGCCGAAATCAACCAGGGTGCCGGCCCAGTCGAAGACTAGGGCTTCCAGGCGAACAGCCTGGGTGGGGCGCCCGTCCAGGCGCGAGAGGGCGGAAGTCAGGGTTTGCATGTGGCTGTCCTATCGTGTTGTTGTAAGCGGGGAAGAAGAGCGCCAGGCCTGGGTGCGGCGCAGGGCGGCGCGGCTGAGCAGGTGCGCCAGCAGGCAGAAGACGGCCGAGCTGAGCATGATCAGGGTGCACATGGCGGCGGCCGGGCCGATGAAGCCGGCATCGTCCATGTTCAGTACCGCGACCGAGGCCAGCACGGTCTGGGGGCTGTACAGGAAGACGACGGCGGAGACGGTCGTCATGGCCGAAACAAACAGGTAGCGTCCCACCGACAGCAGGGCCGGCAGACACAGCGGTACGGTTACGCCGGTCAGCGTGGCCAGGCGGGGCGCCTTGAGCGAGGCGGCAGCCGCTTCCAGTTCGGTGGGAATGGACTTCAAGGCGGTGACAAAGGTCAGGTGGGCGCTGGTATACAGATGCACCACGGTGCACAGCACGAGCAGGGCCATGGAGCCGTACAGTCCCGCCAGCGGGTTGTCGGGATGGTTGAAAAAGAAGATATAGCCCAGGCCCAGCACCAGGCCCGGAATGGCCATGGGCGTCAGGGCCAGCATGCGCAGCAAACCATACAGGCCCTGCTCGGCACGGCCGCGGGCCGGCAGTTTTTCCAGGATCCAGGCGCCCAGGAAAATCAGGGTGGCGCCGAGCACGGCGGTGCACAGGCTCATGAACAGGCTGTTGCGCCAGGCCAGCCAGCCCCCGCCGTCCATATTGTCGAAATCGTAGGACTTCAGGGACAAGCTCAGGTTATAGGGCCAGAACTTGATCAGCGAGGCCCAGATCGCCATGCCCACAATCGTCAGGATGGCCAGCGACACCAGGATCATCACGGCGGTGAAGAAGCGGTCGCGACGAGCGTGCGGCGCAGGGATGTAGGCGCTCAGCTGGCCCTGGGCCTGGCCGCCGGCTCGGGCTCGCAGGTGGCGGTCCAGCAGGAAGGTCAGCACGGCCGGCACCAGCAGCAGCACGCCGATGGCGGCGCCCTTGGAAAACTGCAGCTGGCCCACGACGGCTTTGTAGGCTTCCATGGCCAGTACGTTGTAGGAGCCACCCACGACTTTGGGCACGCCGAAGTCCGTCACCGTCAGGGTAAAGACCAGGCAGGCGGCCGAGAACACGGCGTAACGGCTGGCGGGCAGGGTGACAGTCAGGAAGCGGCGCCAGGCGCCGGCGCCCATGGCGCGGGCGGCGTCGTACAGGCGGGCGTCGGCCAGGGCCAGGCCGGTGCCCAGAATCATCAGGGCATGCGGGAAGGTATAGAAGGCTTCGCCCAGCACAATGCCCCAGAAGCCATAGATGGTATGGCCGCCGACCCAGTCGCGCAGCAGGCCTTGGTTGCCGAACAGATAGATCAGCGACAGGCCGGGCATCAAGGACGGGGCCAGCAGCGGCAGCAGGCCCAGGGCGCGAAATGCGCCGGCCCCACGCACACAGCAGCGCTGCAGAGCGAAGGCGAACGCATAGGCAGTCGGGATGACGATGCTCAGCGTGGTCAGGCCTACCAGCGCACTGCGTCCCACCATGGACATGAAGCCCGGCGCGCTGATGATGCTCCAGAACTGCGTCAGGCCCACCAGTGCGCCGTCGCCGTCCTGGACGGCGCGCAGAAGAATGAAGACCATGGGCAGGGCCAGGAACAGCACCAGCAGCACCAGCAAGGCCAGCACCAGAGCGCGGCGGGCGGCGTAGCCCATCCAGGCCGGCAGCGGCTGGCGGGCCAGGTCAATGACGGCGGTGCGGGTCGCGCTGACGATGGCTGGACGGCTTGCTGCCGTGTGGGGCAGGGCCGCGCCGCTGCGAGGCGAGCTCAGTTCAGGCATGGGCATGAAGGGCCTCGCTGGGCAACTGGACGCGACAACGGCGCGCGGCCATGGGGGCGAGCAGACGATCGCCCTGTTCGGGGTTGACGATGGCCTGCACGGTCAGCCCGTCCATGCCTTCGGGGCGCAGTGTCAGCTTGTAGTGCCGGCCCAGAAAGATGCCGTCCACGATGTCGGCCAGAAAGGTATTGCTGGCCGCCGGAACAGCGCCGGAATCCAGCACGCGAATGTTTTCGGGACGGATGAACAGGCGCCCCGACGTGGTAGGGGCTTCGTGGCCCAGATCCAGGCGGGCGCGCTCGACCAGTACTGAGCCGCCGTTCAGATGGGTGTAGGGCAACCAGTTGGCTTCGCCGATGAAGCCGGCCACGAAAGGATCGGCCGGCTGGCGATACAAGGCCTGAGGCCGGTCGAATTGCACTAGCCGGCCTTTTTCCATGACGGCGATGCGGTCGGCCATCACCATGGCTTCTTCCTGGTCGTGGGTCACCATCAAGGTTGTGATGGAGAGCTGTTTTTGCAGTGCGCGCAGCTCGATGCGCAGCCGTTCGCGCACCTGCGCATCCAGGGCAGACATGGGCTCATCGAGCAGCAGCAGCGAGGGCGAGGGCGCCAGGGCGCGGGCCAGAGCCACACGCTGTTGCTGTCCGCCCGACAGTTGGGCGGGATACTTGTTTTCCGAGCCGGACAGGCCGACCAGATCCAGCATTTCGACGACGCGTTGACGCACCTGTTCGGCCAGGCGGCGGCGTGGCGACAGGCCGTAGGCGATGTTCTGCGCGACGGTCAGATTGGGGAACAGAGCATAAGATTGGAACAGGATGCCGTAGTCGCGCTGTTGCGGCGGCAGGGCGCTGATGTCGCGGCCCGCCATTACGATGGCGCCCCGATCCGCTTGCTGCAGGCCGGCAATGCAGCGCAGCAGAGTGGTTTTGCCGCAACCGGAGGGGCCTAGCAGGCAGACCAGCTCGCCGGCCTGTATGTCGAGGCTGACCTGGTCCAGAGCCGTGAAGGAGCCGAACTGCTTGTGCAGTCCGTGTATGGAAAGAAAGGCTGGGTTGGCGCTCATCCCGTATTCCTGAGTCGTCATGAATGTCATGGCCGCCAGTATGGGAGGCGCACATGATGGCTCTATGACAGAACATCAAATTTCTGTAATACGAGAATTGGATAATTTGGGCTTCAAAAGTTGAGGAGGAGAGCTGCATCATGCTGGCCCTGGAATTGAAGTCCTTTCACGCCATCGCCCACAATGGCTCCATTACTAAGGCTGCGCAGCAATTGGGCATCAGCCAGCCTACGGTGACCTCGCACCTGCGCCAGCTGGAGGCGCGCTACGGCATCGAATTGTTTTATCGCCAGGGCAAAGGAGTTTATCTCAGTGAGCAGGGCGAGCGCCTGCTGCCCCAGGTCGAGGAACTGATGCAGCAGGCTGCGCAGATCGATTTCAGCCTGCGCGATCTGCGCGATCTCAAGAGCGGAAAACTGCGCGTCGGGGCGACCGGCCCTTACTACATCATGGATGTATTACGACGGTTTTACCAAGCCTATCCAGGCGTGGAGATGAAGCTGAGCATCGACAATTCGCAGCGGGTACTGACCAGCTTGTTGGACTATCAGCTGGATGTGATCGCGTCGTCGTTTCTGGTCGACGACGAGCGCATCATTCGCGTGCTGCTGGCCTCCGATCCCCTGGTTGTGGTGCTCAGGCGCGATCACCCCCTGGCCGCGCGCAAGCGGGTGCGCATTGCAGAACTGCATCCTCATGCCATCTTGATGCGCGAGCATGGGTCCATGACGCGTGAGCTATGTCAGCAGGTGTTTCGCCAGGCGGGGCAGGAACCGGGGCAGATTCTGGAGATAGGCAGCCGGGAGGCGATCTGCTGGGCGATTGTCTGCGGTTTGGGCGCCAGCCTGCTGCCCATGCGCGAGGTGCCCGCGCATCCGGACATTGTCACCTTGCCCATCAGCGATGTGTCCGTTCATCTGAACGAATATGTCTATTGCCTGAAAGAACGCGCCCATGGCCATGCCATACGCGCGTTCCTGGATCAGGTTCAGGTGGACTTGCCCGCCCCTTGAGGGCGGGCTGGTATCAGGGTTGTTGCGACAGGGCTTGCTGGAAAGCATCGCGCGCCTGGCGCACGGCCTGGCGCCGCTCGTCCACCGTTTTGCGCTGCGCGGCGATCTGGTCTTCCTGTTGCGCCAACTGCTCCGTGAAACGCTGGCCCAGCGTACTTTGAGCTGTGACGGCGCCCAGATTGGCGCGGATGCGCTCCTGTTCGGCCACGGTTTCCTCCAGTGCCTGAATCGCCTGCTGCTGTTGCTCCTGCGCCTGGCTCAACTGACGGCGCAGCTCGATCAGCTTATCCATGCGTTCGGCCTGCGCCTTGTCCACCCCGGCGCCGCGCCATTGCGCCAGCACGTTTTCGTCTATGTCTTCCAGGCGCAGTTCCATCAGATCCTGGAAGCTCAGGTCTGCCGTCACCGTCACTGTCTTGCCTTTTGGAACGGATACCTTCAGGCGATGCTCCTGGGCCGTATCACTGTCGTGGGCATCGGATTTCAGTGTCCAGCCGTCTTGGCGAGGCAGTTGGATCATCACTGTGCGGTCTTCATCGGCGGCGCCCTTGATCTCGAAGCGATGATGGACGATACGAGTCCAGTCGGAGCGGGCGATGCCGTCGCTGACCCGTGTGCGGGACAGGCGGTGTTCTTCGTTTTCTTCGGCGCGGACCTGGACTTTGCTGTCGCGCGCAAAATAGATCAGGCGTTTCTCGCCGGCGGGCAGGCCCGCCAGTTCGGCGTCGCCGATATGGCCGCTACGCTGGTCAAAGACGGTGATGATGCCGGGTGGCAAGGTGCTGGCCTGCTGATTGTCCAGCAAGATGGCGGCGGTGGGGTAGTCCGTGTTCTGGCCGCTTTGGTAGACAGACAGGGATTCGGCCTTCAGTTCGGTGTCGACAAAGGGCACCGACACCGTTTGGCCGGCGGGGACGTCCAGCGCCTGCGGCAGGCTGTAGCGCACGTGTGTCAGGCCTTCCTGCACGCGTGCCGCTGGCTCGGGACTATAAGGCTGGGCCCAGGCGCGATCGGAAGCCATCTCCAGCATGACCGGTGCCGCCGGGGCGGGCATGACCATGCGGGCGGCATTGCCGGATGCATGAGCAGCCATGGCGCGGCTCTTGGCCATGGCCGCCTGGGTATCGGCGGCGGGCGCGCGCGAGCTGCCCACCGCAACCGGGAGTTCAGGTCTGTCATTCCAGTACCGCTCCAGCAGGCGCTGGCGCAGCACTACGGGCGAGCCGGAGCTGAGGGTGACCTTCACTTTCTTCCAGTCCTCGCCGCTGGTGTTCTCGAACACGGCCCAGGCCTGCAGGCGGGCCTTGTCGCCGTCCATCATCAGACGGTAGGTGCTTTTCCAGACCGGGGCTGGAATCAGGTAGGACAGGCGGGCAGCACCGTCAGCGCCCTGAGCCAGGGTGATGTGGATGTCGCGGGCCTGGTCGTTGTTCTGACTGGCCAGAACCTGCACGGCTTGCTGCAGCTTTTTCTGCAGTTCGCTGTCCTGCAGCTCCAGGCTGGCATCGGGCCCCAGCTCCAGCGTTTGGATCTGGCCATTCTCGGCCAGCACGGTCAGCAAGGTCTGGGGTTCTTTGTCGCGGGCGGGCGGCGAACTTTGCACGCCCAGCACGGCACCAGCGACATTGCGTCCCTGGGAACTGGCCTTGACCTGGACGCCGCGCAGCGCATGGGCCAGAGCGGCTGTCGAGCGCAGGTCCTCGGCAGCAAAAGGCAGGTTGTCGAAGGTTTCCTTGAGCGGAGCCAGACCTGACAGCGTGACTGAGTCGATGCGATGCTTGCCATCGACCGCCATCAGGGTCTTGAGCACGTCGTCCACTTGATTCAAGGGCACCCGGATGTGCACTGCTCCGTCGTTGCCGGGGGCGACGCTGCGTTCGACCTCGGCCACACCCGCCGTGGATAAGGTAATGGTCTGGATCTGGTCCGCCCAAGCGGATGCGGCGCCGGTGCCCAGCCACAGGGCGAGCAGGGCGCGGTTCAGCAGGCGCAGGCGGGGCGGGGAGTGACGAGCGGGCGCTGAGCGAGACATATCTGTTTCCTTGTACTGGCGTGGGCGAGTGGGGCTATTGGGCGCATTATGCCCAGCATGGGCTGTCGCTGTCTGTGATTCGAGTAACAAAACATATTGCCCCCGGCGCGGGGCTTGGTGCAGCGCGGCGGCATTGCTGTACGGACAGTATCCAATCATGTATCAGCTTAAGGAGCTATGTGCATTTCCTGCCCGATACTCAAATGGATAGGCCTGCCAATGCGGCTCAGCATCTCGATCAGTGAATCAAGGGTGAATTTGGTGGTTTTCTTGTTCACTACATCCGACACGCGCGGACGGGATATCATCAAAATTTTCGCTGCTTCGGCTTGCTTCAGGTGATGCTGCTCGATCCACGTTGCCAGTTCGGTCATGAGCTGCTCTTTGAGCTGCTTGATGTCATTGATCTGCTGTTTCGACGCCTGGTGCAGCCGCTGTGCTTCTTCCGACGGAAATCCAAGCTCCAGGAACAGGTTTGCCTCGGGTCTGGTGACATGGCGGATGTCAGTATCAATGTTCATGGTTGAATTTTCCTTGCATTGGCAATGGCTCGATAGCGGGCCTGGGCGATGCGCTTGTCCTGCTGGATGGTCGTCTGGGTTTTTTTCTGGAAGCAGTGCAAAACGTACAAAGCATCTTCAAACTTGGCGACGTACATGATCCGAAAGGCGCCGCCTGATTCTTGGATGCGGACTTCACGGGTGCCTGCGCCGACTTCATTGAAAGGCTTCCAGTTGTCGGGTTCCAAACCCGCCTGTACCTTGCTTAATTGAAATCCTGCTTGTCGCCGAGCTTCTGCCGGAAAAGCCAAGAGGTCGTCATAGGCGGACCCGGTCCAACGGATTTCTTTGATCATCGTACACCATGAGTATAAAATCTTATACCAAATAAAATTCGTGCGCCAGTGCGGTCAACTCCTTACACGCAGGCGTTCAAGAGATTGCCTGAAACGCTGGAGCGGATCCGTCTGTAAGCGGTTTGGACTCGGTACGAACATAGTGCATAAACATAGCCCGTGCCTTGAGATCTCGGATCTTTATGCCCAGCCTGGCCGGTATGATCCACCGACATTCCCCTCGTGCCGTGCCGCGTCAATTTGTCCTGTCAGTCATCACAGGGTTGCCGGGCTCTGCTAGCATCCTGGCTGTGTCACCGGCAGGGCCGGGACGTCAAAAGGCTATCTGGGCAAAGAAGGAATCATCATGATGTGGACGCAATGGGGCGGCTCGTGGGCTGGCTTGCTGGCGGCTGTGGGCATGGCGCTGTTGTTGGCTCGGCCGGCAGCGTATTACGCCTGGCACTTGCCCGTGGAACTGGAGCCGGATCTGCAAACGCGCTCGCAGGAACGCCATGCCCGCTGGAAACGGCTGTTTGGCATGGCCGCTCTGGTACTGATGGCCGGGGCCGGATGGCAACTGAGCCTGACGCCGGCGTTGCTGGGCGCCTGCCTGTTCATTGCGGGCTGTCTGATGCTGGCCTGGATCGATGCTGAAACCGGCTATCTGCCTGATTGCGTGACGCTGCCCCTGCTGTGGCTGGGATTGCTCGTCAACCTGGGCGACACCTTTACCCCCTTGAATATGGCGGTGCTGGGTGCTGTGTTGGGTTACGGGGTGCTATGGGCTGTGAATCAATCTTTTCTGCTGTCCACCGGCAAGCATGGCATGGGTTATGGCGACTTCAAGCTGCTGGCGGCGCTGGGCGCGTGGCTGGGCGCCCCGGCATTGCCGACAGTTGTATTGGCCGGCTCGGTGCTGGGCTTGCTGGCCGCCCTGGTTCTACGCCTGACGGGACGGATGCAGGCCGGCCAGGCACTGCATTTCGGTCCGTACCTGGTAGCCGGCGGCGTATTCTCTCTATTTACATTGCCGGTTTTTTTGTAAGAATTTGTCTTAATTTTTCAACAAAACGATAAAAATCTACACTGCCGGTTTTCTCCTGCTGGCATAGTGTTTGTCGATGCGGGCGCGTGGTCAGCGGTGGTTCCGGACGCAGGCCTGGTTCGGCATTACAACCTACAACACGCACACGGATACGCCGACTCCATAGTGGCGATCCCAGGGGAATTATCGTGAATCGTCGTGACTTTCTGTTCAGCGCGGCCGCTGCCGGCGTGACTGCGCCCATCTGGCTTAAATCCGCTATTTCTCCGTTACAGGCTCAGGAACTGGCGCCCAAGGGGGCTCGTATTCACAAGGTGGCTATCTTCCCAGCCATCGGTTTCGCCCGCGTTGGGAATGCCAGCGACTGGTTTCTGGCGCCCGAAGTACCCGGCTTGATGCCCGAGCCCCAGGGCGGTTTCAAAGACGCCCAGGGCCGGATCAAGAAACAGGCGCAACGCTTCCGGTTGTATGGCTACGACGAGCAGGGACGCGTCGTGCGCGAATTGGACGCCTCCTTCAAGCCGCGCTGGAGCGTGCATGTGGCCAATACGAAAGCGGCCTGGTATGGCTTTGTGAACGCGATGGATCGCGATGCCGCCGCGCCGGGCGTGCCGGGAGCGCAGCGTAATGCCTTTGTGCCGCAGGCCAAGCGCGCCGATATGCTGGCCATTGACCCGGGCGTGGTGTCCATCAGCGGAACGTCGGTCAATGAAGGCGGCACGGATGCCGCCTACCGGATGCAAGGGGTGTTCTGGCAGACGCTGGACGTGCCGCTGGGGCATGTGCGCACGGACGAACAAGGGCGCTTGCTGGTGTTTCCGGCCGACGGGGTCTCGCGCACGGCGGTGGAGCAGAACCCCGTGCGTGATTTTACGAACAATGACGGCTGGCACGACGACTGGTGCGACGGCTGGGTCAAGGCCACGGTCCAGGTTGATGGCCGGGAACTGGAATGTGATCCGGCCTGGGTCGTGTCTTGTGGCCCCAAGTTCGCGCCTCAGCTAGAGCCTGTCGTGACGCTGTATGATGCGGCGCGTGAGGCCATGATCGCCCTGGGGCAGTTGCCGGCCCCCAAGGACAAGGTTTCCTTCCGCCGCGATGTGCTGCCCATCCTGCGCCGTAGCGGCCAGATGCAGTGGGTCGCCAGCGCTTCGTTTTTGGGATCCGCCTGGAATCAGGTGGGCGACCTGTCGGATCCGCAACGACTGGCCCGACTGGCCGATCCCGGCGAGGCATCGTCGACAGAGCGCCTGGCCGTGTTCAAGGCGTTTCGCCAGCCCGGCGGCAAGGACACGCGGGCGACGGCGCTGCCCATCATGCTGGGCGATGGTGTTAACTACCCGGACAGTCCGCACTCCTGGCTGACTCTGACTCCGTCGCAATACACCATACTGGAATTGTGGTCGCAGGGGAGGTTTGTCAACGACTTTCAGGACGAGCAGCTGGACGCCTATACTGCGCTGGACGACTTGCCCTTGGCCCTGCAACCCGAGGCCATGACGCGGGCCGCCCTGGATGCGTGCTCGGGGGGGGCCTTTCACCCTGGGGTGGAGATCACCTGGCCCATACGCCATCCAGAATTGTTCCGCGGTCCCAAGCAGACCGCCTTGCCCTTCCGCATTGCGCTGTCCCAGCGTCCTGGTCTTATTCAGGATATGGGTTATCAGCTCAATCCCGTGAATGTGTTTGCCGGCAACCCGGAGCGTCCGGAGCACGGTGCACCGGTCGGTCCTCAGGCGCCGGGCGATCTGACGCGCTGGATGGGCGTGCCCTGGCAGGGCGACGCATTCAGTTGTCAGGCGGTCCAGACTGCAGATGGTTTTCCTACGCCGATATGGTGGCCGGCGCTGTTGCCCGTGGATGTTTTGCCGGACGCGTTTTACCAGCAATTGATGCGTGAAGACCTGAGCACCGAAGAGCGCTTGCGTTTTTATCATTCGCGCGTACCGTGGGCACGCGGAGCGGCAGGTATAGGCCTGCATGTGGAAGCGGGTTATACGGACGGCCTGAGGCGCATGATCGAGCTTTGGACTCGCATGGGAGTCGTGGTAAAACGTCCGGGGCCTGCGGGCCTGGCGGGGGTGCCGACGCAGCTGTACGTAGAAGTGCAGCGCGGCTCCATGGATATTGTCCCGCCCATGCCGCAGTCCTCCAGGACTTAAGGAACGAGTATTCATGATCATTGTAGTAGGCGCCGGCGTGGCCGGCCTGGCGGCGGCGCGCCGCCTGAGCATGCAGGGGCATCGTCCTTTGTTGCTTGCTCCTCCCGGCCCGCTCGCTGTGATGGGCGAGACGTTGTCAGAGCGAGGCGCGCGTTTTCTGGATCTGCTGGGTTGGGCAGACTGCTTGGACGCGTCCGTGGCCCTGGCTGGCCAGGGGCGCTTTTCGGTGTGGGGCAGCGCAGGCCTGCGCACGATCCAGGATGAAGACGGACAAGGCCATTTGGTGGACAAGGCCCGCTTGGAGCAGACTTGTGCGGCCCGGCTGCAGGAGGGCTCGCTGGACATCAGCCCTGCGCGAGTGTTGCGCTTGGAGCATACACCGCAAGGCGTGCGCGCCTTGCTGGATGATGGTACGGCGCGGGACGCGCAGGCGCTTATCGATTGCACAGGCCGATCCGCTCTGTCGGCAGGCGACAAGGCGGATCGACGTCGCCTGGATCGCCTGGTAGCGGCATGGCGCGTGTTTGATCTGGCCGAAGGGGCGGAAACCTTGCCGGCGACTTTAGTGGAGGCGGTCGAGCTGGGATGGTGGTATATGTCGCCCATGCCCGGCGGCCGCATGATGGTGGCGCTGTTTTCCGACTCTGATCTGCTGCCCGATGGCTTGAGCCGCGACGGCCGAGTCTGGGCCGGTCTGGCGGTATGCACCGATGCGGTGCGGGTGCGCCTGGAAAGTCTGGGTCTGGATGCGGAACTGGATGCACGGGCGCCCGCCGTTTCGGCGGCGGCCACCTGCATGGTCTCGCACTTTGTGGAAGGACGTATTCTGCGCGCGGGGGATGCTGCTGCGGCCATGGATCCGCTGGCCGCCAATGGCTTGGCCACGGCGCTCTGGAGCGGCGTGCAGGCCGCTGACGCCGCCCTGGCTTTGATCAAGGGCGACGAAGAGCCTGCGCGTCGTTACGAAAAAGATTATCTGCTGGGCCTGGTGCGCCATCTGAGTTCGCAGCATGCTCTGTATAGTGCAGAACAACGCTACGCCGCACAGCCGTTCTGGCAACGACGCCATCGCGCTCTGGATTAAGCCGGTCTCAGTTAGGAGGGCGGGCAAAACGGCGATGCAGGGCCAGGATCCAGATCGTCAGCCCCGCCAGGAATACGCCTGTGCCGATCAGCAGGGGCGTCAATTCCAGATGGGCTTGTCCGTCCTGATTGGATTTCAGCAATATGTAGTGCGAGAATGCCAGCAAGGCAACACCCAGCAATGACAGTGATTGGAGCCAGCCGGACAGGTAGTTCAGGCTGTCCTGGCGCCGATCCGGCGACAACCAGTAATCACGGCGGGGAATATTGATGGTGCGATCAGGCAGCGAGCGGAACAGAGTTCCCAGCAAAGCGGCTCCCAAGGGAAATGCGGCCATCAACAGCATCATCATAGCCACGTAGTCGGCCCGGTCCGTGTACCCGTCGGGCCGTCCTTGGGCATTGAAATGGGATGCGACTACAGGCGGCAGGGCATCCTGGGTCCACCAGACAAACATCAGGGCCGCAAAGGTCGGTATCAAGGTCAGGTGCATGCGCGATCTCTCCAAAGCCGCACGATAAGCCCAAGGGCGTGCGCTTGGCGTGAAAGCCCAGGCGACGCATCGCGAAAAAAAAGCCGGCTGTCTTTCGACAACCGGCTTTTTTCGGAATTTTGGTGCCCAGGAGAGGACTCGGTCACACTGGCGCGACCCCGGCCAGGCCAGTATGCCTGGCCTTTCTCGCCCTCACGCAAGGTGCTCAAGCACCTTGCTTCCTGGGCGTATAAAGCAAAAGGCCGATTATCTTGCGATAACCGGCCTTTTGAGGAATTTGGTGCCCAGGAGAGGACTCGAACCTCCACACCTTGCGGCACATGGACCTGAACCATGCGCGTCTACCAATTCCGCCA
>JAEXOO010000010.1 GCA_023439305.1 Pseudomonadota bacterium
CGCTGTCCACCCTTGAGCGCCAGGCTCCAGGCCATGTCGGCCTGCCGGGTGGGCCGGTCTGCCAGTGAAAAATAAGTGCTAAGGGTTTGCAGCGACTCGGGCTGGATGCGCTGGCCCAGCTCGTCGGACAGGTGTTTGTCCATGCGTAGTCTTGCCGTCCCAAGGCATGAGTATGATTTCGCAGGGGGCACGAGGAGCGATTTATCGTGCTTGCGGGGTCGTTTGCCAGCGTCGGGCGGCCTGGTCGGCCAGCAGTTGGAGGGTGATGCAGAATAAGTAGTAGACCAGGGCGACGAACAGGAAAATTTCGACTGGGTAGATCATCTCGCGGTTGCTGACCTGGGTCGCGACGAAGGACAGCTCGGCCACACCGATGACATAGGCCAGGGAGGTGTCCTTGATCAGTGCCACCCATTGGTTAATGAAGGAAGGCAGCATAATGGGCAGTGCTTGCGGCAGGATGATCCAGCGCATCAGTTGAGTGCGGGTCAGTCCCAGCGCCAATCCCGCCTGCCATTGTCCGGCGGGCAGGCTGCGTATACCGGCGTGCACGGCGTGGGCCAGGTAGGCGCCGCCGATCAAGGACAGGGCGCAGACCACAGTCATGGTGCCGGGGATGTCGATCTGGAACAGCATAGGCAGCAGGAAGTAGGTCCAGAAGATCAGCATCAAGACGGGAATGGCGCGAAAAAAACCCAGCGCCAGTAGCAGAGTCTGGTGCGCCAGGCCCCGCGTCAGGGCCAGCGCCACGCCCAGGACCAGTCCCAGCACGGCGGAAGCAAGGGCGCTGCTCAGGCTCAGGATCAAGGTCAGGGCGGCCCCGCCCAGCGGACCGTGGGGCCAGGCGCCGACCATGAAATACAGCAGATTGTCCTGGATGACATGCAGGTTCATCGCTGACCTCCCCATACCTGATAGCGATGCCGTTGCAGATATTGGCCGCCGACCTCCACCAGGGCGACGGCCAGCACATACAGCGCGGTGGCGATGCCGAAGGCCTGGAAAGCCTTCAGGCTTTCGGTTTCCACCTGCCGTGACGCATAGGAGAGCTCTGCCAGCCCGATGGCCATGGTCAGCGATGTGTTCTTGATCGTGTTCATGTACTGGCCCAGCAAGGAAGGGAAGGCATTGCGCAGAGCTTGGGGCATGATGATCCAGCGCCAGATCTGGAAATCGGCCAATCCCAAGGATCGGGCGGCCGCCCATTGACTGGAGCGGACCCCTTGTACGCCCGAGCGCAGCTCTTCGGCAATGAAGGCGGCGGTATACAGGCTCAGGCCCCACAGGGCGGCCAGGAATTCGAAGCTCGGCCAGGACAGCGGCAGGCCGCCCATGGTAATGCGATGTGGGGTGTTCAGCCAGGCGACCCAGCTCTCGGGCATCAGGCCGGAGGCGCCGAAATACCAGAAGAAAAGCTGGATCAGCAGCGGCGTATTGCGGAACAGGCTCAGGTAGGCGCGGCTCAACAGATTGGGCAGGCGGCGCGTGGACAACCGCCCCAAGCAGACGAAGAACCCCAATAGGGTTGCAACGACAGATACCAGGGCGGACAGCCACAGGGTCAGGTAGAAGCCTTTCAGCAGCCAGCCTATGTAGTGCGGGGCCAGCCAGTCGGAAACAGCGAACATGATAAGAAAGACGAAGCTGCCCACATCCGGACGAGCCGAGGCGGGCAGACGCTGGAAAACGCTTGCGCGACCTTATTGAGTTTGGCCGATCCTGTACAGGCGGACCAGCGGCGTGGCGGTGTCAGGGCCGAACCAGCGCTGGTAGATTTCGTCGGCCTTGCCGCTTTGCTCCAGCTCGAGCAAGGTGGCATCTACGAATTTCTTCAGCTTGTCTTCGCCCTTGGGGATGCCGATCCCGATCAGGTCGTCGGAAATCGAGAAAGCGGGGATTTCGTATTTGTCTTTGTCAGGCACGTTGGCCAGCAAGCCGATCAACTTGGGACCGTCCTGGGTGATGGCCTGCACGTTACCGTTGCGCAAGGCGGTGAAGGCGAAAGGCGTGTCGTCATAGGCCACCAGCGTAGCGCCGGGAAATTTTTCGCGCAGCACGATTTCGTTAGTGGTGCCTTTGTCCACGCCGATACGCAGTGACGATAACTGCTCGGGCGAAGTCAGAGTGCCTTTCTTGGCAATGAACTGCTGACCGGAGGCGAAGTAGGGAATACTGAAGTCGATCTGCTTGGCGCGCTCTTCGGTGATAGTGAAGTTGGCGACGACCAGATCGGCTTTCTTGGAACTGAGCAGGGGGATGCGGTTGGCGGGGTTGGTGGGCTGGATGGCGAGCTTCACGCCCAGCTTGTCGGCCAGCGCTTTGCCGAAGTCCACGTCCAGGCCTACGATCTGGCGGGTCTTGGCATCCACGAAGCCAAAAGGCGGGTTGCTGTCGAAGGCGGCGATGGTCAATACGCCGGACTTCTTGATGTCATCCAGCCGATCGGCATGGACTAGGCCGGCGGTCAAGGTCAGGGTGAGAGCGGCAAGCAGCTTGAAAGACGTTTTCATGAGGCATCCAGTAAGAAACAAGGCCCGAAGGCTTGTCTCGGGCCGTAGGCGGGCGCCAGACCGAGCGGATTGCTCTTGCTTGGCGGGTATCCCATGAAAACTATTTCAGCATGTGGGCAATCGAGTCGTGAAATACGAAAAGTTTGCTTGCTTATAACTGTTTTGGCTGTTGTTTTTTATTATTTGAACATCAAAGAATAAAAACACGAGAACGACGACCATTGGCGCAAACAAGAATGTCCATAAAAAAAACACCAGGCGCAGGCCTGGTGTTTTTGAGGGCGGATCAATAATGGATCAGGCGTCCAGCTTTTGCTTGAGCATGTCATTGATCTGCTGCGGGTTGGCTTTGCCCTTGGCGACTTTCATGACCTGGCCGACCAACGCGTTGAAGGCTTTCTGCTTGCCGGCCCGATATTGCTCAATCATGTCGGGGTTGGCGGCCAGCACTTCGTCGACCATGGCGCCGATGGCACCGGTGTCGTTGATCTGCTTCAGGCCCTTGGCCTCGATGATGGCGTCCGCATTGCCGTCCATCTCGCCTTCCCATTGCGCCGCGAAGACATCGCGGGCGATCTTGTTGGAAATGGTGCCGTCGGCGATGCGAGCGATCAACTGGGCCAGTTGGACGGCGCTGACGCGCGATTGCGCCAGCGTCAGTTCCTGGCGGTTCAGGGCGGCGGACAGTTCGCCCAGAATCCAGTTGGCGGCCAGCTTGGCGTGAGCGGGCGAGCCTGCTTGCAGCGTGGCTTCAAAGAAGTCCGAGGTGGCGCGATCCACGGTCAGTTGGGAGGCGTCGTAGCGGCTCAGTTCGAATTCGCTCTCGAAGCGGGCTTGCTTCTGGGCGGGCAGCTCGGGCATATCCTGGCGCACGCGTTCGATCCAGTCGGCGTCAATAATGAGCGGCGGCAGGTCGGGGTCGGGGAAGTAGCGGTAATCGTGCGCGTCTTCCTTGCTGCGCATGCTGCGCGTTTCGTCACGGTCGGCGTCGTACAGGCGTGTTTCCTGCACGACCTTGCCGCCGTCCTCGATCAGTTCGATCTGGCGTCGGGCCTCGTATTGGATGGCGCGTTCCAGGAAGCGGAAAGAGTTGATGTTCTTGAGCTCGCAGCGTGTGCCGAATTCGGCCTGGCCCTTGGGGCGCACCGAAACGTTGGCGTCTACACGGAAGGAGCCTTCCTGCATGTTGCCGTCGCAGATGCCCAGCCAGACCACCAGGCTGTGCAGCGCGCGTGCATAGCCCACGGCCTCGGCGGCGGAGCGCATTTCGGGCTCCGATACAATTTCAAGCAGCGGCGTGCCGGCGCGGTTCAGATCGATGCCGGTGGAGGATTCGCCGTGCGGTCCGCGGAAGTTTTCGTGCAACGACTTGCCGGCGTCTTCTTCGAGGTGGGCGCGCGTCAGGTTGATGGTTCTTTCTTCTTCGCCCAGCATGAAGGAGATCGTGCCGCCGGAGATGACGGGGATCTCCATCTGGCTGATCTGGTAGTTCTTGGGCAGGTCGGGGTAGAAGTAGTTCTTGCGCTCGAATACCGAGCGCGGGGCGATGTGGCCGCCCACGGCCAGACCCAGGCGAATGGCCCGTTCTGCGGCGCCGCGGTTAAAGACCGGCAGCGCGCCGGGCAGGGCCATGTCGACCTCGTTGGCCTGCGTGTTGGGCAGTGCGCCGAAGCGGGTGCTGCTGCTGGAGAAAATCTTGGATTCGGTCGAGAGCTGGGTATGGGTTTCCAGCCCGATGACAATTTCCCATTCCATTATTCGTGTCCTGGTTGACGTTGGTGCCAGTCGGTGACTTGCTGGAAGCGATCGGCGAAAGCAAGTAGTTGGCCTTCGCGGAAGTAGTTGCCGATGATCTGCAGTCCGATGGGCAGGGGCTTAGCGCCCTGGCTCAGGCCGCAGGGAATGGACATGGCGGGCAGGCCGGCCAGGCTGACGCCCAGCGTATAGATGTCGCCCAGCCAGTCGGCGGTAGGGTCGTCCGTGGCGTCGCCGATCTTGCGGCCCAGGGTCGGGGTGACGGGACCCAGGATCAGGTCGCACTGGGCGAAGGCCTTCTGGAAGTCGTCCACGATCATGCGGCGTACGCGCTGCGCCTGCAGGTAGTAGGCGTCGTAGTAACCGTGCGAGAGCACATAAGTGCCCACCAGGATGCGGCGCACGACTTCGGGACCGAAGCCTTCGGAGCGCGAGCGCGAGATCATGCTGGCCAGATCGGTGTACTGCTCGGCGCGGTGGCCGTAGCGCACGCCGTCAAAGCGCGACAGGTTGGTGGACGCTTCGGCGGGGCTGATGACGTAGTAGGTGGGAATGGACAGTTCCGTCAGGGGCAACTGGACGGTCACCCGTTCGGCCCCCAGGCTTTCGTAGGTCTGCAGGGCGGCTTCAATGCTTGCTGCAACAGCGGGGTCCAGACCTTCGCCGAAGAACTGGGCCGGCACGCCGATGCGCAGGCCTTTCAGGGGCTGGCTGTCTTGTGCGTCGTAGTGGGCCGTATGCTGCTCGAACTGGTTGCGGATCCGGGCGCCGGTATTGGGCTGGTCGTCGCAGAACTCCAGACTGGTCGCGTCGTGGGGGTCGAAGCCGCACATGGCTTCCAGCAGATCCAGCAGGTCGCGGGCGCTGCGCGCGATCGGGCCGGCCTGATCCAGGCTGGAACCGTAGGCAATGATGCCAAAGCGCGATACGGTGCCGTAGGTGGGCTTGATGCCGCTGACCCCGCACAGGGCGGCCGGCTGGCGGATGGAACCGCCGGTATCGGTTGCTGTGGCGCCGGCTACCAGACCGGCAGCGACGACGGCGGCCGAGCCGCCCGAGGAGCCGCCGGGAACCATGCTGGCATCCCAGGGGTTGCGCACTGGCCCGAAGATGGAGCTTTCGTTGCGTGAGCCCATGGCGAATTCATCGCAGCTGAGCTTGCCCAGCGACACGGCGCCGGCGTCCTGCAGCTTGCTGACGACGGTGGCGTCGAAGGGACTGATGTAGTCCCCCAGCATTTTGCTGCAGGCGGTCGTGCGCCAGTCGCGCGTGACGAACAGGTCTTTGTGGGCGATGGGGATGCCGGACAAGGGGCCGGCCTTGCCCTGGGCGATCAGCGCATCGGCGGCATCGGCCTGGGCCAGCGTCAAGGCGGGATCCTGTTGCACGAACGCATTCAGGTCCTGGCGGCGGGCGCTGTGATCCAGTGCATGCTGGGCGAGCTCGCGGGCGCTGATGGTCTTGGCTTGCAGCGCTTGCCGCAAGGAGGCAATAGAGGCGAATTCAGGAGAAAAGGACATGATTGTGTTTTATTCGATGACCGTGGGCACGAGGAACAGGCCATCCTGTTCGCCGGGGGCGTTGCGCATCATGGCTTGGCGGCTTTCCACCGTGCCGGTGGGCAGCGCCTGGTCTTCGCGCAGGCGCAGGGCGATTTCCTGGTGCGCGGACAGGGGGTGGGCCATGGGCTCGACACCCGTGGTGTCGACGGTTTGCAGGGTCTGGATCAGCCCCAGGATGCGCGTCAGATCCTGCTCGACCTGAGAGGTCTGCTCGGCAGATAAATCGATGCGCGCCAGTTGCGCGATACGGGCAACATCCTGTTGAGTGATGGACATGAGGGTCGTATTCGAAAATGAGTAATAAAAAATGGCGTGAATCTGCAAGTTAGCGTCAGATTCGCGTTTTTACAGGAGATGTGATGGTTACAGAACTTAACTGACCATTAAAACAGTCCTAGTGCAGACCAATTATAAGTTATCATTGACCGTTTCCTTCCCAGGTATTTTTGAATTCGTTGCCTGGTTCTTGTGCCTGCCGTTTCACGCTTGAGTTCCGCGCCGAATTTACCTGTCTATCTCCCCCCAAACACTTAACACGTTGCGCGCCCATGTTCGGATTCCTACGCAGTTACTTTTCCAGCGATATGGCAATCGACCTCGGTACGGCCAATACCCTTATTTACGTACGCGGCAAGGGTATCGTTCTGGATGAACCGTCCGTTGTAGCCATCCGCCACGAAGGCGGCCCCAATGGCAAGAAAATCATCCAGGCTGTCGGCCACGAGGCCAAACAGATGCTGGGCCGGGTGCCAGGCAATATAGAAGCCATACGCCCCATGAAGGATGGCGTGATCGCCGACTTCACCGTTACCGAACAGATGCTCAAGCAGTTCATCCGCATGGTGCATCCGCGCAGCATGTTCGCCCCCAGCCCGCGCATCATCGTGTGCGTTCCCTGCGGCTCCACGCAGGTCGAGCGCCGCGCCATCAAGGAGTCCGCGCTGGGCGCCGGTGCGAGCAAGGTCTACCTGATCGAAGAACCCATGGCCGCCGCCATCGGCGCCGGCCTGGCTGTCTCCGACGCCAGCGGCTCGATGGTGGTGGATATCGGCGGGGGCACCACGGAAGTGGCCATCATTTCCCTGGGCGGCATGGTGTACAAGGGCTCGGTGCGTGTAGGCGGCGACAAGTTCGACGAAGCCATCATCAATTACATCCGCCGCAACTATGGCATGCTGATCGGCGAGCCCACGGCCGAACTGATCAAGAAGCAGATCGGCTCGGCCTTCCCGGGCACCGAAATCCGCGAGATCGAAGTGAAGGGCCGCAACCTGTCCGAAGGCGTGCCGCGCAGCTTCACGGTGTCCTCCAACGAAATCCTGGAATCCCTGACCGATCCGCTCAACCAGATCGTTTCCGCCGTCAAGACCGCGCTGGAGCAGACCCCCCCTGAACTGGGCGCCGACATTACCGACAAAGGCATTGTCCTGACCGGCGGCGGCGCATTGGTGCATGATCTGGATCGCCTGCTGCAGGAAGAAACCGGTCTGCCCGTCGTCGTGGCCGAAGATCCCCTGACGTGCGTGGTGCGTGGTTGCGGCGAGGCGCTGGAGCATCTCGAGCGCCTGGAATCCGTGTTTATTTACGACTGACCCCTACTCAGCTCCCTGGGCGCAACATGCCCTGGGGGCAAGCGTCCGAGTGCTTGAGTAATGCGAGAACAAGGCTCCATCCGGCTTTTCAGGCGTGGCACCTCTGCCGAATTGCGAGTGGCTGCGCTGATCATACTGGCCCTGAGCCTGATGCTGGTCGACGCACGCCTGGCGGTTCTGGAACCGTTGCGGCAAGCCGTGGCGGCCGTCTTGTATCCTTTTCAAAGGGTCATGATGGCGCCGCGCGAGCTGGTCAGTTATTTCAGTAGCTGGACCGACGCCGCCTCGACGGCACGTTCTGAAAAAGAAGCGTTGCAGCGTCAGCGTATCGAGTTGGCGCAGCTCTCCACCCACGCCGCCCAGCTTTCCGCCGAAAACGAACAACTGCGCCGGCTGTTGCAGGTGGCCGACGCCGTCACCCAGCCTTCCGTAGCGGTCGAGGTATTGTACGAGCCGCCCAACGGCTACGCCCGGCACCTGATCTTCAACAAAGGCTCGGCCAGTGGCATACGCCCCGGCATGCCCGTCATCGACGAGGGTGGAGTGGTCGGGCAGGTGGTGCGCGTTACGCGCTTCACCTCCGAGGCTGCCCTGATCACAGATGACAAGGTCTCCGTGCCGGTGCAGGTGCTGCGCAACGGCCTGCGCCTGATTGCTTTTGGCGGCAATCCTTCCGGCAAAGTCGAAGTGCGCTACCTGACCGCCGACGTTGATCTGCAGGAAAGCGACACCCTGATCACCAGCGGTATCGGCGGTCTGTTCCCCGCAGGCTTGCCGGTGGGGTCGGTTGATCGCATCGAGCGCGATGATGCCTCTGGATTTGCCCTGGCGCTGGTGTCGCCGCTGTCGCACCCCGAGCGCTACCGACACTTCTTGATTCTTCTTGTGCCCGAGAGCGCGCCACCTTTTGAACAGGACAAGCCCGACCATGAGTCGCCCTGATTCCGCTGATACGCAGTCCCGGCGGGCGCGGCTTTCATCCCTGAGCAGTCTGCAGCCCATCGACAGCAGTCCGTTTTCCAGCGCGTCCAGCCCCTGGCTGGTATGGGGCTCCATTCTGCTGATGTGGCTGTGTTCCATGTTGTCCTGGCGGCTGTGGCCGTTTGCGCCAGATCTGTTGATGCTGGTGCTGGCTTTCTGGGCCGTGCATGAGCCGCGCCGCGTCCCCATGTCGCTGGCTTTTCTGCTGGGCATTCTAGTGGATGTACATGACGGCAGTTTGCTGGGAGAGCATGCGCTCAGCTATGTGCTGGTCGTCTATGGCGCACTGGTCTTGCGTCGGCGCATGTTGCATTTCGGCATGTGGACCCATGTGCTGCACATGCTGCCTGTCATGCTGGCTGCCCCCTTGGTGGTGCGTGTGCTGCATGCCTGGCTGGTGGGCGAGTGGTCGGGCTGGGACTGGGCGGGCGCAGCCCTGTTGACGACGGCGCTCTGGCCGTTGGCTGACAGCGTGCTCTTTCTGCCGCAGCGGCGCCACGACGAGTCCAATTCCGGTTCGCCCTGATTCGGGCGGCAAGCATGTTCGAGTTCAAGAAAACGACCCATCATCAACGCCAGCGCATTCTGATTCGCGCTTTGGTGGCCGGTATTCTGGCGGCTTTGCTGTTGGGCGTGCTGGGCGTGCGCCTATGGTATTTGCAGGTCGTGCGCTACGAAGGTTTTGCGGCGCGTGCCGATCAGAACCGCATCGCGGTCGTCCCCATCACCCCCAGGCGGGGTGAAATTCTGGATCGCAACGGCGTAGTCCTGGCCCGCAATTACCGCGACTACACTCTGTCGGTCGTGCCCGCCAATCTGGAGGATCCCCTGGACGAGATGCTGGACAAGGTGGGGCAGCTCGTCGAGCTGAGTCCGCGTGACCGGCGCCGTTTCAAACAAAGCGTGGGGCAGAACAGCCGATATTCTGAAAGCATATTGCGCAACAACTTGAATGACGACGAAGCCTCCTGGTTTGCGGCCCATGCTTATAAGTTCCCCGGCGTGACCTTGCAGGCGCGGTGGGTGCGCGAATATCCGCAAGGCGAGTCCGCGGCCCACGTGGTCGGTTATGTGGGGCGCATCGCCGAGGCCGACCAGACACGGCTGGAGGAAACCGGTCAGACGGGCAATTACCGGGGCACCAGCGTTATCGGCAAGAAAGGCATCGAGAAAACCTGGGAACAGGTGCTGCATGGACGCACTGGCATCGAAGAAGTGGAAGTAGCCGCCTCGGGGCGACCTGTGCGCACGCTCAGCCGGGTCGACCCGGTCCCCGGAGCCAGTTTGAGGCTGTCGCTGGATATCGAGCTGCAGAAAGTGGCCGAAGCCCAGTTCAAGGGGCGGCGCGGCGCACTGGTCGCCATTGAACCGGCCACCGGCGAAATCCTGGCGTTTGTGTCGGCGCCGTCTTTCGATCCTAATCTGTTCATTGACGGCATCGATGTCGAGAACTGGCGCAAGCTCAATGATTCGCCCGATCACCCGCTGATCAACCGCCCCTTGTACGGAACGTACCCTATCGGATCGACCTACAAACCTTTCGTGGCGCTGGCGGCGCTGGAGCTGGGCAAGCGGGGCGCGACCGACCGGATCGCTGACCCGGGGTATTTCGAATTCGGCGGACAGCGGTTCCGCAATGCCGGCGGAGCGGTATATGGTTCCACCGATATGCACAGGGCCCTGGTGGTGTCTTCGGACACCTATTTCTATTCGCTGGGGCCGGAAATCGGGGTGGATAATCTTCATGACTTCATGAAGCAGTTTGGTTTTGGCCAGTACACCGGTATTGACCTGGATGGCGAACGGCGCGGCATTCTGCCGTCGACGGAGTGGAAGCGCCAGGCCTATCGCAAGCCGGCCCAGCAACGCTGGTATGCCGGCGAAAGCATTTCTGTGGCCGTGGGGCAGGGCTACAACTCCTTTACCCTGTTGCAACTGGCCCATGCGACGGCGGTGCTGGCCAACAATGGCATTTCGCGCAAGCCGCACCTGGTCAGCCAGATCGTCAACCCGCATGACCCCGATGTTGAAAAGCCGGTGCGCATTGATTCCGAAGTCATTCCTCTGAAGCAGGCCAATCTGGACGTGGTCAAGCGGGCTCTGGTGGATGTGGTGCGCATGGGCACGGCCCGGCGCGCTTTTGCCGGCGCTGCCTACCAGGCGGCCGGCAAGACCGGGACGGCCCAGGTATTCAGCCTGCGCGGCGCCAAATACAATGCCAACGCCATCGACGAGCGTTTGCGCGATCATGCCTTGTTCATGTCTTACGCCCCGGCCGAAGATCCCAAGATCGCTGTCGCGCTGATTGTGGAAAATGCAGGGTGGGGCGGATCGGTGGCGGCGCCTGTGGTTCGTCAGGTGTTTGATTACTGGCTGGTCGAGCGGGGGCATCTGAAATGAGACGATTGCTGCAATGGGGCCTGCGGGCTGTCAATGCCTTTGATTGGCCCTTGCTGCTCCTGTTGGCCTTGATGACATTGCTGGGCCTGACGGTGATGCATTCCGCCGTGGGCGGGACGGATTGGCGTTTTGCAGACCAGACGCGCAATTTCCTGCTGGCATTCAGCGTCATGTGGGTGGCGGCGCTGATACCGCCGCCGGTGTGGATGCGCCTGGCGCCCTTTGTTTATTCAGTGGGCGTTGTGCTGTTGCTGGGCGTGGAGTTTTTTGGCGAAACCAGCAAGGGCGCAACGCGTTGGCTGGATCTGGGCGTGGCGCGCATCCAGCCCTCGGAAATGCTGAAAATCTCGGTGCCGTTGATGCTGGCCTGGTATTTCGACCGCAATCAGGGGGCGCGCATGCGCTTCATGGATTTCCTGGTGGCCGGTCTCCTGCTCATGATTCCCTTCTTGCTGATTGTGCGCCAGCCCGATCTGGGAACCGCGCTGCTGGTGTTCGGGACGGGGTTTTGCGTGATGTACTTTGCGGGCCTGTCCTTTCGTTTGCTGATCCCGATTTTCCTGATTCTGGTACTGGGGATCAGCGCCCTGCTGTACTACGAAGACAATATCTGTGTACCGGACCTGGACTGGGTGGTCTTGCATGACTACCAGAAGCATAGGGTCTGCACTTTGCTCAATCCGGGCAGCGACCCGCTGGGCAAGGGGTTTCATACCATTCAGTCCATGATCGCCATCGGGTCGGGGGGGGTCTACGGCAAGGGCTATATGATGGGTACGCAGTCGCACCTGGATTTTGTGCCCGAGCGCACGACCGACTTCATTTTCGCGGTGTTTGCCGAAGAGTTCGGCCTGTACGGCGGCATCATGCTGCTGGTGCTGTATGCCTTGCTGATTCTGCGAGGCCTGACGATCACCGTGGCGGCGCAGACGCAATTCAGCCGGCTGCTGGCCGGCGCCATGTCCATGATGCTGTTTGTCTACGTGTTCGTGAATATCGGCATGGTGACGGGCATTTTGCCTGTCGTGGGCGTGCCTTTGCCGTTCCTGAGCTATGGCGGCACCGCGCTGATGACGCTGGGGGTGGCATGCGGAATGCTGATGAGCGTCAGCCATTACCGGCCGAGCCGACCTTATAGCGGGGGCTCGGCGTAGGCGAAATGGCCCGCGTCGGGGCGCGGCATCAGTCCAGCGTCAACTGAGCGCCGCCCTTTACGGCATACAAGCCGTCCAGCAGTTTGCGGATGGGGGCGGGCAAGGCCGCGCCGGACAGCTCAAGCACGTCCAGCCACTGCTGCCGCGCATCGGGCTCGGCCAGCGTCGATGCGTCGGCGGTCAGCAGCCAGGGCGTGATGTGCAGCTTGAAATGCGAGAACACATGCTGAAAAGAAGCCAGGGACACGGGGTCCTGGCGGGACCAGCAGCGGGCGGCTGTCATCAGGGCGTGTTCATCGTCGAATTGCGGCAGGGTCTGCAAGCCGCCCCAGATGCCCTTGTCCGGCCGCTGTTCCAACAACAGACGGCCGTCTTGCTCCACGATCAGAACATGACAATAGCGTTCGTCCTGACGGGCGCGCTCTTTGGGGCTGGGCAGCGCGGCCTGGGCCTGATGCAGATGGGCATAGCAATCGGATTGCAGCGGACACAGGCTGCAGGTGGGCTTGCTGCGCGTACAGCATTGCGAACCCAGGTCCATGAGGCCTTGCGTATAGGCCGCCATGTCCAGGTCGGGCGGGGATTCGGCCACAGCCTGGTCCGCCTTGTCCCAGAGCGCATTCTCCACTGCTTTTTTCTGCGTAGGTCCATAGATGCCGAAATAGCGCGTGAAGACCCGTTTGACGTTGCCGTCCATGATGGGGCTGCGTTCGCCATAGCAGAAAGCGGCGATGGCGCACGCGGTGGAGCGGCCTATGCCGGGCAGGGTGGCCAACTCGGCGGCCGTCGGGGGAAAGCGGCCGCCCCAGTGTTCTGCTACTTCGCGTGCGCAGCGGTGCAGATTGCGGGCGCGGGCGTAATAGCCTAGCCCCGCCCAATAGGGCATGACTTCGTCCTGGCTGGCGGCGGCCAGGTCCAGTACGGTGGGAAAGCGTTCCAGAAAGCGTTCGTAATAGCCCAGGACAGTGGCGACCTGGGTTTGCTGGAGCATGATTTCCGACAACCACACGCGATAAGGGTCTTGGGTGTGTTGCCAGGGAAGGTGGTGGCGGCCGGCTTCTTTCTGCCAGGCCACGACGCGGCCAGCCAGGCCGCGCGTACAGGATTGGGTTTGGGGCATCAGTATTGAGTGCTGCGGGTAACCGACCAGCGTGCGGCCATGGCGCCCAGGATGGCGACCAGAATGGCGGCGGTCAGCAGCAGTGAAAAATCGGGCAGGTGCAGTTGAAGGGGGACGCCGTAGCTGGCGGCCAGGCGTGTCAGGGCCTGATTCAAGGGAGTCAGGGCCAGCAGCGCCAGGCCGCAAGCCAGGGCGCTGGCCAGCAGGCCGGTCAGTGCGCCCATGTACAGAAAGGGTCGGCGCACGAAGGCTTCGGTCGCGCCGACCAGGCGCGCTACGGCGATTTCTTCGCGTTGGCTGAGCGCTTGCAGGCGCACGGTATTGAAGACCGTGGCGATCACCACGACGCCCACGCCGGCCATCAGAATCCAAAGCCCGATGCGGATAAAGCGCAGGATGGCTTCCAGGCGCTGCACCCATTCGCTGTCCAGCAGCACGCTGTCCACGCCGGGGCGTGTCTGCAGTTCCTGGGCCAGGGTGTCGGCGCGTGCCGCTAGATCGGGCGCTTCGTGCAGGGTCAGGACGATGGCATGCGGCAAGGGGTTGCTGGGCAGCACGGCCAGCGCGTCCGCCCAAGTCGGGTTGCCTTTGAGCTGGCGCAACGCCTGCTCGTTGCTGACCAGGCGCGCCTGTGCCAACAAGGGCTCGAAGTCCTTGCTGATTGCAGCGGTCAAGGCCTGCGCCTGTTCCAGCTTGGCCTCCTGCTTCATGAAGACCGTCATTTCCGGTGAAATCGGGATTTCGCGTACGACGGGTTGGGCGGCCAGCAAAATAGCCGCGCCCAGTATGGGCACGGCCAGCGTCAGGGAGATGACCACCAGGTTGGCCAGGGACGAGAAGGGCTGCACTTTCAGGCGCCGCAGCGCCACCAGCAGGGCATATTGATGGTGCCTGAGCCAACGCGTCATGCCATGACTCCCGGGTGGTCGTTGAATCGGCCGTCCTGGATCAGCAGGGTGCGGCGCGCGTAGCGCGCCATCAGCCGGATGTCGTGCGAGGCGATCAGCGTGGTCACGCCGACCCGGTTGAAGTCCATCAGTACGTCCATGATGCGTTTGGCGTTGTCAGCGTCCAGGTTGGCGGTGGGCTCGTCGGCGATCAGGATAGCCGGGCGGTTGACGATGGCGCGGGCAATGGCCAGGCGTTGCTGTTCGCCGCCGGACATTTCCACAGGGTTGAGGTCTTCCTTGCCGCGCAGGCCCACTTTTTCCATGGCGGCACGGGCCCGCGCCTGCGCCGTGCGCGGATCCAGGCCCACTACGGCCAGAGGCAGGGTGACGTTGGCCAGGGCGCTGCGGTCATACAGCAGGTGGGTGTCTTGCAGCACGACGCCGACCGCGCGACGCAGATAGGGGCGCGCGCGCGCGGACAGTTTCTCCATGCGGTGGCCGTTCACCTGAACCGAGCCGCGGCTGGGCGGTTCCAGGCCACCGATCAGACGCAGCAAGGTGGATTTTCCGGCACCCGACGGACCGGAGACGAAAACGAATTCGCCGGCCTGGATGCGGAAGTTGAGGTCGGCAAGAATATTCCTGCCGCGACCATACGACTTGAAAACGTGTTGGAACTCGATCATCGCGAGGGAAACTCCCCATATTTGTTTCGCAATGCTGGTCTTACGATTGGATACCGACAGCTTAGCTGCAATTGTAATCTGCATCCATTTACCAAAAGTAAACAGGAGGTGACTTTCCATGAGGTTCGTGAAAACCATTGCATTCGGTGTGGCTTTAATGGCATTTGGCGCCAGCGCCCAGGCGGGCGAGACATTGGACGCGGTCAAGAAGAAGGGGTTCGTCCAATGCGGCATCTCGACCGGTATTGCCGGTTTTTCTTTGGCGGACAGCAAGGGAGCGTGGTCTGGGCTTGATGTGGATATGTGCCGCGCCGTGGCCGCCGCCGTGTTCGGCGATGCGTCCAAGTTCAAGGTCACGCCTTTGACAACCCAGCAGCGCTTTACTGCCTTGCAGTCGGGCGAAGTGGATGTATTGACGCGCAACACCACGGCCACCATCGCCCGGGACACGACGCTAGGGCTGATGAGCACGGGCGTTAATTACTATGATAGCCAGGGCGTCATGGTCAAGAAGGCCTTGGGTGTGAAAAGCGCCAAAGAGCTGGATGGGGCCGCCGTGTGTGTTCAGCCCGGCACCACGACAGAGCTGAATCTGGCTGATTGGTTCCGCGCCCAGAACATCAAGTTCAATCCGGTCGTGATCAACAACCCCGAAGAGGCCATGCGTTCTTTTACCTCCGGGCGCTGTGATGCATTCACCACGGACAAGTCTCAGCTGGCTGCTGTGCGCGCTGCGCAGGGCTCGCCCGCCGACTTCGATATTCTGCCCGAGGATTTCTCCAAGGAGCCGCTAGGCCCCATGGTCCGGCAGGGTGATGATGAGTGGTTCACGCTGGTGCGCTGGACGCTGAACGCCATGCTGGAGGCCGAGGAGTACGGCATTACATCCGCCAACGCGGATGAAAAAATGAAAAGCGACAATCCCAGCGTACAGCGCATCCTGGGGGTATCGGGAGAGCTGGGCAAAGGGCTGAAGCTGGACAACAAGTGGGCCTACAACATCATCAAGCAAGTGGGCAACTATGGAGAGAGCTTTGAGCGCAATCTGGGCAAAGATACGCCGCTCAAGCTTGAGCGCGGCCTGAATGCGCAGTGGCGGGAAGGCGGTCTGATGTACGGGTGGCCAGTGCGTTAAGATTCCATATCTTTACCATCTGTTTCCGCGTCCGGCCCCGGCGGCCGGGCGCGGGTCATCCCGCAGGGCTACGCGTAGTGCTGCAAACACGGGTTTTACGCTATGGCACAACATACACCTGCTCCGCAGGCGCCGCGCCGCCGCCTGTCCTGGAATGATCCTTTCACACGCGGCATCATCTATCAGGTGCTGATTCTGGGCATCCTGGGCTTTTGTGTGTGGTATTTGGTCTCCAATACCCTGCACAACCTGGCGGTGCGTAACATCTCAACGGGTTTCGGTTTCCTGGACCGCGAGGCGGGTTTCGCCATCGGCGAGACGCCCATTGCCTATACGCCGTCCGACACCTATGGTCGCGCCATTCTGGTGGGCCTGATCAATACCCTGAAAGTGTCGGTCATCGGCATCATCGCTGCTACGGCGCTTGGTACGGTGCTGGGCATCGCACGCCTGTCCAAGAACTGGCTCATCTCTCGCCTGGCCGGCGTCTACGTCGAGGTGATGCGCAACGTTCCCCTGCTGCTGCAACTGTTCTTCTGGTATGCGCTGATCACCGAAGCCTTGCCCGGTCCGCGCCAGGCCCTCAACCCCGTCAACGGGGTATTCCTGTCCAATCGGGGCCTGAAGCTGCCGACGATGCAAGGAGACGGGCTGAGCTGGATCCTGCTTGGCCTGGGCGTGGCGATTGTCGTCATTGTTCTGCTCGCTCATTGGGCCCGGCGTCGTCAGGAACAGAGCGGCCGCATCTTTCCGGTGGCTCGCACCAGCGCCGCGCTGCTGCTGGCCTTGCCTGCGCTTGTCTTGCTGCTGAGCGGTGCGCCCATCGCCTTGGATATGCCCGAGCTGCGCGGTTTCAATTTCGTGGGTGGGCTGACGCTGTCGCCGGAGTTCGCCGCGCTGCTGGCCGGCCTTATTATTTATACCTCGGCCTTCGTGGCTGAAGTCGTGCGCTCGGGAATACAGTCCGTGGGCAAGGGGCAATGGGAAGCTGCTCAGGCGCTTGGGCTGCCGCGCAGTCGCATGATGCGCCTGGTGATTTTGCCGCAGGCGCTGCGCGTGATTGTGCCGCCCATGACCAGCCAGTATTTGAATCTGACCAAGAACAGTTCGCTGGCGGTGGCTATCGGCTACCCCGATATCGTGTCGGTCGTGAACACCACGCTGAATCAGACGGGCCAGGCGATCGAGGGCATCCTGATCATCATGGCGGCTTACCTGACCGTCAGCCTGTCGATCTCGGTTTTCATGAACTGGTACAACAACCGCATTGCCTTGGTGGAGCGCTAAATGACGAGTCAGAATATCTCGACCTTGTTGGCTCCGCCTCCTTTGCGCCGGGGCCTGGTCGGCTGGCTGCGCGAGAATCTGTTTTCCTCGCCGCTGAACGCCATTCTGACCGTGCTGATGGTCTGGCTGCTGCTCCTGGCGGTGCCGGCCATGGTGGACTGGCTCTTCATCAAAGCTAATTTCGACGCTCAGAATGCGCAAGAATGCCGCGCCTCGGGCGGGGCATGCTGGGCCTTCATCCGAGAAAAGCATCGCCTGATTCTGTTCGGGATCTATCCCTATGACGAGCAGTGGCGTCCCTTGTTGGCCTCCATCCTGTTGACGCTGCTGATCGTGTGCAGTTGCGTGCGCTGGTTCTGGAAGCCCTGGCTGCCCGTGCTGTGGGCGGTGGGCCTGACCGGAGTCGGCGTTTTGATGTGGGGCGGCGTGCTGGGCCTGAGCTATGTCGAGAACAGCCTGTGGGGCGGCTTGCCGCTGACCCTGATCCTGGCCACTTTCGGCATTGCCTTTGCTTTTCCTCTGGGCCTGTTACTGGCGCTGGGGCGCACCTCCCGCTTGCCGGCCGTCAAGGCGGTGTGCGTGGTCTATATCGAGTTGATCCGCGGCGTGCCCCTGATCAGCCTGCTGTTCATGTCTTCAGTGATGCTGCCCTTGTTCATGCCCGAAGGCTTCAATATCGACAAGCTGCTGCGTGCGCAGATCGCCATCATCCTGTTTGCGGCGGCCTACATTGCAGAAACGGTGCGCGGCGGCTTGCAGGCCATCCCCAAGGGGCAGTACGAAGGCGCCGAGTCCATAGGCCTGAGCTATTGGCAGACCATGCGCAAGATCGTGCTGCCGCAGGCGCTCAAGATCGTGATCCCGCCGCTGGTCGGCATCTTTATTTCGCTGTTCAAGGATACGTCCCTGGTGGTGATCATCGGCATCTTCGACCTGACCCAGGCCGCCAAGGTGGCCTTGGCCGATGCGGCCTGGCGCGGCTTCAGCACAGAAGCCTATTTGTTCATCGCCCTGATTTACTTTGTGTTCTGCTATTCGATCTCGCGCTACAGCCGCTCGCTCGAGCGCAGGCTGCAGACCGGGTACGAACGCTGATATATGCTGCGGCGCGAGCGCCGCGGGCCTACTAGGAGTTTTGCATGGCAGAGGCCATCATTCAGCTCAAGAACGTCAACAAGTGGTACGGACAGTTCCACGTGCTGCGCAATATCAATCTGGACGTGGCGTCAGGTGAGCGCATCGTGATCTGTGGTCCGTCCGGCTCGGGCAAGTCCACCTTGATCCGCTGCATCAATCGGCTGGAGGAGCACCAGCAGGGCCAGGTCATCGTGGATGGCGTGGAGCTGACCAACGATCTGCGCCAGATCGAGGCCATACGCCGGGATGTGGGCATGGTGTTTCAGCATTTCAATCTGTTCCCGCATCTGACCGTCATGGAGAACCTGACACTGGGACCGATGTGGGTGTTGCGCAAGACCAAGGCCCAGGCCCAGGCCATGGCCATGAAGTATCTGGAACGAGTGCGTATCCCTGAACAGGCCCAGAAATTTCCCGGACAGCTCTCGGGCGGACAACAGCAGCGTGTCGCCATTGCCCGCTCGCTGTGCATGGAGCCTAAAATCATGTTGTTCGATGAGCCTACATCGGCTCTGGATCCTGAAATGGTCAAGGAAGTGCTGGAGGTGATGGTGGAGCTGGCCCATACTGGCATGACTATGCTGTGCGTGACCCACGAAATGGGCTTTGCCCGCAAAGTGGCCGATCGCGTCATTTTCATGGACCAGGGCGAGATCATCGAACAGAACGCGCCCGACGCGTTCTTTGACAATCCGCAGAACGAGCGCACGCGAGAGTTTCTCAGCCAGATCATTCACTGATATCGTGTTGCCTGGCAACCGGACAGACGCCGACCGTTTTTCTGCCCCGAGCCGCCAAATGAGTACGGCGCAACGCCCATGGCGCCGGCCAAAGGCGCAGCGCGGGGGCATTTTTTTCATTTGAAGGATAGTTTGATGTTTTGTGCAAATAAGTGGCTGTTGGCCGCAACCGGCTTTGCCGCCGTCATGGCAGCGCCTGCCGCTCTGGCTGACGACGCCTACCCCTCCAAACCCATTCAGTTCGTGGTTCCTTATCCGCCCGGCGGTCCGCTGGACAGCATGGCGCGCCTGCTGGCCGAGCGTGTCAAAGACGATCTGGGCACCGTAGTGGTGGAAAACAAGTCGGGCGCGGGCGGCAATATCGGCGCCAGCATCGTGGCCAAATCGGCGCCGGACGGTTACACCCTGATGATGGGGGCGGTGGCCATCAATGCCATCAACCCCTGGCTGTACAAAACGGTGCCGTTCGATCCCGTGAAGAGTTTCGAGCCTATCGCCCTGGTGGCATCGGTGCCCAATATCCTGATCGTGAACAAAGAGTTCGCGCAGGATAACAAGATTGCTTCGGTACAGGACCTGCTGACGTATGCCAAGCAGCATCCCGGCCAGCTCAATTTCGCCTCGGGCGGCAACGGCAGCGCAGGCCATCTGGCCGGCGCCGTGCTGAACACCCGCGCCCAGATCGACTCGGTGCACGTGCCCTATGCCGGCGCTAATCCGGCCAAGACGGCCCTGATGGCAGGCCAAGTGCATTTCATGTTCGACAACCTGGCCTCGGCCGCACCGCTGATCAAGGCCGATTCGGTCAAGGCGCTGGCGGTGACGACCACGGAGCGCTCCAGCTTCTTCCCCGACGTGCCCACCATGCAAGAGTCGGGCGTGGAATCGTTCGACCTGGGCACCTGGTTCGGGGTGTTCGTGACCGGGGGCACGCCCGAGCCGATCGTGAAGAAATTGCACGACGCCTATGCCAAGGCTCTGATGGAACCTTCTATTCGCGAGGCGCTGGCCGTCATGGGCTCGGACGCCGGGCCCGGTACGGTGGAGCAGTTCCGCGAGCTTGTCAGCAGCGACCTGAAGAAGTACAAGGACGTTGTAGCCAGCTCCGGCGCAGAATTGTTCTGATCGCCAAGCCAGCCGTCGCTTCTTTTTGGAACGGCGCGCCGGTAAAAGCAGTGCGTTTGATCAAGAATTGTTAACTGAGTTGTTTGGAACCATTCTGTAACACCGCCCCTATGCATGCCTTGCTAGCATAGGGGCGCTCGATAGGCCCTTGCACATCATTTCGAGTTTACGGAGAAAACAATGACAATTTCCATTCGTTCTGCCAAATTGGCGGCTTGCGTAGGTGCCGTTGCCATACTGGCTGGTTGCGGCACCATGGACAATATGAGTACGGGCGGTCGCACGGCGACAGGCGCCGGTGCCGGCGCCGCATTGGGGGCCGGCCTGGGCGTTCTGATCGGCGACAGCAGCAAGGCTGCCATGATCGGCGCCGGGATCGGTGCCCTGGCTGGCGGTATTGCGGCCTACAACTGGTCTGGCATCAAAAAGGATGTCCAGCAGTCCGGTGCGAGCAGCCTGGGCGTGGACGTGACTGAAATGCCTGACGGCAGCCTGCGCGTCAACATCCCCAGCAGCGTGTCCTTTGATACGGGCAAGTACCAGCTGAAGCCTGCGTTGCTGCCGGTTCTGGACAGCGTGGCGCGCGCCATGGTCCAGCATCCTGAACTGCGAGCCAAGGCCGTCGGCCATACCGACAGCACGGGTTCGGCCCAGACCAACCAGACACTGTCCGTCAACCGGGCCAGCGCCGTCACGAATTACCTGACCCAGCAAGGCGTGGGCCAGGGCCGCCTGATGGTCGAAGGCCGGGGACCGAACTCCCCGATCGGCGACAATGCCACGGCCGAAGGTCGCGCCATGAACCGTCGCGTGGAGCTGTACCTGTACGCGCCGCAGAAGTAACAGGGTTTCCTGTGCCCCTTCGTGGGCAGGTACGACAAAAAGCCCGGCTTTCGCCGGGCTTTTTGCATTTCTGGCTGACCAGGGGGCGGTTACGCGTCCTGGTACAGCCTGCTGCCTTGCTGCACGAACTGCACCGACATCTCTTTCATGCCTGCGTCCACCGCGGATTGCTCGTCCAGACCATTAGCCTTGGCATAGTCGCGCACGTCCTGCGAGATCTTCATGCTGCAGAACTTGGGTCCGCACATGGAGCAGAAGTGGGCCACTTTCATGGAGTCCTTGGGCAAGGTCTCGTCGTGGAACTCGCGCGCCGTGTCCGGATCCAGGCCCAGGTTGAACTGGTCGTCCCAGCGGAACTCGAAGCGGGCCTTGGACAGGGCGTTGTCGCGGAAAGCCGCGGCGGGATGCCCCTTGGCCAGGTCGGCGGCATGGGCGGCGATCTTGTAGGTGATGATGCCATCCTTGACGTCCTTCTTGTTGGGCAGGCCCAGGTGCTCCTTGGGTGTGACATAGCACAGCATGGCGGTGCCTTGCCAGGCGATCATGGCTGCGCCCAGACCCGAGGTGATGTGGTCGTAGCCGGGAGCGATGTCCGTGGCCAGCGGCCCCAGGGTGTAGAAGGGGGCCTCGTGACAGTGCTCCAGCTGCAGGCGCATGTTTTCCGGGATCAGGTGCAGAGGCACATGGCCGGGGCCTTCGATCATGACCTGCACGTCCTGTTTCCAGGCGACTTGCGTAAGCTCCCCCAGGGTACGCAGTTCCGCGAACTGAGCCTGGTCGTTGGCATCGTAGCCCGAGCCGGGACGCAGGCCGTCACCCAGTGAAAAGGCCACATCGTACTGCTTCATGATGTCGCAGATCTCTTCGAAGCGTTCGTACAGAAAGCTTTCCCGATGATGGGCCAGGCACCATTTGGCCATGATGGAGCCGCCGCGCGAGACGATGCCCGTCATGCGATTGGCTGTCATGGGGATGAAGGGCAGACGTACTCCGGCGTGAATCGTGAAGTAATCCACGCCTTGCTCGGCCTGTTCGATCAGGGTGTCGCGGAAAATCTCCCAGGTCAGGTCTTCGGCAATGCCGCCGACCTTTTCCAATGCCTGATAGATGGGCACGGTGCCCACAGGGACAGGCGAATTGCGGATGATCCATTCGCGTGTTTCGTGGATGTTTTTGCCCGTGGACAAGTCCATGATGGTGTCGGCGCCCCAGCGTATCGCCCAGGTCATTTTCTCGACTTCTTCGCCGATGGTCGAGCCCAGCGCCGAGTTGCCGATATTGGCGTTGATCTTCACCAGGAAGTTGCGCCCGATGGCCATGGGCTCGGTTTCGGGGTGATTGATGTTGGCCGGCAAGATGGCGCGGCCACGAGCGATTTCGTCGCGCACGAACTCGGGAGTGACCAAAGCGGGCAGGGTCGCGCCGTCGCCCAGTCCGGGATGAACCCGGGTCAGGCGTCGGGCCATTTCTTCGCCCTGCGGCCCGCTGGCGCGCAGGCTTTCCAGATACTGCTCGCGACGCAGGTTTTCGCGGATAGCCACGAATTCCATTTCGGGCGTGATGATGCCGCGTCGCGCGTAATGCATTTGCGTGACGTTGGCTCCGGCGCGACTGCGACGGGGGCGGCGGAGCAGCTCGAAGCGCAGTTTATCCAGCTCAGGGTCGGACTGGCGCGCTCGGCCGTAGTCGCTGTTCAGCCCGGCCATGAGTTCGGTATCGTCGCGCTCTTGGATCCAGGTCTGGCGCAGGGGAGGCAGGCCCTTGCGGATATCGATATGGGCGGCAGGATCGGTGTAGGGGCCGCTGGTGTCGTAGACGCTGAGTGCAGGATTGCGCTCGGCACCGAACTGGCTGGGGGTGTCGGCCAGGGTGATCTCGCGAAACGGCACGCGCAGATCGGGGCGCGAACCGGTTTGGTAGATCTTGCGGGAATTGGGCAGTGGCTGGATCGCAGCCGGGTCCACGCTGGCCGCAGTGGCCGTGAAAGAAGGGGTTTTGCTTGTCATTGCAGCTCCAAGAAATGGGTGGAGCCGATATAGGAAGAAGCGCCTTGCAGGCATTGCACCTGGAGCGCACGCTCCCAGCATCGGCATTATCCGTACTGGTACGAGGGTTTCTCTCAACCCGCCTATGGCGAGTACCCCTGCGTGCTGACAAGTATAGGTGGCTTGAAGATATCTGTGGGCAGATAACGCTTATTTGTTTTTCATGCCATTGAGCAAATGACGTATGGTCTGGTCCAGATGGTCGCGGTCGGCAGCCGTCAGCGCCACAATCTCGTCCACCGAAAAACGGCTGAACGGCCAGGTGACGATGGGGGGGCTGTCGCCGGAATCTTGCAGCACCAATGCGCCGCCCAGGGTGATCTCCATTGGGCCCAGACCGCTTTTAAGCCATTGAGCGCTGACGTTCAGGGCTTTGGCCAGATCCAGGATTTCACGGGCGTCACGACGCGTGCCGCTCTCGTAATTGGAGATGGCGCTTTGACTTAGGTTGCAGAGCCGGGCCAGTTCGGCCTGAGACAGGCCGCGCTGCTGCCGGGCGTGGCGTAGGCGTTCGGAAAAGTGCTTCACAACGTTGATTGTTCATGGAACGCCAATCACGATGGTTTTGCTGCATAATTCCGTTTGTGGTGTTCTGTGCCGCTGCAGGCAGATCAGCGAGCGCGCATGCCGTCGATCAGGTGTCGGATTGTGCGTTCAAGCAGTTCGCGTTCGGCCGCCGGCAAGGCGATGATTTCATTGACCGAGAATTGCGAGAACGGCCAAGTCACAATGGGCAGGCCGTCATTGGGTTCCTGCATGCTCAGCGGATTGCCCTGTCGCACGTCCATGGCGCCAGCGCCGTTTCGCAGCCAGTGCACGCTGACATTCAAGGCCTTGGCCAGATCCAGGATTTCGCGGGCATCGCGGCGAGTGCCATTCTCGTAGTTCGAGATGGCGCTCTGGCTCAGGCTGCATAGACGAGCCAGGCCGGCCTGCGACAGACCGCGTTGTTGCCGTGCATGACGCAGGCGTTCTGAAAAGGTTTTCACACTCCAGATTGTTGATGTAACTCACAACACGATGGTTTTGATAAATAATCACAATTGTGATTTATAATGTCGGTCAGGGTCATCTGGTGTCATTATAGTTAAGGTATCAACTATGTCGGTTACAAATGTGGTTGCTGGCGGTCCGGTTGTGCTGTACCTGCCTAGTGTCATTCCTGATCGGAACCTGCTTGAACAGCAGGTCAAAGCCTTGGCGGAGCGCGGCTATCGCCCGATTTCCTGCCGGGATTCGACAGCCTTGCTGCAGTTGGCGCAAAGTCGGGGCCGGCATGTGGGCGCCGTCTGCATCGCCTGGCTAGGGGGCGCCTTGTCCGATATTTGCGCGGCCGCAGTCCGGCTTCGTATGCTGTGTCCGCAGGTGGGCATTTTGATGCAGGCGGACTATTCCGACGCCGCTATGCTGCAGGCGCTGCACAGCGGCGGCGACCAGTTGTGTCCGCGGGATGCGTCATTCGAACTGCTGGCGGCCAGTCTGCAAAGCCTGCAGCGCCGCTTGATGCAGGTGCCTACCTTGCCGGAACTGCGCTTGCGGGCTGACTGGATCCTGACCCAGGAAGGCTGGGCGCTAGTCGCACCCAACGGTCAGTCCTTTGCTCTGACCACCACGGAACGGTCTTTCATCTGCTGCCTGCTGCATCACCCAGACCGGCGCGCCAGTCATCACGAGCTCTTGTCCGCCATAGCGGGCACGCAGGGCGAGATCGACGATCCGCCCTCCGCCTTGCTCGTCAACCGTCTGGGCGTGCTGGTCAGTCGCATGCGGCGCAAGTTCAATCAGGGCGAAGCCGTCCTGCCGGTACGCTCCGTGCACAACTGGGGGTATATGTTTGCCGCCAATTGCGAATTGCGCGACTGATGTAAGTGCATGTCTTTTATTCCGCCCTGTCTTGCTGGGCGACTCATCCTGAGCCAGGCCCCTAGCAACACACCAGCCCATTGGCTGGTGTGTTGCGTTGCGGATCAGTGTGTGTAGCGCTGCACTGACAGATCATCGGCGCGTATGGCGGGCTCGCGGCCGCTGATGATGTCCGCCAGCAACTGGGCGCTGCCGGTGGCCAGCGTCCAGCCCAAGGTGCCATGGCCGGTATTCAAGAACAGATTGTCGTAGCGGGTGCGGCCTATGATGGGCGTGCTGTCCGGTGTCTTGGGGCGCAGGCCGGTCCAGAAGTTCAGGTCCACACCGCTTTGGTAGCTGCCTGGGAACAGGTCGTTCAGCACCATCAGCAGGGTCTGCTGGCGGCGCGGGTTCAGGCGCTTGTCAAAGCCCACCACTTCGGCCATGCCGCCGACGCGGATGCGCCGATCAAAGCGGGTCAGGGCGATTTTGTGGCTTTCGTCCAGCAGGGTGGATATCGGTGCCCGCGACTCATCGGCGATGGTTGCCGTGATGGAGTAGCCTTTCAAGGGGTAGACGGGGATGGCCTGCAGATCTTTCATCAGGTCTGTGGACCAGGAGCCCAGGGCGACCACATAGGCGTCGGCCACTAACTGCTGGCCCGAACACAAAACGCCCGATATGCGCCCGGCGCTGGCCTGGATGCGCTGGATGGATTGGTTCCAGCGGAATTCCACGCCTTGCTGCTCGGCCAGTTCGGTCAGGCGTCTGCAGAACAGCTGGCAGTCGCCGGTTTCGTCATCCGGGAAACGCAGCCCTCCGCTCAGCTTATGTTCGACATGCTGCAGGGCCGGTTCGATCCGGTGCAGCTCGGAGGACGGAAGCAATTCGTGGCGGACTCCGGCCTGCTCCAGAACCTGGATGTCGGCGGCCACGGCGTCGAGTTCTTGCTGCGTGCGAAACAGTTGCAGCGTACCTTGCTGGCGTTGTTCGTACTGAATGCCGGTGGCCGACCTCAGTTCGGCCAGGCAGTGCCGGCTGTACTCGGCCAGCCGGACCATGCGCTCTTTGTTGGTGGCGTAGTGTTGTGGCGTGCAGTTGCGCCACATGGCCAGCAGCCAGCGGATCTGCGCCAGCGTGCCGTCGGGGCGTATGGTCAGGGGAGGGTGGCTGTCGAACATCCACCCTATGGCTTTGCGGGGAATGCCCGGCGCGGCCCAAGGGCAGGCGTAGCCAAAAGACAATTGGCCGGCGTTGGCGAAGCTGGTTTCCAGGGCGGGGCCCTGGAGCCGGTCCACGACCGTGACGCTGTGGCCCTGGCGGGCCAGATAGTAGGCGCTGGTGATGCCTTCCACGCCGGCGCCCAGTACGAGGATCTTCATGCCTTTCCTTTTCAGTCCGATTCGGCGGCCGAGGCGGGGAACACCATATTGTTCCGATGCATCAGCTCGGTGTCGTTGGCGCCGCCCAGCAATTCATTGATCAGGTGGCTGGGCTGGCCCATGATGCGCCGGGTGTCGTCGGACGAATAGTTGATCAGTCCACGCGCGTACTCTACCCCGTGGCGGTCCACGCAGGCTACCACATCGCCACGGTCGAACTCGCCTTCTACGTGCGTGACGCCCACGGGCAGCAAGCTCTTGTGACCTTCGGTCAGGGCCCGCACCGCGCCATCGTCCAGCGATACGCGGCCGCGCACCCGCAGGTGGTCCACCAGCCAGCGCTGCCGGGCCGAACGTACCGGCAGCATGGCGCGCAGTTCCGTGCCGATGCGCTCGCCCTGGGCCAGGCGCGAAAGCACCTGGGGTTCGCGGCCCGAGGCGATGATGGTGTGACCGCCGCTGTTGGCGGCGCGCTTGGCGGCCAGGATCTTGGTGATCATGCCGCCCGTGCCGACCGAGCTGCCCGAGCCTCCGGCCATGGCTTCCAGAGTCGGGTCGCCGGCCTGGGCCAGGGAGATGAATTCGGCATCGGGATTGCGGCGCGGGTCGGCGCTGTACAGTCCGGCCTGGTCCGTCAGGATGATCAGCGTTTCGGCTTCGATCAAGTTGGTGACCAGTGCGCCCAGGGTGTCGTTGTCGCCCACGCGGATTTCGTCGGTGACGACCGTGTCGTTTTCGTTGACGATGGGCACGACGCCCAGGTCCAGAAGGGTGGTGATGGTGCTGCGCGCATTCAGGTAGCGGTGACGGTCGGCCAGGTCTTCGTGCGTGAGCAGAATCTGGGCGGTGCGCACGCCATGGCGGGCAAAGGCCACTTCGTAGGCCTGGATCAGGCCCATCTGGCCGACGGCGGCGGCGGCCTGCAGCTCGTTCATGGCCTTGGGCCGGCGCGGCCAGCCCAGACGCGCCATGCCTTCGGCAATCGCGCCGCTGGAGACCAGCACCAGCTGTTTGCCCTGGGCATGCAGGTTGGCAATCTGGGTGGCCCACTGTTCCACGGCGTCAAGGTCTATGCCTTTGCCTTCGTTGGTGACCAGGGACGAACCCACTTTGACGACCAGGCGCCGTGATTGGGCGGCGGCCGACTCGGAGTGAGAGGAGTGCTGCATGTTGAGCCTGAAATCCATCGGTTAGCGTAAATAGGGAAATAATGCTTGAGCGAAAGGGCGGCAGGCTGACCGCAGGTCCGGGCATGAGGTGGTTGCGCCGGCCTTGCGGGCCGGCGTGCTGAGCCGCCGGCTGTATCAGTCCGGGGCGAAGCGCGGGTCGTCGTACACGTGGGTGCCGTCGGCCTTGTCCTGTTCGATATGTTCTTTCTGGGTTTCGGCATCCAGCCAGGCCTGCAATTGCCAGACCAGTTCCTGGGTGCCTACGCCGGTCAGGGCGGAAATGCCGAATACAGGCCCCGTCCAGCCTAGCTCTTCCAGCAGGCGAGCCTTCAAGGCTTCGGGGTCGTCCACCATATCCAGCTTGTTCAGAACCAGCCAGCGCGGCTTGGCATACAGCTCTTCGCTGTACAGGCGCAGCTCTTCGACGATGGCGCGCGCTTCGGCGACGACTTTTTCCACCACATCCACGTCCGGATCCAGGCTGGAGACATCCAAAATATGCAGCAGGATGCGTGTGCGTGTCAGGTGACGAAGGAACAGATGGCCCAGTCCGGCGCCTTCAGAGGCGCCTTCGATCAGGCCCGGGATGTCGGCCACTACGAAGCTGTGCGATTCGGAGGAGCGCACTACGCCCAGATTCGGGTGCAGCGTGGTGAAGGGGTAATCGGCGATGCGGGGTCGGGCATTGGAGACGCGGGTGATGAAGGTGGACTTGCCCGCATTGGGCATGCCCAGCAGGCCGACGTCGGCCAGCACTTTCAGTTCCAGACGCAGCTTGCGCTGTTCGCCTTCCTTGCCGTAGGTGAACTGGCGTGGGGCGCGGTTCACACTGGATTTGAAATGCAGATTGCCCATGCCGCCTTCGCCGCCTTTGGCCAGGGTGATGCGTTCGCCATGGCGCTTCAGGTCGTACAGCTGTTCGCCGGTTTCGGCATCAAACACCATGGTGCCCACGGGTACGCGCAGGGAGATGTCGGTGCCATAGGCGCCGTACTGGTCCGAGCCGCGGCCGTTCTCGCCGTTGCGGGCGCGGTGCAGCCGAGCATAGCGGTAGTCGATCAGGGTGTTGACGTTACGGTCGGCCACGGCATAGACGCTGCCGCCCCGGCCGCCGTCTCCACCGTCCGGTCCGCCTTTTTCGATGAATTTTTCACGGCGGAAGCTGGCCGCGCCATTTCCGCCTTTGCCTGCGATGACTTCAATGGTGGCTTCGTCTACGAATTTCATGGTGTTGTGTACTGTATAGGTTCCAGGCGGAGCGTGGGCGCCGTCCGTATTCGAACCATTTTAAACAAAAAAGCCCTGCCGCAAGCGGCAGGGCTTCTGAGCTGCTACGCGAGACGCGAGAGCTTATTCGGCAGAAACGACCGAAACGGTACGCTTGTTCAGTGCACCGGTGATGGAAAATTTGACTTTGCCATCGACCAGGGAGAACAGGGTGTGGTCTTTGCCCATGCCCACGTTCACGCCGGGGTGAAACTGAGTGCCGCGCTGACGGATAATGATGCCGCCAGCCAGAATTTCCTGACCGCCGTAAACTTTTACGCCCAGTCGTTTGGCCTGTGAGTCACGGCCGTTCCGCGTAGAGCCGCCGCCTTTCTTCTGTGCCATGTTTTAGCTCCTAGATGAAGAAAATACCAGATTCGCGTGGATCAGCGGCTTAGCCGTTGATCGCTTCGATGCGAATTTCGGTGTAGTTTTGACGATGGCCTTGCGTTTTGCGGTAGTGCTTGCGACGGCGCATTTTGAAAATCTTGATTTTGTCGTGACGGCCTTGCGCAAGAACGGTTGCCTTGACCACGGCGCCGTCAACGAAAGGAGCACCGATCTTCAGTGCTTCGCCTTCGCCTACGGACAGGACCTGGTCGAGCGAGATTTCTTGCCCAATGTCAGCCGGTATCTGTTCTATTTTGAGTTTTTGGCCAGCAGTAATGCGATATTGCTTACCGCCGGTTTTTATAACCGCGTACATAGGGATTTCCCTTAAGGAGATTCAAAAATAACTTGACGTAAGGTTAAAACGCCAAGCGAAGAATAATAGGGCAAAAAGGCTTTGTCGTCAATGGCTTGGGGCAGAGCATGTCGGGATTTCGCATCTATTGGTTACGCGTTGCGCAGAATCCGGGAGTGAGGCCAAGGCGGCGGCCCGACGCAGCCTGGCACGCCTCGATATCCGGCACAGGTCGGTTCGAGCCTTGCACATGTGTTTACATCTGCTGGCATTCTGTGGCCTGCGCACGGTCGGCTTTGGCTACGGTAGGGGTGACGTTCGATGAGCGTAAGTCGTTATTTCTGAAACCTGACATAAGGGGAACAGCATGAATAAAGACACGATCGAAGGTAAATGGAAGCAACTGGCCGGCAAGGCCAAGTCCGTATGGGGCGATCTGACGGACGATGAGCTGGCCAAGATCAAGGGCGATTCCCAGCAATTGGCAGGCCTGGTGCAAGAGCGCTACGGCCGTACCCGTGAAGAGGCCGAGCGCGAAGTCAAGGATTTCTACGATAAGTATGACCGTTAGCATTGCCGCCGTCGCCGGCTCCGCAGGGGGCGGGCGTTCAGTGGGCTGCTAACGTTAAATGGCCGCCGGACGCGGTCGTCATCAGGAGAGTCGTATGCTTTACTACGCCGTTATTTTCTTCATTGTGGCCATTGTGGCTGCCGTTCTGGGTTTTGGCGGCATCGCAGCCGGCGCGGCCTCGATTGCCAAGATCCTGTTCTTCGTGTTCTTGATACTGGCCGTGATCTCGCTGATCAAGGGCATGGCTAAATAGATCAGGCCCGGAACGAGTCCGGGCCATGATTCAGTTCTTCGACAGGCCTCGCCGGGAATGTTCGCGGCGAGGCCTGCTTGCATCAGGAGCGGTAATCTGCGTTGATGGTGACGTACTCGTGCGAGAAGTCACAGGTATAGACGGTTTCGCTGGCCTGACCGCGACCCAGCGAGACGCGCACCAGGATCTCCGCCTCTTGCATGACGCGCTGGCCGTCTTCCTCGCGATAGTCTGCGTTGCGTCCGCCGTTATGGGCGACCAGCACATCGCCCAGCCACAGGCGCAACGTGGATACGTCCAGATCGGCGATGCCGGCATAGCCGATTGCACACAGAATGCGGCCCAGGTTCGGGTCGGAGGCGAAAAAGGCGGTCTTGACCAGAGGCGAGTGGGCAATGGCGTAAGCGACTTTCAAGGCTTCGTCGCTGGAGCCGGCGTCATCGACCTGAATGGTCATGAATTTGGTGGCGCCTTCTGCGTCGCGCACGATTTTCTGGGCCAGTTCACGCGAGGCATCCACCAGCGCATCCATCAGGGCGTTGTAATTGGGGTCGGCGATGGAGTCCACCTGTACGCCGCTCTGGCCCGTGGCCATGATGATGAACGAGTCGTTGGTGGACGTGTCGCCATCGACCGTGATGCGGTTGAAGGAGCGATTGGCGGCTTGGCGGCACATGTCCTTGAGCAGATCGGGAGCAATGCCGGCATCGGTGGCCAGAAAGCCCAGCATGGTGGCCATATTGGGGCGAATCATGCCCGCGCCCTTGCTGATGCCGGTCAGGGTGACCGTCTTGCCGTCCAGCGTGATCTGGCGGGACACGATCTTGGGCTGGGTATCCGTGGTCATGATGCTGTGCGCGGCATTGAACCAGTTGTCTGAGCGCAGGTCGGCCACGGCCGGAGGCAGTCCGGCCAGCAGGCGATCCATGGGCAGCGGCTCCAGGATGACGCCCGTGGAGAACGGCAGGATCTGCTGCGGGCGCAGGCCCAGCAACTTGGCCAGTTCGGTGCAGGTGTGACGGGCATCGGCCAGGCCGGGTTCGCCGGTGCCGGCGTTGGCGTTGCCCGTATTGATGACCAGCGCGCCAATGCCATCGTGGGTGGCCAGGTGAGCCTCGCAGACCTGTACGGGAGCGGCGCGAAAGCGGTTGGTGGTGAACACGCCGGCCACGCTGGTGCCGGGCGTCAGTTCGAACACCGTCAGGTCGCGTCGATTGGCCTTGCGTATGCCCGCTTCGGCAATGCCGATTTTGACGCCGGCAACGGGGTGGATGTCGGACTCGGAGGGGATGAACAGATTGACGGCCATGACGCTATCCGGAAAACAAAGTTAAAGGCGGTTTGTGCAAGTTCTTTAATCAATAATGATACTTGCTTTAAGCCGCCCGGGGCTATGCTTTCGGAGGCGATGCAGACTAGTTCTGGTGATTGCGCAGGGAAACGTTGTTGCGGGCGATGAGCTTGAGTTCGCCCAGGGCTTCGAACAGGTTCTTGCGGGCTTTCTCGGACAGGTCGGCGAACATGTCCTGCAGCCACTGTTCGTGAGAAGCGGCCATCTTGCGAAACTGGCGCTTGCCCTTGGGAGTCAGGCGGATCAGGGAGCTGCGACGGTCGGTGGCGACCTTGAGCCGTTCCACCAGCCCTTCTTTTTCGAGCTGATCGGTGATGCCGGTGATGTTGCCGTTGGTGACCATCAGGTGGCGCGAGAGCTCGCTCATTTTCATGCCGCCGGGGCAGCGCAGCAATTGCGCCATGAGGTCGAAGCGGGGCAGGGTGGTTTGGTGCTCGGTGCGCAGTCGGCTGCGGATTTCGCCTTCGACCAGGTTGGTGCAGGCCATCAGGCGCAGCCAGAGGCGTACGTCGAAGTGATCGTCGGTGCTGGCGCGGCTTTCCAGGTCGGGTGCGGCGTCGGCAACAGCGGAAGCGGGGATGTCGTTCATGATCATGGATAGCTGACCTTAATGGTGTATGTCCAAAATGTTTAGCTTTGAAGGACGCACACCGCAGCTGGAAGTAAGCTGGGTGAGCTTGGGTCTCATTCTAGGGGGGTAGATGCAAGTTTGACATTGCGACAGATCAAAGTAAATTCGTTTTTAAGTTTAAATTATTAATATTATGAAAAACATATACTGGCGTTTGCGGCGCTTAACTGAAAAAATGAAAATCCGCATTCGCTTATTAGCTTATTAGGTTCACCTATTGCTGTGCTTTGTCTTCATCACGAGAACCGCCAGAGGCGCTAAGCGGCGTCAAATCAAGGTGAAATTTGCTTGAGGTTTCAGGCATCTGCTTGTCTGCCGATCAATGAGCATGCCTCTTTGACGGGTTCGGTTTTGTTTTCCTGTGGGTCGTATTTTGATTGTTTTCTTAATTGAAAATTCTACGACAACATTGTGACTATTTATTTTTTGTGAAAGGCAGTCATCTATTTATCCGTCCGATGCGAGTACGCCGAATGTGGGCGGACAGCAGTTGCCTTGTTCGTGCTGCGCCAGCCGGGAGGGAGAGCTTCTACTGCGGATAACCCGTAGGCTGGACAGGTGGCGAAGCCGGTTTTTTTTGCTAATATAGTTTAGAACTAAACAATATAGACCTCGGTGCAACGGCCATCAGCGCCGCGCGCCTGAGGCCGCGCCCGAGCGGGGCGACACATACGCAGGAGACAAGGATGGAACGTTCGGCGCACATTGATACTTTTGCCCGCGATAATCTGCCGCCCATGGAATGGTGGCCGGACATGTTGATCGAAGGCAACCCGGATGTGGACTACCCCGCCCGTTTCAACTGCGCGGCAGTCTTGCTCGGCGAGCAGTTGGAAGCGGGCCACGGCGATCGCGTGGCCTTGCGCTGGGCCCAGGGCGATGAGGATGCCAGTTTGAGCTACGCAGAACTGGACGCGTTGACTAGCCGGATCGCCCACGTGCTGACGCAGGACATGAAGCTGGTGCCAGGCAATCGCATTTTGCTGCGCGGTCCCAACAACCCCATGATGGCCGCCTGCTGGCTCGCCAGCATCAAGGCGGGGCTGGTGACCGTGCCGACCATGCCGCTGCTGCGGGCGGTCGAACTGAAGACGATTCTGGACAAGGCCGAGGTCCAGGCCGCGCTGTGCGATGTGCGCCTGCGCGAAGAACTGGATCATTGCATGGACCCGCAGCACGCCTCGCACGCGCCGCTGCTCAAGCACATGTTGTGCTTCAACGATGAAAGCCCGTCCGGGCTGGAAGCTCTGCTGCGCGACAAGCCGGCTGATTTTCAGGTCTGCGATACGGCCGCCGACGATGTTTGCCTGATCGCCTTCACCAGCGGTACGACCGGCCAGCCCAAGGGCTGCATGCATTTCCATCGCGATGTGCTGGCCATGTGCGATACGTTCTCGCGCCACATCCTGCGCCTGACGCCGCAGGATGTGGTCTGCGGCACTCCGCCCTTGGCTTTTACGTTCGGCCTGGGCGGCCTGTTGTGCTTTCCTCTGCGTGCCGGTGCGTCCACTGTGCTGCTGGAGCGCCTGACGCCGTCGGACCTGCTGGCTACCGTGGATCGGTTCAAGGTCACCATGACGTTCACGGCGCCTACTTTCTACCGTCAGATGGCGGGATTGGTGGGGCGTTATTCCCTGGCCAGCCTGCGCGCGACGGTGTCGGCCGGCGAAGCTTTGCCTGATGCCACGCGCCAACTCTGGAAGCAGGCCAGCGGCATTGAAATGACAGATGGCATCGGCGGCACGGAGATGATCCACGTCTATGTATCCAGCCCGCCCGAGCAGGTGCGCCCCGGCGCCATCGGCAAGGTGGTGCCGGGTTACGTAGCCGCTATCCTGGATGACAATCTGAACCCGGTGCCGGCCGGTACGGTGGGCCGCCTGGCAGTGCGGGGGCCGACGGGGTGCAAATACCTGAATGACGAGCGGCAGAAGCAGTTCGTGCAGGGCGGATGGAATTTCCCCGGTGACACCTTCAAGATGGATGAAGACGGCTACCTGTATTACCAGGCCCGCAATGACGACATGATTGTCTCGTCCGGCTACAACATTGCCGGGCCGGAAGTGGAAGGCACCTTGCTCAAGCACGAAGCCGTGGCCGAATGTGGGGTGGTCGGAGCGCCGGACGAAGACAGGGGCCAGGTTGTGAAGGCGTTCATTGTGCTCAAGCCGGGCTTTGCGGGCAGTGAAGAGCTGAAGAAGCAATTGCAGGATTTCGTGAAGGACAATGCCGCGCCGTATAAGTATCCGCGCGCCATTGAGTTCGTGACTCAATTGCCGCGCACCGAGACCGGTAAGCTTCAGCGCTTTGTGCTGCGGCAGATGGCTCAGGGTTGATCGCCGCTCTGGGCTGCCGGTCTCTGGGTCGGGTCATTCAATAGAAAAAAGCGGAGGGCTGAGCCCTCCGCTTTTTTTGTTTTGCTCCAGGCGCCTTAGTCCTTGAGCGTGGCGAAGACTTCGCGTGCTGCCTGGACCGTGGCGTCAATAACCTCGGGCGTGTGCGTGACAGAGACGAAGCCGGCCTCGAAGGCGGATGGGGCGAAGTACACGCCTTTGTCCAGCATGGCGTGGAAGAAGCGTTTGAAGCGTTCGATGTCGCCGGCCGATACCTGGGACAGAGATGTGGGGATCTGTTCGCTGAAATAAATGCCGAACAGGCCGCCTTGATGGTCGGCGCTGAAGGGAACGCCAGCCTCGCGGGCGGCGGCGGTCAGGCCCTGGATCAGGCGCGCGGTATTGGCATTGAGCGTGTCGTAGAAGCCGGGCTGGGCCAGTTTCTTCAGGGTGGCCAGGCCGGCGGCCACGGCCACCGGGTTGCCCGACAAGGTGCCGGCCTGGTAGACGCCGCCGACGGGAGCCACGCATTGCATGATGTCGCGGCGACCGCCAAACGCGCCCACGGGCATGCCGCCACCGATGACTTTGGCCAGCGTGGTCAGGTCCGGACGTATGCCGGTCAGGCCTTGCACGCCTTGAGGACCGACACGAAAGCCGGTCATGACTTCGTCGAAAATCAGCACAGCGCCATATTCGGTGCACAGTTCCCGCAGGCCTTCCAGGAAACCGGGAGCGGGGCGCACCAGGTTCATGTTTCCGGCAAAGGGCTCGACGATGATGCAGGCAATGTCCTGACCTTTTTGCTCGAAGGCTTCACGGACGGCCTGCAGGTTGTTGTATTCCAGAACCAGGGTGTGGGCTACGAACTCGGCGGGCACGCCGGCCGAGGTGGGGTTGCCGAAGGTCAGCAGGCCGGAGCCGGCCTTGACCAGCAGGCTGTCGGCGTGACCGTGGTAGCAGCCTTCGAATTTGATGATGGTCTTGCGGTCTGTGAAGCCGCGCGCCAGGCGGATGGCGCTCATGGTGGCCTCGGTGCCGGAGCTGACCAGGCGCACTTGTTCGATGGAGGGCAGCAGCTGGGTGATGGTTTCGGCCAGCGTTACTTCGCCTTCGGTGGGAGCGCCGAACGACAGGCCGTGCACGGCGGCGTCCTGGACGGCCTTCACGACGTCGGGATCGGCATGGCCCAGGATGGCCGGACCCCATGAGCCGACATAGTCGGTGTACTGCCGGCCGTCTGCATCCCAGATGTAGGGGCCTTGGGCGCGTTCGATGAAGCAGGGCGTGCCGCCGACGGAGCCGAAGGCGCGGACGGGCGAGTTGACGCCGCCGGGAATGAATTCGCAGGCACGTTCAAAAAGTTGCGTGTTACGGGACATGAGGCAGAAATCCAGACGGAAAAAGCGGTTGGTCGTGGCAGGCGGACAGTTCAGCGCGAATGGCGGGACTGGGCCTGGGCGTGGAAAAGATCAGTGAAGCGCTGCGCCGTCGCGCGCACATCGGCCGTGTCGAATAGGCTGCTGATGACGGCCAGGCTGTCCACGCCGGCGTCCAGCAGCGCGGGCGCGTTATCCGGCGTGATGCCGCCGATTGCGACTACGGCGGCGCGGTGGCTGCGGCTTTGTTCCAGGCAAAGCTGGCGGGCCTGGCGCAGCGTGTCCAGCTCGGCGCGCGGCGCCTCGGGCTTGACGCTGGAGGGAAAGACCGCGCCAAAGGCAATGTAGTCGGCGCCTTCAGCCAGGGCCTGGCGGGCCAGATCCAGGCTGTTGTAACACGAGCGGCCCAGCAAGGCGTGCTGGCCCAGTGTGTGGCGGGCCTGGATCAGGTCGCCGTCGTCTTTGCCCAGATGCGCGCCCTGTACCGGAAATTGCAGCGCCCAGGACCAATGATCGTTGATGAGCAAGGGCAGATCCAGCGATGCGCACAGTTCGCTCAGTTGGGCGAGCTGCTGCTGTAGCGCCTCCTGCGTGCCTTGCTTGCGGCGGAACTGCAGCACTTTCAGGCCGCCGTCGTGCGCGGCGCGCACAGCCCGCAGCAGGCGAGGGGTGTCGTCCCAGTCGGGGGTGATGCCGTACAGGCCGGCAGGAAAGCGCAGGAGCGGGGTGTCAGTCATGGCGAAGGGGGGCTGGGTTGAGCAGGCGGTGACCCATGCCGGGCTGGAAGGTGTCACGCGAGCAGGCCTGCAGATGGCTCAATGCTGATTCTACCGCGCCATCGAGCTCCTGGCCTTGCGCCAGACGGCAGGTGCTGGCGGCCGCCACCAGACTGTCCATGTCCTGCTGGCGCAGGCCGGGATCGTGGGGCAGGCTGAACTGCAGCGCACCATGGTGGCCCTGGAACAGGGCATGCCACTGGCCTGCGGGGCCGGGAATCGCCGTGATCAGCACGGCATGCGCACCTGCCGCCAGCAAGGCGGCTCCGGCCGACTCGCCGTCTTCCAGCAAGCCGTCGGCGCGCCATTGTTCCAGGCTGGCGTGGTCCACGACCAGCAGCGAGCTGAGCGGCAGCAACAGGCGCAGGCTGGCGTCCAGTGCGTCTTCGGCGTCGATGTCGTCCAGGCCGGCGGGCATGGCCGACAGATGCAGCACCAGAGGCAGCTCCGGGTAGTCGGCACAGATTTCAGCCACCATGCTGGCCATTTCGGCGCTGTAGACCGGGCCGCACTTGATGGCCTGGATATTGACGTCTTCGAGCAGGCAGCGGGCCTGGTCGTCGGCGACATCGTCCGCCAGCAACTGGATGCTTTCCAGGCGGGCGGTGTCGCGCACCAGCAAAGAGGTGGGCACGCTCAGGACATGACAGCCCAGGCGTGCGCCGGTCACGGCATCGGCCGGCAGGTGCGCACCTGTGCTCGGGTCGTAGGGCGCCAGCACCAGCGCCAGACCAGGACTTGAATTTTCGAGATCAGCAGCCATCTTGTATCAATTGCATGCCCGCGCCAATTATTTGGCCCGGATGCGTCAGGGTTTAGTAATATTGACCCCATTTTAATGGATTGCCCCGATTTGCACCTGGATCGGACTATGTTTACAAATACAGTAGGAATGTTATGCGTACGTGGATGTGCCTGATTTGCGGCTGGATATACGATGAAGAAGCGGGCCTGCCCGAAGAAGGGATCGCTCCCGGCACGCGCTGGGAAGACGTGCCCCCGAACTGGGTCTGTCCTGAATGCGGCGCCCGCAAGGAAGATTTTGAACTGATCGAAGTGTGATCACGCTGTTTCCCTCGGTGCTCGGCCCCTACAGGAGGCGCGTATGAGCGCGACAAGCCAGTCTCCCCTGATTCAGGAAAGCGCCAATCTGACCCACCACCTGCTGCTGGCTATGCCCGGCGTGGTGGCGGGCAGCCTGGCCGATACCGTCATCTATGTGTGCGAGCACAATGAGCAGGGCGCGCTGGGCCTGGTCATCAACCGGCCTACGGACCTGACATTGGCCGATCTCATGTCGCGCATCGAAGTCGAGGTTGAAGCTGGCACGGATCTGGCTGGCACGGCGGTGTATTTCGGCGGCCCGGTGCAGACCGACCGCGGTTTCGTGCTGCACGACTCCGACAAGGCCTATACCTCCAGCCTGGCTGTCGGCGAACTGACACTCACCACCTCCAAAGACGTGCTGCAGGATGTGGCCAATGGGCAGGGGCCCCAGCATATGCTAGTCACGCTTGGCTATGCAGGCTGGAGCGCTGGCCAACTGGAAGGCGAGATGGCGGGCAATGCCTGGCTGAACGTCAAGGCCACCCACGAGATCCTGTTCTCCACCCCTGTGGAAAAGCGCTATGACAGCGCCCTGGCGCTGCTGGGCATCGATCCACTCATGCTGGCGGGTGACGCGGGCCATGCCTGATCCTGTTGTCCCAGGCGCGGCGTCCGGCGTTCCGGAAACCATTCTGGCCTTTGACTACGGCCTGAAAAAAATCGGCGTGGCGTTGGGCAACACTCTGACGCGTCAGGCGCGCCCCTATACCATCCTGCGTCCCGTCACGCGCGAGCAGCGCTTCGCGGCCATCCAGGCTCTGCTCGATGAATGGCAGCCCGACCGCCTGGTCGTCGGCTTGCCTTTGACCACAGAGGGCGGGGAGCAGTATGCTTCGCTTCGCTGTCGACGTTTTGCCAATCAACTGCATGGCCGCTACGGCCTGGTGGTGGAGCTGGTGGACGAGCGCGGCTCCAGCATGGAAGCCCAAGCCTTGCTGGGAAGCAACGACGACGATGATGCGATGGCCGCCTATGTGATCCTGCAGCGCTACCTGGATCGCCTGCCGTCCGCCTGAGTCCCCTCATTAGGCTGAAGTCCTTTGACTATTTTCCGTTTTGCCTGGCGCGCGGTGGCGCTGATTGTATGGATACTGGCGGGTCTGTTGCTCGTCGGTTTTTTTCCTGTATTGCGTCCGGGCGGGCGTCGCGCTCTGGTATTGGGCATGTCGCGGCTGCTGATGCGCATCTGCGGCGTTGCGGTGGTTCAGCATGGCTGCGCCGTGCAGGACAAAGCCGTGCTGTATGTTTCCAATCACGTCTCCTGGCTGGACATCTTCGTGCTCAATAGCGTGCGTTCCACCTCCTTCATCGCCAAAAGCGAAATCCGCCGCTGGCCGGTGGTGGGGTGGCTGGTGGCCGGAGCCGGCACGGTGTTCATCGAGCGCGGCCAACGGCGCGCCGTGCATACGGTCAGCCGGCAGATGCAACGTTGTTTTGAACGCGGCGATGCGGTCGGATTATTCCCGGAAGGCACGACCTCCACCGGTCTGGACGTCAAGAATTTCCATGCCAGCCTGTTTGAGGCGGCCATCACGCTCGGGGTGGATATTCAGCCTGTAGCCCTGTTGTTCGAGCAAGCCGGGCGGCGCACCGAGCGCTTCGCCTTCGTGGGCGAGCAATCTCTGGTAGGCAATATCTGGGTACTGCTCAGCTCACGCCATGCCCAGGTGCATTGTCATTTCCTGGAAGTGATGTCGGCCCAGTCCTGTATCGAAGGCGGCCGCAGCATCACCGCGCAGCAGGCCCGGGAACGCATCCGGGCCGTGGTCTGCCCGGATTGAGTCATTGGCGGACCCGGCCGCTCTGCTCAAGCAGCCGCCGGTACTGCGCTCAGGCTACCGTTTGTGAAAACGCCCCAGGCTTTTTGCCGGGGCGTTTTTTATTCACCCGGCTTCTGGTTTTCCGGACAGTGGATCTGGACCAGGCGACGGTCCTGCAGGCGCACGGCGCTGAGCTGCCGGCCCCAGACGCAGCCGGTATCCAGGCTGAGCAGGGTGGGCGTATTCAGTAGGCCCAGTGTGGACCAGTGGCCGAAGATGATGGGCACGTCATCGCAGGCCCGATCCGGCAGTTCATACCAGGGGACCAGGCCCGAATCCGGGTCGGGCGCACCTTTGTGCTTGAAGTCCATGCTGCCGTCAGACCGGCACATGCGCATGCGCGTCAGGCTGCTGATGATGGCGCGCCGCCTGTCCTTGCCGCGCAGCTCGGGGGCCCAGGCATCGGGATCGTTGCCGAACAGTTCGGCGATATGGTCGCGCCAGTTGTCGGCGCGCAGCAGGGATTCGATTTCAGCGGCGCGCTCCAGCACGTCTTCAGGGCTCCAGTCCGGGTGCACCCCTGCATGCACCATCAGGTGACCATGCTCGTAGTGCGCCAGGGGCTGATGGCGCAGCCAGTCCAGCAGTTCAGGGGCATCTGTCTGCCCCAGAAGCTCGGCCAGCGTGTCATGCCTGCCGGGTTTGCGTACGCCCGCCGCTACGGCCAGGCAGTGGATATCATGGTTGCCCAGCACACAGTTCGCATGCTTGCCCAGCGCCCGGATACGGCGCAGCGAGCCGGCGGAATCGGGGCCGCGATTAACCAGGTCGCCGGCGAACCAGAAGCGAGCCTGGGGGTCGGCTTGAATGTCGGGGTGGCGCAGCAGCGTATCAAGGGAGGTGCAGCAACCCTGGATATCGCCGATGGCCCAGATGGAAGCAGAGTGGGACAGGGGCATGATTCAGTTGGAAATGCTGGAGTGACGGCGGCGCAGGTTGTGACGGTTTTCCATCAGGATGAGCGCGCCCAGGGCCAGAGCCATGGCAATGATGTTGGGCACCAGCGCCGTGACCCACGGCGCCAGGTTGCTGAGCATGGCCACGTTCAGGGCCAGTTGATTGACCATGAAAAAACCTACGCCCAGCAGAATGCCGGTGAATACTTTGGTGCCTACGCCGCCATGACGGGTCTGCATAAAGCCGATGGGGGCGGCAATGGTGATCATCACCAGCAGGGTGAAGGGGTAGGCGACCTTGCGCCAAAGGGCCACGACCTGACGCTTGGTCTGCAGCTTGTTGGCATTCAGATAGTCGATGTAGTCCTTCAGGTCCAGGAGGGACATGCGTTCGGGCGTGACCACGCGGGCGATCAGGCGGTCCGGGGTCAGTGTGGTCTGCAAGGTCAGTTCGGGTCGCTTTTCGATGCGCACCAGGGCTTCATCGGGGGCCTGGTCCTGGGACAGGGCCTGGTGCGATAGTTCGCTCAGGTGCGTTTCGGTGACGTCGCGCAGCACCAGCTCGCTGTCTGTGAATTGGCCTGCAGGGGCTTGGGCCACCATGTTCAGTCGCTGCCCGTCGATGAAGTCATAGACGCTGACATCGCTCACGCTGCCGTTGCCCTGCAGCGTGGCGATATTGATGATGCGCATGCCGTTCTCGGGCTTGTTTTCCTTGAACCAGTATCCGCTGTCCAAGCGTCCGCCGCCTGCCCGGCCCAGCAGTGCCATGCCTTGCTCGCTGGATTTGATTTCGGCCATGGGGGTGACATATTCCGACAGCACGAACGCGCCGGCCACCAGAGGCAGGGTGACGGTCCAGAGCATGACCATCATGCGCAGGCCGCTCACGCCGGAGGCGCGCAGGATGACCAGTTCGTTGCGCTGGGCCAGGCTGGCCAGGGCCAGGATGGCGCCGATCAGCAAGCCGATGGGCAATAGGTCGTACAGGCGGGTCGGCAGCTCCAGCGCCTGGATGTAGAACAGGCTGGCCAGGGTGAACTTGGAGCCCACTTTGTCCAGTTCTTCGATCAGGGCGAAAAAGGTGAACAGCCCCAGTAGCGCCATCAGGACGACAGCGCTGGAGCGGTAGATTTCGGAGGCTAGGTAGCGGCGGGCAGTGCGCATGAAAATTGGGCTAAAGCAAAGACGTGGCTAGGTTAACAAAAAAGCCATAAGCAGTCAGGGAACGGCGACCTGACGCATGCGCTGGCTGATGGTGCGGGTGCGTGACTGCAGATACGGGCTATCGCGGCGTTTGTCGTAATAAGCCGGGTTGGGCAGCATGCTGGCCAAGCGAGCGGCCTGCACCGCGCTGATGCGTGATGCATCCTGCTTATAGTAATGGCGGGACGCCGCCTGCGCGCCGAACACCCCCGTGCCCCATTGGGCGACATTCAGGTACAGCTCCAGTATGCGCTCTTTGCTCATGACGGTTTCTATCATGTAGGTCAGGATCAATTCCTGGCCCTTGCGCAGGTAGCTGCGCGAATCCGACAGAAACAGGTTCTTGGCGAGTTGCTGGGAGATGGTCGAGCCGCCGCGGCGGCGCGCGGAGCCTTTTTCCGCCTGGCGCCGGTTGTAGTCCCAGGCCTTGCGAATGGCATCCCACTCCACGCCCGAATGCTGCATGAAGTTGGCGTCCTCCGAGGCGATGACGGCGCGCTTGAGATTGGGGCTGATCTGCTCATAGGGCACCCATTCGTAGCGCACGCGCGCGTCGGGCTCCTGGGCGCGCAGCTCGCGCTGTTCGGCCGCCATGAACGGCGTCAGCCGGGGCGGTACGACGGTGTACCACAAGACCATCAGGAACAAGGCGATCTGATAGAGCAGCACGCCGACAGCGGCGGTCAGCAGTACCATGCCGGCCAGTTTCCATGGATGGGCGGTCAGGCGCACGTCAGACTTGTCCTGTCTGGCTGCGCAGGGCGTGCAGTACGGGCTCTACGTCGGGCGTCACGCCGTGCCACAGGGCAAAGCTGGCGGCGGCCTGTCCGACCAGCATGCCCAGACCGTCCATGACCTGATCGGCCCCGGCTTGCTCGGCCGCCAGCATGAAGGCGGTGGGTTCGCCGGCGTAGAACATATCGTAGGCCAGGGAGTTCTTGCGGTAGCGCGCATCGGGCAGTTCCGGCAGGGATTGTTGCAGGCTGGCCGAGGTCGCATTGATGATGATGTCCCAGTCGCCGATGTGGTCGTCCAGGTCGCCGGCGCTGAGGCGGCGCGAGGCATCGGGCTCCAGGGCCACGACGTGTTCGCGCAGGTCGTGCGCCTTGCTGCCGGTGCGGTTGATGATGTGCAGCAGCTCGCAGTCGGCTTCCAGCAACGGAAAGACCACGCCACGCGAGGCGCCGCCCGCGCCGATCAGCAAGATGCGCATGCCGGCAGGGTCATGGCCCAGGCGACGCAGATCCGAGCACAAGCCCACCCCGTCCGTGTTGCAGCCATGCAGTTCGCCGTTTTCCAGCCACAAGGTGTTGACGGCGCCAGCCATGCGGGCGCGCTGGCTGAGCTGGCCGCCGGCCAGCTCGAAGGCCTGCTCTTTGAAGGGCAGAGTGACGTTCAGGCCTTTGCCGTCCAGAAAGAAATCCCGTACGGTGGATTCAAAGCCTTCCAGCGGAGCCAGAATGCGTTCGTAACTGAGCGTTATGCCGCACTGGCGCGCGAATTGTTCATGGATTTCGGGTGAGCGGCTGTGCTTGATGGGATTGCCGATGACGCCATAGCGGCCGGCGGAAGTCGTGTCGGACATGGGAGGCTCCCAGGAAATATCTTGTTATTGGATCCGGCCGGCCTCCGTGTCCTGATGGATCCCCCGGACACGGGGGGCTGAGTGAAGCCTGGTCGATGCGCTATTTTACCTGTGTGCCGCCTGTCAGGGGGAATGGCTGGTTACGACGCACAAACCCTGCATCCGAATGTTAGGGTGCAGACGCGCCTTGCATGCGCAGCGTGTCGCGGGTGAAGTCCCAACTGCGCGTGATGACCAGCACGTCGGCACCGGGGGCGACTTCGGGCGGCAGGGGAGCGAAGGGGGCGGCCAGTTCCACGACGCGGCGGGCCGCCAGATTCAGGGCCGGATTGTCGGCAGCGCGGGTGATCTCGGTGCGCAGCAGGCTGCCGTCGCGCCGGATATAGACCGTCATCTGCAGCGCTCCGTAGAGCCGGCGGCCGTCTTGCTGCGGATAATGGCGGGTACCGGTCTGCTCGACGAGCTGGCGCCACTGGTCCAGGTAACGCGCTTCGTCGCTGGCGCGCGCGCTCGGGCCGGCGTAGTGGTAGCGCGGCTGGCGCTGTTGTTCTTGAATCTGGTCGCGCAGCCGTGCGATCTGGGCATTACGGACTTGCGGAGTAAGGTCGGCGTCATCCTGGCCCGGCGCTTCCGAGGCGCCGATGTATTCCATGGCCGGGGTGGAAGGGGGCACGGCATCCTGGTTTTCCAGCTCGCCCAGCAGGCGCTGCTGTTCCGCTTCCAGGCTTTGCTGGCGTTTGCGCAGCGCCTCCAGAACCAGCAGATTGGGCAGGTCGGGGTCAGTCAGGGGCAGGGGCTGGCTGGCTTCACCTTGGGCGTGCAGACCACCGCCCTCCAGATTGAGCTGGGCCAGCAGTCGCGGGTCCAGCGGAGCGGTGTCGGTACTGAAGTTGACCAGGGCCACATCCAGGCTGCGAGCTGCCCGGGGAACGGTGCCGCCCTGAGGCCAGAAGACGATCACCAGATGCACCAGCGCCGAGACGGCCACCGCCAGCCACAGGTAGTCGCCTTGCTGGCGGCGGTGCGGGCGGGCCATGGCGTCCGTCAGGCGGCAGCGGCGACTTCGCGCAGCCGGCATTCCACCGTCAGCGCCAGTTCGTCGAAAGCCAGCAGGTCGATGGTCACTTCCTGGCCACGTTCAAGGGCAGGCAGGCCAGGCACATGGAGCACCAGGGGCGCATCGTTCAGGCGCACCAGATCCTCCTTGATGAAAGCGGCGCGCGCCTGGGTGATGCCGTGCTGCTGCAGCCAGCGCAGGCACCAGTAGCGTTCCAGCGAGGACTGATAGTCCGCCCATTGGGCATATTGTCCTTCGAAGGCGCCGATGATGGCGAACAGGTCGGCGTCCTTGGGCTGGAACGGGGCGGCCAGACGGGCGGAGATGCCGTGCTCGGCCGCCGCCAGGATCTGCCCCTGATTGATCAGATCCACGTAACGGCGCAGCGGTGAGGTGGACCAGGTGTATTGCGGCACGCCGATGGATTCGTGCGGTGCGGGCGTAGTGGACATGCGTGTGCGCATGAATTGCTGGGAGCGGTAGATGCCAGGCACATTGTGCTCGGCCAGCAGGCCGCCCCACAACTGATTAGCCAGAATCATGTATTCGGCCACCAGCAGGCTCAGCGGCGCGTTGCGTACGCGCGGTACCAGGCGAATGACGGAGTCGGGGTCGTCATGCGGGCCGTCCAGCTCGAAACTGTATTCGACGCGGCTGTTGTTTTCAGGCTTGCCGCGAACGGCTTCGCGCTGGGCGGCAAGCTGTCGTGAGAACGTCCACAACGGCCGCAGCCACTCGGAGTAAGGCACCTGGGCGTCGGGAGTGTTCAGAGCCTCTTCGGAGATCTGTGGGTCCAGCTCGTGCTGGCGCAGATTGCGTGCGACAGTGATGCGTTCCAGCGTGGTGCGGTGTCCCAGGATCTCGCCGGTACCGATGTCGGCATCCACGTACAGCGACAGCGCCGGACGTGACTGGCCTTCGTCCAGCGAGAAGTGAGCGATGAGCTCGGGCGGCAGCATGGGGATCTTATAGCCCGGCGTGTAGACCGTGGCCATGCGGCTGCGCGCGATCTGATCCAGCTCGTTGCCGCGCGCGATGGCCAGCGCCGGCACGGCGATGTGCACGCCTACGCGGATTCGGCCCGGTTCAGGTATCTGTACCGACAGGGCATCGTCGATTTCAATGGTGTTGGCATCGTCCACGGAATAGGCGGTGACGTCGGCCATTGGCAGGTCTTGTCCCCAGTCCTGAACCTGAATGGCAGGAAAGCCGGTGCCTTTGGGAAAGTGGGACGACAGGAAGCGGTGCTGGTGCAGAGTCAGGGGATTGGACCAGGCGCCCAGCGACAGCAGCAGCTTTTCAGTGCCGATGTTCAGTTCTTTCTGCGCCAGATCGAAGGCTTTCCATTCCAGGGAGTTCTTGTCCGGCTGGCCCAGGAAAGTGTGAGCTTTCTGGGCGATTTCCTCGGGCAGGCGACCCTGAGCCATTTCCTGCGCCCAGGTTTCGATCTGTTCCTGCTGCAGGCGCTTTTTTTCGATGGCGGCCAGCGCTGCCTGGAGGATGTCCGGCGGAGCGGGGCGGTACAGACCCTTGCCGCGGCGGTGGAAGTAGGTCGGCGCGCTATGCAGGGCAAAAATCGTGCCGGCTTTCTCGACCGCGCTGGGGACATGGCCAAAATAGTCCTGTGCCAGATCGCAGGCTTCGAACTCTTCCTGGGGAGCGCACTCCCACAGAAAGTTGATGTCCAGCGATTCGGCCAGGGCTTGGGCTTGCTCCATCAGCTGGGCGGGGGCAGGTTGTTCAAAGCTGAACAGCACACTGTTTTTCTTGATCTTGCTGCGTTTTCCGGAGGCCGACTCTACCTGCATGGTGGAGTCGCTTTCAGAGAAGATTTTTTCTGCTTTGAAGTTGCCGCTGTCTTCGAAAAGGACGTACATGATGTTCCATCTGGATGGCCGCTGCCATCCGGTAAATTTTAAGGTCGTTGCAGGGCGAACTGCAAAATATCCGGGATCCAGGGATCGAAGTCCGAAAACCCGTGGTCCCCGCCTTCGACGATATGGCCGTGGCTGCCCTGATACCAGTCGGCCATATCGCGCCAGTTCAGCACTTCATCGCCCTTGGCTGCCAGCAGGTAGAACTGACTGGGATCGGTGGGACGAGGGACATGGATGTCGTCCAGTTCGTCCACGTATTCGGGCAGGAAGTGAAAGGGTGCGTCGGAATGGTAACTGGTGTGCTCGCCCACTTGAGTGGCCAGGGCCAGGCTTGCATGGACGACCGGGTTGATCAGCACGGCGCGGCAGCGGTACTGCTGGGCCAGGTGACTGGCATAGTAGCCGCCCAGGGACGAGCCCATAATGCACAGCTTGTCCGGCGCATGGCCGGCCTGCAGTTCTGTATCCAGGATGCGCCGGCACAGCGCGATCGACTGCGCGGGGCTGGCAGGCAGTTGCGGGCAGCGCCACAGGGACAGCAGATCCCGCGCCTGCAGAGCTTGTTGCATGCGCTGCGCTTTATAGGACGAAGGCGAAGAGCGAAAGCCGTGCAGGTAGAGGATCATGAAGGCACCTGTAAAAAGAGGGTCAATGCGGCAGGCGGTCCAGCAGGCGCTGGTGGATGCCGCCAAAGCTGCCGTTGCTCATGACAACAATGGCATCGCCGGGCTGGCTGGCCTGGACAATGGCAGACACCATTTTATCCAAATCGTTCCAGGCTGTGGCGCGTTCGCCCATATCGGCCAGCACCGTGGCGGGATCCCAGCCCAAGGCATGCTTGCCCTGGGTTTCGCCATAGCAGAACACCAGGTCGGCCTGCTCCAGGGAGGCTGGCAAGCGGGCGGCCATGGCGCCCAGTTTCATGGTGTTGGAGCGTGGTTCCAGCACGGCCAGGATGCGCGTTGTGCCCCCGACCTGGCCCCGCAGCCCGTCCAGGGTCGTGGCGATGGCGGTGGGGTGGTGGGCGAAGTCGTCGTAGACGGTGACGTCGTTGACGGTGCCGCGCACTTCCATGCGTCGCTTCACCCCTTTGAAATGGGACAGCGCATCGATGGCGGCCTGGGCCGTCACGCCGACGTGCTGGGCGGCGGCGATGGATGCCAGAGCATTGAATTGGTTGTGCTGCCCGGTCAAGGCCCAGTTCACCTGGCCTTGAGGCTGGCCGTGGCGCAGCACTTCGAATGAGGTGGGACTGATGTTCTGGCTGTCCCAGTCTCCTTGGGGGCCGAAATAGTTCACGGGCGTCCAGCAGCCGCGCTCCAGGGTTTGTTCCAGGGCGGGAGTGTCGGTGGGGCAGAGGATCAGGCCGGACTGTGGAATGGTGCGTACCAAGTGGTGAAACTGGGTCTGGATAGCGTTCAGGTCGGGGAAGATGTCCGCGTGGTCGTATTCCAGATTATTCAGTATGGCCGTGCGCGGGCGATAGTGCACGAACTTGGAGCGCTTGTCGAAGAACGCCGTGTCGTATTCATCGGCCTCGATGACGAACAGCGATTGCGTCGGATCGAAGCGGGCCGATACGCCCAGGTCGGGCGCTACGCCGCCGATCAGAAAGTTGGGCGTCAGGCCCGCGTGCTCCAGGATCCAGGTCAGCATGGAGCTGGTCGTGGTCTTGCCGTGCGTGCCGGCAACGGCCAGCACATGCTGACCGCGCAAAATGTTCTCGCCCAGCCATTGGGGGCCTGAAACGTAGGGCAGGCCCTGATCCAGGATGGCTTCCATGAGGGGGTTGCCCCGAGAAACCACATTGCCGATGATGTACAGGTCGGGCGCCAGACGGGTCTGGTCGGCGTCAAAGCCTTCGATCAGCGCGATGCCCTGCTCCTGCAACTGCGTGCTCATGGGCGGGTAGACGCCGGCGTCGCAGCCGGTTACGGTGTGGCCCGCCGAGCGGGCGATCAGCGCCAAACCGCCCATGAACGTGCCGCATATGCCTAATATATGTATGTGCATGACAATCCTCCGGCCTGTATTTTAGTCGGATGTTTGATCTGGCGCGCCAGCTCGCTGTGTTACCAGTGCTATCATCGCCGGGTGATGTATTTTTGCCGTTGGGCCGCCCCTAAAAAAGATCTTCACCGCAGCAAGAGCGCGGGGCGGAGAGGGAAATTATCAACCGTGTGGGTTTATGAATGATGCATAGGCGCGTTTTCCTGCAGCGATCTTTATTGTGTGCGGGCCTGATGGCATTGCACCCAGCACCATGGGCCAGTCTGCTGCCCGCCGATCCCTTTCTGTCCCAGAGCTTCCCCGATCTTCAGGATCAGGAGCGTGCGCTTTCTACTTACATCGGCAAGCCCCTGGTCATCAACTTCTGGGCTACCTGGTGCGCGCCATGCATCAAGGAAATGCCGGACCTGCAGGCGCTGCACGAACGCTACCCCGATGTGCAGTTCCTGGGCATCGCCGTGGACTCCAAGAGCAATGTCCAGGAATTCCTGCAACGCGTGCCGGTCAGCTACGACATCCTGTTGGCGGGCCCTGGCGGGGTCAAGCAGATGCGCAGCCTGGGCAACAAGCGCAGCGGCCTGCCGTTCACGGTGGTGTTCGGCAGCAATGGCCGGGTGGATGAACGCATGCTGGGACAGATCGATCCTCAAAAGTTGGACGAAGTTATCAAGCGTCAGCGCTAACTGGCTTACTTCGTCGCGTAATTTCGGTAAATTTGCCGCTCGCCGCTGTTTGGCCTGAAAAATCGCCAAGGCCCCGGTTACCGCTTGTAATCGGGGTTGTTGATAGACAAATGGTGCTTTTTAGCGTAAAAAGGCGGTCTGTCTTCACGAAAAATCCGCTATGGCGAATCATGTTCTGGTCCTTAACGGGCCCAACCTCAACCTGCTGGGAACCCGGGAGCCGGATGTCTACGGACATCAGACCCTCGATGGCATCAATAGCAGTTTGCGGGCTCTGGCCGAGCAGCATGGCGCACAGTGTCATTTTTTCCAAAGTAATCACGAAGGCGGGCTCGTTGACCGGATCCATCAGGCTCGCGCCGAGGGGGTCGAATTCATCATCATCAATGCCGGTGCCTATACACACACCAGCGTGGCGATACGCGATGCCCTGGCCGGTGTCAGCATTCCGTTCATCGAAGTCCACTTGTCCAATGTTCACAAACGTGAGCCGTTCCGCCATCATTCCTATCTGTCCGATACCGCCCAGGGCGTGATCGTGGGGCTGGGGGCGTACGGTTATGAAGCTGCATTGCGGTTTGCCTTGGACAGCTAGGCGGCTGTCTTCGTTTTTTTGACCAATTTTCTTTTTTTGATGCCGTTCTGATTCAGGGAACTGGATAGGGCGGTATCGCGGGAAGCACGCATGGATCTTAGAAAACTCAAAACCCTGATCGATCTCGTAGCCGAATCGGGTATTGCCGAACTGGAAATCACCGAGGGTGACGACAAAGTCCGGATCGTTAAATTTTCGCAAAGCTCGGCAGCTCCCGTGGTGTACGCGGCGGAAGCTCCTGCCGCCCACGTCGTGGCTGCTCCCGCCGCTGCTGCGGCAGCCGCACCTGCCGCTCCTGCCGTGGCGGAAGGCCACGCTGTCAAGGCACCTATGGTCGGCACGTTCTACCGTGCTCCCAGCCCGGGTGCCGCCGCTTTCGTGGAAGTGGGCCAGACCGTCAAGGAAGGCGACGCGCTGTGCATCATCGAAGCCATGAAGCTGCTGAACGAGATCGAAGCCGACAAATCCGGCGTGATCAAGGAAATCCTGGTTGAAAACGGCGGCCCCGTCGAATACGGCCAACCCCTGTTCATCATCGGTTGATGACATGTTTGAAAAAATCCTAATCGCCAACCGGGGTGAAATCGCCCTGCGTATCCAGCGCGCCTGCCGCGAGATGGGTATCAAGACGGTGGTGGTGTATTCCGAAGCTGACCGGGGCGCCAAGTATGTGCGCCTGGCCGACGAGGCCGTCTGCATCGGTCCTGCGCCCGCCCGCGACAGCTATCTGAGCATGCCGGCCATCATTTCCGCGGCCGAGGTCACGGATGCCGAAGCCATTCACCCCGGCTACGGCTTCATGGCTGAAAACGCGGACTTTGCCGAGCGTGTGGAAAAAAGCGGCTTTGTCTTCATCGGCCCGCGTCCCGAGAACATCCGCACCATGGGTGACAAGGTCATGGCCAAGAAAACCATGATCGAGGCCGGCGTGCCAGTGGTTCCTGGTTCGGACGGCGCCTTGCCCGACGACCCGCAGGAAATCATCCGCATCGCTCGCGAAGTGGGCTACCCGGTCATCATCAAGGCCTCCGGCGGCGGTGGCGGTCGCGGCATGCGCGTGGTCTACACGGAAGCAGCCCTGCTGACCGCCGTGGCCACGACCAAATCCGAAGCCGCTGCGGCGTTCAACAATCCCGAGGTCTACATGGAAAAGTACCTCGAGAACCCGCGCCACATCGAAATTCAGGTCCTGGCCGACGGCGAACGCAATGCCATCTGGCTGGGCGAGCGCGACTGTTCCATGCAGCGACGCCACCAGAAAGTCATCGAAGAAGCGCCCGCTCCCGGCATTCCTCGCCGCCTGATCGAGCGTATCGGCGAGCGTTGTGCCGACGCCTGCCGCAAGATGCGCTATCGCGGCGCTGGCACCTTTGAATTCCTGTACGAAAACGGCGAGTTCTTCTTCATCGAGATGAACACCCGTATTCAGGTCGAGCACACCATTACCGAAATGGTGACGGGCCTGGATCTGGTCCAGGAGCAGATCAAGGTCGCAGCAGGCGAGAAATTCGTGCTGCGCCAGCGCGATATCGAATTCGAAGGCCACTCGATCGAATGCCGCATCAATGCGGAAGATCCGTTCAAGTTCATCCCCAGCCCAGGTCTGATCACCAACTGGCACACGCCAGGCGGTCCCGGCGTGCGCATCGATTCCCACGTGTTCGCCGGCTACACCGTGCCGCCGTTCTACGATTCGATGATTGCCAAGCTGATCACCTATGGCAAGACACGCGAACAAGCCATCGCCCGCATGGACATCGCTCTGTCGGAAATGGTGGTGGAAGGCATTCAGACCAACGTCGCGCTGCACCGCGAACTGATGCAGGACGCCAACTTCAAGGCCGGCGGCACCAGCATCCACTACCTGGAACAGAAACTGTCCCAGCGCAAGTGAACCCTAAGGGGGCGCAGCTAGGGTCAGGTGCGCCGACCTTAAGCAGTGATCATGCAAAACAGGGGCTCGCCCCTGTTTTGCTTTATGGAAGACAAGTATGCGTGAACTCTTATTGAGCTGCCGGGAAAACGAGGCTGAGCTCCTGTCCGATGCCCTGCTGGAGGCCGGCGCGCTGTCCGTCTCGGTGGAAGACGCTGATGGCGACACCGACCGCGAGCAGCCGCTTTTCGGCGAACCGGGCATTGAGCCCGAGGTGTTGGCCTGGGACCATAACCGTGTGGTGGCCCTGCTGCCTGACGGCGTCGAACCCGAGGACATGCTGCAGCCGCTATTTGACGCAGGCGTGCTGGATCCGCAGCAGGCGCAATGGAGTGTGCGCGACGTGCCGGACGCCGACTGGGTGCGGCTGACGCAATCGCAGTTCGGTCCCATTCCGGTGGGTGATCGCATTCTGATCGTGCCAAGCTGGCACAAGGACGATCAGGATCTGCCGCTGGTGGCGCAGGCCGGCGACGGGCTGGTGCGTATCGAGCTGGATCCAGGCCTGGCATTCGGCACGGGCAGCCATCCCACGACGCATCTGTGCCTGGACTGGCTGGCGCATCACGTGCAGCCCGGCCAGACCGTGCTGGACTACGGCTGCGGCTCGGGCATTCTGGCCATTGCCGCGCGCAAGCTGGGCGCTGGCGTTACGTTGGGCGTGGATATTGATGAGCAGGCCGTGATTTCCACGCGCTACAATGCGCAGGTCAATCAGGTCGATGTCGAGGGGCTGCTGCCCGACGCCATGCCCGAGGGGCAGACGGATCTGGTCGTGGCCAACATTCTGGCCAACCCTTTGCGCATGCTTGCGCCCATGCTGGCCAATCGCGTCAAGCCGGGCGGTCACCTGGTGCTCTCGGGCATCTACGACTGGCAGGCCGAAGAAATGATAGAAGTCTATGCTCCCTACCTGCCGCTTGCTGTTTGGCAGATGCGGGATGGATGGGTTTGCCTGGCCGGTCAGCGGCCTTTATAAGACGGCAAGAATTTAGGTGGGCTTATGGAGTTGAAGACTCGCTGCCCTCGTTGCGGAACGTCTTTTGCAGCCAGCGTCGAGCTGTTGCAGCGCCGCCGGGGCTATATACGCTGCATCCAGTGCGCGCACATCTTCGATGGCTTTGAAGCCGTGATCGATGATGACGCGGCCGAACCCACCTACGATGTGGCGGTGGAGCATCCCGTTGCTCCGGCGCCCAAGACCGAGCCGGTGTTTGTCGGAACGCGCGGACCACTTGCGGCCGAGCATGTGGATCTGCAGGCTAAGCCGCAGGGACCGCGTTTTGTGCAGCATTCGCGCCATGCGCCGCCCCAGGACGAGGGCTCGGCGCACGACTCTCTGCAGGTGCGCAAATTTCCCGATTCCGTCATGGCCAATGCGCCGGTGGCGCCGGCACAACCGTCCGTCCTGCGCTCGCGCTCGCCCGACCCGCGCGACGAGGATACCTCTTTCTTCGTCTCCGGCGCCGATGCGCCGGTCGAGTCTGACGATCATCATATTGGCCAGTCCTCCTGGCGCAGCAGCGAGCCGGACTTCAGCGTGGGCAATCGAGCCAACACCCTGCGAGCCGCCTATCCGTCGCGCCAGGCGGATGGCACCGAGTCGGCCGCCGAGCCGCCAGAGGATTGGACGATTCCTTCCAATCCGACCTTGCAGCGTGAAACCCGCTATGCCGGTGAAGCCGGAGTGGGACAGCGGGCATGGTCACTGTTCTGGAGACTGCTTTGTGTTCTGAGCCTGCTGGTGCTGCTGGCGCAGCTGGTGTATGTCTATCGCGTCCAGATAGCCAGCCATGTGCCCTTGCTGCGTCCCGCCCTGGAGCAGGCGTGCGCCGGCCTGGGCTGCCAGGTTCCGTATGAGCGCCGTCAGGCCGATATCCGCGTGGTCTCGTCCGCCCTGCATAAAGAGCCGGGCGACGGCGCGCGGTCTGTACTGCGCTTTACGCTGCGCAACGAGTTCGAGCGTCCCCAGGAGTGGCCTACGTTGGTCCTGGATCTGAAGGATTTTTCCGGCGCGCTGATTGCTCGGCGCAATATATCGCCGACGCAGTATCTGGCCCCCGAACGCCAAGGTGAGCCGTTTGCGGCGCGCACCGAATTGATGGTGCAGCTGCCGCTGGATACCGGGGGCCTTCAAGTCAACGGCTATCAGATTAGCCCTTTTTTTCCTTAAGGTAAGTTATGTCCGAGCGAGTGCTGGTATGCGGGTCGATCGCCTTTGATACGATCGCTGTTTTCGAGGGCTATTTCAAAGACCACATCCTGCCCGACAGCATACAGACGTTGAGCGTTTCCTTTTTTGTTCCCAGCTTGCGCAAGGAGTGGGGCGGGTGCGCTGGCAATATCGCTTATACGCTGCAGATGCTGGGCGGCCAGCCCGTGCCAGTGGGCACGGTGGGCGGCGACGGCCTGGACTACGTCAAACGTCTGGACGGCCTGGGCATAGACACCAGCATGGTGCGCGTGATGCCCGAGCTGTTCACGCCGCAATGCTTTATCACCACTGACCTGGCCGCCAGTCAGATCACCTCGTTCCACCCGGGCGCCATGCTGCATTCGGCCGACAATGATCTGTCGAATCAGCAGGCGGGCTGGGGTATTGTGGCCCCTGATGCCAAGGATGGCATGTTCGCCCATGCCCGGCGCCTGAATGCCATGGGAGTGCCTTTTATTTTCGATCTGGGCCAGGCCATGCCGTTGTACTCCGGCGAGGATCTGCTGGAAATGCTGCAACTGTGTCAGGTTCTTACGGCCAACGATTACGAAGCCGAAGTTATCGAGCAGCGCACCGGCAAGAGCATGTCGCAGATCGCCGCCGGTTTGAAAGCGGCCGTCATCACCCGTGGCGCGCACGGCAGCACGCTTTATCGCGATGGCCAGGAGATCGATATTGCTCCTGTGCCGGCTGCCGAGGTCGTCGATCCCACGGGTTGCGGCGACGCGCATCGGGCCGGCCTGTTATATGGTCTTACAAAAGGCTGGAGCTTCGAGGAGGCTTGCAGCTTGGGCAACCTGATGGGCAGTATTAAAATTGCCAGCAATGGCCCCCAGAATCACGAATTTAAACGGTCCGATATCCAGGCTATGCTAAAACAGCATTTCGGTATCGAACGCAGCCTGTAACCACTGTGCGCTCAGGCGCAAGTCTCTTGGGCAGGCCAGGCGCATCTTTCGGAGTCAACCGCATGCACGCTTCTATTTTCAATCGTCCCAAAGTTCGTTTGCTGATGGCTGCAAGCCTGGCTGCTCCGGTTTTCCTGATGGCCGGTTGCGCCAATCAGTCGGCGTCCAGCTCGGTGTACAGCTACGGACAGGCTCAGCGCGAGCAGATCGTGCGTCTGGGTACCGTGGTGGGCGTGCGTCCCGTCACCATCCAGAAGGATGAAACCTCGGGCGTGGGCTCGATCGCCGGCGCGGCGATGGGCGGTGTGGCCGCCAGCAGCATCGGCGGCGGTCGTGGCAGCATCCTGGCCAGTATCGGCGGCGCCTTGCTGGGCGGCCTGGTCGGTAATGCCGTGGAGAACCGCATGGGCAAGTCGCAGGGGTTGGAAATCACTGTTCAACTGGACAATGGCGAAACCCGGGTAGTCGCTCAGGAATCCGATGTTCCCCTGTCCGTGGGGCAGCGCGTGCGCATGCTCAGCGGGAACGGTCCGACCCGGGTTGTGCCTATGTAGGGCAGGGTTGCCTTCGGTGTCGTTCGACCCTCAAACCCGGCCTGGCGGCCGGGTTTTTTATTGGATTTTTTCAGGGTATCAGGAGCGCTCGCGCTCCAGCAGAGTACGTTTGCGTTCCAGACCCCAGCGATAGCCCGCCAGATCTCCGTCCTGGCGCACGACGCGATGGCAAGGGATGGCAATGGCCAGGGTGTTGGTGGCGCAGGCGCGGGCCACGGCGCGCACGGCGCTAGGCTGTCCCAGACGCCGGGCGACGTCGGTATAGGTCAGGGTCTGGCCGGAGGGAATGCTGCGCAGAACCTCCCAGACCCTTTGCTGAAACGCGGTGCCCTGGATGTCCAGAGGCAGATCCAGTCCCAGGGAGGGCTGTTCGACCATGGCCACGACCTGGGCGACGCGCTGATTGAACTGAGGGTCGGCGCCGATCAATTGTGCGGCTTTGAAGCGGTCTTGAAGATCCATCAGCAAGCCTTCGGGTTCATCGCCCAGCGCGATGGCGCAGATACCGCGCTCACTTTCGGCCACCAGCAGGGCGCCCAGGCTGCATTGGGCAATGGCGAAGCGGATGGTCGTCCCCCGGCCTGATTTGCGAAAGGCGCTGGCCTGCATGCCCAGCAGCGCTTGTGATTCTTCGTAGAAGCGGCTTTGTGCTCCGTAGCCTGCGTCGTAGATGGCTTGGGTGATGCTGGCCTGAGGGTCGTCCAGTTGGCGGCGCAGGCGGCGGGAGCGATGGGCCTGAGCATAGCCGCGCGGCGTCAGGCCGGTCTGAGCTTTGAAAATTCGATGGAAATGGTACGGACTCAGGCCTACGGCGAGCGCCAGTTCGTCCAGGCTGGGGGCCTTGTCGGCCTCTTCGATCAGCCGGCATGCCTGGGTGACAGCCTGCTGATGTTGCTGCGCTTGGTACTGTCGATCGGCGTGGCGGTGTCGACTGGGACGAAAACCGGCGGCCTGAGCTTGTTCGGGGGTGTCGAAGTAACGTACATTTTCCAGTTTGGGACGGCGGGCCGCCGTACTTGGGCTGGCATAGGTGCCGGTGCTCAGGACTGCGTAGACAAAATGAGCGTCGGCCTGGGGGTCGCGCTCCATAACGGCCTGCCAGCGTTGTTCAGGGGTGCAATAGGGGCCTGGCACGGGCTTGCCGGCGGTGCGCGGCACGCGCCATAGATACCAGGCCGCCAGGCTGCGGTAGGGCGACCAGGTCTGGCTGATTTCGCGCAAGGCTTTGGCCGTGGGCGCCTGTTCAAGCTGTTTGAGTCGGCGGTAGCCGTCGCGTACGCCGAAGTCGTCCGCCGGCAGTATGTCCTCACGCTCCAGGGTGTAGATCAGCATCATCTCCACGGTCCAGCGCCCTATGCCGCGCAGTTGGGTCAAGGTCTGGATCAGTTCCAGGTCGCTCATCGTCAGCGCAGCTTGCTGGTCGGGAATGCGGCCGTCCAGTCGCGCCTGCGCCAGGCCCTGAATGCTGGCGGCCTTGGCGCCGGACAGTCCGCAGGCGCGCAGTGCCTCCACCGGCGTCGCCAGCAGCTCTTGGGGCGCGGGACAATGACCATGGTGGTACAGATCCAGCAGGCGCTGCAGGATTCGGTCAGCGGCACGAGTATGCAGTTGTTGGTAGACCACGGCGCGAATCAGGGCTTCGTACGGATCGCGTTCGGGGCGGGGCTGATGCACGCAGGGGCCGATCGCATCGACCAAGGCCTGCCAGTCTGCATCCAGATTTGCCAGAAAGCGTTCGGCGTCGCTGTAGCGGCGGGATTTGGTGGGCACGGAGAGGGGGCTGTTCATGATGGTCCGCCTGCGGGTTGGAGTTGGAACCAGTATAGGATCGGTCGCGGGGCGACACCTCCTGATTCTTGCGCTTGAATTCTAGGACTGTCACCCATAAAAAAGGCCGCCTGGAAAGGCGGCCTTTTTTATGGGTGACAGATTTAGATCGGAACCAGGCTGAAGGCCACGCGGGTGACGACCATGTTCAGCACCTGAGTCAGAAGCAACAGCACCAGCGGCGACAAGTCCAGACCGCCCAGATCGGGCAGGACGCGACGGATGGGGTCGAGCAGGGGAGCGGTGACCGAACGCAGCAGCGGCATGCTGGGGGACTGCGGCTGGATCCAGGACAGCAGTGCCTGCAGCAGCACGATCCAGAAAACCAGGCTGAGTGTCCAGCGCAGCACGGTGAAGACGGCGGCCAGCAGCAGCATGGGCAGGTTGGACAGGGCGTCGAAGGAGCCGGTCAGTATCACGGCGCTGAGGATCAGGTAGGCCACGGCGCTGAGCCAGCTGGCCAGCAGCGAGGTCCAGTCCCAGAAACGGCCGGCTTTGACCAGGCGGCGCAGCGGGACGACCAGCCAGTCCGTGACCTTGAACATGGCTTGCGAGTAGGGATTGAAAGGGTGCACCCGCAGAGCATAGACCCAGGCGCGCAGCAGCAGGATAGTGCCCAGAAGCGAGGAGACAATATTGACTAGGAAGAGGCCGACTTCACTGAACATGGTTGCTTCATGGAAATGTAAGGAAGAGGGAATTGTCGCATGTGATGGCGCAAAGCCAAAGAGCCACCCGAACAGGGGTGGCTCTTTGGGTGCATCAGTGCGCCATGCCGCTTAAGGGCGCTTGCCGGTCGGGAAAGGCCAGGAGCCGGCTGGGTTGACGTCCTGGCGGCTGGGTTCTGCCGGAGCAGCGGTTTTGGCGGCTTTGCGGGCGGCTGTTTTATTGCCGGATTTAGCGGCGGTTTTTTTTGCGGGCGTGGTTTCTGTTGCTTTGGTCACGGGTTTAGCTTCTTTCTTGGGCGCGGCCGTTTTTTTGGCGGCCGCCGGGGTGCTGGCTTTCTTGGCGGCTGGCTTGGCCGCCGGCTTGGCGCTTGTCTTGGTAGTTGCTTTGGCTGCTGCTTTGACGGCGGGCTTGGCTGCTTTCTTGGCGGCCGGCTTGCTGGCCGAGGCTGGCTTGGCTACCGGGCTGGCGACTTTTGCGGCCGGCTTTGCGGCTGCCTTTTTGACGGCAGACTTGGCGGGTGCTGCTTTAGCCGAGGCTGGTTTGGCAGCGGCCTTTTTTACGGCGGCGGTTTTGGCCGCTGGTTTAGCCGTGCTTGTGGCAGCGCTTTTGCTGCCGGCTGTTTTTGCGGGGCTGGCTTTACTGCTTGACGCTTTGCTGGCGACTGGTTTGGCGGCGCTGGTTTTAGCAGCGGCTTTCACTGTTTTGGCGGCGGCGGTTTTGGCTGCAGGTTTGGCCGATTTTGCAGCGCTGGAAGCCGTTTTGGCAGGCGCGGCTTTTTTGGCGGCGGTTTTCTTCACGGCCGATTTGGCAGCAGGTTTTGCTGCTGGCTTTGTCGCTGTTTTGCTGGTGGATTTAGTGGCTTTGGTCGCCGTGGATTTGGCGGGTGCTTTGCTGGGTGTGGATTTGCTGCTAGACGGGCTGGCCTTCGGGGCATCAGCATTGACGGGGGTGACGGCAGTTTTGGCAGGCGTCGGTTTCTTTGCGCCGGCCGTTTTGCTGACGGTCGTTTTTGCTGCGCCTTTTTTGGCTGTTGCCATGATCATGCTCCTTGAGAACAAGTCTTTAGTTTGTCCACACCCATTTGACCTGGCCCTGGAAAATCGTATTGGCCCTTCGCAAATGACGCAGGCGTATAAGGTTGACACCTTATACGCCTAGAAGTCTAACGGAACACTCTATACAGTCAAGTGTTAATCCCAGCTAAGAGCCCCGCCGGTTTGGTATTCGATGACACGTGTCTCAAAAAAGTTGCGTTCTTTTTTGAGGTCGATCATTTCAGCCATCCAGGGGAAGGGATTCTCCTCGTTTGGATAGAGCGGTTCCAGACCGATCTGCTGGCAGCGGCGATTGGCGATGAAGCGCAGATAGGACTTGAACATGCTGGCGTTCAGACCCAGTACGCCGCGCGGCATGGTGTCTTCGGCGTAGGCGTATTCCAGCTTGACGGCTTCTTCGAACAGGCCGCGGATCTTCTCGCGGAATTCTTCGGTCCACAGATGCGGGTTCTCGAGCTTGATCGTGTTGATCAGGTCGATGCCGAAGTTGCAGTGCATGGATTCATCGCGCAGGATGTACATGTATTGCTCGGCGGCACCCGTCATCTTGTTCTGACGGCCCAGCGCCAGAATCTGCGTGAAGCCCACATAGAAGAACAGGCCTTCCATCAGGCATGCGAAGACGATCAGCGACTCCAGCAGCTTCTGGTCGTTTTCAACCGTACCGGTCTTGAAGTCGGGGTGCGAGATCTGATCGATGAAGGGGATCAGAAATTCGTCCTTGTTCCGGATGGACGCGACTTCGTTGTAGGCGTTGAAGATTTCCGATTCGTCCAGGTCCAGGCTTTCCACGATGTACTGGTAGGCATGGGTATGGATGGCTTCTTCGAAGGCCTGGCGCAGCAGGAACTGGCGGCATTCCGGCGCCGTGATGTGGCGGTAGGTGCCCAGCACGATATTGTTCGCGGCCAGCGAGTCGGCCGTGACAAAGAAGCCCAGATTGCGCTTGACGATGCGGCGCTCGTCTTCGGTCAGACCGTTGGGGTCTTTCCAGAGGGCGATATCGCGCGACATGTTCACTTCCTGCGGCATCCAGTGGTTCGCGCAGGTGGCCAGGTATTTTTCCCATGCCCACTTGTACTTGAAGGGAACCAGCTGGTTGACGTCGGTCTTGCCGTTGATGATGCGCTTGTCGGCGGCGCGGATACGGTCGCCCGTGCCCGTGTTCAGCCCGACGGCCGAGGAGGCCACCGGGCTAGGGGCCTTGCCCCCTTCCTGTTCGGCGGTGGCCGTAGGTTGATCGTTGTCCCAATTCAACATTGTGTATTTCCTGTCAAAAAGGCCTTATTGGCAGGCTTCGCATTCTTCGAAGCCCTCGTCGCCGGGGCGCATGGTGCAGACGGCGCCGAGCACTTCGGGCTCAGGCGCAGCGGCGGCCGCGGCAGCAACAGCGCCGGCGGCCGGGCTGCTGGTGGAAACTGCGTTCAGTTCGCCAATGCGGCCGGTGGATTTCTCGGCGTTGGTGGCGCTGCTGGAGCGCAGGTAATAGGTTGTCTTCAAGGCGCGGACCCAGGCCAGCTTGTAGGTCTCGTCCAGTTTCTTGCCCGATACGCCGGTCATGAAAATGTTCAGGGACTGGGCCTGGTCGATCCATTTCTGGCGACGCGAGGCGCACTCCACCACCCAGCGGGTGTCGACTTCAAAGGCGGTGGCGTACAGTTGGCGCAGGTCGGCCGGGATGCGGTCGATCTGAGCCAGACTGCCGTCGAAGTATTTCAGGTCCGAAACCATGACTTCGTCCCACAGGTTCAGGGCCTTGAGGTCGCGCACCAGGTATTCGTTGACTACGGTGAACTCGCCCGACAGGTTGGATTTCACGTAGAGGTTGCGGTAGGTGGGCTCGATGCAAGGCGACACGCCGATGATGTTGGCGATGGTGGCCGTCGGGGCGATGGCGATGCAGTTCGAGTTGCGCATGCCGTTCTTCTGGATGCGCGCGCGCAGGCTGTCCCAGTCCAGGGTCTGCGACTCGTCGATCTCGACGTAGCCGCCGCGCTCTTCGCGCAGCAGGGCCAGGGAGTCGAATGGCAGAATGCCGCGATCCCACAGCGAGCCCTTGAAGGTGGAGTAGGAGCCGCGTTCGGCAGCCAGGTCGCTGGAGGCCTTGTAGGCAAAGTAGCACACGGCTTCGGCGGAGCGGTCGGAAAACTCGACAGCGTCCTGGGAAGCGAACGGCACGCGCATCAAGTGCAGGCAGTCCTGGAAACCCATCATGCCCATGCCCACGGGGCGGTGCAGCATGTTGGAGTTGCGCGCCTTGTCGACAGCGTAGTAGTTGATGTCGATGACGTTGTCCAGCATGCGCATGGCCGTGTTGATCGTGCGCTCCAGCTTGGCGTGGTCCAGTTCGTACTGGCCCTGAGCATTCTTGACCATGTGGGCGGCCAGGTTCACGGAACCCAGGTTGCACACGGCGATTTCGGTTTCGCTGGTGTTCAGGGTGATCTCGGTGCACAGGTTGGAGCTGTGCACCACGCCCACGTGCTGCTGCGGCGAGCGGATGTTGCACGGATCCTTGAAAGTGATCCAAGGGTGACCGGTTTCGAACAGCATGGACAGCATCTTGCGCCACAGCGAGATGGCCGGGATCTTCTTGAACAGAGTCAGTTCGCCGGTTTCGGTCTTGCGTTCGTATTCGGTGTAGGCTTTTTCGAATTCGCGGCCGTACTTGTCGTGCAGGTCGGGGGTGTCAGAAGGCGAGAACAGGGTCCATTCGCCTTCTTCCATGACGCGCTTCATGAACAGGTCGGGAATCCAGTTGGCCGTGTTCATGTCGTGCGTGCGGCGGCGTTCGTCGCCGGTGTTCTTGCGCAGTTCCAGGAATTCTTCGATGTCCAGGTGCCACGTTTCCAGGTAGGCGCACACGGCGCCCTTGCGCTTGCCGCCCTGGTTCACGGCCACGGCCGTGTCGTTGACCACTTTCAGGAAGGGGACCACGCCTTGGCTTTCGCCGTTGGTGCCTTTGATGTGGCTGCGCAGTGCGCGCACAGGCGTCCAGTCGTTGCCCAGGCCGCCGGCGTACTTGGCCAGCAGGGCATTGTCCTTGATGGCGTCGTAGATGGAGGCCAGGTCGTCGGGCACCGTGGTCAGGTAGCACGAGGACAGCTGCGAGTGCAGCGTGCCGGAGTTGAACAGGGTGGGCGTGGAGCTCATGAAGTCGAAGGACGACAGAATTTCGTAGAACTCGATGGCGCGCTGTTCGCGTTGCGGCTCGTTCAGCGCCAGGCCCATGGCCACGCGCATGAAGAAGACCTGGGGCAGCTCGATGCGCGTGCCGCGCACGTGCAGGAAGTAGCGGTCGTACAGGGTCTGCAGACCCAGGTAATTGAATTGCTGATCGCGATCGGCCTTCAGGGCCTGCGCCAGCACGGGCAAGTCGAACTGGGCCAGCTTGGCGTCCAGCAGTTCGTTGTCTATGCCTTTCTGGATGAATTCGGGGAAGTATTCGGCGTAGCGCTGGTTCATGCCGGCTTGGGAGACTTCTTCGCCCAGCACTTCGATGCGGATGGTGTGCAGCAGCAGGCGGGCCGTGACCAGGCTGTAGCTGGGGTCGGTTTCGACCAGGGCGCGGGCGGACAGGATGACGGATTTGAACACTTCGTCGACCGGGATGCCGTCGTACAGGTTCTTGACGGTTTCACGCAGGATGCCGTCCACGTCGATCTTGATGCTGAGGTTCGAGCCGGCTTCGGCGATGGTGGCGCGCAGGGCGTCGATGTCCAGCGGACGCAGGCGGCCGTTGTCCGAGACGTTCAGCCCCGACTTGCCGGCCGGTTGCGCGGCGGCGACGGATTGGGAGCGTTCCTGGGCGCGTTTTTCGCGGTACAGCACATAGGCGCGGGCCACGTCGTGCTCGCCCGAGCGCATGAGGGCCAGTTCGACCTGGTCCTGGATGTCTTCGATGTGGAACGTGCCGCCGCTGGGGCGGTTGCGCACCAGCGCGGACACGACCTGGGAGGTCAGTTCTTCGACGAGCTGGCGTACGCGGGCGGACACGGCACCCTGGCCGCCGCCGACAGCCAGAAAGGCCTTGGTTACAGCGACGGAAATCTTGTTCGGTTCGAAGCCCATGACCGCGCCGTTACGGCGGATCACACTGAACATGGACCATTGATTGGCTGCAGCGCCAGTGTCGGCCGCGGGAGCGGAGGCGGCCTGGTCGGCGGGTCTGGACTCAGCAATCTGGGAGGTTTGCATGGGGACTCCTGGAGTGGAATAGAGGCGCGCGGGCACACCCGTGCGGCGGGTTGATTCGATTAAGGTGGTCTGGGAGAAACTAGGCGAGCTCTAGTGTTGGCTTTGGTCCAAACCACAAGATGTTGTGGTTTTGGCGGCCCGCTGCACTAATTGTAGTGAGGGGGTCGGGACTGTGCAACATTGACTTTTGTAATTTTCCAAACGGGTTCTGCAATCTGCAGACGGCAAAAAAGGCCTTGCCGCAGCAAGACCTTGATGGGACGCCATTGTAGCCTCAGTCGAGCCTTCAGAGACGCTGTGCTGTCAGATTATTTGCAGGTGCAACGCTTTGTGTCAGTTGGGCGGACAGTTCGGCGAAACGTTGACGGTAGTGTAGCGCCGCCTCCATTTTAACCGGCCCAAAGCCGCGCAATTGCTGGGGTAAATCGGCCAGCTCGAGCGCCAGTGGGTACAGGCTGGCGTCCAGGTGACCGGCCAGATGCTTGAGCAGCGCCAGGTACTCGCGCCAGAATCGGCGCTCCATGCGGCGCTCCTCTGAATAGCCGAAGACATCCAGCGGGGTGTTGCGCAGCGCCTTGCCCTTGGCCAGCCAGTGCAGCAGGGTGGCGGTGCGCGGCCCCAGGGTGATTTTGCGCGGTCGGCCGGTGGTCGGGTCGCGCCGCGCCAGCAGGGGCGGCGCGAAATGAAAGCGCAAGCTGTAGTCGCCCTGGAACTGGCGTTCCAGATCCTGGCGGAAGTCCGGGTGGCTGAACAGGCGGGCCACTTCGTATTCGTCTTTGTACGCCATCAGCTTATATAGGCTGCGGGCGGCTTTTTCCGTCAGCGCCGGGCGCTGGCCGGGGCGTAGCGCCTCTTCGGCCTGTTGCAGGGCGGCGATGGTCTGGCTGAAGCGACGTGCATAGGCCGCGTCCTGGTATTGCTCCAGGTTGCGGCTGCTGCGCTGCATGATCTGTGCCAATGTTTCGCGGCGTTGCAGGGTGACGACCTGGGCGGCCGGCTTCTGCACGCTCTCCAGCGCCTGGGTGTCGTGGCTGAGCACGCGTCCGATGTGAAAGGCATCCAGGTTGGTCTGGATCGCCACGCCATTCAGGCGTATGGCCTGTTCGATGGCGGCGCTGCTGACGGGTACCGAACCCTGCTGCCAGGCCATGCCCAGCAGCAGCATATTGGACAGCAGGCTGTCGCCGAACAGGCGGGTGGCTGCCTCGTGGGCATTGAATGAGCGCACCTGGTTGCGGCCGGCGGCATCTTGCAGCTGGGTCAGCAGGCGTTGGGCATCCAGCGGCGCATCGGGGTTGCGGGTGAACTCGGCGGTCGGCGCCAGGTATTCATTGATGACGGCATGGGTGTGGCCGGGGCGCAGACAGGACAGCGCATTGGGATGCGCGGCGGCCACCACGTCGCACAGAATGGCCAGGTCGGCCTGACCGGGATCCACGCGCACGGCGCCTGGGGCGCGGCTGTCGGCCGACAGGCGGATGTGGCTGATGACAGTGCCGCCTTTCTGCGCCAGCCCGGTCATGTCCAGCACCGACGCGGCGCGCCCCTCGAGATGCACGGCCATGGACAGCACGGCGCCTATGGTGATGACGCCGGTGCCGCCCACGCCGGCCACGATCACGTTGCTGGCGCGAGTCTGGTCCGCAGGTGCGGGCAGGGCAGGCAGCTTTTCCAGCAGGCGCGCTTTCAGATCGGCCTGGCCGCTGTCCTCGCCGCGCCGCAGAGCGCCGCCCATGACGGACACAAAGCTGGGGCAGAAGCCATCCACACAGGAGTAATCTTTGTTGCAGCTGGATTGATCGATCTGGCGCTTGCGGCCCTCGGGGGTTTCGGCAGGCACCAGCGACAGGCAGTTGGACTGCACGCCGCAGTCGCCGCAGCCTTCGCAGACCGCCTTGTTGATGAACAGGCGACGTGCGGGGTCAGGGTATTCATTCTTTTTGCGGCGGCGGCGTTTTTCAGCGGCGCAAGTCTGGTCGTGGATCAGGATGGTCACGCCGGGAATCTCGCGCAGTTCGCGTTGAAGGCGATCCAGTTCGCGGCGGTGATGTACCTGTACGCCAGCCGGCAGGTCCACGCCGCGATAGCGTTCGGGCTCGTCGGTGGTGATGACCACGCGACGCGCGCCCTCGCCTATCGTCTGCTGGCAGATGCGCGGCACCGAAATGGGGCCGTCCACCGGCTGGCCGCCCGTCATGGCGACAGCATCATTGAACAGGATCTTGTAGGTGATATTGGCGTTCGCGGCGATGGCCTGGCGTATGGCCAGGTAGCCGGAGTGGAAGTAGGTGCCTTCGCCCATGTTCTGGAACATGTGGCCGGCCTGGATGAAGGGCGACAGCCCTACCCAGTCCGTGCCTTCGCCGCCCATCTGGGTCAGGCCGCGCGTCTTGCGGTCCATCCAGGTAGCCATATAGTGGCAGCCCACGCCGGCCATGGCCTGACTGCCTTCCGGCACTTTGGTGGACGTGTTGTGCGGACAGCCCGAACAGAAATAAGGGCGGCGCGTCAGTCCGCCGGTGTCGATGGGGGGCAGGGGCTGGGTCGCACAGGCTGGCAGTTGCACGCCGGCATGCCGGCCCAGCCAGCGGCGCAGGCCGACGGCCACGCGTGCGGGGCTGAGCTGGCCGTCGGCGGGAATCAGCACTTCCTGCTCCACGTCGCGCTTGCCCGATACGGTGGGACGCTGCGCGCGGTTAAAGAGCAGGTTCTTGAGCTGGTCTTCGATGACGGGGCCTTTTTCTTCGACTACCAGGACGTGATCCAGGCCTTCGATGAAGTTGTCGAGCGATTCGGTGTTGACCGGCCAGCTCAGGCCTATCTTCAGATGGCGGATGGCCGGCAGGCCGCTCAGCCCTTCCAGTTGCTTCAGGGCGTCCAGCGTATCCAACGTGGCTTTGCCGGTGGACACGATGCCCAGTCTTGCGCCTGGGGCCGCGACCAGGGTCTGGTCCAGGCTGTGCTTACGGGCGAAATCGCGCACGCTTTGCAGGCGCGCTTCCAGGGTGTTTTCAATGGCCGGCGTCAGGAATTCGCTGGGATTGTAGGGGTGCAGACCGCCCTGCGTGTCGTTCAGCGCGGGGTCCAGATCGTCCAGCGGAGCGATCTCGAAAGAGCGGCCGCTTTCTACTGTTTCGGTAATGGCCTTCAGGGCCACCCAGGAGCCGGAATAGCGCGACAGCGCCCAGGCCCAGACGCCGAAGCGCTCGTATTCTTCAACTGACGACGGGTTGACGACCGGGATGCTCCAGGCCATCAGGGAGTGTTCGCTGGCATGTGGAATGGAGGACGACGAGGCGACATGGTCGTCGCCCACGATCATCAGCACTCCGCCGTGGCGCGAGGCGCCCGCCGCGTGGCCGTGGTGCAGGGCGTCGCCGGCGCGGTCCAGGCCGGGGCCCTTGCCATACCACATGGCGAAGACGCCATCGACGGTGCGGTCATCACGTTCGCCGGCTTGCTGGGTGCCCATGATCATGGAGGCGGCCAGGTCTTCGTTGATGGCTGGCTGAAAGCGCACGTGGGCTTGATCCAACTGTTTTTGCGCCTTCCACATGACCATGTCCACGCCGCCCAGCGGAGAGCCCCGGTAGCCGGACACGAAGCCGGCGGTATTGAGCCCGCGTTCCTGGTCCAGGCGATATTGAGTCAGCAGCATGCGCACCAGTGCTTGCGTGCCAGTCAGGAAAATGCGGCCGGACCGGGCGGTCAGGTTGTCGCTGAGCTTGTAATGTGTGTCGACGGACGGGGTCATGATGAATCTCCAGATACGAGTCATGATAGGTTTTCCGTCGTGCCTTTTTTTTGCGTTATAGTTGCGCGTATTCCCTATTCTTTGAAATATTCATTTCGTATTTATTAAAATATGGATAAAAATGATCTAAAAATCCTAGACGTTCTGCAGCAGGACGGTCGAGCTTCTGCCCAGCAGGTATCCGAGCGCGTCGGACTGTCCACCGCGCCGGTCTGGCGGCGCATCAAGGCTCTGGAAAAAGACCGGGTCATCCAGGGGTATTTCGCCCGTGTGGATCGGCGTCAGGTCGGTTTGCAAAGCTGCATGTTCACCCAGATCAGTCTGGACCGGCATTCGGGTGAAATTGTGGACAACTTCATCCGGGCGGTGCGCGATGCGCCTGAAATTCTGGAATGCCATGCTGTAACGGGTGATGCGGACTTTCTGCTCAAGATCCTGGTGCCCAGCGCCGAGGCTTACGATGATTTCCTGCATCGCTTCCTGTTCAATATGCCGGGCGTGCGTCAAACGCGCACCATCGTGGCCATGCGCGAGATCAAGAACGAGACGCGCCTTCCCTTGCCGCTTTGATGCATCTTGTTAGGGGCAGGGACAGGGCGTTCAGGTAGAATATTCGGGATTAGGCGGCCTGCACGGCGGGCTGGCATGTACTTGTGCGAAGGACAGGTTTCTATGAAGAAGGCGAATATCCTGCGGCGGTCTTCCTGGACCGCTCTGCTGGCTTCCGTATTGTTGAGCGCTTGCGCGGTCAAGCCGCCTGCGCCCGCGCCCAAGCCGGCCGAACCGGCCAAGCCCGTTCACCCGGCCTGCCAGCCGGCGGCGGCCAACGATGCTCTGGTCGGCAACTGGCTCAGCAAGCACAGGCAGAAAGGGGTGGTGGGCGAACTGCGCACCCTGTTCACTCTGCAGCCGGATGGCACCATGGCCTATACCGAGCAGGTCAAGCGGCCCAACAAGCCGTCCCAGGGTCTGAGCGAAAGCGGCTGCTGGAGCCGCCAGAACAATGCTCTTGTCCTGGACACTCAGGAGTCCAACGGCGTGATCACCGAGCCAGGCGACCCCATCTATCAGAACAGCTACGCCATTGTCAGCGTCACGGCTCGCACTCTGGTGCTGCGCGGCCAGGATGGCGCGACGTACCGGCTGACCAAGATGTCGCCGGGCTATCGCCTGCCGTTCTGATCTTTCTTCTTCTTTAATCGGGGCCGTCCCTGCGACGGCCTTTTTTCTGGCCTGCTTGCCGGGCTCTTTGCATCATGGCCTTGCGCTCTACCATCTATAAAGCCGAACTGAACGTTGCCGACAACGACCGTTCTTATTACGGCAGCCACGCCGCCACCCTGGCGCGACACCCTTCCGAAACCGAGGAGCGCCTGATGGTGCGGCTGCTGGCGTACGGCCTGCATGTCGATGCGGACGAAGGTCTGGTATTTGCCCGGGGCCTGAGTGACGCCGAAGAGCCCGCCTTGTGGGAGCACGACCTGAGCGGCCAGCTTTTGCATTGGCTGGAGGTAGGCCTGCCCGACGACAGGCGCATGCTCAAGGCCAGCGCGCGCGCCGACCGCGTCACGGTCGTGGCTTATGGCCGCAACGTGGGGGTCTGGTGGAACGGGGTCAAGGACAAAATTACGCGTGCGCGCAATATTTCGGTCTATGCCCTGGATGCCGCCGGCACCGAAGAGCTGGCCAAGCTGGCCGGCCGCGGCATGACCGTGAACCTGAACATCCAGGACGGCACCGTGTGGGCCAGCAGCGAGCAGGGCGAAGCGACGATTGAAGTCAGTCGATTGAATGCTGCGTGATATGCATCAGCAATTCGGTGCGAAACACAGTGGTTGCAATGGCCACGAGCGTTGTCGATGACGGTGTGTGGCGCGCAGGATAAAAAAGCGGCGGCACCAAAGAGCCGCCGCTTTTTTTCAGGCTGAAAGCACCGAAGCGTTTACAGGCCCGCCAGGCGGCCCAGTACCTTGTCGCGGCCGACCAGGGCCAGCACGGCATCGACGGCAGGGGTCTGCTTCTGGCCGGTGACGGCGACGCGCAAGGGGATGGCCAGTTTTGGCATTTTGACGTCGTGCTCGGCCAGCACTTGCTTGATCAGCGCGGCCAGGCTTTCGGTGTTCCATTGCGGCAGCGTGGCGGCCTTGGCGGCGAAGTCGCGCAGCAAGGCGCGGGCCTCGGACGTCAGGATTTCGGCTTGCAGCTCGTCGCTGGCCGGCTCGAAGGGGCGGCAGAACAGCAGGGCGCCCTCGGCCAGTTGATTCAGAGTTTCAGCGCGATCCTTGAGCAGGCCCATGATGCCGGCCAGATCCTGGCCGTCGGTCTTGCCGCCCAGGGCCTGGATGCGGGGGGCCACGCGCTCGGCCAGATCGGCATTGTCGCTGGCCTTGATGTAATGGGCGTTGACCCAGTTCAGCTTTTTAGGGTCCCACTGCGACGCCGACTTGTTCAGGCTGCGGGTATCGAACCATTCCACCAGTTGGTCGCGGCTGAAGAGCTCGTCGTCGCCATGGCTCCAGCCCAGGCGGGCCAGATAGTTGATCATGGCTTCGGGCAGGTAGCCGTCCTTGTCGTAATCCATGATGCTGACTGCGCCATGGCGCTTGGACAGTTTTTCGCCGTCCGGCCCCAGGATCATGGGAACGTGGCCGTATTGGGGCAAGGCGGCGCCCAGGGCCTGCAGGATGACGATCTGGCGGGGCGTGTTGTTGACGTGGTCATCGCCGCGGATGACGTGGGTGATGGCCATGTCCCAGTCGTCCACCACGACGCAGAAATTGTAGGTGGGCGTGCCATCGGCGCGCGCGATGATCAGGTCGTCCAGTTCGCCGTTGTCGAAACTGATGCGGCCCTTGACCAGGTCGTCCCAGCTGGTAGCGCCCGTCTGAGGGCTCTTGAAGCGCACGACGGGCTGGCGGTCCGCTGGTACAGCCGGCAGGGTCTTGCCAGCCTCGGGGCGCCAGGTGCCGTCGTAGCGGGGCTTCAGGCCCAGCGTGCGGGCTTTTTCACGCATGGCCTCGACTTCGTCGGGGCTGCTGTAGCAATAGTAGGCGTGGCCGTCCTTGAGCAATTGGGCAATGACTTCGCGGTAGCGGTCCATGCGCTGCATCTGGTAGAAGGGGCCTTCGTCAGCATCCAGCCCCAGCCATTGCATGCCGTCCAGAATGGCTTGCACGGCTTGCGGGGTCGAGCGCTCCAGATCCGTGTCTTCGATGCGCAGCACGAACGTGCCTTTATGGTGGCGGGCGAAGGCCCAGGAAAACAGCGCGGTGCGCGCGCCACCCAGATGAAGGTAGCCGGTGGGCGAAGGGGCGAAACGGGTACGGATAGGAGTAGACGTGCTCATGACTTGTGTTCGGCATTGACCTTGAGAAGTCCGCAAGCGGGACTGAATGACTTTATTTTAACCCAGCCTGCCGCCCCGTCATGGAACCGAACTGTTCAGCGCTCGGTCTGGTCGAACAGGCGTACCAGCTCGGCCAGTGAATCGGCCTGCATTTTTTGCATGACGCGTGCGCGGCGCACCTTCACAGTCACTTCCTTGATACCCAGTTGTGCGGCGATCTGCTTGTTCAACAGCCCCTGGGCGACCAGGGCGCATACGTCTTTTTCGCCGGCATTCAGCAAGTTCCAGCGTTGCTTCAGTCCGGCCTTGACCTGCTCGCTGTGCCGGCGTCGGGCGTCCGCCGCCAGGGCGGCCTGTACTGCATCGATCAACTCCTGGTCCATGAAGGGTTTGGTCAGGAAGTCGACCGCTCCTTGCTTGATGGCTTTGACTGCCATGTGGATATCGCCGTGCCCGGTCATGAAGATGACTGGCATGTGCAAGCCCAGCGATTGCATCTGCAGGTGAAAGTCCGTACCGCTTTGCTCGGGCATGCGCACGTCCAGCACCAGGCAGCTGGGGCCGTCTGCGACAGGCTGCGCCAGGAAGTCGCGGGTGCCTGAGAAGGTCACCGCGTGCAAGCCTACCGAAGCCAGCAGGTCTTCCAGCGCGTTGCGCAGGGAGGCATCGTCGTCGATGACGTAGACGGTGGAGGAGGTGTCGGTCATGGTGCGGTGGGCAGTGTGAAGATAAAGACGGCTCCGGAGCCTGCGTCGCCTTGGATGCCGATATGGCCGTTGTTGGCGTCCATGATGGCGCGGCTGATGGTCAGCCCCAGTCCCAGGCCGGCTTGCTTGGTGGTCCAGAAGGTGTCGAACAGATGCTGGCGCTGTTGCGCCGGCAGACCTGGGCCGTTGTCCTGAATGCGCCATTGCACGTGGCCGGTCTGGAGGGTTTGGGTCTGAATATGGATTTGCGGATCCGGCCCGCCGGATTCCGACAGGGCCTCGATCGCATTGAGCAGCAAATTGCCGATGACTTGTTGGATCTGCACCTGGTCGGCATAGGCCTGGGGCAGGTCTTCCGGCAGGGTGAGGGTCAGGACGATGTGCGCGCGCAGCAGCTCGCCTTGGGACAGTTCGATGATTTCCCGCGTCGCCAGGTTCAGATCGAAGGCGGTTCTGGCGGGGGCCTCATTGCGGGTGATGCTGCGCACCCGTTCCAGTACGTTCTTGGCGCGTTCGGCGTCGGCCACGATGCGCAGAGCCGTGGCTCTTGCCTTGTCTACATTGGCCGGGTCGGCGTCCAGCCACCGCTGACAGGCGCCGGCGCTGGCGGCGATCGCGGCCAGCGGCTGGCTGACCTCGTGGGCGATGGAAGTGCTGAGCTGGCCCAGCGTGGTCAGTCGAGACAGGCGCAGCAGGCGTTCGCGCGCGGCGTGGGCGGCTGCTTGCGCGGACTTGAGCTTCAATCCCAGATAAGTGGTGACGCCGATGGCGATGATGCTGATAGCCGTGTTGACCAGGCCGGCTTCGTAGTGACCCGAGCGCGTCAGTGCAAAGCTGATGACGGTCAGCGCGATGCTGCCGACAGCCAGCAGTATTACCTGACGTGAGGACAGGAAGCGGATGGCGATCAGCAACAGGGGGGTATGGAACACGGCTGCGGCGATGGCGTAGTCCGTTACTGTATCGGCCACGAAGATGAGCAGCATGAGAGCGCCCAGCAGGGCCAGGACCAGCGTGTCCGTCCGGCGATGAGATGGAGTGGAGGTCATGCGCAATCCCAAAAGGCGGTTGCCCGGCCTCATGCTAGGCCGGGCAGTGCGACCATCATATAACGTGCCCGCTGTCCTTAGAACCATTGGCCGAAGCGGCGGATGTACAGGGACTTCATGCCCTGGGCGACCAGACAGTAGGCCAGCAGGGTGGCGACCAGCCAGGGGAAGTACTCCCAGGGCAGCGGCTGCAGGCCGACCAGCGCGCCCAGCCCGGAGAAGGGCAGGTATACACCGAGTGTGGTGATCAATCCCGTCATGAGCATAACGGGTAGGGCGGCGGTGCTCTGGATAAAAGGGATTCTTCGGGTGCGCAGCATGTGCACGACCAGGGTCTGCGACAGCAAGCCTTCAATGAACCAGCCGGACTGGAACAGCGCCTGCAGTTCGGGCGTGTTGGCCCCGAATACGTACCACATCAGCAGGAAGGTAGTGATGTCGAAGATGGATGAGGTTGGCCCGATCCAGATCATGAAGCGGCCGATGTTCTGGGCATCCCATTTGCGCGGCTTGCGCAGGAAATCCTTGTCCATGCGATCCCAGGGCAGGGCCAGTTGCGAGATGTCGTACAGCAGGTTCTGGATGAGCAGGTGAATTGCCAGCATGGGCAGGAAGGGAATGAAGGCGCTGGCCACCAGCACGGAGAACACATTGCCGAAGTTGGAGCTGGCCGTCATGTTCAGGTACTTGATGATGTTGCCGAATGTCTCGCGCCCTTTGATCACACCTTCTTCCAGCACCAGCAGGCTTTTTTCCAGCAGGATGATGTCGGCTGACTCCTTAGCGATGTCCGTGCCGCTGTCCACTGAAATCCCGACGTCCGCATCACGCAAGGCCGGCGCGTCGTTGATGCCGTCTCCCAGAAAACCTACGGTATGTCCATTGGCCTGCAAGGCTTTGAGCACGCGTGATTTCTGCAGCGGCGTAAGTTTGGCGAACACGGTGCAGCGCTCGACCGCACTACGCAGGACGGTCTCGTCCATGATTTCGATGTCGCGGCCCAGCAGCGGGCGGCCCGGCTCCAGGCCGACTTCGCGGCAGATTTTAGCGGTAATGATTTCATTGTCGCCGGTCAGCACTTTCACAGCCACGCCATGCTCGGTCAGCGCAGCGATGGCCTGGGCGGCGCTTTCCTTGGGCGGATCCAGGAAGGTCAGCAGGCCCTGCACGGTCAGGCCCTGCTCGTCGATGATCTCGTAGCGCGCCTTGGCCTCGTCGAGGGGAATGTCGCGGGTGGCGATCAACAGTACCCGGAAACCGTCGGCGTTATAGCGGCGGGCCATGTCCAGTAGGTGTTCGCGTTGCGCATCGTCCAGCGCCTGGCGTTGCTCGCCTTGCTGCACATGGGTGGCGATGGTCAGCATTTCCTCGACAGCGCCTTTACACACCAGCAGTTGTTCGCCCTGCGGCGCCTGCACCACCACAGACAGGCGGCGGCGGATGAAGTCAAATGGCAGTTCGTCCACTTTGCGATAGGAACCGACGGCCTGCCGGTCGGCTGGCGAGATGTCGGCAAAGCGGGCGATGGCCTGATCCATCAGGTTCCGCACCCCGCTCTGGTGCAGACTGTTGAGCAGGGCCAGGCGCAGGATGTGGGCATTGTTGTGTCCATCCAGGCTCAGGTGGTGCTCCAGAATGATGCGATCCTGGGTCAACGTGCCGGTCTTGTCCGTGCACAGCACATCCATGGCGCCGAAGTTCTGGATGGCGTTCAGACGCTTGACGACGACTTTGCGCCGGGCCATGGCAACCGCGCCCTTGGCCAGATTGGACGAGACGATCATAGGCAGCATCTCGGGAGTCAGGCCCACGCCGACGGCCAGAGCGAATAGAAAGGCTTCGCCCCAGTCGCCTTTGGCAAAGCCGTTGATCAGCAGCACGACGGGCACCATGACCAGCATGAAGCGGATCAGCATCCAGCTTACGCTGTTGACGCCGCGATCAAAGGCGGTCTCGGCGCGCGAGCCGACTATAGCTTTGGCCAGAGAGCCGAAGTAAGTGTGCGAGCCGGTTGCAACCACTACGGCGGTGGCAGTGCCGCTGACCACATTGGTGCCCATGAAGCAGATGTTGGATCGGTCCAGCAGGCTCCCTTCGTCGCTGCCCGGGCCGGCGGACTTGTTGGCTACGGCTCCCAGAGTGTCATATTTTTCAACGGGCAACGCCTCGCCTGTCAGGGCGGCCTGGCTGACGAACAGATCGCGGGATTCGATCAGGCGCACGTCGGCCGGAATCATATCCCCCGCAGACAGGCGCACGAGGTCACCGGGAACGACCTGGTTCATGGGAATCTCGCGCACGACCGGGCCGCTGCATACGGTGGAGCGGCGCAGCACGCTGGCCGTGGTGCGTACCATGGCTTTCAGGGCCTGGGCGGCGCGCCCGGAGCGGTATTCCTGCCAGAAGCGCAGCAGACCGCTCAGCGTCACCATGGTGATGATAATGGCCACGCCGGTGTAATCGGCCTGGTCGCCCGAGCGCAGAGGCAGGAAAATATCGGTCACGGCGCTGACGGCGGCCAGTACCATCAGTACGGCAATAAAAGGATTCTGGAAGGCCAGCAAGAGCTGAATCAGGGCATGTGGCGGTTTGTCGCGGGCCACTTCGTTGGGTCCGCATTCGGACAGGCGGGCCTGGGCCTCGACCTCGGTCAGGCCGTGCATATTGGCCTGAACATGGGCCAGCGTGGCCTCCAGGCTTTTGCGGGACTCCTGGGCGGCGCGCATGGACAGGCTGTGGTCTTTGCGGTCCAGGGTGTGTTGCGTGGTACTCATGGGTAACTCCTGCCTTGAACTCGTTCGTATAGGCGTGGCAGTGCCGGCCCTGTCCGTTTGGACGGGGCGCAGCGGGTCGCGCCGGGCCGTCAAGCGGTCCGGTCGGAAGCATCGGGGAAAGTGGGCAGGCCCTCCGTCAGGGGGGCGCAGGCGGCCGGCTCAGTGGACGCAGGGGCGAGCCCGGGGCGAGGTGTGCGCTGAGGGAGGCTTGTCGTTGTCCAGGGTCCAGCGGCTTTCAGGCCGTCGGGTGACGCTATTGAAGTGCCAGGTCAGGCCAGGACGCTGGCAAGCCGGCCTGCACAGACGGCTGAACCGGGTATCGGTAAGAGGATGGCTGCTTGGGCACTGGCGGGCCCGGCCGGAGAAAAAATCGAGACGCATGGGTGACTCCTTGGCGCGCTGCTCAGGCCGCCAGGACGCGACCCGCAGGTCAGAGACGTCCGATTGGCCCTTGCAGCGTGCTTCTTCGACTACCGTCGTTGGACATGATGGGTTTTCCTATCAGAGAGCCGGAAGGCGCTGCTTTCCGGACAGGACTTATTTTACGACCGTAGACGCCTCGCGAGCCGCTGCTGACGCGGGTTTGCCGCAAGGCATTGGGGCATGACAGATATACCAAAGGATAGGTGAGTAGCCAGAAACGGCCTTCTTGATGGGCGAGGCGCAGCGGACCTGCAGTGGCCGGATGCCCCGACCTGCCTGACGGATGCACCTTTTAATTGACGGCAGCTGTGCTTAAGATGGGGGAACTTTTTATTTTGGCGCGTGGTGACGATATGGCGGAGCAATCATGGCAGTCTTGAGGCATCGTCTGACGGCATTGTTCGAACCCCGTTCCATTCTGGTGGTGTCGACGCTGCCCTTGCCCATTCTGCGCGAGGCGCCGGCGCGCCTGGACGGGCGTATCACTCAGGCGCAGATCAGCGCGACCGAGGTGCGCGTGCCTGAACGTCTGGAAGGCCTGGTCGGCGCCCAGCGCCTGGACCTGGCATTGGTCAGCATCGCGCCGGATCGCCTGCCGCAGGCATTGGATGCCATCCGGCCGCACAAGCCGCGCGTGGTCGTCATCCTGCCCTCGGATCTGTCGTCCCAGGATCCTCTGGAAGACATGGTCTATGCCCGCGCCTGGGCGCGCATCAACGATTGTCTGGTGCTGGGGCCGCGCGCGTTCGGCGTGCAGCGCCCGCACCTGGGCATCAACCTCAGCCACGAGCCGCAGATGGCGCTGGCCGGCCGGGTGGCGTTGGTATCGCAGTCACGCTCCATTACCTCGGCGCTGATGGATTGGGCGGAAGATGTCAGCCTGGGTTTTTCGGCCATTGTGTCAGTAGGCGACGAGGCCGTAGTGGACGTGCCTGAAGTCTTGCATTATCTGGCCATGGATCCGCGCACGGACAGCATCGCGTTGTACCTGGAGCACACGCCGGCGTCGCGACGCTTTACCAGCGCCCTGCATGCCGTGGCGGCCGTCAAGCCCGTGGTTGTGCTGAAAGTCGGCGGCCAGCGCCAGCTGGGCGAGGCGCACGAAGCTGTCTTCAATGCACTGATGCGGCGCGTGGGGGCGGTGCGTATCCGTTACTTCGTGCAGTTGTTTTCCGCCTTGAAGGTGCTGGTCTACACGCGTCGTCCTAAAGGGCGGCGCATTGCCTTGTTTTCCAATGGCAATGGCGCGGCTCAACTGGCGCTGGATGTGCTGGGCTCGGATGCCGCCGTGTCCTGCCCCGAGTTGTCGTCCACCACTCAGCGCGCTCTGGAAAACCTGCTGGTGCCCGGCGACCAGCCCCAGAACCCGGTCGTGACGTTTGCGCCGCTGACGCCTATGCGTATCGATTCGGTCGTGTCGACCTTGCTCGATGACAAGGATATCGACGGCGTCCTGGTGTTGCTCACACCCGATCCGCTGTCGGACATGCAGGCGGTGTCGCGCCAACTGGCCATGCTGTCGGCCAGCGCGCGCAAGCCCATCATCACCTGCCTGATCGGGGATGCCGACATGCGACCCTTGCGTCATTTACTGGACGGCGTGGGCACGCCCGCGTTCCGCACGCCCGATACGGCGGCCAATGCGTTCGATCTGCTGGCGCGCTATCACTACAACCAGCATCTGTCGCAGCAGACCTTGCCGCCGCTGCCCTTGGGGACGGTGCCCGAGGTCGAGCCGGCGCGCGCACTGGTCAGCGATATTCAAAGCGAACGGCGTCAACCTACTGAACAAGAGTGCCGCGATCTGCTGCGTTACTTTCACGTCCCGGTGGTGGACTTGCGCGTGACTACCGATCAGGGGAGCCCGGATGCGGACTTGCCCGCCATGGGCGTACGCTTCGAGACCGACGACAAACTGGGACCGTATGCGGTGTTTGGCGCTGCCGGCCACGATGGCTGGCTGTCTTCCTCCTATCCGGCGGTAGAGCTGCCTCCCTTGAATCGCTACTTGGCTCGTCAACTGGTGGAGCGCAGCCCCTTGTGGCGCAAGATGCTGTCCGCGCGCCTGACTCCTTTGGTGTTGACGCAGTTGCTGCAGACCCTGGAGCGATTGTCGGATCTGATGAGCGAGCTGCCGGGCGTGCGCAGCGTAGCCCTGGACCCCTTGATGGCGGGCGACGACAGCCTGTATATACAGAGCATCAGGATCACGCTCAGCAACCAGTCCATGCTGGTGCTGCCCGAGACGGCGGGCTATCGTCACATGGCGATTCATCCTTACCCGCGCCACATGATCGAGCGGCGTCAGTTTCAGGACGGTCAACGCTGGACCCTGCGCCCCATCCGTCCCGAGGATGCCGAGGCCTTGCAGGCATTCATGCGCGGCCTGTCGGACGAAACCCGTTATATGCGTTTTGTGTCCATGTTGCGCGAGCTGACGCCCCGCATGCTGTCGCGCTACACGCGTATCGACTATGACCGCGAGCTGGCGCTGATTGCCACGGTGCGTTCGCCCAATCCGGACAATCGCAATCATCCGCGCGACGAGATCATCGGCTTTGCCCATTACCTGCGCAACGCCGACGGCCGGGGCGCCGAGTATGCGCTGGTTATCGGCGACGCCTGGCAGCGGCGCGGCTTGGGCATGACCCTGATGCAGGCCCTGATCCAGGCGGCATCCGAACAGGGGCTGACTTATATAGACGGTTATGTGCTGGCCACGAATTCGCCCATGCAGGCTTTGATGAAACGCCTGGGCTTTCAGAACGATGCCGATCCCGAAGACCCCAGCATGCGCCGGGTCTGGCTGGATCTGGGGGAAACACGGCGCTCCGATTGAACATACCCCAGCCCGCAGGATAGGTACGTCCGGCCGGCGTTTAATGACTCCCCGATGATCCTGTTTCACTAGACGGAGGCGGGATTATGATGCTGTCCTGACGACGGCTGTTCCGGCGCATGGGCGCAGGCGGCTGATCAACATGCCGCCAGCCTGTCGGCTCATTGGCGGGCGACGTCAACACCAGGGGAAATAAAGATGCGATGGAAAGCAGCCGTCTGGGCAAGAGTGCTCCTTTGTCTGTCTCTGTTGGGCGGTTTGATGGCTTGTTCCGGCCATGTGGCATCACCTTCGGACAGCAGGCATTACGAGTTCGTGATGGAAAATGACACGCTGACCATGAGAGACGGCGTGCGCCTGGCGGTGACGTATTATCGGCCGGCAGTTCCAGCGTCCCAGGAGAAATTTCCCGTCATTCTGGAAATGCTGCCGTACCGCAAGGACGATTTCTTCGCGCTCGGCGATTATGAATATGGCGCTTATTTTGCCAAGCGCGGTTATGTGTTGGCCCGGGTGGATGTGCGCGGCACCGGAGGCAGCACTGGACCCATTCCGCCCAGCGAATACTCCGCTGCCGAGATTGCGGACGCCGAGGAGCTGGTCGGGCAGTTGTCTCAAAAAAGCTGGTCTAACGGCAAGGTGGGTATGTACGGGCTTTCCTGGAGCGCCTTCAACGCCTTGATGACCGCTCACCGCAAACCGCCCGCGCTCAAGGCCATTATTGCGGCGCATGGTTCGACCGACCTGTTTTACAACGACGTGCACTATATTGATGGCGCTCTGCATATCGATTCGTATGCGCATCAGATCGACACCGACAACTCGATGCCGCAAAGTCCGGAGTATCGGATTGACGAGGCCTATTTCCGTGACCGCTTTGATCGTGAACCGTGGATATTCACCTGGTTGCGTCAACAGCAGGACGGCGAGTTCTGGCGTAGGGAGTCTCTGACGTTCAAGGAGCCTCTGGAGATTCCGGCGTATCTGATTGGCGGCCTGCTGGACGGCTATCGCGATTTTGCAATGGATATCAGCCGGACGTCCAAGGCCCCGGTGGTTGTGGAAATCGGGCCTTGGAACCATGCCTGGCCTGAATACGGCGCTCCTGGTCCCAATTATGAGTGGCGGGAAAAGGCCGTGCGCTGGTGGGACTACTGGCTCAAAGGCATCGACAATGGCGTGCTGGACGAGCCCCGCTGGACCGCCTTCATGCGGACCGGACATGCACCGGCCACCGACCAGGCGGCCGTGCCCGGCTATTGGCGCTGCGAGCGGGAGTCGCCGCTGGAGGGTGCAACCATTCAGCGCCTGTATCCTGGAGCGGGGCAACAGTTGAGCGCGCTGCCGCCGGTGCAAGGCATGGCACAGGCGCTGCGCTATCGGGCGGGTGCCGGGCTGGCCGCGGGCGGCTGGTGGGGCGAGCAGACAGGCGACATGAAAGCGGACGACGCCCACAGCTTGGTGTACGACTCAGCCCCTTTGACCGATGCTATGGAGATCATGGGCCTGCCGCAGGTGCGCTTGCGTGTAGCGGCGGATGCGCCGTTTTATCAATGGACGGTACGCCTGGAGGATGTGGCGCCTGATGGCCAGGTGTCCCTGGTCAGCGGCGCAATCATCAATCCTTCCCAGCGCTTTTCCCGGTTGGAGCCGCAAGCCCTGGTACCTGGGGAGGAGGCCTTTTTGGCAACGTCCATCCATTTCACGACCTGGCGCTTCAAGCCGGGCCATCGCATCCGCCTGGCGGTGTCCAATGCGCAGTTTCCCATGATCTGGCCCAGCCCCACGCCCGGCGTGACCCGTCTTTTTCCTGGCGAGGATACCTGGGTGGGGCTGCCGGTGGTGCCTGTGCAGGAGCAGGGGTCACAAGCCTGCGTGCTGGCTGCGCCGCAGACCAGCGAGTCGGCGCCATTTGGCCGTATCGTGGATAATAACGGTCCCGTTTTCGACAGCGTCCGTAATGAGCAGACCGGCGATTCGACTTTTACGACGGCGAGCGATATCGCCTGGACCTTGCATGGCAATGACTATCGCTCCAGCGAAGCGTATCGATGGAACGTGAATGACGCCGCACCGGCCCAGGCCCGCTACCACGGTGAACGCCGCAATGTCTTTACTGTGGCGGGCCGGGAGATCGATCTTCGGACCGAGGTCCGGATCGAGTCGGATGCCTCGTATTTTCACGTCACGTTCACCAAGATCCTGCAGCAGGATGGGCACGTGATCCGGGAAAAGACATGGACGGATCGCATTGCCCGGGTGTTTCAGTAAGGGAGTTGTACAGGCAAAAAAAAAGCCGCTTCAGGGAAGCGGCTTTTTTGCGGCAGCGGCTTAGCGCAGCACGCTGCGCAAGAACTCGCCGATAGCGAGAATTTCGTCCGGGCAGACGGCATGCGGCATGGGGTAAGTGTGCCATTGCACTTTGTAGCCCAGCGACTGCAGCTGTTCGCGGCTGGCTTCGGCGCGGCTGATCTGCACCACCGGGTCCATGGTGCCGTGCGCCATGAAGATGGGGGTGTCCTGGTTGGCGGGGTGACGCTCGGCGGCAAGCGAAGCGGCCAGCGGCAGGTAGCCGGACAGGCAGATCATGCCTGCCAGGCGCTCAGGCAGGCGCAAGCCGGTCTGCAGCGTCATGGCGCAGCCTTGCGAGAAGCCGGCCAGCACGATGCGTTCGGTGGGAATGCCGCGCGCGTTCTCACGGGCGATCAGGTTCTGGATCTCGGTCTGTGAATGGCGCAGGCCGCTTTCGTCTTCGCGGCGCACCAGATCGGCCACGTAAATGTCGTACCAGGAGCGCATGGCCATGCCGCCATTGATGGTGACCGGCTGCACTGGCGCATGGGGGAAAATGAAGCGGATCGGCGGAGCGGACTCCAAGCCCAGTTCCGGCACGATGGGCGCGAAATCGTGTCCGTCGGCTCCCAGGCCGTGCAGCCAGATGACAGCATGCTGCGGGTCGAGACCAGTCTCGATTTCGATGGAATCAAGCAGGGGGTTCATGAGGACTCCGAAAGGTCAACCAGGGTCTTGATGTACTGGTACAGGGCGCGGTAGTGTTTGCGTTGCGGATCCTGGCCGGGCATCAGTGTCTCATTTTTTTGTGACTCTTTGCGGGCGGCGCGTATCAAGGTGCGCAATTGCTGGATATCGGCGCCGGAAAATTCGTTCATGAATTCGGTCAGCGCGTCGTCGTCGCGCAACAACAGGTCGCGCAAGGCCTCCAGGCGGTGCATGGCCTGGGTTTGTTCGCGCGAGCCGTTTTCCCAGATATCCAGCTGCTGCAGGATGGGTTCGGGATCCACCATGCGCATAAGCTTGCCGACAAAGTGAATTTGCCGGCGACGGCCTTCTCGGGCTGTAATGCGCTTGGCATCCTTGATGGCAGCCAGCAGGCGCTCGTCCAGCTGGAGCTGCTTGAGCCTGTCGTCGGACAGCTCGATCAAGCGCTTGCCCAGGTCCAGCAGGGCGTGCATTTCACGTTTGACCTGCGATTTGCTGGGCCGGTCGTATCCGTTTTCGTCGATTTCAGTGCGTGGGCGGGACATAAAGAGTGAATAAGATTGTCGCCAATTGGCTATGATAACCGCCTAACCCTGAAAGAGTAGCAATGAGTCAACGAACTATTTCTCAATTGGCTATCAGCGCCAACCAGTTCCAGTTCTGCGAACTGGTGGACGAAGCGCTGCGTCACGCCAAAAAACTGGGCGCCAGCGATGCAGCGGTGGACATTTCCGAGAACAAGGGGCTGGCTGTGTCCGTGCGCCAGCTTGAACTGGAGACCGTTGAGCAAACCCAGGATCGCTCTCTGGGCGTGACGGTGTTCGCCGGACAGCGCAGCGGCTCGGCTTCGACATCGGATTTTTCGCTCAAGGCGCTGCGGGAAACGGTGGAAGCGGCCTGGCATATCGCCCGCTATACCGCCGAGGATCCTTTTGCGGGCCTGCCGGAAAAAGACATGCTGGCCCTGCAGTACCCCGATCTGCAACTGCATCACCCCTGGCTGCTGGATGCGGACCAGGCCGCCCGCCTGGCCATTCGCGCCGAACAGGCTGCTCTGGATCTGAGTCCGCTGGTCAGCAATTCGGAAGGCGCTTCGGTGGACACGGTGGAAGGTCACTTTGTCATGGGTAACAGCCGTGGTTTCCTGGGCGGCTATCCGTACAGCCGGCATTCGATCAGCGTCAGCCCCATCGTGGGCAAGAGCGAGAGCATGCACCGCGACTACTGGTACAGCACGTCGCGCGATCCCAACCGGCTCTCCAGCCCCGAGGCGGTGGGCCGCTATGCGGCCGAGCGCACGCTGTCGCGTCTGTCGGCGCGCCGCATTCCTACGGGCCGTTATCCGGTGCTGTTCGAAGCGCCGCTGGCCGTGGGGCTGCTGGGCTCTTTGGTCCAGGCGACCAGCGGCTCGGCCCTGTATCGCAAGAGCACTTTCCTGCTGGACTCCCTGGGCAAGTCCGTGTTGGCCAAGCATATCGATGTGGTTGAGCGCCCGCATCTTGCCGGGGCCATGGGCAGCGCCCCCTTTGACGGCGAAGGCGTGCGCACGCAGGATCGCGACGTGGTGCGCGGGGGCGTGCTGAAAGGCTATTTCCTGTCGTCCTATGCCGGCCGCAAGCTGGGCATGCCGTCTACAGGCAATGCCGGCGGTTCACATAATCTGCTGCTGACTTCCCGTCAGACCCGTCCCGAAGACGATCTGGATGCCATGTTGCGCAAGATGGGCCGAGGTCTGCTGGTCACCGAGCTGATCGGGCAAGGCATCAATTACCTGACCGGCGATTATTCGCGCGGAGCCTTCGGCTACTGGGTGGAAAACGGCCAGATCCAGCACGCTGTGGAAGAAATCACCATCGCAGGCAATCTGGCCGACATGTTCACGCAGATCGTGGCAGTGGGGTCCGACACCTTCGGGCGTGGCTCCAAGAGCACCGGATCCATTCTGATCGAACAGATGTCGGTGGCCGGATCTTGATCGGGGCTTAATTTCACAGGCGGGGCGTCGTTATGACGGGCTGCGGGATAATCCCTGTCCGTCAGGCCCCCGCTGGCTTGTGCGCCAGTGTAATATCCTTAGCACAAAAAAATATTTCCCAATGATCGTCGAACGCCCACAAGGAGGTTTCTCATGCAGCGTCGCTCGTTCCTGAAGAAGGCAGGCCTTGGCGCCGTGGCCGGCAGTGCCGCCATCGCCGCTCCTGCCATTGCTCAGAGCAATCCCAAAGTCAATTGGAAACTGACGTCCACGTACGGTCCGGCCACGCCGGCCCTGTTCTCCACCGCCCAGTCATTCTGCAAGATGATTGAAGAGGCGACGGACGGCAACTTCAGCATCCGCCTGTACCCTGCCGGCGAGATCGTTCCAGGCTTTGGCGTAATGGACGCCGTGAGCAACGGTACGGTGGAGTGCGGCCAGACCGCTTCTTACTACTACTACGGCAAAGATCCTTCTTTCAGCTTCGACACCGCCGTGCCTTTTGGCCTGAACGCCCGCCAGATGAACGCCTGGATGCAGGAAGGCAACGGCACCAAGCTGCTGCGTGAGCTGTTCGCCACCCGCAATATCATCAACTTTGCTTTCGGCAACACCGGCACCCAGATGGGCGGCTGGTACCGTAAGGAAATCAATTCCCTGGAAGACCTCAAGGGTCTGAAGATGCGCACCGCCGGTTTTGCTGGCGAAGTGCTGGCCCGCATGGGTGTGGTGCCTCAGCAAGTGCCGCCCGGCGATATCTACCCCTCGCTCGAAAAGGGCACGCTGGACGCCGTTGAATTCGTCGGTCCCGTGGATGACGAAAAGCTGGGTTTCCAGAAAGTGGCCAAGTACTACTATTATCCCGGTTGGTGGGAAGGTTCGGCCCAGGTCTCGCTGTACGTGAACGATGCAGCCTTCAAGGCGCTGCCCAAGCAGTATCAGTCCCTGATCGAAACCGCCTCGCGCGCCGCCGGCGAGCGCATGATCGCTCAGTACGACGCCCAGAGCCCGGCGGCGCTGCGTCGCCTGATCGCCAGCGGCGCCGTGCTCAAGGCCTTCCCGCGCGACGTCATGGACGAGTCCTTCAAGACTTCCAATATCTTGTACAAGGAGTTCTGCGACAAGGACCCCATGTTCAAGAAGATCCACGACGACTACATGGGTTTCCGTGACGCCATCGTGCCGTGGTTCCGTGTCGCCGAAGGCTCCTACGACAACTACCTGGGCATCGCCCTGGCGAACCAGAAAAAGGGTTGATTCCCGCGCGCCGCGACAGCGGCGCGGCCTTTCTGCTCGAAACCCTCGCCCCCTGCGGGAGCGGGGGTTTTTTGTTGTCTGCGTGATTCAAACCGCCAGGTTTTCCAGAAAGCTCGTGTGTTATCCGATATTTATGCTATTATGGCGAGCTATTTGGCGCAAAATGCACGGGCGGAACATAACGTCTTGGCAGGGCCGGGTAGGGTCGCCGGTACTGGGACAAGCCTTTATGGGCTTTTTTCGGACAGGCGGCAGAATGGGGCGGCATGTTGCTTTGCCCTATGTATTTTTTATATTTAGGAACCATCATGAAGACCTTCGTTGCCAAGCCGCATGAAGTCAAACGTGACTGGTTTGTGATCGACGCTAAAGGCAAAGTCCTTGGTCGTGTGGCCAGCGAAGTCGCACGCCGTCTGCGTGGCAAGCACAAACCCGAATACACCCCTCACGTTGATACGGGCGATTACATCATCATTATCAATGCAGCAGACATTGCCGTGACCGGCAACAAAGCGCAAGATAAGAAGTACTATCGCCACTCGAACTACCCAGGCGGTATTTACGAAACCAATTTCCAAACCATGCAAGAGCGCTTCCCCGGCCGTGCCATCGAAAAGGCCGTCAAGGGTATGCTGCCAAAAGGCCCTCTGGGCTACGCCATGGCCAAGAAACTGAAGGTTTACGCTGGTGCCGAGCATCCTCACACTGCTCAACAGCCTAAAACTCTGGATATCTAAGGACAGGTCATGATCGGTAACTGGAATTACGGTACGGGCCGTCGCAAGACTTCCGTCGCTCGTGTCTTCATCAAGAAGGGTTCGGGCCAAATCGTCGTCAACGGCAAGCCTGTTGACGAGTACTTCGCTCGCGAAACGGGTCGCATGATCGTGCGTCAGCCTCTGGTGCTGACCAATCATGTCGAATCGTTCGACATCAAGATCAACGTGCACGGCGGCGGCGAAAGCGGCCAGGCCGGTGCTGCCCGTCACGGCATCACCCGCGCTCTGATCGACTACGACGAGTCCCTGAAGTCGGCCCTGAAACAGGCTGGCCTGGTGACCCGCGACGCTCGCGAAGTCGAGCGCAAGAAAGTCGGTTTCCACAAAGCACGTCGTCGCAAACAGTTCAGCAAGCGTTAATTCGTTTCGCTGCCTTGTTTGGCGCAGAAAACCCCGGCTTCGGCCGGGGTTTTTGTTTGCCGGCTACATTTGCCCATGCAAGTCACGCGCTTTCTGCCGACCTGGGCGACATCTGCGCTAACATAGAATTTTGGCTCTTATTTCATCATCAGGAACGTTCATGGCTTCACACAGCGATACCCGGATCAAGGTAGGGATTGTCGGCGGCACCGGTTATACGGGCGTCGAGCTGCTGCGACTGCTGTCTCAGCACCCTAACGTCGAACTGGTCGCCATCACCTCCCGCAAAGAGGACGGCGTGCCAGTTTCGGACATGTATCCGAATCTGCGCGGCCATGTGGATCTGAAATTCTCCACACCTGAACAAGCCGGGCTGGAACAATGCGACGTCGTTTTCTTCGCCACGCCTCATGGAGTGGCCATGAGCCAGGTGGAGCGCCTTCTGGCTGCCGGCGTGCGTGTCATCGACCTGGCGGCGGACTTCCGCCTGCAAGATACCGATGTATTCCAGAAGTGGTACAAAATGGAGCATAGCTGCCCGGACGTGCTGAGCGCATCCGCGTACGGCCTGCCCGAGCTGTTGCGCGACAAGATCGCCCAGTCCAAAGTCATTGGCAATCCTGGCTGCTACCCCACCACGGTGCTGCTGGGCCTGGCCCCCCTGATCGAAGGCGGTCGCAAGCTGGTCGACACCAGTCACTTGATCGCCGACTGCAAGTCGGGCGTGTCGGGTGCGGGCAAGGGGGCTTCCGTGCCCAATCTGTTTGCCGAGGCCAGCGACAACTTCAAGGCTTACGGGGTGTCGGGTCACCGCCATCATCCTGAAATCGTGGAGCAGTTGCAGCGCTTGGCGGGCGGCCCGGTGGGGCTGACCTTCGTGCCGCATCTGGTGCCCATGATCCGCGGCATGTTCTCCACTATCTACGCCCGTATTCTGCCTGAAGCGCTGGACACCGACTTCCAGGCCTTGTTCGAGCAGCGCTATGCCCAGGAACAGTTTGTGGACGTCCTGCCTGCGGGCGCCTTGCCGGAAACCCGTTCGGTGCGCGCGTCCAATCAGTTGCGCATTTCGGTGCAACGTCCCGGCAATGGCGATCAGCTCATCATCCTGGTCGTGCAGGACAACCTGGTCAAGGGCGCGTCCGGTCAGGCGGTGCAGAACATGAACATCTTGTTCGGTTTGCCCGAGCAGACCGGCCTGCGCCACGTCGCCATTCTGCCCTGATGGGAACTTGCCTGTGGTGAAGGTGTCAAACATCCATGACTGAATCACCCGAATCGCTGCACAATTTAAGCGCCCGCTCCCGTTTTTCGGGTGCGGGCGGTGCCATTATATTGGCGCTGCTGGCCGGATTGTTGCTCGGTGCAGGCGGGTGGTGGGCCTATCAAGGCATCATCCAAAAGGACAATCGGGCGGATCGCATCGAGCTCGCCTTGCAGGAGTTGGGTCGCAGCCAGGAGTCCTTGCGCCAGATGCAGTCCGAATTCGAGATTCTGCGTGGGCAACTGGTACTGGAAGAAAGTACGCGCAAGGGCTTGGAAAAGTCCTTGCAGACGACGCAGGCGGACCTGGCCCACACTCGGGAGCAACTGGCTTTCTACGAGCAATTGCTGCCGCCGGGGCCCAGCGGCTCGATCAGCATACGTGCGCTGGACATCAGCCAACGGGGCGATTTGTTGGGCTACAAGGTGTTGCTGCAACGTAACGCCACGGAAGGGAAGGCTTTTTCCGGCCGCCTGCAATTTCAGGCCACTGGCCGCCAGGACGGAAAAAACGTTAAAATCGACTTATCGCCGACCGTGGGACCGGATCCTGCGGCCGCAGACGCCTCCGGCGAACAGCCGGATCCCTTGGCTTTGAATTTCAACCAGTTTCAGCGCGCCATGGGTTGGCTGGCGCTTCCGGAAGGATTCCAGCCCACCTCCCTGACACTGAATATCCTGGAAGGAAACACCATCCGAGTGTCCCGCCAGGCGGACATCGCCCAGCCCAACTGACAGCCTGAACCCCGGGCTGTATCAGCGCAGTGCGATCCACACGATCATTACGCATGCCGGCGGGGGCCGGCAGGAGAACCACATGAGCACCCTTACCGAATCCGTTGATCTGCAAGCCCCACCGTCTCCTCTTATCTTTTCCGACTCTGCCGTGGAAAAGGTGCGTGAGCTCCTGATCGAAGAAGGCAGTCCCGAACTCAAATTGCGCGTATTCGTGCAAGGCGGCGGCTGTTCGGGCTTTCAGTACGGCTTCACCTTCGATGAAATCGTCAACGACGACGACACCATCATCGACAAGGACGGCGTGCAATTGCTGGTGGACGCCATGAGCTTCCAGTATCTGGTCGGCGCCGAGATCGACTACAAGGACGACCTGGATGGCGCGCAGTTCGTCATCCGCAATCCCAACGCCACGACCACCTGTGGCTGCGGTTCGTCGTTCACGGTGTAAGTTCGTCGGCGAGCCTGACTTCAGGCGGCCTGGAAAAAGCCCTGCTTGATGCAAGCAGGGCTTTTTTTGTCATTTTCTGATGGGCTTGCAGGGATTGTCGCCCTAGGCCGGGTAGCAGGCGCCCAGCACGGTAGGGTGGCGGGCGCCGGTCACGGCGGGCAGGCCGGCGGGAATGCGCTCCACGTGGGCGTGTGCCAGCCAGGCAAAGGCCAGGGCTTCAATCTGTTGGGGATCCATGCCCAGGGCGCTGGTGGGGCGTACAGGCAGGTTCAGTTCGGATGACAGGCGGGCCAGCAGGCGGAGATTGGCCGCTCCGCCGCCGCAGACCAGCACTTCCTGTGCTTGCGGGGCGTGGCGACGGATGGCATCGGTCACGCTGAGCACGGTCAATTCCAGCAAGGTCGCCTGCACGACAGCGGCGTCCACGCCTGCGGCGCCGTAGACCTGGGCCAGGCGCTGGTCCAGCCACGGCAGGTTGAACAGATCGCGTCCGGTGGATTTAGGGGGGGGCAACTGCAGCCAAGGCTCCGCCATCAAGACAGCCAGCAAGCGTGCATCCGGAGCGGCGCTGGCCGCCCATTGCCCGTCCTGGTCGTAAGGCAGGCTATGGTGCCGCTGTATCCAGGCGTCCAGCAGCATATTGGCCGGGCCGGTGTCAAAGCCTGAAACAGGCTGTCCAGGCAGCAGCAGGGAAATATTGGCAATACCGCCCAGATTCAGAATGACGCGGCCATGCTCGCTACGGAACAGGGCCTCGTGCACGATGGGCACCAGCGGTGCGCCCTGGCCGCCAGCGGCGATGTCGCGGCTGCGGAAATCCGCAATCACGTCCACGCCGCAGTGTTCGGCAATATAAGCGGGCGCATTCAACTGCAGGGTATAGCCGAGTTCGGGCGCGTGGCGTATGGTCTGGCCATGCACGCCGATGGCGCGTATCGCCGCTTTTTCAGGCCCCTGGGTCCACGGGCGGCAGGCCTGCACGTACAGCCTGGCCAGTTGCAGTGCGGCGCCGCTGGCGCGCGCGAGTTCATCATGGCCGGGATGCTGCAAGGCCAGCAGCTCGTCGCGCAGGGCAGGGGGCAAGGGCAGGCTGTTGGCCTGCAGGATGCGGGCGCCCTGGGAACTGAATTCGGCCAGCACGGCATCAATGCCATCCATGCTGGTGCCGGACATCAGGCCAATATACAGGGGCCCTTGCATGAGGCGATCAGCGGCTGGCCAGTTGCATGCCGCCGTCGGCCGGCTGCAGCAGCGCGAAGCTGTTCTGGTAGGAGGCCAGCACCGTGCTGAATTGCTTGAGTTGCGGTGCATCCAGCACGCGCGCCACGGGCAGATCTACGGACAACGGATCGATGGCTTTCTGGGCGATGCGGAATTCGTAGTGCAGGTGCGGGCCGGTAGCCCAGCCGGTCGAGCCCACGTAGCCGATCAATTGCCCTTGTTCGATCCGGTCGCCTTTGCGCAGGCCGGCTGCAAAGCGGCTTTGGTGGGCATACAGGGTGGTGAGTTCGCCGTGGTGCTTGAGGATGATGGTGTTGCCGTAGCCGTTCTGGCGGCCGATGAACTCGACCACGCCGTCGGCGGTGGCATGGATGGGCGTGCCGCTGGGCGCAGCGTAGTCCACGCCTTTGTGGTTGCGCCAGCCGCCGTGCACGGGATGGCGGCGACCGCCGAAGGTGGAGCTGATGCGGGTGAACTTCAGGGCGGTGCGCAGGAATGCGCCCTTCAGGCTCTTGCCGTCGAAATCGTAGTAGCCGCCGCTGCCGTTGTCCGGCTGGAACCAGGCGGCTTCGTGCGCTTTGCCCTGGTTGATGAACTCCACGGCCAGCAGGCGTCCGGCGCCCACTTCCTGGCCTTCGTGGTCATAGGATTCATAGACTACGCGGAAGCTGTCGCCTTTGCGCAGGTCTTTCAGGAAGTCGATCTTGCTGCCCAGAATATCTGCCATCTGCAGGGTGATGCCGTCGGGGATGCCGGCCTGGTCGCTGGCGCCGAACAGAGAACTGTTGATTTCCGCCTGCGCCACCCGGACCTGGGTGTGGGCTTGATCGCTCTGCTCGTGGGCGGTGAAGCCGTCGTCGCCGTTCGGGCGCACTTCCAGCCAACGCGCCACGCCGCCGCCCGACTCTTCGGAATAAGGGGTGTGCTTGTAGCGCAGCCAGAGCAGATTGTTGTTGGCGTCCAGGGCGGCTTGCAGCGTGCGGCCCGGATACAGTTTGTAAATAGAGCGGGCCTGCTTGTCGTGCGTGAGGAATTGGAGCAAGCCGTCTTCGCTGATATTCATGCGCTGCAGCAGCGCGGCCAGGGTATCGCCTCGGCGGATGCGAGTTTCGGTGACGTATGCCTGGCTGTCCTGGGTCTGCAGTACTGTCATTTCAGCAGGCAGGGTCAAGGCGGTGCGGGCCTGGTAGATCAGGGGCTCGGGGCTGCCGGGCATGACCACGGCCAGGGCGCCGGCTGCCGCAAAGGATCCCAGGGCCAGGACGGCCAGTCCGATGCGGACGAAGGGTGCTCGACGAGGTCGAGGCTGGTGGATGTCAAGGGGGGGGGAGGAGCGTTTCCCTTTGCTGAACATAAAACCAGAACCTTGATGGACGTACGCGTCACTGCCTGCTGGGCGGCGGTCAGTGTGTACTGGGCGGACAAAAAGCATTCCTGCCCGGGCGAACTGACCTGCGCGGGAATGATAAGATAAGTCGGGATACGAATCCTTGCCGAATTTCAAGCGCGGCTCGCAATAGCAGGCTATCCTAGCGCATTAGGCTTTATTTTTCGAGCATTTTTACTTATTAGTTTGTCACCAGATTGTTATGTCATCCCCATCAGAAGCCCTTTCCCCGGACGTCCTGGCCGACCTCGCCATTGTCAAGCGCGGTTGCGACGAATTGCTGGTCGAATCCGAATTTGCGCGCAAGCTCGCGCGTAGCCGCTCGACCGGTCAGCCGCTGCGGATCAAGCTGGGGCTAGACCCCACCGCGCCGGACATCCACCTTGGGCATACCGTGGTGCTGAACAAGATGCGCCAGCTCCAGGACCTGGGGCATACGGTTATTTTCCTGATCGGTGACTTCACCTCGACCATCGGCGATCCCAGCGGCCGCAATAGCACGCGCCCGCCGCTCACCCCCGAGCAGGTCGTGGCCAATGCCAAGACCTACTACGATCAGGCGGCGCTGGTGCTGGATCCAGAACGCACCGAAGTGCGTTACAACTCCGAATGGTGCGACAAGCTCGGTTCGCGCGGCATGATCCAGCTGGCGTCGCGCTATACCGTGGCCCGCATGATGGAACGCGACGACTTCACCAAGCGTTTCAAGTCCAATCAGCCCATCTCGGTGCACGAATTTCTGTACCCCCTGTTGCAGGGCTACGATTCGGTTCAGCTCAAAGCCGACCTTGAACTGGGCGGCACGGACCAGAAGTTCAATCTGCTGGTGGGGCGCGAACTGCAAAAAGAATACGGCCAGGAGCAGCAATGCATCCTGACCATGCCGCTGCTGGTTGGCCTGGACGGCGTCGAGAAAATGTCCAAGTCCAAGGGCAATTACATCGGTATCAGCGAAACGCCGGACTCTATGTTCGGCAAGCTCATGTCCATTTCGGACACCCTGATGTGGCGCTATTTCGAGCTGCTGTCCTTCCGTTCGCTGGAAGACATCGCCGGCTTGCAGCACCAGATCGAACAGGGCCGCAATCCACGCGACGTCAAAGTGGAGCTGGCCCAGGAAATCGTCACGCGCTTTCATAGCGCCAAGGACGCCGAGCAGGCGTTGGAGAACTTCGAGGCGCGCTTTCGCCGCGGCGAAATGCCCGAGGACATGCCCGAAGTCACCGTCTCCGGCCAGCTCAATCTGCTGAAGGTATTGCGTGAAGCGGGCCTGGTGGCCTCGGGCAGTGAAGCCCAGCGCAATGTCGAGCAGGGCGGCGTGCGCATCGACGGCGAACGCGTGGACGATAAAGGTTTGCAACTGGAGCCGGGCAGCTATGTGCTGCAAGTGGGCAAGCGCAAGTTTGCCCGCGTCACCCTGACCGGCTGATTGATTGTGGAGGTCTGCAATGAAACTGCGTAGTGATTCTTTCCAGGACCAGGGCGTCATTCCCGAGCGCCTGGCGTTTTGCCGATACGACGCCCAGTCCCATGTCGCCCTGGCGGGCAATGCCAATCCGCACCTGGAATGGTCGGACGCACCTGAGCAGACCCAATCCTATGTGGTGATCTGCCACGACCCCGACGTCCCAAGCCGCCCCGACGATGTCAACCAGGAAGGGCGCGAAGTGGCGGCCGACCTGCCCCGCGTGGACTTCTTTCACTGGGTGCTGATCAACGTTGCCGCCAGTGTCACCACCTTGGCCGAAGGTTCGTATTCCAAGGGCATCACCCCGCGCGGCAAGGCCGGTCCGTTGGCGTTGGACGGCACGCGTCAGGGTGTCAACGATTACACGGCCTGGTTCGCCAGTGACCGCGACATGAACGGCGATTACTTTGGTTACGACGGTCCATGTCCGCCCTGGAACGACGCGCTGCTCCATCGCTACGTGTTCACGGTTTACGCGCTGGATATCGCGGAGCTGCCGCTGGAAGGGCGCTTCACTGGCCATGACGTGCTGCGCGTCATGGAAGGCCATATACTGGCCAAGGCCTCCGTCACCGGAACGTACACCCTGAATCCGCGCCTGATCCAGCAGCCCTGATCCCAGCAGCGGGTTTGTTGAGATTTCCTCATGTTTCCATGAGCCCGCCTGCCGGCATTTCGTTTTTTTCCACGTTTTCCGTGGATTCCGGCGTTAAAGCCGCCGGGTGCGGCGGATTGCCCCGCATCCGCGCTAAAATGCCGTTTTCTTGTTTGCTTCCACTTAAACGTTAGGAACCCTCATGTTTGACCGTTCTGCCACTCTAGCCAAAGTCGATCCCGAGCTCTGGGCCGCCATTCAGAAAGAAGACGTGCGCCAGGAGCAGCACATCGAGCTGATCGCCTCTGAAAACTACACCAGCCCCGCTGTGATGCAAGCTCAGGGTACGCAGCTGACGAACAAGTACGCAGAGGGCTACCCCGGCAAGCGCTACTACGGCGGCTGCGAATACGTGGACGTGGTGGAGCAGTTGGCCATCGACCGCCTTAAAGAGCTGTTTGGCGCCGAAGCCGCCAACGTGCAGCCCAACTCCGGTTCTCAAGCCAACCAGGGCGTGTACATGGCCGTGCTCAAGCCCGGCGACACCGTGCTGGGCATGAGCCTGGCCGAAGGCGGCCACCTGACGCACGGATCGCCCGTGAACGCATCGGGCAAGCTGTACAACTTCGTGTCCTATGGTTTGAACGCCGATGAAGAAATCGACTACGACCGCCTGGAACAGTTGGCCAAAGAGCACAAGCCCAAACTGATCGTGGGCGGCGCATCCGCCTACGCGCTGCGCATCGACTTCGAGCGCATGGCCCGCATCGCCCACGAAAATGGCGCGCTGTTCATGGTCGACATCGCTCACTATGCCGGCCTGGTTGCCGGCGGCGCCTACCCCAATCCGGTGCCTCATGCCGACTTCGTCACCTCGACTACGCACAAATCGCTGCGCGGCCCTCGCGGCGGCGTCATCATGATGAAAGCCGAGCACGAAAAAGCCATCAACTCGGCTATTTTCCCCGGTATCCAGGGCGGCCCGCTGATGCACGTCATCGCCGGCAAGGCCGTGGCTTTCAAGGAAGCGCTGGAGCCTGAATTCAAGACATACGCCGCTCAAGTGGTCAAGAACGCCGATGTGCTGGCCCGCACACTGGTGGAACGCGGCCTGCGCATCGTGTCCGGCCGCACCGAAAGCCACGTCATGCTGGTGGACCTGCGGGCCAAGGGCATTACCGGCAAGGTGGCCGAAGAGGCGCTGGGCAAGGCCCACATCACGGTCAACAAGAACGCCATCCCGAACGATCCCGAAAAGCCGTTTGTCACCAGCGGCATTCGTCTGGGCACGCCAGCCATGACCACCCGTGGTTTCACGGAAGCGGACGCTGAGCTGACGGCTCACCTGATCGCCGACGTGCTGGACAACCCGCAGGACGAAGCCGTGCTGGCCGATGTTCGCCGCCGTGTGCACGAGCTGACCTCGAAGCTGCCCGTGTACTCCAAGTAATCTGCCCGGAGCGGGCCGCAAGGCCCGCGATTCTGAATGAAGTGTCCGTTCTGTCATCATGCCGATACCCAGGTGATCGATTCCCGCATCACCGAAGAGGGCGACGCCATCCGGCGGCGGCGCAAGTGCTCGGCCTGTGAACGGCGTTTCACCACTTACGAGCGCTCCGAGCTGAGCTTGCCCGTAGTGGCCAAGCGCAATGGTACGCGCATGGATTTTGATCCTGCGCGCCTGCGCGCCAGCATGGGCGTTGCCTTGCGCAAGCGCCCTGTGCCCATGCAGCAGGTCGATGCCGCTGTCCTGCGTATCGAAGAAAAACTCCAGTTGACCGGTGAGCGAGAAGTCTCCTCGGAAACCATAGGTGAACTGGTCATGGCCGAACTCAAACAGCTTGACCAGGTCGCTTACGTGCGTTTTGCCTCGGTCTACAAAAGCTTCAAGGATATCCGCGAGTTCGTTCAGGCCATCGACGAAATGAACGAGCCCAGCCGGACCTGAAAAGGACGACCGCCGCCATGCTGGACCAACACGATTACGATTGGATGCGGCAGGCTCTGGCGCTGGCCGAGCAGTCGCTTTACATTACGTCTCCCAATCCGCGCATCGCATGCCTGATCGTGCGCGACGGCCAATTGCTGGCCAGCGGCGCCACCCAGGAAGCAGGCGGGCCGCATGCCGAAGTCATGGCCTTGCGCCAGGCGCGCGAACGCGGCGTGGACGTGGCAGGCGCCACGTTCTATGTCACGCTGGAGCCGTGCAGCCACTATGGCCGCACGCCGCCGTGCGCGCAAGCCTTGGTGCAGGCTGCGCCGGCGCGCGTGGTGGTGGCCATGCATGATCCCAATCCGCTGGTGGCCGGGCGCGGTCTGACCTTGTTACGCCAGGCCGGCATTCAGGTAGACGGCCCCTTGTGTGTGGAAGACGCCTTGCAGGTGAATGCCGGCTTTTTTGCGCGCATGACACGTGGACGGCCTTGGTTGTGGATGAAGATGGCCGCTTCGCTGGATGGCCGCAGCGCCTTGCCGGATGGTCGCTCGCAATGGATCACCGGCCCGCAGGCCCGGGATGACGGTCATCATTGGCGTGCCCGCAGTTGTGTGGTGCTCACGGGCATCGGCACCGTGCAGGCCGACAATCCGCGTTTGAATGTGCGTGCCGTCGAAACCCCTCGTCCGCCCATCAAGGCTGTGCTGGACACGCAATTGAAGCTGGATCCGGCTGCGGCGCTGCTGGACGGCACGCCGTGCTGGGTGTTCAGCCACAGACGCGACGCCGGGCGCGAAGCGCAACTGGCGGACCGCAATGCGCAGGTCATTCCCATGCCCTTGCATGACGGCCATGTGGATGTGCGCGCGGTACTGGACTGGATGGCGGGACAACAGGTCAACGAGGTGCATGCCGAAGCCGGCGCGCGCTTGTCGGGAGCCTTGCTGGACGCTGGCGTGGTTGACCAGTTGCTGATGTATCTGGCGCCCAAGATCCTGGGGCAAGGCAGGGGCGTTGCCGATATCGCTGCGTTGTCCGGCTTGGATGCCGTCCAGCCCTTTGAGTTCACCGATCTGCGGCTGTTCGGCCAGGATGCACGGCTGCTCGCGCGTCAGCGCGATCATTGGTCGGCGCTGCTGCAGGCTGTGGGCGGCCAGGACAGCCCGATTGTCCCTTGATTTTTTGTAGATGGCGCCCGTACGTTCTCAGTCGCAGGACGACGACGCCCATTTTTATGTAAGAGGCTTATTGTGTTTACAGGTATCGTGGCCGCCGTAGGCCGAATTACTCAAGTTACCCCCCTGTTGCAAGGCCAGGACGATGCTGGCGTGCGCCTGCATATCCATGCCGGCGGCCTGCCCCTGCATGAGGCTCGTCTGGGCGATTCCATCGCCATTCAGGGGGCCTGCATGACGGCGGTCGAACTCCTTGATGACGCCTTCGTGGTGGACGTGTCCCGTGAAAGCCTGAATCGCACAGTGGGATTGGATCAGCCTGGCGAGGTCAACCTGGAACATGCCTTGCGGCTGGGCGATTCGCTGGACGGCCACATTGTCTCCGGCCACGTCGACGGCGTAGGTACGGTCAGCCATTTCGAGCCGGTCGGTGAATCGTGGGATCTTCGTATCCAGGTGCCTGCCGACATGGCGCGGTACTTCGCCTACAAAGGATCGGTGACCGTCAATGGCGTCAGCCTGACCGTGAACCAGGTGGATGATAACGTCCAGGGCTGCGAAATCCGTATCAACCTGATCCCGCATACCGTGCAGGTCACTACCCTCAAGAGCCTGCGCGCAGGCAGCGCTGTCAACCTGGAAGTGGACACCATCGCCCGCTACGTCGAGCGCATGTTCAGCCTGCAGCAGCGAACATAATGTCCGCAGCCCGGTACCTGCTCAAGGTTGCCGGCTGTCGGATCGAGCGTGTCGGCGCACAAAATAGGCAGACAGGGTAGGCCTTGCTTGCCAAGCGTGTATCCGTGAATAGCGTATCGGGGGTTCGAATCCCCCGTCTGCCCAGAATTCAAAAGCCCCCGTACTGTAATGTACGGGGGCTTTTTATATAAGGCATTGTTATATTGATTTATTCGTAAAAAGGTATTGAAACGGCATCATTCAATTTTTTGTTATGGCAGGGGTTGCGTCGTATCAAGGTGACTGCAACTGTTCACAAAGCCAGTCGGCAAAAACCTGTGCTCGGGGATCTTCATTGAGAGCTTGAGGCGAGAGCAGGTAATACGCTGATCCATCGGCTTTGAATCCATGTGGTGCAATCAGCTGGCCGCTGCGGATCTCGTCTTGCACCATTAATTGCGAGACGCAAGCTATGCCTTGGCCAGTAAGTGCTGCCTGAATACATAGATAGAAGTGGTCCAGTTGCAGTTTGTGGGCGTGTCGAATGGACTGACGGCTTACTCTGGCCCAGGTGGCCCACGCTTGTGGCCGTGTGCTTGTATGGATAAAGACCTGATCTCGTTGCTTGTTCTCATGTGGATAGCTGGGATGGCATACCGGGCCGATGAGTTCATCGCATAGTTTGAGTCCACACACAGAATCGGCCCAGTGAAAATCGTCTCGTCGTATTGCCAGGTCTATCCCCGTCTTGGGGAAGTTCACCGGCCCGCCGGCAGTCATTAGATGCACCATCACGGTGGGGTGCTGGGTATGGAACTGCCCCATCCGAGGGATCAACCATTTCATTGCGATCGTGGGCTCGCAAGACACAACCAAGGCATGTCCACGTTGCGTCTGCTTTAGTTGATAGATCACATCCTCCAGCCGTTCAAACATCGGTGTTGTGACAAGTTTCAGTTGATGGCCCGCAGGCGTCAAAAAAATTGCCCGATTACGCCGCTCAAACAGCTCCACTCCCAACGACTCTTCCAAAGCCCGCACTTGGCGACTGACCGCACCATGCGTCACATGCAGTGCCTCGGCTGCTCGCACGAAGCTGCCCGTTTGAGCTGCAGCGTCGAAATAGCGGAATGCCATTAAATTGGAGATCTGCATCATTGATGAATTCTCACAGAAAAGCGATAGCAATCATCGTTTTTAAAATGCTACGACAACATCAATAATAAACAAGCGCGAATTGGCGTGCAGGTGAAAAACCTATTTATTCTGGGGTATTCATGAATAGCTATGTGGCGGCAGAGGTAAAGGATGTCACCAAGCTGACGAATATAAAATCATCAAATTTTCTGCGCAATGTGTGCGAGAGTATCGCAAAAAAGAATTTCGCTTTTTTGACTCAACCCGCCACTCAATCACTTTTGAGCTTTCCAAGTTCCGACTGGAAAGCGTTTCAAGAAAGTTGGGACATGTTGGAGCAGGATCTGTACATGAAAGATGGCGGCACCTATCGCTACCGCCGACATGCCACCTATAGCCTCGATCCCTATGACGTCCCTAAGCTGCAGCCGGCACAACCCCATTATCAGACTCTGGATTACAACCCTTTGAATGGCGGTATTGCTCGCCACTTCGCACATGTCGAAGAACGTACGTTGGCCAATCCCGCCTATCTGTCCACGCTGGGTCTATGCGCCGCACTGTTTGGAAGCCTGGCGCCGTTCTATGCCTGGCATATCGAGGTGCATCAGTTTCGGATCTTGGCGCAGTCGCAAGGCGCATCGCCTACCCCCGAAGGCGTGCACAGAGATGGTGTTGATTTTGTGTTCATGATGCTGGTCAACCGCGTCAACGTGCGGGAGGGCAGCACCCGGATCTACGACTTGCAGCGTGAGCCACTTGGTCAATACACGCTCACTCACCCTATGGAGGTGGCAATCGTCAACGACCACCATGTGATGCACGGTGTCACGCCCATCTTGCCTGAGAACGAACATATGATCGGCTACAGGGACGTGCTGGTGATCACCTTCCGCAAAAAATAATCTCTACCTGTTTGGACAAACAATGCACGAACTCATCGCTGTCGCTACCATCACTATCTTGGCCGTTATCAGCCCGGGGCCTGACTTCGCTATGGTCACCCGAAATGGCTACTCCTTCGGCCGCAAGATCGGCCTCATTTCTGCGCTGGGCATCGCGGCTGGGGTTCAGGTGCATGTGTTCTACACTGTGCTGGGGATTGCGGTGCTCATCGCTCAATCACCCGGCCTCTTCCTGGCTATGAAAATAGCTGGCGCTGCCTATTTGATGTACCTGGGCTATAAATCCTTCACCAATCGAACACCCATCAAAACCGATACAGCGCCCGGCAATATGCCCACCAATTGGCAAGCCTTTGGCATGGGATTCTTCACCAATGCGCTCAACCCAAAAACCATGCTGTTTGTGGTGGCGACGTTCACACAAGTGGTGGAGCCTGGCGCGCCGTTCTGGCTCAATTTTTCCTACGGTTTTTTCATGTCGTTCGCACACTGGGTCTGGTTCAGCATTGTGGCCATCGTGTTTTCTGAGAAGCGGCTGCGCGCCGCGATGTTGGCCAAGCAAAGAGCGGTGGATGTGGTGATTGGCTCGGCGCTATTTGGGCTTGGCGGATCACTGCTTTTTGCAAACTCGACAATTTAAAAAAAACGTGAGGGCTATGCCCGGTCGGCCGGGCTTTCTGAGCTCGATGTCGTGCGTCTGGCCGCTCATTGCGAGCGCAGCCGTACAATCCCTACTGCCATGACGATGCCCCGCAGCAACGAGAATGCGGCCGTGGCCCCTAGCGGGCTGCAATCCACGAAGCGCCCACCCAGCCAGTTACCGACAAGGCCTATGGCGCCGAAGCCCATGAGCCACCAGCCGACATGCGCTGGCGCCACACCTGCGATGCGTTCCAGCGTGTCGGCGCACAAAATAGGCGGATAGGGCAGGCATTGCTTGCCAAGCCAGAATAGATGCTGCTATTATTATGGACTTGGCATTGGATGCTTTAAAAGCAGCTTGCCAAGCCCTAATTAGGACAGGTGGCCGAGCGGTTGAAGGCGCACGCCTGGAAAGCGTGTATACGTGAATAGCGTATCGGGGGTTCGAATCCCCCTCTGTCCGCCAGAATTCAAAAGCCCTCGTACAGCAATGTACGGGGGCTTTTTGTCGTCTCGGGCGGCTGTGCTTGTGCGTCCTGCCTCAAAGGCAGCGGTGATTTAAAAGTTGGACGTATTAAACGCCCCATTAAGGCTACTTGCATTAATTTTTCTTTTTACTCTGCCTTGTTGCCAGGTGCATGCGTCAGGGTTTCTGTTTTATCTCATTCTGGAGCCCGCGCCCATGACCATGACCTTGAAAACGATATTCTGTGCGAGCGCCTTGGCGCTGGCGTCAGTCAGCGCCAACGCCTATCAGACGGAATTTATTCATAACAAGCAAGGGGCGGTGGCGTTTGAATTGCGTATTTTTGGACCGCAGGATGGGCCTTTCAAGGGTGGTAACCCATCGGCGTTCGAGTTGGATGAAAATGCCCGTCGGCAAATCCGCGCTGCCATGGAACGCTGGGCCGAGATCTTGATTTTGAAGCCCGGCTATATTCCGCCTGTTTTGCAGATCGGAACAGAAGATGGCGCCAATACCAATGCCTCTGCCTCACTAATGTTTGAGGCTGGTTTGCCTTACCCGCTTGGTCTGGCTTACTCTCAGGCAGCATTGCTTAACCGGTTGAGCCCTCCCCCGCCCGGCAGGCAGTGGGAGGCGGCAGTAACGCTGGGTCGCGACCATGTTAAACCAGGTTCTTTAACGCCCAGTCAGTTGCCCTTAAATGAGCAGGCGGATCTCACGGCCATTTTTTTTCATGAGTTTGCCCACACCTTAGGACTGGTCGGTGTTGCAAGGAGCGACCCCAGCTTCCCCACGGCAACGCCTTACATGTATCCTTTTTTCACATCGTGGATGCTGGGTCTGCGCGATGACAATGGCAAGGCCGCCCGACCTGATCAAGCGGTATGGTGCTCGATGTGCAGCAATCCTAATGCTCCTGATATCTTTGATCTGCGCAAGGATCAGGGATACTTTACCGGCAAGCACGTGCAAGAAGTACTGAACGGCGCCATGCCGGGTATACCGGTGCGGATTCTGGGCTACGAGGGTAACCACCCCTGGGGTGTGGACCGCGATTTCATGGGGCATTCCGAGTTGCGCAACAGCTTGATGAGTCACCAGACCTATCGGAATTACACGACATTTATGGAAGCCGAGCTGGCCGCCTTGCAGGATTTGGGCCTGCAGATCGACCGACGTAATTTCTTCGGCTATTCGGTCTACGGCAACGATGTCACCCTGACCAATACGAACGGCTTTTTTGCGCGCAATGCCGACGGCACTGCTTACTTGCCCGGGCAGTACAACCAGGCCACGCAAGGCCTGGGCCTGCACATCTACGGCGAGCGCAACACGATTACCCAGGCGGCGGATCTGCTCAGCGCCGGCCCCGGCGGGGTGGGCGTGCGCGTGGACGGCAGTGAAAACACGCTGATCATCCCGGCCGGCACGCGTATCCATGCTCAAGGCGGGTATGGCCGCGGCCTGCAATTCAGCTACGGGCGCCACCACACCCTCGTGCAGCAGGGTGAAGTGCGTGCCGAGGGCGGGGACGGCGTGGGTGCGCTGTTCGATTTCGGTAATAACGTCATGGGCAACGGAGGGGGCGAGGGCGACTACCGCGGTTCCTGGCTATGGGTGCTGAATGACCGAGTAGCCCCTGCGCATGCCATTCCCGAGATCCTGCAAGGCGCGCTGATCAGCGACTACCACCTGTCGGGCCTGCTGTCGGGCAAGAAAGCCGCCATCCAGATCTCCCGCAACGCGCAGGTGCAGAACATCAACATCTTGCAGGGCGCCC
>JAEXOO010000009.1 GCA_023439305.1 Pseudomonadota bacterium
TGCACCTGCCCCACGGGGATACCCCGCTGATCCATTCTTTCGAGGACATCGACGCCATGATCAATTACGAAGAACGAAACTGGGAACTGCGCTGGATGAAACAGGGCTTGGCCAAAGGAATGGAACAAGGACTGGAGCAGGGGCTGGAGCAAGGCAAGACCGAAGGAGAAAAACAGCTTCTCGTACGCTTGCTGCAAAACCGCTTCGGCCCATTGCCCGAGCAAATGGAACAACGCATTGCCCATGCCTCCAGCGAGCAGCTTTTCCAATGGGGCCTGAACATGCTCGACGCCAACGAGCTGCACCAGATTTTTTAAAGCCATCCGCCCCCACCGGAGTTTCCCTATCCTATGACAAACCCGCATGGTTTTCGGCCATGCGGGCTTCCATACTGAAACGCGACGATCAATCCGCACAAGGGCTGGCAGGCGATGACAGATTACATTCTGCGCACAGAGGACCTGGTGAAAGAGTTCCTGGGTTTCGTGGCTGTCGACAAGGTCAATCTACAGGTCAGGCGAGGCGATATACACGCCCTCATCGGGCCGAATGGAGCCGGCAAGACGACCTGCTTCAATCTGCTCACCAAATTCATCGCCCCGACCTCTGGCAAGATCTTCTTCAACGATACCGAGATCACCGGCGAGCGCCCGGCACAGATCGCCCGGCGCGGCATCATACGTTCCTTCCAGATTTCCGCCGTCTTTCCACAGCTGACCGTGCTGGAAAACGTACGCATCGGGCTGCAGCGCAAGACCGGCGCCTCCTTCCAGTTCTGGCGCAGCGAACGCTGCCTGGACAGTCTCCATGACCGCGCCATGGACCTGCTGCGGCAGGTGGATCTGAGCGAGTTCGCCCAGGACCTGACCGTCAACCTGCCCTACGGACGCAAGCGCGCCCTGGAAATCGCCACCACGCTGGCCATGGAACCGGAACTGATGCTGCTGGACGAACCCACGCAAGGCATGGGGCACGAAGATGTACAGCGCATCACGGAACTGATCCGCAAGGTCAGCAGCGGGCGCAGCATCCTGATGGTTGAACACAATATGAACGTAGTCTCCTCCATCGCCGACCGCATCACGGTTCTCGCCCGCGGCGCCGTTCTGGCCGAAGGCCCCTACGAAGACGTATCGCACAATCCGGCCGTCATGCAGGCCTACATGGGGACTACCGAAACCGAACTGCAAGGAGTGCATCCATGAGCAAGGCCGCCCTGGAAATCGAGAACCTGCATGCCTGGTATGGAGAGTCTCATATTTTGCACGGCGTCAACCTGAGCGTCGCGCAGGGCGAGGTCGTCACCCTGCTCGGGCGCAACGGAGCCGGGCGCACCAGCACGCTGCGCGCCATACTGGGCCTGACGGACACTCGCCGCGGCTCCATCCGCATCCAGGGAGCCGAGTCCATCCACCTGCCCACCTACCGGGTGGCCCATCTGGGCGTAGGCTACTGCCCCGAAGAGCGCGGCATTTTCGCCGGCCTGAGCTGCGAGGAAAACCTGCTGCTGCCGCCGGCCATCGGCACCACGCCCGGCGGGGGCATGTCGCTGGCCGAGATCTATGAAATGTTCCCCAACCTTGAAGAGCGCCGCCATTCTCCCGGCACGCGCCTGTCAGGAGGTGAGCAGCAGATGCTGGCCGTCGCGCGCATTCTGCGCACGGGCGCCAACCTGCTGCTCCTGGACGAGATCTCCGAAGGCCTGGCCCCTGTCATCGTACAGGCCCTGGCCCGCATGATCGCCACCCTGAAGGCCCGAGGCTACACCATCGTCATGGTGGAGCAGAACTTTCACTTTGCCGCTCCGCTGGCCGATCATTTCTATGTCATGGAACATGGCCAGGTCGTCGAGAACTTTGTCGCCAGCGAGCTGGAGCACAAGCACGAAACACTGAATACCTTGCTCGGGGTCTGACCCCTATTCCCGCGCCAGGCCGCTTATGCCACTCAACACCACGAGGAGACAGCCCATGAAGCTTGCAACGATCAGCGCCGCCCTGACGACGGCCGGAGTCCTATTGGCCCAGCCGGCAGTCGCGGCCATTTCCGATGACGTCATCCGCATCGGATTCATCACCGACATGTCGGGAGTCTATTCCGATATTGACGGCAAGGCCGGCGGCGACGCCATCCGCATGGCGATTGCCGATGCGGGCGGCGAAATCAACGGCAAAAAAATCGAACTGCTGGTCGCCGACCACCAGAACAAGGCCGACATCGCCTCGGCGCGGGCCCGAGAATGGTTCGACAGCCAGAAGCTGGACGTGCTGATCGGCGGCACCAACTCCGCCACGTCACTGGCCATGGCCGCTGTCGCAGCGGAAAAGAAAAAGCCCTTCATCGCGGTCGGCGCAGGCTCCTCCAACCTGACCAACTCGCAATGCACCCCCTACACCGTCCACTACGCCTACGACACCATTGCCCTGGCGCGCGGCACGGGTACCGCCGTCGTGAAAGATGGCGGCAAAAGCTGGTACTTCCTGACCGCCGACTACGCCTTCGGCCATTCGCTGGAGCGTGACACAGCGGAGGTGGTCAAAAAAGCCGGCGGCGAGGTCAAGGGCCAGGTACGCGTGCCTCTGGGCGCCTCGGATTTCTCATCCTTCTTGCTCCAGGCACAATCCTCGGGCGCCAAGATCCTGGGCCTGGCCAATGCAGGCGGCGACTTCATCAACTCGGTCAAGGCCGCCAACGAGTTCGGCATCACGAACACCATGCATCTGGCCGGGCTGCTGGTATTTATCAACGATGTGCACGCCCTCGGACTGGAGGCGACCCAGAATCTGTACTTGACCACCGCCTGGTACTGGGACCAGAGCGATGCCTCGCGCGAATGGGCTCAGCGCTTCTTCAAGGAACAGAACCGCATGCCCTCCTTCCTGCAGGCCGGCGACTACTCCAGCGCTGCCTTCTACCTGAAAGGAGTCAAGGAAAGCGGCACGGACGATGCCGATACGCTCATGAAATGGATGAAATCCAACCCTATCAAAGACATGTTCACAGACCACGGCGTTGTGCGTGAAGATGGTCGCATGGTGCACGACATGTATCTGATGCAAGTCAAGAAGCCCGATGAGTCCAAAAAACCGTGGGACTACTACAAGCTGGTCGAAACCCTGCCGGGCGACAAGGTCTACGCCTCCCTGCAAGAATCCACCTGCTCGCTGGTAAAGAAATAAGAACCCGCGGC